>NZ_JAURYQ010000037.1 GCF_030653815.1 Rhodoferax sp. | reverse complement strand
CAGACTGGCCAGCACGAACACCAGGCTGAAGATAACAAAGGCCCAGTTGGCAATGGAGCCGCCCAAAAAGGTCCAGTCAATGGCTGAACAGTCGCCACTACCCTTGAAAATCATGGGATGGCGCGGCTCAGTGGAAAGTTTTCGATCATGCCGTAAAAATAACGGCCACAGGTGGCCACCTCGGGCGGATACCACTGCAGCCAGCTTTGCCGTGCTGCCACAAAGGCGCCAAAGCCGGCCGCCAGCAACAGCGCAAAGGAGCCCCAAAAATGGACGCGCCGGCTGCCGCTGACACTCAGCAGCCCGGCCACAAGTGCGACCGCGAAAAGCGCATAGCGCTGCACGATGCACATCGGGCAAGGTTCCAGCCCCTGGCTGTGCTGCAGGTACAAGCCAAACGCCAACATGGCGACGCAGGTCGCGCTTAAAAATGCAAAAACGCGCCGAGGCGCGTTGTCGAGCATCACCAGAAATGCGTTCGCCATGGACTCAGCACACCTTATTTGGACGCTTCATCGAGCGCTTTGCAAGACGGTGAACACACCGCCTGGGATTTGCCCAAAATTTTCTTGGACACCATCTGGGATCGGGCGCGGTGCTTGCCGCACAGGAAACACGACATGGTCGCGGCGCCAAATGAGGTTGCCGCTGTGAAAGGCGAACCTGACACTTTGGATTTATAGCGCAGGCCATCGGCCACGATTTTGGTTTTGGTATCTGCTTTTGACATATGGTGGATTTTAACGCAGGAGCGCGCCGGGCGAAAAACCTTGCTACAGTTGCACGCTTTGAATCCCTATTGAAAGATTGTTATGGCGCGCACTGTGAATTGCATCAAACTCGGAACGGAAGCTGAAGGACTCGACTTTCCACCCTACCCCGGTGAACTGGGCAAGCGCATTTGGCAAAGCGTCAGCAAGCAGGCCTGGGCCGACTGGCTCAAGCACCAGACCATGCTGGTCAATGAAAACCGCCTGAATCTGGCCGATGCACGTGCCCGCCAGTACCTGGCACGGCAAATGGAAAACCACTTTTTTGGTGCGGGTGCTGATGCCGCACAGGGCTATGTGCCACCCAAGGAATAAGCCCACGCCCGAACGCGGTCAAGCCAGAACAAGTGCAGCGGACAGCCCTGGACCAAAGCCCTGAAATCACCTGGCAGGGCTTGCCCTGCTGGCGCGTGCTGGACACGCAATTCGCGCAGGGCCAAGGTTTTTTCGATTGTTGGCAAGCCTGGCGCGCTGACCCACTGCGGTCACGTCTGTTGCACTATGTGGCATTCACTACGGCACCGCCCGCCACCTTGGCGCTATCAGGCCTCTTGGGCAGTCAGCCGGCGCTGGCGTCCCTGGTGCAGGAACTTGCCAGCCAATGGCATGCGCTGAGGCCGGGTTTTCACCGTTTTGTGTTGAACCAGGGCCAGGTGATGCTCACACTGTGCATCGGCGACACCTTGAATTTGTTGCGTCAGCAGCAGTTTGCAGCCGATGCGGTGCGATGGCGTGCGCCTGAGGCCGAAGCTGCTTCACTTTGGATTGTCAAGGCGCTGGCACGTTGTTGCCGCCGTGGTACCCGTCTGACGGTGGACGCTCCGAATGCCCAGGCCCAGTCGGACGTGACGCGGCATTTGATGCAGTGCGGCTTTGACCTGCAAACACCCGAAGCGGCCACCTTCGATACGGCGCCCGCCAGATTGGTGGCCAGCTTCAACCCGCGCTGGACCCTGAAAAAAACCCGGCAAACCACCCTCGCAAGCGCCTTGCCGGTGGGCAGCTGCGCGGTCGTGGGCGCGGGTCTGGCCGGTGCCAGCGTGGCTGCCGCATTGGCACGACGCGGCTGGCAAGTCACTGTGCTGGACCGGGCCGAGGCGCCGGCGGCAGGGGCTTCCGGCTTGCCGGTCGGCTTGGTCGTGCCCCATGTCTCGGCAGACGACTGCGCGCTGTCACAGCTGTCGCGCAGCGGCGTGCGCCTGATGCTGCAGCAGGCCCGCAGCCTGTTGCTTGCTGGCCAGGATTGGGCGCCAAGTGGCGTGCTGGAGCGTGATCTTGACAGCGGGCACCTCCATCCGCAAGACCTCTGGCACCCGCAAGGCGCCTGGATCAAACCCGCCCAGCTGGTGCGGGCCTGGCTCAGCCAAGCTGGCATCACCTTCATGGGCCAGACCGAGGTGAGCCAACTGCGCCGGCGCGATGGCCTATGGGAACTGCTGGATGAACATGGACAGCGCCTGTGCCGTGCCGAGCGTGTGGTGCTGGCCAATGCCTGCGGCGCTGAAACGCTGCTGCAACGCTTGCGTCGGGACGAGCCCGGGCGCGCTGTGGACTTGGCCAGGCTGCCCGCCATGCACGGCATGCGCGGCATGTTGAGCTGGGCGTTGCACGACGGCAAGGACCCAGGCGAGTTCCCGCCCTACCCGGTCAACGGCTCGGGCAGCATGGTGCCGCGCATCCCGGTGGCAGGCGGGGCCGCCTGGTTCATGGGCTCCAGTTACCAAGCCGAGGACCAGCCCGAGCGACCCGACCACGACAACCACCTTGCGAACTGGCAGCATTTACGGTCCCTGCAGCCCGCGTTGGCGGATGCCTTGCAGCACAAGTTTGAATCCGGCGAGGTCAAGCACTGGAAAAACACCCGCTGCGTCACCACCGACCGCTTGCCAGCGGTCGGCCCGCTGGAGGCGTCGGAGCAACCCGGCTTATGGATTTGCGCAGGACTGGGCTCGCGAGGCTTGAGCTTTTCGGTGCTGTGCGCCGAACTGCTGGCCGCGCGCTGGGGCGCTGAGCCCTGGCCGGTCGAGGCCAGTCTGGCCAAAGCCTTGAACGCCTTGCGCCACTGAGCCGCTCAAGGCTCAAGCGCCGCCTGGGCGGCCGCCAACCGGGCAATCGGCACACGGTAGGGTGAGCAACTCACGTAGTCCAGGCCCGCCCGGTGAAAAAACGCCACCGAGACCGGGTCACCACCATGCTCGCCGCACACACCCACTTCTAGATCCGGTCGCGCGCTGCGGCCCTTTTCGACCGCCATCTGGACCAGCAAGCCAACGCCTTTCTGGTCGATGGTGCGAAACGGGTCATGCTCGTAAATGCCCCGCTTGAGGTATTCGGGCAGGAACTTGCCGGCATCGTCGCGTGAAAAACCCAGTGTCATCTGCGTCAGGTCATTGGTGCCGAAAGAGAAAAACTCGGCTTCTCTGGCAATGCTGTCGGCCATCAGCACACCGCGCGGCGTCTCGATCATGGAGCCCAGCAGGTAGTCGAGGGTTTCACCGCGCTCGGCAAACACGGTGGCGGCAGTGCGTCGAATCACCTCGGCCTGGGCATTGAACTCGCGCACCGTGCCGACCAGCGGCACCATGATCTCGGTCTTGACATGGATGCCCGCGGCGCGCACGTTGAGCGCCGCCTCAAAGACGGCACGCGCCTGCATCTCGGTGATTTCGGGGTAGCTGATGCCGAGGCGGCAGCCGCGGTGCCCCATCATCGGGTTGAATTCATGCAGCTCTTCGACACGCATCCTGATTTTGCCCAGGGACACGCCCATCTCCGCCGCCATGGTGCGCTGGTTGGCTTCGTCATGCGGCAAAAACTCGTGCAGCGGCGGGTCCAGCAGGCGGATGGTGACCGGCAGGTCGTGCATCTCGCGGAACAGGCCCTCGAAGTCGCCGCGCTGCATCGGCAAGAGTTTGGCCAGCGCCTTGCGTCGGCCCGCCTCGTGGTCGGCCAGGATCATTTCACGCACCGCCAAAATGCGCGCGCCCTCAAAAAACATGTGCTCGGTGCGGCACAGACCGATGCCGGTGGCGCCAAAATTGCGCGCCACCCGGGCCTCGTCCGGGGTGTCGGCATTGGCGCGAACATCCATGCGCCGGTACTTGTCGGTCAAGGCCATGAGTTTGCCAAAATCACCGCTCAGCTCGGCGTCCTTGGTGGCGATCTTGCCTGCATACACCTCGCCGGCAGAACCATCGAGCGAAAGCCAGTCACCCTCGTGGTAAACCGCTTCACCGATGCTCATGGTGCGGGCCTTGAGGTCCACATGCACCGCGCCCGCACCCGAAACACAGCACTTGCCCATGCCCCGCGCCACCACAGCGGCGTGCGATGTCATGCCACCACGCGCGGTAAGAATTCCCCGGGCCACACTCATGCCGCGCAGGTCTTCCGGAGAGGTTTCCTGGCGCACCAGAATCACGTCCTTGCCGGCCTTGGCCCAGGTTTCCGCTTCATCGGCGTGAAACACCATCTGACCGGTGGCGGCGCCGGGCGAGGCCGGCAGGCCACGCGCCAAAATCACCGCCGCCTTGCGTGCCCCGGGGTCAAATATCGGGTGCAGGAGCTCATTGAGGCGATCAGGAGCGACGCGCTGCAACGCCGTTTTCTCGTCAATCATGCCCTGCTGCAACATCTCCATGGCAATGCGCACCATGGCCGAGCCGGTGCGCTTGCCATTGCGGGTTTGCAGCATCCAGAGCTTGCCCTGCTGGATGGTGAATTCGATGTCCTGCATGTCCCTGAAGTGGTTTTCCAGCGTGGTCTCAAAGTGCAGCAGCTGCTGGTAAATGTCGGGCATCAGCTCCTGCAGCGACGGGTAGTGCAGGCGTCGCTCTTCCTCGTTGACCAGCGCCAGCTCGGCCCAGCGCCGCGACCCGACCAGCGACACCTGCTGCGGTGTGCGGATGCCGGCCACCACGTCTTCACCCTGGGCGTTGACCAGGAACTCGCCATTAAAAAGGTCCTCGCCAGTGCCGGCATCGCGCGAGAAAGCCACGCCGGTGGCGCTGTTGTCACCCAGGTTGCCAAACACCATGACCTGCACGTTCACCGCCGTGCCCCAGGAGGCCGGAATGTCGTTGAGCTCGCGGTAGACGCAAGCGCGCTCATTGTTCCAGCTCTCGAACACTGCCCAGACCGCGCCCCAAAGCTGTTCCCACGGGTCGGTGGGAAAGTCGCGACCGATGCGCGCGCGGATCAGCGACTTGAAGCGCTGCACCAGCTCCCTGAGGTCGTCGGCGTCCAGGTCGGTGTCGAGCTTGACGCCCTTTTGCGCCTTCACCATGTCGATGATGACTTCGAACGGGTCGTGGTCTTCCTTGGACACCGGCTTCAGGCCCATCACCACGTCGCCATACATCTGCACAAAGCGGCGGTACGAGTCCCAGGCGAAGCGTGCGTTGTTGGTTTTGCGCGCCAGGCCCAAAACGGCCTCGTCGTTCAGGCCCAGGTTCAGAATGGTGTCCATCATGCCGGGCATGGAGGCGCGCGCGCCGGAGCGCACAGACAGCAGCAGCGGGTCGCTGGCGTCGCCAAAGGTCTTGCCCATTTCTGCTTCGAGGAACTTCACACCGGCCAGCACTTCAGCCTGGATCAACTCAAAAACAGCCTCGCGACCCTGTGCGGTGAAGGCGGTGCAGGCCTCGGTGCTGATGGTGAAGCCCGAGGGCACCGTGATGCCCAGGCGGCACATCTCGGCCAAATTGGCGCCCTTGCCACCGAGCAGGTTTTTCATGGAAGCAGTGCCCTCGGTGCGGCTGCTGCCAAATACATAAACGAATTTTTCAGGGGTGTTCATGATTAGTCCTTGGTCAAAGTACTGACGGCATGATGGGCCACCCCTGCCGGGCTTGCATTGATGAACCGCAAGCTTCGGCCTCGCAACCGGCTTACAAACGCTGCAATTTTTCCAACGCGAGCTTCAAGGTGTCGGTTTTTTTGCCAAAACAAAAACGCACCACCTGCTGATCAAACCCTGCGCCGTAAAAGGCCGACAGGGGAATGGCTGCCACGCCGATCTCGGCGGTGAGCCATTTGCAGAAATCGGCCTCCTTCAGGTCATTGATCTGCGAGGTGTCGACACACTGGAAATAAGTGCCCTCACAGGGCAGCAGCTTGAACTTGCTGTCTTTCAGCCCGGCGCGAAACAAGTCCCGCTTTTCCTGGTAAAAATCAGCCAGCTGGAGGTAGGCGTCCTGGTGCGCCATGTAGGCCGCCAGGCCGTACTGCACCGGGGTGTTGACGGTGAACACATTGAACTGGTGCACTTTGCGAAACTCATGGGTAAGCGCCGCCGGCGCCGCCACATAACCCACTTTCCAGCCGGTCACATGGTAGGTCTTGCCAAAACTGGACACCACAAAGGCGCGCACCACCAGGCCCGGGAACCTGGCCGCACTCTGGTGCTGCTGGCCGTCAAAGACCATGTGCTCATAGACCTCGTCGCTGATCAAAACCACATTGGTCGGGGCCAGCAAGGCCTCCAGCTGACGCATTTCGGCCGAGGTCCAGACCGTGCCGCTCGGGTTGTGCGGCGAATTGACGATGATGGCGCGCGTTTTGGGCGTGATGGCCGCCGCAATTTTTTGGAAATCAGGGCGGAAGGTGCCAGGCGTCAAGGGCACCCGCACCGTGACACCGCCGGCCAGCTCGATGTTGGGCACATAGCTGTCGTAACAGGGCTCAAGCACGATCACCTCGTCACCCGGGTGCACGATGGCCAGAATGATCGTCAGGATCGCCTGGGTGGCGCCCGCGGTGATGGTGATCTCGGTGCCTGGGTCGTAGGAAAACTGGTAGAGCGCCGCGATCTTGTCGGCCACGGCCTCGCGCAAGACCGGCACACCCGTCATCGGCGGGTACTGGTTTTTGCCCTGCTGCATGGCCAGGGTGACGGCATCGACCAGGCGCGGATCGCAGTCAAAGTCGGGAAAGCCCTGGCCCAGATTGACCGCATTTTTTTCGGTCGCCAGGGCGGACATGACGGTGAAGATGGTGGTGCCGACGTTGGGGAGTTTGGTTTGGAGGCTAATCATTTTTACAACTCATAATCATTGACATGCCCGGTCATGGCGCGGGCGACGAGGTTGCGGGTCAGGCGGGAGCTGAGCAGCTCGGCAAACTGGTAGACAAAATTGCGCAGGTAGGCGCCGCGCTTGAAGGCGACCCGGGCCACATTCTGGCCGAACAACTGGCCGGCCGGCCGCACCACCAGTTCGGGGTTGGGGCCGCCGTCCACCAGGTCGCGCACCGACATTTCGGCCGCAATGCCCACGCCCAGCCCGAGCTTGACATAGGTCTTGATCACGTCCGAGTCAATGGCTTCGAGCGCAATGCGGGGCTCCAGCTTGCGCACCGCAAAGGCATGGTCGATCTTGGTGCGTCCGGTGTAGGACGGGTGGTAGGTGATCAGCGGTTCGTGGGCGATGTCTTCCAGCGTCAGGTGTTCTTTGACGCACAGCGGATGCCCCACCGGCAACACCAGCACGTGCTGCCATTCATAACAAGGCAGAGACACCAGCTCGTCAAAACCGTCCAGTGACTCGGTGGCAATGCCGATTTCGGCCACCTCGTCCATCAGCATCTGCGCCACCTGCTTGGGCGAGCCCTGGTGCAGGCTGACGTTGACCTTGGGGTAGGCCAGTCGCAACTTGGCCACAGGTTCGGGCAGCACATAACGCGCCTGGGTGTGGGTGGTGGCGATTGACAGGGTGCCACTGTCCTCGGCGCTGAATTCGTCGCCAATGCGTTTCAGGTTGGTGACTTCGCGCATGATCAGTTCGATGCTCTTGAGCACTTGCTGGCCGGGCTCGGTGACCCGTTTCAAGCGTTTGCCGTGGCGCGCAAAAATCTCGATGCCCAGTTCTTCCTCCAGCTCGATGATGGCTTTGGAAACCCCGGGTTGCGAGGTGTGCAGGGCCTTGGCCGCCTCGGTCAGGTTGAGGTTGCGCCGCACCGCCTCCTGGACAAAACGGAATTGATGCAGGTTCACGCGACCGTCACCGCCTGGTTTGCTGCGGCGGGCATGGCAATCTGCGCCAGCAGTTCCACCACACGGGCGTCTTCCCCTACCGAGGGCTGCAAGTAAAAACAAACCTTGGGGTAGTCCACCTGCAAGGCCTGCACCAGTTCCGGCAAATCTTCGCGGGCGTGTCGGCCCACCCCCAAAAACATGGGCACGATGGTGATGCCGTTGACACCCAGCGCCACCAGTTCTGCCGTGGTGCTGGCCAGATCGGGCTCGGTGATCTCCAGAAAGGCGCAGCGCACGCAGCACTGCGGATCCAGCGCCAGCATGCGCTGCGCCACCGTGTCGATGGGAACGCGCCAGAGCGGGTCGCGTGAACCATGTCCAAAAAGAATCGTCGCTTGCATACGTCGGGTACCTTCAATCAGGGTTAAAAATCAAACACAGGTCTTCAGCGTCTGAACACCAGCCAGCCGAAGGCCATCAAGGACAACACGGAGTAAATCATGCCCGGTATGGCCGCTGTCAGCCACGGCTGCCAGTTTTGCAGGTTGCCAATATACCCAAACACGTTGTTGAGCAAAAAGAAACTGATGCCGGCCATGACACCGCCAAACACATAGGTGGTGATGCTGCCCGAGCGAAAGTGCAGGTAGGCAAAGGGCAGCGCCAGCACCACCATGACCAGGCAGCTCAAGGGGTAAAACACCTTTTTCCAGAACTCGATTTCATAGCGTTGCGCGGCCTGCCCGTTGCTTTGCAAATGCTGAATGTATTGAAACAGGTCAATGGTGCGCATGCGCTCGGGCTTGAGCAGCGCAGCAGACACCATTTCTGCACTGAGGTGATTCGGCCAGCGCAAGGACGCCAGCGGAACCAGTTCGACACGGGCTGTGGTGGCTTCAGCCGCCGGGAACTCGGTGCGGTTGACCTGCTGCAACTGCCAGGACTCGTCGTCTGATACCGTGGCCGACTCGGCCTGCATCATCGACGACAGAAAACCACGGTTGTCAAATTCGAAGATGCGGATGTCGTGCAACACGCCGTCGGAGGCCAGTTCGCCCACATTGACGGCGTACTGGCCGTAGTCCTGTTTTTCCTTGAGCCAGGCACCCGTTTGCCCGACCGTGATGCGCCCGGTGTAGCGTGCCTTGAGCAACTGGGCGGTCCGGTCTGCCATGGGTGAAATGTAGTCACCCAGCGCAAAAGTAAACATGACAAAGCCCAGCCCCAAGATCAGCAAGGACCTTAAAGCGCGCCACGGCCCTAAGCCACTGGTGCGCAAAATGGTGAATTCGGAGCTTTGCGCCAGCCGCGCCATGACAAAAATGGTGCCGATCAAGACTGCGATGGGCATCAGTTCATACAGGTGCGTGGGAATGAGCAGGGCCACATAGCTCAGCGCTTGGGTCAGCGTGTAGCCGCTCGCCGCATAACGCCCCAACGCCTCCATTTCTTCGACCAGATCGAAGAAAAAGAACAAGGACAAAAACCCGATCACGACGAAGGCGCCGGCGCGCAGGATTTCCCAATAAATCAAACGGCGGATGGTTTTCATGGCGACGGCAGCTTGCGGCGACGCTGCAACAAGCCCAACATTTCGCGCCACTGCAAGTTGAGATGCATCTTGGCGAGCCACAACACGGCCAACACAAACACACCGCCATGCAGACCCAGCATCACCGGGGCAAAGCTGAGCCGGCCCGAGGAAATCATGTTTTGGCCGAAACTGAGCAGGTTGTAATAAAGCACAAAGGTGAACAGGGCAAACACCAGATTGCCACTGCGGCCCATGCGCGGATTGACGCCTGACACCGTCACACCAATGATCACGAGATTGAACGAAGCCAGGATCAAGCCCAGCCGCCACGACACCTCGGCCCAATGCACTGGCGTCAGGTCATTGAGCAGCTCAAGCGTGGTGCGGGTCTTGACCGGCACGTAATTCATTTGGTCCAGCTCCGCCTGGCTGATCTGAACGCCGTATTGCTCAAATTCGCTGAGCTTGAGCTCTTGCGAGCCCGGCGTGCGCTCCAGCCGCTGGCCGTTGTCAAGCAACAAAAATCTGCCGCCCGGCAGCGTTTCAATACGACCACTGCGCGCCGAGGTCACGGTTTCCTTGCCCTTGTCGGTGGTGGCAATGAAGACATTGGCACCCGCCTGATTCCCGGACACCTCTTTTTCAACAAAAAACACGCGTGATCCGTCAGCCGATTCCTGGAACCGGCCCGGTTCCACACGCTCCAGGTCACCGCGTTGCTGGTATTGATTTTTAAGCTCTTCAATGCGCAAATTGGTCCAGGGCAGGATGACCAGGGCCAGACCGGCCACGACCGCAAAAACCGGCCAGGAAAACCGCAGCAAGGGCTTGACCAGGGAAAACAAGCCCCGTCCGCTCGACTGCCAGATCACCATTTCACTGTCCACAAACATCCGCGTCAGGGTGGAAATAATGGCAATGAACAGGCCCAGGGTCAACAGCGTGGGCAGGTAGGCCAACACGGTGTAACCCATAACCAGAAACACGTCAGACGGATTGAAGCTGCCGCGCGAGGCCAGGCCCAGCGTACGGATCAGGGTCATGGTCATGACGACCGTGACCAACACGATCAGTGTCGCACCAAAACTTCGGGACAGCTCTTTGCGTAAGGATGAATGGAATAACATTGCTTCACTTGGAAAGGCTGAATTATGAACTTTGAACTGTTGAATTTGGATGCGGCGCAAGCTGGCCATGAAAAATGTGATGTTTTGCTGCTGCTGCTCACAAGCACCTTCAAGGCGGGCAGAAACCCTTTGTCCAGCCTGATCAGCAAGGCACTGAAGGCCGGCGACCTGGCCGACAAGCCCGGCAGCCTGCTCGACATCTACCGCCCGGTCGGCCTGGCTTGCGCACGGCTGGTCTTGGTGCAGCTGGCGGATGGCAAGCCAGGCAGCGTCCGCAAGGGCGTGGCGGCGGCCGTGGCCCTGATCAAGGCAGCCAAGCCCAAACAGCTCACCCTGTGTTTTGACCAGGCGCCGGGCAGCCAGGCGCTCCACGTGGCCTTGAGCACCGTGGCCGAGGCCAGTTACGTCTACACCACCACCTTGAGCAAGGCCGAGGCGCGCACTCTGGCGCGGGTCAGGCTGGGCGTACCGAACAGCACTGAGCTGGCCACCCCCTTTGCCCAGAGTGTGGCCACCGTGCGCGGCATTGAGCTGGCCAAGGAGTGGGCCAATCGGCCGGCCAACCACGCCACGCCGAGCCATCTGGCGCGCGCAGCCCAGGCCTTGGCGAAATTGCCACGCATCAAATGCGACGTGATGAACCACAAGGAGGTGGAGAAACTGGGCATGGGTGCTTTTCTGGCGGTGGCACAGGGCTCGGCTGAGCCCCTGAAATTCATCGAGTTGCACTACAAGGGTGCAGCCAAGAACCAGCCCCCGGTGGTGCTGGTGGGCAAAGGCATCACCTTTGACAGCGGTGGCATCTCCATCAAGCCCGCCGCCGAGATGGATGAAATGAAGTACGACATGTGTGGCGCCGCCAGTGTGCTGGGCGTGTTCAAGGCGCTGGCCGAACTGCAACCCGACATCAATGTGGTCGGCCTGATCCCGTCTTGCGAAAATCTGCCCAGCAGCCGCGCCGTCAAACCGGGCGATGTGGTGACCAGCATGAGCGGCCAAACCATCGAGATCCTCAACACCGACGCCGAAGGCCGGCTGGTGCTGTGCGATGCCCTGACCTACGCCGAGCGCTTCAAGCCCCAGGCCGTCATTGACATTGCCACGCTGACCGGCGCCTGCGTGATTGCCCTGGGCGGCGTGCGCAGCGGCTTTTTTTCAAGCGACGCCGCGCTGTCGGCTGCCATGGCCCAAGCCAGCGAAGCCTCGCAAGACCTGTGCTGGCCCATGCCGCTGGACGACGACTACGCCGAGGGGCTGAAAACCAGCTATGCCGACGTGGCCAACGTGGCCGGGCGTCCCGGCGGCGCCATCACCGCAGCCAAATTTCTGCAACGCTTCACCGGCAAGTACCCCTGGGGTCACCTGGACATTGCCGGCTCGGCCTGGAAAAGCGGCGCGGCCAAGGGTGCCACTGGCCGCCCGGTGGGCTTGCTGCTGCACTATGTGCTGTCGTTGCAGACGCCGGCCGCCTGATGCCCGTGCCAAAAGTCGAATTCCACACCCAGGTGCCGGACCGGCTGCTGTATGCCTGCCGTTTGCTGCGCAAGGCAGCAGCCAGCGGCGCACAGGTGCTGGTGACCGCAGACGAAGAAACCCTGGCACAGGTCGACCAGATGCTCTGGACGTTTTCGGCCATCGATTTTGTGCCCCACTGTTTTGCGGATGCGCCGCCGAACCTGCTTGAAAACACCCCCATTGTGCTCAGCGCAAGCCCGCCAGCCCAGACGCAACTGGGCATTCTGCTGAACCTGGGACCGGACCTGCCCGCTGGCTTTGAGCAGTTTGCACGCATCATTGAAATCGTCAGCGAGGACATGACCGACCGACAGCAAGCGCGCAAGCGCTGGAAACGCTACGCCAGCGCGGGCTGCGCCCTGAGCAGTCACGACCTGCAAGCCGCGACCACAGCATGAACCTACCCGCGCGTCACCCTCCCCGCTTCGTGCCCACCCTCACCGAAAGGGTGGACCCGCCCGGGGCCAACACCACGGCCACCCAGACCCATGCTGATGCAGAGGCCTTGGTCAAAGAAGTTTTGCAGCAACTCCAGCCCGTGCTGGCACAACATTTGCATGACCTCAATGCGCGAATGCAAAGCACGCTTGAATCCCTGGTGCGCCAGACCGTCGTGGATGCCCTGAAGACCCAAAATCAAGCTGATCCGAATGCTGTACCGGGCGAGCTTTGAAATTGATGCACCATATTGGTAACTTCCCTATGGCGCAACGATTCAATCTAGGCTATCGTGCAACGCTGAATATTTTTCTGCAATTTCCTTTTTAATGGAGTTTTTCTATGCGCATTCAAAGTACCTTGACCCTGATCGCTGCAGCCACGCTGTTGGTTGCTTGTGGCAAAAAAGAAGAAGCTGCGCCCGCCCCGGCTGCTGCACCGGCAGCCGCGCCAGCACCGGCTGGTAACGTGGTCAAAATCGGTCACGTTGGTCCCACCAGCGGCGCCATTGCCCACCTGGGCAAAGACAACGAGAACGGCGCGCGCATGGCCATTGACGAACTCAATGCCAAGGGTGTCATGCTGGGTGGTCAAAAGGTCACTTTCGAGTTGCTGGCTGAAGACGACGCCGCCGACCCGAAACAAGGTACCGCCGTTGCGCAAAAATTGGCTGACGCCAAAGTGGCCGGTGTGGTCGGTCACCTGAACTCCGGCACGACCATTCCCGCCTCCAAGATCTACAGCGATGCGGGCATTCCCCAAATCTCGCCCTCCTCCACCAACCCCAAGTACACCCGCCAAGGCTTCAAGACCACCTTCCGGATGGTGGCTGACGACACCCAACTGGGCGGCACGCTCGGCAAGTATGCCGTCGAAACCCTCAAGGGCAAATCCATCGCCGTCATTGACGACCGTACCGCTTACGGCCAGGGCGTTGCCGAAGAGTTCGCCAAGGCTGTTGAAGCCGCTGGCGGCAAAGTGGTTGCCAAGGAATTCACCACCGACAAAGCCACCGACTTCACCGCGATCCTGACCAGCATCAAGGCCAAGAAGCCCGATGTGGTCTTCTTCGGCGGCATGGACGCCGTGGCCGGCCCCATGATGAAACAAATGAAAGGCCTGGCCATGAAGCCCAAGTTCATGGGTGGCGACGGCATCTGCACGACCGAACTGGTCAAGCTGGGCGGTGACGCCATTGCCGACAACCAGGTCTATTGCGCTGAAGCCGGCGGTGTGGACGGTGAAGCCAAAGTGGGCATGGAAGAATTCAAGGTCAAGTACCAGGCCAAGTTCAACACCGACGTCAAGCTTTACGCACCTTACGTCTATGACGCGGTCAACGTCATGGTCGCTGCCATGGTCAAGGCTGACTCGGCTGATCCGGCCAAGTACCTGCCCATGCTGGCGGCAACCGCCGATTACAAAGGCGTCTCCGGTCCTGTGGCATTTGATGAAAAAGGCGATATCAAGAACGGTGCCCTGACCCTGAAGACTGTTCGCGCTGGCCAACTCGAAACCCTGGCGGTGATCCGCTAAACCAAAAATTCTATTGCTCCGAAGCCCGAAACCACCCGCCCAGGCGGGTAGAATCCCCAGCTTCGGAGCGGTGGATGAGTGGTTTAAGTCACACGCCTGGAAAGCGTGCGGGGAGTAAAATCCCCCGGGGGTTCGAATCCCCCCTGCTCCGCCAGATACAAGCCTAAGTAGTTGATCTACTTAGGCTTTTTTATTGGGGACGGCCAACTGCACAAACCGCGGAACCGTGCCCTCAGCCGTGCTGACAAGGTCATGGAATTCCGCCAGGGGGCGCATCCAGAGCACGTCCTGGCTGTCACCTTGCAGCGGTTTGTACAGCACACCCGGCTGCAGCGTGGCCTCAATCAGGCAGTGGCCGACGACAGAATAAAGCCCGCCCTTGTAGTGCCGGAGCTGAGTGCCCGGTGCGAAAGCCTGCGGCTGCGAATCAATCAATGGCATCGAGGCTCCTGGGTCAATTTGAATATCAGTGCTTTATACCCGCTCCTCCTGCTTGCTCGAACCGAGCCAGCTTTCGTTTGACTTCGGTCATACCGCCCAAATGACCCAGCCGCCGCCTAAAATCTCAGTCATGAGCCTGCCCACCCCCACCCAGAACAAGCCTGCTGCGAATGCAGTGGCCACCGACGTTGTCAAACCCAGCAATTTTTTGCGCCAGATCATCGAATCTGACCTGGCCAATGGCACCTACGCCAGCCGCCGATGGGGTGGCAGCCCGGGTGATGCGGCGCACCACGCCAAGGGCCAGCCCGACCCCGCCAAAATCCGCACCCGTTTTCCCCCGGAACCCAATGGCTACCTGCACATTGGCCACGCCAAAAGCATCTGCCTGAACTTTGGCCTGGCGCGCGACTATGGCGGCGTGTGCCACCTGCGCTTTGACGACACCAACCCCGAAAAAGAAGACACCGAGTACGTCAACAGCATCATCGACTCGGTGAAGTGGCTCGGCTTTGAATGGAACGGCGCCCCCGATGCCGCGCCCTACCAGGCCAGCGACTACTTCGACTTCATGTACCGCGCTGCCGAGTATTTGATCGAAGCCGGCCACGCCTACGTGGACGAGCAAACGGCCGAGCAAATGCGCGTCAACCGGGGCGACTTTGGCAAGCCCGGCATTGACAGCCCTTACCGCACCCGCACCCCCGCTGAAAACCTGGAACGCTTCAGGCAAATGCGCGACGGCCAGCATGAAGACGGCGCCATGGTGCTGCGCGCCAAAATCGACATGGGGTCACCCAACATCAACCTGCGCGACCCGGCCATCTACCGCATCCGCCGCGCCACGCACCACAACACCGGCGACAAATGGTGCATCTACCCGATGTACACCTATGCCCACCCGATCGAAGACGCGCTGGAGCAGATCACCCACAGCATCTGCACGCTCGAATTCGAAGACCAACGCCCGTTTTACGACTGGCTGATGGCGCGGCTAATTGAAGGCGGCCTGCTGGCCAGCCCACCGCCGCACCAGTACGAGTTTGCCCGTCTCAACCTGACCTATGTGATCACCAGCAAGCGCAAGTTGGCGCAACTGGTGTACGACCACAAGGTATCAGGCTGGGACGACCCGCGCATGCCAACCATCGTCGGCCTGCGCCGCCGCGGCTACACCCCTGCAGCGTTGCAACTGTTTGCCGAGCGCATCGGCGTGACCAAGAGCGACAGCTGGATCGACTATTCAACCCTGGAAGGCTGCCTGCGCGAAGACCTGGAACTCAAGGCGCACCGCGGCATGGCCGTGCTGAACCCGGTGAAGCTGGTGCTGACCAACTGGGACGAGGTTTTTGCGCCCGGCCACCTGGAGCCCTGCAGCCAGCCTGCCCTGCCCCATCATGCACATGAAGCGACACAAGGCGTCGCGGAAGGTACCGAGCCACCGCCGGCCCGCCAATTCAGCATCGGCAAAGAGGTGTGGATCGACCGCGAAGACTTTGAAGAAGTGCCGCCCAAGGGCTACAAGCGTTTGTTCCCGGGCAACAAGGTGCGCCTCAAAGGCGGCTATGTGATCGAATGCACCGGCTGCAGCAAAGACGCGAACGGACAGATTACCGAAGTGCTGGCCACCGTGGTGCCCGACACCAAGAGCGGCACACCCGGCAGCGAAACCGTCAAGGTCAAAGCCGCCATCACCTGGGTCGGCGTGGCCAACGGCGTCAACGCCGAAGTGCGCCTGTACGACCGCCTGTTCCTGGACGCCCAACCCGACGCGGGCGGCAAAGACTTTATCGAGAGCCTGAACCCGAACAGCCTGAAGGTCATCACGGCCATCGTCGAGCCGTCACTGGCCAATGCTCTGCCGGGTCAGAACTTCCAGTTTGAGCGGCATGGCTACTTTGTGGCGGATCGGGTGGACCATGTGCAGGGCAGCAAGCCTGTGTTTAATCTGGCGGTGGGGTTGAAGGATAGTTGGGGGAAGTAATCGGTAGGTAGCGGCCCCGTTCCTAACCCGCCATGCCAAAGAGTTCGTGGCCTACTTACACAAAACTGGTTAGCACGGCTAAACTTCAACCCATGCGTCCCTCAGAAGCTCTCTACCTCTACCGCACGCAAATCCGCGAAATCGCGCTGCGCCACCGCGTCAGTGGTGTCCGGGTGTTTGGCTCAGTGCTGCATGGAGACGATACGACTGACAGCGACCTTGACTTGTTGGTAGAACCCACCTCACTCACAACAATGATGGACATTGGTGCCATCCGCTTCGAGTTGAAAAAACTCCTGGGCCTAAATGTGGACGTGCTTACCCCAAATGGCTTGCCGGCGAAGTTTCGAGATCAAGTTTTGCGCGAGGCTCAACTGGTATGAGCCGCGCTGACCCGTTGCGCGTTGCCGACTACTTGCAACATATTCTGGAAGCCATTGCCAATATTCAGGACTACACGGCTGGCATGGATTTGGATGCTTTCATGGACGACCGCAAAACCCGTGACGCTGTGATTCGTAACCTGGAGGTGATTGGGGAAGCCTGCAACAACGTCGCCAGGAACCACCCTGATTTCGCCTTACAACATGCCAATGTGCCTTGGGGTTTCGCCTATGAAATGCGTAATGCACTGGCGCATGGCTACTTCACCGTAGATTTGGCAGTTGTCTGGCAAACGGTTCAAAACGATTTACCAGCGCTCAAGTCACAAGTCTCACGTTTGACCTGAAACACGCGTTGACAGTAAGACACAACTCGACGTAGCGCAACAAGAGGTGTCGGCATGGGGTAGAAATGTGGCTGGTTCATGGAATGCTTGCGAGGTTCGGAGCAATTTAAAAAAGCCAGAAGCATTATCTTGCAGGGCCAGCCAAGCACCCAACGCCTGATAATCTGTGTGACTTTGCAGGTCGCTCAAGGCGTAAGCGCCAGAGCAACTTGAATGCGGTAGCTCTCGTAATTAAAAATAGGCTGGCCCATGCCCCTCTCCTGGAACGAAATCAAATCCCGCGCGCTCGTCTTCAGCCGTACCTGGGCTGATGCGGCCAATGAAGACAGCCAGGGCAAGCCGTTCTGGATTGATTTTTTCGAGATCTTCGGCATCACCGACAAACGCGTGGCCACCTTTGAGCACGCCGTCAAAAAGCTGCCCGGCCTCAAAGCCAAAACCGATGGTTTTGTCGATCTGTTCTGGCCCGGCATGCTGCTGGTGGAGCAAAAGTCGCGCGGCAAAAATCTGGATGTGGCGCTCACGCAGGCGCTGTCTTACTTTCCCGGCATCACCGAGCGCGACTTGCCCCAGTTGGTCATCGTGTGCGACTTTGCCCGCTTTCGCGTGCACCGCCTCACCACCAACGAGACCTTTGAATTTGCCCTGAAGGACCTGCACAAACACATCAAGCTGTTCGGCTTTGTGGCAGGTTACAAGGTGCAGACCATCCAGCCGCAAAACCCGGTCAACATCAAGGCCGCCGAGCGCATGGGGCGGCTGCATGACGCGCTCAAGGCCAGTGGCTACAGCGGCCACCCGCTCGAAGTGCTGCTGGTGCGCCTGCTGTTTTGCCTGTTTGCCGACGACACCGGCATCTTCCAGCCCGCGCAGTCGTTTCGCACCTTCATTGAAGAACGCACCGCGGCTGATGGTTCCGACCTGGGTTCGCGCCTGGCGCAATTGTTTCAGGTGCTCAATACCGACGAGCCCAGGCGCAGCCAGGCGCTGGACGAACAAGTGGCCGCGTTCCCGTATGTGAATGGCAAGCTGTTTTCCGAGCCGCTGCCCATGGCCGACTTCACCGCCGCCATGCGCGAGGCGCTGCTCGATGCCTGCGCGCTGGACTGGTCATCGATCAGCCCGGCCATTTTTGGCAGCTTGTTCCAGAGCATCATGGACGACAAGGCCCGGCGCAATCTGGGTGCGCATTACACGTCCGAAGAAAACATTCTCAAGCTGATCAAGCCGTTGTTTCTGGATGAGCTGTGGGCAGAGTTTGCCAAGGTCAAAAACAACAAGAACCGGCTGTTCGAGTTCCACAAAAAGCTGCGCACCCTCACCTTTTTTGACCCGGCGTGTGGTTGCGGGAATTTCTTGGTGATCAGCTACCGCGAGCTGCGCGAGCTTGAATTGGCCGTGCTGCGCGCCAGCATCACCGACGGCCAGATGACGCTGGACATCCATGGCCTCATCGGCATCAACGTCGATCAGTTTTACGGCATCGAGATCGAGGAGTTTCCGGCCCAGATTGCCCAGGTGGCGCTGTGGCTGATGGACCACCAGATGAACCTGCGGGTGAGTGAAGAATTTGGCCTGTACTTTGCCCGCATTCCGCTACGCACCTCGCCGCACATCGTGCATGACAACGCGCTGCGCCTGGACTGGAACGAGGTGATTCCGGCTGAGCGCTGCAGTTTTGTGCTGGGGAATCCGCCGTTTCTTGGCAAAACCTATCAGTCCAAAGAACAAAAGGCTGACTTGGCACTGGTCATGCATGGCATCAATGGCGCCGGTGATCTGGACTTTGTTGCAGCCTGGTATGTGAAGGCGGCGCATTACCTGCGTGGTGGCGTGCCGGCGAGTGCGACCTGGCCGGCGGGCGCTCATGAACCTTCGGTTTTTAAAATCGCGCCCGCCGGCCAGCCCGCACTCACCTCGAGTTGTGAACTGGTAAGCCTCCGATGCGCTTTTGTTTCGACCAACAGCATCTCGCAGGGCGAACAGGTCGGCGTGTTGTGGGGCTGGCTGCTGGCGCAAGGCGTACACATTCACTTTGCGCACCGCACCTTCAGTTGGAGCAACGAGGCTTCGGGCAAGGCCGCCGTGCATTGCGTCATCATTGGTTTTGGCTTGCAAGACCTGCCTGGTAAGGTGATTTTTGAGTATGACGATATACGGGGTGAACCGCATGCGGTTTCCGCTGCCAACATCAACCCCTATTTGGTCGACGCGCCAAACGTAGCCCTCGCCAAGCGACGAACGCCTATTGCTGATGTTGCTGAGTTGGTTAACGGCAGCAAACCCACTGACGGCGGTAATCTTCTTTTTTCCGATGAAGAGATGCACTCTTTTGTGCGAATTGAACCCGCCGCTGCAAAATGGATTCGCCCATTTTTGGGCGCAGACGAATTCATCAACGGCATAAAACGCTGGTGTTTGTGGCTGGTGGACTGCCCACCCAAGGAGTTGCGGCAAATGCCTGAAGTCTTGCGGCGTGTTCAAAATGTTCAGGCTATGCGCGCAGCAAGTTCGGATGCACAAACCCGGATGGATGCCGCAACGCCCACGTTATTTCAAAAGATCCGACAACCGCAGAGCGACTACTTGCTCATACCCAGCGTGTCGTCGGAGCGGCGAGCTTACGTACCCATAGGATTTCTCGGCGCAGACGTCATTGTGAGCAACCTGGTTTACAGCTTGCCTGATGCCACGCTTTTTCACTTCGGCATCCTTTCCAGTGCCATGCACAACGCTTGGATGCGCTACACCTGTGGACGATTGGAAAGTCGCTATCGGTACTCCAATACCATCGTCTACAACAACTTCCCCTGGCCAGAATTTGCTTCGGTGGCCAAGATCACTGAGCCTTTAACGCCGGTTCATTCATCGCAAACAGCCATCGAAACCGCCGCCCAAACCGTGCTCGACGTGCGAGCCAAATTCCAGACCGGCGAACATCCCGCCACGCTGGCCGACCTGTACGACCCGCTCACCATGCCGCCCGAATTGCTCAAGGCGCACCAAAAGCTGGACGCCGCCGTGGACAAAGCCTACGAGGCCAGCGGTGGCAAGAAGCACTACAAAAGCGACGCCGAGCGCGTGGCATTCTTGTTTGAGCTGTACCAGAAGTACACCAGCCTGCTGCCCTCTGAAAAGCCCAAGTCAAAGCGCAAAGCCAGGCTCGTCTGACCTACCCCGCTTTGGCCGACCCAGCCGCCTTCCGCCGCACATGCAAATGCGTCTGTACCGCATCGCCCTCGCCCAACTTCACTTCTTTCACTTCCAGATACGCCGCCTGCTGGCGGATCAGTTCGCCCAATTTGGCCACGCCGTAGTTGCGCGGATCGAATGAGGGGTGGCTGCGGTTGATCTGGCTGCCCAGGGCAGATAGCGTGGTCCAGCCGTCTTCGCGAGCGATGGCATTCAACGCGTTCAATATCATCGGTTTCAGCTTGGGCAGCTCGGCCACCGGCACCTGACCAGGCTTGATTTCTTCGGGCTCGGTGCGCAAGATTTCCGTGTAAATGAACTTGTCACACGCCGCCACAAAAGGCTCCGGCGTTTTGCGTTCACCAAAGCCGTAGACCACCAGCCCCGCCTCACGAATGCGGGTGGCCAGGCGGGTGAAATCGCTGTCGCTCGACACCAAGCAAAAGCCGTCCACGCTACCTGCGTGCAGCACGTCCATGGCGTCGATGATCAGGGCCGAGTCGGTGGCGTTTTTGCCGCTGGTGTAAGCAAACTGCTGTATGGGCTGGATGGCCATGGTGTGCAGCACGTCTTTCCAGCTCCTGAGGTTGGTGGTGGTCCAGTCGCCATAGGCGCGCTTGATGGTGGCGGTGCCGTAGCGCGACACCTCAGCCAATAGTTCTTGAATGACGGATGCCTGCGCGTTGTCGGCATCAATCAAGACGGCGAGTTTTTGGTTGTCGTTGGTGGCCATTAGAGTTCCCCTTGTGTTTTGAGAATCGTACCGAAATTTTTGCTATCTTTTATGAACCTACTTTGGTAAGTTTCTATCTGGCTAGAGCGGATTTGATCCATATCTCGCAAGCTGCCTTAAACTTCACGATATGCCAGTCGTCTTCCGCTACAAATCGTTCCGGTTTTTCTTCTACTCCAACGAAGGAAATCCACGCGAGGCCATGCACGTTCACGTACGCAGTGCCGATGGCGAGGCAAAATTCTGGTTGACACCCACGGTTTATTTGGCAGACAGTGATGGTTTTGATGCCCGCACCTTGCGGGAACTGCGCGATGCAGTGATTGATAACAAAGAACTCATTGAAAGGGCTTGGCATGAACATTTCGCCTAAAGCGGTTCGATTCGATGACGACACTTTGTGGGTCAGTCTGTCCGATGGCCGCACCATTGCCGCGCCGCTGGCCTGGTTTCCGCGTCTGCTGGAAGCAGCCCCTGAGCAGCGTGCCCAAGTTGAACTCAGCAGGGGCGGTTTACATTGGGAAGCGTTGGACGAAGACATTTCAGTCGCCGGACTGTTGGCCGGCCAACCTGACCAGACGCGCCGCAACACGCATCAAGCAGCTTGACCCCGCTCACTCTCACCCCAATCGCATTGAAGGTCAATCGGCCTCAGCCCCGCCACGTGCCAGGCGCCAGGCCCTCTAGGGAGTACGGCCCAATCGCAGCCCGAATCAGCCGCAGCGTCGGGTAACCCACTGCGGCGGTCATGCGGCGAACCTGGCGGTTGCGCCCCTCCGAGATCACCAATTCAATCCAACTGGTGGGGATGGACTGGCGCACGCGCACCGGTGGCTCGCGCGCCCAAAGCGGCTCGGGCTGCGGCATGGCGCGTGCGCGAGCTGGCCGGGTGAGGCCATCGTTCAATTGAACCCCCTGGCGCAAGGACGCCAGTGCGGCTTCATCCGGCACCCCTTCAACCTGCACCCAGTAGGTTTTTTCCATCTTGTGGCGCGGGTCGCTGATGCGGGCTTGCAGCTTGCCGTCATTCGTGAGCAGCAGCAGGCCTTCACTGTCGGCGTCCAGCCGCCCGGCCACGTACACGCCGGGGATGTCGATGAAGTCCTTGAGCCCGCGCCAGCGCCCCTCGGGGGTGAACTGGCTCAGCACACCATAAGGCTTGTTGAAGCAAATCAAGCGGGTGGGCGAAAGACTCATGGCGGGCAGACAAAATCCAGGCGCGCAATGGGGCTGAGCACATCGTCGGCATAACTGCGCTGTCGCACCTGACGCACGCGCCATTGGGCCAGCTCGGCCGACCCCCAGGCCAGGCCAGCGGTGCCGATGGGGTAAAAATGTGAATGACTCATGGGATGTTGGCCGGGTTGGATGCGGTTTGAAAGTGACAGTGCGATTATCTGGTTAGCCTAGGCTGACCGGCCTCACCGACTACCCGACGCTGTAACATCAGCGGTACTTGGTCACCGGAGAACCCTGAAACCATGAAAGCAAGCTGGAACAACATCGTCATTGCCGAGAGTGACGACACCGTGCTGGTGGAAGGCAACTACTACTTTCCCGCAAGTGCGCTTAAGAAAGAGTACATCACTTTCAGCAACCACAAAACCAGTTGTGCCTGGAAGGGCCAGGCCAGCTACTACTCACTGCTGATCAACGGCGAGATGTTGACCGACGCCGTGTGGTACTACCCCGACCCCAAGCCCGAGGCGGATATGGTGCGCGGCCGTGTCGCGTTCGGCAATGCCATCAAGGTGGCATGACGGCACTCACCCTCAGCTTTGTCAACCCCAACGTGTACAGCGTGCACCTGGCGGACGGCGCGCACGTGGGCAATCTCAAGCGCATTGGCGCGCTCTGGAAGTTCAAGGCGGTGGGCTATGACGCAAGCGGGGGTGTCGAGCCCGGCGGCGGGCCGTTCACCGACCGGCACAACACGGCGCTGTCAGAGCCCGATGTGCGGGAACTCAATGCCAGGCTGGGCGGGTGTGTGGCGTGAGTGAAATTTTCCCCATCCGTTATGTCGAACCGGTGTTCAGGCCGCCGAGCGAAGCCGAGTCGCTGATCCTGCCGGTCACCAATGGCTGTTCGTGGAACAGGTGCACCTATTGCGAGATGTACACCGCGCCGCAAAAGAAGTTTGGCGTGCGCGACGAGCAGGAAACGCTGGACGCCATCCGCAATTGCGGCGAACAGTTCGCAGCCCAGGTGCAGCGGGTCTTTATTGGCGATGGTGATGCCATGGTGCTGTCGACCCGGCGCCTGATGACGCTGCTGACCGCCATCAAAGACCATCTGCCCAAGGTGCGGCGCATTTCCAGCTACTGCCTGCCGCGCAACCTGCGCCACAAAACCGTGCAGGAACTCCAGGACCTGCGCGCAGCGGGCCTGTCACTGGTGTATGTGGGCGCCGAGTCCGGCGACGACGACGTGCTGCAACACGTCAACAAGGGTGAAACCTTTGAGTCCACCCGGAATGCTTTGGACAAGCTGGGCGCGGCGGGCATCACGCGCTCGGTGATGTTGCTCAACGGCCTGGGCGGGCGCCAGTTGTCGCAGCAGCACGCCGCCAACTCGGCGCGCCTGGTCAACCTGACCCAGCCGGAGTTTCTGGCTACGCTGGTGGTGAGCTTTCCGCAGGTCGAAGCGCGCTTTCGCCAGGGGTTTCCGCAATGGGAACCGCTGAACCAACAGGACCTATTTGCCGAGATGGCACAGTTTCTACAAGCACTGGAACTCAGGCGCACGGTGTTCCGCAGCGACCACGCCTCCAACTGGCTGGTGCTCAAGGGGGTTTTGGGCGCAGAAAAAGAGCGTTTGTTGCAGGAAGTGGACAATGCGCTCCATCGCCCCGAGTCTGCCAAACTGCGCCCAAGCTGGCAGCGCGGACTGTAGGCCATCAAGCCATTTCTTGTTCACTGCTTCCGCCCATGCTGAGTCCCTTCAAAAACCTGCTGAATCAATTTTTCATGCCCGACAACGGCCAGGCGAGTGTCGACGACGCACGCAGCCTGCAGTTGGCCACCGCCGTGCTGCTGGTCGAGGTGATGCGTTCCGACTCGGCGGTCTCGGCCACGGAGCGCAGCTCTACCCTGTCGGCGCTGCGCACCCACTTCGCCCTGAGCGACGCCGAGCTGGCCCACTTGCTGGCGCGGGCCGAAGACACGGCCAAAGGCGCCAACGATTACTTTCGCTTTACCAGTGCCATGAACGACCAGTTCACACAGGCCGAAAAGATCCAGGTGGTGGAACACATGTGGCAGGTGGCCTTTGCCGACGGCCATCTGGACGCCAACGAAAACCACCTGATCAGCAAGATTGCCGGCCTGCTGCACGTGACCCATGGCGAGTACATCGCGGCCAAGTTGCACGCCCGGCAGGCCGCGCAACCGGCCGCATAACCACCCTCCTGATTGAACCCATGCGACTCACCCAACGGACCGATTACACCTTGCGCGTATTGATGTACTGCGCGGCCTGCGCGGAGCGCGCCAAGCTGCCTACGGTCAGTGAAATTGCCGAAGCGCATGGTATTTCCCGCAGCCATTTGATGAAGATCGTGATGGACCTGGCCAGCCTTGGCTGGCTGGAAACCACACGTGGTCGCGGCGGCGGCTTGCGTTTGCTTCGGGCGCCCGCCAGCTTGAGCCTGGGCGAGATCGTGCGTCAAACCGAAACCGACATGGACATGGTCGAGTGTTTTGACAAACACCTCAACAGTTGCCGGCTGGACGGATTTTGCCGGCTCAAGGGCATCATCAAAAAAGCATCACGCGACTTTATCGAGTCGCTCAATGCCTATACCTTGGCCGATCTGCTGGAGCCCACCTCGGCAGCCCTTGAATTCGCGGGTCAGCTGCCACACCTGATCCCTTTGAAAAAGAACGCGACAAAGGCCCGTACCGTCTGAGCTCAGGCGCTTGCCGACGGCTTGAGCTGATCGCGCATGCCCGACGACATCCAGGTTTGAGCCTGCGCGTCAACCATCAAAGACTCGACACCTGGCAGGCCAGCAAGCAAGCCTTGACCGTTCGCAGCGCCCAGCAGCATGGCCGTGGCGCCCCAGCCATTGACTGCCTGGCTGCTGCGAGCCAACAACGCCACGCCGCGCACGCCCTGGGTGGGCAGCCCGGTGCGCGGGTCGAGCACATGGTGGTAGCGCTTGCCCTGGACCGTGAAGACGCGCTCGTAGTCCCCTGATGAAGCCACCACACCGTCACTGAGTTCCAGCGTGCCCAGCACGCGCTCTGGCGCACGCGGGTCGCGCAGACCAATGCGCCAGTCGCGCCCCAGCAACTGGCCCGTGACCAGCACGTCGCCACCGCCGTTGAGCATGGCACCGTCCAGACCATGCGCCTGCAACACCTGCATGCCGGCCTGAAGAATCGGCAACTTGGCGACGCCACCCAAGTCAACCCTGGCACCGGCGTGCAACAAACGCGCCCGCCGATTGGCCGAGTCCAGCACCAGGTGCCGGTGATTGACCAGGGTCCGTTCGCGCAACAGTTGTGCGGCGCTGGGCAGCCGGGGGTTGGCGGGGTCGAAAGACCAGCCCTGGTAGCCACCGATGGTGATGTCGAAAGCGCCGTCACTGAGTCGGGCCAGTTGCAGGCCGCGCTGGAGCACCGCCAGGGTCTCGGGCGAGACCTCAACCGCCGCCTGGCCCGCGCTTCGGTTCAAGGCCGAAACCTCACTGTCCGGGCGGTAACGGCTCATCAGACGTTCCAGCCGTGCCATTTCGGCAAAAGCCAGCGCCATCGCCTGGCTGGCTTGCCTGCCTTGGGCCACGATGTCGACGCGCGTGCCCAGCAGCACGCGCGAGGCGCGTTGGACATGCGGGCTGGCCAATGCCGGGCGCACAAACAGGCCGGTCGCCAGCAGGCCGAGCCCAGCCAAACAGCGACGGCGATCAGGCAACAAGGGCGTCATCATGGCCGCACTTCACTGCGACAAAGACACCATGTGGTCCACCGCGGCCTTGATTTCGTCGTCGGTCAGGGTGGTGCTGCCACCCTTGGCCGGCATCATGCCCTTGGCGCCGGTGAAACCTTCAATGGCGTGTTTGTAAAGCACCTCTTTGCCTTGGGCGATGCGTGGGCCCCAGTCGGCTTTGTCACCCGGCTTGGGTGAACCGGCGACCGCTGCCGCATGGCACAGGGCGCAGACACTGCCATAGACTTTTTTACCCACGGCATTTTCAGCCACCACCGGCGCAGGGGCTGGGGCTGCCACCGGCGCAGCGGGGGCTGCAGCGGGTGCGCTGGCTTCTTTGTCGCCGCAGGCGGCAAGCGAGGCGGCGATGGCAAGGGCAAGGAGGAGTTGGCTGGTTTTCATGGGGGTTCCTGTCAGTGATGAAGTGGGGTTAAGTGGGGCTCTGGGCTTGATTTTAATATACAAACAAAATGCATCTTTAGATGATTGAATCAAAATGCAACAACGCGTGAAACGTCAGTTGCCGGGGTGCGCATGCGGCGCCAGCGTTTGCAAGTCTGCCGGCAAGGCCTGGCGCAAAGCCGCAGCCGATGTCAACACACCACCGCGGACGCTGACCAGCGCAAGGGCATCGGCCTGAGCGGCATAGGCCGGCAAGTTTCCAGCCCGCATCGGCCCCTGCAAAGCAGAGCCATGAACATAGATGGCCTGGTCGGCATCAAGCCATTGGCCCGTGGCTTGGTCGCTCACATACACCGCTGCAATGTCTGCGGCCACGCGCCCGGGCGTGTAACGCTCCACACGCTGCAGGTAATGGAACAGGCTCAGCGGCGAGTCCAGGTACTGCACGGCGCCATCCGAGAAGATGACTTGTGCCGCCCAGCGCCGGTTGCGGGCCGGGAACATGCCGCAAACCGGACAACGCGCCGTGGCCGGTACTTCGCGGGCCGCCGTGGGAGCCAGGCCCGAGGCTGGATCAAAAGCAACGGTGGGGGCCACGATGCAGACATCGTCGATGTCTGCTGCAGCGCGCGAAGCATTCTGGCGCCACAGCAGCCAGCCCGTGCCGGCAGTGGCCGCAAGCCCGCCGCAGGCGGCAAGCAACATCAATTGGCGGCGGTGAAGCATGATCTTGAGGAATCCAGAATGCTCACATCCGCGTGTCGTGCAAGGCGCCGCCGCTCAGGTCGACCATTTCGGGCTTGATGTCGGCAAAGCGCAGCGCACGTCCGCCGTAACTCTGCACAAAGCTTTGTGCCGCGCTCTCGTCGGCAAAGCTGGCGGCCGTGGGGCCCATGGAACCGTGGCGCTTGCTGCCAAACACAAAAATGGCGTCACGCGCCATGATCCAGTGCCCGCTGGGGCGTACCCAGTCGGCCTTACCCATGTCTTGCACATAAGCGGCACGCACGGCACGCACCTGCTCGGGTGCCAGCAGGGTTGACAGCAGCTCGACCGTGTCGCAAAACCAGTGCACCTGCTTGTCGTGCGCGTACAAAATCTGGCCTTTGGGACCCGGGAAGTCTGCCAGCAGCATGCCGTCGAGCGAGCAACTCGCCATGTTGTCCAGTGCCACGGGCGCCAGGCCGTCTGAGGCGTTCGGGTCACTGGGCTGGCAGCCTGCCAGGCTGAGCGCCGCCAAGCCGGCACAGCCACACAACAAACGGCGGCGATTGAGGGAGAAAGTTGTCAGTGATGTCATGGTTTAAACCTCCAGGAAGCAAGGGCAAGCGGCCCGACAATCCAGACCAGCATGGCGCCGCCCATCAACCAGGCTTGGCCCAGTGCGGGTGGCACGATGCTGGCGAGGCCGTACAAACGGCGCACGTCGTCGAGCGAAAAAATATTGAGAATGCGAAAAATATCTGCCGGATTGAGCAGCAGCAGGTAGGCAAAGGCATCGCCGCCCAGTTCACCGCCGCTGGCCACCAGCAGGCCCAGCAGCAACAGGTCAAACACCAGCACCAAGGCAAACCAGAGCGCAATCGCCAGCCCGGAGGCCCGGGTGCGGTCACGCGCCAGCACCGACAGCAGCATGGCCAGGCTCAGAAAGGCCAGGCCCAGCAACACCGAGCTCACAACAAAGCCCAGGTAGTGGTACAGCCCGGCATAGCTGAACTGCTGGAACAGCAGCACGGCCACCAGGGCAAAACCCGCCACAGTGGACAATGTCAAGGCGCCGGCCAGACCCAAAAATTTGCCCAGCAAGAGTTCAAGCCGGGTGATGGGCAGGGCCAGCAGCAGGTCAAGCGAACCGCGCTCGCGCTCACCCACAATGGCGTCAAAGCCCAACAGCAGCGCGATCAGCGGGATCAGGTAGATCACCAGACTGACCAGGCTGGCAATGGTCAGCTCGATCGAGCGCGGACCGATTTGCCCCTGCACTGCGGCGCCAAAATAGGTGATCAACAACGAGAACACGGTGAACACCAGCGCCACCGCCAGCACCCAGCGGTTGCGAAAACGGTCGCGAAATTCCTTGCCGGCCAGTGACAGCACCTGGCTCAGTTGCAGTGTGGCGCTCATGCTTCTTCCCTCAAACCAAAATACACATCCTCAAGCGAGGGCTCCAGAATCTGCAGGTCACGCAAACCCGCAGGTGCCAGCAGACCCAGCACGGCCATTTTGTGCTCACGAACACAGTGCACCTCCAGGGTATCGGGGGTCGGTCGGATGAGCGACGCCACAGCATGCCCGACGTTGACTTGCAAGGCACTGACCAATTCAGTCAGACGTGCCGCGTCCCCGGCCACGCAGATCCTGATCGGCATGCCGGAGTGCTCACGCAAGGCGGCCACCGTCCCCTGCGCCTGAACACAGCCGTTGCCCAGCATGGCCAGCGCGTCGACCCGCTGCTGCAGCTCGGCCAGCACATGGGAACTGATGACGATGGTGACGCCCTGGGCGCGCAGACGGTCCAGCTGGTCGTAGAAGTCGCGAATCGCACTGGGGTCCAGGCCGGTGGTGGGTTCGTCCAGCAGCAGCAATTGCGGGCTGCCGAGCAGCGCCTGGGCAAAACCCAGGCGCTGGCGCATGCCCTTGGAATACTCCCGCACCGGTCGCCGGGCCGCTGCTTCCAGGCCAACGCGCGCCAGCAAGGGGGCGCACTGTGTTTTGGGTGCACCCTTGAGCTGGGCAAAAAATTCGAGCGTCTCCAGGCCCGAGAGGTTGTCGTACAGCACCAGGTTTTCGGGCAGGTAGCCAATGGCGCGCCGGGCGGTGCGAAAGTCAGGGCCGCCCACGGCAATGCCGTTGACATGAATGTCGCCCTGGCTGGGTGTGATCAGCCCCAGCACCAGCTTGAACAGGGTGCTCTTGCCCGCGCCGTTGTGGCCGATCAGGCCAAACAACTGGCCCCGGGGCACCGTCAGGTCGACCCGGTCCAGCGCCAGCAGCGGGTGACTGCGCTTGCCGTAGTGTTTGCTCACGCCACTGAGGTTCAGGGCATCATCGGAATTGCTTGCCACGCCATTGACTCCAGTTTTTATTGAAAGGCACCATGGCCGGATGTTGGTCGACCACACTGGGCACACGCAACACGGGAAATTGCTGGCTCAGCAGGCGCAGCGCCTGAATGGCCGGGCTTCCCAGCAGCAGCTTGACGATGGGGTGGCGGTACTGCAGGCGGTCCACCAGGTCATTGGCTTCGTAAGGCAGGTCACCCACGCCGTTGCCGTCGCGGTCCCACCCCAGGTAGTTGCCCCAGTGGTTGCCCTGCCCTGGTTGTTGACCGCCCCAATTTTCATCTTTGGCACCGACATAGCGCACCTGCTCACGGTTGGCAATGAAATCATTGCCTTCGACCTTGTTACGGGTCGAGCCCGCCGACAAGTGCACGCCCACATGGTTGTCCACCACCAGGTTGCCACGCAGCGTGGCGAACTCCACGTCGTAGATGAAAAAACCCCGGTTGTTGCCGGCCACGATGTTGTTCTCAATGACCGAGTCCTGCAGCGTGCGCAACATGATGCCGTGGTCGGAATTGCCCCAGGTGCGGTTGTTGCGCACCACCTGATCACGCACTTCCATCAGGGCCAGCCCGCCCCGGTTGTAGTAGCTGTCGTTGTCCTCCCACAGGTTGTAGTAGGAGTTCATATAGTGGCTGCCATAGCGGCTGTGGTGCAGCTTGTTGCCGCGAAACTCGGCATGGTGGGACACGTCCACGTAAAGTGCGTCGCGCACGAAGCTGACATCGTTGCCGATGATGCGCGCGCCCTTGGTGTTGTACAGCTGGATGCCATTGCCGCGCTGTGACGAGTTGAAGTCGCGCAAGCCCGTGATGCGGTTGTTTTCAATGCGCACGTCATTGACTTTCTCGATCCACAGGCCAAACAGGTTGTACACCAGCACACAGTCACGCACCACGGCCCGGTGCGCACCGGGCTGAAGGTAAATGCCGGCATGCTGGTTCACCAGCTCGGTGCCTGAGTCGCGCACGATCAGGCCCTCGATGACCACATCGGTTGCCGTCACGCGGATGGTGTCACCGCGCTGCCCGCCACTGAGTGTGGGGCGATTCAGACCGCGCAGTGTCATGGGCTTGTCAATGCGCAGGTTCTGGTCATAAAAGCCGCGCTCGAGCTCCACCACATCGCCAGCCACAGCCTGGTTGATGACCGCCTGCACATCCTGCCCGGGCTGCACCCGCCAGACGGCAGCCCACAGCGGGGTGCAGCACAAGAGCAGGCAAGCCAGTACCAGCTGGTGCAGATTCAGCATCACAATCAAGACAGCATCCCCAGAGCTTTCAAGGCCAGGAACAGCGTGGCGCCAATCAGCAGATTCTTGAAACCCACATAGCTCAGCATGTCCATCCAGTTGGCTTCGCGGTAGCGGGCCTGCCACCAGGGGCCGTCCTTGACGTAGCGTTTGCCATTCATGCGGATCAGCACTTCATAAACGCTCCAGCCAAACCACCAGCCAATGATGGCACTCTCGGACAGGCGCCCGCTGGCGGTCAGTAACCAGGCCACGCTGACGGCAATGGCGAGTGAGAAGCCGGCCATCTGCAAGGCGCGCTGAGTCTTCCAGCCGTCGCGGCTCCAGGGCCAGACATGGTCACGCAGCTCGGCCAGCAACCAGCCCAGACCCCGGTGACCGGCGGCGTAGCGCGGCACGACGGGTGGCGTGGGCATGCGCGGATCGGGCCCTTGCGCCACCTTGGCGCTCATCGTCGGCACCGCGTCGATCGGGATGAAGTAACCGTCGCGCCCGATCGGCGTGATCAGCAGCCCATCGCGCTCGCGGCGCTTGCGCTCCTTGGCCAGCGGTGGGCAGCCTTTGGGGTCGGTGTACAGCACCATGCAGTCCAGGCAGTGCAGGCACTCGCGGTGGTCAATGCGGCCTTGGGCATCAATGGCCTGGGCGCCACAGCCCACCGCGCAAGCCTTGCAACTGTTGCAGTCCTGCTTGCGCTTGAGGCCGAACCAACGGAAGGTGCTTGGCATGGCCAGCGCCGCGCCCAGCGGGCAGATGTACTTGCAGTAAGGCCGCTCAATGAACAGCGACAGCCCGAGCAGCACTGCCACAAACAAACCATAAGGCCAGCTGCGGTTCAGCACACCCACCAGGAAGGTGGTCTTGAAGGGCTCGACTTCGGACAGCACCTCGGCCAGGCCCATCGAGAACATCGACACCGCCAGCAGGCCGAAGAAGATCGCGTACTTGAGCCATTTGAGCTTGTCGTGCAGCGCTTGCGGGACCGGTCTTTGCCAGCGTTTCATGCCCAGCACGCGGCCCACCTTGAAGATGGCCTCGGACAAGGAGCCAAACGGGCACATCCAGCCGCAGAACAGGCCGCGGCCAAACAGGAACACGGTGACGATGATGAAGATCCAGAACAAGAAGATGAACGGGTCGGACAAAAACAGCGACCAGGTCCACTGGAACAGCAGCGCATGGAACCAGGTCAGCACCTGGGTGATGGAGGGCTGCGCCATCACGCCAAACCCGACAAACACAATGCTCAAGCCCCAGGCGGTGTACTTGAAGCCATTCACCGGCCACTTGTTCTTGTGCGTGGACAACCGGGTCAGGCGCTCGCGCAGGGCATAGACCACGGTCACCGCGACCAGCAGAAAAGCAAACAGGCCAATTTCAAGCGCGCGCGTTTTCCAGATGCGCACCCACGGTGCGTCAGGCTCGACCACCGTGGGTCGGCCACCTTCGAGCAATTCGTCAGGCAGCCAGTACTTGGCTTCAAAGGTGGCAAAACTGCGGTGACCGGTGGCCCGGTCGACGCGGTTACCCAGAAAAGCCAGCTTCCAGGGGTAGGCTGCCGAGAAAGAACCGGCGCGGATGATGAAAATACCCGACTCGGTGCTGCTGGGCGCGCCCGCCGCCTCGATGCCGTACAGGTTGAGGTAGTCGAGGTCGCGAAAGGTATAGGATTCGGCGCCCTGCTTGACCTGCACCCGGTCGTAGATGCCGCCGCGCACAAAGCCCGAACCCTTGAAGGACTCCTGACCCGCCGTGCGGATGACAAAAAAGGCGTGGTCGCCCTCATTGAGGCGCGAGCGCAGGTTTTCGCTGCCCTGCTTGCCGAGCAGGCTCATGCTGAGATCGGGGTGATTGAGGTCGCCAAACCAAAGCTCAATGAAGGGTTCACCGCCACCTTCCAGCCCAACCTGTTTGGGTGTCACCTGCAGCTGCTTGACAACACCCAGCGCGAGCAGATCGGCCCAGCTGTAAGCCTTGTTTTTCAGCGCGTAACGCGCAGGTTCGCGCACCGTGGGCTCGATGATGCCCACCTGGCGCGCCACCGCCGAGCCGGACAATTGCATCACCTGGTTTTGTGCGATCACCGTGACGGTGGCACCTGAAATGGCGTCCAGCCCGAGCACATTCTCATCCGGGCGGGACGGGCCGACCTCGATCTGGTCCTTGACCGATTTGCCGAGGTATTGGTTATTGAAATCAATCAGTGCTTTTTCCGGGATGCCCAGCAACAGAATGGGCTCGGAATGCTTGAGCACCTTGATGCCGACATAGCGCCCTTGCACATCCATGCCGATCAGGGTCACGACCGGCTTGCCGGAATAGGCAGGTGTGTCGGTGATGTCGGTCGACAACATCACGTAGCCCAGCAGTTTTTTGCCGGCAGGTGACTGGGGGTCTGCGCCGTAAGCCTCGACATAAGGCGGCTGTCCCATGCGGCTGGAGAAACTGGTGGCTCCCGGAAACACGTCCTGGCAAGGCACCAGCGCGCACATGTCAGGCGCGGTGGCGAGCTCGGCGGGCAACTTGGCCTCGTAGGCTTGCGCGTGCGCCGGATCAGCCCAAAGGCTCAAAACAATCGAAAACGAGGCCAGCGGCAGCGCGAGGAATCTGGGCAATGACATGTATAGGGTCCTTGGGGCCGCTGACCTGCCCCCAACGGAGACAGGCCAGCGGGTGCGAGGCTTAGGCCTCGACGATCATGCGCGTGCGCATTTCCAGGTGCAGGGCATGGCAGAAGTGGGTGCAATAGCACCAGAACACACCTGGTTCATCGGCCACAAAGGTCACCGAAGCGGTTTCCTGCGGGTTGACGATGAAGTTGACGTTGTAGTTCGGAATGGCAAAGCCGTGCGTCAAATCTTCAATCTTGTCCAGGTTGGTCAAAATCAGGGTGACCACGTCGCCCCGCTTGACCTTGAACTCGCGCAGGCTGAAGGCGGGTGCCTGTGAGGTCATCTTGACCGTGACCTTCTTGCCCTGACGGAACACGCCGGACTCTTTCGGGTCCTTGATCGCATTGGGGAAGTCGTCCAGCGAGTAGACCTGCTTGGGCTTGACCAGATCACGCTTGAAGATGATGAAGTCGTGTGGCTCGCCGCGCACCGGGTGGTCGGCCAGCAACACCATCTTCTCACCCGAGATGTCGATCAGCTGCTCGTTTTCCGCGTGCAGCGGACCCACCGGCAGGAAGCGGTCTTTGGAGAACTTGCAACCCACGGCCAGGTACTTGCCGTCGGCCGCCATGGTTTCCCCGTGCGTGGCGCTCAGGTGGCCCGGCTGGTAGTGCACGTCAATACGGTCGACCACGTATTTGGCGGTCTTGTCGCCGGCATGGGCCTTGATGGCCGCGTCCACGTTCCACTTGACCACCTGGCTGTCCAGGAACAAGGTGGTGTACGCATTGCCACGGCCGTCAAACGTGGTGTGCAGTGGGCCCAGGCCCACCTCAGGCTCGGCGACGATCGCAGCATCGAGTTTTTCGAGCTTGCCGTCGAACCAGTCCAACACCTTGGTCAGTTCCAGCACCGTGCAGGTGGGCGAGAGCTTGCCGGAGCAAACGAAGTACTTGCCATCCGGGCTGGCGTTCACGCCGTGCGGATTCTTTGGCACCGAGACGTACGCGGTGAGCGCGGTCTTGGGGTCTTTGTTGGACTCGCGGGTGCCATCCACCACCGGCACCTTGGATTTGCCGACGGTCTTGAACTTGCCTTCCTTGACAGCCGCTTCAATGCGGGCAATGTTGAAAAACAGACAGGCATCGCGTTCAGCGGACATCATGTCCTCGTAGTGGGCACCCATCTCGATGTTGTACTGATTGGTCGCGGCCAGCTTGCCGTCATACGACGTGGCGACCAGGTCGCAGTTGCCGTCAATCAGCACCTGCCAGCGCACTTCCATGGTCTCGGCATCGACACAGCTGAACATCGAGCGGTATTGGCTGGCGTCCTCGGTACCCGTGTTGGGCAGCGGGATCGAGAATTCGCCACCGCAGAAAACGCGGGTGGTGTAGTTGATGGCTTGATCCACCGGGTCGCGCTTGTCCGGGAAGATGCCGTGAAAGCCCTGCACATTGGGCAGTTGGGTGATCTTGTCGCAAATGAAATAGTCCAGACGGACGCGCGCAACGCGGGCGTTGATCTTGTCGTTGATCCAGGCGTAGCGGCCGTCGTAGTTGCCGTCCTTGTAGGAGGCGTGCGTGTGGTGCGTGTCGGCGACGTTGTAACGCAGGTCACCGTTGGGCTTGGTGCCCATGATCGCCTTGGATTCGTTGGTGATGCCCCAACCGACCAGGGCGTCGGGCACGAAGCAGGGAATGCGCAGCAACTCACGGCCCGACGGCATGCCCAACACGCGCATGTCACCGGTGTGGCCGCCGCTCCAGATGCCGTAGTAAGAATCGAGTTCACCGGGCTTGAGGTGAACGTTTGCAGCGCCATGGGGGGCAGTTGTGGCAGGCGCACTTGCCGGCACTGCCGCGCCCTCCGATTTTTTGTCGGCACAGGCGACAACACCAAGCGACAGCCCGGTCGCCGCGGCAGCGCTCAGAAATGAGCGCCGCGCCAAGGCGTTGGAGCCAGGGGGAATCAGTTGAGTTTCGGTTTTCATGGGAAGGCCTTTCAGTTCAGGTTGGGGAAACGGGGGTGGGAGGACCGCGCGAGGGCGGTGATAAACAATGGGCCTCGGGAGGCGGCAAGGGCTTGGCAACGGCGATGCGACCCTGAACCGGCTTTTCGATGTCACGAACAGAGATATCAAGGGGGGGCAAGGCGACAGGCAGGCAGTCGGCGCAATCGAGCGCCATGGCGAGCGATGCGGCCGGATCATCTTCTGCCTCAAGCAGCACCAGCGCGACGGCGTTGGTACCGGTGCACACCAGGGTCATCGACTTTGGCTTGACCAAGGGGCTGGCCATGGCCACGCCCATACAGAACACCAGCCCCAAAAGGATCCACCGGGTGTGACGCTGCAGGAAAGTGGACGCTGAAAACATGGGTTGGATTCTATGGCTATAACGTTCAAATTAAATGAATATTTAACTTGGCTTGATTTACATCAAATGAAAAAATGGCAAGGTTTCGCTGGGTGCTGGAACGCAGGCCGTCAGGCGAAGCCAGCCGCGTTGACTTTAGAAACAATCAGTTCACCAGGCAATATTTCCAAAGAACGATAAATTGCTTTCCAAAAGAACTATTGCTCGTCTCCGGCAAGGCGTGTCAATACAATTCGCGTGCTCTTGCCATGTTGGCAACAAAGGAACAGCATGAAAAAACTCAACGTCACCATCAAACTGGAAATGTCGGTCCCGGACGACTGGGAACTGTCCGCCACCTCGGAAGGCGGCCACGTGCTGAAGCTGCCCAACGGTCAGTTTTTGGACATCGCCATCGAGCCGCTGTTTGCCAGCGACCCCGAAGAAACCTGGGCCAGCACCGAAGACGACGATGTGCTGAACGACCTGCTCGATATGGTCGAGAGCGAAGAAGTGAGCTACGAGTTCATCACCCACTGACCCCGCTCATGCCGGGCGCCAGACCCAGCGCATCGAACACCCGGATCGCGGCATACGCGTCGTTGGCGGCATACACCAGTTGCGCCTCGGTCAAGCGCAGATTGGCCCAGTTGCTGGTGGCCGCTTTTTTGGACTTGATGAAGCGCTGCTGGAACAGCACCGCCACCGCACCTTTCACCCCCATGTCCTTGCGGTAGCCGCGCTCCCGGAACACGCTGTTCAGCTCCAGGATGCCAGCGGGCTCCACACCCAGCTTTTCAATGATGCGTTTGCGGTCGTCGCGCAGGCCAAAGCCGGCTTTGGCAACGCCTTTCAATTGCAGCAGCTCGGCCGCCACCGCGCGGCAGTCGCGGTGGTGCAACTGGAACACCCAGGCGCGCTCGGGGGTGGACAACTGCAGGATGTGCGGACCGTCAGACATCTCACCCACCCGAAACGTCGGTTTTGATTCGGTGTCGAAACCCCAGGCGCTGGCCGCCGTCAGTGCCGCATAAGCGGCCTCGGCCTCGGCGCGTGTGGCGACCAGCGAAATGCGGTCAAGCCCCAGCCGCCCAAAGGGCGGCAGCATGGCGATGGTGTCTTTGTCAGGGGTGGGATGCATAAAAAAAACTTACCCAAAAAATATGTGCGCTACCTTGTGGATAACTGCTGGTACAAGAGCGCCAAGCCGCACCAGATATGGCTTGGCAGACAGTGCCTGAATATTAATCAGAGCCTCCACCTGTATGGATAGCCATAGAGTGAAAGCAAAAATCTGTGGTAGCAAGTTTCGTGCTTGTCCGTGACGGCAGATTTACCTCCCAGCGGGCCGAAGTTACCCCTGAAAACTGTGCATTAATCTGTGGATAAGCTGTCTGGCAAGTGCCCCAGGCCGCGCCAGTATTGGGCTTGCCGGCGGTGCTGCAAAAACCATCAGAGTCACGCCTGCGTCCGTGGCGAGCCGCGGTCCTTAAACCTCACCGGTGTATTCGCCGCGTGCCGGGTAGTTCTTGGCGATGGCAAAGTCAATGGCGCCCAACAAGTCTTGAAACGGTGGCCTGGCAAACGGCATGGTTTGCACTGCACCGTAGTACAGCGTGCCATCCGGGCGCACAATAAAAACACCCGGCTCGCTGAACAGCGCGGGTTCTTCGATGCCGATGGAAGTCTTGCCACGGCCTGCGCTGATGTACAGCCCCCACTGGCGCGCACTCTTCAGAGTCAGGCCGTAGCCGAACTTGAGGTTCTTGGCGTTGACCTTGTCGGCCATTTGCCGGCCACGCTCGGCGTCGTCGCTACTGACCGCCAGCACCTGCACACCGCGTGCGGCAAAGTCAGGCGCCAGGCGCTCGAGTTCAATCAGGTACTTGGCACAGATCGGGCAATGCAGGCCGCGGTAAAAAACCACCAGATCAAACTTTTCACCGGGGTTGGCACCCAGCACAAAACGTTCACCCGTGGTCAAGGCAACATTCAGGGCAGGTACCGGGTCGCGCGGCATCAGGGCGTGGTTTGACATCAATAGGCTCCTCGGGTGTGAATTCAGCAACGGACCGTGACTTGCTTACTGGGTAGCGCGCCGCAGTTCGCCCACCCGTGCCGCGATGGCACGCCGGTCGCCAATTTCAGTGGCGTTGGCCAGGTAGGTTTCCAGGTCTTCCAGCGCATGCCCCGGGTGACCGGCTTCGGCATGCGCCAGGCCCCGGTCGCGGTACTCCGGCCAGGCTTGGGGCAGCAGCACGATCAGACGGTCCAACACCGTGATCAGGCGCGGCCAGTCTTCCTGGGCCGCATGGATGTCCTTGAGGTTGAACAACATGCGGGCAATGATGTCGCGCGGTGGCGCCGCCTGCAGGTACAGGCCCAGCGGCAACTCCTGTTCGTCATCCAGGCCACCCAGCTCGTGAAACGGCGCCAGCCGCTCGGACAATTCTTCCCGGCTGAGCGACTTGCCGGTCAGCGGATCGATCACCACCTGACCCTCGGTCAAATTGACCTTGACCATGAAATGCCCCGGAAAACTGATGCCACGCACCTTCAGGCCGATACCCTGGGCCAGTTCCAGCCAGATCAGCGCCAGAGAAATGGGAATGGCCAGACGGGTACGCAGCACCACATGCACGTAACTGTTGTCAGGGTCCATGAAGTTGTTGAAATTGCCGCCGAAATTCAGGTCGCGGTACACGAACTGGTTCAGGGCGCGCAATCTTTGCAGCGAACCGGCGTCTTCCGGCAAACGCCGTTTCAGGCGCGCCAGCAGCTGGTCCACGTCGCCCAGCACCTGTTGCACGCTGAGGTCAGGGTACTCGTCCTGCGCCAGACTGATGGCGGCTTCCAGCAGGGGAAAATCGGCGTCGCTGTGCACCAGCGCAGAAAAGTACTCCAGCGGGGTGGGAATGTTCAGGGACAGATTCATGGGCCTATTGTCTATCGTCTTAAAAACTGGCGCAATTTCATGCCGGCAGCCCACAAGGCCAGAAAGTAAATCAGTGCTGAAACCGCCAAAACCGATGCCAGCAAGCCGATCCGCTTCAAACTCTCGGCACGCAATGCGGTCCAGGCAAAGTGGCTGTTGGCCCACACCAGGAACAAGCCCAGCAAAACGCAGGCCGCCAGCACTTGCAGCACAAACAGGCCCCAACCCGGCTCGGGCTTGTAGCTGCCGCGCTGCAACAGCCCGAGCAACAGCCACAGCGCATTGACCATGGCGCCAATGCCAATCGACAGGGTCAACGCGGCATGGGCAAAAATGGGAACCAGAAAGAAATTCAAGACCTGGGTCAGGACCAGCACCACCACCGCCACCTTGACCGGTGTTTTGGTGTCCTGGCTGGCAAAGTAACCCGGCGCCAGCACCTTGATGGCCACAATGCCGACCAGGCCCACGCCCCAGCCCATCAGTGCGTGGGTCACCTGCTGCACGTCAAAGTCGGTCATGGCGCCATAGTGGTAGAGCACTGCCACCAGCGGCAGCGGAAACACCAGCAGCGCGATGGCGCAAGGCACCGCCAGCAGCACCACCAGGCGCAGGCCCCAGTCGAGCATGGCCGAATAACGGGCCGTGTCACCCCCCGCGCGGGCCATGGCCAGCTGCGGCATCAACACCACGCCCATAGCCACGCCCAGCAGGGCGGTGGGGAACTCCATCAGGCGGTCGGCGTAGGTGATCCAGCTCACACTGCCGGGCTTTAAATAGGATGCGATCTGCGTGTTGATGATCATGGACAAGTGCGCCACGCCCACGCCCAGCAGGGCCGGCCCCATGAGCCTCAGGATGTTCTGGGTGCCCGAATCGGCCCACGCTTGCTTGATTGCCGACCAGCGCCAGGCCGGTCGGGGATGCAGCCCCAAGCGCCCCAAGGCCAGCCATTGCACCGCCAACTGCAACACGCCACCCAGCAGCACGCCACCGGCCAGGGCGTAGATGGGTTCGAGCCCCAGGGTTTTGAACCAGGGCGCACCCAGCCAGGCCGCCAGGATCATGCAAATATTGAGCAGCACCGGCGTGGCAGCGGGCACGGCAAACCGCTTGTAGGTGTTGAGCACCCCCGCACCCAGCGCCACCAAGGACATGAAGGCGATGTAGGGAAACATCCAGCGCGTCAACACCACCGCAGCCTCATAGCCGCGCGGGTCCTGCTGCATGCCGCTGGCCATGGCCCAGACCAGGCCACCCGCGCCCAGCACACCCGCCACGCTCAGCAGCAGCAGCGCCCAGGCCAGCACCGTGGCGACCCGGTCGACCAGCACCCGGGTGGCGGCATCACCCTGCTGGGTTTTGGCAGCGGCCAGCACCGGCACAAAGGCCTGGCTGAAAGCCCCTTCGCCAAAAAAACGACGAAACAGATTGGGAATGCGAAACGCCACGTTGAAGGCGTCGGTCATGGCTGAGGCGCCAAACGTGGAGGCAATCAGCAGCTCCCGCACCAGCCCGGTAACGCGCGACAGCAGCGTCAGCAGCGACACCACCGAGGCTGATTTGAGCAAACTCACAGCGCCGCGCCCCTACCCTGCCAGCGTATCAGCCCCATGGCCACCACTGCGCCGATCACCAAGGCGCCGCCCACCGGGAGGACGCCGCCAGGCTGATACAAACCAAAACAGATTTTTTGAAGATTTTCATAGAATGGAGACTCGCGCGGATTGTAGTCATGGCGTAAAAACACGGATTCAATCTTTATTTGCGGGCCGCGGGAATAAAACCGCGCCGCCCGGTGTTCATGTGATTGCAAACGCCTGTTTGCGCTCACCCAACTTTGGAGCTCACCATGACATTCAAATCACCCGCACTGTTTATGACCTCGGTCACCTTTGCCATGCTGACGGCATGCGCCTCGGTGTCCTCAGCGCCTGCCAAAGTCGCTGATGGCATCCTGGTCGGCCCCAGCGGCATGACGCTCTACACCTTCGACAAGGATGTGGCCGGCAGCGGCAAGTCCGTCTGCAATGGCCCCTGCGCCACCAATTGGCCACCGCTGATGGCGGCCAAGGAGGATTCCGCCAGCGGAGACTTCAGCATCATCACGCGCGATGACGGCAGCAAACAATGGGCGCTGAAGGGCAAGCCCGTCTATTACTGGGTCAAGGACAGCAAGCCCGGCGACAAGACCGGGGACGGCGTCAACGGGATCTGGCAAGTCGCCAAGCCCTGATCGGGCAGCGCAGCCGGCACCTCCACGCGACTCGAAGAAACATCCCATGCTTGCCTGCCTGACATAAGCCCATGAGCCGCGAACTCATGGTTGCCCAGATTCCCTCGCTGCGCCGTTATGCCCGGGCACTGACGGGGGACACCTGGGCGGCGGATGACCTGGTGCAGGACACGTTGGAGCGCGCCTGCAGCAAATGGCGCCTGTGGCTGGTGGGAACCAACTTGCGCGCCTGGCTGTTCAGCGTGATGCACAACCTGTTTGTCAATCAATTGCGCCAGTCGGCCGTTGCAGGACGTCCGGCCATACTCGACATTGACGATCTGGCCGATGAGTTGCCGACACCGGCATCCAGCCCGGACCAGGCGCTGGACCTGCAACGTTGCCTGCTCCGACTGCCGCCAGAGCAGCGGGAAATCTTGCTGCTGGTCAGCATGGAAGGCATGAGTTATGCCGATATTGCCAAGGTGACCGGTGTACCGCTGGGTACCGTGATGTCGCGCTTGTCGCGTGCCAGAGGCCGACTGCAGGCACTGCTGGATGCGCCCGCACACGGGCGCACAAACCCGGCTACCAATCAAGCGCCACCAACCCGCCCCGTGACGCTGCACCGCTTGAAATAAACCGTCCACCACCATGAACCGCAAGCCTGACCACCCCTTGACTGACGATGAACTCCACGCCCTGGTGGACGGCCAGGGTGCGTTCGACGAACTGGCAGCACTGCGGCTGAGGCTGGCGCATGACCCTGACGCTCAGGCCAGGCTTGCGCAGTGGCAACACCAGCGTGAGGCCTTGCAGCGCCTGCACACACAAGTTCTGACCGAGGCGGTGCCACCGACGCTGCTGAAAGCCGCCCATGGCGACAGTCTGGTGCGACCGACCGATCACCCGTGGTGGCGCTATGGTGGCATGGCGGCCGGTGTGGTGATGGCATTTGGCGCAGGCTGGTTGGCCAATGCCAACTGGCAGGAGCTGGGGGGGCGTGAAGCCACGGCACCCAGCATGGCGAGCATTCAGCCCGAGCGTGAATTCGTCCGTCAGGCCGTGCTGGCCCATGCTGTTTACGCACCGGAAATTCGTCACCCGGTCGAAGTGTCCGCGCAGGAACAGACGCACTTGGTGCAGTGGCTGTCCAAGCGACTGGACAAACCCCTCAAGGTGCCGGATCTGACCACGCAAGGCTTTAACCTGGTGGGTGGGCGGCTCTTGCCAGGAGAAGCCGGGGCACGGGCACAGTTCATGTATCAAGACGTCGCGGGCCAGCGCGTCACGCTCTACCTGGGCGCCATGGACAAGGCCGCAGCGGGTGTGTCAGGCAAGGAAAGCGGGTTCCGGTTTGAATCGGAGGCAGCTGTTCCCAGCTTTTACTGGGTCGATCAGGGATTTGGTTACGCACTGGCTGGCCAGTTGCCCCGTGCATCACTGATGCAACTGGCGCTGGAGATTTACCGCCAGCTTTAGCCAACCTGCAACAAAAGTCAGGGCAGCGCGCGCAGCGGATGGCTGTGCGCCACCCAGGGGCTGGCAAAAAACGGCTGCACCATCTCGGGTGTGACAGCCTCAATGCGCGCCGGTTGCCAGACTGGCGCGTTGTCCTTGTCGATCACCAGGGCGCGAATGCCTTCAGCGGTTTCGGTTTGCGCACCGCTGCGCGCCAAATGCCTCGGGAAAAAGCAATGCCGCATCATGTCGCGCTCCATGCGCAGGTCTTGCGCCACGGTGAGTTGGCGCGCCCGACGGATCTGTTCAAAAGCCACATGCAGCATCAAAGGCGAGCGCTGGCGTAATTGCAGGGCGCTGCGCTGTGCCCAGTCGGAGGCATCGGCTTCCAGCGCGTGCACGATGGCGCTCACAGAATCCAACGCAAAAAAGGCGTCAATCTGGCTTCGATCAAGCACCGGGGTGACATTTTCAACGACCGAAAACTCAGCCAGCCAGGAATGCAAACCCGCGGCATCGGGCGACTGGATGTCGGCCAGGGCATCCCAAGCTTGGGCCAACTTCCCGGCATCCAGACAGTGATCGGCCAGCCCCAATTCAATTGCCTCTGCGGCGCCCAACGAGGTCCCGGTGAGGGCCAGCCATTCGCCCGCGTAACCGGGACAGCGGCTCAGAAAATAACCGCCACCGACATCCGGGAACAAGCCGATAGCAGTCTCCGGCATGGCCAATTTGCTGCGTGACGTGACCAGGCGGTGCGACGCACCCTGGCTGATTCCCATGCCCCCACCCATGACGACGCCGTCCATGAAGGCGATGTACGGCTTGGGGAAACTGTGAATCAGGTGATTGAGGGTGTATTCCTCGGTAAAAAAATCTTCCGGTGCCGGGTCGCCCGACAGCAGCGCCTGGTGGAAAAAGCGGATGTCGCCCCCGGCACAAAACGCCCCAAAAGGCCCGGCCTTGTTGCTGCCACGAATGGCAACCGCCTGGATGCGGTCATCCTCGCGCCAGGCCAGCAGGCAAGTCGTCAAGGCCCGGATCATGGACAGGGTCAACGCGTTGAGCGCCTGGGGACGGTTCAGGGTGATGAAGCCCACCGCCCCACGAACTTCGCACAACACATCAGCCGTGTCGTCACTCATGCCCTGTCCCGCCAGCCAACCAGTTCGTTGGCCACCAAGGCGCCAATGACCAGCGTACCGCCCACAAACACATCCGGGCCAGGCACTTCACCTGCGCCCACCCAGGCCAGCAAGATGCCAAAAATAACCTCCAGCAGACCCAGCAACGCGATTTCGGGGGCCTTCAAGACGCGGGCGCACACCACCACCAGCACGCACGGAATGGCCAATTGGCCCAGACCCAGTCCAAAAAGCAGCGACAAATCGTAGGCAGAGGCCTGGAACGGCCAGGCCAGCGGCAGCGTGATCAGTGACGACAAGACCGCACCAATTAACACAGCGGGAATCAGGTCGACGTCTTTGCCCTGGGCATGCGAGTGTTGCGTGATGGTCCAGTTGGCGGCACCGGCAATGGGCACACACAGCGCCACCAGCGTACCGGCCAGGCTGACGCCCTGACTCAACTGGCTGGCGTACATGAAAGCAATGCCAGCGCCCGCCACCACAATGGCCAGCCAGGTGCGCAGCGGAATGCGGTGGCCAATGAAAATGCGCGAGGCCAGCGCGGTGAACAGGGGCGCCAAGGCCAGGGTGACCAGCACATTGGCCACCGTGGTGAGCATGATGGCCACCATGAAAAAGGTGAACATGCCGCTCCAGCACAAGCCGGACCACCACAGCGCCGCGCCACCGTGGCGCATGCGACTGAACACATCACGGCCCTTGAACATCGGCAACATCACCAGCAGGCACAGCATGGTGAAAAAGCTGCGCCAGAAAGTCACCTCAAATTTTTGCGCGTGTTCCAGATGGCGCGTGACGACACCGGCGGTGGACCACATCAGGGTCACCGCCACCATCACCCAGACCGCGCGGTTGTGCGTGAGCTTCAATCGGCTTAAGCGTTGCGGCCAGCCTTCTTGCGCTCATGCTCGGACAAATGGCGCTTGCGCAAGCGAATCGACTTGGGCGTGATTTCAACCAGTTCATCGTCCTCGATGAATTCCACACCGTATTCCAGCGTCAGCTGGATCGGTGGCGTGATCTTGATCGCGTCTTCCTTGCCGCTGACGCGGAAGTTGGTGAGCTGTTTGGTGCGCGTGGCGTTCACCACCAGGTCATTGTCACGGTTGTGGATACCCACAATCATGCCTTCATAGACCGGGTCATTGGCGGTGACAAACATGCGACCACGGTCGTCGAGCTTGCCCAGTGCATAGTTGAAAATCTCACCGGCATCCATCGACACCAGCACGCCGTTCTTGCGGCCACCAATTTCACCCTTGTGCGGCTCGTAGCTGTCGAAGATGTTGGAGATCAGGCCCGAACCACGCGTCAGGTTCAGGAACTCATTGGTGAAGCCAATCAGGCCACGCGCCGGAATGCGGTACTCCAGGCGGACCCGGCCCCGGCCGTCTGGCTCCATGTTGATCAGGTCGGCCTTGCGCTCGCCCAGAGCCTGCATGACGCCACCCTGGTGCTGCTCTTCAATGTCGGCGGTGACCATCTCGATGGGTTCGTAACGCACGCCGTCAATGTCCTTGAACACCACGCGCGGTTTGGAAACGGCCAGTTCGTAACCTTCGCGGCGCATGTTTTCCAGCAGGATGGTCAGGTGCAGTTCGCCGCGGCCCATGACTTCGAAAATACCTTCTTCGTCAGTTTCCTTGACGCGCAGGGCCACGTTGTGCTGCAGTTCCTTTTGCAGGCGGTCCCAGATCTGGCGGCTGGTGACGTACTTGCCTTCGCGGCCGGCCAGCGGGCTGGTGTTGACGCAAAAGTTCATGGTCAGGGTGGGTTCGTCCACCTTGAGCATGGGCAGCGGTGCCGGCGTGGTCGGATCGGTGATGGTGACACCAATGCCGATGTCAGCCACGCCGTTGATCAGCACAATTTCGCCGGGGCCGGCTTCGTCGGTCTGCACGCGCTCCAGGCCCTGGAAGGTCAACACCTGATTGATGCGGCCTTTGACCGCCTTGCCGTCCGGACCTTCCATGACGACCACGTCCATCATCGGACGAATGGTGCCCTGGCTGATCCGGCCGACGCCGATACGGCCGACAAAAGTGGAGAAGTCAAGCGCAGAAATTTGCAACTGCAGCGGGGCTGCCGGGTCACCCTGCTGGTGCGGCACATGGTCAAGAATGGTGTTGAACAGGGCCGACATGTCGGGCCCCCATTGCTCACCCTGACCACCCTCTTCCAGTGACGACCAGCCGTTGATGCCGGAGGCATACACCACCGGGAAATCCAGCTGTTCGTCGGTGGCGCCGAGCTTGTCAAACAGGTCAAAGGCGGCATCGACCACGAATTGCGGGCGGGCACCGGGCTTGTCGACCTTGTTCACGACCAGAATCGGCTTGAGGCCCAGGGCCAGCGCCTTCTTGGTCACAAAGCGGGTCTGCGGCATCGGGCCTTCCTGGGCGTCAATCAGCAAAACCACACCGTCGACCATGCTCAGAGCACGCTCCACCTCACCACCGAAGTCGGCGTGGCCGGGGGTGTCGACGATGTTGATGTGGGTGCCTTCCCAGGTCACGGCACAGTTTTTGGCCAAAATGGTAATGCCACGCTCTTTTTCGATCGCGTTGTTGTCCATCACCGTGTCGACCACTTTTTCGTGCTCGGCAAAGGTGCCGGACTGACGCAGCAGCTGGTCAACCATGGTGGTTTTGCCGTGGTCAACGTGGGCAATGATCGCGATATTTCTGATTTGTTTATGGGCCATGGTTCACTTTCTCTTAAATTAGTTCAGGACAGCGCACCCTGCGCTCATTTCTGTCCCGGCATCTGTCACATTCGGTTTAACACTTCTCATCTGTTCAATTTCAATCGGGCTGAGCAGCCGCCCGGGAATCAATTCACCTGCCACCACGCGGGCCGCACCCAGCAGCATGGCATCTTCGCTGGCGTACACCGCCACCTGCGCCGCATCAGGCCAATCGCCCCGACGGCGCAAGCCCGACAGGAAGCGCCCGGCATTGTCCGCGTCGAGTGTGACCACCGCGTGATCACCTAACAAACTGTCCACCGGCAACAAACACGCCAGACGTTGCACTTCGGTCATGGCCTCCAGGGCTTCCAGCGTGACACACTGCGCCACATCAAAACCGCCGGTGCCAATGCGTCGCAGCGCACTCAAATGTGCTCCGCAACCCAGCGCCTCACCAATATCCTCGCCCAGCGTGCGGATGTAGGTGCCCTTGCTGCACTTGGCCACCAACTTGATGACCGGCGGCAGCGCCTCGGTGGTCACCCATGTCAGCTGCAATTCAAAAATCTGCACCTCGCGCGAGGCCCGTTCCACTTCAATCCCGGCACGCGCATATTCGTACAGCGCCTTGCCATCTTTCTTCAAGGCGCTATGCATGGGCGGCAACTGGCGAATCTTGCCAGTGAACTGCGCCTGCACCCGCGCCACATCGGCAGCGCCCACCGCCACGGGCCGGGTTTCAATGACCTCACCCTCGGCATCCGCCGTGCTGGTCTTGACACCCAGACACAAGGTCGCTTCATAGGTTTTATCGGCATCCAGCTGCAACTGGCTGAACTTGGTGGCCGCCCCAAAACACAGTGGCAGCACCCCTGTGGCCAGCGGGTCCAACGTGCCGGTGTGGCCCGCTTTTTCGGCACGCAAGAGCCATTTCACCTTTTGCAGCGCATCATTGCTCGACCAGCCCAATGGCTTGTCCAGCAACAGCACCCCATGCACGGGGCGCCTGGCAACCCGTACCCGTGGCGCATTCATCTAATCAATCTTCCTTGGCCCGCGAGGCGACGGCGCGCGCAATCAGCGCGTTCATGTCGGCAGCACGTTCAGGAGTCTGGTCAAAAACAAAATGCAGGGTCGGCACGGTGTGGATGTGCAGGCGCTTGAACAGTCCGGCGCGCAAGAAACCTGCCGCCTGGTTCAAGCCCTCGGTGCAAGCTTTCACGTCACCGGCCAGCAGGCTGAAAAACACCTTGGCATGGGCGTAGTCGGGCGTCACCTCGACCCCCTGGATGGTGACCATGCCGACACGCGGATCTTTCAGCTCGCGCGCAATCAGTTCGGTCAGATCACGCTGGATCTGATCGGCGACCTTGAAGGCGCGGTTGGGCGTGGCAGATTTTTTATGCACAGGTCAGGCCCAATTGTTTACAGCGTACGCGCCACTTCGCGGATCTCGAAGAACTCCAGCACGTCACCCTCTTGGATGTCGTTGTAGTTCTTGATATTCAAGCCGCAATCGAAGCCTTCGCGCACTTCCTTGGCGTCGTCCTTGAAGCGCTTGAGCGATTCGAGTTCGCCGGTCATGATCACCATGTTCTGGCGCAGCAGACGCAAGCGCGCGCTGCGACGCACCACACCGGCGGTGACCATACAGCCCGCAATGGAACCGATCTTGGAGACCTTGAAAATCTGGCGAATCTCGGCGGTACCAATGACTTCTTCCTTCTTGTCTGGCGTCAGCATGCCCGACATGGCCAGCTTGAGTTCGTCGACAGCGTCATAAATGATGTCGTAGTAACGAATGTCAACGCCGTTGTTCTCGGCCAGCTTGCGCGCACCGGCATCAGCCCGGGTGTTGAAGCCGATGATGACGGCCTTGGAGGCAATAGCCAGGTTGACATCGGACTCGCTGATGGCACCCACTGCGGCGTACACCAGTTGCACCTTGACCTCGTCGGTCGAGAGCTTGAGCAGGGACTGCGACAAGGCTTCCTGCGAACCCTGGACGTCGGCCTTGACGATGATGGGCACCATCTTGACTTCGCCCGCCGTCATGTCGGTGAACATGTTCTCGAGCTTGGACGCCTGCTGTTTGGCCAGCTTGGTGTGACGGAATTTGCCGGCACGGTAAGTGGCGATTTCGCGGGCCCGACGCTCATCCGAGAGCACCATGAATTCATCGCCGGCCTGCGGCACTTCGGTGAGGCCCTGGATTTCAACCGGGATCGACGGACCCGCCGTTTTGACGGGTTTGCCGTTTTCATCGAGCATGGCGCGCACGCGGCCAAAGGTTTGACCGGCCAGCACCACGTCGCCGGTTTTCAGGGTACCCGACTGCACCAGCACGGTGGCGACCGGGCCGCGGCCCTTGTCGAGCCGGGCCTCGATGACCAGGCCCTTGGCCATGGCATCCACCGGGGCCTTGAGTTCCAGCACTTCGGCTTGCAACAGCACTTGCTCGAGCAATTCGTCAATGCCCTGGCCAGTCTTGGCCGACACCGAAACGAATGGCGAACTACCGCCGAAGTCTTCAGGAATCACGTCTTCCACCACCAGCTCATTCTTGACGCGCTCAGGGTTGGCGTCGGGCTTGTCGACCTTGGTGATCGCCACCACAATCGGCACCCCGGCCGCCTTGGCGTGTTTGATGGCTTCCTTGGTTTGTGGCATGACACCGTCGTCGGCGGCCACCACCAGAATCACGATGTCGGTGGCCTGCGCACCACGGGCGCGCATGGCGGTAAACGCTTCGTGGCCCGGGGTATCGAGGAAAGACACCACACCGCGCGGCGTTTCCACGTGGTAGGCACCAATGTGCTGGGTAATGCCGCCGGCCTCACCCGACGCCACCTTGGTGCGGCGAATGTAATCCAGCAAGGAGGTCTTGCCGTGGTCGACGTGACCCATCACGGTCACGACAGGCGCGCGTGACAGGGACTCGGCCTGCTGCTGCGACACCTCAATGTCGGTAAACGCTTCCGGGTCGTCGAGCGCCGCCACAATGGCCTTGTGCCCCATTTCTTCCACCAGAATCATGGCCGTGTCCTGGTCCAGCGGCTGGTTGATGGTGACCATCTGGCCCAGCTTCATCAGGTGTTTGATCACTTCAGAGGCCTTGACAGCCATCTTGTGGGCCAATTCGGCCACCGTGATGGTTTCCGGCACGTGCACTTCGAGCACCCGCACCTCGACCGGCGCAGCCTGGTGGTGATCGTCGTGACCGCGGTCATTGCTGCCGCGACGGCCACGTGGCCCACCGCGCCAATTGCCACCGCGACCGGCGCCCGCACCGGTGTCACCACGGGTGGGAATGCCTTTTTTCTTGGCCGGGTCACCCGCCCAGCTGCTGGAAAGCTTGGCCGATTTGACTTCCTTGCCCGCACCGGCGGCCGCGCCAGCGGCAGGAGCGCCGGGTGCGGCCGGCTTGGCACCGGCGGGGCTACCCGCGGGTTTGTGCAAAGTGCCTTTGAGACCGGCTTTGGCGGCCTCGGCGGGCTTGGCCACCGGCTTGGGCTCTTCCTTCTTGGGTGGTAATTTTTTGCCTGGCTGCGACATCATCAAGCGGATGGCAGCGGCTTCGGACTCGGCTTTTTGGCGACGTGCGTTCAAATCGAGCGCGCGGGCCTGTTCCTCGTCCTTCAATTTTTTGGAATCCAGTGCGGCCTTTTCCTGAGCTTGCAGCTGCGCTTGTTGCTGCGCGAGCTTGCTGGCCTCAGCCTGCGCTGCGGCAGCTTCCTTGCCGGCTTGCGCAGCGCCGTCATCAACGGTCGCCACCGGCGAAGCTTTTGCAGCTTGCTGTTGCGCCAGTGCACGTTCGGCAGCAGCAGCAACGGCGGCATGTTCTGCAGCCTCGCGCGCAGCAGCTTCCTGTGCCTCGCGTTGACGGCGGCGCTCGGCCAATTCCTCTTCCTGGCGACGGATCAACTCGGCTTGACGACGGGCTTCTTCTTCGCGCCGGGCCAATTCGGCGTGGTCAATTTGCAGCGTGGCCGCATGCTGCGCTTCTTGCTCGGCACTTTCTTCCTGTGCAGCGCTCGGGCTGGCTTCCATGCCGTCATCGCGACGCACAAAGGTGCGCTTCTTGCGCACTTCCACCTGAATGGTGCGCGCCTTGCCGGTGGCATCGGCCTGCTTGATCTCGGTGGTCGATTTTTTGACCAGCGTGATCTTTTTGCGCTCGCCCGTATTGGTACCGTGGCTGAGCTGCAGATAACTCAACAGGTGCTGCTTGTCAGACTCTGTGAGCCTGTCAGATGCGGCCGATTTGGCAACACCTGCCGACTTCAATTGCTCAAGCAATGTGTCGGGGGATTTCTTGAGTTCGTTAGCAAACTCGGCAACGGTCATACTGGACATTTTTTAGGTAACCTTTAGTTCAGACTTGGTGCCCGCAGGCGGTCAAGGTCTTTACTTCAACTTTGAATTCATGATTTTCACTCTTTGGAAGGTGCGTCATTGGCGAACCAATGTTCACGGGCCTTCATGATCAAGGCCGTGGCCTCGTCAGCAGATTGACCGGTGATGTCGGTGAGCTCATCCACCGCCAGGTCGGCCAGGTCATCCAGCACATGGACGCCGTTGTCCGCCAGCTTGGCGATCAACTCGGTCGTCATGCCTTCCAGATCACGCAGCTCCGTCGCCACGCCACCCACATTTTCCTCAATGGCGATCTCCATCGTCAACAAGGCGTCTTTGGCGCGGGTACGCAGTTCGCTCACGGTGTCTTCGTCAAAGCTCTCGATTTCGAGCATTTCTTCAAGCGGTACATAAGCCACCTGCTCCAGGCTGGTAAAGCCCTCGGCAATCAGCAAATCGGCGATTTCCTCGTCCACGTCAAGCTTTTCCATGAACAAGCGGCGGCTCTCATCAACTTCGCTGGCCTGCTTTTCAGCGGATTCCGCAGCATCGAGGATGTTGATTTTCCAACCGGTCAGCTCGGCCGCCAGACGCACATTTTGACCGCCGCGACCAATGGCGATGGCCAGATTTTCCTCGTCCACCACCACATCCATGGCATGGCGCTCTTCATCCACCACGATGCTGCTGACATTGGCCGGCGCCAGCGCACCGATGACAAATTGCGCCGGGTCTTCGCTCCACAACACAATGTCCACACGCTCGCCAGCGAGTTCGGTGGTGACGGCGTTGACACGCGTGCCGCGCACACCGACACAGGTGCCGATGGGGTCGATCCGCTTGTCATGCGACAGGACGGCAATCTTGGCGCGTGAGCCAGCGTCACGGGCGCAGGACTTGATTTCGAGCAGGCCCTGCTCGATCTCGGGAACTTCATTGCGAAACAGTTCCTTCATGAACTCAGGGGCCGAGCGCGACAACACGATGGGCGCACCACGCAGGGTCAAGTCGACTTCCATGATCATGGCGCGCACGCGGTCGCCGGTGCGGAAATTTTCCTTGGGGATCATCTCGTTGCGGCGCAGACGGCCTTCAACCCGACCCGACTCGACAATCAGATCACCCTTGTCCATGCGCTTGACGGTGCCGACAAAAATCTTGTCGCCGCGCGACATGAAGTCGTTGAGCAACATTTCACGCTCGGCATCACGAATCTTTTGCAGGATGACCTGTTTGGCCGCCATGGCACCAATGCGGCCAATCGGCAAGGACTCGATGGTTTCCTCGATGTACTCGTCAACCTCGATGTCGGAAATCTGTTCTTTGGCTTCAAACAAAAGAATTTCCTGGTCAGGCAACTGCAGACCGGCTTCATCGGGCACCACATGCCAGCGACGGAAGGTCTCGTAGTTGCCGGTGTCGCGGTCGAGCGCAACACGGATATCAACTTCACCCGAGTAAAGTTTTTTGGTGGCTTGCGCCAAAGCCGCTTCCACGGCGCCAAAAACAACATCACGCTCCACGTTTTTCTCGCGTGAGATGGCGTCAACCAACATTAACATTTCGCGATTCATGCCATGTCTCTCCTGTTTCAATTCAAATCTGATGCTTGTGGCTCAAGGTCAGGCGCTTGCGCGCGACCCTTGAAACTCACAATGGGTGCCAAGCGCGCCTCTTTCAACTCGCTCAACACAAAACCCAGTGCCTGCGTCGGCGCAGGCGGCCTTTTTTTACTGATTTTCTGACCCGGCTTGGTCACCGGCTCATCGCGCCAAACAATTTGCCAAGGGCGCTCAGCCTGGGGCGACGCATCGGCCGCAGCCTCAACCCGCTCCAGCACACCACGAAATTTCTTGCGGGTCGGGCTGACTTGCCCCGCCGCCGCGCTACCCAAAGGCATCTTGAGCGTGACATCGACCACATGACCGACAAAACGCTCAAAGTCCTGGTCATGGCGCAACGGGCGATCAATGCCAGGCGATGACACCTCAAGACGCTTGTAATCCACCTCATCGACTTCCAGCGCGTATTGCAGCTGGCGCGTGACTTTTTCGCAATCTTCCACCGTGACAAATTGATCCACCGGGGCAGCTTGCACCCCATCAAGAACAGGGGGCGACCAAGGCAAGTCAATGGTGATGCGCAGCAAGCCACCGGCGGAGCGATCAATCTCCACCAGGTCATAGCCCAAGCCAGCTACCGTTTGCTCAACAATGTCTTTTAGCGCCACCAAAACCCCAAATTACTCACTTTGTCAAAAACAATCGACCAAAAAAAACGGGCGGAAGTGACTCGCCCGTTTGGTCGTGAAGGCAGGATTATATCTGAAAATATAAGGGAAAGCCCTTGATTTTCAAGGATTTACCCAGCAGCGCTGACCAAAATCCGGGTGTACTCGTGCTGCGGCTGCGCCAGCACCTGGTCCACCGGACCCGACTCGACCACGGCGCCGTCCTTCATCACCAGCACCGCATGCGCCATGGCCCGGATCACGTCCACATCGTGGGTGATCAGCAGGTAGCTCAAACCGCGTTCGCGCTGCAACTTCTGCAGCAACTGCAGCACCTGTTTTTGCACCGTCACGTCCAGCGCACTGGTCGGCTCGTCAAGCACCAGCATGTCGGGCTGGATGATCAAGGCCCGCGCAATCGCCAGCCGCTGACGCTGGCCACCCGAAAACTCATGAGGATAACGCTGCAAAGTCTGCAGCATGGCGGCATCGTCAGCCGTGCCCAGCCCGACATCGCGCAGGGCCGCCATCACCAGCTGCTGGCGCTCATGCCTGGAAAGCGCGGGCGCATGCACCCCGAGACCCTCCCCAACGATTTCCTCCACCGTCATGCGCGGTGACAAGGACGAAAACGGGTCCTGAAACACCACCTGCACCTGGCGCCGCAAGGCCTTGTTGCGCGCCGCATGGGCGCTCCAGGCGTCACCCGCAATCTTCAATTCGCCCTGAAACGGCAAAAGCCCCAGGGCGGCCAACGCGAGCGTCGACTTGCCTGAGCCCGATTCGCCCATGACGCCCAGGGTTTGCCCAACCAGGACGTCAAAACTGGCTCCCTGCACCGCCACAAACTCGCCGTGCTTGAACCAGCCACGCATACCCGCCAGCGGGGTCGGGTAAACCACGCGCAAGCCCTTGGCCGCCATCAAGGGTCTTGATGAACCTTCCTCCACCACATCACGCACCGGTTTGCTCGCAATCAAACCTTGGGTATAGGCGTGCTGCGGTCTGGCAAAAACCTCGGCGGTGGGGCCCTGCTCCACCACCAAGCCGTTTTCCATCACGATGATGCGGTCGGCAAAGCGCCGCACCAGGTTCAGGTCGTGGGTGATCAACAGCACGGCCATGCCGTGGCTTTGCTGCAAGCGCACCAGCAGCTCCAGAATCTGGCCACGCAGGCTCACATCCAGCGCGGTGGTGGGTTCATCGGCCAGCAACAGCTTGGGCTGGCAAGCCAGCGCCATGGCGATCATGACGCGCTGGCGTTGGCCCCCACTGAGTTGGTGCGGGAAAGCCCGGGCACGACGCGCCGGCTCCGGAATGCCGGTCTCCGCCAGCAACTCGATGACTTTTTGCGCCATTTGTGTTTTGCTCAGCGCCGTCTTCAAGGCGAGCACCTCGGCAATCTGGTCACCCACCGCCATCAACGGGTTGAGCGCCGTCATGGGCTCCTGAAAAATCATGGCGATGTCACGGCCGCGCAATGCACGCAGCTCAGGCTCCGGCATCGCCAGCAAGTCCTGGCCGTTGAACAAGGCCTGACCGCCCAGCTTGGCATTGGCCACCAGGCGCAACAGGCTCAGGGCAGACACTGTTTTCCCGGAACCGGACTCCCCCACCAGCGCCACCCGCTCACCCGGCGCAATAGCGAAATCAATGCCATGCACCACCTCGGTGCCGGCAAACGACACCGACAGGTCACGCACCTCCAGCAAGGGTATCGTCGTCATACGCTGTCTGCCTTGCGCGGGTCCAACGCATCGCGCAGCGCGTCACCCATGAATGTGAGCAGCAGCAGGGTCACCACCAGCACAGCAAAAGTGGCCAGCGAAATCCACCAGGCGTCGATGTTGTTCTTACCTTGCGACAACAACTCGCCCAGCGACGGCGTACCGGGCGGCACGCCCAAACCCAGAAAGTCCAGCGAGGTCAGCGCCAGAATGGCGCCACTCATGCGAAACGGCAAAAAAGTCACCACTGGTGTCATGCTGTTGGGCAACAGGTGGCGCCGGATGATGTGCCAGTTACTCACGCCCATTGAGCGCGCGGCGCGCACGTAGTCAAGTTGGCGATTGCGCAAAAATTCGGCCCGCACGTAATCGGACAAGCCCATCCAGCCAAACAGGCTCAGCAAAATCAGCAGCAGGGATAGACTGGGCGCAAACACCGCGCTGAAAATGATCAGCAGGTACAACTCGGGCATGGCACCCCAGATTTCAATGAAACGCTGGAACGCCAGGTCAGTTTTGCCACCAAAAAACCCCTGGATGGCGCCAGTCAGAATACCCAGCAGCGTCCCGGTGAAGGTCAGCGCCAGGGCGAACAGCACGCTGACCCGGAAACCATAGACAAGTTGCGCCAGCAAGTCGCGGCCGCGGTCATCGGTGCCCAGCCAGTTGTCTGTTGTGGGCGGTGACGGGTTGGGCGCCTTGGCAAAATAGTTAAGCGTTTTGGCGCCATAGGGGTTGGGAGCAAACAGCGCCCAGTTGCCGTTCTGACTCAGTCGTTCGCGAATGAACGGATCCAGGTAATCGGTGGGTGTGTCAAAGTCGCCACCAAAGGTCTTCTCTGAATAGTCTTTGACCATGGGGAAATAGGTTTCACCCTGGTAGCGGACAGCCAAGGGCCGGTCGTTGCTGATCAGCTCGGCCATCAAACTCAGGCCCACCAGCACACAAAAAAGCACCAGGCTCCAATAACCCAGCCGGTTGCGCTTGAAGCGCAGCCAGGCGCGCTGGCCTGGGCTCAGGCTGTTGGCAGGGGGCTTAGTCAAACTTGACACGGGGGTCCACCCAGACATAAGACAAATCTGAAATCAGCTTGGTCACCAAGCCGATCAGGGTAAAGAAAAACAGGGTGCCCAGCACCACCGGGTAATCACGCCGGATCACGCTCTCGTAGCTCAGCAGGCCCAGGCCGTCGAGGGAAAACAGGGTCTCGATGAGCAACGAGCCTGTGAAGAAAGCGCCGATGAAGGCCGCTGGGAAACCGGTGATGATGGGGATCAGCGCATTGCGAAACACATGGCCCCACAGCACCTGGCGCTCATCCAGACCCTTGGCCCGCGCGGTGACCACATATTGCTTGCGAATCTCTTCCAGGAAGGCATTCTTGGTCAGCATGGTGGTCACGGCAAAGCTGCCCAGCACCATGGCCGTGACCGGCATCGCAATGTGCCACAGGTAGTCCACCACACGCGCGCCCCAGCTCAACTCGTCCCAGTTGCTGCTGGTCAGGCCGCGCAGCGGAAACCACTGCAACTGGCCACCAAAAATCACCAGCAGCGCGACACCCAGCACAAAGCCCGGAATGGCGTAGCCCAGCAGCACCAGCAGCGTGGTCACAAAATCGAAACGCGAGCCAGCGCGTACCGCCTTGGCCACACCCAGCGGCACGGCAATCAGGTAGCTGATAAAAAACGTCCACAAGCCCAGGCTGATCGACACCGGCAACTTTTCCCACATGAGCTCCGACACGCTTTTGTTCTGGAAAAAACTCTTGCCGAGATCAAAACGCGCAAACTGGCCCAGCATCTGCACAAAGCGCTCATGGGCGGGTTTGTCAAAGCCATAGAGCGCCTTGATCTGCTCGATGCGTTTCGGGTCCACCCCCTGCGCACCCCGGTAGCTCAAGCCGCCGCTCTCTGCCGTAGCGCCTTTGCCGGTGCCGGCCTTGGCCTCGGCCAAATACTGCTCCACCGGGCCGCCCGGCACGAACTGGATCACCACAAAGGTGAGCAACAGCACCCCGAACAGCGTGGGGATCATCAACAACAGGCGTTTGAGAATGTAGCTCAGCATGATTTATTTGGCTAAGGGCTTTGCCCACCAGGTGTCAATGGCCCAGCCTTCGCCTTGGGAATACGGGGGCATGGCGGCGGGCTGGCTCAACCGCCAGCTGTTGAAGACGATGCGGTGGGTCGCCGCAGACCACTGTGGCACGAGCACATGGCTGTGGGCAATCACGCGTTCCAGCGCGCGACAGGCCGGCAGCAGTTCGGCCTTGGAGGTGGCACGGGTCATGGCGCTGATCAAGGCATCGACCGCCGGGTTCTTGACCCCCGCCAGGTTGCCGGAGTCCTCCTGCTCCGCCGCTTGGGAACCAAACAGATCGGCGTACTCCTGGCCCGGATTGTGGGTGCCACCGTAGGCCAACGAGGTGATGTCGAACTCGAATTTTTGCAGACGCTGCTGGTACAGGGCAAAGTCCACCGGACGAAAGTTCAGCGTGATACCCAGTTTCTCCAGGTTGCGCGCCCACGGTGTCACCACCCTTGCCGAGCCTTCGTTGCTGTCGAGGTACTCGATCTCGAACAGCTGGCCTTGGGCGTTGCGCAACTTGCCATCGCGCACCTGCCAGCCCGCGGCATTCAACAAGGCTTGGGCCTGGCGCAAATTGGCGCGCAGGCTGGAAGGCGCATCGGTGCGTGGAGGCTGCGTCATGGGGCCAAAGACCTCGGCGGGCACACTGCTGCGCCATGGCGCCAGCAAGGCGAGTTCCTGTGCTGAAGGCACGCCGCTGGCTTGGCAGTCGGTGTTGCCAAACAAGCCGTTGACGCGCTGGTAGGCGTTGTAAAAAAGTTGCCGGTTCAGCCACTCGTAGTCCAATGCCAGACCCAACGCCTGGCGCACGCGCACATCCTTGAACAGCTCACGCCGCGTGTTGAGCACATAGCTCTGAAATCCCGTGGGCAGGCGGTGCTGGTATTCCCGCTTGACCAGTTCACCCGAATCAAAGCGCTTGCCGTTGACGCGGCGCGCCCAGTCACCGGCTGAGAAAAAACGCATCAAATCAAATTCGCCCGCTTTCAGGGCCTCCAGACGGGCCGTGCCGTCCTTGTAAATCTTGACCGTGATGCGGTCGAAATTGGCTGTGCCACGTCGCACATGGAGGTCCTTGGCCCAGTAATTGGCATCGCGCACATAGGTGATGTCTTTGCCAAAACGGACCGGGCCGATTTTGTAGGGCCCGCTGCCGATGGGCACATCGGTGACGATCTGGTCAAACGGTTTGGGCTTGCCGGCCTCGGCACCCCAAGCCCGGCTGAAGACCGGTAAGCCGCCCACGGTCAGCGGCAGTTCGCGGTTGGGCTTCTTGAAGCGGTAGCGCACGCTGCGCTCGTCCAGCACATCCAGACCCGCCACATCAAAAAGAATGGTCTTGTAGGCCGGAGAAGTAAAGGGGCCCATCAGCATGTCAAAGCTGTACTTCACATCGGCGGCCAACACCGGGTCCCCATTGTGAAAGCGGGCTTCGGGACGCAGCGTGAAAGTGGCACTCAGGCCGTCCGCAGCCACCACCACGTCCTGCGCCAGCAAACCATAGCCGGAACCGGTCTCGTCCAGGGAACCGGTCAACAAGCTGTCAAACATCAGGTCAGCCAGGTAGGCCGGGGCCGAACCCTTGATGGTGAACGGGTTGTACTTGTCAAAGGTGGAGACCCGCAGGTTGCTCACCAGACGCAGTTCACCGCCCTTGGGCGCAGCCGGGTTGACATAGTCGAAATGGGCGAAATTGGCCGGGTATTTCAGGTCGCCCCAGAGTGCGTAGCCGTGCGCCGCCCATAAAGGAGACACCCAACTCAGGAAGAACAAAAAAAACAGTCGACGCATGCGACAATTCTGCATCAAATCAATTGAAAAAGCAGAGGCTACTATGGGTTTCCTGACAGGCAAAAAATTTCTGATCACCGGCGTGTTGTCCAACCGCTCCATTGCCTACGGCATTGCCAAGGCCTGTCACGCGCAGGGTGCCGAGCTGGCGTTCAGCTACGTGGGGGAGCGCTTCAAGGATCGCATCACCGAATTTGCCGCTGACTTCAATTCCACGCTGATTTTTGACTGCGACGTGAGCTCGGACGAGCAGATCGACAAGTTGTTCAAGGACCTGTCGCAGCACTGGCCCACCTTTGACGGGTTTGTGCACAGCATCGGTTTTGCCCCGCGCGAAGCCATCGCCGGGAACTTTCTGGATGGTCTGACGCGCGAGAATTTCCGCATTGCGCACGACATCAGCGCCTACAGCTTTCCTGGCATGGCCAAAGCCGCCCTGCCCTACCTGAGCAACACCGCGTCGCTGCTGACCCTGACCTACCTGGGTGGCGTGCGCGTGGTGCCGAGCTATAACACCATGGGCCTGGCCAAGGCGTCGCTCGAATCATCGGTGCGCTACCTGGCTGATGCGGTCGGCGCCAAAGGCATTCGTGTCAATGGCCTGAGCGCCGGCGCCGTCAAGACGCTGGCGGCCAGCGGCATCAAGGACTTTGGCAAGCTGCTGGGCATCTCGGCGGCGGCATCCCCGCTCAAGCGCAACGTGACCATCGACGAAGTTGGCAACGTGGCGGCCTTCCTGCTCAGCGATCTGGCTTCCGGCATGACCGGTCAAATTTCGTATGTGGATTGCGGCGTCAGCCAGACGGCAGTAGCCGTGGTGGAGAGCTGAGCCAGTCAGGCTGTCCCGGCAGCCGCGGAAAATAAAAAAGCAGGCGAACAACCTGCTTTTTTTTGGCCAGCCAGGAGGGACTCGAACCCCCTACCCCGAACTTAGAAGGTTCGTGCTCTATCCGGATGAGCTACTGGCTGTCAGGCGCTGTGACGCATGGATGGTGCCCGAGGCCGGACTCGAACCGGCAACCCCTGACGGGGGACAGATTTTAAGTCTGCTGTGTAAACCATTCCACCACTCGGGCAACAGGCGTATTGTCAAACAAAAAAGCCTCGTCAATAAAAATTACGAGGCTTGATTGACAACAAAATAACTGGAGGCGCGACCCAGAGTCGAACTGGGCTAGACGGATTTGCAATCCGTTGCATAACCGATTTGCTATCGCGCCGATGTTTTTGCAAAAAAAGGGAAGCAGTGCTTCCCTTTTTAAAAAACTGGAGCGGGAAAAGAGACTCGAACTCTCGACCTATACCTTGGCAAGGTATCGCTCTACCAACTGAGCTATTCCCGCAAATGGTGCCAACAAGATCAGCACCAGATAAAAAACTGGAGCGGGATAAGAGACTCGAACTCTCGACCTATACCTTGGCAAGGTATCGCTCTACCAACTGAGCTAATCCCGCGTTACAAGCCCTAAATTATAAGGTAATTTTCAAGCTTTCAGCTCTGGAGCGATCATTTTTCTCAATGTTTTACCGCCTCAACCGAGGCCGGTGCCGTCAAGGCAATTTCTGTCGCAGCAGCACCGGTTGATGCGTCTTCGGGCAAGGCCGTTGGCATGCGTTCCAGCGCAATTTCAAGCACCTTGTCGATCCAGCGCACCGGCACGATTTCCAGCCCGTTCTTCACGTTTTCAGGAATTTCCTGCAGGTCTTTGGCATTGTCTTCCGGGATCAGCACGGTCTTGATACCGCCGCGCAGTGCCGCAAGCAACTTTTCCTTCAGGCCACCAATGGCAGTGACTTCACCGCGCAGCGTGATTTCACCGGTCATGGCGACACCGCAACGCACCGGGATACCGGTCATGGCCGACACAAACGCGGTGGTCATGGCGGCACCGGCACTGGGACCGTCTTTGGGCGTCGCGCCATCAGGCACGTGGATGTGAATGTCCTTCTTCTCGAAAAATTCATCCTTGATACCGAGCCGGTGCGAACGGCTGCGCACCACGGTGCGGGCTGCCTCCACCGACTCCTTCATCACATCACCGAGCGAACCCGTGCGGGTAATGACGCCCTTGCCAGGCACCATGGCCGCCTCGATGGTGAGCAAGTCACCACCCACCTCGGTCCAGGCCAGACCCACCACCTGTCCCACCTGGTTTATCTTTTCGGCGCGGCCGTAATCAAATTTACGCACCCCCAAAAATTCGCTCAAATTGGCGGCAGAAACGACCACTTGCGCGGTCATTTGCTTGAGTTGCAGACCCTTGACCACCTTGCGGCAGATTTTGGATATTTCCCGCTCCAGCGAGCGCACACCCGCCTCGCGGGTGTAGTAGCGCACGATATCGCGCACCGCATCCTCCGTCACCTGCAACTCGGCTTCCTTGACCCCGTTATTACCCAGTTGTTTGGGCAACAGGTAGCGCAGCGCAATGTTGGTTTTCTCGTCTTCGGTGTAGCCCGACAAACGAATCACTTCCATCCGGTCCAGCAGCGCTGGCGGAATGTTCATGGAGTTGGAGGTGGCCACAAACATGACATCGCTCAGATCAAAGTCGACCTCAACGTAATGATCGGCAAACTTGTGGTTTTGCTCGGGGTCGAGCACTTCAAGCAAAGCGCTGGACGGATCACCGCGGAAGTCGGTACCCAGCTTGTCGATTTCGTCGAGCAGGAACAAGGGGTTGCGCGTGCCGACCTTGCTCAGACTTTGCAGCACCTTGCCCGGCATGGCACCAATGTAGGTGCGGCGGTGACCGCGAATCTCGGCCTCGTCGCGCATGCCGCCCAGCGCCATGCGCACGTACTTGCGCCCGGTGGCCTTGGCGATCGACTGCCCCAGCGAGGTCTTGCCCACGCCAGGCGGTCCGACCAGGCAAAGAATGGGGGCCTTGACCTTGTCCACGCGCTGCTGCACCGCGAGGTATTCCAGGATGCGGTCTTTCACCTTGTCCAGCCCGTAATGGTCTTCATTGAGCACCGTTTCAGCGTTGGCCAGGTTGTGTTTGATCTTGGTCTTGCCAGCCCAGGGCAGACCGGTGAGCACGTCGATGTAGTTACGGATCACCGTGGCCTCGGCCGACATGGGTGACATCAGCTTGAGTTTCTTGAGTTCGCCTTGCGCCTTTTTCAGGGCGTCCTTGGGCATCTTGGCGGCCTTGATCTTCTTCTCGATCTCGTCGATGTCAGCGCCGTCTTCGCCCTCGCCCAGCTCTTTCTGAATGGCCTTGACCTGTTCGTTCAAATAAAAATCGCGCTGGTTCTTTTCCATTTGCCGCTTGACGCGACCACGGATTTTCTTGTCGACATTGAGGATGTCCACCTCACGGTCGATTTGCGCAAAGAGGTTTTCCAGACGATCACGCACGCTGGCGAGGTCGAGCACAGCCTGTTTGCTCTCCAGCTTCAGCGGCAAATGCGCAGCAATGGTATCGGCCAGGCGACCCGGATCATCAATGCTTGAGATCGAAGTCAGGATTTCAGGCGGAATCTTTTTGTTGAGCTTGACGTACTGGTCAAACTGCTGCATCACGGCGCGGCGCAAGGCTTCAATCTCGCTGATCTGGGCCTTGGTCTTGGCCTCGGGCTCGGCCGGCAACTCCACCGGCGTCACGGTGGCGGTGAAATGCATTTCACCGTCTTCAATGTGGTTCACCACAGCGCGCTGCTGGCCTTCCACCAGCACCTTGACGGTACCGTCGGGCAATTTGAGCATTTGCAAAATGGTGGAAATGCAGCCCATGTCAAACATGTCAGAGACCACCGGATCATCTTTGGCAGCCGCTTTTTGGGCCACCAACATGATGCGGCGCTCGGCGCCCATGGCGGCCTCGAGCGCCTTGATGCTCTTGGGGCGCCCGACAAAAAGCGGGATCACCATGTGCGGAAAAACGACCACATCACGCAAAGGCAACAAGGGCAGATCCACAGGGATGGCAGGTAAATTGGGATGGCCAGACATAAAAATCCTTCTGTTACCGGTATGAAATTACATCAGGCTTGCTTGGCGACTTCACGGTAAACCAGCAAAGGCGCCTTGTTTTCCTCGATCGTGGACTCGTCCAGCACAACTTTTTCGACGTTGGAGACATTGGGTAGATCGAACATGGTGTCGATCAGCGCCAATTCAAGGATCGAGCGTAAACCGCGGGCACCGGTTTTACGGGCCAGCGCCTTTTTGGCAATGGCTTTCAGCGCGCTAGGGCGAATTTCAAGCTCGACGCCTTCCATGGCGAGCAGTTTGCTGTACTGTTTCACCAGGGCATTTTTCGGCTCGGTCAAAATTTGCACCAGCGTCTCTTCACTGAGTTCGCCCAGGGTAGCCACCACCGGCATGCGACCCACCAATTCAGGAATCAAGCCGAACTTGATCAAGTCCTCGGGTTCGACTTCCTTGAACACCTCGGTCAGGTTGCGGTTTTGCTTGCTCTTGACCGCTGCACCAAAACCGATGCCGGAGGACTCGGTGCGGTTGTCAATGACTTTTTCCAGACCCGAGAACGCGCCACCGCAAATGAACAGGATGTTGGTGGTATTGACCTGAACAAAATCCTGGTTGGGATGCTTGCGCCCACCTTGCGGCGGCACACTGGCCATGGTGCCTTCGATCAGCTTGAGCAGCGCCTGCTGCACGCCTTCACCCGAGACATCACGGGTGATGGACGGGTTGTCGGACTTGCGCGAAATCTTGTCGATCTCGTCGATGTAGACAATGCCGCGCTGCGCCCGCTCGACCTCGTAGTTGCAGCTTTGCAGCAGCTTGAGCACGATGTTTTCGACGTCTTCACCCACATAACCCGCCTCAGTGAGTGTGGTGGCGTCTGCCATCACAAAGGGCACGTCGAGCATGCGCGCCAGGGTCTGGGCCAACAGCGTCTTGCCGGAACCGGTGGGGCCGATCAGCAAGATATTGCTCTTGGACAGCTCGACCTCGTCCTTGCTCGACTTTTCCTGATGCCGCAGCCGCTTGTAATGGTTGTACACCGCCACCGCCAGAATGCGTTTGGCGGCTTCCTGACCGATCACATAGTTGTCCAGATTGGCCTTGATCTCGGCGGGTGTCGGCAGATCGGTTTTCTCAGATGTCTCGGTGGTCGCCGGCAACTCGTCGCGAATGATTTCGTTGCAGAGTTCGATGCATTCGTCGCAGACAAACACCGACGGACCCGCAATCAGTTTCTTGACCTCATGCTGACTCTTGCCGCAAAACGAGCAGTACAGGGTTTTCTCTCCGGAAGAGCCTTTAGCCATGACCTTATGCCCTCTTGGTGATAACCTGGTCAATCAGACCATATTCCTGGGTTTCCTGCGCCGTCATGTAGTAGTCGCGCTCGGTGTCACGCGCAATGCGTTCCAGCGGCTGACCCGTGCGCTCAGCCAAAATCCGGTTGAGCTGCTCGCGCGTCTTCAAAATTTCACGCGCCGCAATTTCGATTTCTGTGGCCTGGCCTTGGCTGCCGCCCGAAGGCTGGTGGATCATGATTTTGGCGTTGGGCAGGCAAAAGCGCTTGCCCTTTTCACCAGCAGCCAACAGGAAAGCACCCATGCTGGCAGCCATGCCGGTGCACAGCGTGGAAACCTGTGGCTTGATGAAATTCATGGTATCGTAAATCGCCATGCCGGCGCTGACTGAACCGCCGGGGGAGTTGATGTAGAACGAAATGTCTTTGTCAGGGTTTTCGCTTTCCAGAAACAACAACTGCGCCACCACCAGGTTGGCCACGTAATCATTGACCGGACCCACCAGGAAAATCACACGCTCCTTGAGCAAACGGGAATAGATGTCATAAGAGCGCTCGCCGCGGCCCGACTGCTCAATCACCATGGGCACCATGCCCAGACCCTGTGTATCCATTGCGCTCATTTCAAAATTCATCATGACTCCAAAAATTTGCTACTACTGTAGCTAAAAAAACATGGCCTGTAAGCAAATGGGGCTTGAATGCCGGACTTAAAGCCCGGCACAAGCCCCATACCACCATCAAAACGTCAAAAAATTCAGTTTTGCGCCATCAACTCATCGAAGCTGACTGCCTTCTCGCTGACCTTGGCCTTGGACATCACAAAATCGGTCACGTTGTTTTCCAGAACAATGGCTTCCACTTCGGCCAGACGGTTGTTGTCGCCAAAATACCAGCGCTCCACCTCGCTGGGTTTTTCGTAGCTGGCTGCCAGCTCCTGAATGTGGGCCTTGATCTGGTCCATGGTGGCTTGCAGGTTGTTGGCACGCACCAGCTCAGCCACCACCAGGCCCAGGCGCACACGACGCTCCGCCTGCGGACGGAACACGTCCTCGGGGATGCTCACTTTGTCGGCGTCCTTGATGCCGCGCTGTTTCAGGTCGGCACGAGCGCCTTCCAGCAGGCGCTGCATTTCGGCCTGCACGCTGGCATTGGGCAAATCCAGTTCCGCCTTGGCCACCAAAGCGTCCATCACGGCGGTCTTGTTACGCGCCAGCAGGCGGAACTTGACTTCGCGGTCGAGATTTTTCTTGATGTCGGTACGCAAGCCGTCAACCGACGCGTCTTCAATGCCCAGGGACTTTGCCAGTGCCTCGTTGACTTCGGGCAGGTGCGCTGCTTCGATCTTCTTGACCGTGACCATGAAATCAGCCGTCTTGCCAGCCACATCCTTGCCATGGTAGTCAGCCGGGAAAGCCAGCGGGAAAGTCTTGCTTTCACCGGTTTTCATACCGCGCGACGCTTCTTCAAACTCCTTGAGCATCTGGCCGTCGCCCAGGATGAACTGGAAGCCTTCGGCCTTGCCGCCCTCAAAGGGCTCGCCATCGATCTTGCCTTCGAAGTCCACCGTGAGGCGGTCACCGTCCTCGGCTGCCGCATCTTGAGGACGCTGCGAGAAGGTACGGCGTTGCTTGCGCAGGATGTCCACGGTCTTGTCAATGGCGGCGTCCGACACTTCGGTCGTGACCTTTTCGACTTCGGCCGTGCTCAGGTCGCCAATCTTGACTTCGGGGTAAACCTCAAAGACGGCTTCAAAGGTCAACTCGCCTTCCGGGGCGCCTTCTTTTTCGCTGATTTTGGGCTGGCCCGCGACACGCAGCTTGGCTTCGTTGGCGGCATTGGCAAAGGCCTCGCCCACCTTGTCGTTCATGACCTCATACTGCACGTTGTAGCCATAACGCTGCGCCACCACGTTCATCGGCACTTTGCCCGGACGGAAACCGTCCATCTTCACGGTGCGTGCCAGCTTTTTCAGGCGCGCCGTCACTTCAGATTGAATCGACGCAACCGGCATGCTCAGCAGCATCTTGCGCTCTAATTTTTCAAGGGTCTCAACTACGACTGCCATGGTGTTACTCCAAATTACACAAAATAAAAGACAGTGCACGGCTGCAGCACAGCAGCGCCCTGTCAAGCAAATTCTCTCCGTGGTGCGCGGGGCGGGACTCGAACCCGCACACTGTTGCCAGCGTCAGGACCTAAACCTGGTGCGTCTACCAATTTCGCCACCCGCGCAAACTGAACAGGGCGGTCCTTCAAACCACCCCTTGAATAGGTCAACTCAAGATTTTAACCCGCGCAGCCACCCTAAATGCCTGCACCCGCAACAAGTCATTCAGCGGCTGCTGGGCGAAACCCTGAACCAGGCCGCGTACATCGCCGGCAAGGCCAGCAGCGTGAGCACCGTGGCCACCACCAGCCCGCCCATGATGGCCACCGCCATCGGCCCCCAGAACACCGAGCGCGACAGCGGAATCATGGCCAGCACGGCAGCCGCAGCGGTCAGCACAATCGGACGCAAGCGGCGCACAGTTGATTCCACAATGGCCTCCCAGGCCGGCACACCACGGGCGCGGTCGTGCTCAATCTGGTCGATCAGGATGACCGAGTTGCGCTGAATCATGCCCATCAGGGCAATCACGCCGAGCAGCGCAACAAAGCCGAACGGGCGATTCAACAGCAGCAGCGCGCCGGCGACACCGGCAATGCCCATCGGTCCGGTCAAAAACACCAATACTGCGCGGCTGAAGCTGTGCAGTTGCAGCATCAGCAGCGTGAAAGTGATGAACAGCATGACGGGAATGCCCGCCACGATGCTGGACGAACCCTTGGCGCTCTCGGCCACGGCGCCGGCCACTTCGATGCGATAGACGCCCTGCCCGGCTTGCGCCCAGCGAGCTTCAAGATTTTTGAGCTCGGGCAGGAGTTGCGCGGACACGGTGGCACCCTGCAGACCTTCGGCAATGTCGCTTTGCACGGTGATGGCGTAGTCGCCGCCTTCGCGCCACATCACGCCGGGCTCCCAGGTAAACACGGGTTTGGCGATTTGCGTCAGCGGAATCGACCGGCCCGACGCGGTGGGCAGGTAGGCGTTGGCAATGTCGGTGATGGCGTTGCGCTCATCAAGCGGCTGGCGCAGCACCATGTCGACAAGCAAGTCGCCCTCGCGGTACTGGCCCACGGTGGTGCCGCTCAGGATGGTTTTGGCGGCCTGGGCGATGGACTGGCTGGTCACGCCGAGCGCGCGCGCCTTGTCCTGGTCTACCTCCAGGCGCATGACCTTGATCGACTCGTTCCAGTTGTCATTGACACCGCGGGTGTTGGCGCTCTGGCGCATGACGGCCTTGACCTCGTCGGCGCGCTCGCGCAGCAGTAGCGGGTCAAGCCCGATCACGCGAAACTGCACCGGGTACGGCACCGGCGGGCCATTGGCCAGCAGCTTGACGCGGCCGCGCACCTCGGGGAACTCCTGCGCCAGCAAGACCGGCAGCTTGCGCAGCAGGGCCTCACGTGTGGGCAGGTCCTTGGGCAGCACAATGAGCTGAGACACATTGGTCTGCGGAAAAACCTGCTCCAGCGGCAAATAAAAGCGCGGCACACCGGAGCCGATCCATTGCGTGACCGAGGTCACCCCGGGCTCGGCCATCAGGTGGGTCTCGACCCGTTTGGCGACGTCTTCGGTGGCGGCAAACGCGGTGCCTTCGGCCGACCACAATTCAACCGTGATTTCCGGCCGGCTGGAATCGGGGAAAAATTGCTGCTGCACCTGGCCCATGCCGACAACGCCCAACCCCAACAAGGCCAGCGTGGCGCTGATAGTGAGCCAGCGGTGGCGAATGCAAGTATTCAGGGCACGGCGAAAGGCACGGTAAAAGGGTGTGTCGTACATGTCATGCGCCGGGGCGTGGCCGGCCTCATGCGTCCGACCTGCGGCCAGCACATGCGGTGGCGCCTTGAGCAAGCGCGTGCCCAGGTAAGGCACAAAATACACCGACACGATCCAGCTCAGAACCAGCGCAATCACCGTGACCGCAAAGATGGCAAAGGTGTACTCGCCGGTGCTGCTTTTGGCCAGGCCGATGGGCAAAAAGCCGGCGGCGGTGATGAGCGTGCCGGTGAGCATGGGCATGGCCGTGATTTCATACGCAAAGGTGGCAGCGCGGACCTTCTCAACGCCCTCTTCCATTTTGCGCACCATCATTTCCACCGCAATGATGGCATCGTCGACCAGCAGGCCCAACGCAATGATGAGCGAGCCCAGCGATATCTTGTGCAGGCCGATGCCCCAGTAGTTCATGGCCAGGAAAGTCATGGCCAGCACCAGCGGAATGGTGATGCCCACCACCAGACCGGGACGTATGTCGAGCGTCCAGCGCTTCCACAAGGGCTGCTTGCCGGGGCGCTGGTGCAACCCGAGGCTGATGACGCTGACTGCCAGCACAATGGCCACGGCCTCGATCAGCACCTTGACGAATTCATTGACCGAGGTGGCCACCGACTTGGGCTGATCCTGGATCTGGCCCAACGACACGCCCAGCGGCAGGGTTTTCTCGATGTGCTGGACGGCTTCAGTCAAGGCCTTGCCCAGCGCGATGATGTCACCGCCCTTGCTCATCGACACCCCCAAGGCGATCACCGGCTCGCCCTGAAAATGCACCTTGACCGTGGGCGGGTCGACATAGTCGCGCTTGATGTCGGCAATGTCGCCCAGGCGCAGCTGGCGGCTGCCGGCGCGTATCGGCATGGCGCGCAGGTCTTCGACCGCCTTGAACTGGCCGGCCACGCGCACCTGCAGCACATCGAGCGGCGTTTGCACGCTGCCGGCTGAAACCACCGCGTTTTGCTGGTTCAGCTGGGCCAGCACCGCATTGAGGTCAAGCCCCAGTTGGGCCAGCCGCTGTTGCGAGATTTCAATGTACAGTTTTTCATCCTGCACGCCAAACAATTCAACCTTGGCCACATCGGGCACCCGCAGCAGTTGCTGACGCACGTCGTCGGCAAAGGTCTTGACTTCGGCGTTGCTGAAACCCGGCGCCTGCAAGGCATAAATGACGCCGTAGACGTCGCCAAAATCATCGTTGAAATAGGGCCCCACCACACCCTGGGGCAGCGTGCCCCGCATGTCGCCGACCTTCTTGCGCACTTGGTCCCACGCAGTGGCCACGCTGTCGCCACGGGCGGAGTCCTCAATCTGGAAAATAATCTGGGTCTCGCCGGGTTTGGAGTAGCTGCGGATCTTGTCGGCATGGAGCACTTCCTGCAAAGTGCGCTCGAGCTTGTCGGTGACCTGCTCGGCCATTTGCTGGGCGCTGGCCCCCGGCCAGTAAGCGCGCACCACCATGGCGCGAAAGGTGAACGGCGGGTCCTCGTCCTGCCCCAGCTGGAAATAGCTGGCGGCGCCCAGCACCATCAGCACAATCATCAGAAACCGCGTCAGCGGCGCGTGCTCAATGGCCCAGCGCGAGAGGTTGAAACCTTTTTCAGGTTGCAGGTGCGTTTCACTCATGAACAGCTCACTTGGCAGGCGCCGAATTGCCGGGCACGGTTTGCGCCTGGCTGGTGGTGTCGGGCGAGGCGCTGGCCTGGTAGCGCGTGACCTTTTGACCAGGCGCCAGCACATGCACGCCGGCCACCACCACTTGCATGCCCGGCTGCAAACCAGCGGATACCACCACGTCGTTGCCGTCGGCAGTGGCAATTTGCACCGTTTGCGCCCTGACGGTCATGCTGCCCGGGTCGAACACCCAGACCGCAGTGGCCTGGCCCTGCTGCCACAGGGCGCTGGTGGGCAGCTTGATGACCGGCGTGCCGGCCGACTGCAAGGCCTGCGGCAGCACCGACACTGTGCTGCCCAGGGCAAGGGGATCCGTGGTCTGCAGGGCGGCCTTGACGGTGAAAGTGCGGGTCACGGGGTCGGCGCTGGCGGCAACCTCGCGCACCACGCCGGGGTGAAGACCGGGCGCCGACCAGGCCCGCACCTGGGCCGGCGTACCCACCTTGATGGCAGCCACCTTGTCTTCGGGCACGGAAAACACCACGTCGCGCGCGCCGTCGTGTGCCAGTTGCAGCACCGGGGTACCAGCCGCCAGCACCTGGCCACGCTCGGCCAGCACGGCCGTCACCACACCGGGAGCATCGGCAACCAGGCTGGCATAAGCGGCCAGGTTGCCTTGAGCCGAGAGTTGCGCCTGCGCCTGATCGAGCTGCGCCTGGGCAGACTTGAAACCGGCCTCGCGCCGCTCCAGTTCAGCACTGCCGATGAAGCCCTGGTTTTTGAGTTCGCTGTAGCGCTTGAAATCTGCCGCGGCCAGGTCGCGGGTGGTGCGCGCGGCGGCCACCTGGGCGCGGGCCGCGTCAGCGGCGAGCCCGAGGTCTTGGGCATCGAGCCGGGCCAGCAATTGCCCGGTCTTGACACGTTGGCCGGCCTCGACCGGGCGCTCCAGCAACTTGCCACCGACGCGAAAGCCCAGCGTCGATTCGACCCGGGCGCGGACCTCGCCAGCGTATTCCAGCTGACTGCCTGCGCTTTGCACACCCACGGTGATCAGCTTGACCGAACGCACCGGCTCAGCAGGCGGCGCCGGCTTGGAGCAAGCGGCCAGAACGGCCGAAAGCACCAGCAGAAGGCCCCCTTTGAAAACTGAATCCTTGACCATGTTTGTTCATTCCCGGTAGATGTGAAGCCTCTGCGGACCACTTGAGTGATTTGACGCGAAAACGATTTTAATAACCATTTGGTCATTAGTCACCAACCGCAAAAGACTGTTGTTTTGACGCGTTATTTAAGCGCCTGCCCCTCCCTAAAATACCGAACCACGATCCTACAATGCAGACTTATGTCAGACCTGACCCCCATTGATCAAATTACCGAACGGGTGGACCGCTTGTTGCTGCGTTACGAAGAGCTCAAGCGAACCAATGCCCTGCTTTACCAGGAAATCGATTCACTGACGCAAGAGCGTGACTCGCTCAAATCGCGTTTGAGCGCAGCACGGGCACGTGTTGACGTGCTGCTGGCCCGGCTGCCTGAAGCCAACCCCAGCCCAGCCACGACGCCCAGAGGTTCCCAATGAAACAGCTTGAGGTCAACATCATGGGCCAGAGCTACATGCTCGGCTGCCCGGAAGGCGGAGAGGCCAGGCTTTTGAATGTGGTCGCCCGCGTCGACGACGCCATGTGCAAGATCCGTGAAGCCGGCAAGGTGCGTTCACGCGACCGCATCGCCGTGCTGGCGGCGCTCAACCTGGCCTTCGACACGCCAGAGCAAGTCAAGACAAACACGCCGGACACGCTGTCGAGCGATGCGTCGCAGGCCGGCGAAACGTTCAAGCTGAAACAGCTGTTGCAGCGGCTTGATGCCGCCTTGAACAGCGATGACAGCCTGATTTGAGGCCGTCCGGCGCCCTCAGTCCTTGAATTTCGGGGCACGTTTGCCCATGTTGGCCATCATGGCTTCCTGCAGGTCGTTGCTGAGCAGCATGGCGGCGTTCCAGGTGGCCACGTAGTTCAGGCCGTCGGCCACCGAGTGATCACGCGCATAGGTGATCATTTCCTTCACGCCCCGCACCACCAGCGGCGACTTGGTGGCAATGCTGGCTGCCAGTTCGCGCACACCCGCCTGCAAGGCTTCACGCGACTCAAATACATGGTTCACCAGCTTCATCTGCAGCGCCTCGGCGGCATCGAACTTGCGCCCGGTGTAGGCCAGTTCTCGCGCCATGCCTTCGCCCACCAGCTTGGGCAAGCGCTGCAGGGTGCCGACATCGGCGGTCATGCCGATGTCAATTTCCTTGATGCTAAAAATTGCATCACTGGCGCAGTAACGCATGTCGGCACAACAAATCAAATCAATCCCGCCGCCCACGCAGGCACCGTGAATGGCGGCCAGCACCGGCTTGCGGCAGCGCTCCAGGCTGGTCAGGGTGTCTTGCAGGTCGAGAATGACCTGGCGCAGGTTTTCGCGGGTGCGGGCCTCGCAGTCGTTCTGGATCTGGTCGCCCATGCCCATCATCATCTGCAGGTCGATGCCGCTGGTGAAGAGCTTGCCCTCACCTTCCAGAATCGCCACGCGCGCCTCCGGGGTGGCATCGACCCACTTGAAGGCCTGGCGAATCTCGTGCCACATGACCAGGTTCATGGCATTGGCCTTGTCCGGACGGTTCAGGCGGATGGTGGCAATGTGGTCGACCAGACTGACCGTGAGGGTTTCATAGGACGAGGCACTGTTGCTAACGGTGCGCTTACTGGTGTTGTCAGCGCTGTGCTGTGGCTCGCCGGTGGGTGCTGGCTGGCTTGGCTTTTTAACGCTGGGGGTCTTGCCTGAGGCCAGCGCCACAGCCAGTTCCAGACCCTGTTTGATGGCGCGTTTGGCATCAAGCTCGGCCGCTTCAGAGGCGCCGCCGATCAGGTGCACGGACAGGCCGGCGGCGAGCAAGTCGGCCTGCAGTTCGCGCTGCGGCTCCTGGCCGGCGCAAATGATGACGTTGTCCACCGGCAGCGTCATGTCACGCTCGCCCACAGTGATGTGCAGGCCGGCGTCGTCAATCTTTCGATAAGTCACGCCAGCGAACATCTCGACATGGCGGTTCTTCAATGAGGTGCGGTGGATCCAGCCGGTGGTCTTGCCCAGGCCCTCACCCACCTTGCTGGCCTTGCGCTGCAGCAGGTACAGCTTGCGTGGGCTGGCCTCGATGTGGGCCGGCGCCAGGCCGCCGCGCGTGCCGTAGGCGGTGTCGACGCCCCACTCGGCAAAAAACTTGGCCTGGTCCAGGCTCGGGCTGGTGCCCTCGTGCAGCAGGAATTCGGCGGTGTCGAAGCCAATGCCACCGGCACCGATCAAGGCCACCGTTTTGCCTACTCGTTGCTTGTCGCGCAGTACATCGAGGTAACCGAGCACTTTGGGGTGGTTGATGCCGTCAATGGGGGGGGTGCGTGGTGTCACGCCAGTGGCCAGCACCACGTGTTTGAAATCGCCCGCAATCAGGTCCCAGGCGGTGACGCGGGTGTTGAGCCGGAGCGACACACCCGTCAGCCTGATCTGCTTGCCGTAATAGCGCAAGGTCTCGTAAAACTCTTCCTTGCCGGGCACCTGCTTGGCGATGTTGAACTGGCCTCCGATTTCGCTGGCCGCATCGAACAGGGTCACGTCAAACCCGCATTGGGCCGCGGCCGTGGCAAAACTCAAACCGGCCGGACCGGCGCCGACCACGGCGATTTTGTCGCGATTGACGGCAGGCGTGATGTTGATCAGGGTTTCGTGGCAGGCGCGCGGATTCACCAGGCAGCTGGTGATCTTGCCGGCAAAGGTGTGGTCCAGGCAGGCCTGGTTGCAGCCGATGCAGGTGTTGATCTCGTCGGCCTTGCCCGCTGCCGCTTTTTGCATGAACAGCGGGTCGGCCAGGAACGGCCGTGCCATCGACACCAGGTCGCAAAAGCCGTCAGCCAGCAGTTGCTCGGCCACCTCGGGCGTGTTGATGCGGTTGGTGGCCACCAGCGGAATGCCCACCTTGCCCTTGAGCTGCCGCGTGACCCAGGCCCAGGCGGCACGCGGTACCTTGGTGGCGATGGTGGGAATACGCGCCTCGTGCCAGCCGATGCCGGTGTTGATGATGCTGGCGCCCGCGGCTTCGATGGCTTGCGCGAGCTCAATCACCTCGTCAAGCGTAGAGCCACCTTCGACCAGATCGAGCATCGACAGGCGGTAGATGATGATGAAGTTGGCGCCCACTTTTTCGCGCGTGCGGCGCACGATCTCCAGCGGGAACCGGATGCGCTTGGCGTAGCTGCCGCCCCATTCGTCGTCACGCTGGTTGGTGCGCGCGGCAATGAATTCATTGAGTAAATAGCCCTCGCTGCCCATGATCTCGACACCGTCGTAACCGGCGCTTTGGGCCAGCGCGGCGCAGCGCACGAAGTCGTCGATGGTCTGGACCACTTCTTCGCCGCTGAGTGCCCTGGGTTTCATCGGGTTGATGGGGGCCTGCAGCGCGCTGGGTGCCACCAGCTGCTCGTGGTAGGCGTAGCGGCCAAAGTGCAGGATTTGCATGGCGATCTTGCCGCCGGCCTGATGCACCGCGTCGGTCACCGGCCGGTGTTTGGCGGCTTCCTCGGGGGTGGTCAGGCGCGCACCACCCGGCATGGGGCGGCCACGGTCGTTGGGTGCGATGCCGCCGGTGACGATGAGGCCGACCCCGCCACGCGCACGCTCGGCATAAAAGGCGGCCATGCGGGCAAAGCCGTCCTTGACCTCTTCGAGTCCGACGTGCATCGAGCCCATGATGACGCGGTTGGGCAGCGTGGTGAAGCCCAGATCCAGCGGCTCGAACAAATGGGGGTAGGTGACCATGAAACTTCCTGTAAAAAAATCAAAGCAGCCCTGCCTGGCGCGACTGAAGGCAACAGGCAGCTTAACCGGAAAGGCCGAAAGCGGGCTAGGAGTGAGACTCTAAAAAAAGCGGCTGGCCAACGCCAGCGCCAGGACCGATACCCCAGCCATGAGCCACAACACACGCACCCGGTTCACCTCGACCCGCTTGATGAGTTGGGTGTTCTGGTCGGCCAGCGACTGGATCAGCTCGCTGGATACCAGCATCTGCTGGTGCAGATCGGCCACGGCCGTTTGCAGCTCGGCCACCTGCGATTGCAGCGCTGCAACCGCAGGCGACTCAGCACGCAATACCTCACGCGCGGGTGAGACCGGCGCGGCTGCCACAGGTTTCTTGCCCACGGTCTGCCACAATTTTTTGGCGCCCGTGGCCACCTTGGGTGCATTCTCGATCACATCGCCCCAAGGCACCATCTTGAGTACGGTCAACCATCCAATCGCCATGTATCGTCTCCTGAAATCTGGGGTCTAGCCTAACCCAAACCACAATCCCGGATAATCGGTGCAATTGATCGGCCAAACACGCCCTTGTGGCGCTTGCACTCGCTGGTCCTGATTTTCGACACCCAACCCTTTGAATCATTGCATGACACAGCCTCATCCCGTTGCCATTTCCCCTGTTGAAGACATCGTCGCCGACCTGCGCGCCGGGCGCATGGTCATTCTGGTTGACGAAGAAGACCGTGAAAACGAAGGCGACCTGGTCATGGCCGCTGAACACGTGACCGCCGACGCGGTCAACTTCATGGCCCGGTTTGGCCGCGGCCTGATCTGCCTGACGCTGACCCGCGAACGTTGCGAACTACTGCAACTGCCGCCCATGACGGCACGCAATGGCGACAAAAAAGGCACTGCTTTTACCGTCTCCATCGAAGCCGCCGAGGGCGTCACCACCGGCATTTCGGCCGCCGACCGGGCCCAGACCATCCAGGTGGCCGTGGCCCGCAAGGCCAAACCCGAGGACCTGGTGCAACCTGGCCACATCTTTCCCTTGCAGGCGGTCGAAGGTGGCGTGCTGATGCGCGCGGGCCATACCGAAGCCGGCTGCGACCTGGCCGCCATGGCCGGCTGCGAGCCGGCTGCGATGATCTGCGAAATCATGAAAGACGACGGCACCATGGCGCGCCTGCCCGACCTGCAGCTTTTTGCTGCCGAACACGGTCTCAAGATTGGCACCATCGCCGACCTCATTCACCACCGCAGCAGTACCGAGTCATTGGTCGAGCATGTGGGGGTGCGACCCTTGAAAACCGCTTTTGGCGAATTCACGGCCCATGCCTTTCGCGACAAGACCGCCCACGGCGTGCACCTGGCGCTGGTCAAGGGCCAGTGGGGCGCGGATGAAGCCGTGCTGGCGCGTGTGCACGAGCCGTTGTCGGTCTTTGATGCCCTTGAAGTAGGCCGCACCATGCACTCCTGGAGCCTGGACGCCAGCCTGTCGCGCGTGGCCGCCGAGGGCAAGGGCGTGGTGGTGTTCCTGAACTGCGGTGAAAGCCCCGACCAATTGCTGGCCCAGTTTGACGGCACCGCCAAGGCCAGCCACGGCCCGGAGCGCGGCCGCATGGACTTGCGCACCTACGGCGTGGGCGCGCAGATTTTGCGCGAATGCGGCGTCCACAAAATGACCCTGATGGGCAACCCACGGCGCATGCCCAGCATGACCGGGTATGGACTGGAAATTGTTGGCTACGTGACCGCGTGAACCCCTTTTGATGAACAGGAAATTCCCATGCTGATTGCAGACCAGGGTGCACTTGCCGCCACCGACCCCCGCCTGAACGGGAAAAACCTGACCATTGGCATCGTCCAGGCGCGCTTCAATGCCGACATCACCAACGCGCTGGCGCAGGCCTGCCGCGCCGAACTGCTGGCCTTGGGTGTGGAAGAAAAAAACATCACGCTGGTGCAGGTGCCGGGCGCGCTGGAAGTGCCTGTGGCACTGCAGGCGCTGGCCGAACAGCTCAAGTACCACGCGCTGGTGGCCCTGGGCTGCATCATTCGCGGCGAAACTTACCATTTTGAGTTGGTTGCCAACGAATCGGCGGCGAGCGTCAGCCGGATTGCGCTGGACTATCAAATTCCGATTGCCAACGCCATCCTCACCACCGAGGACATGGCCCAGGCCGTGGCCCGGCAAACCGACAAGGGCCGCGACGCCGCCCGTGTGGCCGTTGAAATGGCCAACTTACTGGAAGAAATTGAATGAGCGAATCGAGCCACCCAAAACCCCCTTCCCGGCCGCCGCGCCAACCGCGCAAAGGCCTGACCAGCACCGGCGTGCGCAAGGCCGCCAGCAAGTCCGACCGCTCTCGCGCACGCGAGTTTGCCGTGCAGGCGTTGTACCAGGTGCTGGTCGGCAAAAACGACGTGGCTGCCGTGGATGCCTTCACGCGCGACCTGGCGGGCTTCAGCAAGGCCGACAGCGTGCATTTCGATGCCTTGCTGCATGGCAGTGCCGAACAGGCTGAGCAGCTGGACGCGCTGATTCTGCCGCTGCTCGACCGCAAACTGGCAGAGATTTCACCGGTCGAGCATGCGGTGATGTGGATTGGCGCTTACGAGTTGCAGCACTGCCTGGACGTGCCCTGGCGCGTGGTGCTCAATGAATGCGTGGAGCTGGCCAAGGAATTTGGCGGCACCGACGGCCACAAATACGTGAACGGCGTGCTCAACGGTCTGGCCCGGCAATTGCGCGAGCTTGAGGTCGCCGCCGACCAGGGCGCCGCACGCTAGCCCAGTCCATGCGAATCTCAAAACGCGCCCAACAGATTGAGCCGTTTTATGTGATGGAGGTGGGCAAGGCTGCCAGCGCCCTGGCGGCCCTGGTGGCGCACACGGATGCGCCGATGATTTTCCTGAACATTGGCGAGCCTGACTTCACCGCCCCGCCGCTGGTGCATGAGGCCGCTGCCCGTGCCATCCGCGACGGCCTGACACAGTACACCCCGGCCACCGGCCTGCCCGAGTTGCGCGAGCGCATCAGCGCCTGGTACCAAAGCCATTTTGGTGTAACGGTTCCGGCCAGCCGCATTGTGGTCACGGCCGGTGCGTCGGCAGCCCTGCAACTGGCTTGCCTGGCGCTGGTGGAGGCCGGCGACGAAGTGCTGATGTCCGACCCCAGCTACCCGTGCAACCGCCATTTTGTGACGGCGGCCGACGGCACGCCGGTGCTGATCCCGACCACGGCGGCCGAGCGTTTTCAGCTCAGCGCCGACAAGGTGCAGGCGGCCTGGAACCCGCGCACGCGTGGCGTGCTGATGGCCTCGCCCTCGAACCCCACCGGCACCTCGCTGGCACCGGACGAATTGCGCCGCATTCACGAGCTGGTGAGCCAGCGCGGCGGCATCACCCTGGTCGACGAGATTTACCTGGGGCTGAGCCATGACGACGCCTATGGCCAGACGGCGCTGGGGCTGGATGAAGAGATCATCAGCATCAACAGTTTCAGCAAGTACTTCAACATGACGGGCTGGCGCCTGGGCTGGATGGTGGTGCCGGAAGCGCTGGTGCCGGTGATTGAGCGGCTGGCGCAAAACCTGTTCATCTGCCCCAGCACCATTGCCCAATACGCGGCACTGGCCTGCTTTGAGGCCGAGAGCCTGGCCGAGTACGAGCGCCGCCGGGCCGAATTCAAGGCGCGCCGCGACTACTTTATACCCGCCCTCAACGCGCTGGGCCTGACCGTGCCAGTGATGCCCGACGGCGCTTTTTATGCCTGGGCCGACTGCACGGCGGCGTGCCAGAAACTGGGTGTGAGTGGCAGTTGGGACCTGGCCTTTGCGCTGATGCACCGGGCCCACGTGGCCGTGACCCCGGGGCGCGATTTCGGCCAGTTTGATACCGGGCATTTCATTCGCCTCTCCACGGCCAATTCGATGGCGCAACTGCACAGCGCCATCGACCGATTGAAAGTCTTGCTGGCATGAGTGCGCAGCGGCTCGACAAGGAAACCTTCAACTGGCCGGTGCGCGTGTACTGGGAGGACACTGACGCCGGCGGCATCGTGTTTTATGCCAATTACCTGAAGTTTTTTGAGCGTGCGCGCACCGAATGGCTGCGTGCCAAGGGCATCAGCCAGCAAGCCTTGAAAGAGGCGACCGGCGGCATGTTTGTGGTCGGTGAGGTGCAGGTGCGTTTTCTCAAGAGCGCCCGCCTCGACGATGAACTTCTGCTTACAACTTCGCTGCAGGAGGCCGGGCGTGCCTCCATGACAATCCACCAACAGGCGCTGCTGAGCACCGCGACGGGTCCCGTGTTGCTGTGCGAGGCGACCGTCCGCGCCGGCTGGGTTCAGGCCAGCACCCTGAAACCTGACAGAATTCCCACCCAGATCCTCCACGCACTCACCTGAAGCACGCATGAACCAAGACCTTTCGATATTTCAATTGGTACTGAACGCCAGCCTGGTGGTGCAGTTGGTGATGCTGCTGCTGATCAGCGTGTCGATCGCCAGCTGGGCCGCCATTTTTCGCAAGCTGTTTTCGCTGGGCAAGGTCAAGGCGCTCAACGACAGCTTCGAGCGTGACTTCTGGTCGGGCAGCAGTCTGAACGACCTGTTTGCCGCCGCCGCCCAGAACGCCCGCCAGGGCGGCCCGATGGAGCGTATTTTTGCCAGCGGCATGCGCGAATACCAAAAACTGCGTGAACGCCACATCACCGACGCCGGCACCCTGATGGACGGTGCCCGGCGCGCCATGCGGGCCAGCTTTCAGCGGGAGATGGACGTGATCGAGACCCATTTGTCGTTTCTGGCCTCGGTGGGTTCGGTGTCGCCCTATGTGGGCCTGTTTGGCACGGTGTGGGGCATCATGCACGCCTTTACCGGCTTGGCCGCGCTGACCCAGGTGACGCTGGCCAGCGTGGCGCCCGGTATTGCCGAGGCCCTGGTGGCCACCGCCATTGGTCTGTTTGCCGCCATTCCGGCGGTGGTGGCCTACAACCGCTTTGCACGGGACATCGACCGCATTGCGATCCGGCTGGAAACCTTCATTGAAGAGTTTTCCAACATCCTGCAGCGCAATGTGGGCGCGCAATCGGCCTCGGGGCACTGACCATGGCCGCCGTTGTCAGCCGTGGCCGGGGCCGGCGCACCATCAACGAGATCAACATGGTGCCCTTCATCGACGTGATGCTGGTGCTGTTGATCATCTTCATGGTGACCGCGCCGCTGATTGCCCCCAGCATGATCGACCTGCCCAGCGTCGGCAAGGCGGCTGGTCAGCCTGACCAGGTGATCCAGATCGTGATCGGCAAGGACGAAGCGCTGCAACTCAAGCTCAAGGACACCACCACGTCGCTGCGCCTGCAGGACATCACCAGCGCCGTCAAGCAGGCGCAAGGAACGGTAGCCAACACGGCCGTGGTCATCAGCGCCGACAAGTCGGTCAAGTACGAAGCCGTGGTGCGCGTCATGGACACCTTGCAGCGCGCCGGCATTGCCCGGGTCGGCCTGTCGGTGCAACTGGCCCCCTGAATCCCCACCATGCACGCCGCGGCTGACCGACTTGAATTTGCGCCACCCGCCACACCCGGCGTGGTGCGCGCCGTGCTGCTGGCACTGCTGGCGCACGGCCTGCTGGTGGCCGCACTGACCTGGGGCGTGCACTGGCAGCGCGAGGCGCAAATCATCAGCATTGAAGCCGAGCTTTGGGCGACAGTCCCGGTGGCCGCCGCACCGCGCTTGCAGGAACCACTGGCAGAGCCCATCCAGCCAGAAAGGCCCGAGCCCGTCACCCAGGCCCCGCCCCCGCCCAAGCCGGTGGTGGCTCCGCCCAAGGTCGACATTGCCCTTGAGCAGGAAAAACAACGCCTGCAAAAACAAAAGCAGCTGGCGCTTGAACAGCAACAGGAAAAGCTCAAGCAGGACAAGCAGCAGCAGAAGGCGCTGGAAGAAAAGCGCAAGGCCGAGCAACTGAAACAGGTCCAGGCCGACAAGGCCAAACTGGCGCAAGAGAAAAAACTGGCCGAGCAGGAAGTCCGGCGACTGGAAGCTCAGCGCGCCGAGAATTTGAAACGCATGAGCGGCCTGGCCGGTGCCAGCGGCAGCGCGTCGTCAGCCGGTACCGCACTCAAGTCGGCCGGCCCGTCCGCCAGCTACGCCGGGCGTGTAATTGCTCGGGTCAAGCCCAATATCGTGTTCACCGAGGCCATCAGCGGCAACCCGACCGCCATCATTGAGGTGCGCACCTCATCCGACGGCACCATCATCGCGCGCAAACTTACGCAATCGAGCGGCGTCAGAGACTGGGACGAGGCGGTGCTGCGGGCCATTGACAAAACCGAAGTGCTGCCACGCGACACCGACGGCCGCGTGCCCTCACCGCTGTTGATCAGTTTCCGGCCCAAAGACTAGCGGTCACTCGTAAACAATCTCGGCCGTGCCCGGTGCGGCCTGGGCCCACCAGCTGGCCAGCGCGGCGTTGCTGGGGTAAAAACGGGCTTGCTCGCCCAGCTGCAGTTCGGCCTGGGCCGCGCCCTCCTCGCCCCGGCAGGTCAAGGCCAGGCGCACGGCCAGACCACGCCACAGATCACCCTGCTCGGTCACTTCCTTTTGCGCAGGGAAGTCGCGCAACAGCCGCGCCATGTCGAGCTTCAGGCCCTGCGGCCCGGTGGCGGCGCGCACGCGCAGGTACTTGCCAAAGCGGCAACGCGCCTGCTCCAGGTCCCAGACTTGCGTCACGGTGAGCTGCATGCCGCCTGAAAAGCGGTCAGGCTGCTGCTTGCCCATCACAATCACCAGTTCGTCGTCCTTGAGCAAATCCTTGTGCGCGTTGATCAACGCCTCGTCAGCGCGGGCTTCAATCACGCCCGAGCCGTCGTCGAGTTTGAACAGCGCCAGTTTGCCGCGCTGGCCATTGATGACCCGAAAGTCGGTGATGATGCCGGCCAGCAGTTGCGGCTCGCGCGTGTCGATGAGCTCGGCAATCGGGCGCTTGGCAAAACGGCGCACCTCGGTCACCACTTCGTCGAACAAATGCCCTGACAAATAAAAACCGACAGCGGTTTTTTCATAGACCAGGCGTTCCTTCACGCCCCAGGGCGTGGCCTGCACCAGCTCGGGCTCTTGCGTGCTGGAGCCGTGCGCGTCACCGTCACCCATGTCGAACAAACTGCACTGGTTGGCGTTGGCCAGCGCCGCCGCGCCGAACTCAAACGCCAGGTCGACGCTGGCCATCAGGCTGGCGCGGTTAAGGGCGATGGCGTCAAAGGCACCGGCCTTGATCAGCGCCTCGACCGTGCGCTTGTTGATGCGGCTGCGATCGACCCGGGCACAAAAATCAAACAGGCTCTTGAACGGCCCCACGGTGTCGCCGTTGGGGCCCACACCCCGGCCCTCGCGCGCCGCCACAATCGCCTCGATGGCCTGCTGGCCGCTGCCCTTGACCGCGCTCAGGCCATAACGAATCACCCTGTCCGAGATCGGCTCGAAACGGCTCACACCCCGGTTCACATCGGGCGGCTCAAACGTCAGGCCCATTTTGATGGCGTCTTCCAGCAAGACCTTGAGCTTGTCGGTGTCGTCCATTTCCACCGTCATGTTGGCGCAAAAGAACTCGGCCGTGTAGTGCACCTTGAGCCAGGCGGTGTGGTAGGCCAGCAGCGAATAGGCCGCGGCGTGCGACTTGTTGAAACCATAGCCGGCAAACTTCTCCATCAGGTCGAAGACCTCGTCGGCCTTGTCCTGGTGGATGTCGTTTTTCAGGGCGCCATCACGGAAAATCTGGCGGTGCCGGGCCATCTCGTCGGCGTCTTTCTTGCCCATGGCGCGGCGCAGCATGTCGGCCCCGCCCAGCGAGTAGCCGCCCAGGATCTGCGCGGTCTGCATCACCTGCTCCTGGTAGACCATGATGCCGTAGGTCTCGCTGAGCATGTTGGCCACCAGCGGGTGCGGGTATTCCACCACCTCGCGGCCGTGCTTGCGCGCCACAAAGCTGGGGATCAGGTCCATCGGGCCGGGCCGGTACAGCGCGTTGAGGGCGATCAGGTCCTCCAGGCGCGTCGGCTTGGCGTCACGCAGCATGCCCTGCATGCCGCGCGATTCAAACTGGAACACGGCCTCGGTCTTGCCGTCCTGAAACAGCTTGTAGGTGGCCTTGTCGTCCAGTGGCAGGTTCTCGAAAGCAAAGCTTTCCTGCCCCGGGTGGCGCTGCCTGATGAAGTCGCGCGCAATTTCCAGAATGGTCAGGGTCGCCAGGCCCAAAAAGTCGAACTTGACCAGGCCCACCGACTCGACGTCGTTCTTGTCGTATTGACTCACCGCCGAGTCGCTGCCAGGCTGCTGGTACAGCGGACAAAAGTCGGTCAGTTTGCCAGGGGCAATCAACACACCGCCGGCGTGCATGCCGATGTTGCGCGTCATGCCTTCGAGCTTGCGTGCCAGTTCCAGCAGCGTGCGCACGTCCTCTTCCTTGGCCTCGCGTTCGGCCAGGATCGGCTCGGCTTCCACCGCATAGACCAGCTTGTCGTCCTTTTTGCGGTCGGCCGGCGGCAGCTGCAAGGTGACGGCCACGCCGGGCTTGTTGGGAATGAGCTTGCTGATGCCGTCGCAAAAGGTGTAACTCATGTCGAGCACCCGGCCCACGTCGCGAATGGCCGCGCGCGCCGCCATGGTGCCGAAGGTGGCAATCTGGCTGACCGCGTCCTTGCCGTATTTTTCCTTCACGTAGTCGATCACCCGGTCGCGGTTGCCCTGGCAAAAGTCGATGTCGAAGTCGGGCATGGAGACCCGTTCCGGGTTCAGGAAGCGCTCGAACAGCAGGTTGTATTGCAGCGGGTCGAGGTCGGTGATCTTGAGCGCGTAAGCCACCAGCGAACCGGCACCCGAGCCGCGCCCAGGGCCCACCGGGCAGCCGTTGTTTTTGGCCCAGTTGATGAAGTCGCCCACGATCAAAAAGTAGCCTGGAAAGCCCATTTTAAGGATGGTGTTGAGCTCGAATTCGAGCCGCTCCACATAACGCGGCATTTCCTTGTCGCGCTGCGCCGGGTCGGGGTACAGGTGCGCCATGCGGTCTTTGAGCCCTTCATGCGAGGCGTGGCGAAAGTACTCGTCCGCCCCCATGACCACGCCATTGACCGGTGGAATCGGGAAGTCAGGCAGTTGCGGCTTGCCCAGCACCAGACTCAGGTTGCAGCGCCGGGCGATCTCGATGCTGTTGGCCAGCGCCGAGGGCACGTCGGCAAACAGCGCCTGCATTTCGGCGCTGGTCTTGAAGTATTGGTCGCGCGTGAAGCGGCGCACCCGGCGCGGGTTGGCGAGCATTTCGCCTTCAGCAATACAGACCCGCGCCTCGTGCGCCTCAAAATCCTCCGGGGCCTGGAATTGAACCGGGTGCGTGGCCACCACCGGCAGGCCCGAGCGCAGCGCCAGTTGCACTGCCGCAGTCACCTGCTGCTCGTCTTCCGGGCGACCGGCGCGCTGCAGCTCCAGATAAAAGCGGTGCGTGAAAACGCCGGCCAGTTGCAGTGCGGCGTCCAGCGCGCGGGCTTCGTCGCCCTGCAGCAGGGCCTGCCCGACCGGCCCGGCCTGCGCGCCCGACAGGCAAATCAGCCCGCCATTGAGTTCCTTGAGCCAGGCCAGACTCACGGTGGCCTGCGCCTTGCCGCCGTTTTGCGTCCAGGCGCGCGCCAGCAACTCGGACAAATTGAGGTAACCGGCATGGCTTTGCACCAGCAGCAACACGCGCGAGAGTTGCCCCAGCTCCTTGCCCAGGCCTTCGAGCCAGACCTCGGCGCCAAGGAGCGGCTTGACGCCGCGCTTGCGTCCTTCCTTGTAAAACTTGATGGCCCCAAACAAGTTGCTCAGATCGGTGATGGCCAGCGCCGGCTGGCCATCCGCGGCGGCGGCCTTGACCACCTCGTCAATGCGGGTGGTGCCATCAATGACGGAAAATTCGGTGTGCAGGCGTAAGTGAACAAACATGGGTCTTCTTGTATGATGATTCAAGCGATTCGGCCTGCAATGAAGGCGTTTGCTTGTAATAGCTGGATTGTAAGAAACCCCATAAGGCGACCACTGTGAAGATTCTCGTCGTTGATGACCACGCGCTGGTGCGGGAAGGGCTTTGCCAAGTGCTTCAGGGCCTTGACCCGCAGGAAGCAACCGACGTGTTGCAGGCCGCCACCTGCACCCGTGCGCTGGAACTCGCCCATTTCAACCCTGACCTGGACCTGGTCTTGCTGGACTATCTGCTACCTGACATGACGGGCCTGGCCGGCTTGGAAATTTTTGGTCAACGGCATCCTGAATTGCCCGTGGTCATTTTGTCGGGCTCGGCCAATCCCAGGGTGGTGCAGCAGGCCATGACACTCGGCGCCGCTGGTTTCATGACCAAATCCAGTTTGAGCGACACCCTGCTCACCGCGCTGCGACAAATTCTGGCCGGCGGTCTCTACCAGCCCGACGACCTGCTCGCCATGCGCCAGGAAACGGCCGGGATGTCCGGCAAATTGACCACACCGCCAGTGCTCAGCCCACGGCAGCACGATGTTCTTGTGCTGCTGATCAAGGGTCTGACCAACCGGCAGATCTGCGAAAAATTGTCGCTGGGGGCGGAGACCGTGAAATTTCATGTCAGCAATATTTTGCGGATTTTTGGTGCCAGCACCCGAACCCAGGCCGCACTGGAGGCCAAGCGTTGGGGCTACGACCCGGTTGGGCCATCGGAGTCACGCTGATCGGCCAACAAATGACGCAGCAGGTTGCGTAATTTGGCTGGGCGCACCGGTTTGTGCAGCAGCGTCAGTTGGGCCTGTTGCGCGGCCTGGATCAGGGCCGGATCGATGTCGCCACTGATGAGACAGGCTGGCACCGCACAGGCCAGTTGCTGGCGCAACCGGGCGACCACCAGAATCCCGTTCAGCGTCTCATTGAGTCGGTAGTCGCTGATGATCAGGCCCGGTACCAGGCCTTGTTCAATCAAGCCCTGCGCACTTTGCAGGTCGCTTGCCTCGGCCACCGTCATGCCCCAGCTTTGCAGCAAACCCACCAAAGCCTGACGCACCATGTCATCGTCTTCAATCACCAGCACGGTGGCCAGCAGCCCCTCGGGTTTTTCGGGCACGTCTGCCACCGCCACCAGCGCCTGGTCAGGACCGGGCGTGACCCTGGGCACTTTCACGGAAAAACGTGTTCCCACGCCCAAACGCGACGACAGTTCCAGGGGGTGCGTCAACAGCTGGCAGCTTCGCCGCACAATGCTCAAGCCCAGACCCATGCCCAGGCTGCGCTGCCGCGCCGGATTGTCGACCTGGTAAAACTCCTTGAAAACGTCTTCCTGATGTTCGGGCGCAATGCCCAAACCACTGTCCCACACCTCGATGCTGGCCTGCGACCCACTGCCAACCAAGCGACAGGCGACCAGCACCCCCCCTTTTTCGGTGTAGCGCAAGGCATTGCCCACCAGGTTAAGCAAGATCCGGTACAGCAGGGCGGGGTCGCTTCGAACCCACACCGAACAGGGGCGAATGCGCAACTGCAAGCCCTTGTCCTGGGCCAGCGGGACCAAGTCATGCCCGAGCCGCTCAAACAACTCCATCAGGGGAAATTTCTTGAAGTGGATTTGCACGGCCTTGGCTTCCAGCCGGGAAATATCCAACAGGCCATCCAGCAAATTTTGCATGGCGTTCACCGAGGCCTGCAGGTTACCGACCAGCTGGCGCGTCTGCTCATCGTGGGAGAGTTGGGCCAGGCGCGCAATGAACATGCCCAGTGCATGCACCGGTTGGCGTAAATCATGGCTAGCTGCAGCCAAAAACCGCGACTTGGCCTGCGTGGCCAGTTCGGCCTCCTCCTTTTTTACACGCAAGGCCTGGGTCACCGTGCTCACCTGATGCTCCAGCTCCTGACGCGCACCGGCCAGGCGATCGGCCATTTGTATCAAATTCTTCTGCAAATCATGAAGCGGATCCTGCGGCGGCGTTTGCGCTTGCGTCTGGGCAGCAGCAGCAAAATCGCCATTGCCGATGCGCTCGATCAAATGCGACACCCGCATCATGGGGCGAATCACCCCGCCACTGAGCCGGACTGCCAGCACCAGGCCAAACAGCAACCCCAGGGCGCTGATCAAGCCACCCAGCAAAAGGATGCTCTGTTGTTGCTCCACCACCGCCTGTCGTGAGAATTTCACCACCACCTGACCCAGGGGCGCTGCCTTGCCCGGAATGACTTGGTTCACGTCTTCGTACAAATCGTCAAGCTGGATACCACTGGCAACAACCGGTTGCGTCAGCATATCGATCAAGCCCCGCGCGTCGACCTGGTGCGTTTCCACCTCGGAATAGGGTGGGAAGTCGTTACCTCCCGCCACACCGGCGCTCGCCAAGGTTTCACCCTGCGGACTGACAATGGCGACCCAGCGCACATCGGATTCCCGCAAGGCACCGCGCGCCAGGGCTTGCAACTGCTGCTTGTTGCCGGCAAACAAACCAAATTCGCTGGCCAACGCCAACTGCCGTGCCACCGAGCGCGTGCGCAACTGGTGGGCCGCGCTGATGTCTTCAAAACGTGCCATCAAAAACACGGCTGACAACAACACGCTCAACAGCGAAACCGGCAACAGCGCAGCCACCAGCATGCGCACCCGAATGTCCGGCGTCTTCATCGTTGAGTCTCCTGGCGTTTCAAGGCCAGTGTCAGGGCCTTGACATCCAGCGACAAGCCCAGCACCCGGGCCACCTGCTCATTGACGCTGATTTCAAAATCAAGCGGCTCAAGTGCCTGCTCAGGCAAGACCCGGTTGGCCAACACGTCCAGCACCCACTGCGCGGCCTGGTCACCCACCTGGGGCGGCGTGCTGTAAACGGCCAGCAAGGCACCGGCACGCACGTAAGCCGGAGAAAACGCGACCAAAGGAACCTGCCCCCTGATGGTGGTCACCAGGATGTTCTGGATGTTGTTGCTGTTGAACACCAGCGGGTCGGCCTGGGCCAACAGCACATCGCTGCTGTCAAGGACAGACTTCAAGGCGGCAAACAGGGACGTCTCGTCGTCGAGCAGGGCCTCTTGCAGCGACAGTCCCTGGCTGCTGGCCAGGGATCGCAACGCAGCTGCTTTGGGCAGCGAATCCGGTCCCCACACGACCCCCAAGCGCCTGGCCTTGGGCAACGCCAAACGAATCAACCCGAGCTGACGTTGCAGTGGTTGGTCGAGTTGCAGCACATTGAACCCGGCCGATGCCTTGCGTCCCGACACACGCAGCACGCGTTCAAAACTGCTGCGTGGCAACAAGGCGTTGAGCACGGGCGCATTGACGCGACTCTGGGCCAAGGCCGTGGCGGCCTCGGTTCCCAACGCCACCCAGACCTTGACCGACGACAGCCGGACCCCGGACAGCGCGGCCAACTCAGCCGGACTCCATACGTTGATGGCGTTGAGCGACACGCCTTGGCGGGTCAGGCCATTGACCAGGGCTTGGGTGGCGTCAAGGTAGGCTGCACTGGTTTGACTGCGGGCGATGCCGACCTGGATTTCCGGCGTTTGCGCTGTCCCGGACAGGACCAGCAGGCACAAGGCCAGCCCTGACAGGAACCGGAGCAAGCGCGCAAGCATGCCAGCGTCAGTTGTCGATGCGCAGGGTTACGAAAGCGCGGCGCTTGAACAAAAACGCATCGTCATAGTCGGCGTAGGGTGAGCCCTGGTTTTGCACGGTCAAGGCCAATTCACCGTGGCGTTGGCCCAAGCGCAGCGACTTGCTCAAGCGCCAATCAGTGCGGTGCAGGTATTGCCGCAAATCACCCGATCTTTGCACCCAGAGGGGCTCGCTGTATTGATGGCTGAGTGAAAACTGCAGGCCCGCTGGCAACTGTTGCGTCAGGAACACGGTGCTGGTGGACTTTGGCATCGCCACCACCAATTTGGTTTCAGACGGTGGTTTCTCGAACGCCAACCGGGTCAGCGACTGGTTGACACCCAGTTGCGCACCCGGCCAGGGCCGGCCAGTCCATTGCAGTTCCAGACCCCGGATGGAGAAATTGTCAACATTGGAATAATCGTAGGGCGCGTAAACTTTACCGCCAACTTTTGTCAGGTAGCGAATACCGTCGATAAAACCGGTAAATTTCTCATCAAAAAGACGGACATCGAGGGTCGATTTCAGGCTCGGGAAAGTGCCCAGGTATCCCAACTCACGGGTCAGCACGGTTTCAGGCACCACGTTGCCGCTCGCCAAAAACGTGACATCGAGCAATTTATTTTTAAACGAGTAGCGCACATCCGCCCGGCGCTCGAAAGCACTGGGGGGTCGGAACGAACGCGTCATGCCGGCGCGAAGGGTCTGTTCGGGTGTGACGTGCCAGTTCAACATGAGTCGGGGGGCCAGGCTGGAGCCATTGGCACTGCTGCGCTCGGCCATGACACCGCCATTGAGCAGCAGGTCCGGTCGCAGACGCCATTCGGCATGGGTGAACAAGCGCGTGAAATTGTCGATCAGGGCCTCGTCGGTGTTGAACAGGGGGCGCGAGGTGACCGATTCGCGCCGCAATTCGGCGCCCCAGACCATGCGCAGCGCCGGACTCAGTCGCAGCGTGTGCTGTGCCGTCAGGGTGTTGTTGCTGGTGGTGCCGCTGCCATCGAGATTCAAGCCGGGAATGGGCAGGTAGGGCACCACATCATGGTAACTTTCCTGGTTATGTGACAAGCTGAGCGTCAGGTCCTGGTCCGGGCTCAACACTTCCCTCCAGTCGAGCTGCAGAAATTTGTTTTCAAAGGTGGTATCACGAAAGCCTGAGCCAGGTCGATCGGGGTAGCCTTTGCCAGCCCCAATGGCCATCCAGCCTGCACTCAGCTGCACTTGGCTGCTGCCCGAAACCTGCCAATCCGACCTGAAGTTGGCGCGCTGCACCCGGTTGTGGCCATTGGCGCCGCTCAGGCCGTCATCACCCCGCTCGTCCACAGCCAGCCGCTGGGTGCTGTTGTCGGTGCGCCAGCCCAGGCCCAGCGCGGTGTCCTGAATGCCGTTTTCTCCGCGCGTAAGCGCTGCACGGGGCCCCAGCGTTTCGGCACTGTGCCGGGTCACGATATTGACCACGCCGAGCATGGCGCGGGCGCCATAGGCCACCGAATTGGAGCCGCGCAACACCTCAATGCGTTCAATATCATCGAGCATCACCGACATCAAGCCCGGTGCCACGCTGCCGGCAAAATAGTTTGAATAGACCGAACGGCCATCGACCAGCACCTGGATGCGGGCCGAATAATAGCCATACACACCGTGGTAACTGGCTTGTGGCGCGTCACCTTCAAAAGACGTGCTGGATTGAAAACCCGGCACCAGGCGCAGCAAGTCGGCCACGTCGCGCGCGCCCGAGCTGCGAATGAAGTCACGGTCAAGAATGGTGACTGCACCCGGTGTTTCATCCAGCCGCTGCGGCAGGCGCGACACCGACAGGATGATCGGCATCTCGTCCAGAAAATCTTTTTCTGACACCCCCGGGGTGTTCTGGGCCGCAAGCCCTTGGCTGAGCATGAGCCCGACCAAGCCAACAAATAGGGAAGCGCCCGAACGGGACATCAATGGGGATTTTTTCATGGCAACATTGTGCCCTGAAGACGCAGCGCCCAACGCGCCCAGCGCTGTCCAACCGGGCGTCAGGCCGGCTACGCCAGCACGCGCCCCGCCTCAATGGTGATGCTGCGCTGGCAGCGCTCGGCCATGGCGCGGTCATGGGTGACCAGCAGCAAGGTGGTGCCCAGTTCGCGGTTCAGGTCGAACATCAGGCTCATGATTTTTTCACCGGTGGCAAAGTCCAGGCTGCCGGTGGGTTCGTCCGCCAGCAAGACCGCGGGCTGCACCACAAAGGCACGCGCCAGCGCCACGCGCTGCTGCTCGCCTCCCGAAAGCACCTTGGGGTAATGTCCAAGACGCTCGGCCAGGCCGACACGGTCCAGCATCTCGGTGGCCAGCTTGCGTGCCTGGCGTCGGCCGGCCAGTTCCAGCGGCAGCATGACGTTTTCCAGCGCTGTCAGATTACCCAGCAATTGAAAGCTCTGGAAGACGAAACCCAGTTTTTCAGCGCGCAGTGCGGCACGGTCGTCCTCGCTCATCGCAAACAAGTCGTGTCCGGCGAGCCGCACCGTGCCCTTGCTGGGTGTGTCGAGCCCGGCAATGATCGACAACAGGGTGCTCTTGCCGGAACCCGAAGCACCGACAATAGCCACAGTTTCACGGGAGCGCAGGGCAAAATCAATGTCCTGCAAAATTTCCAGCGTGCCCGTGGCATCGGCCACCGACTTGAAAACGTGCTCTACCGAGATAATGACATCTGACATGAATTTTTCTTTGCAACAAATGAATTTGAACCGACGCCACTGTATCGCGTTGGCGGCTGTCCTTGCCAGCAGCGGGATTTACCGCAGCGTGGCAGCTGACACAACGCCGCCCATGCGCTCTTCCCTGCTGGTGCTGGGTGACTCGCTGAGCGCGGAGTATGGCCTCAGGCGCGGCACCGGTTGGGTCGCTCTGCTTGAACAAAAACTTCAGACTGAAAAGATCCGGGCCGACGTGGTCAACGCCAGCATCAGTGGCGACACCAGCTCGGGCGGGCGCGCCCGCCTGCCCGCTTTGCTGGCGCAACACCGCCCCACGCTGGTGGTGATTGAACTGGGCGGCAATGATGCCCTGCGCGGCCTGCCGCTCGACATGACCCGGGACAACCTGTTGGCCATGACCCGGCTGGCGCAGCAAAGTGGCGCCAAAGTGCTGTTGCTCGGCATGCAGGTGCCACCGAACTACGGACGTGATTACACCCAGCGCTTTGCCCGCATGTACGCCGAGGTGGCCAAGACCACGCGTGCCGCCCTGGTGCCCTTCTTCCTCAAGGGCATTGCCGATGCCCCTGACAGCCTGACCTGGTTTCAGGCCGACCGCATCCACCCCAAGGAGGCAGCTCAGCCGCGCATGCTGGCCAATGTCTGGCCAGCCATCACGAAAGAACTGTCATGAGTCTGACCCTCCTTGGCGCGGCCGAAGTCATGGCGCGGCTGGCCGACTTTGATGCCATCATCGACGCCCGCAGCGAAGACGAATACCAGGCCGACCACCTGCCCGGCGCCATCAACTGGCCGACCCTGAACAACGCCGAACGCATCGAGATTGGCACCCTGTACAAGCAGGTCAACCCGTTTGAAGCGCGCAAGCGGGGGGCAGCAAAAGCCGCGCGCAACATTGCCGCGCACATTGAGCGCGAGGTGATCGACAAGCCGCGCGACTGGCAGCCGCTGGCTTATTGCTGGCGCGGTGGTCAGCGCAGCGGCTCGCTGTCGCTGGTCTTGAGCCAGATCGGTTTTCGGGTGACACTGGTGGAAGGCGGCTACAAGGCTTTCAGGGCGGCGCTGGTACAGGACATCGTGGCGCGCGTGCCCAAGCTGATGTTCCGCGTGGTGTGCGGCCCGACCGGCAGTGGCAAAACCCGCTTGCTGCAGGCGCTGGCAAAGCAAGGTGCCCAGGTGCTGGACCTCGAGGCCCTGGCCAACCACCGCAGTTCGGTGCTGGGCGCGGTGCCCGGGTTGGCCCAGCCAAGCCAAAAGCATTTTGAAACCCTGGTGTGGGACCAACTGCGCCAGTTCGATACGGCGGTGCCGGTGTTTGTGGAAAGCGAGAGCAAAAAAGTGGGCAATTTGTCGGTGCCCACCGCGCTGATGGACGCCATGCGCAACAGCCCCTGCCTGAACCTGCAACTGTCTGATGAAGAACGTGTGGCGCTGTTGCTGGAAGACTATGACTACCTGACGCGCGACGTGGCCTATTTTTGTGAGCGACTGGAAAAACTCACCGAACTCAAGGGCCACGAGGTGGTGAAACGCTGGCAAGGCATGGCGCAAAGCGGGGACTTTGCCACGGTGGTCATGGAGTTGCTGACCCAGCATTACGACCCGGCTTATGCGCAGTCGATGCAGCGCAATTTTGTGCAGTTTGCACGGGCCGCTCCGTTGACGCCCACCGACCGGTCCGCCGAAGCCATGCACACCTTGGCAAGCCAGATGCTGGCTTGATGGCGCGGGCGAAGGTCGGGAAAATCAGCTGGCTGGTGTGTCCTGAGCGGGCTGATCTGGCTGATCTGGCTGATCTTCCTGCCCCTCAGGCCCACCCTCGCCCGCCTTGCGCTGGGCTTTTTCTTTGAGTTTTTCTTCTTTTTTCTTCTTTTTCGCCAGTTCTTTCTGACGCTTTTCGTAGCCGTAATTAGGTGTTGCCAAGTTGTACTTTCAAGTTAATGGACTGGATTTTAGCCGCCTTGCGGGGCTGAGTTGCACTGCGCCAGCGCAAGCCTGTTTTCAGGCGATGTGCTGCAAGGCTTGCTGCAGGTCGGCCTGCAGGTCGGCGGCCGACTCCAGCCCCGTGGAAAAGCGCACCAGAATTCCCGGCTGCAAATAAACCGGCCAGCTTGAACGCATGGTCTCCAGTTGGTAAGGCATGACCAGGCTCATGGGGCCGCCCCAGCTGTAACCAATCTTGAACAACTGCAGGGCGTCGCAAAACGCATCAACCCGGGCCTGGTTGACATCAGGTTTGAAGATCACGCTGAACAGACCGGCGGCCGCGCCCAAAGCGTCACCGCACAGCGCCCGCCAATGCACGTGGCCGGGTGACTGCGGCAAAGCCGGGTGCAAAACCTGAGCGAACTCATTGCGCTGCTGGCACCAGTGCGCCAAGGTACGGGCCGTCTCGTCGTGGGAGCGGTAGCGCAGTGCTAAACTGGGCAGGGCGCGCAACACGCTTTCGGCATCGTTTGCAGCCACACCCAAGCCAAGCCGCATGTGACACAGCTTGAGCTGCATGTGCAGACGCTCATGGGTGGTGATGACACTGCCCATCAGCACGTCGCCACCGCCGCTGGGGTACTTGGTGAGGGCATGGATGGAAATGTCCACGGACAGTGTCGGCAGTTGGCCCGGCTGCAGGTCGAACGGCTGGAAAGCCAGACCGGCGCCCCAGGTGTTGTCGAGGGCGCAAAGCACCTTGGCGGCGCGGCACAGGCGAACCTGCGCGCACAGATCAGGGAATTCCAGCGTGACCGAGCCTGCAGCCTCCAGCCAGACCAATTTGGTGGCTGGAGACAGTTTGGCCGCCAGGTCAGCGGGATCCATGGGGTCGAAGTAGCGGTGCGTAATGCCCCAATGCGCCAACTCGCCTTCGGCCAGCGCTTTGGACGGGCCATAGGCGTTGTCAGGAATCAGCACCTCGTCGCCACGCCTGAGCAAAGCCAGGCACACCGTGGCAATAGCCGCCAGGCCGCTGGGCACCAACAGGCACTGGGCACCACCCTCCAGGGTGCACAGCCGTTCTTCCAGGGTGTAGGTGGTGGGCGTACCGTGCAGACCGTAGGTGTAGGCCGACTTGTCTTTCCATTCGAACTGGCGCATGGCTGCCACGTTGGGAAAAAACACCGTCGAGGCTTTGAACACCCCGGGCTGCGGCGCACCAAACCCTGCCGGCGGCTGGTAGGGGTGATGGATCAGGGTCGTGGTGAGTTCAGCCATGGCAAAAGCAGATGGGCGTCAAACACTCCACTTTTTGATCAGTTGCTCGGGACGCAGGCTGTCGTAGCCTTCAAAGGGCTGATGAATCCAGGGGTTGGTCGGCAGAAATTCAACCGAATAATCGGGCGTGAACCTGGACAAGGACTTGGTCCAGATCACGGCGCTGCGCAACTCGGTGATGGGTTTGTAATTGGTCTTGAGCTGATCGATCACGGCGTGCAGCGTCAGGCCGGAATCGGCCAGGTCGTCCACCAGCAGCACCTTGCCGGCAATTTCGCCCTTGGGCGTGGTGATGTAGTGGGCGATGTCAAGGTTGCCCTGCTGCGTGCCCGCGCCAGCCCGGTAGGAACTGGTGGACATGATGGCCAGCGGCTTGTCGAAGACGCGCGACAAAATGTCACCCGGGCGCATGCCACCCCGTGCCAGACACAGGATGGTGTCAAATTCCCAGCCTGACTGAAAAATCTTGATTGCCAGTTTTTCAATCAGGCCGTGGTATTCGTCATAGCTCACATACAGGTGCTTGCCGTCTTCTGTCAACATAAAGGCCTCTCAAATAAGTAGTGCTAACGCGAATCGGATGTGAATGAAAAAGTGGCGGCTTCAGCGTCAGTCGGCCAGAAAGGGATGGCGCATCATGATGGTGTGATCGCGGTCCGGGCTGGTCGAGACAATGTGCACCGGGACGCCCGTGACCTGCTCGATACGCTGCAGGTACAGCCGCGCTGCCATGGGCAACTTGTCGTACTGGGTGACCCCCACGGTGCTGTCGCTCCAGCCTTCCATGGTTTCGTAGATGGGCACACAACGTGCGATGTCGTCGGCGCCCATGGGCAAAATGTCGGTCACCGTGCCATCAAGCTCGTAGCCGGTGCACAGCTTGAGTTCTTTCAAGCCATCGAGCACGTCGAGCTTGGTGATGCACAAACCGCTCAAACCGTTGACTTGCGCCGAGCGCTTGAGCAAGGCCGCGTCGAACCAGCCGCAGCGCCGGCTGCGCCCGGTGGTGACGCCCTTTTCTGCGCCCACGGTGCTCATGTGCCAGCCCGGCGTGCCCTCGACTTCCCATTCAAGTTCGGTCGGAAACGGACCACCGCCCACGCGCGTGCAGTAGGCCTTGGTGATGCCCAGAATGTAGTGCAGCAAACCGGGGCCGACGCCGGCACCGGCGGCGGCATTGCCGGCCACGCAGTTGCTGGAAGTGACAAAGGGGTAAGTGCCGTGATCGACGTCAAGCAAGGTGCCCTGCGCGCCCTCGAACAACAGGTTCTCACCCTTCAGGTGGGCGTCGTTGAGTTCGCGCGAGACGTCAGCCATCATCGGCTTGAGCAGTTCGGCGTGGCGCATGGCTTCTGCATAGACCGCGTCAAACTGCACTTCGCCATCTTTCATGTAAGGCGCCAGCGTCGGGCCGAAGTCAAAGGCTTTGGAATCCAGAAACGTGGTCAGCACATGGTTGTGCAAGTCCAGCAACACGCGCAATTTGTTGGCAAATCGCTCGGGGAACTTGAGGTCCTGCACGCGCAGCGCGCGGCGCGCGATTTTGTCCTCGTAGGCCGGGCCGATGCCGCGCCCGGTGGTGCCAATCTTTTCGCTGCCGCCCTGCTCGCGCGCCGATTCACGCGCCACGTCCAGGGCTGCATGGAACGGCAAAATCAGCGGACAAGCCTCACTGATGCGCAAGCGCGAGCGCACGTCCACGCCCACCTTTTCCAGTCCGGCAATTTCTTCAAACAGTTTGGCCGCCGACAGCACCACACCGTTGCCGATGTAGCACTTGACGCCCGGGCGCATGATGCCGCTGGGAATCAGATGCAGCGCGGTCTTGACGCCGTTGATGACCAGCGTGTGGCCGGCATTGTGGCCGCCCTGAAAACGCACGACGCCCTGGGCGCTCTCGGTCAACCAATCGACCAGCTTGCCCTTGCCCTCATCGCCCCACTGGGTGCCCACGACGACAACGTTACGTCCTTTGATAGCAGTCATTTTTTGCTTCTCTCTAATTTCAATGCATGGCTTGAACAACCCACTGCCCGCCAACTTCAATCAGCTCGCGGTCGCAATGGAACTCATCAACTTCACTCTCGTGGCCTGGCAACACGCAGACCACCACCTCGCCGAGTGCACGCAGGGCGGCAATGGCGGCATTGAGCCCGGCATCTTCGCGCCAGGGCGCACGAATGGCGGCCTGCAAGGCGCGCGGCGTCACCACCGCCACCAGGGCCTTCAGGTCAAGACTGAAACCTGCTGCGGGCCGGTTGCGGCCAAAAACTGCCCCCACCTCGTCATAACGGCCACCGCGCACCAGGGCGTCGCTGGCGCCGGGGGCGTAGATGGCAAAACGAACGCCGGTGTAATAGGCGTAACCCCGCAAGTCCGCGAGATCGAAACTGAGCTGGGCCGCCGGCAGGTGTTGTGCCAAATAACGCAAGCTTTGCAGCGCCTCACGCACGGCAGGCAGCGCGGGCAGGGTTTTTTCGGCCTCCGCCAGCACGCCTGCATCGCCATAGAGCTGCACCAGCGCCAGCAAACCCTGGTGCACAGCCTGGGGTAAATCACGGGTCAGCGCAGCCAGTTCGGCACTGTCTTTGGCGGCCAGCGCTGCGTGCACGTCAGACAGCCGGGCTGGGCTCAGGGAAACATCGGCGAGCAAGGCCTTGACAAGCCGCGCATCGGCCAGGTCAATGCTGGGCGCCTGCACCCTGGCCGCCTGCAGGCAGTCAAAGGCCAGCGTCAGGATTTCGATGTCCGCCTCAAGCCCGGCGTGGCCATAAATTTCTGCGCCCAATTGCAGCGGCTCGCGCGTGGCATGAGGGGCACTGGCGCGCGTGTGCAGCACCGGTCCGCAGTAGCACAGCCGGGTGACGCCGGCTCGGTTGAGCAAATGTGCATCGATGCGGGCGACCTGGGGCGTGCTGTCTGCGCGCAAGCCCATCATGCGGCCCGAGAGTTGGTCGACGAGTTTGAACGTCTGCAGATCAAGCGCCGACCCGGCACCTGTCAACAGCGATTCGAGATGTTCCAGCAGCGGCGGCATGACCAGTTCGTAGCCATAGCTGCGTGCGGTATCGAGCAAGTCGCGGCGAAGTTCTTCGATGTGACGGGCCTCGGAAGGCAGGACATCGGCAATGTGATCCGGCAGAACCCAAGCGGACATGTGATTTTGAGAGGCTGTTAAATACGCGATTTTACCGGGCAAAAGTCCGGTATTTCGTCAAGCCAGCCACCAAATCAGCGCCACTCCCAGCAACAGGCTGCACAAACCAAAGAAACGCAACTGACCGTCGCCAAGCTTGAGAATCTGGACCATGGTCTGGCGCCAGGTGGCCGGTGACATGAAGGGCATGAAGCCCTCAATCACCAGCACCAGCGCCACGGCCAGCCAAAAGGTGGTGCCGTCCAAACCAGCCCCAGGTGTTATTTTTTAGGGCTTGCCGACACGCCACCGCGCATGGACTTGAAAAATTCGGAACTTGAAGGGTCCAGCACCATCACGTCGTTCTTGTTGGCAAAGGAGGCCTTGTAGGCATCCATGCTACGGTAGAACTGGGCAAACTGGGGGTCACGGCCAAAGGCTTCAGCGTACAAGCGTGCCGCCTCGGCATCGCCCTCACCCTTGAATTTTTGCGCATCACGGTAGGCGTTGGAGACGGTCACCTCGCGCTGACGATCAGCATCGGCGCGAATTTTTTCACCTTCGGCAAAACCGGTGGAACGCAGTTCGTTGGCCACGCGCTTGCGCTCAGCCTCCATGCGGCGGTAAACCGATTCGGTGATGGCGTCCACATAGTCGACCCGGGTGATGCGCACGTCGATCACATCGACACCCCAGGGCTTGGCGCCACGCACCTGGCTCAGCACCTCTTTCTTGACGTCCTGCATGACTTCCTCGCGCTTGGCCGACAGCAGCTCCTTGACGGTGCGCTTGTTGACTTCTTCCTGGAACGCATTGCGCACCACCCGGTTCAGCTGGCTGGCACCGGCCGCCTCGGTGGTGCCGACGTTGCGGATGTACTCGGTGGGCTCGGAAATGCGCCAGCGCACGTACCAGTCGATCACCACCCGCTGCTTCTCGGCGGTCAGCACCGGCTCGTTATCGGTGCTGTCGAGCGTGAGCAGGCGCTTGTCGATGTACGACACGTTCTGGAAGGGCGGTGGCAGCTTGAAGTTCAAGCCGGGTTCGGTGATCACTTCCTTGATCTGCCCCAGCGCCAGCACCACACCAAACTGGCGCTGGTCCACCACAAAGAGCATCGAACTGAGAATAGCCAACGCAAAGATAACACTTGAAAAAACAAATCCTAGGCGGTTCATGCCGGGCTCCTATCGGGTTTCACGGGTACGGTCACGTGCCGCATCGCGGGCACGGGCGTCCGTGATGGCGGCGGCTGCATTGGCCGGGCTGGGCGTTGACGCCGCCGGCATGGCGGCAGTCTCCTGCGCCACCTGACCTGTCATCTGGATCAGTTTGTCGAGCGGCAGATAGAGCAGATTGCTGCCCTGCTTGGAGTCCACCATGATCTTGGTCACGCTGCTGTAGATTTGCTGCATGGCATCGATGTACATGCGGTCACGCGTGACCTGGGGTGCCTTCTGGTACTCGGCCAACACCGACTTGAAACGCTGCGAATCACCTTGGGCCTGCGCCACGATGCGTGATTTGTAGGCGTCAGCTTCTTCCTTCAGGCGCGAGGCCGCACCAACGGCACGGGGAATCACGTCATTGGCATAAGCCTGGGCTTCGTTCTTGGCACGCTCGCGCTCCTGGCCTGCCTTGAGCACATCGTCAAACGCCGCCTGCACCTGCTCGGGAGGCCGCACACCGCCTTGCTGCAAATTGATGCCGACCACTTCGATACCCACCTTGTAGCGGTCCAGAATGGATTGCATCAGGGCACGCACGCGCGGCGCAATCTGGTCTCGCTCCTCGGACAAGGCGCTGTCCATCCTCATGTTGCCGACGACTTCGCGCACCGCCGTTTCAGCGGCCTGCACCACGGCATCGGCCGGGTTCTTGCTCTCGAACAAGAAGGCACGCGCGTCGCTGAGGCGGTATTGCACGGCAAACTTGATCTCGACAATGTTTTCATCCTGGGTCAACATCGCGGACTCGCGCAACCCGGTGGCCTTGATGACCACGTCACGCCCGACATCCACCGAGCGGATCTGGGTCACAAAAACGAGTTCGTGGCGTTGGATCGGATACGGCAGGCGCCAATTGAAACCGGCCCCCACCGTGCTGTTGTATTTGCCAAACTGGGTAATGACGGCTTGCTGGCCCTCCTGCACAATGAAGAAGCCGGTGCCGAGCCAGATCAGCACCGCAACGCCCGCCACCAAGCCCATGCCCAGCCCGGCGCTCTTCATGTCAGGCTGGAAACCGCCACCGGTGCCGCCCCCATTACCGCCGCCGTTGCCTCCGCCACGAATAGGCGTGGCACCACGACCGCCACTCTTCACGTTGCCGAACAGGCCGCCCAGCTTGCGGTTGAAATCGCGCCACAACTCATCGAGGTCGGGCGGTCCCTGGTTGGCACCCCGCCTGGGGCCGGAAGGCGCCGGACTGGACGGCGGCGCATCGGGCGCTTGCTCGGGGGGCTGCTTCGCGCCTTGCCCCTCGCTCGCATCGGAAGCGTCGTCCGAACGTCCCCAGCGTGGATCGTTCAGATTGAACATGCCACGCAGGCGCGTGGGCAATAAAGCCAGGCTAAAAATCGGTCGTTGAAGTTTCATCGAATCACTCGTATTTATTTTGGCTCTATTGTGCCGAAATCAGGGTCAGCCTCATGACTTGCATGGAAATCTGACGAATCCTCGGGGGTCTCTTGCGGTGCCTGGATTTTGTCAACCAGCATCTGACGCAAGACGGCCACGCCGTCACCCGTTTGCGCACTGAGAAAAATACGCGGGGTGGGCACCCCCGCCAGCTCGTAAACGTCTTGCACCGCATGCGGACGCAGGGTCGGATCGACCTGATCGAGCTTGTTGAACACCAGCATCTGGGGAATATCGCCCGCGCCAATTTCAGCCAGCACGCGCTGGACTTCAGCGATCTGCTCAAGATGATTGGGGCTGGAAAAATCAACCACATGCAAGAGCAGGTCTGCGTCCACGGCTTCCTGCAAGGTGGCCTGAAAGGCATTGACCAAACCGTGAGGCAAATCCCGGATGAAGCCCACGGTGTCCGACAGGGAAATAACACGCCCAAGCTCACCCAGGTACAACTGTCGCGTGGTGGTGTCGAGCGTGGCAAACAACTGGTCGGCGGCATACACGCGCGCCTTGACCAAGGCGTTGAACAGCGTGGACTTGCCCGCGTTGGTGTAGCCCACCAGCGAGATGTTGAAGGCGTCGCGCCGTTCGCGCTGGCGGCGCTGGGTCTGGCGCTGACGCTTGACCTTGACGAGGCGTTCCTTGATGCGCTTGATGCTGTCCGCGATCATGCGCCGGTCCAGCTCAATCTGTGATTCCCCCGGGCCGCCACGCATGCCGATGCCGCCGCTTTGGCGCTCCAGGTGCGACCAGCGCCGCACCAGGCGTGTGCTCAGGTACTGCAGGCGGGCCAGCTCGACCTGCAACTTGCCTTCGTGGCTGCGCGCCCGCTGGGCAAAAATTTGCAGGATCAACAGGGTGCGGTCGTTGACCGGGAGCTCCAGGTGGCGCTCCAGATTGCGTTGCTGCGCCGGGCTCAGACTTTGGTCAAAGAGCACCTCCTGCACGCCGAGTTGGATCGCAAGTTGCTTGATTTCGTCGGCCTTGCCGCTGCCGATAAAAAGCGCCGCATCAGGCGCCTTGCGCTTGCACGTCATGCGTGCCACCGGCGTCAGACCCGCAGTCTGGGCCAGCAAACCGAGCTCTTCGAGTTCGGCGTCAAAAAAGGGAAGACCAAAATCGACCCCCACCAACAAGGTCGGGGTGACAGGGCGATCAGGCTGCTGCAGGTTGTTCACCCTCGGCCACTGCAAAGTTCACGGCCCGACCCGGAACGATGGTCGAGATGGCGTGCTTGTAGACCATTTGTGTGACGGTGTTGCGCAACAGCACGACATACTGATCGAACGACTCAATCTGACCTTGCAACTTGATGCCATTGACCAAATAAATTGACACCGGAATGTGCTCCCGACGCAGTGCGTTCAGAAAGGGATCTTGCAAGAGTTGGCCTTTGTTATTCACGATATTCTCCGTGTTGTGAATTTTAAGAAGGAGGAACGATACCACAGTGCCATCGTGCCTCCGGAAGGAGGCGGGGCTATTTCCCCCAGAAACCCTGAGGCACCCAAAAACAAACCCGCTCAGCTCACCTTGTCGGCGAACGGGTTGCTGGAGGTCTTCATTTCGATGCGCAGCGGCGTACCCACCAGATCAAATTCCTTACGGAAACGACCTTCAAGGAAACGCTTGTAGGCATCGGTCACGTGCTCCAGCGAGTTGCCGTGGATCACGATGACCGGTGGATTCATGCCACCCTGGTGGGCATAACGCAATTTGGGCCGGTACATGCCAGCGCGTTGCGGGCTTTGAAATTGCACCGCTTCGAGCAACAAACGGGTCAACACCGGGGTGGACATCTTGCACGTGGCCGCCTTGTAGGCCTGCGCAATGGAAGCCCACAAGGGCCCCAGGCCCTGGCGCTTTTGTGCCGAAATGAAATGCAGGTTGGCAAACTTCAAAAAAGGCAGGCGGGTTTCAATGGAGCGCTTGACCAGCTCACGCTGGTACTCGTCCACGGCGTCCCACTTATTGACGGCCAGCACCACGGCGCGACCGTTCTCAAGAATATAGCCGGCAATATGGGCATCCTGGTCGGTCACACCCTGGGTCGCGTCGATCAGCAACAGGACCACATGGGCGGATTCAATCGCCTGCAGGGTTTTTACCACCGAAAATTTTTCGATGGCTTCAAAGACCTTGCCACGACGACGCAGGCCGGCGGTGTCGATCAGTTCAAATTTTTGGCCGTTGCGCTCGAACGGCACCGAGATGGCGTCGCGCGTGGTGCCCGGCAAGTCAAAGGCCACCAGCCGTTCCTCGCCCAGCCACACGTTGATCAGAGTGGACTTGCCCACGTTGGGGCGACCCGCCACGGCCAGCTTGATGACGCCGGGCTGCTCGGCCTCCACAAGCTCGTCTTCGGCGGGCTGCAAAGGCAACAAGGCCTGATCCAGCAACTCCCGAATGCCCTGGCCGTGCGCTGCCGACACCGCGAGCACTTCACCAAAGCCGAGTTCATAAAACTCCACCAACTGGCCGCCGGCCAGCAGGCCCTCGGCCTTGTTGGCGACCATGACGCAGGGTTTGCCCAGGCGCCGCAGGTAGTTGGCGATGTCATGGTCCTGCGCTGAGACGCCGGCCCGCGCGTCGACCACAAAAATCACCACGTCGGCCTCGGCCACCGCCTGGCGGGTTTGCTTGGCCATTTCCTTGTAGATGCCGGCACTGGCGTCAGGCTCGAAACCACCGGTGTCAATCACGATGTACTCATGCTTGCCAAGTTTGCCGTTGCCGTAATGCCGGTCGCGCGTCAAGCCCGCGTAATCTGCCACGATGGCATCGCGCGATTTGGTCAGCCGATTGAACAAGGTCGACTTGCCCACGTTGGGTCGCCCGACCAATGCCAATACAGGTTTCATTCAGTGAAGTCCGTGAGAAAGATCAGTTTTATTCAGGCTGGAAGCCGTAGACACCACCATTGCGCGTCACCACCACCAGGGTGCCTGCCGCGACCACCGGCGTGACCTCGATGGCCGAACCATCGGTCGACAAACGGGTCAGCGGCGTGCCGTCAGCGCGTGACAACAAGTGCACCAGCCCCGTGGCATCGCCCATCACCACCGAGCGGCCCAACACCAGCGGCGCGCTCAGCTTGCGGTAAAGCAGCCGGTCGGATGTCCAGACCGGTTGACCGTTGGCACGCTGCCAGGCCAGCACCCGGCTGTCGCTTTCAACCCCGTACACCTGCGCGTCGTCACCATGCACGCCCACGGCACCGGCGGCCACACGTTTCCAGATCACGCTGCCGCGCAGCGCATCGACGCAGCCCACCGCAGACTGAAAAGCACGCACACACAGCTCGTTGCCGTTGCGGCTGAAGCCGCCGACCAGATCGACCAGGCGTTCAATGTCGTTGGTGCCGCGCGGCGCGGCCAGGGTGGCGTCCCACACGGTATTTCCGTTCACAGGATTCATACCCACCAGATGGCCGGACAGTCCTGCCACCAGGGTGTTGCCCACCGCCGTCAAAACGCCCGCCTGGCGCAACACCAGGGCTTCACCGGGGCGTTGCTGCTGCCAGAGCTTGCGTCCGCTGCTGGCATCAAAGGCCGCCACGCTACGATCAGCAGCCAACACAAAGACACGCTCGCCGGCCACCAGCGGTGCAGTGAACACCTGCGCTGTCAGACCGGCACGCCAGCGCACCTGGCCCGCTTCGAGCACCACCAACTCGTTGGCACGCGTGACCACCGCGCTGAAACGACCATCACTGCCGACACCCGCGGCGATGGGTCCACCCACCTCGGTACGCCACAACACGGCGCCGCTGCGCGCATCAAGCGACAGCACGGCACCGTCATTGCCGGCAAGCGCCACGGTTTGACCCGTCACCTTGGCCTGCAAGGGAAAGTCAACCGGGGCGATTTTGCCGGTCCAGGCCGTGCGCACGCCCAGCAAGGCCGGATTGGCTCCCAGGTCGGCTGGTTTCAGGGCATCAGAACCACTGGCACAGGCCGTCAAGGCACCGACCAGTGCAAGGACCACGACGCGACGCACGCTGGCCAAGGAACACATATTTGCCATGATTTTTACTTTCCGGCCGCAGTGGCCACGACTTGATCTTGAGGTCCGACATCCACCCCCAGGGCGTTCAACTTGACCTCCACCAGACGACGGTACTCGGTACGCGGGTCAAACAGACGGTACGACTTTTCATATTCGGCCAGCGCCTTGGGCTTGTCACCCTGCAACATGAAAACATCGCCCTTGCGGTCTGCCACCAGGGCTTCAAAACTGGCAGGGTGGCTCGTGTTCAACAACTTCAAAGCCTCGTCGAAATTTTTCGATTCCATCGCAATGGCAGCCAGGCGCAAGCGCGCCAAAGCCTGGTAGCCCGCGTCGGACGACTGTTCAGCCACCCAGGCCAACGCGGCTTTGGCCGCATCAGGCTTGCCCAGCGTGACGTACTGACCGGCCACCAGCAGGCCCGCCTGCTGCGCATAGGCGGTGGATGAAAATTTGTCCTTCATGTCGCTGAACACGCGGTCCATACGCGCGGCGTCCGCCGCCAGCACGGCGCGATCCACTTCCTCAAACAAGGCCGCTGCCTGCTGGGCCTGGCTACGCTGCCAATACTGGTAAAAATTCCAGCTGGCAAAGGTGCCCATCACCACAATCAGCACCCAGGTGATGGCGTTGCCGTACTGCTTCCAGAAATGCTTGATCTGGTCAAGCTGTTCTTGTTCTTCGAGGTCTAATTGGTTGGCCATAAGGGTATTTCGTTAAGCGACCGATTGTAGGGTGGCGGCCCAGCCCGCCACGTCGGCAAGTGAACGCAGTTGCTGAACAGCGCTGGCGTCACGCAGGGGTTTGACGGTGACCTGGTGGGCCTGGATTTCATCCTGGCCAAAAATCAGGGCAAAGCGTGCGCCACTGGCGTCGGCGCGCTTGAACTGGCTCTTCATGCTGCCCATGGCCTCACCCGTGCTGGTGTGCATCTGCACACTGACGCCCGCTGCGCGCAAACGCTGCAGTGTGGACAACACCAGCGGCAAGTCCCGGGCGTCGGTGACGATGGCATAGGCATCCAGCTGCGGGCCCACATCGGGCAGGCCCGCGCCGCGAGCCAGCGCCAGCACGCGGTCCACCCCCAGCGCCCAACCGACGGCCGGGGCCGGCTTGCCGCCGAGCTGCTCGAACAGGTAGTCGTAACGCCCGCCCGCACACACGGTGCCCTGCGAACCCAGCCGGTCGGTGGTGAACTCGAACACGGTCAGGTTGTAATAGTCCATGCCGCGCACCAGGCGCGGGTTCACGCTGTAGGCCACCCCGTTGGCTTGCAAAATATCGGTCAGCGTCTTGAAGTGCGCCAGCGATTGGGCCCCCAAAAAGTCAAGCAACTTGGGCGCCGCTTCCACCAGCGACTGCATCGCCGGGTTCTTGGTGTCCAGGATGCGCAACGGGTTGCTGTGCAAACGCCGCCGGGCATCTTCGTCGAGCAGTTCGGCGTGTTGTTCCAGGTGCGCAATCAGCGCCTTGCGGTGCTCCAGCCGCTCATGCGCCTGGCCCAGGCTGTTGAGCTCCAGGCGCACATCATCCAGTCCGATCTCCTGCCACAGGGCATGCGCCATCAGGATCAGTTCGGCGTCGACCTCGGGGCCGGCAAAGCCCAGCGCCTCGGCGCCGATCTGGTCAAACTGGCGATAACGGCCTTTTTGCGGACGCTCATGGCGAAACATCGGACCCATGTAGTACAGGCGCTTGCCGCCGTCGTACAGCAGGTTGTGCTCCAGCGCCGCGCGCACCACACCGGCCGTGGCTTCGGGGCGCAGCGTCAACGGGTCGCCGTTGAGCCGATCCTCAAAGCAGTACATTTCTTTTTCGACAATGTCGGTCACCTCACCCAGACCGCGAATGAACAAGGGCGTGCGTTCGACAATGGGCGTGCGGATGTTGCGGTAAGCGTAACGCGCCATCAGGGCGCGCACTTTGGCTTCCAGCCATTCGACAGCCGCCGAGTCAGGCGGCAAGACGTCGTTCATGCCTTTGACGGCAGTCAGTTTTTCAATTTTCGGTGCAGTGGTTTCGGTCATGACAATTCAAATCAGGGCGCAACGGAAGCTGACGCACCAAAACGCTTTTCGACGTAGTTTTCAACAAGGGCCTGGAACTCCTGGGCAATGGACTCGCCGCGCAAAGTCATGCGTTTTTCGCCGTCAATGAAGACCGGCGCAGCAGGTGCCTCACCAGTGCCGGGCAAGCTGATGCCGATGTCGGCCTGCTTGCTTTCGCCAGGACCATTGACGATGCAGCCCATCACGGCCACTTTCATGGTTTCGACCCCCGGATATTTGGTGCGCCAGACCGGCATCTGGGCACGCAGAAAACCTTCAATCTGCTGCGTCAATTCCTGGAACGTGGTGCTGGTGGTGCGACCACAGCCCGGGCAAGCGGTCACGCTCGGCACAAAGGAGCGCAGCTCCAGCGACTGCAAAATCTCGGAAGCAATCACCACCTCCTGGGTGCGCGACTCGCCCGGTTGCGGTGTCAGGGAGACGCGGATGGTGTCGCCAATACCCTCTTGCAGCAAAATGGACAGCGCGGCCGTTGAGGCGACCGCGCCCTTGGTACCCATGCCGGCTTCGGTCAGACCCAGGTGCAGCGCGTACGTGCTGCGTTTGGCCAGTTCGCGATAGACCGAGATCAAATCCTGCACCCCGCTGACCTTGCACGACAGGATGATCTGGTTGGGGTCCAGCCCCAAATCAACCGCCTGCTGGGCCGAATCAAGCGCCGAAGTGATCAAGGCTTCGTACATCACCGGCTTGGCACCCCAGGGCGGGTTGCGGCGGCTATTTTGGTCCATCAAACTGGCCAGCAGTTCCTGGTCCAGGCTGCCCCAGTTGACACCAATGCGCACCGCCTTGTTCCAGCGGATGGCGGCCTCGATCATGGCGCCAAACTGGCGGTCGTGTTTGTCGCCCTTGCCCACGTTGCCCGGGTTGATGCGGTACTTGGACAGGGCCTGGGCGCACTCCGGGTAGTCGGTCAACAGACGGTGGCCGTTGTAATGGAAATCGCCAACCAGAGGCACGTCAATGCCCATGCGGTCGAGTTGCTCACGGATCGGCGCCACGGACTGGGCCGCCTCGGGCGTGTTGACGGTGAGACGCACCAACTCGGAGCCCGCCAGGGCCAGCTCCTTGATCTGGATCGCGGTGCCAATCACGTCCACCGTGTCAGTGTTGGTCATGGACTGCACCCGCACGGGCGCGTCGCCACCGACGGTCACGCAACGGTCACCCCAGACAATGCGTGCCTGGCGTGAGCGGCGCGGCGCCGCAGCCGCCATGGCGATGGGCAGGTTTTCTTGCATTACTTCACCTCAAATCGAGCTACATTGGCTTTGGTCATGGCGCTCACATCCAGACGCTGGCCACGCACGGTGACCGCCACATCGTCGGCACGCCCGAGCACCACCGACAAGGGCAAGGGACCCTGAGAGCGAACCTGTTCCCCGGGAGCCAGGACTCTGCGCAATTGCAATACCCCTTGGGCATCCGTGATTTCGACCCAGGAGGCGCCACGGGACTCAAGCACCAAAACAGCCGCGCTCGTGTCAGCCACAGGCAACGGGGTGCTTGGACGTTCCTGCGCAATGGCAACCGGGCTCTCCGAGGCAGGCAAATCGACAGCAGGCGCCACCCGAATCACTTCGGTCTCGGTCATGGGCAGAGCGCTGGTGGGCATGACGTCAGATTCCTCTTTTTCAGGCAACAGGACAAGCAGCAAGGCCCCGAGCAGCAACAAGGCCACGGCCAGTGCCAAGGGGCTGGTCAAACGACTTTTGAGCGCCTGTCCATAAACGACACCGCTCTCTTTGAACGGTGTGTTGAGGCCGGCATCATCGGTCTTGAAACGCGGCATTTCCGAATGCGGCAAGGCCGCCAGCACCGGCGCGGCGTCGATTTTCAGCACCCGGCAGACGCTGGCGGCCAGCGCCCGCGCGAAAACCAGATCGCCCAGAACCTCATGGCGATCCGACTCGAGCGCTTCAAGCTTGCGCACCGGCACTTTCAGCGTCACGGCCAGGGCGCCAATGTGAAGCCCTTGGGCCTCACGCGCAGCTTTCAATAAAACACCGGCAGTGGCGGGTTCGATGCCCGCATCAGCGGCCTGCAGGACCTGGTCCATGGGAAATTTCTCACTCATCAAATGCGCCGCGCCGGTAAGCGGATGCTTCTTTGGACTGCGGAAAACGTTTTTCCAACTGGGTGGCCAATTGCATCAGTGCCACCCGGTCACTCATTTTGTTTTCAACCTTGATACCCAACCAAAGCGACTCTGCATTGGCCCATTCGCTGTTGTTGAGTCGTCTGATATAAAACTGTGCCCGGGCGAAATCGGCGTTCTGGAACAGCAGGTTGGCCAGGTTGTAGCCGGTGACGGGATTCAAGGCATCGTACTCATAGGCTTTGAGCAGGCTTTGTTCTGCCTCACGCCGTTGCCCTGCCCTGATCTGGCACAGGCCCTGGGCCATGAAGGTCTTGGCGCGCTCACCATAACCGGGGTTGGCCAGCGCCAGCGAAAAATCGGCCATGGCTTCGGGGTAGCGCGCTTGCTGGCACTTCAACCAGCCCAGGTTGTGCAGGATGTTGGGGTCGCGGGGACGCACCGCCAGCGCCCTCAGAAAACTTTCCTGCGCCAGCGGCAGTTCGTTGAGGCGCATGTAAATCAGGCCGCGCAAACTGTAGGCATCGGCAAACGAAGGATCCGCCGCCAGCGCCAGCTTGACCTCGTCAAGCGCGATGTTGGTCTTGCCCTGCTCCAGATAACCCATGGCCAGTTCGACCCGGATGCGGGCTCGTTTGCGGTCGTTGGATTCATCTGAATCGGTGACCAGGTCATCCAGTCCGGCATTGGCCTGACCCGCCGGGCCGTTGGCACAGCCGGCCAAAACACCGGCGCACAGCAGCAGGAGCGACCACCGCGACCAGAAGCCCGGCCTGCGGGACGAGGCAAAACCGCTCATGTATTCACTCCTTCGGGCGGGGGTACTGAAGCCTGGCCAGTGGACACGTGCAGGTTTCTGTTGCGCTCCATGCGCACCATCACCCGGGTGCGGTCCTTGACGTCACCGGCCAGCTGGCCACAGGCGGCATCGATGTCGTCACCCCGGGTTTTGCGGACGGTGGTGGTGATGCCGGCGTCATTCAAAATTTTGGCGAAGGCCTGCACGCGCTCGGGCTTGGAGCGCAGCAGACCGGAGGCCGGGAACGGGTTGAATGGAATCAAGTTGAGCTTGCACCAGGCACCCGGGTGGGCCCGGATGCGCTCGACCAGTTGGCGCGCGCAGGCGTCGGTGTCATTGACGCCGTCGAGCATGCAGTATTCCAAGGTGATGAAGTCACGCGGCGCATGGGCCAGGTAACGATGGCAAGCTGCCACCAGCTGGGCCAAGGGGTATTTCAGGTTCAGCGGTACCAGCGTGTCACGCAATGCGTCATTGGGCGCATGCAAGGACACCGCCAGCGCCACCGGGCAGTCTTGCGCCAACCGGTCGATCATCGGCACAATGCCCGAGGTCGACACCGTGACCCGGCGCCGTGACAAACCGTAGGCGTGGTCGTCGAGCATGACGCGCAGGGCCGGAATCAGGGCGTTGTAATTTTGCAGGGGTTCACCCATGCCCATCATCACCACATTGGAGATCACGCGCTCATCACGTTTCAGATGTTGGCGCAGGAAATGCTCGGCAAACCAGAGTTGCGCCACGATTTCAGCGGTGGTGAGATTGCGGCTGAAACCCTGGTGGCCGGTCGAGCAAAAACGGCAACCGACGGCACAGCCCGCTTGCGACGACACGCACAGCGTGCCGCGATCGGATTCGGGAATAAAAACGGCCTCGACCGCGTTGCCATCACCGACATCGAAGAGCCATTTGATGGTGCCATCAGCCGACATGTGCTGCGACACCACAGGCATCGCCCGGATGTGCGCGACGCCCTTGAGCTTTTCGCGCAGTGATTTGGCCAGGTCACTCATGTCATCAAACTGGCTGGCCCCTTTTTGATGAATCCAGCGAAACAGTTGGACGGCGCGAAAGCGCTTTTCCCCCAACCGTTCACAAAAGACGGCCAAGCCCTCAAGATCGAAATCAAGCAGATTAGCCGTCATGCCCGTCATTAACGCGAGTAAACGTTCATGCCGGCGAAGAAGAACGCAATTTCCACAGCGGCTGTTTCAGGCGCATCCGAGCCGTGCACGGCGTTGGCGTCGATACTGTCAGCAAAATCGGCGCGGATGGTGCCGGGTGCCGCTTTTTTCGGGTCGGTCGCGCCCATCAGGTCGCGGTGCTTCAAGACAGCGTTTTCGCCCTCAAGGGCCTGGATCATGACCGGACCGGAAACCATGAAGTCAACCAGATCTTTAAAGAAAGGACGGGCTTTGTGCACCGCGTAAAAAGCTTCGGCCTCGCCACGCGAGAGGTGGGCCATCTTGGCAGCCACGACCTTCAGGCCAGCGGCTTCAAAACGGGCGTAAATTTGACCGATCACGTTTTTGGCAACGGCGTCGGGTTTGATGATGGAGAGAGTGCGTTCAATAGTCATGGTTTTTCCTGATAAATGGTATTTCTGACCCCTTGGTCAAAGCCTTGGATGTTAACCTGAACGCCGTCCCCTTGACCCGTTCAGGGTGTCAATCAACCGGTTCAGCGACCCTTGCCGACGCGCCGTCCGCCCGAGGACCCGGAACCCGCGCCGCGTTTGCTGCCCTGCTCCTGGCGTTGCCGGTTGTAACTGTCGGCACCAATGTAGCCAAAATTGGTTTTTAGCGGATCGGGCTGCGCGTTGCCGGTAGCGCCGTTGTTGGGCTTGTTGCCGCGTCCGACAGGGGCTCGCCCTACCGGGCGACGACCGCGCAAAGGCGGGCGCGGTGGGCGCTCCCGCGTCATGCCTTCGTCGGCCAGCGGCGCAGACGCCTCCTGGGCAGCCGTGGCGGCAGAATTTCTGGCTTTTTGTGTCAGTGCGTTGATGTCACCGGCGTCAAGCTCCATCCAGGCGCCTCGCTTAAGCCCGCGCGGCAACACCATGGCGCCGTAACGGATGCGAATCAGACGGCTCACGGCATGACCCACGGCTTCGAACATGCGGCGCACCTCGCGGTTGCGCCCCTCGGAAATGGTCACGCGGTACCAGCAGTTCGAGCCCTCGCCACCGCCCTCCTCGATCGAACCGAAGTTGGCCATGCCGTCGTCGAGTTTGACGCCCTCGAGCAGGCGTTTTTTTTCTTCCTGGTTCAGGGCGCCCAGCACCCGCACGGCGTACTCACGCTCGAGACCAAAACGCGGATGCATCAGGTTGTTGGCCAATTCCCCCGAACTGGTGAACAGCAGCAAGCCCTCGGTGTTGAGGTCGAGGCGCCCAACCGACTGCCATTTGCCCTGAAACAGCTTGGGCAGCTTGCGAAAAACGGTGGGGCGGTTTTGCGGATCGTCGTTGGACACGACCTCACCTGCTGGCTTGTGGTACGCAATGACACGGGCCGGGGGCGGCTCGATGCGGAAGCGGATCGGCTTGCCATTGACCTTGACATGGTCGCCAAACTGAACCCGCTGGCCCACGTGCGCGGGCTCGTTGTTGACGGTAATGCGCCCCTCCAGGATCAGTTGCTCCATCTCCAGCCGGGAGCCCATGCCGGCTTGTGCCAACACCTTGTGCAGCTTGGGCGATTCCGGCTGTGGCGGCAGCACCCGCTTCAGGGGCGCGGTGACAACGGTGTCCTCGGCATCAAATTGACCCGAGACCACGTCCTCGAACCGGATGGCGGTGGACTCCGGGGGGCTTGCCTCTTCATGCTTCATCTTGATTCCTTTGACTCCAAATTCGACAACTCATCCACGACGGCCTCAGCCGCAGGGACCTCTGCAGACCAATCCAGTTCCGGCGTCTGGGACAGGGCTTCAAAGACCGCACCGCTCGCCTCCAACAACGGCAACTGGTCCAGCGAGGACAGCCCCAGGTCGTCCAGAAACTGCCGCGTGGTGGCAAAAAGCGCCGGACGCCCGACCGTGTCACGGTGGCCGATCACTTCGATCCAGCCCCGGTCTTCCAGCTGCTTGATCGTCAGCGAATTCACGGTCACGCCGCGAATGTCCTCAATGTCACCGCGCGTGACCGGTTGCCGATAGGCAATGATGGCCAGCGTCTCGAGCGTCGCCCGGGCATACCGGGGTGGCTTTTCCGGATACAGGCGGTCCAGATAAGTCCGCATTTCTGCACAGCTCTGAAAACGCCAGCCACTGGCCAGGGACACCAGCTCGACACCGCGCTGCGACCAGTCCTGCTGCAATTCCGTCAACCACTGGCGAATATCGGCGAGGCTATGCTCCGGGCCCAAAAGAAGCTGCAGGTCGCGCAGAGGCATGGGTTGTTGGGCACAAACCAAGGCGGCTTCGAGAATGCACTTGGCATCCAGCGTTTTCATGGTGTCGTCGTGTCGAAAAAAGATACCCAGGGGCATCAGGACAAAGAATGGAAGGAGCGTATCTGGCCGAAGCTTGATCGGTGACGCAGACGCTGCCCACAGGAACTGGAGCAGACGTTCAAATATGACCTCAATTGTACTTGAGACCCATCGCGCTCAGCGCCGCCAAAAAATCGGCCGGTAGCGGGGCTGAAAAAGACAGGGGCTGACCGGTGATGGGGTGCGCAAAGGCGAGTCGACAGGCATGCAGGGCTTGCCGGCTGATGCCCAGCCCCATGGCGCCACCATACAGTGCGTCGCCCAGCAAAGGGTGTTTGAGCTGCGCCATGTGCACCCTGATCTGATGGGTGCGGCCGGTGTGCAAGGTGCAGTGCACGAGGCAGGCTTGGGTGCCGTTGGACAGCAGCGCAAAATCGGTCCTGGCCGTCTTGCCCGGATGGAGGTTCAAGTCAACCGCCGCCATGCGCAGCCGGTTGGCAGGATCGCGGCCAATGGCGGCATCCACCGTGCATTGGGGCGCACCCGACCAGGCGCCCTGCCCGATCGCCAGGTACTGGCGCTTGACCTCGCGTGCCGCAATGGCACGTACCAGCGCGTCCATCACCGCCCGACTGCGCGCCACCACCATCAGGCCGCTGGTGTCCTTGTCAAGACGGTGCACGATGCCGGCCCGCGGCAAGTCGAAGGCCTGGGCGTCATAGCCCAGCAGCCCGTTCATCAGCGTGCCTGACCAATTGCCCGGTGCCGGGTGCACCACCAGGCCGGCGGGCTTGTTGATCACCAGCACATGCGCGTCCGCAAAAACCACGTCAAGCGCCATGCTTTCCGCCTTGAAGGCCTGGCTTTGCGGCGTGGGACGCAGCTCAATCACGCCCACATCGGAAACCTTGACTTTGTGCGATGGCTTGGTCATGGCCTGGCCGTTGACCAGCACACTGCCGGCTTCGATGAGTTGTTGCAAATAATTACGCGAAAACTCCGGCACCAGGTCGACCAGGGCGCGATCCAATCGCATACCATGCTGGGCGGCCGTAAACACCAGCGGCCGCTGCTCGGCTTGCGACTCCAGCGGCGAGGCGCCATCCAGTTCATCCAGGGACGGGGTGGCCGATATAATCAGGTTTGTTTTTTTCAAGAAAGTCTTTCGCTATGCCTCATGCCAAATTATCTGCCGTCTGCGCCTGGATGTTGGCGGCTGGCGTTGTCTTTCTGAGCGCGTGCTCCACCACCGTCAAAGACCCCACTGCCGAATGGAGTCCCAACAAGATTTACGCCGAGGCCAAAGACGAGCTCAGCAGCGGCGCCTACGACAAGGCGGTCGTGCTGTTCGAGAAACTGGAAGGCCGTGCCGCCGGCACTCCGCTGGCCCAGCAGGCCCAGCTTGACAAGGCCTATGCCCACTACAAGGCGGGTGAGTCGGTGCTGGCCATCGCCACGCTGGACCGTTTCATCAAATTGCACCCTGCCAGTCCGGCCCTTGACTACGCGCTCTACCTCAAGGGTCTGGTCAACTTCAATGACGACCTCGGTCTGTTTTCTGCCCTGACCCGCCAGGACCTGGCCGAACGCGATCAAAAGGCTGCCAAGGATTCTTTTGAAGCCTTCAAGGAACTGGTCAACCGTTTCCCGGACTCGCGTTATGCGCCCGAGGCCAGCCAGCGCATGAATTACATCGTGAATTCACTGGCGCAATCCGAAGTGCACGTGGCGCGCTACTATTTCGAGCGTCGCGCTTACCTGGCGGCCATCAATCGCGCCCAAACCGCCATCACCGACTACCAGGGGGTGCCGGCCCTCGAAGAAGCCTTGTTCATCATGGTCAAGTCCTATGATGCCCTGGGCATGACGGCGCTACGCGACGACACGCAGCGCGTGCTTGAAAAGAACTATCCGCAAACGCCTTACCTGGTGCAGGGCTTCAAATCCAGAAACGACCCGTGGTGGAAGATCTGGTAAGCCCATGACCAACAAAGCCTACCGGCTCACCGCTGCCACCGGGATTCACAAGGGAGATCGCGACTACCAGCAAGACCAGGTGATGGTGCTGAGCCACCCGCGCGCCAAGGGGTGCTTGCTGGCCGTGCTGGCGGACGGTATGGGTGGTCGCAGCGGCGGCCGCAAGGCCTCAGACCAGGTCATGATGACTGCGCGCCAGCTTTTTGAGCGCTACGACCCAGCCTCGGACGACGCCGATGCCATCCTGAAACAATTGCTGAACGAGGCCCACACGGTGATCAAGCTGATCGCCATCTCGGCCGAGCAGGAGCCGCACAGCACGCTGGTTGCCTTTTTATTGAATCCGGGTGGCGACTGTCACTGGATTCACGCCGGCGATTCCCGCATCTACCATTACCAGGGCAAGCAACTGGTCAAGCGCACGCTGGACCACTCTTACGTTCAGCTACTGGTCAACCGCGGCGAGATCACGCCCGAGCAGGCGCAAAATCACCCGAAATCCAACATTCTGGTGGGCTGTCTGGGCTCCGAAAACGCCCCTCCCGTCAGTCTGCATCACATTGCACAGATGCGGGCTGGCGATGTGTTGATGGCCTGCAGTGATGGCGTCTGGCATTACTTCACCGAAGACGAACTTGGTACCGTGCTGGAAGCGCTGGCACCGCGCGAAGCCTCCGAATTCCTGATTGAAAAGGCCCGAGAACGGGCCCGGGGCACCGGCGACAACCTCTCTTTGATAATTGTCAAATTCGAACCCATGCCAAGCTGAGTCCGCAGACTTCACTGCGCGGCGGGTCGCCCTGAAAAAGTGGCCGGTGGGCTTTTTGCCTCACCCAGACTTTTTTCCTCGATTTTCTTGAGTGCTTCAATGGCCTTGGCCTGGCGCTCCATGTCGTTCAGGATGATCTCCTGACGACGCAGAGCATCCAGCAGCGGACGGTTCTTTGCACGCACATCGCGCAGGCAGTCACTCACGGCAAATTTCTGATAACAGGCTGCATTGGCTTGCTCGGTCTCGGCCTGCACTTGTTTGCGTGCATCTTGAATACGCAAACGCTCATCCCGCGCCTGCCATGGGGCTTCCTGCAGCGGTTCTGGCACTACCAGTTGCTGTGCCGCGACCAAGGCCGGTGCCAGCAGGCAAACCAGTCCAGAGAGAGGGTGAGCGCTCATGTCAGGGACGTGTCTACATCGCGCCGACCCAGAGCCAGAAATTCGCCTGACTGCATTTCGTGCAGACGCGACACGGTACGGGCAAATTCATTGGCCATAAGTCCCTCGGTATAAAGTTGGGTTGCAGGTACTGCTGCCGACATGATCAGCTTGACACGGCGGTCATACAGCACGTCCACCAGCCAGGTAAAGCGGCGCGCCTCTGAGGCCATGCGCGGCGCCATTTGCGGCACATCACTGAGCAGCACCGTATGAAACTGGGTGGCAAGTTCCAGGTAATCATTTTGCGAACGCGGCCCACCGCAAAGCGTCTTGAAGTCAAACCACACCAGACCACCCGCCTTGCGCCGGGCGTAAATTTTGCGCGCCTCGATCTGCAGCACCGGATCTTCGTCCTGGGTTTCGGCCAGGCGTTCGAACGCGTCGCGCATGGCGTCCTCAGCCGCGTCACCCAGGGGCGTGTGATAAAGCGCCAACTGCGCCAGCGTTTGTCCGCGGTAATCCGTGCCGTGGTCCACATTGATCACATGAAGATGCTCGTTCAGCAAGGCAATGGCGGGCAAAAACCGATCGCGGTTCAGACCATGAAGGTAGAGGTCATCCGGCTTGAAATTCGACGTGGTCACCAGCCCCACACCGTGTTCGAACAAGGCCTTGAGAAGTCGGTGCAGGATCATGGCGTCGGTGATGTCCGACACATGGAACTCGTCAAAACAGATCAAGCGGTATTTGTCAGCGATGCGCTTGGCCAACAGGTTCAGCGGGTTGGCCGTGCCCTGCATGCTGGCCAGTTCGCGGTGCACCTCGCGCATGAACTCGTGAAAGTGCAGCCTCGTCTTGCGTTTCAAAGGGACGGCACTGTAAAAGCAATCCATCAAAAAGCTCTTGCCGCGCCCGACGCCGCCGTACATGTAGACACCGTGCGGAATGGCGGGCCGGTTGATCAGCTTTTTAAGCGCATTGGAGCGCTGCTCGCGGTACTTGCCCCATTCACGCGAACAGGCTTCAAGGACTTGTACGGCGCGCAACTGCGCCGGGTCCGCGCTGTAACCACGCGCCAGCAGCTCGGCTTGGTAGATTTTTTTGACGGTCACGTGACAACGATCGCAGAAAAAATGACAGCCTGAACTCGGTACTCAAGCCCAGGCAGCCATCTTCGTGCCGACTCAGAAGTTCAGAGTGCGCTTGTCAACCGCCAACGCGGCTTCCTTGGTCGACTCGCTCAAAGAGGGGTGGGCATGGCACACCCGGGCAATGTCTTCACTGCTGGCGCGGAATTCCATCGCCAGCACACACTCGGCAATCAGTTCGCTGGCCATGGGACCCACAATGTGCACGCCCAGAATCTCATCGGTGGTGGCGTCGGCCAGCATCTTGACCATGCCGGTGGTGTCGCCCAGGGCGCGCGCCCGGCCGTTGGCCAGGAACGGAAAGGTGCCGGCCTTGTAAGCCACGCCGTCACTTTTCAGTTGCTGCTCGGTGCGGCCGACCCAGGCGATCTCGGGGCTGGTGTAGATGACCCAGGGAACGGTGTTGAAGTTGACATGACCGTGTTGACCGGCAATGCGCTCGGCCACCGCCACGCCCTCTTCCTCGGCCTTGTGCGCCAGCATCGGGCCGCGCACCACGTCACCCACGGCCCAGACGCCAGGCAGGTTGGTCTTGCAGTCGCCGTCGACCACAATGGCACCACGCTCGTCGAGCTTCAGGCCCACCGCTTCGGCGTTCAGGCCCGTGGTGTTGGGCACCCGGCCAATCGACACGATCAGTTTGTCGACGTCGAGCGTCTGGGCTTCGCCCTTGGCATTGGTCCAGGCCACGCTGACACCTTTTTTACCGACCTTGATGTCACCCACCTTGACGCCGAGCTCGATCCTGAGCCCTTGCTTGACGAAGGCCTTGTGCGCTTCCTTGGCGATTTGCTGGTCGACCGCACCCAAAAAATCTGGCAACCCTTCCAGAATGGTGACCTCGGAACCCAGGCGGCGCCAGACCGAGCCCATCTCCAGGCCAATCACGCCCGAGCCAATCAGACCCAGCTTCTTTGGCACGTCGGTCAGCGCCAGCGCGCCTTCGTTGGACAACACCATGGTTTCGTCAAACGCTGCACCGGGCAGCGCACGGGCATTGGACCCGGTAGCCACAATGATCTGCTGACCGACCAGGGTTTCTTCGGCGGCACCGGCGACCTTGATCTCGTAGCCACCGTCCACCGCTTTCACAAACGAGGCACGACCGTGGAAGAAGCTGACCTTGTTCTTCTTGAACAGGTACAGGATGCCGTCGTTGTTTTGCTTGACCACGGCGTCCTTGCGCGCCACCATCTTGGCGGCGTCCATGCTCAGACCCTTGACCGTGATGCCATGGTCGGCAAAGTGGTGGCTCGCCTGCTCGAAATGCTCGCTCGACTGCAGCAGTGCCTTGCTCGGAATGCAACCCACATTGGTGCAGGTGCCACCCGGTGCCGGGCCACCCTTGGCGTTTTTCCACTCGTCGACACAGGCCACGTTTTTGCCCAACTGGGCAGCGCGAATGGCGGCAATGTAGCCACCCGGGCCGCCACCGATCACGATCACATCAAATTGCTTGCTCATACATATTCCGTTCTTTGAATCAAAAAAACCCACCCTCTGCAGGCAGCGTCAACCGCGCCAGCAGGGTGGGTCGAACCATGTGGATCAGATATCGAAAAGCAGACGTGCCGGATCCTCCAGTGCCTCTTTCATGGCCACCAGGCCCAGCACTGCTTCGCGGCCGTCGATGATGCGGTGGTCGTAGCTCATGGCAAAGTAGTTCATCGGGCGCACCACCACCTGGCCGTTTTCCACCATGGCGCGGTCTTTGGTGGCATGCACACCCAGGATGGCGCTTTGCGGCGGATTGATGATGGGGGTGGACATCATGGAGCCAAAGGTGCCGCCATTGCTGATCGAGAAGGTGCCGCCGGTCATTTCTTCCATGCCCAGCTTGCCGTCACGTGCCTTGGTGCCGAATTCGGCAATCTTTTTCTCGATGTCGGCAAAACTCATCTGGTCGGCGTTGCGCAGAATCGGCACCACCAGGCCACGGGGTGAACCCACCGCGATACCGATGTCAAAAAAGCCGTGGTACACGATGTCGGTGCCATCCACCGAGGCGTTGAGCACCGGGAATTTTTTCAGGGCATGCACGGCTGCCTTGACAAAGAAACTCATGAAGCCCAGTTTGACCCCATGCTCTTTCTCGAAGCGGTCTTGCATGCGCTTGCGCATCTCCATGACTGGCGCCATGTTGATCTCGTTGAACGTGGTCAGGATGGCGTTGGTGGACTGCGATTGCAGCAGACGCTCGGCCACACGGGCGCGCAGGCGGCTCATGGGCACGCGCTGCTCGGGGCGGCCTTGCAGCGATGCCGCGAGGCTGCTGGCCGGCGCCGCCACCTGAGCCAACAAAGGTGCAGCCGGTTTGGCTGCGGGCATGGCAGGCGCCACAACCGCCTTGGGAGCAGCCACTGCGGCCAGTACATCGCCCTTGGTCACACGGCCGTCCTTGCCAGTGCCGGCCACGGAGCCTGAAGCCAACTGGTTGTCGGCCATCAGCTTGGCCGCCGCAGGCATGGCCACGCCGGCCATGGAGCCACCAGCCGGAGCCGCCGCAACAGCCGCAGCAACCGGAGCCGCGGCCGCAGCCATGGCCGCCACCACAGGTGCCACGGGTGCCGGGGCACCCGCGACAGCCTCGGTGTCGATGCGCGCGATCAACTGCTCGGCTGCAACGGTCGTGCCATCGGGTTCAATGATTTCGACGATCACACCTGCCGAAGGTGCGGGCACTTCCAGCACGACCTTGTCGGTTTCGACGTCGATCAGGATCTCGTCCACAGCGACAGCGTCGCCGACTTTTTTCTTCCACTGCAACAGGGTGGCTTCAGCCACGGATTCAGACAGTTGCGGGACTTTGACTTCTACGATTGCCATGACAATTCTTTCAAAAATGAGCTTGAGAGTTCAGCCGGAGAACGGTACGCCGGCCTGAACGGAATAGGTCGGGTTCTGTCTCACTTGGACAGGATGAACCCCTTGAGCTTGCCAAAGGCGCCTTCGACCAGCGCTTTTTGCTGCTCCTGGTGCAGATGCGAATAGCCCACCGCCGGGGATGCCGAAGCCGCCCGACCGGAGTAACCTAGTTTTTGCCCCTCAAGCATGTTCTCGTGAATATAGTGCTGCACAAAGAACCACGCGCCCTGGTTTTGCGGTTCGTCCTGCGTCCAGACCACCTCGGTGGCGTTGGGGTACTTCTTCAGCTCGGTGGCAAAAGCCTTGTGCGGGAACGGATAGAGCTGCTCGACGCGGATGATGGCGACATCATCGCCGCCTTTTTCTTCGCGCTTTTTGGCCAGGTCATAGTACACCTTGCCTGAGCAAGCCACCACCCGCTTGACCTTGTCGCCCTTGAGCGCCTTTTGGTCTGGAATGATGGTCTGGAAGCTACCCTTGGTGAATTCAGCCAAAGGCGAGGCCGCGTCCTTGTGACGCAGCAGCGACTTGGGCGTGAAGATGACCAGCGGCTTGCGCAGGTTACGCACCATCTGGCGGCGCAACACGTGGAAGATCTGGCTGGCCGTGGTGGGCTGCACCAGTTGCATGTTGGTGTCGGCTGCCAGTTGCATGAAGCGCTCGACACGGGCCGAGGAGTGCTCCGGACCCTGACCTTCGTAGCCGTGCGGCAGCATCATGGTCAGGCCATTGACACGACCCCACTTGACCTCACCCGAGGCGATGAACTGGTCAATGACCACCTGGGCACCATTGGCGAAATCGCCAAACTGGGCTTCCCAGATCACCAGCGTGTTGGGGTCATTGGAAGCGTAACCGTACTCGAAGCCCAACACCGCCTCTTCCGACAGGATGGAATCGATGACCACAAACGGCGCCTGGTTTTCGGCCACATTCTGCAACGGCACGTATGTGCCTTCGTCCCACTTTTCACGCTTTTGGTCGTGAATGACTGCGTGACGGTGGGTGAAGGTGCCTCGACCACAATCTTCACCGCTCAGGCGCACGGGGTAACCACTGGCCACCAGCGACGCAAACGCCATGTGCTCACCCATGCCCCAATCGACCGGAATATCGCCACGCCCCATGGCAGCGCGATCATCGTAAACTTTCCTGACCAACGGATGCGCCGTCAGGCTGGCCGGCAAGGTGGTGATTTTTTCTGCCAGGCGTTTCCACTCGCTCATGGGAATGGCGGTGTCACCGGCATCGGTCCACTTCTTGCCCAGGAAAGGTGTCCAATCCACCGCATACTTGCTCTTGAAGTTGGTCAACACCGGGTCCACCGTGTGTTTGCCCGCGTCCATCGCGGCACGGAAGGCCTTGGACATGTCGTCACCCAGTGTGGCGCCCAGGCCCTGCGCGGCCAGCTTGTCGGCGTACAGTTTGCGGGTGCCGGGATGGGCTGCAATTTTCTTGTACATCAGCGGCTGGGTCAGCGCGGGTGTGTCCTGCTCGTTGTGACCCAATTTGCGGAAGCAGATGATGTCCAGCACCACGTCCTTGTGAAACTCCATGCGGTATTCGAGAGCCCACTGCATGGCCATCACCACGGCTTCCGGATCATCGCCATTGACGTGCATCACCGGGGCTTCGACGCCCTTGACGATGTCGGTGCAATACAGCGTGGAGCGGTAGTCGCGCGGGTCGGAGGTGGTAAAACCAATCTGGTTGTTGATGATCAGGTGCACCGTGCCTGCGGTGCTGTAGCCGCGCGTTTGCGCCAGTGCCAGCGTTTCCTGGTTGACGCCCTGGCCGGCAAAAGCGGCATCACCGTGCACCAGCACGGGCAGCACCTGGCGGCCGGTGGGGTCCGCGCGGCGGTCCATGCGGGCGCGCACCGAGCCCTCCACCACCGGGTTGACAATTTCGAGGTGCGAGGGGTTGAACGCCAGGCTCAGGTGCACCGGGCCACCGGGGGTGGTCACGTCGGAGCTGAAACCCTGGTGGTACTTGACGTCGCCGGCCGGCAGGTCTTCCGGGGCGGTGTGGTCAAACTCGGCAAACAAGTCGGCGGGCATTTTGCCCAGCGTGTTCACCAACACGTTCAAGCGACCACGGTGGGCCATGCCGATCACGATTTCCTGCACTCCCAGACTGCCGGCCTGCTGGATCAACTGGTCCATGGCGGCAATGAAGCTCTCACCCCCTTCGAGCGAAAAACGCTTCTGACCCACATACTTGGTGTGCAGAAAACGCTCCAGGCCCTCTGCGGCAGTGAGGCGACCCAAAATGTGTTTTTTCTGTTCGACTGTGAAATTGGGCTTGCTGCGCACACTTTCCAGCTTTTGCTGCCACCAGCGCTTTTGCGTCTGGTCGGTCAGGTACTGGTACTCCGCACCAATGGAGCCGCAATAGGTTTCGCGCAAGGCATTGAGCAAATCACGCAGCGACATGACCTCTTTGCCGAAAAAGGTGTTGCTGGTGTTGAACACGGTTTCCTGATCGGCATCGGAGAAACCATAAAAGGACGGATCGAGCTCAGGGATCGGCTGGCGCTCGGTACGCTTCAGGGGGTCGAGATCCGCCCAGTTGGCACCGATGTTGCGGTAGGCCGCGATCAACTGCTGGACAAAAACCCGCTTGCGGCCCAGATCAGAGTCGGCGCCAGCAGCCACCACCACTTTGGTGCCGCCTTGTTTTGCACGTTCGGCAAAGGCGTTGATGACAGGTTGGTGGGGGACATCTTTGGCATTTGAGCCATCTACGGCCGGGACATTCTGGAGCGCATCGAAGTAGTCACGCCAATTGTCTGGCACGCTGCCCGGATTTTCCAGATAGTTTTCATACATCTCTTCGACGTATGGCGCGTTACCACCGAAAAGGTAGGTATTCGCCTGGTAGGCTTGGTAAACCGTGTTGGTCTCACTCATGTTTCGCTGACTTTCATTTCCCTTGAGGAAATTTGGCTGGTTAAAGCTGATTGTTGATTAACCTCCCGCGTCACGGCTTAACCGTTTGGCGGATGCGACAGTGGCGTTGGAAGGGCCGGATGCAGAGCAGAATTGTGCCACCGAAAGGCAGCACATTCCTTACAAACCTTGATTGACCTTGAATGACTCCGAGGCTTATCGGCTCACCAGATCCTTGATCTGTTGCAGCGCTGCCGGGTCGTCCATGGTGGTCAGGTCGCCCGGATCACGCCCCTCGCACACCGCGGTGATGGCACGGCGCAGGCACTTGCCGCTGCGCGTTTTGGGCAGCACGGTGACAAAGCGCACGCGGGCGGGGCGGGCCACGGCACCCAGATCGCGGTCCACCAGCTTCATGATTTCGCCCTCCAACTTGAGCGCGCTGGCCTCGTCGGTCAGCAGGCTGGCATCCTTGACCACGGCGAATGCCATCGCCACCTGGCCCTTGAGCTGATCGGCCACACCGACCACGGCCACCTCGGCCACATTGGGGTGCGCCGAGATGCTTTCCTCGATCTCGCGGGTGCCCAGGCGGTGACCAGCCACGTTGATCACGTCGTCGGTACGCCCCAGAATGAAGTAGTAGCCATCGGCATCACGCACGCCCCAGTCAAAGGTGCTGTACACCAGCTTGCCGGGTACGCTTTTCCAGTAGGTGTTGACGAAGCGTTCGTCGTCGCGCCACACGGTCTGCATGCAGCCGGGTGGCAGCGGGCCTTCAATGGCGACCACGCCTTTCTGGTTCGGGCCAATCAGTTCCTCACCGGTCTGGTCATCAAGCAATTTGACGTCGTAACCGTAAACCGCTTTGCCCGGCGAGCCAAACTTGCTGACCGCTTTTTCAACGCCATTGCACAGCGACAGGATGGGCCAACCGGTCTCGGTCTGCCAGTAGTTGTCGATGATCGGTTTGCCCAGGCCTTCGCTGATCCATTGCGCGGTGGGCTCGTCCAGCGGCTCGCCCGCCAAGAACAGCGCGCGCAGGCTGGACAAGTCATATTTGGACAGCAGAGCCGGGTCCTGCTTTTTAAGCACGCGCACGGCGGTGGGCGCGCTGAACATCACCGTCACTTTGTATTTTTCCACCAGGCTCCACCAGATGCCACCGTCCGGGCGGGTCGGCAGGCCCTCGTACATGATGGTGGCCATGCCGCCAATCAGCGGGCCGTAAATGATGTAGCTGTGGCCCACGACCCAGCCGATGTCGCTGGTCGAGAAGTAGGTTTCGCCGGGCTTACCGGCGTAGATGTGTTTCATGCTGGCAGCCAGCGCCACACAGTACCCCCCGGTGTCGCGTTGCACCCCCTTGGGCTTGCCGGTGGTGCCACTGGTGTAGAGCGTGTAGCTGGGGTGGGTGGCGTCGACCCACTCACATTCCACCACCGTATTCATGTGCTTGTCGCGCAGCGGCGCCCACAATTTGTCGCGCCCCGCCACCAGTGTCATCGGCACCAGACCGCGGTCCACCAGCAGAACCGATTCGGGTTTGTATTTGGAGAGATGGATCGCCTCGTCCAGCAGCGGCTTGTAGCCCACAGCCTTGCCGCCGCGCGATCCGGCATCGGCACTGATGATGACGCGGGGTTCCGCGTCTTCAATGCGCGACGCCAGCGAACCGGAAGCAAAACCGCCAAACACCACCGAGTGAATTGCGCCAATACGGGTACAGGCCAGCATGGCGAACGCCGCCTCGGCAATCATGGGCATATAGATCAGAACCCGATCACCCTTGTTGACACCCAGTTCCTTCAACACCGCCGCCATGCGCTGAACTTCAGCGTGCAGTTCACGGAACGAATACACCTTTTCCTGATCGGTCTCGGTCGAGACAAAAATCAGCGCAGCCTGGTCCGCACGGTCTTTCAGGTGGCGGTCCACCGCGTTGTGGCACAGGTTGGTCACGCCACCGACAAACCACTTGGCAAACGGCGGGTTGCTGTAGTCGCAAATCTGGGTCGGCTGGACTTTCCAGTCGACCAGTTGGGCTTGTTCGCCCCAGAAACCGTCGCGGTCAGAGAGGGATCGTTGGTGAAAGTCGGCATATGAGGTCATGGGCGGTCTCCTGTGTTTATAAAACTGAATTCATAATTATGAGCGTTGAGCTTGCACGGTCCTGACGCTCGTCAAGATAAACCTTCCCGGATGAGCTTGCGCTTTATCCGGGCAACCTCCTCGACCTCACATCATCCAATCGGCGTGGGGATCTTCAGGTAAGACAGCACGCCCTGCGCCGCGCCAACACCGCTGGCCAGGCACCCGGTCAATAAATAACCGCCCGTCGGGGCTTCCCAGTCCAGCATTTCACCCGCGCAAAACACACCTGGCAAAGATGTCAGCATCTGTTGGTCGTTCATGGCCTCGAAGCGCACACCGCCAGCGCTGCTGATGGCTTCGTCGATGGGGCGGGTCGCTGTGACGGTGATGGGCAGGGCCTTGATGGCCTGGGCCAGTTGCACCGGGTCTGCCATTTGCACCTTGCCCAACAACTCATACAGAATGCCCGCCTTGATGCCTTCAATGTGCAGACGGCTCTTGAGGTGGCTCGACAGCGAACGCGTTCCGCGTGGGTGCGTCACCTCAGCCAGCACCCGCTCCAAAGGCATGTCAGGCAGCAAGTCCAGGTGCAAGGTGGCAGCCCCGTGGGCCAGAATCTCGTCGCGCAGCAAGCTGGATGCGGCATAAATCAGGCTGCCCTCCAGCCCGGTGGCTGTGGCAACAAACTCCCCCTTGCGGGCAAACTTGGTTCCTTGTGCGTTGGTGAAGGCAATCGCCACCGACTTGAAGGGCTGACCGGCAAATCGGCTGGAAAAATGGTCGCTCCAGCCGTTTTGCACATCAAAACCACAATTGGCCGGCAACAACGGCGCCACGTCCACGCCCTTCGCCTGCAACCAAGGCACCCAGGCGCCGTCTGAGCCCAACCGGACCCAACTGCCGCCGCCCAGCGCCAGCACCACGGCGTCGGCCTGTACCTGTATCGGCCCCTGTGGCGTGTCAAAGTCCAGCCAGGTCGCGGTCGTGTCGGGGCTCAATCCGGTGGCGGATACGTCCGCCTGGTGCCAACCGGTCCAGCGGTGGCGCATGAAAAATTTCACCGGCAGGCCCTTTTGGGGGTGACGCAAGCGCGCCAACCAAGCCCGCAACAGGGGCGCCGACTTCATGCCGGTCGGAAACACCCGTCCGGAGCTGCCAACAAAAGTATCGATGCCGAGCGACGTGGACCAAGCGCGAACCTGGCCGGCGTCCAACAACCTGAACAGCGCGTCAAATTGGGCACGGCGTGAACCGTAACGTGAGACAAATATCTCGGCGGGCTCCGAGTGCGTCAGGTTCAGCCCGCCTTTGCCTGCCAGCAGGAACTTACGGCCCACACTGGGCATGGCATCAAATAACAGTACCTGCACACCCGCACCCGACAGCACCTCGGCCGCCATCAAACCGGCCGGACCGGCACCGACCACCACAACATTTTTCATCATGAATTTGGTATTTTTGAATAATGTCTCATTAGAACCGCTACAAGGCCCCGAAAACACCGCCAACGAGGTCAAAGCAGGAATCTCAAATGGCCCGGGGCGCGGAACACCGTTTCGGTTTCTGTCACAATTTCGGCACTGTATTCATTTCAATCTTTCAATTTAGGAAAAAACATGGCCAGTGAACTGATCAAACATGTGTCCGATGCATCATTCGAAGGCGATGTGCTGCAATCCAGCGTGCCCGTGCTGGTGGACTACTGGGCTGAATGGTGTGGCCCCTGCAAGATGATCGCGCCCATCCTGGACGAAGTGTCTGCGGTTTACGAAGGCAAACTGCAGGTGGCCAAAATGAACGTGGACGAAAACCGCGATATTCCTGCCAAGTTTGGTATTCGCGGTATCCCGACCCTCATGATCTTCAAGTCGGGCCAGTTGGCCGCCACCAAAGTGGGCGCCATGAGCAAGGCCCAACTCACCGCCTTCATTGACCAGCAATTGGCATAAACCGGCTTTTACCAAAACCCGGCGTCTGTTTCGCGCCCGACCTTTCTGGTCGGGCTTTTTTCCTGTCATAATTCCAGCCACTCGCTGCCCCCCATCCAGGGTCAGCTCGAGTCAGAGGCGCAAAGCCAATGCGACTTGAACCACCACAAGTCCGACGCGCCAAAACATTTCCCTCCCGGCAGCCCCCCAATACACACCGAGCCACTCCATGCACTTAAACGAACTCAAGGCACTCCATGTGTCAGAAGTCCTGAAACAAGCAGAAGATCTTGAGATCGAAAACACCGGGCGCATGCGCAAGCAGGAGTTGATGTTTGCCATCATCAAGAAGCGCGCCCGTGCCGGTGAACAGATTTTTGCCGACGGTGTGCTGGAAATTTTGCCCGATGGCTTTGGCTTTTTGCGCAGCCCCGACACCAGCTACACGGCGTCGACCGACGACATCTACATCAGCCCCAGCCAGGTGCGCCGCTTCAACCTGCACACCGGCGACATGATCGAAGGCGAAGTGCGCACACCCAAGGACGGTGAGCGTTACTTTGCCCTGAACAAGCTGGAAAAAGTCAATGGCGGTGGCCCCGAGGAAAACAAACACAAGGTGATGTTTGAAAACCTGACGCCGCTGTTCCCCAAGATCCAGATGAAGCTGGAACAGGACATCAAGGGCGAAGAAAACATCACCGGCCGCGTGATCGACATCATCGCCCCCATCGGCAAGGGCCAGCGCGCCCTGATCGTGGCGCAGCCCAAGAGTGGCAAGACCGTGATGATGCAGCACATCGCGCACGCCATTTCCGCCAATTACCCCGACAGCTACCTGATGGTGCTGCTGATTGACGAGCGCCCCGAAGAAGTGACCGAGATGCAGCGCACCGTCAAGGGTGAGGTGATTGCCTCCACCTTTGACGAACCCGCTGCGCGCCACGTCCACGTGGCTGAAATGGTGATCGAGCGCGCCAAGCGCCTGGTCGAACTGAAAAAAGACGTGGTGATTTTGCTCGACTCGATCACCCGCCTGGCACGCGCCTACAACAACGTGGTGCCCTCCTCCGGCAAGGTCCTCACCGGCGGCGTTGACTCCAACGCGCTGCAACGCCCGAAGCGCTTTTTGGGCGCTGCCCGCAATGTGGAAGAAGGCGGCTCGCTGACCATCATCGCCACCGCCCTGGTCGACACTGGCAGCCGCATGGACGAGGTGATCTTTGAGGAATTCAAAGGCACCGGCAACAGCGAGATTCACCTGGACCGGCGCCTGTACGAAAAGCGCGTGTTCCCGTCCATTCAGCTCAACCGCAGCGGCACCCGCCGCGAAGAGCTGCTGCTGGCCCCCGACATTTTGCAAAAGACGCGTATTCTGCGCCAGTTCCTGTACAACATGGACGAAGTCGAATCGATGGAAATGGTGCTCAAACAAATGCGCGCCACCAAGACCAACAGCGAATTCTTCGACATGATGCGTCGTGGCGGCTGATCAGACCGGCACCTTCGCTGCACTATAATCTGACGTTTTAGCGAAAAGTACGAACAGCTTTGAATTGCGCAATGGGTTTGCGCAAGGGCTGGCGCGGCTAACGCAACTGATGGAGAAATCATGAAAGACGGCATTCACCCCAATTACCGCGAAGTTTGCTTCCTGGACTCGTCCAATGGCTTCAAGTTCGTGACCCGTTCTTGCGCCAGCGCCAAAGAGAAGATCACAATGGAAGATGGCCGTGAGCTGCCACTGTTCAAGCTCGACACCTCCAGCGAGTCGCACCCCTTCTACACCGGCACACAAAAATCCGTGGACAACATGGGTGGCCGCGTGGAACGCTTCCGCAACCGCTTCGGCAAGACCGCTGCCAAGTAAGCAGCCCTTAGCGCTTTGCCAAAGGCAGCCGGGTCATTCCGCGCTGCCTTTTTCTTTGCGCTGACGCCAGCTTTTTGCCCCACCCCTCCGTGAATCAGCCCACCCCAGCCATCGTTGCGCAAGCGGGCGTCAAGCGCCTGCCGCGCCTGGCGCTGCTGCTGTTTTGCCTGGCCTATGTGCTGCCTGGTTTTCTGGGGCGCGCGCCCTGGAAGCGCGATGACATCAGCACTTTTGGCTACATGACCGAGCTGGCGCGCGGCGCAGCCGACTGGTGGCAGCCGGCACTGGGCGGCTTGGCACCCGAGATCGATGCCCTGCTGCCGTATTGGCTGGGTGCCTGGGCAATTCAACTCAGCCCCGCCTGGTTGCCGCCCGAGCTGGCAAGCCGTATGCCCTTCATGGGGCTGCTGGTGCTGGCCCTGATGGGCACCTGGTACGGCACCTATTACCTGGCACGCAGCCCGATGGCGCAACCGGTGCCCTTTGCCTTTGGCGGCGAAGCACAACCCACCGATTACGCGCGCGCCATTGCCGATGGCGGCTTGCTGGCCTTCATCGCCTGTCTCGGGCTGGCCCAACTGGCCCATGAAACCACGCCCGCACTGACCCAGCTGTGTTTTGCCGCCCTGCTGTTTTACGCCATGGCTGCCCTGCCTTATCGGCGCATTTCACCGGGCGTGAGCGCGGCGGTGGCACTGCTGGGTCTGACGCTCTCGGGCGCTCCCTTCATGGCCCTGTTTTTAGGCCTGGGCGGCACCGCCATCTACCTGCTGGCACCGGCAGCCGAGGCTTCGCCAAAAAAATGGCGCGCCAGCGGCCTGGCAATGATGACCCTGGGCTGCGCCCTGCTGGCCAGCTACTTGAAACTTTGGCACTGGGGCATTGATTTGCCGCGCGCCAATCTGCCTGAGTGGCAACGTCTGGGCCGTCTTTTCCTGTGGTTCACCTGGCCTGCCTGGCCACTGGCCCTCTGGACACTCTGGCGCTGGCGCCGCCAGATCTTCAACGTCCAATTCACCGGCCTGCATCTCTGGTTGCCAATCTGGTTTGTCACCGTGGCCAGCGTGGCCACCCTGACCACCCATGCCGCCGACCGCTCCCTGCTGCTGGCCCTGCCCGCACTGGCGGCGCTGGCCGCCTTTGCCCTGCCCACGCTGAGTCGCAGTGTCGGCGCCTTGATCGACTGGTTCACGCTGGTGTTCTTCACGGGCAGCGCGCTGGTGATCTGGGTGGTCTGGATTTCCATGCAAACCGGTTTTCCGGCAAAACCCGCAGCCAACGTGGCGCGGCTGGTGCCGGGCTTTGTGCACAGCTTTTCCCTGGCCCCGTTTTTGCTGGCGCTGGCGGCCAGTCTGGTCTGGGCCTGGCTGGTGAAATGGCGTGTGGACCGGCATCAGGCCGCAATCTGGAAAAGCGTGGTGCTGCCCGCCGGTGGTGCGGCACTGAGTTGGTTGCTGCTGATGACCCTGTGGCTGCCGCTGCTTGATTTCGCCCGCAGTTACGCACCCATGGTCAAACAGGTCACAGCGGCCATGCCGCCATCACCTGGCTGTGTCGCCACACTGGGTTTGAGCCGAGGCCAAATCGCGGCGCTTCAGTTCCACGGCCAGCTCCAGCTGCAAGCGCTTGATCAGGCCCCAAGCTGCCAATGGCTGCTGGCCGACATCGAGACCGCTCGCCAGCACCCGGAGCTCACTGCAAACCCGGTTTGGCAACGACGTCAATCCATGGGCCATCCAGCGGAACGGAAGGATTCACTCTGGCTGTATGAGCGCCGCCTGCCGCTCCCGACACCACCCGTTGCACTGGAAAAACAAGGCTGAACAGCGAGCCCTTGCCCACCGTGCTCTCGATGGCAAGGACAGCGCCATGGCGCTGTGCCACATGCTTGACGATCGCCAGGCCCAAGCCGGTGCCGCCGGTTTCCCGTGAACGGCTGCGGTCCACACGGTAAAAGCGCTCGGTCAACCGACCCAGGTGCTCGGCGGCAATGCCCGGACCGGTATCGGCCACGGAAAAAACCACGCAGCCATCGGCCCGCTGACGGACCCTGACCGTGATGTCGCCGCCCGCCGGGGTGTAGCGCACGGCGTTGCTGACCAGGTTGCCCATGGCGCTAAGCAGCTCACTGGTGGTGCCCGCCAGAAAGCCGTCAAAGCCACAGTCAAAAACAAAATGATGGTCGGTCACACCGGGCTCGCCCATGACCTGCGACAGCGCCAGCGCGTCGGTTTCCAGCTGGCGCATCAAGTTGGGTACCGACACCTGGGCATCCACCCCGGGGGGTGCACTGCCCTCAAGCTTTGACAATGTCAGCAAGTCGCTCACCAGGGTCTGCATGCGCTCGGCCTGCTGAGACATCAGCGCCAGATACTGTTGCCGCTCGGAGTCTTCCAGCCGGAGCGTTTGCAAGGTTTCCACAAAACCAGCCAGCACCGTCAAGGGCGTGCGAATCTCGTGCGACACATTGGCCACAAAGTCGCGTCGCATGGCTTCGGCCTGCTCCAGCACCGTGATGTCACGGGACAACAGCAATTTTCGTCCGTCACCATAGGGATGAAGCTGCACCGAAAGCGTGACCGGCCGCGTGGGACTGCTGTCGCGCCCGGGCATGGTCAGGGTGCTGCCAAAGTCGCCCTTTGCCAGGTAAGCGGCGAAACCGGGCTCGCGCACCAGGTTACCAATGGTCTGCATCAGGTCACGCTGCAGATCCAAACCGAAATGCGCCGCGGAGGTCTGGTTGCACCACTCGATACGCGCCTCGCCATCAAGCAGCATGACGCCATTGGGCGAAACCTGCAGGGCCGACAAAAAATCGTGCAAGCGCGCCTGGCATTCAAGGGTCTGGCGCTCGCGCTCGCGCAAGGCGCGACGCACCCGGGTGGTGATGTCGCCCCAGAAGCCCGAGACCGAGCCGCCCTCGGCACCACCACCAAGGCGCAGCCAGTTCAGAAATTTTCCGGCACGTGCACTGTCAAACAAGACCCAAATGGAGGCAGCAAGAACCAGACCGACCGGCACGGCATAACCACCGGGCCAATGCGTATCAAGCCACCAGCCTAACAGGCCAGCCGTCAGCAGGCACCCCAAAAAAAGAACAAAACGACCCAGCATGAAGGTGCCAGACTCAGGCCGACTTCGTCAACAAGGCTTGCACGGTCAGGCGATAGCCCGCACCGCGCACGGTTTCAACCATCTGCCCGGCCTCGCCCAAGGCCTCGCGCAGGCGCTTGATATGCACATCCACGGTGCGCTCCTCGATGAAGACGTGGTCGCCCCACACCTTGTCGAGCAACTGCGACCGGCTGTGCACGCGCTCGACATGCGTCATCAGGTAATGCAGCAACTTGAATTCGGTCGGCCCCAGCTTCAGCAACTGCCCCTGGAACGTGACGCGGTAAGTACCGGCATCAAGACACAAGTCACCCAAGCTCACCTGACCTTCGTCCTGCTCTGGCGCACGCCTGCGCAGCACGGCACGGATGCGCGCCAGCAGTTCCTTGGTGGAGAACGGCTTGGCAATGTAGTCGTCAGCGCCAGCATCCAGACCCGCCACCCGGTCCACCTCATCGCCACGCGCGGTGAGCATGATGATGGGCACGGCCTTGGTTCGCGGGTGAGAACGCCAGCGTTTGGCCAAAGTCAAGCCACTCTCCCCGGGCAGCATCCAGTCCAGCAAAATCACGTCGGGCAAAACGGCGTCCAGTTCCAGCTGGGCCGTGGCACTGTCCATGGCCCAGACCGGGCGGAAACCGTTGTGCCGCAAGTTGACTGAAATCAGTTCGGCAATGGCCGGTTCGTCCTCGACAACCAGCACGCCGGGCACACGTCTCATTTCAACACCGACTCGATATCTGCCAGTGGCGTGTGGCGCACATCGGCGCCCTTGACGATGTAGATGATCAGTTCAGCGATGTTCTTGGCGTGATCACCAATGCGCTCGATCGCCTTGGCCAGAAACAGCAGGTCCAGGCTGGGCGAAATCATGCGCGGGTCTTCCATCATGTAGGTGATGAGCTTGCGCATGAAACCGTCGAATTCCTGGTCAATCAGGTTGTCTTCCTTGAGGATCGACAGCGCCGCCGTGGTGTCAAGTCGGGCAAAGGCATCCAGCGCCTTGCGCAACAGGCCCGAGGCCATGTCCGAAGCCACGCGCAACTCCAGCGATGGCAGGGAGCGTGGCGCACCGCTCTGAATGATGGAACGCACCATGCGGGCAATCTTTTCGGCCTCATCGCCGACCCGCTCCAGATTGGCGGTGGCTTTGGAAATCGCAATCAACAGGCGCAAGTCACGCGCGGTGGGCTGGCGCCGGGCAATGATGCTGGAGAGCTCGCGATCAATGTCGACCTCCATGGCGTTGACCTTGGCCTCGGCTGCCGTGACCTGGTCGGCCACTTCCACGCTGAACTGCGACAAAGCGTATATGGCTTGGCGAATCTGCGACTCGACCAGGCCGCCGAGCTCCATCACGCGGGTGGAGACCGCACTGAGTTCGCTGTCGAATTGACTTGATAAATGTTTCTCGCTCATGACAATGTCCCCTTTTTGCTTAACCGAAACGGCCGGTAATGTAATCTTCTGTCTCTTGTCGATTGGGTTTGAAGAAGATTTGTTCAGTGGCACCAAACTCAATCAGATCACCCAGGTACATGTAGGCCGTGTAATCACTGCAGCGGGCAGCCTGCTGCATGTTGTGGGTCACGATGACCACGGTGTAATCGGCCTTGAGCTCAATGATCAGTTCCTCGATTTTGGCCGTGGAAATGGGGTCAAGCGCCGAACAGGGTTCATCGAGCAACAACACCTCAGGCTTGATCGCAATGCCGCGGGCAATGCACAGGCGCTGCTGTTGTCCGCCTGACAGGCTGGAGCCGCTTTGCTTGAGCTTGTCCTTGACCTCGGTCCACAAGGCCGCCTTGCGCAAGGCCCACTCCACACGCTCTTCCATGTCGGTGGCATTGAGCGACTCGAACAACTTCACACCGAAGGCAATGTTGTCAAAAATGGACATCGGAAACGGGGTTGGCTTTTGAAACACCATGCCGACCTTGGCGCGCAACAGCGCCACGTCCTGCTTGCTGGTCAACAGATTCTCACCGTCCAGAATCACCTCGCCCTCAGCGCGCTGCTCAGGGTACAACTCGAACATGCGGTTAAAGACGCGCAGCAAGGTGGACTTGCCGCAGCCCGACGGACCAATGAAAGCTGTGACCTTGTTCTCGGGAATCTCAAGATTGATGTTCTTGAGCGCATGGAACTTTCCGTAGAAGAAATCAAGCTTGTTAACCGTCAACTTCGGCTTTGTCAGTTGTTCGATGGTGGTTGCAGTCATTTTTAACAATCGATTAAATTGAATGGAGGGCTATCACAGTTTGGCGCGAGTCAGTACCCGCGCGAGTATGTTGAGGGCCAACACCGCCAGCGTGATCAAAAACACCCCGACCCACGCCAGCTGTTGCCAGTTCTCGTAAGGACTCATGGCGAATTTAAAGATGGTCACTGGCAAGCTGGCCATGGGCTCGCCCAAATTGGAGGTCCAGAACTGGTTACTCAAGGCAGTGAACAGCAGTGGCGCCGTTTCACCTGCAATGCGAGCCACCGCCAACAAAATGCCCGTGACCACGCCGGCACGGGCAGCGCGCATGGTGATGCTCATAATCACTTTCCACTTGGGCGCACCCAGGGCATAAGCAGCCTCGCGCAGGCCGGGTGGCACCAGTTGCAACATGTTCTCGGTGGTGCGAATCACGACCGGGATCACAATCAGGGTCAGTGCTGCAATACCGGCATAGCCAGAAAATGTTTTGAACTGGGTCACGATCACCGCATACACAAACAGGCCGATCACAATGGACGGCGCAGACAACAGGATGTCATTAACAAACCGGGTCACCGAAGCCAAACCGCTCTTGGGCTCAAACTCAGCCAAAAAAATACCAGCCATCACGCCCACGGGCGTGCCGACAAAAGTAGCCAGACACACCATCAAAAACGAGCCATAGATGGCATTGGCCAAACCACCGACGTCGTTGGGTGCTGGCGTCATTTGGGTAAATACTGCCGTGCTCAAGCCAACCACGCCCAGCGTCACGGTCTCAAACAGAATCCAGAACAGCCAAAAAAGTCCAAATGCCATGGCCAGCAATGACAACACCAAGGCCAGCTGATTGATTCTCTTGCGAGAACTGAAGCGCTGCTGGCGCGCCTGAAGCAGTGCCGCAGGATTATGTGAAGAATCAATTGAACTCATGTTTTGGTTCCTTCACCTTTCTTGAGCTGGCTAAGTAACAGCTTTGACAGCGTCAACACCACAAAGGTAATAAAAAACAACACCAAACCAAGGTACATCAGGGAGGCTTGGTGCAAACCCTCGCCAGCCTCGGCAAACTCGTTGGCCAAGGCCGATGTAATGCTGTTGGCCGCCTGAAACAAGCTGAGCGAATCGAGCTGGTTGAAGTTGCCGATCACGAAGGTGACCGCCATGGTCTCACCAATGGCGCGCCCCAGCCCCAGCATGATGCCGCCAATGACGCCCGCCTTGGTGTAGGGCAGCACCACCGTGGACACGACCTCCCAGGTGGTAGCACCCAGGCCGTAAGCGGATTCCTTGAGCAAGGTAGGTGTCACTTCGAACACATCACGCATCACCGCAGCGATGAAGGGAATGATCATGATGGCCAGAATAATGCCGGCAGACAGCAGACCGATACCCACCGGCGGCCCGGAGAAGAGCGCCTCCATGTAAGGAACACCTTTAAAAAGCGCCTGCAACGGCTGTTGCACATAGGTCGACAGGATCGGACCGAACACCAGCAGGCCCCACATACCGTAAACAATGGAGGGAATGGCCGCCAGTAGCTCAATGGCCGTACCCAGCGGACGTTTCAGCCAGGCGGGCGACAACTCGGTTAAAAAAATGGCGATGCCGAAGCTGACCGGCACAGCAATCAGCAAAGCAATGAAAGAACTCATCAAGGTGCCGTAGATCATGACCAGGCCACCAAACTCCTCTTGCACCGGGTCCCAAGTGGCCGTGGTCAAGAAACCCAAGCCATATTTCTCAATGGCCGGCCAGGCCCCCATCGTCAGTGAAGCCAGGATGGCAATCAAAAGCCCCAGGGTCAACAATGCAGCGCTTTTTGCAAACCAGGCAAAAATGCGGTCAGCCCAGGGGTTTGAGGGAGCCTGTTTAACCGAAGAAACTTTAGTCATGGCACGTCCGGCAGTTGGATGGGATGAATTGATCGACATTTCACTGGTCGGAAGTGTAGTAGACATGAAAAGTGTTCCAGATAAGTCAAACCGGCTCCCCGCAGAGCGAATTACTTCAATGCAACAGGCTTGCCAGCGGTGTCCTTGACCGTGCCCCAGGCTTTTTCGATGGTGGAAACCACGCTGTCAGGCAGTGGCACGTAATCCAGGCTGGAAGCCAGCGCATCGCCGTTCTTGAACGCCCAGGTGAAGAACTTGAAGGTCTCGGTAGCCTGTGCGGGCTTGTCTTGCTGCACATGCATCAAGATGAACGTGGCAGTGGAAATGGGCCAGGTGCCCTTGCCAGGCTGGTCAGTGATCAACTGGTAGAAAGTCTTGTTCCAGTCGGCACCGGCAGCCGCCGCCTTGAAAGCCTCTTCGCTTGGAGAAACAAACACACCATCCTTGTTTTTCATCAAGGTGTAATTCATTTTGTTTTGAATCACATACGAATATTCAACGTAACCTATCGAGTTCGGCAGACGGTTGACGAATGCAGCCACGCCTTCGTTGCCCTTGCCACCGGCACCCACCGGCCAATTTACAGCCGTGCCCTCACCCACCTTGGCTTTCCATTCCGGATGCACGCGGCTCAGGTAGTTGGTGAAATTGAAGGTGGTGCCTGAACCGTCGGCACGACGCACGGGCGCAATGTCGGCATCCGGCAAAGCCAGCGTAGGGTTCAGCGCCTTGATGGCGGCATCGTTCCACTTGGTGATCTTGCCCAAATAGATGTCACCCAGCACTTGGCCGTCCAGCTTCATCTGGCCCGGAGCGATACCCTTGATGTTGATCACGGGCACGGTGCCACCAATCACGGTGGGGAACTGGAACTGACCCTTGGCTTTCAACACGTCGTCGGTCTGAGGCATGTCAGAGGCGCCAAAATCAACCGTTTTGGAGTCAATTTGCTTGATGCCGGCACCCGAACCCACCGACTGGTAGTTCACCTTGATGCCGGTGGCTTTGTTGTACTCGGCAGCCCACTTGGCATAAATAGGTGCCGGGAAGGTTGCGCCTGCACCGGTGATGCTTTGGGCATTGACCACGCTGGTCAATGCCGCTGCGCCGAAGAAAGACACCATGGTGGTCGCCAAAACGGACTTGAAAATACTTTTATTCATGAGGAATCCTTTAATTGAATGGATCAAATGTTGAACCCTGTTTGGCTCGACAAGCTGTAATTTACGACACCAATATGTCAGAACCGTGACAAAAATAGCAATTTCTAGCAGTCGGCCCAAGCGCGAGCTTCATGCGAATGTCACCAAAATGACATCAAATAGCGCTAGAGTGTCAGCTATCCTAGGCCGAAAACAGAATCGCTCGGTTACAACATTTGGAAAACACACCATGCTTGCCATCAAAAAAGCCCGCAAACTGATTGAGAACAACCCCAACGACGCTGCCGCCAAAATCATTGCAGCGCTGGTGCTGGGGCTTGAGAGCGAAACCACCCTTTCGGTCGAACAGCTTTATTCGCTGGACGACAAACGCTTTGAGTTAGCCCTTGAAATCCTGAACGAATGGCGACTCGACCGGCATTACGCCAGCAAACTGCGTCTGCTCGACTCAAGTGCCATGGCACAGGGGATGGCTGACGCGACACCCGCCACGTCAAAGTCCATTTAAACCCTATCAAGCCACAGCACTCAGGAGTTGAACTTGGATTTGAACGAGGAAAAACTGGTCCAGCGCATCCGCCGCGACCTGGCCGACAGCAACGACGAAGAGTTTGAACTCGAGCTCGAAGACCGCAACCTCGATGAGATGGCCGACAGCACGCTGGACCTGGAGTCCGAGGCCTACAGAAACGGCCGCAAGCTGTATTTCCGCGAGCTGTTCCGGCTGCAGGGTGAACTGGTCAAGCTGCAGGACTGGGTCGTCAAGACCGGCCAGAAAATCGTGATCCTGTTCGAGGGCCGCGATGCCGCCGGCAAGGGCGGCACCATCAAGCGCATTACCCAGCGGCTGAACCCGCGGGTCTGCCGCGTGGCCGCCTTGCCGGCCCCCAATGCCCGCGAGCAAACCCAGTGGTATTTTCAGCGCTATGTGGCGCACCTGCCCGGCGCCGGTGAAATCGTGCTGTTTGACCGCAGCTGGTACAACCGCGCAGGTGTGGAGCGCGTCATGGGCTTTTGCTCGGACGAGCAGTACGAAGAATTTTTTCGCTCGGTACCCGAATTCGAAAAAATGCTGCTGCGCTCGGGCATCACCCTGATCAAGTACTGGTTTTCCATCTCAGACGAAGAGCAGCAAATCAGGTTTTTGGGGCGCATCCATGACCCGCTGAAGCAATGGAAGCTCAGTCCGATGGACATGGAGTCGCGCCGCCGCTGGGAGGAATACACCAAGGCCAAGGAAGTCATGTTCGAGCGCACGCACACACCGGAATCGCCTTGGTGGGTGGTTCAGGCTGACGACAAGAAAAAGGCCCGGCTCAATTGCATCCATCACCTCTTGAGCCAATTCGATTACCACGAAATCACACATCCACCGATCATGTTGCCGCCGCGTGAGCGCAACGAAGATTACGTGCGCCTGCCCGTCCCCAACGAAATCCTGGTGCCCGAAGTCTACTAGGCAGACCGGCTAAAAGAGCGTGCTGCGGCGGCCTGGCATCGAGGCTTTGGCGGCCGTCAGCATCGGTCAGTCCGTGACAGACGGACGGGACGGCAGTCAAAACAAAAAAACATCAGGGCGTTCAAATAGCGTTGAATGCTGCCTCTGCTGCGCGCCTTGTGTTGGCCACATTTGATGCAACTGCGAGTTTCGCCGGGCGCTCCAGCCGGTTGAAATGGCGCGCCTTTTTCTTTGGACAGATAACGAAGGCCGCAGGCTGAGATTTTTGTCGATTCGTCGATGTACATGGAACTTGAAGGTGCTTCTTGACGTTGAAGAGATGAGAGCATTCTGCGTGGGTGGCGTTTCAGTGATGTGACAAGTCAACGGCCAGTGGAAGCCGTTCATCGAAGCAAGCTCACATCCTGACCGAGCATCCTCCGGGTCACCAGGGTGATGCCCGACGCTGTGACATGAAAACGTTTGTGGTCCGCGACCGGATCATTACCAATTTGGCTGCCGTCGGGAAGATGGCAGCCACGGTCGATGATGCATTTTTTGAGTTGACAGTCACGCCTGACGGGCACCTTGGGCAGCACGATCGAATCCTCGATCAGGGCATGGCTGTGCACATGCACGCCGTAAAAAAGCATGCTGCGTCGCACGCTGGCACCTGAATGCAAGCCACGGTCAGGTCGGCCTCACGCTCGACATGCGCTGCCAGCAGACGTCCGTAATCCATGCGGTAAATGTGATTACCTGACAACACCCATACGTGGTCCGTTTTGGCGTGGCCAATTTCACGCAGATTCTGGTAGACCGCATCGGCCGTACAGAAGTGCCACGAGCAGTTTCAATTTGACAGACGGCAATGACAATGGTGTGACGCGCGCTGATTGAATTGCCCCGATTTCCTTAAACGGTATAAACTATTTACCTTGTTTAACTCCAGCAGGTCCACCATGACATCAAGCATGCAAGCAGACGCGGCCACCGAGCCCCCTGCAGTCCAGCCAGGCGCCGGCAGCACAGCGCCAGTGCCATCAGTGCCCGTTGCACCCGCCTCTGCAGCCGCCAAGGCAGTGGCCAAAAGAGCACCTCGAACAGCCGTCAAAAAAGTAGCTGCCCCGGCCAAGCCGGCGGCCAAGGTGGCTGTCAAGTCCGTCGCCAAAAAGGCAACGCCCAAGGCAGCGGTCAAACCGGTCGTGCGTACCACGCCAACCGTCGCGCCCAATCTTGAAGTTAAAACAGCAGTGAAAGTCCAGCCCAAGGCGCCAGTCACGGCAACTGCAAAGCAGGCAGAAATCAAGTTGCTGAAGCCTAAAAAACCAAAGCTGGTGCGTGACAGTTTCACCATCCCCAAGCTGGAATACCTCAAGCTGGAAGAGTTGAAGCACCGCAGTGTCAAGCTGGGAACTTCGATCAAGAAGAGCGAACTGATTCGCGCCGGCATCCTGGCCTTGGCCAGCATGTCCGATGCCAATTTTCTGAAGGTCACAAAGGCCATTCCGGCCATCAAAACCGGTCGGCCCGCCAAGGACTGAAAACTGATGAATGCCCGCTTGGACTTTGACCTGTCCAAGCCGGGCGCGAAATTTCTTTGTTTGACATTCCCATTTTTTGCGACAATTCACCGCTTGATCAGCCCCGGACGCGTGAACACACAGCAATTTTTGATGAATGCCATGCAGCCCAAAAATCCTTCCAAACCGCACCGCGTCAAACCAATTCCAAAATGGTCACCCAGCTTGAGTGTGGGCAATGCCAAACTGGACGAGCAGCACATCACCCTGCTGGAATTGGGCCGGGACCTGATGCGCCTGCTGGACACCGATACCGCCACCGAAGACCAGATTAACAGCGCGCTGGAGGACATTGTCAGGCTGGCGCGACTGCACGACACGCTGGAGGAAAGCATTTTGGAAGCCAACGACTGCCCTACGCTGGCAGAACATAAAGGGGTGCACCGGGCCGCGCGAACGCAGCTGGACAACTTGTTGGCAGACGCCTCCCGCAGCATTCTGGACAGACCGGTTTTAAGTGGCTTGATTGCTGACTGGATGGGCCACCACATCAGTGAAAACGACCTGCCAGTCAAAGACTACATGAAACAAACGCCCACGGCGCGCGCTGGCGCCTGATGCCGCCAGAGCTACCACCGCTCAGCGCGATTTCTTCAGTTTGAGCTGGCGGGTTTCCAGGCGTTTGAGCGCGGTAAAAGTCAGCACGCCGATCAGGGCCGCGCCCAACAAAAAATGCACCATAGGCAATGGACCAGGGAATTCCCTGAGTCATCATGGAAAACTCCGACATGCCGCCCATGCCCGCCAAAATGTTGATGGGTGCGAACACCACACCAAACACCGTGAGCACACATGCCGACAAAGCAAAGACCATTCAGACACTGCAAAAAATTGCGGAAATTTTTGGCTCCGAGCTGGTCGCGGAGGGCATTGAAACCGACGACGACCTGCGCCTTCTGCGTGACCTCGGACTCACCTTTGGGCAGGGCTACTTTCTGGCGCGTCCGCATGCCCAGCCCTGCACCGCGGTACAGCCCGGTGCGGTGGCCGTACTGGTAAATAGCCAGGTGGCGGTTTACCCGGAAGTCAGACAGAGCACGCAGGCCAACATCTTTGACCGTTTGAACATTTTGCAAGCCCCGACCATGGGGCCCCAAACCCAAATCGACCAGGTGGCAGCCTTATTTTTAAAGCATCCGCACCTGCATGCATTGCCCCTGGTTGGGGGCGATAGCCCCATCGGCATCATCAACCGGATGAACTTTCTGGACCGATACAGCAAGCTCTCTTCCCGGGAGTTGTGGGGCAACAAGCAGTGCCTGCAATGGGCCAATTTGCAGCCGCGCCTGATCGAAAGCAAGCACACCATTGATGACCTGCTGGGCATTCTGACGTCCGACGACCAACGTTACCTGGACGATGGCTTCATCGTGATGGACAACGACCGCTACGGCTACTGGCGTGGCGATGACGTGATCCGGCTGGTGGCCCGGGTGGCTGCCTGCCACGTGCAGGAGCGGCGCGATTTTTTGGGCCATGTGGGCGGTGACGACTTCACCGTGGTGTTTCAAAGCGCGAACTGGGCCGCGCAATGCCGTTGCATGATCGAGAAATTCAACACCCAGGCGGCCCATCTGTTTGACGAACGCGACCGGCAGAGGGGCGGCATCGAAGCGCAAGACCGTCAGGGCTTCTCGCAATTTTTTGCCTTGACCACCCTGTCTATCGGCGCAGTTGAGGTACACCCCGGTGATTTCGGAAACGCAGAGCAGGTGGCCAATGCAGCAGCAGCGGCCAAACAATCTGCCGACGGCATGGCCCTATGGGGCCAAGAGGCAGGCCAGACGACTTGAAGCCCGGCCTTCGCCCTCGCTGATGCCGCCATCCGAATAGCTCACAAACACGCGACTGTCACCAAATCATCATTCAATTTTCACCAAAGCGTCACAGTGCCTCCGTAAGCTACGCAGGCGATTTTTGTAGACGCAACGAAACCCCCAGGAACACCATAATGACCGAAAAAATTGACTTTAACGACGAAAACTCCAACACCAGCAACAACCCGAGCTTTGATTCGGTGCTGCAAGCGCGCCTGAGTCGCCGCGGCGTGCTGCTTGGCGGCGTGAGCAGCGTCGGCACCGCGATGCTGGGCGGTGCCGGGCTGGCTGCCAGTGGCGTGGCCGTTGCCGCGCAGCCTGCAGCGTCGGCCGCGGGCAAGCTGGGTTTCAAGGCGGTCGCCAAGAGCCTGGCTGACACCGTGGTGGTGCCCGCCGGCTACACCGCCAGCGTGCTCTACGCACTGGGCGATCCCCTGACCGCAGGCACGCCCGCCTACAAAAACGACGGCACCGACACCGACTATGAGCACCGCGCCGGCGACCACCACGACGGCATGGAATGGTTTGGCCTGGACAAATCCGGCAAGCCCTCGCTGTCGTCCGTCGACCGCGGCTTGCTGGCAGTGAACCACGAAGCCACCACCGACGAAAAGCTCAGCTCTTTCTTCCTGCATGCCAACGGCGGTGCCAGCACCCTGCCCCGCCCGGCAGCTGAAGTTGACAAGGAAACGGCCATTCACGGCGTGTCCGTGGTCGAAATCAAAAAGGCCGGGAAAAAGTGGGCCACCGTCCCGGCATCCAGCTTCAACTTCCGCCTGACCGCCCTGAGCGACAACATGCAGCTCACCGGACCCGCCCGCGGCAACGCGCTGCTGAAAACCAAACACTCCACCGACGGAACCAAGTCCCGCGGCACGCTGAACAACTGCGGCACCGGCAAGACGCCTTGGGGCACCTTTCTGACCGGCGAAGAGAATTGGGCGGGTTACTTTTTCCGCAGCGCCACGGATGACGCGGCCCGCGCGGACAAGAGCGTGGTGGCACTCAAGCGTTATGGCCGAAGCCAGGGCGCAGCCTCGCGCCACGGCTGGGAATCTGCTGGCAGCGATGACAAATACGCACGCTGGAACAACAGCAAGCTCGGCACCAGCACCGATGGCAGCGACGACTACCGCAATGAAATGAACACCTTCGGCTACATCGTCGAGATCGACGCCTACGACAAAACCAAGGCCGCCCGCAAGCGCACCGCCCTGGGCCGCTTCGCGCATGAAAGCGCGGCTTTTGGCAAGCCGGTGGTGGGCCAGCCGCTCGCCGTGTACATGGGTGACGACTCGCGCGGCGAGTACATCTACAAGTTCGTGTCCGCCAAGTCCTGGGCCGCTGCCGACGCCAACCCGGCCGACCGCATCACCACCGGCGACACCTACCTCGACGCCGGCAAACTGTTTGTCGCCAAGTTCAAAAGCGACGGCACCGGTGGCTGGATCGAGTTGAGCACCAGCAACCCGCTGATCTCGGGCTACGCCGCTTACGCCTTCGCCGACCAGGCCGACATCTGTGTGAATTCACGCCTGGCCGCCGATGCGGTGGGCGCAACCAAAATGGACCGCCCGGAGTGGTGCTCGACCAACGTGGCCAATGGTGAAATCTATTTCACCCTGACCAACAACAGCAACCGCCGGATCGAGCCCGCCAACAGCAGCCAGGCTGCACCCGATAGCGCCAACCCGCGCGTCTACAGCGACATCAAAAACGGCAGCAGCACACAAACCGGCAACCCGAACGGCCATGTGTTGCGCATGAAGGAAGGCACGGCCGGCAACGCCGGCACCAGCTTCAACTGGGACGTGTACCTGTTCGGTGCCGAATCCAGCGCCGCACCGGGCACCGTCAACTTGTCCAGCCTGACCGACGACCAAGACTTCTCCAGCCCTGACGGCCTGGTGTTCAGCCCTTCCACCGGCATCATGTGGATCCAGACCGACGACGGCGCCTTCACCGATGTCAGCAACTGCATGATGCTCGCCGCCCTGCCGGGCTCCGTGGGCGATGGCGCCAAGAAAACGCTGAGCTACACCAAGGCCGACAAGACGACGGTGAGCGTGGACACCTACGTGGGCAAAGCACCGGGCGACGACAAGCTCAAGCGCTTCCTGGTCGGCGCGAAGGACTCCGAAATCACCGGCCTGTGCGAAACGCCGGACGGCAAGACGATGTTCATCAACATCCAGCACCCGGGCGAGAACACCAAGATGGCCGACATTGCCGACCCATCCAAGTACACCAGCCAGTGGCCCGGCAACGCCGGTTACGGCGCCGGCAAGCGCCCGCGCTCGGCCACCATCGTCATCACCAAGAATGATGGCGGAAAAATCGGAACCTGATGCCTTGGCACCTCAGCCAGAAAATCGACGTTAACCGCGGCCATGCCGCTTTGCCCGGCCCTTGCATGGGGGCCGGGTTTTTTGTTTTGGGGACGGCTGTTTTACACTGCAAACCACCATGCCACTTTTCTCCCAACAAGCCCTCCAGCCTGGCGTGCGCAAGCGCGAGGTCTTTGGCTGGGCCATGTACGACTTTGCCAACTCGGGCTACACCACGGTGGTCATCACCGCCGTGTTTGCGGCCTATTTCGTCGGCAGTGTGGCGCAAGGCGCGCCCTGGGCCACGCTGGCCTGGACGGCGGCACTGAGCTTGTCGAACGCCATCGTCATGCTCACCATGCCCAGCCTGGGCGCCTACGCCGACTTGCGTGCGGCCAAAAAGCGCCTGCTCACGCTGTTCACGGCGGGCTGCGTGCTGGCCACGGCGGCGCTGGCGCTGGTCGGCCCTGGCAGCGTGGCGCTGGCGATCGTATTGATTGTGGTGTCCAACACCTTTTACGCCTGGGGCGAGTCGATGACGGCGGCATTTCTGCCCGAACTGGCGCGTGCTGAGTCGCTGGGCAAGGTCAGTGGCTGGGGCTGGAGCTTTGGCTACTTTGGCGGCATGCTGGCGCTCGGGTTGTGCCTGGCTTATGTGCTGTGGGCGCAAGGCCAGGGCCAGAGCGCGGCGCAGTTTGTGCCGGTGACGATGCTGATCACGGCGGCACTTTACGGTGCGGCGGCGCTGGTCACCTTTGCCCTGCTGAAAGAGCGGGCGCAGCCCAACCCGGCCGCGCTCGGCCAAGGCGGCTTCCGGGCCGCCCTGAAGCAGTTGCAACACACTTTTCATCAGGCCCGCCAGTTCACGGACTTCATGTGGCTGCTGGCCTGCGCCGTGTGTTACCAGGCCGGCGTGGCCGTGGCGATTGCGCTGGCTGCCATTTATGCCGAGCAGGTGATTGGCTTTGCGCAGCAGGAAACCATGGTGCTGATTTTTGTACTGAACCTGGCCGCCGCTGCAGGCGCCTTCAGCTGGGGCTACCTGCAGGACCGCATCGGTCACAAAATTGCACTGGCCATCACCCTGCTGGGCTGGATTGCCACCTGCGTCATCGCCGCGCAGGCCGGCAGCAAGGGCGACTTCTGGTACGCCGCCGTGATTGCCGGCCTGTGCATGGGCAGCAGCCAGTCGGCCGGGCGTGCCATGGCAGGCCTGTTTGCGCCGCAGCGCCAGGTGGCCGAGTTTTACGGCCTGTGGACCTTTGCCATCCGCCTTGCCAGCATCGTCGGCCCCTTGAGCTACGGCCTCATCACCTGGGTCACTGGTGGCGACCAGCGCACCGCCATTTTGAGCACCTCGGTGCTGTTTGTGCTGGGCCTGGTGCTGCTGGTGCCGGTGAACGTGCAGCGCGGCCGCGCGGCGGCATTGTCTTCAAATTGACATCTTTTTGACCTATATTGTGGGCATGGACCTGATTTTGTGGCGCCACGCCGAGGCGCAAGAATGGACGCAGGGCTGTGACGACATGGCCCGGCGCCTGACCACGCGCGGCGAAAAGCAGGCCAAGCGCATGGCTGGCTGGCTCGATCGCCAGTTGCCCGACAACACCCGCATTCTGGTCAGTCCGGCAGTTCGCACCGAGCAAACTGCCAGCGCCTTGGGCCGGAAATTCAAGCTCAGGTCCGAGCTGGAGCCGGACGCAAGCACGGCGCAGTTGCTGGAGTTGGTGCAATGGCCCGATGCCAGGGGATGCGTGCTGGTGGTGGGGCATCAACCCACACTGGGGCAAACCATCGCCCAATTGCTTGGCTTGAGCGTCGCTGAATGTTCGGTCAAAAAGGGCGCGGTCTGGTGGCTGCGCAGCCGCGAGCGCGAAGCCCAGGCGCAGACCCTGGTGGTCACGGTGCAGAGCCCAGACCTGCTTTAAAACCCACCGCCACACCTTGCAAATAGGCCTCAATGTGGCGGTCCAGCGCCAGCGCAACCACCAAGGCGCTGGCCTGCGCCACATCGCGGGACTGGCCAAGGCGGCCCTGAAGCTGGCTGGCCTGCTCGATGCAGGTGTCTGCCTGATGCCGGGGCAACAGCGCGCGCAGCGCCTCGACCCCATAACGTAGCCTTTTGGCCAGAATGCGCACCCGGTGTTGCTGCTGCGGCGTGTCAGCCTGCTTGTGGGCCTGCGCCAGGCGCTGCTGCAGGCGCCCGGTGCGGCGCCTGGCCCAACGACGCAGCGCGCCTCTTTGAACCGGCCCGCCGTTGTCCGCTGCCGACAAATTTTCCAGCCATTCGGTCAGCGCCAGCAAGCACAGGCCAACAGCCGGTGCCTGCTGGCTTTGGCGCAGCTGTTGGCGCTGCGCGGCGGCGGCTTGCGTCAGGGCGGCCAACACGGCCTGCCAGGCTTGGGCTCGACCGACATCACCCAGTGTGTAGCCATCGGCCAGGCTTGGCAGCGTTTCGGTCACGGCCACATCCAGGTCGCGCAGCGCGCCCAGCCCCGCCAGCAAGGGCTGCAAGTCCAGCCACGCTGGCGGCTGGGACAGCGCCAGCGTCTTGCCAAAGAGCCGCAAGCCCGAGCGAAAGCGGCGCCAGCCCACGCGGGCCTAGTGCACCACCTCGGGATCGTCCGACGTGCCCAGGGCTTCCAGGTTTTGACTGAAGTGCCCAAACATCTCGCGCAGCACGCGCTGCGCCAGCTCGAGCCGGCTCAAGGGCAAAACCAGGGGGGCCCGCTGCGCGCGCTGCGGCAGGTCGAGCGCGTCTTGCGCCAGCAAAAAGCCGCGCTCGGCCTTGCTGCGGTTGGCCGGCAGCAGCGCCACACCCCGGCCCAGCTGGTGCGCCAGCGCGAACAGCGCCGTGGAATCACCCGCCTTGAGTTCAAGCTCCAGTTCGCAAATAGGGGCCTGTTTGCCGTTGGCCTCGACCTGACCGATGTCCAGCGCCACTTCCACCACACTGCCACCGCGTCGGCGTACCAGCCAAAGGGTGCGCTCGAAGCGGGTGACAAAACACGGCGCCAGGGCAGCAAACAGGCGGCCATCGGGGTCGATGCCGGTCCAGGCGGTGTGGGCCAGCGCCGCCCGGTCCAGCGCCGGCCCGGCCACCGGACTTTCCCATTCGCCGCGCTGGCTCAGGGCGGAGCGCTCGCCGCTGCTGGTTTTCAGGGTTTGCAGCCAACGCGGATCGGCCTCGCTGCCAACCCGGCGCAAACGCAAGGCAACACCTTGCTGGCGCAAAGCCTGGTCGGGTGTGTCGAAATAAATATTGCTCAGGGACAGCCGGGACGGCTTGCGCCGCGCCAATGCCGGCAGTTGGGCCAGCCGCTTGGCCAGCTCAGCCGCATGGGGACCCGGCAGGCTCAGTTTGAGTTCCACCTCTTGCGGCGCGCTGTGGTGCGGGCGTGACTTCATGGCGTAAGGCCTTTCAAGGCAGGTTGACCCAGGACTTGCGCAAATTATCCTTGCGACTGACTCATCATGCCATTTTCATGACAGTGTCATGAAAGGCGCCTATAAACGGCGGCATGAGTAAACAAGACCACGCTGCAGCCGCTGCTGCCCCATCGCCAACTGTCGGGGGCGACCCGCAGGACTTTGACATCTGCCTCAAGCTCATCGACCAATTGTGGGCCTTGCGACAGGCCATGCTGGCGCGCGAAAAAGCGCTCAAGCTTGAGCTTGACAAGGTGCTGCCCGAGTACCGCAAGAGCGCGCGCAACCTGATTCATTACCTGACCCTGCGCAGCATCGACCTGCGTCCGCTGCAGGAACAACTCGCCAGGCTCGGGCTGTCGTCGCTGGGACGCTCCGAGTCGCATGTGCTGGCCAGCCTGGACAAGGTGCTGGGCCTGTTGCACCGCCTGACCGGCCAGGCCTGGCAGGACAAGTCTGCCGAAGAACCTGCGGGCAGCATCAGCAGCCGTGCGCTGCTCAAAAAACACACGCTCAGGCTGCTGGGCCAGGCCCCCGCAGGGCGCCCGGTCCGCATCATGGTCACGCTGCCCTCGGACGCCGCCAGCGACGCCCAACTGGTACGCGAACTGGTGGACGCCGGCATGGACATTGCCCGCATCAACTGCGCCCACGACACGCCAAGCGACTGGCAACGCATGAGCGCCCATGTGCGCAGCGCCGCCGCCGCAGCCCAGCGGCCGGTGAAGCTGCTGATGGACCTGGGTGGCCCCAAAATCAGGACCGGCCCCGTGGCGGACCGGCCACCGGTCTTGAAGCTCAAGCCCGGCAAGGACGACATGGGCCGGGTGGTGCGCCCGGCCCGGCTGCACCTGCGCCCCATCGACAGCACCGCGCAAGTACCGCATGTCGACGCCAGCGTGGGCGTTTGGGAGGTCTGGCTGGCGCGCCTGAAAGCCGGCAGCCACATCCATTTCACCGACGCGCGTGGTGCCAAGCGCCAGCTGCTGGTGGTCCACAACGACGACACCGGCGCCGTCACCGAATGCCTGCAAACGGCTTACCTGACGCCGGAAACCGTGCTGACTCTCGGTGGCGCGGGCGGCAAGAAAAAACACGCCACCCTGGTGTGTCAGATTGACAGCCAACAAGGTGCCTTGCGCCTGCATGTGGGCGACCACCTGCGCCTGACGCGTGACGGGCTCGGCCAGCCCGCCGCGATGGACGACGACTCCGACGCGCCCAGCCCGGAGCCGGCACACGTGGCCGTGACCCTGCCGCAGGTCATCGACCAGGCCCGGGTGGGCCAGCGCATCTGGTTTGACGATGGTCGCATTGGCGGCGTGATCCGCCAGCAAACCGACGACTGGCTCGACATCGAGATCACCCAGGCGCGCCCGGAAGGTGAAAAACTCACGGGCGACAAAGGCATCAACCTGCCCGACAGCAAACTGAACCTGCCCGCGCTGAGCGACAAGGACATCGAAGACCTGCAGACGGTGGCGGCCGAGGCCGACATGGTGGGCTTGTCGTTTGTGCAAAAGCCGGCTGACATTGCGCTGCTGCGCGGGCAGCTGCAGCGTCTGGGCCGCGACGACATGGGCATCGTGCTCAAGATCGAAACCCTGCAGGGTTTCGAAAACCTGCCTGAGCTGATGCTGTCAGCCATGGCTTCGAACGTGTCGGGCGTGATGATTGCGCGCGGCGACCTGGCGGTGGAGTGCGGCTATGAGCGCCTGGCCGAAGTGCAGGAAGAAATCTTGTGGTGCGCCGAAGCCGCCCACATGCCGGTGATCTGGGCCACCCAGGTGCTCGAATTCATGGCCAAGACCGGCCTGCCCTCGCGCGCCGAGATCTCGGACGCCGGCCTGGGTGTGCGCGCCGAGTGCGTCATGCTCAACAAGGGGCCCTACATCAGCCAGGCCATTCGCACGCTGGACGACATCCTGCAACGCATGGGTGGCCACCAGGCCAAAAAACGCCCGCTGTTGCGCGCGCTGAAAGCATGGAGTGGCCCGGACACGCCGGCTTCTGGTGCTATGCTGGGGAGTCTGACGATTTGAATTTTTGACCATGCAAAACACACCACGCCTGGCGGCTGTTGACCTGGGCTCCAACAGCTTCCGGCTCGAAATCGGCCGTATTGAACACGGTCAGTTCTACCGCACCGAATACCTCAAGGAAACCGTGCGCCAGGGCAATGGCCTGGACGACAACCGCAACCTCACGCCGGCTGCCATGCAGCGCGGCTGGGACTGCCTGGCACGCTTTGGCGAACGGCTGGCGGGCTTTTCCGAGGCCGAAGTGTGTGCCGTAGCCACCCAAACCCTGCGCGAAGCCCGTAACCGGGACGAATTCCTGGCCATCGGCACCGAAAAACTGGGCTTCCCGATCGACGTCATCTCGGGCCGCGAAGAGGCCCGGCTGATTTACCAGGGCGTGGCCCAGGCGCTGCCAAGCACGCAGGAACGCCGCCTGGTCATCGACATTGGCGGACGCTCCACCGAAATCATTCTGGGTCATGGGCGCGAGCCGCTTCAGATGGAGTCGTACCGGGTGGGCAGCATTGCCTGGTCGATGCGCTATTTTGGTGACAACCAGTTCACCAAGCGCTCGTTTCAGATGGCCGAAATTGCCGCCAAAGCCGTGCTGGACGAAGCCCTGAGCCTGTACAGTCCCGACCAGTGGGACGTGGCCTACGGCTCGGCAGGCACGGTGAACGCGGTGGTCGACGTGCTGGTGGCTGCGGGCTGGCCGGCCGGCTCGGTCACGCGCCCCGGGCTGGACTGGCTGCAAGACAAACTGCTGGCGGCCCAAAGCACCGACCGCTTGCGCCTGGCCGGCATGCGCGACGATCGCAAACCCATCATTGGCGGCGGCTTGAGCGTGCTGCGCGCCCTGTTTGACCTGCTGGGCATCGAGCGCCTGGAACAGGCCACCGGCGGTCTGCGCCACGGCTTGCTGCAGGACATGCTGGGGTCGGGCCAGCAGCACACCGACCTGCGCGACCATTCGGTGGAGCGCCTCGCTGCCAAATTTGGCGCCGATCCGGTGCACGGCAGACGGGTCGGCCAGATTGCCAACGCGCTTTACCGGCAGCTCAACAACGCGACAGTGGACGAGCGCGTCAGCCGCAAACTCACCTGGGCCGCGCAATTGCACGAGATTGGCAGCCACGTCTCGCACAGCGACTACCACAAGCATGGCGCCTACATTCTGGACAACACCGACGCCATGGGTTTCGCCCTGACCGAACTGCACAAGCTCAGCCTGCTGGTGCTGGGGCACCGCGGCAAATTGCGCAAGTTGGAGGCCGACTTTGAAGACCAGCTGTTCATCCAGCAACTGCTGGTGCTGCGCCTGGCGGTGGTGTTGTGCCACGCCCGGCGCGACCCGGATGTGACGGGCATCAGCCTGCACCAGGATCCCAAGAACGTGCGCCAATTTGTGCTGCACTTCAACAGCGACTGGGCCCGTTTGTACCCACAGTCAGCCTACCTGCTCAACGAAGAATGCGTGGCCTGGCAAAAAACGCCGTGGTCTTTGCGCGTGGTCGAAAACTGAGCCCATTGCTGGCGTTCAGGCCAATGCCAAAAACGCCAGGATGTCCTCCAGATGCTGCTCAAAGTCGCTCAGGGCATGGTCGCCAGCGGGCAGCAGCTTGATGGTGGCACCGGGGTAATGGCCGGTCATCTCGCGCCAGTCCAGCACCTCGTCGCCGCGAGCGATCACGGCCAAGTAGCGCTCCGGGCGGCTGATGCGGGTCACTTCCTGCGCCAATAACTCATCGACAAAAGTCGGGTCGAAGTAAAAGCTTTGGTCAGGGTCATGCCACAGCGCGTTGTCGCCAATGTAGGCCGCCAGGTCACGCGCCGGGTGCACCGCAGGGTTCAACAGCACCGCCTTGCAGCCCAGACGCTCGGCCAGCCAGGTGGCATAAAACCCGCCAAGTGAAGAGCCCAGCACCGCCATGCGGTCTCTTGGCCAATCCGCAATGCCCTCCAGCACCTCGGCCATCGCCTGTTTCGGCGACGCCGCCAACGCCGGGCACCACCAGACCACGTCCGGGTGTCGGCTGGCCACCGTGGCCGCCATCAGGCGCGCCTTGTTGGAAGCGGGCGACGAGCGAAAACCGTGCAGATAGAGCAAATGGGTGGTGGTCATGGTGGAAGGATAATAGTTCAACCCGAATTGCCCCCGTTCCTCCTTTTTCAGACGCCAACCATGCCACGCACGACCCGCCTTCCCGCCAGCCATCAGGACTTTTCATTTCCATGCACACGACGCAGCCTGTCCTTGCTTGTGATCAGCCTGGGGCTGACCCTGGCCGCCTGCAGCCCGGAAGCCGCCACGTCGGATTCGGTGACGCTGGATTTCGCGCGCGCCGAGCATGAGGCCGGTCGGGTGGTGCTGATCGACATTCGCGAACCCAACGAGCACGCCACGGGCGTGGCCAAAGGCGCGCAGTTGCTGCCCATGCGCCAACTCGGCGCGCGCCTGTCGGAAATACCCACTGCCAGTGACAAGCCGGTGCTGCTGATTTGCAACACGCAGAACCGCAGCAGTTCAACGCTGTCGGCCTTGCGTGAACGCGGCTACCCGCACGTGCGATTTGTGCAGGGCGGCATGAGCGAATGGGTGCGCCGAGGGTGGCCGGTGGTCAGGCCCTGAGATCCGGGCGGCTTGTCAAAACACAACCCGAAAAGCCGTGGCGGTACCCGCTGGCGCTTGCGCGAGCTGCATGAAGCTGGTGCCAGCCAAATCCCCGCACTGCTGCCTGAACGCGCCGGTCACCAGTATTTCACCGCCCCTGGCGATGTCCTCGCCCAATTTGCTGGCAGCGTTGACCTCGGCGCCAAACACATCGCTGTCGCCGATGCGCAGGACCCGGCCATAGCCCAGGCCCACGCATAACAGCACCTGCTCTTCTGGCAGCCGGTCCAGGTTGTACGCGGCCAGCAATTGCTGCAGACCCAGGGCGCATTTCATGGCTTTTTGCGGATTGCGAAAAATGACCAGAAAGGAATCGCCCAACAGCTTCAAAAGAATGCCCTCATGGTCCTCGATGACCGGAATCAGCAAGCGCTCGGCTTCGTGAATGATCTGCAGAAAATGGATGATGCCGAACTCTTCCACACGCCGCGAAAAACCGGACAGGTCAGTGAACATGACGCACCAGTCCTCACCAAAAAGGTCCCAGATGCGCTGGTCGATGCGCGCCTTGTCAGCGTCCGGCGCCAGGCGCTCCTGAATGAGGCGGTCCAGCCGCTCCTGCGAGCCACTGGCGTGGATGCGATGCAATTGATTCATGGTAATGCGCTAGCCCTTCTTGCCGCTTTATAGCAGATTGACCTGGTGCCTTGGGCGACAATACGCCTGCCCATGGCAGTCAGTCACCACCCCACGAAAAGCCCCAGGACCCACGTGTCCGAAACCAGCATCATGCTGCATACCCCGCTGCTGCGCGGCGCACGCCGCCTGCGCATCGCCTTGGTTGGTTTGCCGGGTGCCGGCAAAACCACGCTGTTCAAGGCGGTGTCCAGCACCGCGCCACAGATTGGCGAACTCACCGACACACACCGCATCTACCGCGCCTGCACGGTGCAGATCGGCCTGGACGAGGCCAGTGTGGTCGACCTGCCCAGCCTGAGCGCGCTGCACCATCTTCAGGACGAAGACCTTGGCACACTCAAGTACCTGCTGTGGGGCAATGAGCGCCCGCCCATCACGGCGCACGAGCCCGGTGCCGCGCCAGCGCCGTTCGAACCGCCCGATTTGATCGTGCAAGTGGTCGACGCCACCAACCTGCAAAGCCAGCTTGAACTCACACTCGAGCTGAGTCAGCTGGGGCGTCCGGTGGTGCTCGCGCTCAACCACATGGACGAGGTGCGCCGCAAGGGCCTGCACATCAACCTGCAGGCCTTGTCCAGCCAGTTGGGTATGCCCGTGGTGCCCATTTCAGCGCTGATGGGGCAAGGCGTTGCCGAGCTCTTCCGGACCGCCGTGGCCACGGTGCGCCAAGCCGTCTGCCCGCTGCCGCAGGCGCCCAGCCAGCACATTGCCAGCAGCCTGGAGGCGCTGGGCAGCGCCTTGCAGCAGCCCGGCATTGACGCCGCATTTCGCATGCCGCACCAGTTGTTGTTGATGTTGTTTGCCTCCGGCCATGCTTATATCGAACGTGAATTGCAGGAGCACTTCGGCCCGCTGATGCCATCCTTGCTGGCGCTGCGCGCAGCGTCCGGCCTGGGCTTGCCGCGCCCGCTGGCCGAAGAGATCCATGCCGACCGGCACCACCGCGCCGCCACCATTTTTGAGGCGGCGCAGCGCCCGGGGCCGCTGGAGCCGGGGCGCGGCTGGCGCTTCTGGCTGGATGCCTTCATGCTGCACCGGCAGTGGGGGCTGCTGGCCAGCCTGGCGGTTTTCGCCAGCGTGTTGTTTGTGGTGTTCGAGGTCAGCGGCTGGATCGACAGCCAAACCACGCAGCGCCTGATCGAGGCCGCCAGCGGCTGGCAGCCGCAGTCCACGCCTGGAGTGGTGGCGCGCGCCGTGGTCGATGGCTTCATTGGCCTGATCGGCATCGTGGTGCCCTACATGCTGCCGCTGTTGCTGCTGCTGATTGCGCTGGAAGAAATGGGCCTGATGCACCGCATTGCCTTTGTGGTCGACCGGGGTTTTCACAAGATCGGCCTGCACGGTGGTGTGGCCGTGCCGTTTTTGCTGGGCCTGGGCTGCAACGTGCCGGCCATTTCCGCGGTGGCCCGCAGCACCACGGGGCGCGAACGCCTGATTGCCTCGGTGCTGATCACCTTTGTGCCCTGCTCGGCACGCTCGGCCATCATTTTGGCGGTGGCGGGCAAGTACCTCGGCGTGCTGGGCGTGATTGGCATCTACGCGCTGACGCTGCTACTGATTGCCGTGACGGGCTGGCTGCTGTCGCACCGGCAAAGCGAGGTCGGCCCGGGCCAGGTGCAGGAAATCCCGGCCTACACCCTGCCCGACTGGCGCGCCATGCTGCGTGAAACCTGGGCCCGCTCCAGTGATGTGCTGACCATCGTCACGCCGCTGCTGGTGGGCGGCAGCGTGGTGCTGGCCCTGCTGGGGCACTTTGGCTTTGACGGCGCCATCAACACCGCACTGACGCCGTTGACCAGTTGGTGGCTTGGCCTGCCGCTGGTGCTGGGCCTGCCGCTGCTGTTTGGCGTGTTGCGCAAGGAGCTGTCGCTATTGATGATTTTCCAGGCGCTGGGCACGCAGGACATCAACACCGTGCTGGGCACCGTGCAGATCGTCACGCTGCTGGTGTTCATCACCTTTTATGTGCCGTGCATCTCGACTTTCGCCATCATGCACAAGACGCTGGGGCGCGCCCAAGCCTGGTTTTCTGTGGCGCTGTCGGTGGGTGTGGCGCTGGCACTCAGCGTGCTGGTACGCCTGGTGATGGGGATGTTTGTTTAGTACGAGGTCGCGGCGCGCGCGGCCTGGTCGTAGCGACCCGACACGGTGCGCAGCAATTTGGCCATGTCGCCCAACTGGCAGTTTTCTTCCGCGGCACCGGAAAAGCCGGGCAACAGGCAGGCCTCGCGCACCTCGCGGTAACGCAGGCACAGGGCCGTGCCCGCCTCGGTGGTGGCAAAAAACACTTCCTTGCCCTTTTTCTGGCTGCGCACGTAACCCGCGGCCATCAATTTTTTGAGTGAATAAGACACCACATGGGTGTCCTCGATGTTGAGCACAAAGCAGATGTCGGCCAGGCGCTTCTCAGTCCCGCGGTGGTTGGTGTGGTGCAGCACCAGCACATCGACTGCAGTCATGTCCTTGACGCCGGCAGCGCCCATGCAACGCGTCATCCAGCGGTTGAACGCATGGGTGGCAATGATCAAGCCGAATTCAAGCTCAGAGAGTTCAGGCGACTTTTCTGACACCAGGTGTGCCGACGTGACGATGCGTTGCGAGTCAGTGGCAAGCGGGCTGGCCGTTGGTGAGGAAGGCGTGTTGGAGGACATCGGAGCACCCATTAAAAAGCTTTGTTCGGTATCGAACTGTAGCTTATGCTGACAACAAATCAACAATAAGGGAAAACCATAATGACAAAACGTTGATATTCTATTAACATTACGTTGTCGTTGTGCAATCAATGACGTCTGCTGGCGCCCGCCAGTGGGCCACCTCATCATTCACGGAGTACTCCATGGTCACTATGAAACAGTGGGCTGTTGCCGGCCTCGCCGCCACAGTCTTGTCGTCCGCAGGCCAGGTCATGGCCCAGCAAAAATGGGACATGCCCACGGGCTACCCGGCTGCCAACTTTCACACCGAAAACATCCATCAGTTCGCCAAGGACGTGGACCAAGCCACCGCTGGCAAGCTCAAGATCACGGTGCATGACGGAGGCTCACTGTTCAAGGCCAACGAAATCAAGCGCTCGGTGCAAGGTGGCCAGGCCCAGATTGGCGAGATCATCATCTCCGGCTACTCCAATGAAAATCCGCTGTTTGGCCTGGACTCCATCCCCTTCCTGGCCACCAGCTACACCGAGGCGCAAAAGCTCTGGAGCATCTCGCGCGCCGCCACCGAGGCGGCTCTGGCCAAGCAAGGCATCAAGGTCCTGTACTCGGTCGCCTGGCCGCCCCAGGGCATCTTCAGTGCCAAGCCGATCCAGACGGTGGCTGACCTCAAGGGCGTAAAGTGGCGCGCCTACAACCCCAACACCAGCCGTATTGCGCAGCTGGTGGGCGCGCAACCGGTCACGGTGCAGGCGGCCGAGCTGACGCAGGCGCTGGCCACCGGGGCCGTGACGACGTTCATGACCTCGGGTGCCACCGGTTATGACAGCAAGGTCTGGGAACAGGTGAAGTACTACTACGACGTCAGTGCCTGGCTGCCGAAAAACCTGGTGATCGTGTCGCAGAAAGCGTTTGACGGCCTCGACAAACCCGCCCAGGCGGCACTCACCAAGGCCGCTGTCGATGCCGAAGCCCGTGGCTGGAAGGTCAGCGCCGAGAAAAACGGCTGGTACCTGGACCAGTTGCGCAAAAACGGCATGACCGTGGACGCCGGCAGCCCGGCTCTGCGCGCCGAGCTGAAGAAGATTGGCGACAGCATGGTGGCCGACTGGATCAAGCAGACGGGTGCCGACGGCCAGGCCATCATCAGCGCATTCCAGAAGTAAGCATTGCCAAACAGTACCGCCCCTGCAGGGCGGCCATTTTTCAACTTTCAAAAAGGGCGGATCATGCGACAACAGCTTGATCGATTCTTCAATGCAACCGGGTACCTGGCCGGGTTCTTCATGGTGGGCACCCTGCTGACCGTGCTGGCCAGCATCCTGGGGCGCGTGCACCCGGCATTCGATTTGCCCGGCGCTGACGCCTACGCTGGCTATTGCATGGCCGCCTCTGCTTTTTTGGCCTTGGCGCCCACCTTGCGCCGGGGTGAACACATCCGCGTCACGCTGTTGCTCAACCAGTTGCCCGCTGCAGGCCGGCAGCTGCTTGACGTGCTGTGCCATGTGTTGGCGGTGGCGCTGTCGGGCGCGCTGGCCTGGTTTTCCATTCGCCTGGTGCTGCAATCCCACGAGTTTGCTGACATTTCCACCGGCCTGGACGCCACCCCGCTGTGGATTCCGCAGCTCGGCATGGCCCTCGGTACCACGCTGTTTGCGTTCGCCTTTCTGGGCGACCTGATTTTGCTGCTGCGCGGCGAGGCGCTGCGCGACGCCTCCAGCAGCGACGAGCCATCCCACATCGAATAAGGACTCGCCATGGACATCAACATTACCTTGCTGCTGGTCGCTGCACTGTTCCTGATTTTGGCCAGTGGCGTTTGGGTGGGCCTGACGCTCACCGGCGTGGCCTGGATCGGCATGGAGCTGTTCACCAGCCGCCCGGTCGGCGACGCGATGGCCGTGACCATCTGGGGCTCGGCCTCGTCGTGGACATTGACCGCACTGCCGCTGTTCATCTGGATGGGCGAAATCCTGTTTCGCACCAAGCTATCCGAAGACATGTTCAAGGGCCTGGCACCCTGGCTGGAACGCCTGCCGGGCCGCCTGCTGCACACCAACATCATCGGCTGCACCATTTTTGCGGCGGTGTCGGGCTCGTCCGCCGCGACCTGCGCCACGATTGGCAAGATGACCCTGCCCGAACTCAAAAAGCGCGGCTACCCCGAGCACATGGCGCTGGCCACCCTGGCCGGGGCCGGCACGCTGGGCCTGCTGATTCCGCCCTCGATCATCATGATCGTGTACGGCGTGGCGGCCAACGTGTCGATTGCCCAGCTGTTCATTGCCGGCGTGTTGCCCGGCCTGTTGCTGGCGGGCCTGTTCATGGGCTACACCATGATGTGGGCACTGCTGCACCCGGGCCAGATCCCACCGGCCGGCCCAAGCATGAGTTTTGTGGAAAAGCTCAAGGCCTCACGCAACCTGCTGCCGGTGGTAGCCCTCATCGCCTCGGTGCTGGGCTCGGTGTACAGCGGCCTGGCCACCGCCACCGAGTCCGCAGCCTTGGGCGTGGTGGGCGCACTGGTCATTGCGGTGCTGCAAGGCGGCATGTCGCTGGCGCAGTTTCGCGACAGCTTGCTGGGCGCCACGCGCCTGTACTGCATGATTGCGCTGATTCTGGCGGGTGCCGCGTTCCTGACGCTGTCGATGGGCTACATCGGCCTGCCGCGCCACCTGGCCGAGTGGATTGGCGGGTTGGGCCTGAGCCAGCTGCAGCTGATCATGTCGCTGATGGTGTTTTTCATTGTGCTGGGCTGCTTTCTGGACGGTATCTCGATTGTGGTGCTGACCATGGGCGTGCTGTTGCCCACCATCGAAAAAGCCGGCATTGACCCGGTCTGGTTTGGCATTTTTGTGGTCTTGGTGGTGGAGATGGCACAGATCACGCCGCCGGTGGGCTTCAACCTGTTTGTGCTGCAGGGCATGACCAAAAAGGAAATCACCTACCTGGCCTGGCATGCGCTGCCCATGTTTTTGCTGATGGCGGCGGCGATCCTGCTGATTTACTTCGTCCCGGGCATCGTGACCTGGCTGCCCGGCCAGATGGTGGGGTAAGCCATGGCCACACCCCTCTTGCAGGCGCCGCGTTTGCTGGCGCTGGGTGATGCCGCCTGGACGCTGGAGTTCGGGTCCGACATCAGCACCGCCACCAACGCCCGCGTGACCGACCTGGCCGACCAAGTGGCCCAGCTGCGCCAGAACGAACCGCTGTTGGCCGCCGTGACCGACGTGGTGCCGACCTTTCGCTCGCTGACGGTCCACTTCGATCCGCTGGCCGCAGACGCTGAGCGCCTGGGCGAGCGCTTGCTGGCATTGGGTCAACAAGGTGGCCAAGTGCTGCGCGAAGGCCAGCACTGGCACCTGCCAGTCTGCTTTGAGCCCAGCTTTGCGCCCGACCTGCCGCGCCTGGCCGAGGCCAACGGACTGACGGAAGCCGAGGTCACGAAAAAGCTGCTGGACGCGGAATTTCGGGTGTATGTGATTGGTTTTCAGCCCGGCTTTCCCTACATGGGTGGCTTGCCGCCCGAGCTTTCCATGCCACGCCTGGCCAGTCCGCGCCAGCGCGTACCGGCCCACTCGCTGGCGGTGGCCGGCGAAATGTGCGCCGTTTACCCCTGGGACAGCCCGGGTGGCTGGAACCTGCTGGGCCGCACCCCGGTACAACTGTTTGACCTGCGCTTGGCCGAACATCCGGCCATGCTCGCAGTCGGCGACCGGGTGCGCTGGTACCCCGTGCCGCTGACCGAATACGAGCGCCTGCACCAGCTCGGCCAAGCCGGGCAACTGCCGCGTGAATCCTTTCTTGAACCCCGGGGGGCTGCATGAGTGCCGGCCTGTTGACCATCGTGCAACCGGGCATCGGCACCACGGTGCAAGACGGTGGGCGCCACGGCCACCGCCATGAGGGTGTGGCCGTGTCAGGCTGGCTCGATGCGCCATTGGCCGAAGCCGCCAATGCGCTGCTGGGCAACCCCGCTGGCGCCGCGGTGCTGGAGCTGCGTGGCCTGGGCACCGAGCTGCGGGTAAGCACCGGCCCGGTGCGCGTGGCGCTGGCAGGTGGTATCAGCGCCAAGTGCTTGCACGCCGACGGCGTTGTCAACATCTTGCCGGCCTGGCAAAGCCGAACCCTGCAGATGGGTGACCGGCTGGTACTGGGCGCAGCGGAAACCGGCTGCGCGTATCTGGCGGTGTCCGGCGGCATTGCGCTCCCGGCGCAGCTGGGCAGCCGATCCAGCAACTGGCGCGCGGGGTTGCAGGGGGTGCTGGGCCGTGCGCTGCGTCCGGGCGACTTGCTGCCGTGTTCCGCCTGGGCCACACCCGCTCCCCAACAATGGCGTGTGCCCACGCCCTGGGCCTTGCCCGACGGCCCGGTGCGGGTGATGTTGGGGCCGCAAACCGACCATTTCCAGCCCGAAGCCGTGGCCGCGTTTTTGCATGACGGCTGGGAGGCCAGCGCCGAGCAGGACCGCATGGGCCTGCGCCTGCGCGGCGTGCCGCTGGCGCACACCCGCCCGCAAGCCGCCGACATCGTGTCCGACGCGGTGACCGCCGGCGCGATTCAGGTACCCGCCAACGGCCAGCCCATTGTCTTGCTGGCCGACAGCCAGACGGTGGGTGGCTACCCCAAGATCGCCACCGTCATCCGCGCCGACCTGCCGCGGCTGGCGCACCTGCGGCCCGGCACCCGCGTGCACTTTCAGGCGGTCACGGTCGCGCAAGCACGCCAGGCGCTGCATGACCAACGCGACGCTTGGGCCAGTTGGTTGACGACCCGCGAGGCCTTTTTGCCGCCGGGTTTCATCGACGAGGCCGCGCTGTATGGCAGCAACCTGATCAGTGGCCAGATCCGCGCCGACTTTTGAAACGGAGCACACCTTCATGAACGCACATCAGATCAACCTCAACGCCGACCTGGGTGAGAGTTTCGGGCCCTGGCAAATGGGCAACGATGCCGCCCTGCTGCAGATGGTGGGCAGTGCCAACATCGCCTGCGGCGCGCACGCGGGCGACCCCGCCATCATGCGCGACACGGTGCGCCAAGCCATCGCACGCGGCGTGAGCCTTGGCGCGCACCCGTCCTATCCCGACCTGCAAGGCTTCGGGCGGCGCGTGCTGCAGATGTCCGCGCCTGACCTGGAGGCCACGATTTTGTACCAGGTGGGCGCGCTGCAAGCCATGGCTGCGGCCGAGGGTGGTCGCGTGACCCACGTCAAGCCCCATGGCGCGCTCAATAACGTCGCCTGTGCCGACCCGGTGGTGGCCGCCACCGTGGTGCGCGCCGTGCAAGCCCTGGACCGCACGCTGATCCTGCTGGCGCCGGCGCACTCGGCACTGGTGCAGGCCGCCGAAGCAGCCGGAATGCCGGTGCGCTACGAGGTGTTTGCCGACCGCGCCTACCTGGACGACGGCCAGTTGATGCCGCGCTCGCGCGAGGGCGCGGTACTGCATGACGCGCAGGCGTGTGTGGACCATGTGCTGCGCATGCTGAGCGCCCAAGCCATCGTGGCCGCCAGCGGCCACCAGTTGCCCACCCGCATCGACAGCATTTGCGTGCACGGTGACGGCGTCGACGCCGTGGCCACCGCCAGTGCCATCCGCCAGGCCTTGGTCAGCCAAGGCTACCAGCTGGTGGGGTTGGATCAGATGGGCTAGCGACCGCGGACAATATTTTGGGTCGCCGAGGGCACACTGCGCTCCAACGTCTCCTCACCGCCACAAACCATGGCCTCGCTCAACTGCACGCCCCGCCCAGGCACCCAATCACCGCGCAGGGGCGGCACCCCCTTTGGGAACAGCATGACACGGTGGATCCGAGCAGAAACCGGCCCATTTCCTCACTCAGGTACAGGGTGGCGAACTGGCCAGCCTCGATGCGGCAGCACAGCCAGGCGGTCAAGGGCATCAACGACAAAAGAGTTTTTTAGCCACGGCGCTGGGGCTTGGTCAAAAAGACCCCAGTTTCGTCACGACCAAGGCCGGGGCCAATTCGAATTGTCATCCTGGCTGGGAAAGCCATTGCCTGAACTGCATCAAGACCGTTGATCGGTCAGGCAGGAGGTACCGATCATGCAAAACACCTTCTGGACCGCCCTGGCCAGCAGTCTGCTGGCCGCGCTCGTCACCGCAGCGGGCATTTACACCATCCGCCGGTATGCAGACTGGGGCCAACGCAACACGGCCTACTTCATGTGCTTCGCAACCGCTTCCTGACGACCTTTGTTTGCGAGCGGGATCCCGACAAAAAGGACTATGTGATCGGCGTAGTTCCCATGCTTGGCATTGGCTTTCATTCCCTGATCGATGGCTTCATTTACCAGATTGCCTTTACCGTGAGCATCCTGACCGGCTACCTCGCCACGCTTGGCATGGTGCTGCACGAATTCCCCGAGGGCATCATCACCTACCTCTTGCTGGTGCGCTCCGGCTTTTCCGAGCGCAAGGCGGCCGCGCTGGTTTACGTGGGCGCCACCCACCTGCTGCCGCGCGCCGAGCAGGAAAAAAAGCGCGATAGCGTGGTTGCACTGGCCGGCGGTGTGCTGGTGGCCATGATCATCGTGATGTCAAAGGCATGAAGCCATGTCAAGACGAAAATGGCGCTTCTTACAGGGGTCCATCTCATCGCAGAGGCCCATGCGACCGATGATGCCCCGCCTCGCTTCGCCGCAATGATATTTATCAAGCGTCGCACTTCCAATCAGGCTAGGCTGCTTGTCTGATGTGACTGATCTTCTTGGAGGTGTGATGCAGACAGATTCCAAGCCAAAAATTTCCGGACCTGACCAGCGTCTTGCCAACAGGGCGCTGCGCTGGTGGCTGCTTGCGCTGGCGTTGTGCTGGTCTGCCCTTGCCGCCCAGGCTGCGCCAGTGCCGGTGCTCACGGTGCACGACGCCATCGGACCGGCCAGCGCCGACTACATCATTCGTGGCCTGGAACGCGCCCAGCAACAGGGCGCGCCGCTGGTGGTGATTGAGCTCGACACCCCTGGCGGCCTGGACACCTCGATGCGCCAGATCATCCGCGCCATTCTGGCCTCGACCGTGCCGGTGGCGACCTATGTGAGTCCGTCCGGATCACGGGCGGCCAGCGCCGGCACCTACATTCTGTATGCCAGCCACATCGCCGCCATGGCGCCCGCCACCACGCTGGGCGCGGCCACGCCGGTCGCCATTGGCCTGCCCGGCTTGCCGCAGACGCCCAAGCCTGCTCCCGCAGAAGGCGTGCCGTCAAAGCCGGCATCGGCGCCTGCTGACCCACCGCCCACTGCACTCGCGAGCCCGATGACGGCCAAGCAGGTCAACGACGCCGCCGCGTTCATCCGCGGCCTGGCCGATCAGCGCGGCCGCAACGCCGTGTGGGCCGAACGCGCCGTGCGCGAAGCCGTGAGCCTGACCGCCGCCGAGGCGCTGCAGCAAAACGTGATCGACCTGGTGGCCACCGACATCGCCGACTTGTTGACGCAGATCGACGGCCGCAAGGTGCGCTTGGCTGGCGGCGAACTGCAGCTTGGAACAAGAGGCCTGCGCACCGAGGCCCTGCCGCCCGACTGGCGCCACCGCCTGCTGAGCGTGATCGCCAACCCGAGCTTTGCGCTGATTTTGTTGATGATCGGCGTTTACGGCCTGATGTTCGAGTTTTCATCGCCCGGCTTCGGCGTGCCCGGCACCGTGGGCGCCATCTGCCTGCTGCTGGCGCTGTTTGCGCTGCAGTTGCTGCCGGTCAACTACGCGGCGCTGGCGCTGATTCTGCTCGGCTTTGCGCTGCTGGCCGCAGAGCTGGTGACACCGGCCTTTGGTGTGCTCGGGATCGGCGGTGTGGTGGCCTTTGTCGCCGGCGGTCTGTTGCTGTTCGACCGCGACGTGCCGGGGCTGGGCGTGCCGGGGCTGGGCGTGCCGCTGCCGCTCATTTTCGGCCTCGCGCTTACGGCCGCCGCCGCGGTGATACTGGGCGGCGGCATGGCCTTGCGGGCGCGCCGCGCACCGGTGGTCAGCGGCGCCGAACAACTGATCGGCGCGCGCGGCGAGGTCACCCAAGTGACCGACGGCCAGACCTGGGCGCGGATTCACGGCGAACACTGGCAAGTGCGCGCTACAGCACCCCTGCAGCCGGGCCAGCGCGTGCGCGTGGTCGGCATGACCGACCTGATTTTGCAGGTACAACCCGAAGGAGAACGGCATGATGTTTGATTTCAATCTTGGACTGGGCACGATTCTGCTGCCCCTGGCGCTGGCGCTGCTGGCGGCTTCGGTGCGCATCCTGCGCGAATACCAGCGCGGCGTGGTGTTCCAGCTCGGCCGCTTCTGGAAAGTCAAGGGCCCCGGCCTGGTGATCGTGATCCCCGGCCTGCAGCAAATGGTGCGGGTCGATTTGCGCGTGGTCACCATGGACGTCGAGCCACAGGACGTGATCTCGCGCGACAACGTCTCGGTCAAGGTCAACGCGGTGATTTTCTTCCGCGTGGTGGCGCCCGAAAAAGCGATCATCCAGGTGGAAGACTACCTCATGGCCACCAGCCAGCTGGCGCAAACCACGCTGCGGGTGGTGCTGGGCAAACACGAGCTCGACGAAATGCTGGCCGAGCGCGAACGGCTCAACCTGGACGTGCAGCAAATCCTGGACGCCCAGACCGATGCCTGGGGCATCAAGGTGACCAACGTCGAGATCAAGCACATCGACCTCAACGAGTCGATGGTGCGTGCCATTGCGCGCCAGGCCGAGGCCGAGCGCGAGCGCCGTGCCAAGGTGATCCATGCCGAAGGCGAAAAACAGGCGGCGGTGGCCTTGCTGGAGGCCGCACAGATGCTTGCCAAGCAGCCAGAAGCCATGCAACTGCGCTACCTGCAGACCATGACGCAGGTGGCGGGCGACCGCGCCTCGACCATCGTGTTCCCGCTGCCGATGGACCTGTTGGGGCGCCTGCTGGACAAGCCCCGCGCGCCGACCGACTCGGTGTGAGCGCTGAAAAGCAAGCAGCGCGCAGACCGGTGTGCTGGCCGGAGTCAGTCGGCCAGGTTGTCGGCCACCAGCGCCAGCAGGCTCTCGGCCCGTTTGTCCCACTGCGCATTCTTGGCCCCCATCTCCAGCGTGATCAGGCACTGGCCGCAGCTGGTGATGAAGCGCTCTGCGCCCGTCGCGTCGACCTGTTGCCGCTTGATCTCGAACACCTTCTGGCGCAGGGGTGCAGCGCGCTGGTTCGACACCACGCCACCGCCGCCACCGCAGCAAAAAGCCGTCACACCATGGTCCTGCAGCTCGATCAGCTCAACACCAAGCGCCGCCAGCACGCGCCGTGCCGCCGCTTCCAGGCCACCGCGGCGCACGATCTGGCAGGGGTCGTGGAAGGTGGCGGTGTCGCCGATCTGGCGCAGACGGATGCGTTGGGTGCTGACCAATTCGTCAAGGAACTCGGTCATGTGGATGACACGCACCGGCAGCGCCTGGCCGTACCATTTGGCAGCCTCCCAGCGCGCGGCGCCGTAGGCATGGCCACATTCGGGCAGCAGCACGGTGCTGGCGCCGATCTTCACCGCAGTGTCGATGAGCGCCCGCGTGAGCTGTTCCTGCAATTCCAGGTCGCCATTGTTGAAGCCGATGTTGGAAGCATCGAAACCGCCCTGGTGCATCGTCCAGCTGGCACCGATGTGATTCAGGATCTTGGCCGCGTCCGCCAGCGCCTTGGTGTTGTCGCCCAGCTCGGCCGGTGCGGCGGTCACCAGGATGTCGGCATGTGCCAGGTCACAGGGTATCTCGACCCCATGCGCCTTGCCCGCTTCGGCCAGGATGTCGGGCAGGTCCTCACCCGGCGTTGCGGTGCTGCCCCATTGCCGGGCGGCGCGGTCCATCAGCGCCAGCCGATCCGGCACCAGTCCTGCCTTGAACATGCCGTGACGGGCAACTTTGACCAGCTCGGCCATGTCTATGCCCATCGGGCAGGCCAGTGTGCAGCGACCGCACAGGGTGCAGGAGTCGTAGAGCAATTCCTGCCACTGCTGAAAATCGGCAATGCCGGGCTTTTTGACCAGACCCAGGGCGCGCACCAAGGGGGCAAACGGACTGGCCTCGCGCAGGTAGGAGCGGCGAAACAGTTCGAGCTTGCGGATTGGCGTGTACTTGGCGTCGCCTGTGGCCAGGTAAAAGTGACAGGCCTGGGCGCACAGGCCGCAGCGCACGCAGGACTCCATGTGCAGTGCCGCAGTGACGCCGAATTCGGACACAAAGCTGTGCAGGGCGGCATCGACGCGGGCGGCGTCGCTCTGCTCGCCCTGCTGGTCGAAGGCCGTGCGGGGCTTGGAAGTGCTTGGCATCATTCGACTCCCCGATGGCTGAAGCGGATGCCGGTGGCCCCGCGCGAAAAGGCAAACAAAAACGCGTGCATCAGCTTGCCAAACGGGAACCAGATCAGAAAGAGCTCCAGCGTCAGCAGGTGAACGGCCAGCGGGCCGGGGTAGACCACATGGTCGCGCGCCAGGATGGTCGCGGAGGGTTCGCTCAACAGCGCCATGCCGGTCACCACCGGCAGAAAGGTGAGCGTCCAGGTGATCAGGTCGTCGGCGTTCGAGATCATCTTGCGCACCGGGTCGGTCAGGCGCCACCAAAGCGCCAGCAGCAGCGACACGATGGTGGCGCCAGCGGCCAGGTACATCACCCCATCGGGCAAGGCCGGCCACGACAGGCCAGTCAGACGGTGCACGAAGGCAATGTGCGGCGCGTAGCCCAAAAACACCAGCGCCAGACCGATGTGAAACACATAGCCGTTGAGGCTGATGAGCAGCACGCTCTGACCAAAGGCCTTGCGCGGCCACATACCGCGGCCGATGGCGCGTGACGCAGCCATCCACTTGGGCGGCGCACCTTCGCGCGCGGGCGACAGGTCAGGCAGACGCGGGCGGCGCAGCACACCCAGCAGGCGCCATAGGGTGCCAGCCACAAACACCACCAGGGCCAGTGTCAGCGCGGGGCCGCGGGCAAATTCAAGCAGGTCCATGATTCAGTCCTCCAGTGCGTTGACGGCAGGCGAGGGAACAGGCTACGCACTCTGTGCCGGACCTGCTTTGACAATTGGCAAGTGAGGGCCAGACGCGTCTACAGTTGGGTAAAGAAATACAAACTGGCCTTGACCATGGCAAAGAGTACGCCATAAATCAAGGTTCCGCCAGCAGCGGCCACGGCAAGCCCTGCCAGCACCCACACGCCGTCACGCTCCAGCACGCCCAAGGCCAGCAAGCTGATGGCCAGGGCGGGCAGCACGTTACCCAAGGGAATCGGCAACACAAGCAAGACCGCAAGCAACAAGGAAAGAAAACCGATGAGGTGCTCCATGGGTGGCAAGGCCAGGCTCGACCAACGGGGACGCAACAGGCTTTCGGCCCGCTGCAGCCAGGGCACGATGCGTTTGACCAGGATGGAAAAATCTGCACGTGCCATCGAACGGTTTGCCACAAAGGCCGGCAACCAGGGTGCCCGGCCCAGCATCAGTTGTGCCGCCAGAAAGATCAGCGGCGCGCCCAGAATGCTGGAGGTGCCGGGCGGGGTGGGCAACACATTGGGGAAGGCAAAGATGAAGATCAGGGCACCGGTGGCCCGGTCACCCAGCGCAAGCAGCAGATCACTGATGGCGATGCGTTCACGCTGCGCATCTTGTGACAACTCCCAGAGAATGCGCGACAACGCGGGACCGCCTGAGGGTTTGTTTTGGGTGAGTTTGAGCACCGCCGCATTCTACAAAGCCGCGCTTTGTCCGAGCCGCCAAACGCAGGCAAGGCAACTATTAGCCCTGACTTCCGTGGGGAGAAGCCCTGCTTACGCCACAGCCTCAAGCCATCGCCGGCGCTCACCTGCTGCAACTTTATCCACATGCCATTAGACTCGCGGGCTTTACATAAATCGAGACCACGATGGAAATGCTCACCGACCCGAATATCTGGATCGCCTTCTTCATGCTTGCCGCCCTTGAAATCGTGCTGGGCATCGACAACATCATTTTCATCAGCATCCTGGTCGGGCGCCTGCCCGCCGAGAATCGGGACCTGGCACGCCGCCTGGGCCTGGGTTTTGCCATGGTGTCGCGCATTGCCCTGCTGTTCAGCCTGGCCTGGGTCATGACCTTGACCACGCCGATATTTACACTGCTGGCCCAGGAGATCAGCGGCCGTGACCTGATCCTGCTCGGCGGCGGCTTGTTCCTGCTGTACAAGGCCTCGCACGAAATTTTCATGGAAGTGGAGGCGCACCAGCCCAAGGAAGTCAGCGCCGGGGTCGACAGCGTCAAAACCGGGGCCACGCTGTTCTGGGGCACCATCGTGCAAATCGGCATTGTCGACATCGTTTTTTCCCTCGACTCGGTGATCACCGCGGTGGGCATGGTGGACGAGATTGGCGTCATGGTGGCTGCCGTGATCGCCTCGGTGGCCGTCATGATGTTTGCGGCCAAGCCGATTGGTGAATTCGTCGACCGGCACCCGTCCATCAAGGTGCTGGCGCTGGCTTTCCTGACCATGGTGGGAACGCTGCTGGTGGCCGAGGCTTTCGACGTGCATGTGCCGAAAGCCTATGTTTACATCGCCATGCTGTTTTCCCTGAGCGTTGAGGCGCTCAATATCCGGGCACGTTCCAAGCGCGTGGCGGCCTGAAAGCGCTGCACCACTGCAGCTAGTAGCGCTGCACCCACGCGCCGGATTCGAGCCAGGACGCGCACCAGGCCGGCATGTGCGCAGCCGGCATGGGTTTGGCAATGCCGTAGCCCTGGACATAGCGGCAACCCATGCCTTTCAGCACAGCGCAGTGTTCCAGCGTTTCCACGCCTTCGGCGATCACCCGCCGATGGAATGCAGCGGCCAGTTCGATCACACCCTGCACGATGCTCAAATCGTCCGGATTGGTCAGCATGTCGCGCACAAAGCTCTGGTCAATTTTCAGCGTGTCGACCGGCAACTTGCGCAGGTAGGTGAGCGACGAGTAGCCAGTGCCAAAGTCATCCAGGGAAAAACCCACGCCCAGTCTCCGGCAGTCATGCAGGATGTCAACGGCTTGCTGCATGTCGCTGATGGCGGCCGTTTCCAGCACCTCCAATTCCAGCCACGACGGCTTGGTGTTGGCATGCCGGGCCAGGGTTTGGGCCAGTCGGCTGCTGAAGTCGGGTTGCAGCAAATGGTCGGCGTTGACGTTGACGCTGACCTTCATTTCCAGCCCGACGCGAGCCCAGGCTTCAATCTGTTGCAGCGCAGTTTCAACAACCCATTCGCCAAAAACCTGCTCCAGGGCACTGCCTTGCAGGTGCGGCAGGAAGTCACCGGGCGGCAGCAAGCCGCGCTCGGGGTGCTGCCAGCGAATCAGCGCCTCCGCGCCGATCACCTCACCACTGTTGATATCGACCTGGGGTTGGTAAAACAGCACGAACTCGTGCCGACCCAGCGCCTGCTTCATTTGCTCCAGAACGTCCAGATGGTCTTGTACCCGGCGATCAATCTCCGGATCAAACAACTGATAGCGGTTCTTGCCACCCTGTTTGGCCAGGTACATGGCCTGGTCGGCATGGCGCAACAGGGTGTCGGGATCGACCTTGTCTTGCGGGTACAGGCTGACCCCGATGCTGGCGCTCACCGTCAGCACGTGGCCAACGACGCTCACAGGACGGCGCACCGCCTCCAGCACGCGATCAAGCACCAAGGTGCATTCCGCCAGCGAACTCACATCGGAAAGCAAGAGCACAAATTCGTCGCCAGCAAGTCTTGACAAGGTGTCATCAGCGCGCAAGACCGTTTGCAAATGTGCCGTCACGCCAATCAACAACTGGTCCCCCACCGGATGGCCCAGCTGGTCATTGATGGGCTTGAAGCCGTCAAGATCGAGGAAACAGATGGCGCACAATTTGCCATTGCGGTCCGACCTGAGGAGGGCTTGCTTCAAACGATCGGACAGCAAACGGCGGTTGGGCAAACCGGTCAGCGCATCGTAATTTGCCACCCGATCAAGTTCAGCCTCGTGCGATTTGATCTGTGTGATGTCGGCGAACACACTGACGTAATGAAGGACCTTGCCCGTGGCATCACGCACCACCGAGATCGATTGCAGGACAGCATACAACTCGCCTGTCTTGCGCTTGTTCCAGATCTCGCCGCGCCAGAAACCACGTTGGTTCAGCGAATCCCAGAACTCCTGGTAGAAGCGTGTGTCATGCTGACCGGACGACAGCATCCGGGGTGAGCGGCCCGTCGCCTCCGGCGCCTCATAGCCCGTGATGCGGGTGAACGCGGGATTTACCTTGGTGATCAGGCCGTCGGCATTGACCACCATGATGCCTTCGTAACTGCTGTCAAACACCACGCCGGCTTCGCGTTGCGCCAACTCCAACTGCTTGCGCTCGGTCACGTCGGTGTGGGTCCCTGACATCATGAGCGGCGTGTCATCTTCCGCGCGCGCCGTGATGCGGCCGCGCGTCAGGATCCAGCGCCAGCTTCCATCCTTGGCCTTGGCGCGAAATTCCACCTTGTGGCCAGCGCTCTCGCCGCGCATGTGCCGCTCGATCGAGGCAAGGGCCAGCGGCAAGTCTTCAGGGTGCACCAGTTCGGGCCAATGGGCCGGGTCGACCTGCATTTCGCCAGGCGCATAACCCAGCATGGTTTCCCAGCGCGCGCTGACCTGAAAATCATTGGTCTTGAGGTTCCAGTCCCAATAGCCCTGGTCGGCGCCTTCGAGCACGCGTGACAGTTGTTGCTCGCGCGCCTGCAACTGCTCGGTGCGCTCCTGCACGCGTTGTTCCAGCCACAGGTTCTGCTCGCGGATATGCTGTTTCGCCTGTCGGGCCAGGGTCTCGTCACGAAAAACGATCACCACACCCAGCACCTCACCGGTCGGGCTGCGTATGGGCGCGGCACTGTCGGCAATGGGCCACTCGGAGCCGTCCCTGGCTATCAGCACCGTGTGGTTGGCCAATTCCTGAACAGCGCCGCTGGCCAACACCTTGGCCACGGGAAGTTCGGCGGGCGCGCGGGTTTTCTCGTGAATGATGCAAAACACCTCGTCGATGGCACGTCCCATGGCATCCGCCAGGGGCCAGCCGGTCAGGCGCACGGCCACGGGGTTCATGCGCGTGATGCGCCCTGCGGTGTCGGTGGCCATCACCGCATCGCCGATGGAATGCAGCGTGGTTGCCAGGCTTTCTTCACTTTCGGCAAGCGCACGTTGGCTGGCCCGGGTTTCGCGCAACTGGCGCCGGATCAAACCGTAAGTGGCAAACAGCATGATGATCAGCACCACCGACACCAGTGCCCCGGTCAACACCATGCGTTGGCGCACGTTGGACTGCATGGCGCGGCGGGTCTCCAGCAAGCCGCGCTCCTGCACTTCCATGTCGCTCAGAATGCGGTAGGTGCGCTGGCGCGTCTCCTGCAACGGGGCGGTCGCTGCAAACGCATTGGCGGCTTCCTGACCTTGCGTTTGACGCAAGGTCGCCACGCGCCTGGCGATCTCCAGACGCTCGTCCAGCACTTGACGCAGCTGTGCCCAATTGGCCTGTTGCTGCGGTTTATCGCGGGTTTTGTCCCTGAGCCAGCTCAGCAAGGCTTCGCGCGACGCAATGGTGGCATCGCGTTCGGTTAGGCGCTGCGGGTCGCCGGAAATTCGATAGCTTTGCGTGTTGAGCTCAATCTGCACCGTGTCAGTTCTGATTTTGGCCAGGCTGGTCAGAACCTCCTGCGTGTGCGCGATCCAGCGCGACGCCTCAACCGCGTCGTTGGCCACCGCCCAGGTCATGGCCGTGAGCGTGGCAACCACCAGCATGGCTGCGCCAAGTGCGGCCAGCACCTTCGATTCAAAGCTCGCCAACAATTTCACCAGGGCACCTTTTCAAAGGTTTGAGGTCGCCTGATTTTGCCTTGGTTTCTTGATGCGAATGATTCCAGTTTGTAACAAGCCTTTTACACTTGTCGGTGTCACACGAGCAAAATCAATGCCCGCATTTTTGGCAGTTTTCACAGGCACTGCCCTGCTTTCCCCGGGCTTGCCGATAGCGTCGCCACATGAAGCGGCAGGCCCAGGCCGTGACCGCAAGCACCACAAAAAGATCAAGCAGTGTGCCAAGCCCGGACTGCATCATGAGGCGACCCGGTAGGTGATCCACGAGGCTGCATAAGCCAGCGAAAACAGAAACGCCGCCATGCCCACAGGCATGGCCCAACCGCCCACTTCCTTGCGCACCACGGCCAGCGTGGCCAGACACTGGGGCGCAAACACAAACCACACCAGCAGCGACAAGCCGGTGGCCAAAGACCAGTCGGCGCCAATCAAGGGCGCCAGCGCCGTGCCGACATCATCCCCGACCTGCGACAACGCATACACCGTGCCCAGCGCGCTGACCACCACCTCACGCGCCGCCAGGCTCGGAATCAGCGCCACGGCAATTTGCCAGTTGAACCCGATCGGCTCGAACACCACCGCAAGCGCCTGACCAATGCGCCCGGCAATGCTGTACTCGATGGCCGAGCCGCTGAACCCGGCCGGGGCTTGCGGAAAGGTGGACAGGAACCACAGGATCACGGTCAGCGCCAGGATGATGCCGCCGACACTGCGCAAAAAGATGGCCCCGCGTTGCCACAGACCGATCAGGATGTCCTGCGCGCGCGGCCAGTGGTAGTCGGGCAATTCCATCATCAATTGCGCCGTGGCCTGCGAATTGCCCCACTGCTTGACAGCCCAGGCCACCAGCACGGCCGACACAATGCCAAACAGGTAGAGGCCAAACAGCACCAGGCCTTGCAGGCCCAGGCCCCAGACCAGCTGATCGGGAATAAAGGCGCCAATCAGCAACGCGTAAACCGGCAGCCGCGCCGAGCAGGTCATCAAGGGCGCAATCAGGATCGTGACCCAGCGGGCACGGCGGTCGGCAATGGTGCGTGTGGCCATGATGCCGGGAATGGCGCAGGCAAAGCTCGACAGCAGCGGAATGAACGAGCGCCCGGACAAGCCCAGACTGCCCATCAGGCGGTCCAGCAGCAGGGCCGCGCGAGGCAGGTAGCCCGACTCTTCCAGCAGCAGAATAAAAAAGAAAAGAATCAGGATTTGCGGCAGGAACACCAGTACACCGCCCACACCGGCAAGCACCCCATCCACCAGCAAGCCCTTGAGCAAACCCTCTGGCAGCAGCGCATGGACACCTTGCACGAGCAGCGCGGTGGCGTCTTCGATCAGCCCCATCGGCCCTGCGGCCCAGGCAAACACAGCCTGAAAAATCAGGAACAACAAGGTCAGCAAGACCATCGTCCCAAACACCGGGTGCAGCAGCCACTGGTCAAGCTGGCGCGACCAGCGGTGATCGGCCAGAGGTGCTTCCATACCGGCCTGCAGCAGCCAGGTCTGCGCCTGCTGGTCGTCGGTCAGCATGGCGGCCTGGCTGCTCTCCTGGGTCGTCTTTTCACGCGGTGCCTGTTGCCAGATGTCCGGGCGGTCCAGCAAGGCCCGGAGCGCGTCCGTGCCTTGCGCATGGATGCCCGTGGCCTCCACCACCGGCACAGCCAGCACCCGTTCAAGGCGCCCGGCATCGAGCACCCTGCCTTGACCGCGCACCCGGTCCATCATGTTGAGCACCACCACGATGGGCACCTGCGCGCGTTGCAGCGCGGCCACCAGGCGCAAGCCCCGGCGCAGCCGGGTGGCATCCAGAATCACGGCGGTGAGATTGGGCGCGCGGGTCTGCAAGCCGTGCCCGAGCACCACCGCGCAGGCCACGGCTTCGTCCTCGCTGCCGGCATTGAGGCTGTAGGTACCCGGCAGGTCCACCACGCTGACAACACGGCCGGCATTGGTTTTCATCAAGCCGCGCTTCATGTCCACGGTCACACCGGCATAGTTGGCCACTTTTTGCTGGCTGCCAGTCAAGCGGTTGAACAACACGGTCTTGCCGCAGTTGGGATTGCCCAACAGCGCCAGCGTCTTTTGTGCCAAACCAGAAATATTGACGTTGCGGGTCGTGCTCATGCTGAGGGCTCCAAAGCCACCGATTGCGCCTCGCCCGGACGCAGCGCAAAGACGGCATCACCCACCTGCACCACCAAGGCACCGTTTTTGAACCAGCTGCGCCGCAGTACCTTGACTTTCTCCATTGGCAAAAAACCCAAGGCCTCCAGCCGCTGCTGAGGACCCGCCCCCGCCCGGATGCGATGCCATTGGCCAATGGCGGCGTCTTTTAAATTCAGTGTGTGCATGATCAATTCCTTGCAAATGAGAATCATTCGCATTGTATCGGATCGGCAAACATGCTCCAGCATGGCGCATGGCGCATGGACGTCAGCCCTGCCCCGCATCCGCCTCGGGCTCTTGTGACACGGGAAACCTGTCGCCGTGGTGACACGGTGATGACACGGGTCGACATTTTTTGCGAATTTGAAGACAATGCATCGCTGGCAAATATTTCTGCCGGTCAACACACAAAGGAAATGACAAATGGCAACTGCAAAAAAAGTGTCTCCAAAAGCTAAAACAATTCCGAAGAAATCCGTGGCGCCAGCCACGGTGGTCAAGCCAGCTGCGAAGGCAGCAGCCAAAAAAGCACCTGTGTCGAAGACCGGCAAAGCCGTGGCCAAGATCAGCGCCAGCATTGCAAAACTCACCGAACGCAAGAACAAGATCAACGCAGAAATCCAGACCCTGCGGGATCAGCGTGCGGCACTCAAAACAGCACCCGCCGCAGCGCCGGCAGCCGCACCTGCGAAGGCCAAGCCTGCTGCCAAACCCGCTGCCAAGGCTGCGACAAAACCGGTCGCCAAGCCTGCTGCAAAAGCGGCAACACCCGCCAAGAAAACGAAGACCGTCGCGAAGAAATAACTTTCTTCAGCAACACCGTCGCCTGACCCTGCCCGAGCTGTGACTCGGGTAGTGGTCAAGCTTTTTCTGGGCCGTCACGCTTATCCGGCTACGGTCATTTGCAAGGAGTACCCATGTTCCCTGAATACCGCGAGCTAATCACTCAACTGAAAATTTCCGACCTGAACTTTGTGCGCCTGTTCGAAAAACACAATGCGCTCGACCAGAAAATCAGGCACATGGAGGCGCACATCGAACCCAGCACCCACGAGGAAATTGAGCATCTCAAAAAAGAGAAGCTGCTGCTCAAGGACTCGCTCTACAGCATTCTGAAAAAAGCCGAAACCGCCGCAGGCTAAGGCCCGCGGCATTGGCGCTGGCCCGGCCGGGCGGTGTGCCCTGCCACCGCTGCTCGCCATGTTCCAGCGTCCAGCCAGGCGCCGCTGAACCATGGGCGACGGTGACGGCTGTCAGGGCAGATTGGCGTTCAACAGCATGGTGAGATCTCGATGGCTTGGACATGATTGAGTTGGAAAGGCGATAGCCGCCGGATTTTGAACGCTGCCCGATTTTTAGGCTTACTTGGGGCCATTGAACACGGCGCAGTCACTCGAACGATAATCCCCAAGCGCGCGCTGCGACCCGCCGCCCCGCATTCCGACCTCACATTGATACTATCTGGCGAAAGAGACAAACCATGCCTGTTTACCGTTCCAAAACTTCCACTGCCGGCCGCAACATGGCTGGTGCCCGCTCGCTCTGGCGTGCCACCGGCATGAAGGACGATGATTTCAGCAAGCCCATCGTCGCCGTGGTCAATTCCTTCACCCAGTTTGTCCCCGGCCATGTGCACCTGAAAGACCTGGGCCAACTGGTGGCACGCGAGATTGAAGCGGCCGGCGGCGTGGCCAAGGAATTCAACACCATTGCGGTGGACGATGGCATCGCCATGGGCCACGACGGCATGCTGTACTCGCTGCCCAGCCGCGACATCATTGCCGACTCGGTCGAGTACATGGTCAACGCCCATTGCGCCGACGCCATGGTATGCATCTCGAACTGCGACAAGATCACCCCCGGCATGCTGATGGCCGCCATGCGCCTGAATATTCCGGTGGTATTTGTCTCCGGTGGCCCGATGGAAGCCGGCAAAGTGAAGCTGGCCAACCCGCAGACCCAGGTGATGGAGTTCCGCAAACTCGACTTGGTCGACGCCATGGTCATGGCGGTGGACGACAAGGTCAGCGAAGCCGACTTGGCCGAAGTGGAGCGTTCGGCCTGCCCCACTTGTGGTTCCTGCTCGGGCATGTTCACCGCCAACTCGATGAACTGCCTGACCGAAGCGCTGGGCTTGTCTTTGCCCGGCAACGGCACCGTGGTGGCCACCCATGCCGACCGCGAACAGTTGTTCAAACGCGCCGGCCATCTGGTGGTGGAGTTGTGCAAGCGTTATTACGAGCAGGACGACGCGTCGGTGCTGCCGCGCTCGATGGGCTTCAAGGCTTTCGAGAACGCCATCACCCTGGACATCGCCATGGGCGGCTCGACCAACACCATCCTGCACATCCTGGCCATCGCACAAGAGGCCGAAATCGACTTCACCATGGCCGACATCGACCGCCTGTCACGCCATGTGCCGCAGTTGTGCAAGGTGGCGCCCAACACCAACAAGTACCACATCGAAGACGTGCACCGCGCCGGCGGCATCATGGCCATCCTGGGTGAGCTGGATCGCGCCGGCAAGCTGCACACCGACGTGCCCACGGTCCATGCCAAAAGCATGAAGGACGCGCTCGACACCTGGGATATCGCGCGCAAGCCATCGGAGGAAGTGAAGACGTTTTACATGGCCGGCCCGGGGGGCATTCCCACCCAGGTGGCGTTCAGCCAGGCCAGCCGCTGGCCGAGCCTGGACCTGGACCGCGCCGAGGGCTGCATTCGCTCCGGTACCCATGCCTTCTCACAGGAAGGCGGGCTGGCCGTGCTGCGCGGCAACATTGCGGTGGACGGCTGTGTGGTCAAGACCGCGGGTGTGGACGAATCGATTCTGGTGTTCGAGGGCTCGGCCTTTGTGACCGAGTCGCAGGACGAGGCGGTGGCGCAGATTTTGGCCGACCAGGTCAAGGCCGGCGACGTCGTGATCGTGCGCTACGAAGGCCCCAAGGGCGGCCCGGGCATGCAGGAAATGCTCTACCCCACGAGCTACATCAAGTCCAAGGGTCTGGGCAAAGCATGCGCCTTGCTGACCGATGGCCGCTTCTCGGGCGGCACCTCCGGCCTGTCGATCGGCCATGCCTCGCCCGAAGCGGCCGCCGGTGGCGCCATCGGCCTGGTGCGCCAGGGTGACCGCATCCGTATCGACATCCCCAACCGCAGCATCAACGTGCTGGTGTCCGACGAAGAACTGGCCCGGCGCCGGATCGAGCAGGATGCCAAGGGCTGGAAGCCCGCCCTGCCCCGCCCGCGCAAGGTGTCCGCCGCGCTCAAGGCCTATGCCAAACTGGTGATGTCGGCCGACAAGGGCGCGGTGCGCGATTTGTCGCTGCTGGAGGACTGACGGCACGGCCCACGGCAATGTCTCGGTGCTACTACAGCGGCTCTACAGGGCACCGTGGTCCAATCATCAATTGGCTTAGTTTCAAAGTTTTCAATCCATGGCTCGCATTCAAATCCGGCTACCCAGTCAATTCGCTTTCTCCACTGAGCTCATGCTCTACCAGAGTCACATGAATTACGGTGGCCATCTGGACAACGCACTGCTGCTCACCCTGGTGTCCGAGGCGCGTGTCAGGTTCTTCCAGTCACTTGGCTACACCGAACTCGATATTGAAGGCGCAGGCATTGTGGTGTCCGACGCTGCGCTGCAATACCGCTCCGAGGCATTTCATGGTGAACTGATGGTGGTGCGCATGGCTGCGAGCGACGTGGGTCGCAAGGGCTTTGACATGGTCTGGTCAATGACCGAACAGTCAAGCCAACGTGAAGTGGCCCGTGGCAAGACGGGCATCGTCTTCTTCAACTACGAAACCCGCAAGACGGCCCCGATGCCGGCTGCCTTTCGTGACAAGCTGGCCGCCTTCAAGGCACCCAGTGCCCTGGCGCTTGCCGAGGACGAAGCGTACAGCATCGCGGCTTGAGTGGTCAGCACCCGTCAGCGTCACCCGCCTTTTTGCTTTGACTTATGATGGCTTGCACTGAAACATCGAAAGCACGCACGCATGAAACTCGCTACCGGAATAGGCGCATTGGCAGTATTGTCATTCGTGGCAATACTGTGGATATCCGGCGGGGACAACAGTCTGCTGTCAATGGGCTTGTTCGCAGGTCTTGGGCTCGGCGCCATCGCCATCACGGGGGGCATTGTGAAGTGGCTGCGGAACCGGCGGCGCAGGCAAATCATGGACATGCGCGACTCTGCCCTGTGGTAAGGCGCGCTGCAGCTTAGGAGCCTATCCTTCCTTGGGTGGAGCCGCGCACCAGCAACTCCCCGCGCAGCACCACACGGCGCACGGCCCGCTCCGGCAAAGCCACCCGTTCCAATAACAATCTGAGTGCGGTTTGACCGATTTCGTTGGTCGGCTGGCGAATCACGGTGATGTCTGGCGTGACCAGACTGGTCCAGGGCAAGTCGTCAAAGCCGGCCACGGCCAGCTCCAAGGGCACCTTGAGCCCTGCCGCCTTGATCGCCTCGGCAATGCCTTGCAACACCAGGCCGCTGCTGGCGACTAGGGCGTCCGGCAGCGGGCTGCGCTGCAGCAGACGGTCGGCCACTTCGCGTGCGCGCTCGCTGCGGGGCAAGATCGGCTCGGCCTCTGGCGCCAATCCGGCAGCAGACATGGCAGCCAGGTAACCCTGGTGGCGCTGCGGCCCGGTCGAGCCCACCGAGCCGTACAAGAAAACGATGCGCCGGTAGCCTTGGGTGATCAGATGCCCGGTCAGGCGGTAAGCGGCGTCAAAGTTGTCAAGCACCACCGCGTCTGCCTCCACCTCGCGCTCCCAGCGATCCACCAGCACCATCGGAAACGGATAGTCCTGTGGGCGCAGGTCTTTGAGCAAGGACAGCGTGGGCGACAAGATGACACCGCTCACGTTTTCATCGCGCATCATCGCCAGGTAAAACGCCTCCTTGTCCGGATCTTCGTCGGCGTTGCACAGAAACACCCGCATGCCATTCTGGTAGGCCACGTCCTCCACCGCGCGGCTGATCTCGGTGAAGAAGGGGTTACGGATGTCGGACACGATCAAACCCAGCGTGTCGGTGCGGCCTGAGCGCAGACGACGTGCCGCCAGATCAGGCCGGTAACCCAGCGACTTGACCGCTGCATCGACGCGTCGGCGCGTCTCGTCGCTGACACCGGAAGCCCCCGAAATCACCCGCGAGACCGAGGCCGTCGACACCCCTGCCTGTTTCGCCACATCCACGATTTTGACCATCAAGTCTCCAAAATTACGATGTAATCGATTCCAATATTTTCTATCAATTTATCGAATACATCAAAGAAAATCCTGTTTTAAGATCTTTTAAAGGGTAAACCCTTAGTGTTTTTTCGTCTCAAACACTGGTATTTTGCCAGAAATTGCTCGACAATCAAAAATGTAAACGATTACATACATCACCCCTGATGTCCCGATGACGTCATTCACCAGCAAGGAGACACGGATGGAAACCATGACGACCGCCTGCGTAAAACTGAACGCCCAGGCCAGCAACAAAACCGAAGCGGTGCGGCTCGCCGGGCAGCTGCTGGTGGACGCGGGCTACATTGCGCCTGGCTATGTCGACAGCATGCTGCGGCGCGAAGAGGCGGCCAACACCTTTCTGGGTGCTGGCGTGGCGATTCCGCACGGCATGGTTGAAGACCGCCACCATATTCACCACACCGGTGTCGCCGTGGTGCAATTTCGTGACGGGGTGGCGTGGAAGGACGGCGATCGGGCACAGCTGGTGGTGGCCATTGCAGCAAAGTCGGAAGAGCACATTGTGTTGCTGCGTCGCCTCACCCGCCTGATGCAGCGCCCCCAGAGCATTGACAGCCTGGTACAAACAGATGACCCGCAACTGATCGTCAGCACCCTTGCGGACGAACCCGTCCCGGTGACTTCCCCCACCACCGAAGTCCTGGCATGGCCGAGCGATGCCCAGTCCGACTGGACGCTGGACTATCCCAACGGGCTGCACGCCCGCCCGGCCACACGCTGGGTTGAAACTGCCAAACGCTTCGCCTGTGACCTGCGCGTGTACAAAGCACTCGAATTCGCCGACGCCAAGGCGCTGACCGGTTTGCTGGCGCTGGGCGCGACGCGCGGCGACAGCCTGCGCGTGGCCGCCCGCGGCCCGGATGCACGACGCGCTGTTGATGCCCTGCTGGATGTGATGCAGGCCTTGTCGGCCGACGAGAAGGCCGACGCCGAACGCGCCCGCCGCAACGCGCTCGCCGCACGCCGCAGCGCCCCGGACTGGCTGCCCGACGGCAGCCCGCAAGCCATTTACGGTATCGGTGCCAGCCCCGGTCTGGCCATTGGGGCACTGGTCAGGCACGTCAGCCACCAGTTTGAAGTGCACGACAGCCCGGCCGATGTGATTGCCGACGGCGAGGCCCTTGAAGTGGCCGTGTTGGCCATCAGCCAGGAGCTGCAAACCCTGGAGACCCAGACCCGCACCCGCCTGGGCGCCTCCGAGGCCGCGATCTTTGCGTCCCAGCGTGAACTCATTGCGGATGCTGATCTGCTGCGCGAGGCGCTCGCCAGCATTCTGCGCGGTCATGGTGTGGCGTGGGCCTGGCAAGCGGCGTTGCAGGCGCGGGTGGAAAAGCTTCAGGCCGTGGCGGACCCACTGCTGGCGGCCCGCGCGCTGGATTTGCGCGACGTGGGTGAACGCGTGCTGGCCAGGCTGCTCGGTATCGAACGCCAGAGCCTGGTGCTCAAGCAAGCCAGCATCCTGGTGGCCGACGACCTGACGCCCTCGGACACCTTGCAGCTGGACATGAACTTTGTGGTGGGACTGGCCATCAGCAGCGGCGGACCGACCTCACACACCGCGATCCTGGCCCGAACACTCGGATTGCCCGCTGTGGTGGCCGCTGGCAGCGCCCTGCTCGCGGCCCCCGAGGGCCAACTGGCCGTGATCGACGGCGGACTGGGGGCGGTGTACCTGGAAGTCTCGCAAACCGACCGGGACGCCGTAGCCACCGTGATCGCGCGCCAGCTGGCTGAGCGCAATGCCTTGCGCGAGAGCCGTTACCTGCCCGCCACCACCACGGACGGCCACACGGTCGAGGTCGCGGCCAATGTGGCCAATGCCAAACAGGCCCGCGTGGCCATTGAAGCCGGCGCCGAAGGCGTGGGCCTGATGCGCACCGAGTTCCTGTTTCTGGAGCGCAACAGCGCCCCCGACGAGGAAGAACAGTACCGCGTTTACCGCGACATGACCGAGGCCATGGGCGGGCGCACCCTGATCATCCGCGCGCTGGACATTGGTGGCGACAAGAAAGTGCCCTACCTGAATCTGGCCAAGGAAGAAAACCCGTTCCTGGGCGTGCGCGGCGCCCGCCTGCTGTTGTTGCGGCAAGACCTGCTCTACACCCAGCTGCGCGCGCTGTACCGGGCGGCCGCGCACGGTCCGATCCGGATCATGTTTCCGATGGTCACCCACACCAGCGAAATCGAGGCGCTGCGCAGCCATTGCGAACGCGCCCGGGCCCAGGTCAACGGGCCACAACTCAAGATCGGCATCATGGTGGAAGTGCCGGCGGTGGCCGTCATGGCGGAAAAATTTGCACCATTGGTCGACTTCTTCTCGGTCGGCACCAACGACCTGACCCAATACACGCTGGCCATCGACCGCCAGCATCCGGAACTGGCACCGCAAGCGGACAGCCTGCACCCGGCCGTGCTGGACCTGATCGCCCGCACCGTGGCAGCCGCAAAAAAACACGGCACCTGGGTTGGCGTCTGTGGCGGCCTGGCGGGCGACCCGCTGGGTGCCCGCATCCTGACCGGGCTCGGTGTGGATGAACTGTCCATGAGCGCGCAGGATGTCGCCGCGGTCAAGGCCACGCTGCGCGGCGACTCTTACAGTGCCATGCAAGTGCTGGCGCAGCGCGCCCTGGCCGCCGGCAGCGCCGATGAGGTGCGCGCTCTATGAACGCCACCCTTCCCAGTGGCCAGCCACGCGTGCTGGCCGTGGCCCTGAACCCGGCGCTGGACCACACCATCGAGGTCGACAGCCTGCGCGTGGGCGAAGTCAATCGCGCCCTGCGCATGCAGGTGGATGTGGGTGGCAAAGGCATCAATGTGGCCTCCTGTCTGGCGGACTATGGTGTCCCCAGTGCGGTGACCGGACCGATCGGCCGCGACAACGCCGCCCTGTTCGAAGCCCTGTTCGGAGCCAAGGGCATTGCCAACCAATGCATTTATCTGGAAGGCCTCACGCGCATCAACACCAAGCTGGTGGACCGCGCCAACGGCGAGACCACCGACATCAACATGCCTGGCCCGGCACTGGCACCCGAGGCCATCCAGGCCCTGTTCGCGCAGTTGCTGGCGCGCATCGACGGGCTGGTCAGTGGCACCAGTTGGGTGGTGCTGGCGGGTAGCCTGCCGCCGCTGTGGCCCGCCGACACCTACCAGCGCCTGATCGCACATGCGCATGGGCTGGGTGCGCAAGTGCTGCTGGACGCCAGCGGTGTCGCCCTGGTCGCTGGCGTGGGCGCAGCGCCCGACATCATCAAGCCCAACCGCACCGAGCTTTCCGAGTTGATCGGGCGTTCGCTGGGAGATACCGCCTCGGTGGTCGCTGCGGCGCACGAGCTGCTGGCACGCCCCAAAGCGCCGGGCACGGTGATCGTGTCCATGGGGGCTGACGGCGCGCTGTTCGTCAACCGCCAGCAAGCCCTGTTGGCCCACCCGATCCCCACGCAATTGGTCAGCACGGTGGGCGCAGGCGATGCCATGGTGGCCGGCGTCATCGCGGCGCAGATGGCCGGCCTGAACCTGACCGAATGCGCCCGCCTGGCCACCGCGTTTTCAGCGGCCAAGCTGGCGCGGCTTGGGCCCCATCTGCCGGCACCTGACACCGTGCGCGCCCTGGCCCAGTCGGTGCAGATCAGTTCACTCCGTTAATTCAACCGTCCCCGTGTCCTACCTCGTGAAAGGAAATTCATCATGTCAAAAATAGTCGCCGTGACCGCTTGCCCGACGGGCATCGCTCACACCATCATGGCCGCCGAAGCCCTGCAGCAAGCCGCCGACCGCGCCGGCCACAGCCTGCAGGTGGAAACCCAGGGGTCGGCTGGCACCCGCAACACCCTCAGCGCGGCCGACATTGCCGACGCCGATGCGGTGATCATTGCCGCCGACACCGCCGTCAACACGGACCGTTTTGCCGGCAAAAACCTGCTGGTGGTGGGCACGGTGCCCGCCATCCGCGATGCCGAGGCCTTGATCCGCCAGGCCCTGGGCCAGGTTCGCCCGGCCACGCCCGCAGCGCTTGCCCCGGCACCGGCGCGTGATCCGGCCCTGCCGCAAATTGTCGCCATCACGTCCTGTCCCACTGGCATCGCCCACACCTTCATGGCAGCCGAAGGCCTGGAAACAGGCGCCAAGGCCAACCACTACAGCATCAAGGTCGAAACGCAAGGTTCGGTCGGTGCCCAGAACACGCTGACTGAGGCCGAAATTGAAGGCGCCGAAATCGTTCTGATCGCCGCCGACACCAAAGTCGACATGAGCCGCTTTGCCGGCAAACGCATTTACGAGACCCATACCAAGGCGGCCATCAAGGACGGCGCCCTGGTGGTGCGCACCGCGTTGGCACAAGCAAAGCAGGCCAGTGCCGAGACTGGCGCAGACTATGCCGACCAGGTCAAGACCGCCAAGGCTCAGCAAAGCGCCAGCCGCACCGGCGCCTACAAGCACCTGATGACCGGTGTGTCGTACATGATTCCGTTTGTGGTGGCCGGTGGCTTGCTGATCGCACTGGGTTTTGCGCTGGGCGGCATTTACGTGTACGAAGATGCCAACAAGGGCACGCTGGCCTGGACCCTGTTCACGATTGGTGCCAAGAGCGGCTTTGCGTTGATGGTGCCGATTTTGGCCGGCTTCATTGCGCACTCGATTGCCGACCGGCCCGGCCTGGCACCGGGCATGATCGGCGGCATGATCGCGGCGTCCATCGGTGCCGGCTTCATCGGCGGTATTGCCGCCGGTTTCCTGGCGGGCTACACCGTCAAGTACCTCAACGACAAAATTCAGCTCGGACGGCATCTGGACGGACTCAAGCCCGTGCTGATTCTGCCGCTGCTTGGCACCGTCATCGTCGGCTTGCTGATGTACTACGTGGTGGGTGGACCGGTTGCCGTGGCGCTGACCGCCATCACCACCTGGCTCAAGGGCCTGCAAGGTTCCAACGCCATTTTCCTGGGCCTGCTGCTGGGTTCGATGATGGCTTTCGACATGGGTGGCCCGGTCAACAAGGCAGCCTATGCCTTTGCCACCGGTCTGATCACCAGCGAAGTCTACGCCCCCATGGCCGCTGTCATGGCTGCCGGCATGACACCCCCGCTGGCCCTGGCGCTGGCCACCGTGCTGTTCAAGAACCGCTTTTCTACGGATGAGCGGGAGGCCGGCAAAGCCACGGCCGTGCTGGGCATTGCCTTTATCACCGAGGGTGCCATCCCCTACGCCGCCAAGGACCCGCTGCGGGTCATCCCCGCGCTGATGCTGGGCTCTGCCGTGGCGGGTGCGCTGTCGATGGTCTTTGGTTGCGAACTCCGCGTGCCCCACGGCGGCGTGTTCGTGCTACCCATTCCCAATGCAGTGACCAACCTGGGGGCTTACTTGCTAGCTATCGTGGCAGGCACCTTGGTCAGCGCTGTGGCCTTGGGCGGCCTGAAACGGCCCTTGAGTGCCGCGGCCGTCAGCTGATCTTGTAGTCAAGCGCGTATTGCCCACGCGCTTGTCCATCTTGTCGTCAAACATGCGGCAGTCGCAGCCGCTAGCCCATGCCCGCACACCAGGCTGGTGGTCAAAAACCTCAGGGAGAAAGCCAAATTCGGATGATGCCAATCTGCCTGCCTAAAATCAGACTCAGTAGTTACCAAGAAAGTAGATATGCAGTCTCAAATAGGTTTGATCGGTGTCGGATTGATGGGCGAAAACTTGGTGCTCAACATGGAGAGCAAGGGGTTCAGTGTTTCAGTGTTTGATATCTCAAGGCAAAAAGTTGAGAACTTTGTGTCGGGCAGGGGAAACGGAAAACGCATTCAAGGCTGTTTTACCGTTGAGGAACTGATTGCATCGCTGGTGCTGCCGAGAAAAATCATGCTGATGGTGCCAGCCGGAAAAGCCGTTGATGAGCTCATTGCAAGCCTGGTGCCGTTGCTTGCCCAAGGCGACATCATCATCGATGGCGGCAATTCTCACTTTCCCGACACCAGCCGCAGGACAAAAATGCTTGAAAGCAAGGGGCTGCTGTATGTGGGTGCCGGTGTCTCGGGCGGTGAAGAAGGCGCGTTGTTGGGGCCCTCGATCATGCCTGGCGGCTCGGTCGCGGCATGGGAAAGTGTCAAACCGATCTTTCAGGCGATTGCGGCAAAAGTGGATGGTGACGTTCCATGCTGTGACTGGATAGGCGAAGAAGGCGCCGGCCACTTCGTGAAAATGGTCCACAACGGCATTGAATACGGCGACATGCAGCTCATTTGTGAAGTCTATGACCTCATGAAAAACCTGCTGCGCATGACGCCAGGTGACATACACGATGTCTTCAAGAGCTGGAATGAAGGTGAGCTCAAAAGTTACCTGATTGAAATCACCCGGGACATTCTGGCAGTCAGGGACGACGATGGACTGCCCCTGCTCGACAAGATCCTGGACAAGGCGGCACAAAAAGGTACCGGCAAATGGGCCGTGAATACCTCACTTGATCTGGCAACGCCCCTGACCCTCATCACGGAGTCTGTCTTTGCCCGCGTCCTTTCATCCATGAAGGATGAACGTGTGGTGGCATCCAGACTGTTAAGCGGACCAAAAGCAGAATTCTCCGGGGACAAAAAAGCATTCATCGAAGACATCGGCCATGCCTTGTACGCGGCAAAACTGGTGTCTTATACCCAGGGCTACCAATTGATGCGGGCTGCCGCGAAAGAGTTTGGCTGGAAGCTCAACTTTGGTGGCATCGCATTGATCTGGCGTGGTGGTTGCATCATCCGCTCCGCATTTCTTGGCAAGATCAAAGAAGCCTTTGTTTTGAATCCTGATCTCGTCAATCTCCTGCTGGATCCATTTTTCAAAGACGCTATTTCCAAGGCGCAACAGTCGCTCAGAACCGTGCTTGCCGAGGCCATCAAAAATGGCGTCCCGACACCTGCCTTGTCTTCTGCCCTGGCTTATTACGATGGCTACCGGTGCGAAAACCTGCCGGCCAACCTGTTGCAGGCACAAAGAGACTTTTTTGGCGCCCACCAGTACGAGCGCGTTGACAAACCCCGTGGCGAGTATTTCCATACCAATTGGACTGGCCGGGGCGGCGCAACCGCATCGACCGTGTATGCCGGGTAGGCGAACCAAAAGCAGCGCTGTACTTCATGACCACCCCCTCCCCCAAACCCGGCAACCCCAAATCGCTCTCCGGTCTGTTGCCTTTCCTGAAGCCGTACCGTGGCCGCATCGGCCTGGCGCTGTTGTTCTTGGTGCTGGCCGCCATGGCCACGCTGGCTTTTCCGCTGGCCTTGCGCAGCCTGATTGACGGCGGCCTGGTGCAGACCGACCGGGGTGCGCAGGTGATGGCCTTGCGCGAGCATTTTGTGGCGCTGTTTGCCGTGGCGGTGGCGCTGGGGTTGTTTTCTGCGGCGCGCTTTTACATGGTGAGCTGGCTGGGCGAACGCATCACCGCCGATGTGCGCAATGCCGTGTATGGCCATGTGCTGCAGCAAAGCCCGGCGTTTTTCGAGACCACGCAGACTGGCGAGGTGCTGTCTCGCTTGTCGGCCGACACCACGCTGGTGCAGACCGTGGTGGGTTCGTCCCTGAGCATGGGGCTGCGCAATCTGGTGATGGGTATGGGTGCGCTGGGCATTTTGGTCTGGACCAACCCGATGGTGATGGTGCAGGTGCTGGGTGTGCTGGTGCTGATTGTGTTGCCCGCAGCCTGGTTTGGCCGGCGGGTGCGCAAGCTGTCACGCGCCAGCCAGGACCGGGCCGCCGACGCCAGCGCCATTGCCGCCGAGGTGCTCAACGCCATTCCGGTGGTGCAAAGTTACACGGCAGAGGCGCGCGAGGCAGCGCGCTTCAACCACGCGACCGACAACGCGTTCAAGGTGGCGGTGCGCCGCTCAAGGGCGCGCTCCTTTCTGGTGGCGTTCATCATCATCGCCACGTCGGCGGCGCTGCTGTGGGGTCTGTACCAGGGCACGCAGGCGGTGATGGCCGGGCGCATCAGTGCCGGGCACTTGGGGCAAACCGTGCTGTACGTGATCATTCTGGCCAGCGCCTTTGCCATTTTGGGAGAGGTCTATGGCGACCTGTTGCGCGCGGCCGGTGCCACCGAGCGGCTGATGGAGTTGCTGGGCAGCCAGTCTTCCATTACGTCACCGCCGCATCCCACGGCGGCTCCGGTGCCGCTGGCGGGCAGTGAAGTCAGGTTTGAGCACATCACGTTTCACTACCCGTCGCGCCCAATGCAGGCAGCACTGACTGATTTTTCTCTGGACATTGCCCCGGGCCAGACCGTGGCGCTGGTCGGGCCCAGTGGTGCGGGCAAGAGCACCGTGTTTCAGTTGCTGCTGCGCTTTTACGACCCGGTCACCGGACGCGTGCTCAAGGACGGCGTGCCGACGCGTGACATGGCCCTGACGGAGTTGCGCCATGGCATTGGCATCGTGCCGCAGGACGCGGTGATTTTCTCCAGCAGCGCGCTGGAAAACATTCGTTACGGCAAGCCCGAGGCCAGCGACGCCGAGGTCAAGGCGGCGGCCCAAGCGGCTTTTGCCGACGAGTTCATCAGCGCCCTGCCCCAGGGCTATGACACTTTTCTGGGCGAGCGCGGCGTGCGCCTGAGTGGCGGCCAGCGCCAGCGTATTGCCATTGCGCGCGCCATGCTGAAAAACCCGCCGCTGTTGCTGCTCGACGAAGCCACCAGCGCGCTGGATGCCGAAAGCGAACGCATGGTGCAGGCCGCACTGGAGTCAGCCATGCGCGGGCGCACCACCCTGGTCATTGCGCACCGCCTGGCCACCGTCATCAAGGCCGACCGCATCGTGGTGCTGGACCAGGGACGGGTGGTGGAACAGGGCACCCATGCCGAGCTGCTGGCCGCCGGTGGGCTCTACGCCGACCTGGCAGCGCTGCAGTTCAACAATGACTAATCCTTGCGGGTCAGACCACTCGCAAAGCGACGTGCTCTGACCCCAACTAATTAGAAGGCGTTCAGGCCAAGTGACGCAACTCGCGCAGTGCCACCGACACCGGTGCAAGGTCAGCCCCCTGCGTGCTGATGGTTCGCAGCAATTTGCACAGGCGCTCGATGCTGGCGGCATGGGCCTCTGACCAGGTTGGCACGCCGTCAAAGTGCTGCAGCACGCTCAGGCTGATCTGGTTGGCAATGGCATACACGTCTTCGCGCGCGCTGCCCCGGGCTTGTGTTTGCCACAGACTGTCGGTGGGCAGGCGGTTGATCTGGGCACGCCAGGCGCTCAAACCAAGCACGCTTTCAACCCCAAAATAGGTCTGCGCGGCCTGCGCCAGCGTGGTGTTGGCCTGCTCGGTCAGGTCGACCAGGTCGAGCGCCGGGAAGATGAATTCCAGCGCGCTGAGCTTACGCGCCAACTCCGGTGCCACCCCCGCCTGCTCCAGTTGCTGCGTGGCCTGCTCCCAGCTGGCCAAGGCACTGGCGGGCAACCAGTTTTCCAGATTGGCACGCAGCTCACGGGCACCGGGTTGGTAACGTGCGATCAGGGTGGGCAGGTCGGCGGCTTTGGAGCGCGCGCGCAGCATCCAGCGCGAGGCACGCTGTGCAATGGCGATGAGCTTGCCCAACAGGTCCAGCTGCAGGGTGCTGGCCACCACACCGTCGAGCGCGTCGATCTGGTCCCACAAGGGTTCCAGGTCAAAAATTTCCCGCGCCAGCGTGTAGGCCCGCACCACATCCGCCGTGTTGGCAGCCGCTTCGGCCGCCAAAAAGTTCACAAAGGTGGCACCGCTGCGATTGACCACGGTGTTGGCCACATAGGTCGCAATGATCTCGCGCTTGAGCGGGTGCTGGTCGATGGCGTCGGCAAACTTTTCGCTCAATGCCTTGGGGAAATAAGCCTTGAGGACACGGCTGAAATACGGATCATCGGGCAAGTTGCTGGCCAGCAGGTCGTCAAACACCGACATCTTGGCATAAGCCAGCACCACCGCGCCTTCGGGTGCCGTCAAGCCCTGCTTGAGTGAGCGACGGCGCACAAATTCTTCGTCGCTCGGCAAAAACTCGATGGCCCGGTTCAGGCGCCCTGCCCCCTCAAGCCACTGGATCAGGCGCTGCTGGCCGCCCAGCACATACAAGGGCCGGTGGCAGGCCACATCCAGCGCCTGGGACTGGTAATAGTTGTCCGCCAGCACCAGGTGCCCGACCTCCTCGGTCATCGAGGCCAGCAGGTCATTGCGCTGCTTGAGCGTGAGGTCGCCCGCCTCCACCACGCGGTCCAGCAAAATCTTGATGTTGACCTCGTGGTCGGAGCAATCGACGCCGGCCGAGTTGTCGATGGCGTCGGTGTAGATCAGGCCACCAGCCTGGGCAAACTCGATGCGCCCCAATTGGGTACAGCCCAGGTTGCCGCCTTCCACCAGCACCTTGCAGCGCAGTTGCCCGCCATTGACCCGGAACGCGTCACTGGCCTTGTCACCGACCTGCGCATGGCTCTCTTGCGAGGACTTGACGTAAGTGCCGATGCCGCCGTTGTAGAGCATGTCGACCGGGGCTTGCAGCAGGGCATGGATCAGATCGCTGGGCGACAGCTCCTGCGCCTCGATGCCCAGCACCTCACGCGCTGCCGCAGACAAGTGGATCGACTTGGCCGCACGCGGGTAAATGCCGCCGCCTTCGGACATGACGCTGCGGTCGTAGTCGTCCCAACTGGAGCGCGGCAAATGGAACAGGCGCTGGCGCTCGGCAAAACTGCGCGCCACATCCGGCGCGGGGTCGATGAAGATGTGCCGGTGGTCAAACGCGGCCACCAGCTTGATTTGGGTGGACAGCAGCATGCCGTTGCCAAACACATCACCCGACATGTCGCCAATGCCGACCACCGTGAATGGCGTGGTCTGGATGTCGTGCGACAAGGCCCTGAAATGGCGCTTGGCCGACTCCCAGGCACCGCGTGCGGTGATGCCCATCTCTTTATGGTCATAGCCCACCGAGCCGCCCGAGGCGAAGGCGTCACCCAACCAGAAGCCGTAGTCGGCCGAGACGCTGTTGGCCGTGTCGGAAAAACTGGCGGTGCCCTTGTCTGCGGCCACCACCAGGTAGGGGTCGTCCACGTCGTGACGCACCACCTTGTGGGGCGCCACCACCTCGCCCTTGACCAGGTTGTCGGTCACATCCAGCATGCCTGAGAGCATCAGCTTGTAGCAGGCAATGCCCTCGGCCAGATAGGCTTCGCGGTCAGCGGCAGCGGGCGGATTTTTCAGGACGAAGCCACCTTTGGAGCCGACCGGCACGATCACGGTGTTTTTGACCTGCTGCGCCTTGACCAGGCCCAGAATTTCGGTACGGAAGTCTTCGCGCCGGTCCGACCAGCGCAGGCCACCACGCGCCACCTTGTTCATGCGCAGGTGAATGGCTTCGACGCGCGGCGAATACACCCAGATTTCAAACAATGGCATGGGTGCGGGCATGCCGGGCACGTCATGCGACCTGAACTTGAAGCTCATGCAGGGCTTGTAGTCACCGGCGGGCGTGGTTTGCCACACGTTGGTGCGCACAGTGGCGAGGATGCTGCGGTGGTACTGGCGCAGGATACGGTCCTCATCGAGGCTGGCCACAGCGCTCAATTGCGCGTCAAGGGTGGCGCCCACGGTGGCCTGCAGCGCATCGCGATCCTGCCCCCTGGCTGGATCGAAGCGGGCCACAAACAACTCGACAAGGGCTTGTGCCGACGCGGCGTTCTTGTACAGGGCCGCCTCCAGGTAGCTCTGGCTGTAAGGAAAATTGAGCTGGGTAAAGTAGCGCGTGTAAGCGCGCAGGACGTCGATCGCGCGGGCATCAAGCGTGGTCACCAGCACCAGTTTGTTGAGGTCGTCGCTTTCAAGCGTCTTGCACCAGACCTGCACAAACAAGCTCTCAAAACGCTCGCGCACCAAGGCAAAGTCGATTTCGGGCGGCAGTTGCAGGCCCAGGTCGTGGATCCAGTCCTCAGTGGCAGCGGCACCCGACGCCGCCGGGCGCAGCTGGTAGGGATGCTCGTCGAGCACGCGGGCACCCATGCGTTCCAGCACCGGCAGCGAGTCGGACAGCGCGACCTTGGTGCGGCTGAAAATCTTGAAACGCACCATGCCGGGCGCGCTGTCGAGCGGGCGGTACAGCCGCACCGCCATGGGCCGCTCGGCCGACAGGGTGGCCAGCACCTGCACATCATCGGCCGCCATGCGGCCAGAAAAGTCTTCCTGGTAGGCCGCCGGAAAATTGTCGGCAAAGCGCGCCGCCAAAGCCAGGCCCTGGCTCTCGCCATGAATGTGCAGCAAGGCTTGCTTGCAATCATCTTCCCAGCGCTGCGACAGTTGGGCAATGCGAAGCTCAAGCGCCGACACGTCAACGTTGCGCGGTGCCTGTTGGCGGGCACGCACGGTGTAGTGAATGCGGGCCAGCGGGCTGTCGGTGAGCGTTGGAGTGAACTCGATCGACTGGCCATCCAGCGCCCGGCTGAGTTCATGGCCGATTTTGGAGCGCAGCTCGGTGTTGTAACGGTCTCGCGGCACAAAGACCTGCACCGACGTGAAACGGCCAAAGGGATCACGGCGCAGGAATACCCGTACCCGCTGGCGCTCCTGCAGGCGCAAGATGCCCAGCGCATGCTCGGTCAGCGTGGCGGTGTCGACCTGGAACAACTCGTCGCGCGGGTAGGTGTTCAGAATGGTCTGCAGCGACTTGGCCGCATGGCTTTCTGGCAACACGCCCACAGCCGCCATCACATCGGAAGCGCGACGCCGGATTTGCGGAATGTCAGCCACCGCAGCCGCGTAGGCCTTGGACGTGTAAAGCCCAAGAAAACGTGCTTCACCCATCACCTTGCCGGCATCATCGAAACGCTTGACCGTCAGGCAATCCAGCCAGGCTGGGCGGTGCACGGTGGCGCGCGTCATGGCCTTGGTCACCAGCACCAACTGGTCGGAGTCGAGAAACTCGAGCGCATCCAAAGGCAGCCGGCTGACGGGTGTTTTGGGCTCGCCACGCAAAATGCCCAAACCGGACTCAGGCACGGCGACCAGCTTGACCCCATCCTCCTCACGCAGCAACTGGTAGTCGCGTGCACCCAAAAAGGTGAAATGCTGCGACTCAAGCCAGCGCAGAAATTCCAGCCCCTCCTGTTGCCCCTTGGCCGACAAGGGCGAACTGGCGGAGGCCTCCCGCACCGCTTGCAAGTGCGCCAGCATGGGCGCCCAATCGGTGACCGCGGCGCTGACGTCACGCAACACTTGCGCCAACTCGGCAGCGAGCTGGTCACGGTCAGCCGCCAGCAAAATACGGTCGCACTCGACCAGAATCAGGGAGGAAATAGCTTGCTTGTGGCCTGCGTCCTGCCGGGCCAAGAGGGTTTTGGCGACCTTGCCATCGGCATCGCGCTCAAGCGCCAGCAGCGGGTGAACAATCCAGTGCACCATGCGGCCACTGCGATTGATCGCCATGGTGACCGAGTCCACCAGGAAGGGCATGTCATCGTGAACAATCTGAATGACCGTCTGCTCACTGTCAAAACCGTCTTCGGCCAACGTGGGGTTGTAGACGCGAATACGCTCGCCAGCGACATTGGGCGAAGCGTCCAGCAAATGCCAGTGCGCCGCAGCCAAAGCCAGCAGCGTGGCTGAACCACGTTGCTGCAATTCATCGGGATCGGTATTGTCGAAGTAGGCTGACACGAAGTCCGCCAGCGCAGGGGCGGCGGCGATTTCCAGGGTGTAGCTGCGCAGGTCGGCAAGGGCGGCATGGGTCATGCAGGTCTCCGGTTAATGGCTTTGGACACCACTGATTCTAGGAAGACAAAGCGAAGCCATGGGGCAGCTTGGTGCCCGATTCATCTACATATGCAAGAATCACATGACCTGTGCCATCAGGCCACATCCCGATCAGACCCCTTCGTGCCAGTCAAGCGCCCAAGCGCCCGAGATCACGTTTTGCAGCCACAGTGCGGCGGTCAGCGTCTTGCCGTCGGTCACCACGCCCGCGCGGCACCAATCGAGCAACTCGGCCGGCGTGGCCGTGAACACATCCAGAAACTCACCATCGTCGAGTTTGCGCTGGCCGGCACGCAGGCCACGGGCAAACCAGATGTCAATGAATTCTGTGGAATAGGAGATGAGCGGGTGCAATACCCCGGCATGAGCCCACTGGCTGGCACTGAAACCGGTTTCCTCGCGCAGCTCACGTTGCGCACAGGCAAAACAGTCCTCACCCGGGTCGAGCTTGCCGGCAGGGAACTCGATCATGACCCGGCCCACGGGGTAGCGGAACTGGCGCTCCAGCACGACCTGCAGGTGGCCATGAGCGTCTTCGAGCAGGGGAACCACCATGACGGCGCCGGGGTGCACCACATACTCCCGCGTGGCCACCTTGCCGCTTGGCAAAATGACTTCATCACGGAACGCGTGAAGGAGTCGGCCCTTGAAAAGCTCGGAACTGGCTGACTTTTTTTCGACCAGATGGCCAAACTCAGCTTGGTCCATGGCCTGACGATGCGACAGGAGAACTGAGGCGATCAGTTGACCAGCATCTGCGCCACGGCATTGGCACACAGCGCCATCAGGCCGCCCGGCACAATGCCCAACACCAGCAGCAGGGCACCGTTGAGAGACAGCACGGCACGCACTTCAAACGGCGAGGAAATTTCCCCGGCGGTGCCGGTGGGGGCGTCAAAGTACATAACCTTGACCACGCGCAGGTAATAGAAGGCGCCAATCAGCGACATCATGACGGCAAAAACGGCCAGCACCAGTGGCAGCGTGCCACCCGATGCCAACAGGGCCTGCAACACCGCCAGCTTGGCATAAAACCCGATCATGGGCGGGATACCCGCCAGGGAGAACAGGCACACCGCCATGAGCGCCGCATAGAACGGGCTGCGCTGGTTGAGGCCGGCAAAGTCGGAGATTTCCTCGCTCTCGAAACCGTTGCGCGACAACAGCAAAATGATGCCGAAACTGACCAGGGTGGTCAGCACATAAGACACCACATAAAACATGGACGAGCCGTACGCGTTGGCAGCGGCTTCCGGCTGCCCGCTGACGGCGCCGGACATCATGCCGATGAGCACGAAGCCCATGTGGGAAATGGTCGAAAAAGCCAGCATGCGCTTGATGTTGGTCTGCGCAATGGCGGCCAGATTACCGACAGCCAGTGAGGCAATCGCCAGCAACATGAGCATTTGTTGCCAATCGACCGACAAAGGCATCAGACCTTCCACCAACAAACGAATCATCACGGCAAAGGCGGCCAACTTCGGGGCGCCACCAATCATCAGGGTAATGGCCGTGGGTGCGCCCTGGTAAACGTCGGGGATCCACATGTGAAACGGCACCACACCCAACTTGAACGCCAGTCCGGCCACCACAAAGACCAGCCCGAAGACCAGCACCTGTTGCTTGACCTGACCCGATTGAATGGCGGCCATGGCCTCTTGCAAATTGAGCGTGCCAGTGGCGCCGTACAACATGGACATGCCGTACAGCAGGAAACCGGATGCCAGCGCACCGAGCACAAAATATTTCATGCCCGCCTCGACCGATTGCAGGTGATCGCGGCGCAGCGCCACCAGGGCATAGCTGGACAGGGTCAACAGTTCAATGCCCATGTAGAGCACCAGGAAGTTGTTGCCCGAGATCATGACAAACATGCCCAGCAGGGAAAACAAGCCCAGACTGAAGAGTTCGCCGCCGCGCAGCATGTCGCGCTCGGCCGCGTAATGGCGGCCGTAAACCAGCGTCACCATGACCGCAAGCGTGGCAAAGCACTTGAGCCAGTTGCCCATGACGTCACTGACGATCATGTTGCCAAAACCATAAATGGTCTGGTTGGACAAAGCGTAATTGGCCTGCAGCGCCGCGACCACGGCCAGCGTCAGCATGGTCGCCACATAGGTGGCGGTGCGTGTGCGGCTCTTGACGCTCAAGTCGAACAGCAGAATCACGCAGGCCATGACCAGCAGGATTATTTCTGGATAAACCGCGATCAAACTGATTTTGTCAATCATAGGTATCTCTTATCTCAAAGTTGTCAGTACGGACTGATCAGTTCAATTTCGTCACGGCCACATGCTTCAGCAGCTCGGCCACGGACACGTCCATCACATCGGTAAACGGCTTGGGATACACCCCCATGTACAGGATGGAAATGGCCAGCAATGACAGGAACAGGAACTCACGCGCGTTGATGTCCTTCAGGTGCTTGACATGGTCATTGGCGACCGGGCCCAGGTACACCCGCTTGAACATCCAGAGTGAATAGGCGGCACCGAAGATCAGCGCACTGGCGGCGGCCATGCCGATCCAGAAGTTCACCTTGACCGAGCCCAGGATCACCATCCACTCACCGACAAAACCCGCCGTTCCCGGCAGGCCGGCGTTGGCCATGACAAACAACAGGGCAAAGGCCGTGAATTTGGGCATGGTGTTGACCACACCGCCGTAGGCTGATATCTCGCGGGAATGGACACGGTCGTACAACACGCCAATGGCCAGGAACATGGCTGCCGAAACAAAACCGTGGGAAATCATTTGCACAATGCCGCCGGCCACGCCGAGGTCATTGAACAGGAAAAAGCCCAAGGTGACAAAACCCATGTGCGCCACCGACGAATAAGCCACCAGCTTCTTCATGTCACGTTGCACCATGGTCACCAGCCCCACATAAATGACGGCCGCCAGCGACAGGCCAATCATCAGGCCCGACCACTCATGAGCCGCATCGGGTGCGATCGGCATGGAAAACCGCAGGAAACCATAGGCACCCAGCTTCAGCATGATGGCGGCCAGCACGGCAGAGCCACCGGTGGGCGCCTCCACGTGCACATCAGGCAACCAGGTGTGCACCGGCCACATCGGCACCTTGACGGCAAAGGCGGCGAGGAAGGCAAAGAACAACAAGGTCTGCGCTGTCTGCCCCAGCGGCAGTTTGTGCCAGGTCAGCAAGTCGAAGCTGCCGCCTGCCGTGTTGTAGAGGTAAATCAGGGCGATCAGCATCAACAAGGAGCCGAGCAAGGTGTACAGAAAGAACTTGAATGCCGCGTAAATCTTGTTGGGACCGCCCCAGATACCGATGATCAGGTACATCGGGATCAGCGTGGCCTCGAAGAAGACGTAAAACAGCATGCCATCGATGGCACAAAAGACACCGATCATGAGTCCGCTCAGGATCAGGAAGGCGCCCATGTACTGGTTGACCCGCTTGGTAATGACTTCCCAGCCGGCGATCACCACAATCACGTTGATGAAGGCCGTCAGCAGGATGAACCACACGGAAATACCATCAATACCGAGGTGGTAGTTGATGTTGAAACGCTCGATCCAGGGCGCTTTTTCAACAAACTGCATGGCAGCAGTTGACAAATCGAAACGTGTGTAAAGCGGCAAGGTCACCAGCAGACTCACGACCGCTCCGATCAGCGCAATCCAACGAACTGCCCGCGCTTGGTCATCACGACCAAGTGCCAGCAACAACACACCGAAGGCAATCGGTGTCCAAATAGCCAGGCTCAGCAAACCCATTTTTAGTTTTCTCCTATTTGAGCCAGACGAAATACGTCATCAGAACAAAGATACCCAGGACCATGGTCAGCGCATAGTCGTACAGGTAACCGGTCTGGATTTTTCGAACCACGCCAGAAACCCAGCCCACGATGCGCCAGGAACCGTTCACCACAGCACCGTCAATCACAGCCTGGTCACCCACCTTCCACAGCGCCACGCCCAAGCCGCGCGCGGCAGGGGCCAGCACGTTTTCGTTGAACCAGTCCATGTAGTACTTGTTTTCAAGCAGGATGTAGATCGGCATGACACGGCGTTTGATGGCTGCAGGCAGGGCCGGGTTGACCATGTACATGTAGTAAGCACTCACCACACCGGCCAAAGCCAGCCAGAAAGGTGCAGCCATGAAGCCGTGCAGCGCCAGGGCGACCGGGCCGTGGAACTCTTCGCCCAGCAATTTCATGGCCTGGTGGATTTCCGCATTGACAAAAATCGCGTCCTTGAAATAGTCACCGAACAGCATCGGGCCGATGGTGAAGAAACCGATCAGGACCGAAGGAATGGCCAGCAGGATCAAGGGCACGGTCACCACCCAGGGCGACTCGTGCGGCTTGCTGTCATGGCCATGGTGTCCATGGTCGTGATGGCCGTGGTGCGCATCAGGATTCTGATCGAAACGTTCCTTGCCATGAAACACCAGGAAGTAGAGACGGAACGAGTAGAAGGCCGTGATGAAAACACCCGCCAGCACCGCAAAGTAGGCAAAACCGGCGGCGGGCAACTGGCTGGCGTGCACCGCCATGATGATCTCGTCCTTGGAGTAAAAACCCGAGAAGAACGGGGTACCAATCAGGGCCAGTGAACCGAGCAGACAGGTCAGCCAGGTGATGGGCATGTACTTGCGCAGGCCACCCATCCAGCGGATGTCCTGGTTGTGGTGCACCCCCATGATGACCGAGCCGGCAGCAAGGAACAACAAGGCCTTGAAAAAGGCGTGGGTCATCAGATGGAACACGGCCACCGAATAGGCCGATGCCCCCAGCGCCACCGTCATGTAACCCAGCTGCGACAACGTGGAGTACGCCACGATGCGTTTGATGTCGTTCTGGATGATGCCAAGGAAGCCCATGAACAAGGCCGTGATGCCGCCAATGATCAGGATAAAGTTGAGCGCGGCGTCACTGAGTTCAAACAGCGGCGACATGCGCGCTACCATGAAGATGCCCGCGGTCACCATGGTGGCAGCGTGGATCAGGGCAGAAATAGGGGTGGGGCCCTCCATCGAGTCCGGCAACCAGACATGCAGCGGGAACTGGGCCGACTTGCCCATGGCGCCAATGAACAGGCAGACACAGATGACGGTGATCAGCATCCAGTCGGTACCGGGCAGGCTCAATTTGGCCAATTCACCCGACTGCGCGAACACCTCGCTGTAGTTGAGCGACCCGGTGTAGGCCGCGAGCAAACCGATCCCAAGAATAAAACCAAAGTCACCGACCCGATTCACCAGGAATGCTTTCATGTTGGCAAAAATGGCGGTGGGTTTGTTGAACCAGAAACCGATCAACAGGTAAGAGACCAAGCCCACGGCTTCCCAGCCAAAGAACAACTGCAGCATGTTGTTGCTCATGACCAGCATCAACATCGAGAAAGTGAACAAGGAGATATAGGCAAAGAAGCGGTTGTAGCCCTCGTCTTCCTCCATGTAACCCACGGTGTAGATGTGCACCATCAAGGAAACAAAGGTCACCACGCACATCATCATGGCGGTCAGGCCGTCGACCAGGAAACCGATCTCCATCTTGAGGCCACCCACCACCATCCAGGTGTAGATGGTCTCATTGAAGCGGGCGCCATCAACGACCACACTTTGCAGTGTCATGGCGGACAGCACAAAGGACAGCAACACACCCAGAATGGTCACCGAATGCGACAGGCGGCGCCCGATCACGTTGCCACCAAACTTGGTGCCGAGGATACCGGCGGCAAGGGCCCCCACCAGCGGGGCCAGGGCAACGACCAGCAGGGTCGAGGAAGAAAGGGTTTGACTCATTTTTGTTAACCCTTCAGCGAATCGAGTTCGTCCACATTGATATTGGATTTAAGACGGAACAACAGCACCAGGATGGCCAGGCCAATGGCCGCCTCGGCCGCAGCCACGGTCAGGATAAAGAAAACAAAAATCTGTCCGTTCAGGTCGCCCAGATAGTGCGAAAACGCGACAAAGTTGGTATTCACTGCCAACAGCATCAACTCGATGGCCATCAACAACACAATGAGATTTTTTCGATTGAGAAAAATGCCAATCACGGAGAGCGCAAACAGGATCGCCCCCAGCGATAAATAGTGACCTAAGGTGAGCGTCATGCTTTCTTCTCCTCCAACGTGGTCTCGACGGCCGGCGCCACTGGTGCGGCTTGAGTGGCATCGAGCTTGACCACCACCAGGCGATCGGCCCATTTCACACGAACCTGATCTGCGGGATCAATCGCCTTGATGTCCTTGCGATGGCGCAAGGTCAGCGCAATGGCGGCGATCATGCCCACCAGCAAAATGGCGGCAGCCACCTCGAGTGGGTACAGGTAATGGGTGTACATCAACAGGCCCAGGGCCTTGGTGTTGGTCGTCGCGGCCACAGCCTGACCCAGCCCGGTCATGACTGCCGGGGCATCGCTGTTCGGGAAGCCTGCCAACAACACAGCCGACATTTCCACAATGATGAATACACCAACGACAGCTGCCAGCGGAAAATGCTTCCAGAAGCCTTCACGCACCCCGTCGAGGTTGATGTCGAGCATCATCACCACAAACAGGAACAGCACCATCACGGCACCCACATACACCAGCACCAGCGTGATCGCTAAAAATTCGGCTTCAAGCAGCATCCAGATCATGGACGCCTGAAAAAACGCCAGCACCAGGAACAACACCGCGTGAACCGGATTGCGCGCCGTGATCACACGAAACGCCGCCAGCAACAGCACGGTCGCAAAAAAGTAAAACAGACCCGTCTTGACATCCATAGTTAATTTATCTTTCTAAATGGTCAACGGAACTTGGCGTCAGCCGCCTTGTTGGCAGCGATTTCGGTCTCGAACCGATCGCCAACAGCCAGCAGCATTTCCTTGGTGAAATAGAGGTCGCCCCGCTTTTCACCGTGGTATTCAAGAATGTGGGTTTCAACGATCGAATCGACCGGGCAACTTTCTTCGCAGAAGCCGCAAAAAATGCACTTGGTCAGGTCAATGTCGTAGCGGCTGGTGCGGCGCGAGCCGTCATCTCGCACCTCGGATTCAATGGTGATGGCCATCGCCGGGCAAACAGCTTCACACAGCTTGCAGGCAATGCAGCGCTCTTCGCCGTTCTCGTAGCGTCGCAAGGCGTGCAGACCACGAAAACGCGGCGACAAGGGCGTTTTTTCCTCGGGGTACTCCAGCGTGATCTTGCTGCGAAAAGCATATTTGCCAGTGAGACGCATGCCCTTGAGCAGTTCGACCAGCATGAAGCTCGACAGAAAGTCCTTCAGCGAGAAGGCGCCTGCAGTCGGCTTGGCAACAGTATTTAAAGTTGGGGTAGTCATAAACAGCTCGAATTACTTCCAAATGTTCCACGGGGTCTGCATCCACACCCCGACCACCACCAGCCACACCAAGGTCACCGGGATGAAGACTTTCCAGCCCAAACGCATGATCTGGTCATAGCGGAAACGGGGGAAGGTGACCCGCACCCAGATGAACAGGGTCATCATGAAAAAAGTCTTGATGCCGAGCCAGATCCAGCCCGGGATCCAGTTGAACAAGGCGCTGTCGATGGGCGCCATCCAGCCACCAAAAAACAGGGTCACGGACATGATCGAGAGGATCCAGATGCTGGCGTACTCCGCCATCTGGAACATGGCCCAAGACATGCCCGAGTATTCAACCATGTGACCCGCAACGATTTCGGACTCGCCTTCGATCACGTCGAAAGGTGTGCGGTTGGTTTCAGCCAGACCGGAAATGAAGAACACGACCAGGATCGGCAACAAGGGTAGCCAGTTCCAGGACAGGAAGGTCAGACCCATGTCGGCGAAGTAGCCCTTGCCCTGCCCCATCACGATGTCGGTCATATTGAGGCTGGCCGACACCATCAGCACGATCAACAGACAAAAACCCATGGCGATCTCGTAACTCACCATTTGCGCGGAAGCGCGCAGTGCGCCCAGAAACGCGTACTTGGAGTTGGATGACCAGCCCGAGATGATGACGCCATACACTTCCATGGACGCGATGGCCATGAAAAACAGCAAGCCCGCATTCAGGTTGGCGACCGCAACCTCGGGACCGAACGGAATGATCGCCCAGGCCGTCAGAGCCGGTGCCACGGTCATGACGGGTCCGAGGTAAAACAGGAATTTGTCAGACTTGGCCGGCCGCACGATCTCCTTGGTCATCAGCTTCAAGGCATCTGCAATCGGCTGCAACAGACCCCAGGGACCCACGCGATTCGGACCGAGGCGAATCTGCACCCAGCCCAGCAACTTGCGCTCCCACAGGGTGGCATAGGTCACGGCCCCCATCACAATCATCAGGACCACAGTGACTTTGATCAATGCCCAGATGGTTGGCCAAGCGATCGCTGCCCACCAGGGTGCCGCGAGCAGTCCCTGGCCGAAATTGAATACGAAGTCGCTCATGCTGCCACCTCCTGGGTTCCAGCGGCTCGTGCATCAGCCGTGAGCTGCAGCGCAGGAGCGCGGCGCACGATGCCATCCAGTTGATAAATACCTGCGACCACTGGCGCACCAGCTTCACCGTTTGGTTTGATCCCAGCCGTGGTGCGGTTGCTGAGTCGATCGGCGGACACCTGAAGCGCATCCCCCTTCGTCAGACCGGCGATGCCACGGAGAACTTCTTCTGACGAGCTGAAGTCAAAGCCGGGCACCTCAAGCATGTTGGCCAAAACACGCAGCACCTTCCAGGCCGGACGGGTTTCTCCCAGCGGCTGCACGACGGCATGGAAACTTTGCGCGCGACCTTCGGCATTGACAAAGGTCCCCGAGGTTTCGGTGAACGGTGAGACCGGCAACATCACGTCGCAAAACGCCATGTTGGCTTTGAAGGGGCTCAAGGACACCACCATCTGGGCCTTGCCGAGTGCCGCAGCCGCCTGGGCTCCGGCTGCCGAGTCGAACTCAGGCTCGGTGTTCAACAATAGGACCGCCTTGAGCGCGCCGCCAAGCATTTGGCCGGCATGCAAACCGCCCAGTCCGGGCTCGGCACCCACCAGTTGGGCACCGACGGTGTTGGCCGCTTCGGTCAGGTAACCAAAGCTGGCACCGGTCTGCTCAGACAACCACTGCGACAGTGCCAGCAAACTGGAGGCCTGCGCATGGTGCGCCGCGCCGTTGCCCAGCAAAATCGCCTTGCGCTCACCGGTCAGCAAGCCCTGTGCAATAGCCAAGGAGACATCATTCGCGGCAGCAGCGACGGGTGGCGCAATGCCCTTTTCAGCGGCCACAGCGGCAGCAACCGAAGCCAGGGCTTGCACCCACTGGCCTGCCGGCAACTGCACCAGGTTGGCCACAGGCAAGGCCCAATCGTCATGGCCCGAAGTGATGGCGCTGACCACACAGGCTTTACGCGCCGACTGGCGAATGCGTTGGGCAAACAACGGATGATCCTTGCGCAGGTTCGAGCCAATCACCAGAACGCTTTGTAGTTCTGACAAGGACGCGATTGGGGTACCGAGATAGCGCACACCCTCTGCCACAGTGAACTCGGCTTGGCGCAGGCGGTGGTCGATGTTGTTGCTGCCCAGACCTTGCATGAGCTTGACCGACAGGTGCAACTCTTCGAGCGTGGCGTGTGGGCTCACCAGAGCGCCCAGACTGGAAGCGCCGTGCTCGGCACTGATTTGTTTCAGGCCGTTGGCCACGTATTCCAGCGCGGTTGGCCAATCGACCGGCTTCCATTGACCACCTTGTTTGATCATGGGCGTGGTCAAGCGGTCCTCGCCGTTCAGGGCTTCGTAGGAGAAGCGATCCCGGTCGGCAATCCAGCATTCATTGACGGCCTCATTCTCAAATGGCACGACGCGCATGACGCGGTTGTTCTTGACCTGAACGATCAGGTTGGCGCCGGTCGAGTCATGCGGGCTGACCGACTTGCGACGCGACAATTCCCAGGTGCGGGCGCTGTAGCGGAAGGGCTTGCTGGTCAGGGCGCCGACCGGGCAAATGTCGATCATGTTGCCCGACAATTCGGAGTCGATGGTGTGATCGAGGAAGGTCTCGATCTGCGAGTGCTCGCCGCGCTGCGACATGCCCAGTTCCATGACGCCGGCGATCTCCTGGCCAAAGCGCACGCAACGGGTGCAATGAATGCAACGCGTCATTTCCTGCATGGAGATCAGCGGGCCGACGTCCTTGACCGGAACGACGCGTTTTTCTTCTTCGTAACGGGAAGCCGAGGCGCCATAACCGACCGCAATGTCCTGCAACTGGCATTCACCGCCCTGGTCGCAGATGGGGCAATCCAGCGGGTGGTTGATCAACAGGAATTCCATCACCGACTGCTGGGCCTTGATGGCCTTGTCAGTTTTGGTGTGCACCACCATGCCTTGCGTCACGGGTGTGGCACAGGCAGGCATGGGCTTGGGCATCTTTTCGATGTCCACCAGGCACATACGGCAATTCGCCGAAATGCTGAGTTTCTTGTGGTAGCAGAAATGCGGAATGAAGGTACCCGCTTTCTCGGCCGCGTGCATGACAGTGCTGCCTTCTGCGATACCGACCTTCTGACCGTCGAGTTCAATTTCAATCATTGTGGGACTCGCTCAAACGTAAGCAGGAACCATGCAGGTCTTGTGGGCCACATGGTATTCAAATTCAGGCATGAAATGCTTGAGCATGGCACGCACCGGCATGGCAGCCGCGTCACCCAGCGCGCAAATGGTGCGGCCCTGGATGTTCTCAGCCACCGAATTCAGCAACTCAAGATCCGAGGTCTTGCCGTGGCCCATTTCGATGCGATCCACCACGCGCGACAGCCACCCCGTGCCTTCACGGCAAGGCGTGCATTGGCCGCAGGACTCGTGCATGTAGAAGTAGCTCAGGCGTTGCAGACTCTTGACCATGCAGCGCGAGTCGTCCAGCACGATCACCGCACCGGAACCCAGCATGGAGCCGGCCTTGGCAATGGAGTCATAGTCCATGGTGCAGTCCATCATGACCGCACCAGGCAGCACCGGTGACGATGAGCCACCGGGAATGACAGCCTTGAGCTGACGGCCCTTGCGAACACCGCCAGCCAGCGCCAGGAGATCGGCAAAAGGCGTGCCCATCGGCACTTCATAGTTGCCTGGCAATTCGACATCGCCACTGACCGAGTAGATCTTGGTGCCACCGTTGTTGGGCTTGCCGCAATCCACATAGGCCTGGCCGCCGTTGCGGATGATCCAGGGCACCGCCGCAAAGGTTTCTGTGTTGTTGATCGTGGTGGGCTTGCCGTACAGACCAAAACTGGCGGGAAACGGCGGCTTGAAGCGGGGCTGACCCTTTTTGCCTTCAAGCGACTCCAGCAAACCGGTTTCTTCGCCGCAAATGTAGGCGCCAAACCCGTGCGCCGCATGCAACTGGAAAGTGAAGCTGCTGCCCAGGATGTTGTTACCCAACAGGCCCGCCGCACGCGCTTCTTCGAGGGCTTCCTCAAAGCGCTGGTAGGTCTGGAAAATCTCGCCGTGGATGTAGTTGTAGCCGACAGAAATGCCCATGGCGTAGGCCGCAATGATCATGCCTTCAATCACGATATGCGGGTTGTACTGCATGATCTCGCGATCCTTGCAAGTGCCGGGCTCACCCTCGTCCGAGTTGCACACCAGGTATTTTTGGCCCGGGAACTGGCGCGGCATGAAACTCCATTTGAGGCCGGTCGGGAAACCCGCACCACCGCGTCCGCGCAGTGCCGATTCCTTGACCGTGGCAATCACCTGGTCTTGTGTCAGGCCGGCACCACCGTCCAGACCCAGCACCTTGCGCAAAGCCTGGTAGCCACCGCGCGCCTCGTAGTCTTTCAAACGCCAGTTGTCACCGTTCAAACCAGCGTAAATTTGGGGCTTGATGTGCCGATTGTGAAATGCGGTTTCCTTGCCGGTGGCCTCGAACTGTGCCAGAAGGTGTTGCACGTTCATGATTTCACCTCGGCTGCACGCAAACCGTCAACCAATTGGTCGAGCTTGTCATTGCTCATGAAACTGCACATGGTGGTGTCATTGACCAGCATCACAGGCGAGTCGGCGCAGGCACCCAGGCACTCGCACTGCTGCAAGGTGAACAGGCCGTCAGCCGTGGTCTGGTTGTTGTCGACACCCAATTTTTCTTTCAGGTGGGCCATGGCTTTGCCGCCATCGCGTAACTGGCACGGCAAATTGGTGCAGACGTTGAGCTTGTACTTGCCCACCGGTTGCTGGTTGTACATGTTGTAAAAGCTGGTGACCTCGTGCACCGCAATGGCCGGCATGCCCAGGTAGTCCGCCACCAGCTGTTCGCTCTCGGCGCTGACATAGCCCAACTCCTGCTGGACGATGGTCAAACAAGCCATCACCGCCGACTGCTTTTGATCAGCCGGGTACTTTGCAACTTCTTTGGCGAAGCGCGCTTTGGATTCTTCAGAAATCATCGGTCAACTTCCCCAAACACAATGTCCATCGTTCCAATGATCGCCACCGCATCGGCAATCATGTGGCCCTTGCCCATCTCGTCAAGAGCGGCGAGATGCACAAAAGCCGGCGGGCGAATCTTGAGGCGGTAAGGTTTGTTGGCACCGTCACTGATGAGGTAGATACCAAACTCGCCTTTCGGATGCTCAATGGCCGCATAAGCCTCGCCTTCGGGCACCGAGAAACCTTCAGTGAACAGCTTGAAGTGGTGAATCAGTTCTTCCATGTTGGATTTCATGGACTCACGGTCAGGCGGTGCAATCTTGTGGTTGTCGGTGATGACCGGACCCGGGTTGACACGCAGCCAGTCGACGCACTGCTTGATGATGCGGTTGGACTGCTTCATCTCTTCCATGCGCACCAGATAACGGTCGTAGGTGTCGCCGGTCTTGCCCACCGGAATATCAAAGTCAAGCTGGTCATAAACCTCGTAGGGCTGCTTTTTACGCAGGTCCCAGGCAATGCCTGAACCGCGCAGCATGGGGCCGGTAAAACCGAGGTTCAGGGCACGCTCAGGCGTGACCACACCAATGCCAACGGTGCGCTGCTTCCAGATGCGGTTGTCGGTCAACAGTGTGTGGTATTCGGCCAGGTATGTGGGAAAGCGCCGGGTGAAGTCGTCAATGAAATCCAGCAGGCTGCCATCACGGTTGCGGTTCAGCGCATCGGTGGATTTGGCGCTGCGAATCTTGTTGGGCGAATGGCGCGGCATGGTGTCAGGCAGATCACGGTAGACACCGCCCGGGCGGATATAGGCTGCGTGCATGCGGGCGCCACTGACGGCCTCGTAGATATCCAGCAGGTCTTCACGTTCACGGAAGGCAAACAGCATGACCGTCATGGCGCCGCAGTCGATGGCGTGCGCCCCAACCCACAGCAAGTGGTTGAGCAGGCGCGTGATTTCGGCAAACATGACGCGGATGTACTGGGCCCGCAAGGGCACGTCAAGTTCCAGCATTTTTTCAATGGCCAGGCAATAGGCCTGCTCATTGCACATCATCGACATGTAGTCGAGACGGTCCATGTAAGGCAGGGCCTGGATGTAGGTCTTGCTCTCGGCAAGTTTTTCGGTGGCACGATGCAGCAGGCCGATGTGCGGGTCGGCGCGCTGGATGACCTCGCCATCGAGCTCCAGCACCAAGCGCAAGACGCCGTGCGCAGCCGGGTGCTGCGGACCAAAGTTCAGGGTGTAGTTCTTGATATCAGCCATGTGTCAAACTGCTAGTTAGCAGGGCCTCCGTAGTTCTCTTCACGGATGATGCGTGGTGTGATTTCGCGCGGCTCGATCGTGACCGGCTGGTAGACCACACGTTTTTGCTCTGCGTCGTAGCGCATTTCCACATTGCCCAGCATGGGGAAGTCCTTGCGGAAGGGGTGACCAATAAAACCGTAATCGGTCAGGATGCGGCGCAGGTCATCATGACCTTCGAACACAATGCCAAACAAATCGAAGGCTTCACGCTCAAACCAGTTGGCGCCGCTCCAAAGCCCGCAGATTGACGGCATGACGGGCGCCAGGTCATCAGGCACAAAGGCCTTCAGTCGCACACGCTGGTTCAGACTCACCGACAGCAGGTGCAACACCACGCAAAACCTTGGACCAGGCCAGGTTTCGTTTTTGTAGGTCAGGTAATCCACACCGCACAAATCCACCATTTGCTCAAAGCAGCAAGCAGGGTGGTCGCGAAGAATTTGGGCCGCCTGGAAATAATTGGCAGCATCCACCACCACCGTGAGTTCATCGAGCGCCACCACGCTACTCTTGACCAGATCACCCAAAGCCGCATCGATCTGCGTTTTGAGCGTGTGTGGGTTTACAGCATACACAGTCATCGTGGACCCTTTAAGTGCGAGCAATCGTTTGCGTGCGGCGAATCTTGCGCTGCAACTGGATGATCCCGTAAATCAACGCTTCTGCCGTGGGCGGACAGCCAGGCACATACACGTCGACCGGAACAATGCGGTCACAGCCTCGCACCACCGAATAACTGTAGTGGTAGTAGCCACCCCCATTGGCGCAAGAGCCCATGCTGATCACCCAGCGCGGCTCGGCCATCTGGTCATACACCTTGCGAAAAGCAGGCGCCATTTTGTTGGTCAGGGTGCCCGCCACAATGATGAGGTCGGACTGGCGCGGACTCGGCCGAAACACCTCGGCACCGAAACGGCTGATGTCATAACGCGCTGCGGCAGCATGCATCATTTCAACCGCACAGCAGGCCAAACCAAACGTCATGGGCCAGACAGAGCCGGTCTTGGCCCAGTTCACCACAGAGTCGTAGCTCGTGGTGACAAAACCCTCTTTGAGAATACCTTCAATCATCGTCTTACTCCCAATCGAGGGCGCCTTTGATCCACATGTAAACAAAGCCAATGGTCAGAATGGTCACAATTTCCAGACCCACCAAAAAGCCCACCAGTCCGAGCTCCTTGAGCGCGATGGCCCACGGAAACAGCAAGGCCGTTTCCAGATCGAACAAAATAAAAAGAATGGCAATCAGGTAGTAACGAACATCGAATTTCATCCGGGCATCGCCGAAAGCTTCGAAACCGCATTCATAGGGGGAATTTTTTGCTGCATCTGGCCGATTGGGGCCAAGAATATAACCAATGACCTGAGGCATGACACCGACCGAAATGCCTACCAGAATGAAAAGAAGGACTGGTAAATATTGTTCAATGTTCATATTCTTCAGTGTATTCAATGGACTGTTTGACGCCTTGATCTGCGTCAAACATGTTGAATGGTGCCGTCGGCGAGACTCGAACTCGCACAGCTTTCGCCACTACCACCTCAAGATAGCGTGTCTACCAATTTCACCACGACGGCTGTTTTTGCAAACCGGTTAACTGCCCGGTGTCTCTACACCTTTACCGCAACCGGTCAACATAGAGTTTACCCTGAAATCCCCTCACATTCCCTGAGGAGAAGGCATTTTCATCAGCAATTATTTGGCTGGAATTTGCCCGGCACCGGATGCTGCCTGAAGCGGCGGCAAGGCCGCTGGAACCGGTGCATTCAAGCTTGTGTTTTCAAGCACGCTGCCCGAACTGGCGGCCGGACGCACTGAACCAAAGTAAGCCAACATCAAGGTGCTGGCGAAGAACAAGGTCGCCAACACGGCGGTCGTGCGAGACAGGAAATTGGCGCTGCCGCTGGCACCAAACAGACTGCCAGAACCCCCGCTGCCAAAGGCCGCACCCATGTCAGCGCCTTTGCCGTGCTGCACCAGAATCAAGGCCACCATGGCTATGGCGGAAATCATTTGTACCGCCAACATCACTGTCAATAAAACATTCATAAATCAACTCCAGAATAAATAATTTGCGACGCCCTGAATCAGGAGGCAGCCGCAATGATGGTCAGAAAATCAGGCGCCTTGAGTGCGGCACCGCCAATCAGGCCACCGTCAATGTCGGCTTGCGCCAACAGGCTCTTGGCATTGGCTGCGTTCATGCTGCCGCCATAAAGCAGGGGAATGCGATCCGCGTTGGGCGACGCCGCCTTCAACTGCGCCCGCAACACGGCGTGTACCTGCTGGGCCTGCTCTGCAGTGGCAGAAAGCCCGGTGCCAATCGCCCACACGGGTTCATACGCCACGACCACTTCGCTGATGCAATGGCCGTTGGTGTGAATCACCGCGGCCAATTGACGCTTGACGACCTCTTCAGTATGACCGGCTTCACGTTCTGCCAGGGTTTCACCGACGCACACAATCGGCGTGATGCCGGCGCTGAGTGCGCGCTGCGCCTTGGCCGCCACCAGTTCATCGGTTTCGCCATGGTACTGGCGTCGCTCCGAATGCCCCACGATGACATAACGCGCGCCAAACTCCTTGAGCATGGCGGGCGCAATTTCACCGGTGTAGGCACCACTCTCGTGCGCGGAAACGTCTTGTGCGCCGAGCTCGATCACGCCCCCCGCCAGCAAGGCCTGACATTGCGCCAGATACACAGCGGGCACACAGACGGCAACCTGACAGGCAGGTTGGCCCACGCCCGCCAACAAGGCCTTGAGCAAGGCTTCATTGGCAGCCAGGCTGCCGTTCATCTTCCAGTTGCCTGCGATCAGCTTCTTTTTCATGCTTTTTCCCATGTCAAAACAATTTTTCCAACATGCTGGTTGGTTTCCATCAGGGCGTGTGCCCTGGCCGCCTCAACGGCATCAAACACACTGTGAATCACCGGCTTGATCTGGCCAGACGCCAGCATCGGCCACACCGACTTCAAACAGGCTTGCGCAATCGCCGCCTTGAAAGCCACCGGGCGTGGCCGCAAGGTGGACCCCGTCACCGTCAGGCGGCGACGCAGCACCAGACCCGCGTTGAATTCACTTTTGGTGCCCCCTTGCACGGCGATGATGACCAGCCGGCCATCTTCGCGCAAGCTCTGCACTTCCCTGGCCACATAATCACCTGCCACCATGTCCAGGATCACATCGACACCCTGACCATCGGTCAGCCGGGCCACCTCGGTCTGAAAATCATGCGTCTTGTAGTTGATGGCGGCATCCGCCCCCAAGGCCAGACAAGCCGCACACTTTTCATCACTGCCCGCGGTCGCAAACACACGCGCACCCAAGGCCTTGGCCAACTGGATCGCCGTCACGCCGATGCCGCTGGTACCGCCTTGGATCAACACCGTCTCACCGGCCACCAGGTGGCCCCGGTCCATCAGGTTGCTCCAGACCGTAAAGAAGGTCTCGGGCAGACTCGCCGCCTCGACATCCGTCAGACCGGCAGGCACCGGCAAACATTGCCCTATCGGGGCCACGCACCATTGTGCGTAACCACCACCCGTCACCAAAGCACACACCCGGTCACCCAGCTGCAGCCCAGCAGCGGCCAGTTCCCCGGCGTCACCCTGGTCGATCACCCCGGCGACTTCGAGCCCGGGAATGTCCGACGCACCCGGTGGCACCGGGTACAGGCCCAGGCGCTGCAACACATCCGGGCGATTGATGCCACTGGCAGTCACGCGAATGCGCAACTCCCCCGGGCCTGCAAGCGGCACGGGACGCTCTGCCAGACGCAACACGTCCGGGGCGCCAAAGCTGGTGATTTCAATCGCTTTCATGAGGGATTCGCCTCTGGCTTCGAATAAAACCAAAGACTGTCATGTGTGTGGCAGCCTCAGTTCATCAACCGCGGTTTTCCTGTGCCGGGCGCTCCAGCAGCGCCTTCATCGACAGCTTGATGCGGCCCTTTTCATCGGTTTCCATGACCTTGACCTTGACGATCTGGCCTTCCGACAAGTAGTCGGTGACTTTCTCGACGCGCTCATGGGCGATCTGGCTGATGTGCAGCAAGCCATCCTTACCGGGCAGCAGGTTGATCAGCGCGCCGAAGTCAAGGATCTTGACGACCGGACCTTCATAGACCTTGCCGATTTCAACTTCGGCAGTGATCTGCTCGATGCGGCGCTTGGCTTCTTCGGCCTTGGCCGGGTCTGCCGAGGCAATGGTGATGGTGCCGTCTTCGTCGATGTTGATCTGCGTGCCGGTTTCTTCGGTCAGCGCGCGAATGACTGAGCCGCCCTTGCCGATCACATCGCGAATTTTCTCGGGATTGATCTTCATGGTGAACAGACGCGGTGCAAAAGTGGACACTTCGGTCTTGGCCTCGGCCATGGCTTCGGTCATCTTGCCCAGAATGTGCATGCGGGCTTCCTTGGCCTGCGCCAGCGCGACCTGCATGATTTCCTTGGTGATGCCCTGGATCTTGATGTCCATCTGCAAGGCGGTGATACCGCTGGTGGTACCGGCCACCTTGAAGTCCATGTCGCCGAGGTGATCTTCGTCACCCAGAATGTCGGTCAGCACGGCAAAGCGGTTGTCTTCCTTGATCAGGCCCATCGCAATACCCGCCACGTGCGCTTTCAAGGGCACGCCGGCGTCCATCAGGCTCAGGCAGCCACCGCACACCGACGCCATCGAGGACGAACCGTTGGATTCGGTCACTTCAGACACGACACGCATGGTGTAGGGAAAATCTTCCTTGGTCGGCAGCACGGCCACCAGGGCCCGCTTGGCCAGACGGCCGTGACCGATTTCACGGCGCTTCGGTGTGCCAAAACGACCCGCTTCACCGGTGGCAAAGGGAGGCATGTTGTAGTGCAGCATGAAGCGGTCTTCAAAGTCACCGGCCAGCGCGTCAATGCGTTGTGCGTCGCGCTCGGTGCCCAGGGTGGTGACCACCAGCGCCTGGGTTTCACCGCGGGTGAACAGAGAGGAACCGTGGGTCCGTGGCAACACGCTGTTGCGGATCTCGATGGGGCGCACAGTGCGGGTGTCGCGACCGTCAATACGCGGCTCACCGGCCAGAATCTGGCCACGCACCAGGCGGGCTTCGATGTCGAACAGCATGCTTTCGACCTTGACCGAATCAAAGGCCACGCCGTCGGCCTTCAGGCCTTCCATGACGTCAGCGTAAGCCGAGCGGCAGGCCTGGGTGCGGGCTTGCTTGTTGCGGATCTGGTAGGCAGCCGTCAATTTGTCATTGGCCAGCGCGCCGACCTTGGCGATCAGTGCTTCGTCGCGGGCAGGCGCTTGCCAGTCCCAGGCGGGCTTGCCGGCATCGCGCACCAACTCGTGAATGGCATTGATGGCAATTGCACCCTGGGTGTGACCAAACACCACGGCACCCAGCATGATGTCTTCAGGCAACTGGTCGGCTTCCGACTCAACCATCAGCACGGCAGCTTCGGTACCGGCCACCACCAGGTCGAGCTGGCTGCCTTTGAGCTGGGTCTGACCGGGGTTGAGCACGTATTCGCCGTTGATGTAACCCACGCGGGCCGCACCGATCGGGCCGTTGAACGGGATGCCGCTGATCGACAGCGCCGCACTGGTGGCGATCATGGCGGCAATATCCGCCTGCACTTCAGGGTTCAGGCTCACCACATGGATGATGACCTGAACTTCGTTGAAGAAGCCTTCCGGGAACAGCGGACGGATCGGCCGGTCAATCAGGCGGCAGGTCAGTGTTTCGAGCTCGCTGGGACGGCCTTCACGCTTGAAGAAGCTGCCCGGAATCTTGCCGGCGGCGTAGGACTTTTCAGCGTAATCCACGGTCAGGGGAAAGAAATCCTGGCCTGGTTTGGAATCGGTCTTGGCGACCACTGTGGCCAGCACCACGGTGCCGTCCATGTCGAGCAGCACGGCGCCGGTGGCCTGGCGGGCGATTTCGCCGGTTTCCATGGTGACCGTGTGCTGACCCCATTGAAACGTCTTGCTTACTTTGTTGAACATCGTCATTTTTAAATCTCCTGTGAGTTTGCAGGGTGCAGGCCACCCTGGCGAAGCCCGGAAGCCGCAACACAGAACACGATGCCATTCCAGAACCACACCCGATTTCGGGTCATTTGGCTTTGGAATGACACAGCTTCGCTCCGTTTTTGCTGTTTCCGACGTGAATTAAAGTAAAAAACGCCTGAGCTAGTGACCTAACTCAGGCGTTCGTCATTCTTTTTGAACCAATTACTTGCGCAGACCCAGCTTGGCAATCAGGGCCAGGTAACGGTCAGCATCCTTGGACTTGAGGTAGTCCAGCAGCTTGCGGCGACGGCTCACCATGCGCAACAGACCACGACGACCATGGTGGTCTTTGGCGTGGGTCTTGAAGTGGGGCATGAGTTCGTTGATACGGGCCGTCAGCAAGGCGACCTGAACTTCGGGGCTACCGGTGTCACCGGCTTGACGTGCGTTGTCCTTGACAACTGCGGCTTTGATACTGGATGCAATCATGTTTTTTCCTGTTAATTAAGAACTTGCGACAGGCGCTGGAACTGCCCCTGACGTGCACTGCTGCTGTGCGCAGAGTCCGCTATTATAGCCAGAGCTTGGCGCCCGACCTGGACGCCCTTCAGGGACGCTGCATATTGCAACTGCTGGGCTGTTCAGCTGCCGCGGCCGCCACGGTTTTGATCACCCGGAAACCGTAGCCTGAGCCTTCGACGTCAAACCTCACCCCCGGCGCGCCGACCTTGTCCATCACACCCACCACCAGCGGCTGCTGGAACTGGTGGTCGGCGGCGCGCATGGTGCCGGTTTGCGCAGCAAAAGTCACGCGGGCCTGCTCCAGCTGGGTGGCCACCGCCTTCGCTTCGGTGGTGCCGGCCTTGTCGATGGCCTGGGCCAGGGCCTCCACCATCAGCTGCATGCGCATGTGCACATAGTCGTCAGCCGGCTTGGGAAAGCGCACACGGAAGGATTGGTAAAAGGCCTCGCTCTGGGCATTTTGCACATTGGGCAACCAGTCGGCCACCGCCACCACCTTGCCCACCCCGGCGTCCCCGATGGCCGCCGGTGCGCCCAGGGCATTGCCGTAAAAAGTATAAAACTTGCCGTCAAAACCCACATCCTTGGCGGCCTTGACCAACAAGGTCAAATCATTGCCAAAATTACCGGTGATGACCGCCTGCGCGCCGCTGGCCTTGATTTTTGCCGCGTAAGGCAAAAAGTCCTTGACGCGTCCCATCGGATGCAATTCGTCACCCACCACCCGCACATCCGGTCGCAACACCGCCAGTTGGCGCTTGGCTTCACGTGCCACGGCATGGCCAAAGCTGTAGTCCTGGCCCAGGATGTAGACGCTTTGAAGGCCCTGATCGCTCTTCAAGACGTCCATCAGTGCCGTCATGCGCATGTCGGCATGGGCATCAAACCTGAAATGCCAGAAACTGCACTTCTCGTTGGTCAAAATGGGATCGACCGCCGAATAATTCAAAAACAGCACCCGCTTGGCCGGCTCACGTGCGTTGTGTTTGTTGATGGCATCCACCAAGGCCGCGGCAACGGCCGAGGAGTTGCCCTGCATGATGAACCTGGCGCCATCGTCAATGGCCGACTTGAGCGCCGACAAGGCTTCTTCGGCCTGGCCCTTGCTGTCGTAACGCGCCAACTCCAGGCGCACACCATTGCGCGCATTGACCCGCTCCACGGCCCAGACCAGGTTGCGAAACACCGCTTCCCCGGTGTTGCCAAACGGCCCGCTCAGGCCCTCGATCATGGCAATTTTGACCGGCACAGCGGGCGTTTGCGCCAGCGCTGCCAGCGGCAGGAAGACCAAGCAAGTGAGCCCCAACACGGCTCGTCGCATTATTTTCAACATCACAGCAATCTTTTTAATGTCAGCCCTGTCACTCGCCACAGTGGAGGCAGGCGGCTGGTTCACTCGGAACGCTGCGCAGTGTAATGCGCAGTCACAGCAGAATTTCGTCGAGCGGCCAGCGTGGCTTGACGTCAAACGCATAGACCTCATTGGCGGCCTGGATGCCTGACTGCAGCCGCATGGCGGCTGCCATGGCAATCATGGCGCCGTTGTCGGTGCACAAATGCAGCTCCGGGTAATGCACGCGCACGCCGCGCTGGCCACAGGCCCGGTCGAGTTGCTCACGCAAGCTGCGGTTGGCCCCCACGCCACCTGCGACCACCAGGCGCTTCAGGCCCGCCGCCTTGAGCGCTGCCAGAGATTTTTTCACCAGCACCTCCACGATGGCGGCCTGGGTGGACGCGGCCAGATCAGCCAACACAGCAGTTGGCAAGGCCTCCACGGCGCACGCTTGCGCGGTGGCGAGTTTTTTGGCCTGCACCATCACCGCTGTTTTCAGGCCGGCAAAAGAAAAATCCAGGTTGTCGCTGTGCAGCAGCGGCCGTGGCAGTTTGTACGCCAACGGGTCGCCAATTTCCGCCAGTTTGGACAGCGCCGGCCCCCCCGGGTAACCCAGCCCCAGCAGCTTGGCCGATTTATCAAACGCCTCGCCGGCGGCGTCATCGATGGTTTCACCCAGCATCTGGTAGCGCCCCACCCCATCAACCCGCATCAATTGCGTATGCCCGCCCGACACCAGCAAGGCCACAAAGGGAAATTCGGGCGGATCGGCGCTTAAAAAAGGCGACAACAAATGCCCTTCCAGATGGTGCACGCCCAGCACCGGCTTGCCCAAAGAAGCCCCCAGGGCGCAGGCCACGCCAGAGCCCACCAGCAGCGCACCGGCCAGACCCGGGCCTCGGGTGAAGGCCACCACATCAACCTCCTGCAGGGTTTTGCCAGCGGCCTCCAACACCTCCCGGGTCAACGGCAAGACGCGGCGAATATGGTCGCGGCTGGCCAGCTCGGGCACCACACCACCATAGGCCTGGTGCATGTCAATCTGGCTGTACAAGGCATGGGCCAGCAACTCGGGCAAACGCTGGCCGCTGACCCGCACCAGCGCCACGCCGGTTTCATCACAGGACGATTCGATTCCCAACACACAGTAGTCTTTTGCCATAGCGGGCAAGTTTAGGTGATCAGAATTTCAGGCCCAAGCCCGCCAGATAGGTCCTGATAGCCGCTTGAGACACCGCTACCAGCTTGAACCCGGCAGGTTCCAGCATCCAGCTGTGAATCAGGCCCACCATCAACGCATGCAGGCCCTGCGCGGCGGCGTCTGCCGGCACGGCCAGCGTCACCGCGCGCCGGGCGGCAGCGTCCTCCAGGCTGCGTTGCATCTGGCGCGTTCCTTCCAGGTAACACGCCACATGCCGCTGCTTGACCGCCAGCAACTCGTCCACGTATTCCACCTTCAGGGTAGCCACTTCAAAAATGGCGCGGGTGCGCGCATCGGAATCAATGCTGTGCATCGTCTGCAAGACGGCGCGCTCGAGCTCGACCAGTGGGTCTTGTCCTGCATCATGACCCATCTGCTGCATGGCTTGTTCCATGGGCAAGACGACGCTGTCCATCATGGCGTTGAACAACTCGGCCTTGTTCTTGAAGTGCCAGTAAATCGCCCCGCGTGTCACGCCAGCAGCTTGCGCAATGTCTTGCAGCGACGTGCGCGACACGCCTTTTTCTACAAATACGCGCTGCGCCGCCTCCAGCAGCTGGTGGCGGGTTTCTTCAGCGTCTTCTTTCGTGCGGCGGACCATGAATGTGTTTGCTCGTGGGGCGATTAATTTACATTCGTGATTGTATGTATACTTCTGGAAAAATCACCAACTGTTGATCCGCCCTGCCCGTGTCACTGTCAGGGCTTTCTTTTTTTTCCAGGAATTCCGCCATGCTGCACACCTGCGCCCCCACGGCTTGCTCAAGTCTTTTCCGATTTTCCATGCACAAGCGCATCTGGGCACCCACGGCGCTGGGATTGAGCCTGTTGTTGTCGGCCTGCGGCCAGGGCAACGCACCTGCGGCTGGCCCCGGTGGACCGGGGGGCATGCCACCACCGGCCGAGGTGGGCGTGGTCACGGTCAAACTGGCCGATGTGGGCCTGGTGACCGAATTGCCCGGCCGGCTGGAGGCCTCGCGGGTGGCGCAGGTGCGGGCACGCGCCGCCGGCATTTTGCAAAAGCGCCTGTTTACCGAGGGCAGCCAGGTGCGAGCCGGCCAGGCCTTGTTTCAGATTGATGCCAGCCCTTACCAGGCCACGCTGGCCAGCGCCCTGGCGTCGGTCGCCAAGGCCGAGGCCAACCAGATGCAAGCCCGTGCCCAGGCCGAACGCTTCAAGCCCTTGATCGAGGCCAAGGCCATCAGCCAGCAGGAATTTGTCAATGCCCAGGCAGCGCAAAAATTGGCGGAAGCCGACGTGGCCGTGGCCCGCGCCGCAGTGCAAACCGCGCGCATCAACCTGGGCTACGCGACGATTACCGCGCCCATCAGCGGCCGGATTGGCCGCGCCCTCGTCACCGAAGGCGCCTTGGTCGGCCAAGGCGAGGCCACCCCCATGGCGGTGATTCAGCAAACCGACCCGATGTATGTCAACTTCACCCAATCCGCTTCGGAAGTGATGCAATTGCGCCGCCAACTGGAATCCGGCCAGCTCAAACGCGCCGGGAGCCAGGCGGCCAGCGTGCGCTTGGTGCTGGAGGATGGCTCCGAGTACGCCAAGCCCGGCAAATTACTGTTTTCTGATGTGACGGTGGACAGCACCAGCGGCCAGATCACCCTGCGCGCCGAAGTGCCCAACCCTGTGGGCACCCTGCTGCCGGGCCTGTTCGTTCGAGTGCGCGTGGAACAGGCGCAAGCCAGCAGCGCCATCACCCTGCCCCAGCAAGCCGTGACGCGCGCGCCTCAAGGCGACTCCGTCATGGTGGTGAGCAACGACGGCAAGGTGGCCCCGCGCCCGGTCAAAGTGGGCGGCCAACAAGGCGGCCAGTGGGTGATTCTGGACGGCCTGCAAAGCGGTGACCAGGTGATGGTCGACGGCTTCCAGAAATTGCGTGGCGGGGCCCCGGTGAAAGCCGTGCCGTGGCAAGCCCCCGGCAGCGCGCCCGCCAAGGCCACCCCTGCGGCATCGTCCCCTGCTGCAGCCGCCAGCGCGGCGCGCTAAGGAGTTCTTGCCATGGCCAAGTTTTTCATTGACCGACCCATTTTTGCGTGGGTCATCGCGCTCTTCATCATCGTGCTCGGCTCGGTGGCCGTCACCCAGTTGCCCATTGCCCAGTACCCGCCCGTGGCACCGCCCTCGATCGTCATTTCCGCCAACTATCCCGGCGCTTCGGCCAAAACCCTGGAAGACAGTGTGCTGTCGATCGTCGAGCAGGAAATGAATGGCTCGCCCGGCCTGATCTACATGGAGTCTGTGGCCCAGGCCAGCGGTTCGGGCAGCATCACGCTGAGCTTCGAGCCCGGCACCAACGCCGATCTGGCGCAAGTGGACGTGCAAAACCGGCTGTCGCGCGCCGCACCGCGTCTGCCATCGGCTGTGACACAACAGGGCGTGCGGGTAGACAAGGCGCGCAGCAACTTCCTGCTGTTTGCCATTCTTTCATCCGACGACCCGGCCTTGAATCCGGTGGCCTTGGGTGACTACGCCTCGCGCAGCATCGTGCCCGAACTGCAGCGCCTGCCCGGTGTCGGCCAGGTGCAACTGTTCGGCACCGAACGCGCCATGCGCATCTGGGTCGATCCAGCCAAGCTGCAAAGCTACAACTTGTCGGCCAGCGACGTGACGGCGGCCATTCGGGCGCAAAACGCGCAAGTGTCAGCCGGTGAAATTGGCGGTCTGCCCAACGTGGCGGGTCAGGGCATTGCCGCCACCGTGGTGGTGGGTGGCCAACTCAGCAGCGTGGCGCAGTTCGGCAACGTGGTGCTGCGCGCCAACACCGACGGTTCCAGCGTGCGTCTGAAGGACGTGGCACGCATCGAACTCGGCGCCCAGTCCTACGCCACCTCGGCCCGGCTCAATGGCAAACCCTCCACCGGCATCGGCGTGCAGTTGTCGCCCAGTGGCAATGCCCTGGCCACAGCCAAAGCGGTGCGCGCCCGCATGGCAGAACTTGAAAAGTTTTTCCCAAAAGGCATGACCTGGGCCATTCCCTACGACAGCTCGCGCTTCATCGACACCTCGCTGCGCCAGGTGGCAACCACCCTGGTTGAGGCCATCGTGCTGGTGTTTCTGGTCATGTTTTTGTTTTTGCAGGACTGGCGTTACACGCTGATCCCCACGCTGGTGGTGCCGATTGCACTGCTGGGCACGTTCGCCACCCTGCTGGCCATGGGGTTCTCGATCAACGTGCTCACCATGTTTGCCATGGTGCTGGTGATCGGCATTGTGGTGGACGACGCCATCGTGGTGGTGGAAAACGTCGAGCGCATCATGAGCGAGGAAGGGTTGGCGCCACTGGAGGCCACGCGCAAGGCCATGGGTCAAATCTCGGGGGCCATCATTGGCGTGACCGTGGTGCTGATCTCGGTGTTTGTGCCGCTGGCGTTTTTCAGTGGCTCCATTGGCAATATTTACCGCCAGTTTGCCGCCGTGATGGGTGTTTCGATTGCGTTCTCGGCCTTTCTGGCGCTGTCGCTCACGCCGGCTTTGTGCGCCACCCTGCTCAAACCCGTCGAAGCCGGTCACCACCACGCCAAGACCGGTTTTTTTGGCTGGTTCAACCGCGGCTTTGCCAGAACAGCCAAGGCGTATGAGGGCGGTGTCGCCAGGCTGCTGCCGCGCGCTGCGCGTTATCTGGTGATTTACCTGGCCATCGTGGCGGGTGCCGGCTGGATGTACCAGCGCCTGCCCGCGTCCTTCCTGCCCAACGAAGACCAGGGCACGATGCTGGTCAATGTGCAGTTGCCGCCCGGCGCCACCCAGGGGCGGACCCTGGCCGTGATGGAGCAGGTCGAAGGCTTCATGCTCAAGCAGCCTGAAGTGCAGGGCATGGTGAGTGTGCTGGGCTTCAGCTTCTCGGGGCAGGGACAAAATGCCGCCCTGGCTTTTGTCACACTCAAGGACTGGTCCGAGCGCAGCGAGCCCGGCAGTTCGGCGCAGGCGCTGGCCGGACGCGCCTTTGGCTCGCTGTCGGGCATTCGTGACGCCTTTATCTTTCCCTTGAGCCCGCCACCGATTCCCGAACTGGGCTCGTCCTCGGGCTTCAGCTTCCGGCTGCAAGACCGTGCCGGGTTGGGTCACGAGGCGCTGTTGGGCGCCCGTAACCAGCTGCTCGGCTTGGCTGCCAAGAGCAAGGTGCTGACCCAGGTGCGCCCTGACGGCCTGGAAGACGCACCGCAATTGCAACTGGACATCGACCGCGACAAGGCCAGCGCGCTGGGCGTGCCGTTTGAGGCCATCAACGCCACCATCTCCACCTCGCTGGGGTCAAGCTATGTCAACGACTTCCCCAACGCCGGACGACTGCAGCGTGTGATGGTGCAAGCCGACGCACCCGCACGCATGCAGCCTGATGACTTGCTCAAACTCAACGTGCCCAACACCAAGGGACAAATGGTGCCCTTGTCCGCCTTCACCAGCGCGCGCTGGGTCACCGGCGCCATGCAGACGGTGCGCTACAACGGCTACCCGGCCATGCGCATTGGCGGCAGCGCCGCCGATGGCTTCAGCACCGGCGACGCCATGAAAGAAATGGAAAGCCTGGCCAGCCAGTTGCCGCCCGGTTTTGGTTTTGAGTGGACTGGCACCTCGCGCGAAGAAAAGCTGGCCGGTGCCCAGGCCATGATCCTTTATGGCTTTGCCATCCTGTCGGTGTTCCTGTGCCTGGCAGCCCTGTACGAGAGCTGGACCATTCCGCTGGCGGTCATTCTGGTGGTGCCGCTGGGCGTGCTCGGGGTGATTGTGGCCACGCTGCTGCGCGCCTATTCCAATGACGTGTATTTCCAGGTCGGCCTGATCACCATCATCGGCTTGTCGGCAAAAAACGCCATCCTGATCATCGAATTTGCCAAGGACCTGCAGGCCCAGGGCAAGAGCGTGGTGGCGGCGGCCCTGGAAGCCGCCCACCTGCGCTTTCGCCCGATCGTGATGACCTCGATGGCCTTCACGCTGGGCGTGCTGCCGCTGGCCATTGCCACGGGCGCCGGTTCGGCCAGCCAGCGCGCCATTGGCACCGGTGTGATTGGCGGCATCCTGACCGGCACCGCCCTGGCCGTGGTGTTTGTCCCGATCTTTTTTGTCGTCATTCGCAACCTGTTCAAGGACAGTGTGCGCCAACAGCAGGTGCATGCGGCGCAGGCAGAACACATGGGAGTGCATTCGCATGAATAAACAACAACGGTCCTCAGCTTCCGCCCTGAAACGCTCCGTGGCAGTGCTTGCCATCAGCTTGCTGACGGGCTGCTCGCTCATGCCAACTTACCAGCGCCCCAGCGCGCCGGTGGCGGCGCAGTGGCCAGCCAGCGCCGGGGTCAACACAGCGGACGGTAGCGCCAATGCCACCCCTCAGGCTGTCGTGAACTGGCAAAGCTACTTTTCCGACCCGGCGCTGCGCCAGCTCATCGACACCGCACTGGCCAACAACCGGGACCTGCGCGTGGCGCTGCTCAACATCGACCAGGCGCGCGCCCAGCTGGGTGTGCGCCGGGCCGACCAGCTCCCCACCCTGAACGCTGCCGCTGCCGGCTCTCGCGCGCCGGGCAGCGATGGGGCCATCAACAGCACGTACAGCGCCGGGCTGACGGTCACCGCTTACGAGCTTGACTTTTTCGGCCGGGTCGCCAGCCTCAAGGAACAAGCCCTGGCCCAGGTGCTGGCCAGCGCCGAAGCTGCCCAAACCGTCCAGATCAGCCTGATCGCCACCGTGGCGCAGACCTGGCTGAACCTGCTGGCGGACGAAGAACTGCTGGCCGTTTCACGGCGGACACTCGACTCCCGCGCTGAATCACTCAAGCTGGTCGACCTCAAGGTCGAACACGGCGCGGCTTCGGACTTCGAGCGCCGCAACGCACAAACCTTGCTGGAGTCGGCCCGCGTCACGCTGGCCCAGCACATGCGCCAGCGCGCGCTCGACGAAAACGCCCTGGCACTGTTGCTGGGCCAACCCGTCAGCGCGGCTCAACGGGAGCAATGGACGCCCCACAAGCTGAGTCAACTGATGTTTGCCGAGTTGCCTGCCGGACTGCCCTCTGACCTGCTGGCCCGGCGCCCCGACATTCGCCAGGCCGAGCAATCACTGGTGGCCAGCAATGCCAACATCGGCGCGGCCCGGGCGGCGTTTTTCCCACGCATCAGCCTGACGGCGGGTGCCGGGTCCGCCAGCAGCGCACTGTCCGGGCTGTTCAAGAGCGGCTCCTGGGGCTGGACGCTGGCGCCGCAACTGGTGCTGCCGATCTTTGATGCCGGGCGCAACCAGGCCAATCTGGACGCGGCGCGAACCGGGCGTGAGATCGCAGTGGCACAGTATGAAAAAGCCATTCAGAGCGCTTTCCGCGAGGTGGCCGATGGCCTGGCCAGCCGGGCCACGCTGGTCGAACAACTGCAGGCCCAGCAAGCCCTGCTGGACGCCGAGACAGCGCGCAGCCAGTTGACACAGTTGCGCCTGGAGCATGGCGTGGCCAACCAGCTCGACTGGCTCGATGCCCAACGGGCCCTGTTCAGCGCCCAGCAGGCACTGGTGCAAACCCGACTGGCCAGTTTGCAAAATCAGATTGCCCTGTTCAAGACCCTGGGCGGTGGCATGGAAGCGGCCACGGGGCTTTAAGCCCCAAAGACCGCAGCAGCATCGCATTTGCCCTGACAATTCCGGCTGCGTCGCCCTGACTCAGGGCTCCCGTCTCAAACATTGATTGAATGACCACCATGAACATCACCACCCTTACCCTCACCGCAGCGCTTGTTCTGTCGGTGGTCGGCTGCTCCAAAACAGAAACGCCCAGCGCCACACCGAACCCGTCCGCGGCCGCACCGGCTGCTGCCGCGCCTGCAGCCCAGGCCGGCTCGAGCTACGACCTGGTGGCAGCCAACGGCAAAGGCTTTACCGTGGGCGCCTTGATGAGCGCGCAGCCCGTTTATGTGCTGTTTGACCCGCAATGCCCGCACTGCGGCCGCCTGTGGCAGGCCGCCTTGCCACTGCACAGCAAGGTGAAATTTGTCTGGATTCCGGTCTCATTCAACCCGGCCAAAAGCCTGCCGCAAGGCGCCGCCCTGCTCAGCGCCGCCAACCCGGTCGACACCATGACCGCGCACGAACAGTCCTTGCTGGCGGGCACCGGCGGCATGGCCGCCAGCGCCGATGTGCCGGAGGAACTGAAACAAGCCATCACCAACAACACCCAGTTGCTCAACCAGTTGGGCGTGGAGTCGGTGCCGTTTTTGCTGGGCAAGCACCGCAAAACCGGCGATATCGTGAGCTACAACGGCGCCATGGAAACCGCCGCGTTGGCGAATTTGCTGGGTGTGGAATAGGCTAAGCACGACATCGATCGGCCCGAGGGCGGGCCTCCACAAAATACCGTCGTTCAACATAAAAAAACCCCCGTTCAGGCTGCGTTGGCAGCTTGAACGGGGGTTTTGCTTTGACTGGCGAGCTCAGGTCGTCGCAGGCTCCTGAAACTCGGGCTTGGACTTGCCCTCTTTCTTGGGCAGGGGCTGAATGTCGAGCAGCACGTCGGTCTTGCTTTCGTCGGTGTCGTCCAGATCGACCGTCAAACGGCCGCCATCGACCAGGCGGCCAAACAGCAACTCGTCGGCCAGGGCGCGGCGAATGGTGTCCTGGATCAGGCGTTGCATGGGTCGTGCGCCCATGAGCGGGTCGAAGCCCTTCTTGGCCAGGTGCTTGCGCAGCTTGTCGGTGAAGGTAACCTCGACTTTTTTGTCGGCCAGTTGCGCTTCGAGCTGCAGCAGGAATTTGTCCACCACCCGCATGATGACGTTCTCGTCGAGCGCCTTGAAGCTGACGATGGCATCGAGCCGGTTGCGGAACTCGGGCGTGAACATGCGCTTGATGTCGGCCATCTCGTCGCCCGCCTCGCGCGGGTTGGTGAAGCCGATGGTGGCCTTGTTCATGGTCTCGGCACCGGCATTGGTGGTCATGACAATGATGACATTGCGGAAATCGGCCTTGCGACCGTTGTTGTCGGTCAGCGTGCCATGGTCCATGACCTGCAACAGCACATTGAAAATGGCCGGGTGCGCTTTTTCGATTTCATCCAGCAAGAGCACACAGTGCGGTTTCTTGGTGATGGCTTCGGTCAGCAAACCCCCTTGGTCAAAGCCGACATAACCCGGGGGCGCGCCAATCAGGCGGCTCACGGCGTGCTGCTCCATGTACTCGCTCATGTCAAAGCGAATCAGCTCGATGCCCATGATGTAGGCCAGTTGCTTGGCCGACTCGGTTTTGCCCACGCCGGTGGGGCCGCTGAACAGGAAGGTGCCAATCGGCTTGTCGCCCTTGCCCAGGCCCGAACGTGACATCTTGACGGCCGACGCCAGCATGTCGAGCGCCTTGTCCTGACCAAACACCACGTTGCGCAAATCGCGCTCCAGCGTCTTGAGCTTGCCGCGGTCGTCGTTGGACACGTTGGCTGGCGGAATGCGGGCGATCTTGGCCACGATGTCTTCGACCTCGGCCTTGGTGATGATCTTTTTGCGCTTGGACGGCGGCAAAATGCGCTGGGCGGCACCGGCCTCGTCGATCACGTCGATGGCCTTGTCGGGCAAATGGCGGTCGTTGATGTACTTGGCGCTCAGCTCGGCCGCCGCCTGCAGGGCCGCCACCGCGTACTTGACGTTGTGGTGCTCTTCAAAGCGCGACTTCAGTCCCTTCAAAATTTCAACCGTCTGCTCCACTGTGGGCTCGACCACGTCGATCTTCTGGAAGCGACGCGACAGCGCCGCATCTTTCTCGAAAATGCCGCGGTACTCGGTGAAGGTGGTGGCGCCAATGCACTTGAGCGCGCCCGAGCTCAGGGCCGGCTTGAGCAGGTTGGAAGCATCCAGCGTACCACCCGAGGCGGCACCGGCACCGATCAGGGTGTGGATTTCGTCGATGAACAAAACGGTGTTGGGCTTGTCCTTGAGCGCCTTCAGCACGCCTTTGAGGCGTTGCTCAAAATCACCCCGGTACTTGGTGCCGGCCAGCAGCGCGCCCATGTCGAGCGAGTAGACGATGGAGTCCGCCAGAATCTCGGGCACGTCTTTTTGCGTGATGCGCCAGGCCAGGCCCTCGGCAATGGCGGTCTTGCCAACGCCGGCCTCACCCACCAGCAGCGGGTTGTTCTTGCGGCGCCGGCACAGGATCTGGATGACGCGCTCGACCTCGTACTCGCGCCCGATCAGCGGGTCGATCTTGCCGTCCTTGGCGAGTTGATTCAGGTTTTGCGTGAACTGCTCCAGTGGCGAAGACTTTTCGTTCTTTTCGCTGGCGCCTTCCTCGGCCTCGGCCGGGTTGTCTGCCGAGCGCACGGGCTCGGGCGGGTCGCTCTTCTTGATGCCATGGGCAATGAAATTGACCACATCCAGGCGCGTCACGCCCTGCTGGTGCAGGTAATACACGGCATGCGAGTCTTTTTCGCCAAAAATGGCCACGAGCACGTTGGCACCGGTCACTTCTTTCTTGCCGCTGCCGGTGGACTGCACATGCATGATGGCGCGCTGGATGACGCGCTGGAAACCCAGCGTGGGCTGGGTGTCGACGTCTTCGGTGCCGGCCACCTGCGGCGTGTTGTCCTTGATGAAAGTGATCAGGGACTTGCGCAAATCATCGATGTTGGCCGAGCAAGCGCGCAGCACTTCGGCCGCGCTGGGGTTGTCCAGCAATGCCAGCAGCAAATGTTCCACGGTGATGAATTCGTGGCGCTGTTGACGCGCCTCAACAAACGCCATGTGGAGACTGACTTCCAGTTCTTGGGCAATCATAAAGTTCCTTTAATAGCTTTTGTTTCAGGTTTCAACTGTAATCGGATTTCTAATTCATTTGCGCGCGTCAGGATTCAACAGTTACGACGCGACAGGTTCACAAAAACACTTGAGCGGATGCCCGGACTTGGCCGCCGCATCCAGCACCTGGTCGACCTTGGTGGCGGCCACGTCGCGGGAATACACGCCACACACCGCCTTGCCTTCCAGGTGGATCTTGAGCATGATCCGGGTCGAGGTGTCGAGGTCTTTGCTGAAAAACTCCTGCAACACCATCACCACGAACTCCATCGGGGTGTAGTCGTCATTGAGCATGACCACCTGGTACATCTGGGGCGGTTTGGTGCGCTGGGTGCGGCGCTCCAGCACCACGGTGCCGTCGGTTTCGGCAGGCAGAACAGGTTGGGCGGGGACAATTTTGGGGATTTTGGTAGCCATCGGTCGATTTTATCGGTCTGGCTTCTGCAAGCGAGCGAAGGTCTTGCAAAACTTGGCGACCTTGGGCGCGGCCACCGCCAGGCAATAGCCCTGACCCGGATTCTTTTCAAAAAAATCCTGGTGGTAGTCTTCGGCCGGCCAGTAATTGGCTTGCGGCAATACCTCGGTCACGATCGCTCGTGGGTAAACGCCGCTGTGCTCAAGTTCCGCGATCAGCGTCACAGCTTGCTGCTGCTGCTCTGGTGTGCTGAAGTAAATGCCGCTGCGGTACTGCGTGCCATGGTCATTACCCTGGGCGTTGAGCGTGGTGGGGTCGTGAATGACAAAAAAGATTTCCAGAATGTCACGCACGCTGATTTGTGCCGGGTCATAGACCAGCTTGACCACCTCGTTATGCCCGGTGCGCCCGGTGCACACCTGCTCGTAGCTTGGCTGGACCGTTTCACCATTGCAATAACCCGACTCAACGTCGAGCACGCCCTGGACCCGCACAAAAACCGCCTCGGTGCACCAGAAGCAGCCGCCGCCCAGCGTGATGGTTTGATTTGTTTGCCCCATGCTTGGACCCCTTGGAAAATACGAATAAAAAATGACCTGTTTGATGCTAGCCGCAAAGGGACAAACCTGATGTACGCGGGTCTTTGTCTGAATTGACATGCCAAACCCGCTCAGGTTACATTAATAACCCAATAGTCATTAATTTCACGCTGATGCCTTTAGCCAAGAATCCCGCACCACCGGTGCGACCCGTCCGCCGGGCCCGCCGCAAGGAGGCGCGTCCCGCCGAGTTGCTGGCGGCTGCGCTGGACTTGTTTGTCGAAAAAGGCTTTGCCGCGACCCACGTCGAAGAAGTGGCGCGGCGCGCCGGAGTCTCCAAAGGCACGCTGTTCCTGTATTTCCCGAGCAAGGAAGAACTCTTCAAGGCCGTGGTGCGCGAGAATATTTCCGGCCGTTTTGCCGAGTGGAGCGACGAAATCGAACGCTTTGAAGGCAGCGCCCGTGACATGCTGCGCGAATGCCTGTTCCAGTGGTGGGAGCGCATTGGTTCCACCCAGGCCAGCGGCATCCCCAAGCTGATCATGAGCGAAGCGCAAAATTTTCCGGAACTGGCCAACTTTTACCAGCAAGAAGTGATGCAGCCGGGCAATGCCCTGATCGAGCGGATTCTGAAACGGGGTGTGGCGCGCGGTGAATTTCGCCCAATGAACCTGACTTATGCGGTTTACCTGGTGCTGGCCCCGATGCTTTTTTTGACGCTTTGGAAGCACTCATTGGCCCTCAGCTGTGGCAACCAGGCGCAACTCGACCCGCATGAGTACCTGGCAGCCCAACTCGACATGCTGACCCTGGGCTTTTGCCAGCCCAACCCCTCCCTGGAGCACCCCTTGTCATGAAACCCTGGATCAAATGGACGCTGGCCGGCCTCGCTGTGGCCGTGCTGGTGGGCGGCACGCTGCGCACCTTGTCGGCGCGTCAGGCCCGTCAAGCCGCCCTGGAAGCGCAACAGGTCGCACAAAAGTCGCAAGTCAGCGTGGCGCTGGCAGCCAACGACCTGGTGCAGGTCAAAACCCTCGAACTACAGCAAACCGTGCTGATCTCCGGCCCCATCAAAGCGGTCCATACGGCACTGGTCAAGGCGCGCATCCCCGGCGAACTGCAGGATCTGACCGTGCGCGAAGGTGATTCTGTGCGCGCCGGCCAGGTGCTGGCCCGCATCGACCCCACCGAGTCCGAGGCTCGCCTGCGCCAGGCCCGCCAGCAGGCCGCGGCGGCCAGAGCCCAGGTGGCCATGGCCCAGCGCACCTTTGACAACAACCAGGCGCTGGTGGCGCAGGGTTTTATCTCCAGCACCGCGCTGGCGTCGTCCCAGGCCAGCCTGGACGCCGCCCAGGCCAGCTACCAGGCGGCGCAATCGGGCGCTGACCTGGCTGCCAAGGCCCTTGACGACACGGTGTTGCGCGCCCCCATTGCCGGACAAATTTCGCAACGACTGGCCCAGCCGGGTGAACGCGTACCGGTGGACGCCCGCATTGTGGAGATCGTCGACAACCGGCAACTGGAACTGGAAGCCAGCCTGAACGCCGCCGATTCGCTGCAGGTCAAGGTGGGGCAAAGCGCCCAGCTGACACTGGACGGCACCCACCAGGTGATCCAGGCCAAAGTGGTATGCATCAACCCCAGTGCCTCCGTCGGCAGCCGCACCGTGCTGGTGTATCTGGCACTGGCACAAGATGCCAATTTGCGCCACGGCCTGTTTGCCCAGGGCAGCCTGAACGTGGGGGCCGTCACGACCCTGGCCTTGCCGCTGAGTGCCGTGCGCACCGACAAGCCGCAAGCCTATGTGCAACTGGTGAATCAAAACCAGGTGCAACACGCCAACGTGACGCTTGGGGTTCGCGGCAATCTTGCCGACCTGACCATGGTGGCCGTCACCGGCGTGGCCGAGGGCAGCGTAGTGATTGACGGTGCAGTGGGCAGCCTGCGTGTGGGCACGCTGGTGACCAGCACACAAGGACCCCAATAAATGTGGTTCACCCGCGTCAGCCTTCACAACCCGGTGTTTGCCACCATGGTCATGCTGGCCCTGGTGGTGCTGGGGCTGTTTTCCATGCAACGGCTGCAGGTGGACCAGTTCCCCAACATCGACTTTCCGGTGGTGGTGATCAGCACCGACTACCCCGGCGCCTCACCCGAAATTGTTGAAAGCGAAGTCACCAAGAAAATCGAGGAAGGCGTCAATTCGATCGCCGGCATCAACGCCCTGACCTCGCGCTCGTACGAGAGCCAGTCGGTGGTCATCATCGAATTCGGTCTGCACATGGACGGCCGCAAGGCCGCCGACGACGTGCGCGAGAAAGTGGCCGCCATTCGCGCCACGCTGCGTGATGAGGTCAAGGAACCGCGCGTGCTGCGTTTTGACCCGGCGAGTCGCGCCATCTGGTCGGTAGCGGTGTTGCCCGATGCCAGTGCGGGCGCCTCACTGAACGCCGTGGAACTCAGTAGCTGGGCTGAGCAAACCCTGAAAAAACGCCTGGAAAACGTGCGCGGCGTGGGCTCCGTGGCGCTGGTCGGTGGCAGCCAGCGCGAGATCAATATTTACCTGAACCCGCAGGCGCTGGCCTCATTCGGCATCACACCCGAGCAGGTGGCCAGCGCGGTGCGCAATGAAAACCAGGACTACCCGGTGGGCAGCATCCGCTCAAGCGCGCAAGACCGGGTGATCCAGATCGCCGCGCGCGTGCAGCGCCCAGAGGACTTCGGCCGCATCATCATCACGCGCAAGAATGGCGCGCCGGTACGGGTTGACCAAGTCGCCGAGGTGAAAGACGGGTCACAGGAAATCGAGAGCCTGGCGCTCTACAACGGCGAACGCACCCTGCTGCTCAACGTGCAAAAGTCGCAGGACGAGAACACCATTGCCGTGGTCGATGGCCTCAACACCACCCTGGCGGAGCTGCAGCAGCAATTGCCCCCCGGTGTCAAGCTGACGCAAATCACCGATGGCTCACGGCAAATCAGGGTGTCGGTGTCCAACGTGCGACAAACCCTGTTCGAGGGCGCACTGCTCACCGTGCTGATCGTGTTTTTGTTCCTGAACTCCTGGCGCTCCACCGTCATCACGGGGCTGACGCTGCCCATTGCCCTGATCGGCACCTTTTTCTTCATGAACCTGCTGGGCTTCACCATCAACATGATCACCATGATGGCGCTGAGCCTGTGCGTGGGACTGTTGATTGACGACGCCATCGTGGTGCGCGAAAACATCGTGCGCCACGTGCAAATGGGCAAGAACCCGTTTGACGCCTCGATGGACGGCACCGCTGAAATTGGCCTGGCGGTGCTGGCCACCACGCTGTCGATCGTGGCGGTGTTTTTGCCGATCGGTTTCATGGGCGGCATCATCGGCAAGTTCTTTCACGAGTTCGGCCTGACGATTGTGGCGGCGGTGCTGATCTCGATGTTTGTCAGCTTCACACTCGACCCCATGCTGTCCTCCATCTGGCACGACCCCAGCATTGAGGCCCATGGCAAGCACCTCGCCCCAAGCACGTTTTACGACAAGACCATTGGCCGCATCACCGCGCTGTTTGATGTGGGCACCGATGCGCTGGTTGACATCTACCAGGGGATCTTGCGCTGGGCGCTGGACCACAAGCTCAGCACCGTGGCGCTGGCCGTCGTGATCTTTGTCAGCAGCATTTTCATGGTGCCGCTGCTGGGCACCGAGTTCGTGCCCAAGTCGGATTTTTCCGAGACCAACCTCACCTTCAATACGCCCGTGGGCTCGTCGCTCGAAGTCACCGAAGCCCGGGCGCGTCAGGTGGAGGGCATCATCCGCGCCTTCCCCGAGGTCAACTACACCCTGACCACCATCAACACCGGCAACGCCCAGGGCAAGATGTACGCCAGCATTTACATCCGCTTGGTGGACCGCAAGCAGCGCTCGCGCAGTGTCGATGACATGTCCACCGTGCTGCGCCAACGCCTGCGCGAGGTGCCGGGCATCAATGTCACCCACGTCGGCCTGCTGGATCCGGTGGGTGGCCAAAAGCAGATTGCATTCTCCCTTCAGGGCGCCGACATGGCCGAGTTGTCACGGCTGAACGCGCTGGCGCTGGAAAAAATACGCACCGTCCCCGGCCTGGTCGACGTGGACTCGTCCCTGAAACCCGACAAGCCCACGCTGGACGTGCAGGTGCGCCGCGACGTGGCCTCCGACCTGGGCCTGAGCGTGGCACAAATTGGCTCGTCCCTGCGCACGCTGGTGGCCGGTCAGACCGTGGGCAACTGGCGTGCGCCAGATGACCAGACCTATGACGTCAATGTGCGCCTGTCGCCCCAATCACGCAATCAGCCGCAAGATTTGAGCGCCCTGCCCTTCACCGTCGGCACCCAGGCGGATGGCAGCGCCCGCGTGGTGCGGCTCGACCAGGTGGCCAGCGTGATCGAAGCCACTGGCAGCAACCAGATCAACCGGCGCGACCTGACGCGCGAGGTCGCCATCACCGGCAACGTGTCGGGCCGTTCGGCCGGCGAAGTATCTGCCGACATCAAACAAGCGATGGACAGCATTGCCATGCCGCCGGGCTACAGCTACAAGTTCAGCGGCTCGGTCAAGGACATGGCTGAAGCGTTTGGCTACGCGCTGTCAGCGCTGGCGCTGGCGGTGATCTTCATCTACATGATTCTGGCCAGCCAGTTCAAGAGCTTTTTCCAGCCGCTGGCACTCATGACGGCGCTGCCGCTGACGCTGATTGGCGTGGTGCTGGCGCTGATGCTGTTCAACTCAACGCTGTCGATGTTTTCGGTGATTGGCGTGGTGATGTTGATGGGACTGGTCACCAAGAATGCCATTTTGCTGGTGGACTTTGCCATCCGGGCGCGCGAAGACGGTTTGAATCGCCACGACGCCCTGCTACTGGCCGCCAAGGTGCGGCTGCGCCCGATTTTGATGACCACGCTGGCCATGATTTTTGGCATGGTGCCACTCGCCTTTGCCCTGTCCGAGGGCTCTGAAATGCGGGCGCCCATGGGCCAGGCGGTCATCGGCGGTGTCATCACCTCGTCACTGCTGACGCTGGTGGTGGTGCCGGTGGTTTACTGCTACATGGATGATTTGGCGCAATGGCTGCGTAAATTTTGGCGCCAGCCCGCTGCAAAAGCCTTGCAAAACCAGGCTATTGACGGCCCCACCAGCTAAAATCTGTGGATTCCGTTAACATACCCCCAGGAGTACCAAAAATGAACTTGCAGAACGTGGAACAGGCCCGTTATTACATGATCGAGCAACAAATTCGTCCCTGGGATGTGTCTGATGCTGCGGTGCTGGACCTGCTGGCCAGCGTCAAGCGCGAAGACTTCGTGCCGCTGGCACAAAAGTCCCTGGCGTTTGTCGACATGGCCATCCCGCTGCCTGCCGGCCAGAGCATGCTGCCCCCGCGCGTCGAGGCGCGTTTGCTGCAGGACGCCGCCGTCAAGCCCACCGACAAGGTGCTGGAAATTGGTACCGGCTCGGGTTACATGACGGCCCTGCTGGCGCATCAGGCGCAACGTGTGGTGTCGCTGGAAATCAACCCCGAAATTGCCGACCTGGCCCGTGCCAACCTGCAGCGCGCCGGCATCCATAACGCAGACGTTCTGGTGGTGGACGGCGCCAAAGGCACGCCAGCTGACGCGCCCTTTGATGTGATTGTGCTGGGCGGCTCGGTCGCCGAGGTGCCGCAGTCGCTGCTGAACCTGCTCAAGATCGGAGGCCGCCTGGTCGGTATCATCGGCGAAGAGCCCATCATGCACGCGCAGGTGATTACCCGCAGCAGCGAGACCAACTTCACATCGGTCGAGAAATGGGACGACAACGCACCCCGTTTGCTCAACTTCCAGCAACCCAGCGCCTTCAAGTTTTAAACATGGTCACACAAGTTCGCCCCCTTCAACTCAAAGACTGGCTCGATGCTGTGCGTGGTCACGGCGACCCGGTGGTGCTTGATGTGCGCGAGCCCCACGAACTGCGCACCGCCAGCATCAGGGCCGATGGCTTTGAGCTCATCACCATCCCCATGGGGGTGATTCCGCCGCGTCTGAATGAGCTGGACCCCGACCAGCCCGTGGCCTGCCTGTGTCACCATGGCGCACGCAGCATGCAAGTGGCCAATTTCCTGAAGGCGCGCGGCTTCAAACACGTGGCCAATGTCTCGGGCGGTATCAACGCCTGGTCGTCCGAAATCGACCCCAGCGTGCCACGCTACTGATTCCACGCGTTTTCCACCGACCCCGCTACTTGCTAGCACCTCACCTCAGGCACACCATCATGATTCTGCGTCAACTCCCCCTTGCTCTGGCCCTGACCGCCGCCTTCGTGCTGCCCGCACAGGCCCAAAGTCTGGTGGAGCTCTTTGATGCGGCACGCGGCTTTGATGCCAGCTACCAGTCGGCCAAGTCACTGTTTGAGGCCAATCTGGCCAAGGCAGAACAGGCCAAGGCGGGGCTGCTGCCCACCGTCGGTCTGGCCATGGGGGTGAACCGCACCAACGTTTCAAGCGACACCACACAATTTGACCGCGGCTCTTACGGCAACCAAAGCGCCACCCTGAGCGCGAGCCAGCCCTTGTACCGGCCCGCCAATGTCGCCACGGCTGCGCAAGGAGAAAAGTCGGTTGGCGTGGCCCAGGCCCAATTGCAGGCAGCCGACCAGGACCTGATCGTGCGCGTCAGTCAGGTCTACTTTGATGTGCTGGCCTCCAACGACAGCCTGAACTTTGTCAAGGCGCAAAAGTCTGCGGTGTCCGAGCAACTGGCCTCGGCCAAACGCAACTTTGAAGTCGGCACCGCCACCATCACCGACACCCGCGAGGCCCAGGCCCGCTTTGACCTGGTGCTGGCGCAGGAAATTGCCGCCGAGAACGACCTGCGCGTCAAGAAATTGGCGCTCGACCAACTCACCGGCAAAGCTGGTGCCGCACCCAAGCCGCTGGCCATGCCCGTGGTGATTGCCCCCGTTGCACCCGCGGACGTGACCGCTTGGGTCGCCCAGTCGGAAGCCATGAGCCCAGCCGTGCGCCAAGCCCAACTGGGCCTGGAAGTGGCCCAGCTTGAAACCCAAAAAGCGCAAGCAGGCAACAAGCCCACGCTGGATTTGACCGGTAGCTACAACATCACCCAAAACAACGGCTCATCCAATACCACGCAGGATTACCGCACCAATGTGGCACAGGTCGGCTTGAGCTTCAACCTGCCGTTGTTTGCCGGTTACGCCATTCAAAACCGCATCAAGGAAACCTTGTCGCTGGAAGACAAGGCCCGCAGCGACCTTGACGCCGCCAAGCGCGGCGTGGCGCAAAGCACACGTACCGCGTTTTTTGGTGTTGAATCCGGCCTGGGCCAGGTCAAGGCCCTGGAAGCCGCCGAAGCCTCCAGCCAAAGCGCGCTCGATGCCACCAAACTGGGCTACCAGGTGGGTGTGCGCATCAACATCGACGTGCTCAATGCCCAGACTGCGCTGTTCGACACCAAGGCCAAACTGGCCAAGGCACGCTACGACGTGCTGCTGGGTGGCCTGAAACTGCGCCAGGCCAATGGCTCGCTCAAGGCGGACGACCTGAACGCGGTGAACGCGCTGCTGGCCAAGTAAGCGTTTGAGCTTACTGAAGGGGTCGACTTCAGTCGGCCATGGCGGGGGAAAGTTACCGACCCTTAATCCGCCCCAGCATGTCCCGAATGATGATCTTTCTAATCGCCCGGAGCAGCATGAGCTCGCTGCCCTGAAGCGCCCGCACGGCTTCAGGGTCCTTGCGTTAGCTTAAGTCAATTTCAAACTCATGAGCCACGCCCACTAGCAGGACAATTGGGCCGGATTTCACCGGCCCGATCGGCCGATTACTGGAACTTGTACATATAGGAAACACCAATGAAATTAACCGACTGCTTGGGGTTTTGACTTAGCCGGGTGCCGTCGGCGTAGGTGAAGTTTGACCAGGTCCAGTCATTGGATTTATAGCGGTCATACACGTAATCCAGGCGCACGCTGGAGCGTTTGTCCACGGTGTAGGTTCCGAACAATTTGACGCTGGTCAGTCGGGTTGCGACGTCAGGCAATACCGGCGCCGCTCCGGCGCCGCCATCCGTGAATGCCTGCTGGTATTTGTCGACGATGTCGGAATGACTCAGATCAACGCCCGCTTCGAGTTTGGCGCTGATTTGGCCCCGCAAGCCCACACCGAAAGCATTGGTTTTGCTTCCAAGGTTGGCAGCCCAAGGCCTATTGGGATTGGTAGTACTTGTGGATTGGGTGACATTATTTTCATTAAATGACGCCCAAGCATTGGCCTGCCATTTATCGGAAATTGCATAAGCGGCATCGATTGCGTAATTTTCAGACTCGCTTTCGCGGATGCCCAACGCGGCAGCGGTTCGCTGCCCATAGTCATCCTGCATGTTATCGGCCACGAACTGCACCGACAGTAGCTCGGTCGGCTCCCAGTTGAGCGAGAGACGCAGCTTGTCGCGCTCCCGGTCGGCCAAGTGCAGCGGCGCGACCAGATTGCTGCCTACAGCGCCGTCCAAGGTCCTGGTGGTCAGGAAATCAGAGCCATCTCGATCGCTGCGAACATACGAGACAGCGCCGGTGAGGGTATCCGACATGGAACGCCGCAGTTCGATCCGATACGAGGCCTCCTGCGTTTTGTCGCGGAAGCTGACGGAGCGCACGGCGGAAGTGTTGCGCTCCTTCTCTTCATAGTCAATGCCACCGGTCACGCGCAGGGCCATCGGCAACTGGTAACTTGCTTCGAGCTTGCCGCTGGTCGTTCTGGTCGATCGTGGTTCGTTAGAGCCATCCCAGCTGCCGGAAGTTACAACGCCGTATTTCAGAACCGGCGTTTTATCGTCCCGGTCCTCGTAACGGAAATTGGCCAGCAGCGAGAGCTGGGGCATAGGTCGCGCCGTGAGACCCATTTGAACCAGTGTCGTGTCAACGCGGGCCCCGAGGTTGTTAACACCTACGATGGCTGGTGCCAAAGCCACGCCCGTCAAAAATGGATCGTCCTGAGTCGCCCTGGCATAGGCCACCTTGAAGGTGCCACGCGTGGTCGGCGTGAAGCGATAGGCCCCTGCCAACGACAACTGGTGCGACTGGTTATCGGGCGGCAGCCCGATCGGTGTAAATGCCGCAATAGCGCCGGCGCCACCAGTTGTCGTCAAGGCCGTATTCTGGTTGATGTATGCCGTGCCGTAATATCCCCCCGACAAAGTCAACCGTTCGGTGTTGTAGCCGACGATGGCTTCGATTTGCCGGGTAGTGGAATTGATCGGCTCTGGAGTAAACCCAAATCCGTTACTGCCAGTGGTTCCCCGAGCAAACAAGCGTGCGCCGTCCTTTTCTTCGTTGCGTGCGGTGACTCGAACATCAAAACCGTTGCCCAGTTGCTTGCTGAAGCCCAGGCCAATGGCTTCACGTTTGGTTTTTAATTGAACTGCACTACCCGCAGTTGATGTCGTGGGAATAACCAAATTCGCCGTGCCAATGCCGGTCACGGCGGTAGTCACCGTGTAAGGCTCGTAGCGCGGTGTCTGGTTGTAGTCCAGATAGTAGGCCCAGTCGCCCTGACGATCATGGCTGATGCGAAATTCCCGGCTATCGAGGCCGAGGTTCTGGCCGCTGAATTTGAGCCAAGTACCGGTGGCCTCGTCGCGCCGGACAAAGTCCACATCCAGCAGGCCGTAGACGCCCTTGTCGCGCACGCCGCTGTATTGGCCAAAGCGCGGCGCATCTTTGGACAGATGTCCGACGCCAACGCTGAAGCTGCTCTCGGGTGTGATAAGTTGGGTCAACTCGTCGCTCTCTTGGGCCAAGACAGGGCCATAAGCCGCCAGCAGCGCCGCAGCCAATGCCGCCAGAGGAAAAACCGAATGACTATTTGTTTTCATGATGATTCTCCTTTGGGTCTATCAGCGACGGAAGGTGCGCTCATTGGACGTATTTATTGGATTGTTGGTGCCGTGAATCTGGGTGTGGCAGTTCAAACAATCGCGCGCCACTGTATTGGTGCTGGTAGACCCGGTCGTAGTTTGCAAAGACGCAATGCCACCGCGATGACTGGTCGGTTCATGACATTGCTGACACAAAAACGGACCGCGGGTTTTGAGCAAATTCGCATTGGTCGTGCCATGCGGGTTGTGACAAATCGAACAATCTTCTTGCACAGGCTGATGGTTGCGCACGAACGGGCCACGTTTTTCCATGTGGCAGGTGTAGCAGGTGTCCACCACGCTGTCGCGCACCATCATGCTCGGTCCGGCGGAGCCATGCGGGTTGTGGCAGTCGGAGCAGGCGACTTTGCCTTCTGGAATGGGATGGCGTGAGGGCTTGTTGACCTGTACGCGCTGCTCCTTGTGGCAGGTGAAGCAGACCCCGGCCTCGGTCTTCTTGTCGCGCACCTTGTCATGGGCGGCGTGAACCTGATGGCACGATGTGCATGCCACGTCCCTGGTCTGGTGGGCACTGCCCTCCCAATGCGAGCGCTTGGCATCTTTTTGGTGACAACTCAGACACGAATCATTGCGCACTTGCACCGGAGTTGTGGACTTTTTACCAAAGGTGCGGTCGGCTTTGGGCGGCTTGTCGCCACCCTTGTAATCTTTGTGATTATTGCTGTCACCGTGGCAATCCGTGCAGGTGGGGCTGCGGCTATCGGCCTTGACACCGTGACGGGTCTTGCCAATCGCCAGCACCGAGGGGCGTGCCTCCAGCATGGTCTTGGACGCAACACCAGTGTCGTCAGCTTCATCATGACAACCGGTACATTTGGCATCGCCCTTGAGCAACAAATCCTGGGGCTCCGCCGCCATGGCGACACCACCGGCAAGTACCGCACTCATGATCGCGCATCGAAGCGTGACCTTGAGAAACTGCTTGAATCCAGAGATATTTTTCATGCTGCTAATCCTTTACATTTCTGTCGTTTGATCGACCAAGCGTTCATCCATTCAGGATGACTCGGCAAAAAGTTCTTCAACCCGGGTACACAAATCTTTACAAGAACTTTGCAGGCGATCATAGTGTCCCCACAGCCTGAAATGGCTTTTTTGGTTTTTTGAATTTTTAAGTTGTTTGATTTGGATCAAACGAATGAGGCTTGATCAATTGCGGCGCGGATTGAACAAGGCTGTGATGGCCCCGCCTGGCGGAAGTCAGGTAGCAGAGCCGGTCATGCCCGGGCGTAAGCCATGCCACTGTCCCACAGCGTAGCCATATCGCGCAGGGTAGTCGGCGGAATGCGCGCGTCCTGGCGGGCCTGGACCAAGGTGTCGGACATGGCCTGCGCAATGCGCGCGAGCACGCTCTGCGGGACAGTCACACGACACACCTCCCGACCAAAACGTAGCAATTCTTCAGTGGTGGGGTAAGTCCGGGTCTGGCCCTTGCCTGCGAACAATTTAAGCGCCAGGGTCTGGTCTTCCAGGTCCGCCCCACCCTGTAGCCGCGCGTATCGGTAGATTCTGGTGGTGACCACGTCAAACATGGGGGCCAGGCGCACACCATGCGCGTCGCCATACAGCACGCCAAAATTCTTCAGGTGGCCATCCCCGTTGGAAACCATCACGGTGAAAGCGACTTGTTCAAAGAATCGGTGCAAATCAGCATCTGGCAAGCGCAGCATCTTCAACGCCTCAGCGATCCGCTCGTAGCTCCCGTGGTATTTGCGATCAGAAAGCGTGTCGCGAACCCGCAAACCCATGAGGGAGGCCACGTCTTCAAAGCCAGTCCGATCCCCGTTGGCATCGATGTCAAAGCGGTCGACCAGCAGGATCTGGCCGTCGTCAGACAAATCAAAACCGGGTGTCAGAATGCCTGCTGCACTGGCGGCTTTCAGACAAAGAAACTCATTGGCAGCCAGGCCTGGGTAGGCTGCTGACGCTGCTTTGACGATCACGGTAGGAATGGGAATGGTCGCCCGCACCGGCACCATGATCTTGGGCTGCATGCCGGCGACACCGGCGCCCGTGCTGAGATACGCGCGGACCAAATCGTCGAAAACTTCTGGCGTGAACGCGGTAGACAGCAACTGCGCTCGGGAGATAACGGGCGCTTGCGGCGCGGGCGCAATGCCCGGCATTGAAAAGCCAAGGCGACCAATGCCATTGGCACCCGCCAGCGCCAGCAGATGCATGGCTGTCAAAGGCTGTTTGGGGAACATTTGCCTGAGCCGCATGAACAAATCGCCCTCGGGCAGATTCTGGTCCATCACGGGAAACAACGCGCTGTCTTCATAAGTCAACCTGGACGGCGGCATCAAAAGGCCCACGGCGGGCTGGCTTGGGTTGGGATCCAGGTAACGAAACTCAAACCTGCTTTGATGCAACAACTGCCCAGCACCTTTTAAGCCGATCACCACGTCAAGCAGCTTGATTTTTTCAGGAAGCATCATCATCGTCCAGATCGGCAAAGCGCTCGGTCATTTCTTGCAAGGTGGGCAGACCGGCTTGCTCAAGGCGTAGCACCAGACCCATGGCTGCGAGGATCGCTATCAACGACGACACGGTCACGTCATCGCCGTGCTCCAGACGGTACAACACGTCACGACTACGCCCGCTGTGCTTTGCAATATCGGTGGTTTTGAGCCCTAGCTCTTTTCGGGCATTCCTGATGGCTTTACCAAGGTCTTGGGGTAAACGAATAATGTCCTTCATAAAAGACATTATTGTTGTTTATTCAACATTTGTCCAGATTAAAAGACAAATTTGAAGCAAAAAGAAACTGATGGAGCATGGGCTACTTGGACAAATCCCTCTGTGACCATTCGCTTGCCAACATTTCTCCCAAGCGCTGGGCTGCCCCCTGATGCGATTGAGCGAAGCGTTTGGCAGCCTGCCGTATGACTTCCGAGCGAGGGCGGTCAAAACACAGCGCTCCTGCCATCGCAACGGCCTCGGCCAAGTCAGCCACCCGCAGCGCCGCACCCGCCAACTCTGCCTGCTCAGCCGCCTCCAAAAAATTGAAGGTATGCGGTCCCATCACCACCGGGCAGCCACAGGCGGCGGCTTCGATCAGGTTCTGGCCACCCAGCGGCTCAAAACTGCCACCCAGCAGGGCCACGTCAGCAAGACCGTAATACAGCGCCATTTCGCCCAGAGAATCACCGAGCCAAATGACCTGTTTTTCATCGGCTGCGGCAGGCGGCCCGCCCTGCCCCCAGGCACTGCGCCGCTGCACGGCAAAACCATGGGCTTCGATCAAGGCGGCCACGTCATCGAAGCGCTGCGGATGGCGCGGCACGATGAGCCATTGCACGTTTGCGGCATGACTGGGCACACGGCCCAGGATCTGCAGCAACGCCAGCTCTTCGCCCTCGCGCGAGCTGGCGAACATCACCACGGGACGTGCCAATTGCGCGCGCCACTGCTGCCCCAGCGCCAACTGCGCTGCGTTGGGCGCCGCGTCAAACTTGAGGTTACCCGCCACGCCCTTCACTTTGGCGCCCAAGGACTGCAGCCGTTGTGCGTCCTGCGGGGTTTGCGCCCAAACACCTGTCAGGGCGGCAAAGGCCGGCCGTGCCAGCCAAGCCAGTCGCTGTGCTTGCCGCAGCGACTTGTCGCTCAGGCGCGCGTTCACCAGCACCAGCGGCACACCCAGTCGCTGGCAAGCATGCGCCAGATTCGGCCAGACTTCGGTTTCCATCAAGATGCCCAGATCAGGCTTGAAGTGGCTCAAAAAACGCTGCACCGCACCCGGCGTGTCCCATGGCTGCCAGGCTTGCAAGTCGCCCGCTTCAAGTCGTTTGACACCTTCGGCGCGGCCGGTCGCGGTGCCATGGGTCAGCAGCAGGCGCATGTGCGGCAACTGCTCACGCAATGCTGTGATCAACACGGCAGCGGCGCGGGTCTCGCCCAAAGACACGGCATGCAGCCAGACGGTTGGGCCGTCATGCGCGGGCACTGGTTGCGCATAGCGGCCAAAGCGTTCTTCAATGCATTGGCCGTAGCCTGGCTCCTGAACGCTGCGGCGCAGCAGTTTACGCCGAAGAAATGGCTGGGCCAGCCACATCAGCCAGGAGTAGAGCCAAAGAATCATGCGACAGCCGACACGCCAAGCCAGGCCTGCCAGACAGCGTCAACTGAGGGCGTGGGCTGGGCGAACACGCTGCATTGGCGCGGTGATGCCGCCAATGGCCCGGTACGCCAGGCGGTGTCGAAGTTGTAAATCTGCACATGGGGCAGGTCCAGCGCCACGGCGATGTGGCTCAGGCCGCTGTCGACGCCGATCACACCGCTGCAAGTGGCCAGCGCGTCGGTGAGCGCATCCAGCTTCAAAGGCGGCCACACCTGGGCATGGGCCAGACCCTGGGCAATGTCGTTTGCGGTTTGCAGCTCGGCCGGGCTGCCGTGTGGCAAGACCACGCCCAAGCCGGTGGCGTTAAGCCGCTGAGCCAGCGCGCGCCAATGCGCCAGCGGCCATTGTTTGTCAGCGCGCGAGGTGCCGTGCACCAGCGCCACTGTGCCGCGCAGACCCGACGCCGATGCCATCCCGGCGCTGGCCCGTGACACCTGAGCCTGTTGCGTCACCAGACCAAACGACAGCTCGTCGGGCACTCGGTAGTGCAGCGCCTGCGCACACAACTCACGCGAGCGCATCACGGCGTGGCTGTGCGCCGGCAGCGTGATGGCCTGGTGCGCCACCCAGCGCGCAGGGGCCTCAAAGCTGGAGCCTTCGGTCTGGTTGGCCAGGCCGTAGCGCTGGCCACCGGGGCTTAAACGGGCCAGCCACGACACCAGCGCCGACTTGGTCAGGCCCTGCAAATCGATCACCGCATCGTAGGCTTCCAGCTGCAGTTCAAACTTGAATGCCCGCCAGGCGCTTCGTGTGTCAGTGCTGAAAGGGGCTTTGCGCCAGCGCCGCAAGTCACTGGCAATGACGCGCCGAACGCCCTGGCAGCGTTGCGCCAGCGGGGCAAAACCGCGCTCCACCACCCAATCGATATGCGCCTCAGGCAGGGCGCGCAAAATATCTTGCACCGCCGGCATGGCGTGCACCACGTCGCCAAGCGATGACAGCTTGACGATCAGAATCTTCAATGCGCGGCCTCGTCGGTGACAGCACCGGGCAGCACCTGGTGCAACAGCGTCATCATGTCAGTCTGGATGCGCGCCAGCGCCTCGGGCGTATGGCCTTCAAAGCGCAGCACCAGCACCGGCGTGGTGTTGGAGGCGCGAATCAAACCAAAACCATCGGGCCAATCGACCCGCAGCCCGTCGATGGTGTTGAGCGTGGCCGGCGCAGCAAAATCAGTGCGTGACACCAGTTGCGTGACCAGAATTTGCGGCTGGCCTTCGTCACATTTCACGTTGAGTTCCGGGGTCGAAAAACTGCTGGGCAAGGCGTTCAGCACCGCGTTGGCGTCCGGCGATTGGCTCAAAATTTCAAGCAGGCGGCAGCCCGCGTAGGTGCCGTCGTCAAAGCCGTACCAGCGCTCTTTAAAGAAAATGTGACCGCTCATCTCTCCGCCCAGCGGCGAGTCGATCTCTTTCATCTTGGCCTTGATGAGCGAATGGCCGGTTTTGAACATCATCGGCACGCCGCCCGCGGCCGCGATGGCCGGCGCCAGCTGTTGTGAACATTTCACATCAAACAAAATGGTGCCGCCCGGCGCGCGCTTCAGCACGTCACGGGCAAACAACATCATCTGACGGTCAGGGTAAATGGTATTGCCCTCTTTGGTGACTAGTCCCAGGCGGTCGCCGTCGCCGTCAAAGGCCAGGCCCAGTTCGGCATCGCCACTTTTGAGCGCGGCCATCACATCGCGCAGATTCTCGGGCTTGCTTGGGTCGGGGTGGTGATTGGGGAAATTGCCATCGACTTCACTGAACAGCTCGGTCACCTCGCAGCCAATGGCGCGCAGGATGCCAGGGGCCGACGCACCGGCAATGCCGTTGCCGCAGTCCACCACAATTTTCAGGGGGCGCGCCAGTTTGATGTCGCCCACAATGCGCGCCTGGTAAGCCGCCAGCACGTCCACGCGGCGCACCTGACCATTGGCGCGCAGTTCCCAGGTTTCCGCTTCCATCATGCGGCGCAGCGCCTGGATCTCGTCGCCATAAATGGCGCGACCGGCCAGCACCATCTTGAAACCGTTGTAGTCCTTGGGGTTGTGGCTGCCGGTCACCTGAATACCGCTGTTGCACAAGGTATTGGCGGCAAAGTAGAGCATGGGCGTGGTGGCCAGGCCGATGTCGATGACCTCAACACCCGCCTCGGCGAGGCCGCGCATCAGGGCGGTGCTCAAGTCCGGACCGCTCAGACGGCCGTCACGGCCCACCGCCACCGCCGTTTGCCCTTCGCGCAAGGCCACCGTGCCAAAGGCCCGGCCCAGCGCTTGTGCCACTGGGGCGTCAATGGTGCTGGGCACGACACCACGAATGTCGTAGGCCTTGAAAATGGAAGCTGTCAATTGCATGGCATGTACTTGGGGATGGAATGGGTCAAGCGCACAATTGTAGGTGCCGCGTTGTCCACCACGGGCCCCGAATGTTCGCTTGAAGCGGGTGCAGCGCTTATCATCCGGGGCTTTTAACCTGTTAAAAAATGAACAAGAATGCCGCCCCCTTGACCGCCACCTTTGACAGCCCACTGGGCCTCATCCGCGTTGCAGCCAGCCCACAAGGCGTATGCGGCGTCTGGTTCGAAGGCCAGCGCCACCAGCCTGACGCCAGCAGGTGGCCCACGGTTGAAGATCACCCGCTGCTACAACAAGCCACGGTGCAATTGACCCAGTACTTTGCCGGACAACGCCGCCAATTTGACCTGCCGCTGGACCTGAGCGCTGGCACCCCCTTTCAGCAAACCGTGTGGCAGGCGCTGCAAAGCCTGCCTTTTGGCACAAGCTGCAGCTACGGCGCCTTGAGCGCCCAACTGGGCCGACCTAGCGCGGTGCGGGCTGTCAGCAGTGCGGTGGGGCGCAACCCCGTGAGCATCGTGGTGCCCTGCCACCGCGTGCTGGGCGCCAACGGGGCCTTGACCGGCTACGCGGGCGGGCTGGATCGCAAGGCCGCCTTGCTCAAGCTCGAAGGCGCGGTTTGACTTCATCGCATCCCCCGAAAGTCTGGCTAACCGAATTCATCTTGCTGGGTGCCATTTGGGGCGCCTCGTTTTTATTCACGCGGCTCGGCGCTGCTGAATTTGGCGCGTTGCCCACCGCCGGGCTGCGGGTGGGCATTGCGGCCGTTTTCCTGTTGCCCTTGCTGCTGCTGCGCGGCCAGTGGCAAGCCCTGTCAACTCATTGGAAAAAAATCTTTTTCCTGGGCATGCTCAATTCGGGCATTCCCTTTGCACTGTATGCCTACGCGCTGCTGTCGATCAGCACCGGTTTGTCTTCGCTGCTGAATGCCACCGTGCCGCTGTTTGGCGCGCTGGTGGCCTGGCTCTGGCTCAAGGACCGGCCCCATGGCATGAAGATTCTGGGTTTGCTGATTGGCTTTGTCGGGGTGGCCATGCTGGCCTGGGGCAAGGCCAGCTTCAAGCCCGATGCCTCGGGTCTGGTCACGGGCTGGGCGGTGCTGGCCTGCCTGGGTGCCTGCCTGTGTTACGGCCTGTCGGCCAGTTTCACCAAGCGCCATTTGGGCGGCGTGCCCTCGCTGGTGATTGCCACCGGCAGCCAGTTGGGCGCCACCCTCGGCCTGGCCCTGCCCACGCTGTGGCTGTGGCCCAGCCAGCCGCCCAGCAGCGCGGCATGGCTGGCATTGCTGGCAGTCGGTGTGTTGTGCACCGGGGTAGCCTATGTGCTTTTTTTCCGCCTGGTGGACAAGGTGGGCGCGGCGGGTTCGCTGACCGTCACCTTCTTGATTCCGGTTTTTGCCGTGCTTTACGGTGTGGTGTTTCTGGGGGAATCCGTGACGGCCTGGATGCTGATTTGCGGTATCGTCATTTTGCTGGGCACCGCCTTGTCAATGGGTTTGCTGAAACGGTTCAGTCCCGCACAGTAGCCATCATGGCGGCAAAGCCCACAAAGGCGCCGCCGGTCACCCGGTTGAACATCTTCATGACGCTGGCGCGCTCCAGGTAGACCGCCATGCGCTTTCCGCTGAGCGCGTAAACAAAATACCAGCTCACCTCGATGACTGCAAAGGTCAACAAAAGAATGCCAAACTGGGGCAATTGAGCCTGCAGCGGGTTGATGAACTGGGGCAAAAAAGCCACGGCAAACAGGATCGCCTTCGGGTTGCTGGCGGCCACCAACATGCCTTGGCGAAAGTGGGCTGCGCGCTTGACCGCGGGCGCCATCAGGCCGGCGGCTTCGACGGCGTGCTCTACCACAGGCGCACGCCAACTTTTGATACCCAGGTAGGCCAGGTAAGCGGCGCCGGCCAGGCGCAGGGCATCGAACACGGCTGGAAACAGCTGCAACAAGGCACCCAGGCCTGCTGCCGAAATACTCATCATGGCCAGCAAGGCACTCATGCAGCCCAGCATGGTGGCCATGGCGGCGTGCAGCCCAAAGCGGGCGCTGTTGCTCAAGACCAGCAACATGTTGGGGCCCGGTGTGGCCGAGACCACAAAAGTCATCAAAACAAACAACCACCAGGTTTGCAAACTCATCATTTCATCTTTCAGCCAAACACCAAACACCGTCTTGGCCTGACCAATCAGGGTCAAGAAAATTAAGGCGCAAGCTGATGATTGACAAATTGAAATAGAAAAGCCCCAAGCAGATCAACTGCTTGGGGCTATATCTGGCGGAGCGGACGGGACTCGAACCCGCGACCCCCGGCGTGACAGGCCGGTATTCTAACCAACTGAACTACCACTCCTGGTAGCTAACGTTTGCTCTTGCGAGCCAAGTCATCTGCCCTTGCGGACAAACCGTTACCGACTTGCGCCGATTTATCTTGCGATAAACTGGCGACCCCACGGGGATTCGAACCCCGGTACCTACCGTGAAAGGGTAGTGTCCTAGGCCTCTAGACGATGGGGTCATAACCTTTGGACTTCCGTCATTCTTGAAAACTTTGGTGGAGGTAAGCGGGATCGAACCGCTGACCTCTTGCATGCCATGCAAGCGCTCTCCCAGCTGAGCTATACCCCCGAATCCACAACCACTTTGTTTAGAAGCAGTGTTTGTTTCCAAGCCTCAAATTATAGCGTTAATTTTTAGCCGCTTTTAATCTGGCAATAACTTTTTCACGATCAAATAAAGAAAGCAAGGCATCCAGCGATGGCGTGTGTGCATTTCCCACCACCAACACCCGCACCGGCATGGTCAACAGCGGCATTTTCAGGCCGCAAGCCGTCAGCACTTCCTTGATGGCCGCGGCAATGCCGGCCTTGTCCCAGGCGCAGGTGGCGAGCTTGTCAGCCAACTGAGTCAGCGCCGGTTTGACGGCGTCGGTCACATGCTGGGCCAGATCGGCGTCTGTCGGTTGCACGTCGGCATAAAACACGGCGGCCCAATCGGCCAGTGCCACGGTGGTGTCGCAGCGGTCCTTGAACAGCGCGCAAATGCCGGTCAAACGCGCATCTGCTTCGATGCCGCGCTTGGCCAATTGCGCCTGCACCAGCGGCGCCAGCACCTCGTCGGCCGTGCTCTTGATATGCTGCGCGTTGACCCAGCGCAATTTGGCTTCGTCAAACTGTGCGGCGCTCTTGCCCAGGTGGTCCAGGTTGAACCATTCCAGGAACTGTGCCCGGCTGAAAATCTCGTCGTCGCCATGGCTCCAACCCAGGCGAGCCAGGTAGTTCACCATGGCGTCGGGCAAGTAGCCTTCTTCACGGTACTGGGTGACCGGCTTGGCGCCATTGCGTTTGCTCATTTTTTCGCCCTGCTCATTGAGCACCGTGGGCAAATGGGCGTACACCGGCGGTTCCTTGCCGAGTGCCTTGAAGATGTTGATCTGGCGCGGCGTGTTGTTGACATGGTCGTCGCCGCGAATCACATGAGTGATGTCCATGTCGATATCGTCCACCACCACACAGAAGTTGTAGGTGGGCGTGCCGTCCGGGCGCGCAATGACCAAGTCGTCAAGCTCGTCGTTGCTGATCTCGATGCGGCCCTTGACCTTGTCGTCCCACACCACCGAGCCACCTTGCGGGTTCTTGAAACGCAGCACCGGCTGCACGCCTTCGGGAATGGGCGGCAGCGTCTTGCCCGGCGCGGGGCGCCAGGTACCGTCGTAGCGCGGCTTTTCCTTGGCGACGGTCTGGGCTTCACGCAGGGCATCGAGCTCAGCCATGCTCATGTAGCACGGGTAAACATGGCCGGCAGCCACCATGTCGGCCAGCACCGCCTTGTAGCGGTCCATGCGCAGCATTTGGTAGAACGGACCTTCGTCGTAATCGAGTCCAAGCCAATCCATGCTCTCAATGATGACATCGACAGCCGCCTGGGTGGAGCGCTCCAGGTCGGTGTCTTCGATGCGCAAGATGAAGTCGCCGCCCGTCGAGCGCGCAAACGCCCAGGGGTACAGCGCCGAGCGGATGTTGCCCAGGTGAATGAAACCGGTCGGCGATGGGGCGAAACGGGTACGGGTTTTTGGGGTCATGACAAGGTATTCAGGTTGTGCAGGCCACGGGCCAGGTCGGCCTGGATGTCACCGAGGTGTTCCAGGCCCATGGCCACACGGATCAGGCCCTGGCCAATGCCGGCGGCCTGGCGCTGCGCTTCGGTCAGGCGGCCGTGCGAGGTGGTGGCGGGGTGGGCGATGGTGGTCTTGGTGTCGCCCAGGTTGGTGGTGACCGAGCACACCTGGGTGCTGTCGATCACGTGAAAGGCGCGCTTGCGACCCTGCGTCGCATCGGCGGCAAGCACGTCAAACGACACCACTGCGCCACCCAGGCCGCTTTGCTGGCGCATGGCCAGGTCGTGCTGCGGGTGTGACGCCAGGCCGGGGTAATAAACATGGGCCACATTGGGCTGCTGCTGCAGCCATTGCGCCAGCGCCAGCGCAGCGTCGCACTGGGCACGCATACGAATCGCGAGTGTTTCCATGCCCTTGGTGACGACCCAGGCGTTGAAGGGCGACAGCACCATGCCAGCGGTGCGGTTGATCGGCCAAAAGACGTCGTTGACATACTTGTGCGAACAACAAATGGCACCGGCCACCACCCTGCCCTGGCCGTCCAGGTACTTGGTGCCGGAGTGAATCACAAAGTCAGCGCCAAATTCCACCGGGCGCTGCAGCGCGGGGGTGCAAAAGCAGTTGTCCACGGCCAGCAGCGCGCCACCGGTGTGGGCCACCTCGGCCAGCGCGGCGATGTCGCAAATGTCGGTGAGCGGGTTGGTCGGCGTTTCGGCAAACAGCAACTTGGTGTTGGGTTTGAGCGCCGCGCGCCACTGGGCCACGTCAGTCTGCGAGACAAAGGTGGTTTCCACGCCGAACTTGGCAAACTCCACGGCAAACAGGCGCAGCGTGGAGCCAAACACCGACTGCGAGCACACCACATGGTCACCGGCGCGCAGCAGGCCCATGCCCAGCAAGAGCACGGCAGACATGCCACTCGACGTGGCCATGGCCGCCTCGGTGCCTTCCAGTGCGGCCAGGCGCTGTTCCATGCCGGTCACGGTCGGGTTGCCCACGCGGCTATAGGTGTAGCCGTCTTCCTCGTTGGCGAAACGCTTGCGCGCGGTTTCGGCGTCGGGCTGCACGAAACTGCTGGTCAGGTACAGCGCCTCGCTGTTTTCACCATACTGGCTGGGCTCGATGCCAGCGCGCACCGCCAACGTGTCACGGTGCAGGTTGTCTGGGAGTTGTCTAGCGCTCATGGTCAGTCTTCGTGGTTCGGCAGGGCCAGACGCGAGTTGTCCTCCAGGGTTTCATCGCCCTGAACACGGTTGGCATTGAGGCGCTCGATGTCGTCCAGCGTGATGTCGCCAGTGACGTAAATACCGTCAAAGCAGGACGCATCAAAGTCCTTGATGTTGGCATTGAGCGAGCCAATGGCTTTCTTCATGCCATCCACATCCTGGTAGATCAGGGCGTCGCAGCCAATGATCTCGCGGATCTGCTCGACCGTGCGGTTGTGCGCCACCAACTCGCTCGACGTGGGCATGTCAATGCCATAGACGTTGGGGTAGCGCACCGGCGGCGCGGCGCTGGCCATGTAGACCTTGTTGGCACCGGCATCGCGCGCCATTTGCACGATTTCTTTCGACGTGGTGCCGCGCACAATGGAGTCATCCACCAGCAGCACATTGCGGCCCTTGAATTCGCTGGCGATCACGTTGAGCTTTTGGCGTACCGACTTCTTGCGCACCGATTGCCCGGGCATGATGAAGGTACGCCCGACATAACGGTTTTTGACAAAACCCTCACGGTAAGGCAAGCCCAACAACTGCGCCAATTGGGCGGCGCTGGGCCGGCTGGACTCGGGGATCGGAATGACCACGTCGATCTCGTTGGGCGGCACCGTCGAGATCACCCGCTTGGCCAATGACTCACCCAGGTTCAAGCGCGCCTGGTAGACCGAGATGTTGTCCATCACGGAATCGGGCCGCGCCAGGTAGACGAACTCGAAAATACAGGGGTTCAGCACCGGATGATCGGCGCACTGCTGCGCATGCACCTGGCCTTGCAGGTCAATGAACACCGCCTCGCCCGGCTGGATGTTGCGGTCAAACTTGTGGTTGGTGCCCTCCATGGCGACCGATTCGCTGGCCAGCATGACGGTGCCATCGGCCACGCCCATGCACAGCGGGCGAATGCCAAACGGGTCGCGAAACGCCAGCACGCCATGGCCGGCAATCAGGGCGATCACGGCATACGAACCCCTGACGCGCCGATGCACCTTGCGCACCGCCTCGAACAGGTCGTTGGGCGTCAACGGCATGCCGCGCGTGGTTTCGCCGATTTCGTGGGCCAGCACATTGAGCAGGACCTCGGAGTCGCTCTCGGTGTTGATGTGGCGATGGTCGGCACTGAACAGCTCGGCCTTGAGGGCGTGGGCGTTGGTCAGGTTGCCGTTGTGCACCAACACAATGCCAAAGGGCGCATTGACGTAAAAAGGCTGGGCTTCTTCTTCGCTGAAGGCGTTGCCGGCGGTCGGGTAACGCACCTGGCCCAGCCCGCAATTGCCCGGCAGCGAGCGCATGTTGCGGGTACGAAACACGTCACGCACCATGCCCTTGGCCTTGTGCATGAAAAATTTGCGCTCCTGCTGCGTCACGATGCCCGCAGCGTCCTGGCCACGGTGCTGCAACAACAGCAAGGCATCGTACAAAAGCTGATTTACCGGGGCGTTACTGACAACACCAACAATTCCACACATAGTTTTCCAATCTTTTCAACGACTTGTTCAAGCAGGCAAATACTTCACCAGATCACGCGGCAAACTGGGCTGCAGACTGTGCCACACCGCCAGGGACAGCGCCACGCCACTGGACTCCTGCCAGGCTGAGCTGGCTTTGAAGGGCGTCATGGCAGCCAGCAAGGTGGCCAGCAGCAACAGCAAAACACCTCGTGCAGCGCCAAAAATAGCCCCCAGCACGCGGTCCACCGGCCGCAAACCAACACTCGCCATCAGCTTTTTCAGCAGTGCGGCCACCAGACCGCCAAACATGACCGTGGCAATGAAGACCAGCAGGAAACCGGCAGCGTAGCGCACCATGTCACTGGCGCCGCTCATCGGCAAATAGTGTGCCACGTCCAGTGCCAGCCACTGCGCCAGCACAAAGGCGGCGATCCAGCTCAGCACCGACAAGACCTCGAACACCAAGCCGCGCCAGGCGCCCAACAACACCGACAACAGCAATACCGCGGCAAAAACCCAATCCAGCACAGGCATGGTCAGCAAGCACGCGTCACAGCGTCAATATGCCTGCGGGCAGGTTCAGCTTTTTGATTCTTTCGGCGGTCTTTTCTGCCTCTGCCTTGCTGGCGAAAGGACCGACGCGCACCCGGGTTCGCGGACCCTCCTTGGTTTCTGCCACATGGGTGTAGGTTTTGAGGCCGGCACGCTCCAGTTTCAGGCGCACTTCACGGGCCCGCGCCGGGTCGGCAAAAGCACCCACTTGCACCACAAAACGGCCAGCCGCAGCGGGTTCTTGCGCCGCCTTGCCATCCAGCAAGGCCTGCACCTTGTCGGCCTCGGTTGCCTTGACCGCCACCGGCGGGCTCACCACGCTGGCTTCCGGCTTGACAGCCTTGGCGGGCTCGGCGCTCTCGGTGATCACCACCGACTGCGGTGCCGACGCCGCAGCCGCAGCAGGCGCAGGTGCAAGCGGCGCGATGCTGGAGGCTGGCGATGCCGGCAAGGCCAGGGGGGACACCTTGCTTTTGTCGGGAATATCGATCGGTGTGTCCACCGCAATGGGGCGTGGCTGCTTGTCGAACAGCAAGGGAAAACCAATCACGCCAACCAGCACCAGCACGGTCGCGCCCACCAGGCGATGGCGGGCGCGTTGGCGCATGCGCTCCACACTTTCAGGCTGAACCGACGCGCTGGGGGAGGGATCGCCTTTTTTGCGAAACTTGAAAAAGTCCATGCAGATGAGTTTGAGTGAATCAGGAATGCGGCAAATGCTTGGCCTGCAATCGGGGCACGCCATCTTTCAGCACGCCGCCCACCGTCAGGAACGATCCGAAAACGACGATTCTATCAGCGGGGTCCGCCTGCGAGAGGGCCGCCTGCAGCGCCGACTCGGGGTCGACATAGACCTCGGCAGTACAGTCCTTGCGCTGGTTTGCAGCCTGCCATTGGGCCATCAAGTCAGTGGCGCGGGCTGCCCGTTCGGTCGGCAAATTGGTGAAGTACCACTTGTCGACCAGCGGATTGAGCCGTGCCAGCACGGCGGCAATGTCCTTGTCGGCCATGGCGCCAAACACCGCGTGGGTGGTCGGGAAAAAGCCCATGGCATCCAGGTTGGCCGCCAGTGCCGCCGCCGCATGCGGGTTGTGCGCCACATCCAGCACCAGGTTGGGCTGACCCGGCACAATTTGAAAGCGCCCCGGCAAGTCGACAAAGGCAAAGCCGTTGCGCACCGCCTGTGCCGTGATGGGCAGGCAATCGCGCAAGGCATTCAGCGCCGCCAGCACGCCTGCCGCGTTGACCAGCTGGTTGGCGCCAAGCAGCGCCGGGTAAGCCATGCCGCTGTAGCGCCTGCCGCGCCCGGCCCAGGCCCATTGCTGCTTGTCGCCGGTCACGTTGAAGTCCACCCCCACGCGCCACAGGTCGGCGCCCACCTCCAGCGCCCGGTCCAGCACGCTTTGCGGTGGCATGGGGTCGCTCACCACCACCGGCTTGCCGGTGCGCATGATGCCAGCCTTCTCAAAGCCGATGGCGTCGCGGGTCTCACCCAGCAGCGCGGTGTGATCGAGGTCGATGCTGGTGATGATGGCGCAGTCAGGTTCGATGATATTGACCGCATCCAGCCGGCCACCCAGGCCGACTTCAAGCACCACGACGTCCAGGCGGCTGTGCCGCAGCACGTCCAGAATGGCCAGCGTGGTGAATTCAAAATAAGTGAGGGAGACCGCATCATCCCCCTGCACCCGGGCGCTTTCCACCCGGGCCAGCGCCGCCGCCAGCTCGGACGCCTTGACCGGTTCACCGTTCAAACGCAACCGCTCCTCAAAATGCACCAGATGCGGCGAGGTATAGACCCCGGTGCGGTAACCCGCCTGCAACAAAATGGATTCCAGCATGGCACAGGTCGAGCCCTTGCCATTGGTGCCGGCCACGGTGATCACCGGGCAAGTAAAACCAATGCCCATGCGCCGGGCCACGGCATGCACACGCTCCAGGCCCATGTCGATGGTGGTGGGATGAAGTTGCTCGCAATGGGCGAGCCAGTCGTTGAGGGTTTGAGGCGTTGGTTTCATACAGCCCCGAATTGTCCACCAGACGGCGTGCACACCCTTGCCGCCCGGGCCTTATTCCCCGCTAATGGCATGATGGAGGCCATGAAAACCTCCATTCTCATTGTTTACGGCATTCCCAACTGCGACAGCGTCAAAAAAGCGCGCGCCTGGCTCACCGACCATGGTGTGGCCTACCAGTTTCATGATTTCAAGAAACAGGGCGTGCCCGCCGAGTTGCTGCCAAATTGGCTGGCGCAGGTGGGCGAGGCTGTGCTGCTGAACCGCAAGGGCACGACCTGGCGCAAGCTTGACGAGGCCACCCGCGCCGCCGTGGTCGATGATGCGTCGGCCACCGCCTTGATGCTGGCCCAGCCCAGCGTGATCAAGCGCCCGGTAGCGCTGTGGCCCAATGGCCAAATCAGTGTGGGCTTTGATGCAGCCGGTTTTGCCGCACGGGCAGCGCTGTAGAGCCTCCTCTAAAATCTCCCTTTTCACCGCTCAAGAGCACCTTCACCATGACAACCACCCACATCGACGGCGTGACCGTCACCACGCAAGCAAGCGTTTACTTTGACGGTAAATGCATCAGCCACGGCATCACCTTCGCGGACGGCACCAAAAAATCAGTCGGCGTGATCCTGCCTGCCACCCTGACCTTCAACACCGGCGTCTCCGAAGTCATGGAATGCGTGGCCGGCAGCTGTGAATACCGGCTGGCGGGCACCGAGGACTGGGTCAAGTCCAGCGCCGGTGAGCAATTCAGCGTTCCCGGCAACACCCAATTCGACATTCGCATTAACCCGGGCAGCGAGCCTTACCACTACATCTGCCACTTCGGTTGAACCCCATGAGCGCCACCATCCTTCAAAACATTCCCGCCGGCCAAAAGGTCGGCATCGCCTTTTCGGGCGGCCTCGACACCAGCGCCGCGCTGCACTGGATGAAGCTCAAGGGCGCCCTGCCCTACGCCTACACCGCCAACCTGGGCCAGCCCGACGAAACCGATTACGACGAGATCCCGCGCAAGGCGATGGAATACGGCGCTGAAAAAGCCCGCCTGATCGACTGCCGCCAGCAGCTTGCCGCCGAGGGCCTGGCGGCGCTGCAAAGCGGTGCCTTCCACATCAGCACGGCTGGCGTGACCTACTTCAACACCACGCCCATTGGCCGCGCTGTCACCGGCACCATGCTGGTGGCCGCCATGAAGGAAGACGACGTCAATATCTGGGGCGACGGCAGCACCTTCAAGGGCAATGACATCGAGCGTTTTTACCGCTACGGCCTGCTGACCAACCCCTCGCTCAAGATCTACAAGCCCTGGCTGGATCAGGCCTTCATTGACGAACTCGGCGGCCGCGCCGAGATGTCGGCCTTCATGACGCAGCATGGTTTTGGCTACAAGATGAGCGCCGAGAAGGCCTATTCGACCGACTCCAACATGCTGGGCGCCACCCATGAGGCCAAGGACCTGGAAAACCTGAACTGCGGCATGCGCATCGTCAACCCGATCATGGGCGTGCCGTTCTGGCGCGACGACTGCGTTGTGAAAGCCGAAGAGGTAACGGTGCGCTTTGAAGAAGGCCGCCCGGTCGCATTGAATGGCGTCGAATACCCCGACCTGGTGAGCCTGATCCTGGAAGCCAACCGCATCGGTGGCCGCCACGGCCTGGGCATGAGCGACCAGATCGAAAACCGCATCATCGAAGCCAAGAGCCGAGGTATCTACGAGGCCCCCGGGCTGGCGTTGCTGTTCATCGCCTACGAGCGTCTGGTGACCGGCATCCACAACGAAGACACCATCGAGCAGTACCGCGACAACGGCCGCAAGTTGGGCCGCCTGCTGTACCAGGGCCGCTGGTTTGACTCGCAAGCCATCATGCTGCGCGAAACCGCCCAGCGCTGGGTGGCGCGCGCCGTGACCGGCGAAGTGACGCTGGAACTGCGCCGCGGCAATGACTACTCGCTACTGAACACCGAGTCACCCAACCTGACCTACGCGCCCGAACGCCTGAGCATGGAAAAAGTGGAAGACGCACCGTTTTCACCCGCCGACCGCATTGGCCAGCTGACCATGCGCAACCTCGACATTGTCGACACCCGCGCCAAACTGGGCATTTATGCCAAGTCGGGCCTGCTGTCATTGGGTGGCGGCGGCGACCTGCTCAGCCTCACGGGCGAGAGCAAGCGCTGAACAGTTGACAACTGTGGGGCAGACTTCAGTCTGCCAGGTCGACTGAAGTCGACCCCACAAGGTCCAGGATCAGCGCTTACCCAGGTACTGCTTGGCAATCGGCCGCAGGGCCGCTGCCTTGATGCCCAGGGATTCGAGCCCGGGCTGCTTGCCCGTGGCGATGTTGTCGACCTTCATCGAGTCCAGGTTGTCCAGACTCATCATGGGCTCGCCCGGGGCCATGCCCATCACGGTAGCCTGCAGCCGCGCGGCCCAGCCCGGCAGCGGAATCACCAGGCGACCCATGCCACCGCCCGAGCCACTGAGCTGCGCCGAGATTTGCACCAATTGTTTCAGCGTCAGGATTTCCGGGCCAAAGGCCTCGATCACCCGCGGCGACGGCGCAGCGCTGGCACCGCTAAGGCAGCGCACCACGGCGGTGGCAACGTCTTGCACCCACACCGGCTGGAATTTGGCATCAGCGCCCGCCAGCGGCACCACTGGCAGCATTTTTTGCAGCTTGGCAAACATATTCAAGAATTTATCTTCGGCGCCAAAGATGACGCTCGGGCGCAGGATGCTCAGATCGAATCCGGCCTGCGCTGTGTCACCAGCACTGCCACCCATGGCCGCTTGCACCAGCACGGCCTCGCCCTCACCCTTGGACCGCAGGTACATGGAAGGTGCCAGCGTGGGTTGCAGTGAATCGGCCCCGAGGGCACTGATGTGCACCACCTGGGCAACGCGATTGGCCAGGCAGGCATGGGCAATTTTTTGCGGCAAGGCCACATGCACATGCTCAAACGCCGCCTGCGTGCCATGCAGAATGGCCACCAGGTTCACCAACGCGTCATGCCCGGCGACAGCGCGCGTCAAGGCCGCTTCATCATGCACGTCGAGCTCTTGCACGGTGAGGCCAGGCAAATGCATCACCACATCGGCGTTGGAGCGGCGCCGCGTGGCGACCGTGACCTGCCAGCCCTCGCGCACCAGTTTTTCACACACATGGGTGCCAACGAAGCCGGTACTGCCTAAAACAAATATTTTTTTCATGTCGTGATGATGCGCTAAAAATGGGACGCGTCGCGGTCCCGGGTTTAAATAATGACCGGCTCGGTTTCCAGCCGGATGCCAAAACGTTCGTATACGCTGGTCTGGATCGCCCGGGCCAAGGTCATGACCTCGCCGCCAGTGGTGCCCGAGCCGTCCACACCGGTGCCGCGGTTGACCAGCACCAGTGCCTGTTTTTCATAGACCCCCGCCTGCCCCACCGACTTGCCGCGCCAGCCACAGGCATCAATGAGCCAGCCTGCGGCCAGCTTGACCGAGCCATCGGCCAGCACGTAATGCACCAGTTTGGGCTCACGGGCGATGATATCGGCACACTGTTCAGGCGTGACCGTGGGGTTTTTGAAAAAACTGCCGGCGTTGCCGATCACATCCGGGTCGGGCAGCTTGGCGCGCCGAATGGCACACACCCAGTCGTAAAGTTGCTGCGCGGTCGGATTGCTGACGGCCTGCTCAACCATCTTTTTGTCGATGTCGGCATAACCCAGCACCGGCTTCCAGGGTTTGGGCAGGGCAAAACGCACCCGCAAAATCAACGCCCGGTCTTTCAGGCCCACGGCCTGGTGACCCGCATCGGCATCTGACGCGCTGGCGTGTTTGAACACCGAGTCGCGGTAACCAAACGCGCATTGCGCCGCATTCAGGGTAAAAAGTTGGCCGGTCTGCAGGTCGATGGCGTCCAGTGAATCAAAGCGGTCTTGCAGCTCGACCCCGTAAGCACCGATGTTCTGCACCGGCGAGGCGCCCACCGTGCCCGGAATCAAAGCCATATTTTCCAGCCCGGGGTAGCCAGCTTCGAGCGTCCAGCTGACAAAGTCGTGCCAGTTTTCACCGGCACCGGCTTCCACAATGAAAGCTCTGGCGGTTTCCTGCACCAGCCGCCGGCCCATCACCTCGACTTTCAGCACCAGGGACTTGACATCGCCGGTCAGCACAATGTTGCTGCCGCCACCCAGTACAAACTTCGGGCTCCCGGCCCAGGTGGGGTCGGTCAGGACCGCCTGCACGTCGGATTCGCTGCTGATACGCACCAGCGCATGGGCCTTGGCAACAATGTGAAAGGTATTGAAGGGCTGAAGGGATACGTTTTTCTGGACTAACATGGCGGGATTGTCGAACATTTAGCGAGAACCCTTATGCCCTCTTTTGATACCGTTTGCGAAGCCAGCATGGTCGATGTGAAACATGCCATTGAAAATACAGTCAAGGAAATCACCACCCGCTTTGACTTCAAGGGCACACCCGCTGCCATCGAGCTCAAGGACAAGGAGATCACGCTGATCGGCGACGCTGATTTTCAGCTCAGCCAGATCGAGGACATCCTGCGCAACAAACTCACCAAGCGCAATGTCGATGTGCGTTTTCTGGACAAGGGCGACGTGCAAAAAATGGGCGGCGACAAGGTCAAGCAGGTCATCAAGGTGCGTGACGGCATCGAGACCGAACTCGGCAAAAAGATCCAGCGCATCATCAAGGACAGCAAGATCAAGGTGCAGGCCGCCATCCAGGACGGCAAGCTGCGCGTGAGTGGCACCAAGCGTGACGACCTGCAGGCCGCGATGGCGCTGATGCGCAAGGAAATCACCGACATTCCGCTGAGTTTTGACAACTTTCGCGATTAAGCAAACGCCTCAGCGGTCCTGGACACGCACCACGCCATGAGCTTCATCCTGAAGTCCGAGGACGAATACGAGGACCTGCTGGGCCTCTGGTCCGACCTGGAAGCGGGCCTGGGCATCGTCCTGAGCCACCCGCACAGCGTGCAGCAGTTTGCGACGCGCATTGAACAATACGACCGCTGGATGCAGAACCTGATCCAGTACGACACCGACGTGGCACTGTACCTGTTGTTTCAACTGGCCAGCCACTCGCCTGTGGGCTACAGCGCCTCCCACGCCCTGGTCTGTGCTGTCTTGTGTCATCTGCTGGCCCAAGAAATTGAGTTACCACAGACCGAACGCGACAGCCTGGTTCATGCGGCCCTGACCATGAACCTTGCCATGACTGGCTTGCAAGACCAGCTGGCCAACCAGCGCGGGCGTCTGACACCAGAGCAGGAAGCAGCCGTGCGCGCACATGAAGCGCGTAGCGCCGAACTGTTGCGCACTTTGGGCATCACCGACGCGCTTTGGCTGCAAACCGTGCAGCAACACCACCAGGAAACCAGCTTGAGTGACGACGTGATGCGCCTGGCAGCGCCGCAGCGCCTGGTGCACATGCTCAACGTGGTGGACCGTTACGCCGCCATGATCAGCCCGCGGCAGTCGCGTGAGGGACGCAGCGCAACCGAATCTGCCAAAAGCCTGGTGGCGACCACTTCCGCACAACACAACCAGGTGGGCCAGGCGCTGCTGCGCGTGGTGGGCTTGTTCCCGCCTGGCACCTACGTTCAGCTGGACAACGCCACCGTGGGCGTGGTCATGCGCCGCCGCAGCGAAGCCAAGCGCCCAGACGTGGCCATTGTGCTCAACGAGAAAGGCCAACTGATGCGCCCGCCCAGCCTGCATTCGAGTGTTGCGGGCAATCCCGCCATCGCCGCTGCCCTGCCCGCGTCGCGCGTTCAGGAACACCTGAACCACCATTTGATCCTGCAACTCGGCGCTCAGGCAGTTTAAGCCCGCATCTCAGGCGTTGACAAACGCCACCATCATGCGTGCGACAGCCAAACCTTCGTGGCCCTTGGCCAGGCTCTGGGTGAAGGCCTGGTAGCGCTCCTCGCCAAACATGGTGCGCCGCTTATTGAGCAAAAAGGCGCTGTAGTCCTCGACGAATTCAGGATGCGCCTGCACGCAAAACACCTGCCCGTCAACGCCAAAGGCCGCCACCGGGCAAAAATCACTGGTGGCCAGCAGCCGGGTGCCGCTGGGCAGCGCGAACACCTGGTCCTGGTGGCTGGCCAGCAGCGCGACTTCCTCGCGGCCCGGCGCCAGCTCGGGTGCCAGCCATTGGTAGCGCATGCGCCCGGCGCCCCAGCCTTGCGGTGCGCGGCCCACCTTGGCGCCCAGGCACAAGGCGATCAACTGGTGGCCGAAACACACGCCGATCAACTTCTTTCTGCTTTTCAGGAGCGCCTGCACCTTGTCCTTGAGTGTCAGCACCCAGGGCTCTTGTGAAAACGAATCGGCCTTGCTGCCCGTGAGCAGCACGGCATCGTACGGATCGAAAGAAGCCGGGTACTCGCCCTTGACGGTGTTGAAGATATCAAACGTGCCGTCGGCGCCGGCCTGGCGCAGCAGGCGCTCGAACATGGCGCCGTAACCGACATAGGTCGGCGCGACCGCCGGGTCCAGAAAGTCGTTGTCAAGAATGCAGAGTTTCATGCGTGGTCGTTTTTTGTCTGAGACTTTTGATCACCGTGCGGCGGATGTCGATGACCATGCTTGGCGTGGCCATGGGCATGGGTTTGCACGACCGGCGCAGCGCCAGCCTTCTTGCCCAGCTTTGTTTCTGTCCCTTTGATCAACCGGTTGATGTTTTCGGCATGGCGGTAAAGCAAGAACAGCGACATCACAGCCACACTCAAGGCCACGCTTTTGCTCATGAGCCAGAGCCCGCCGTCGCCCAGCACATAGACCACGGGCGCCAGCAGCGCAGCCGTGATGGAGGCCAGTGACGAGTAGCGAAACAGCACCGCCATCAGCAGCCAGATCAGCGCCGTGGCCAACCCCAGCCAGCCGCTGAAACCCAGCAGCACACCCAGCGCCGTGGCCACACCCTTGCCACCCACAAACCGGAAGAACACCGGGAACACATGGCCCAAAAATGCCGCCAAACCCACCAAGGCCAGCGTGCCATCGCCCAGACCGTAAGCCGGGCCGTACCACTTGACCAGCACCACCGGCAGCCAGCCCTTGGCCGCGTCCAGCAACAAGGTCAGGATGGCCGCTGCCTTGCTGCCGGAGCGCAGCACATTGGTGGCGCCCGGGTTTTTGCTGCCAAAGGTGCGCGGGTCACTCAAACCCATGGCGCGACTGACGATAACGGCAAACGACAGCGACCCGATCAGGTAGCCGACCAACACCGCCAACAGCGGTAAAAAACTCTGCATGGATTCCAAATCAACTCCTGGCGACCCAAGGGTTTGGGTGCGATGGCGCTATTTTGCCAGTGTCAGCTCAAGGCCTCGGCCAGCGCGCACTGCACTGCCCGGGCACCCAGCAGGGTCACGCAAAGCAGCGGGTCAATACCCACCAGATAACCGCGCTGCCCGCCATTGATCAGAATTTTAGGCAGCGTCAGAATGGTCGACTCGATATAAACCGGCATGGCACGCCGTGTGCCAAAGGGCGAGGTACCACCGACCAGGTAGCCGCTGTGCCGATTCGCCACTTCGGGCGCGCAAGGCTCGACCGACTTGGCGCCGATCTGGCGCGCCAGATTTTTCGCCGACACCTTGCGGTTTCCGTGCATCAGCACCACCAGCGGCTTGGCGTCCTGGTCTTGCATGATGAGGGTTTTGACCACCGCGTAAGGGTCCCAGCCCAACTCAGAGGCACTGTGCAGCGCGCCACCATGCTCAAGGTAGGCATAAGGGTGCTCGCTAAAGACCACCTTGCTGTCCTTGAGGAACCGGGTGGCCGGCGTCAGGCTGACGTGTTTGGCCATAAATTAACTGGAATCTGAACCCAATTAATTTACTGCGCAGGGTCGCGTATTTCCCAGCGCAGGGTATCGATGGCGTTGAGCAACTCGGGGCTCAGCGTGGTGCCCCAGACATCAAGACACTCATCCAATTGGGCCACCGATGTCACGCCAATGAGGGTGCTGGCCACCTGCCATTTGGTGTAACAAAACGCCAGCGCCATTTGCAGCGGCGTCAGGCCATGCTCGCGCGCCAGCGCGCTGTAGCGCCTGGCCGCGGCGAGGGCCGCCGGGCGGCCCCAGCGCTGCTTGCGGCTCGACTCAAATTTGGTCAACCGTGCTTCAGGCGATGTGCCTGGCCCAGTCAGGCCGGTGACATCGTATTTGCCCGTGAGCAAACCGAAGGAGAGCGGTGAGTAAGCCAGCAGCGACACATTGAGCCGATGCAGGGTTTCATCCAGGGCGTTTTCAACACTGCGGTTCAGCAGGCTGTAGCCGTTTTGCACCGTGGCCACGCGCGGCAAACCGTACTGCTCGGCCAGACGCACGAACTCATGCACGCCATAGGGCGTTTCATTGGACAGGCCGATGGCGCGCACCTTGCCCGCCTGCACCAGCTGCTGCAAGGCTTCCAGTTGGGCGTGGATAGAGGTGCCCTCACTGACACTGGCAGGCTGGTAATACACGCCGCCAAAAGCCGGGACGGAGCGCACCGGCCAGTGAATCTGGTACAGGTCGATGACATCAATCTTCAGGCGCCTCAGACTGCCCTCACAGGCTTCCAGAATGTCCTTGCCTGTTAAATCCGGGCTGCCGCCACGGATCCACGGCATGTTGCGCGACGGCCCCGCCACCTTGGTTGCCATCACCAACTTTTGCCGTGCACCAGGGCGCTGGCTGAGCCAGTTGCCAATGATTTTTTCGGTGGCATTGAAGGTTTCGGCGCGCGGCGGGACGGCATACATTTCGGCCGTGTCAATGAAGTTGACACCACGTTCCAGCGAACGGTCCAGAATGTCAAAAGATGTGGCCTCGTCGACCTGCTCGCCAAAAGTCATGGTACCCAGGCAGATGGGCGTGACATGGAGGTCGCTTTGACCCAGTTGAATTTTTTTCATGCGTCAGTAAGTTGAATTGAAAATGGCCTTGCAGCCGACTTTTGTAGTTTACGTGTTGGCGGCAGAAGTGGTGGTCGCCTTGAGCGCAAGCGCCCGGGCTTCTTCCTGCAGCCGCAGCACGCGCCGCTGCACCTTGCCGGTGGTGGTCATGGGCAGAGCGTCCAGAAATTCGATTTCCTTGGGGTATTCATAGGGAGCCAGCTTGTCCTTGACATGGGCTTGCAGTTGCCCCAGGAGCTGGGCCTCAAATTGTTCCCGGGTCCCGGTGAAGTTGGCGCGCGCCGCCATAAAGTCGGGTGACAACACCACATAGGCCTTGACCACCGCGCCGCGCGCCGCATCGGGCTTGGGCACCACGGCCACATTGGCCACCGCCGGGTGTTTGACCAGGCAGTTTTCGATTTCGCCAGGCCCAATGCGGTAGCCCGCGGCCTTGAACACGTCGTCACTGCGGCCCTGGTACCACAGGTAGCCGTCGGTGTCGCGGCTGGCCAGGTCGCCGGTGCGGCACCAGTCACCGGTGAACTTGGCCTGCGTTGCGGCCTCGTTTTTCCAGTAACCCAAAAAGAAGATGGGGTCGGGCTGGCCCTGCACGTCAAAGCGGTTGACAGCCACGTCGCCCAACTCTCCGGGGGCACACTCGGTGCCCGCGTCGTCGATCACGGCCAGCCGGTGGCCGGGGTAGCCCATGCCCATGCTGCCGGGTTTGGGCGGCCACAGGGCAGCACAATTGCCCACGATGTAATTGATCTCGGTCTGGCCAAACATCTCGTTCACGGTCACGCCCAATTGCGACTGACAGTAGTCAAACACCGCGTCACCCACGGCCTCGCCAGCACTCATGATGGCTTGCAGCTTGAGGCCGAATTGCGCGTTGACGGTCTGGCCAGTTTGGCCGGGAAAGGCTTTCATCATGGCTTTCAGGGCCGTGGGAAAGAGAAAAGTGTGCGTCACACCAAAGTCGCGCAGCAGCTCCAGCGCCACTTGAGGGCCGAAGCGACCATTAAAAGCCACGATCGGGCGGCCAAAGTAAAGCGAGGGCAGCAACGCATCCATCAGCCCACCGGTCCAGGCCCAGTCGGCGGGGCTCCAGAACACGGCTTCGGAGCCGGTGGGCAAATGTTGCGGGTTGGTCAATTGTTGCAAACTATCAACCGGCGCGGCCGTCATGGCAAAACCCAACCAGTTCTGGCTGCACAAAAACCCGGTCAGGTTGCCAATGAGGGCCTGGTGCGGAATCAGCGCGCCCTTGGGGTTACCGGTAGTCCCGCTGGTGTAGATCAGGATGGCGGGTGCGTCAGCGCGCGTGGTCACCAAATCGAACTGGTCACTGGCGCCTGCCAGCGCCGGTTCATAGGCTTTGTCGGCCAGCGTCCGGGTCTGGGCATCAAGCCGGACACCGATCACTTGGCGCAGATCCGGGCAACTGGCACGCACCGCCCGCACGTTGGCCAGGGTCTGGGCGTCGCCGATCGCCACCACAGCCTCGCTGTCCTGCAAACGGAACTCCAACGCCTCCGGGCCAAAAAGTTGCGACAGTGGCATGGCCACGGCACCCATCTGCAGCACGGCCATGTAGGCCACCGCAGTCTCGAAACGCTGCGGCATCACGATGGCCACCCTGTCCCCCGGCAACACCCCCAGGTCCGTCAGCACATTGGCCAGGCGGTTGGCCTGGTCCTGCAGTTCGGCATAGCAATATGAACGGCTTGCCTCATCGGGCTGACAGTCGTGAATGGCTGTGTTTTGTAACGCGTCCGGCTGCGTTGCCCAACGCGCACAGCAGGCCTGCGCCATGTTGAAATACGTTGGCACCTGCCAGGCAAAGCCCCCGTGCAGCCCGGCATAGGCGGGTGGCAGAGCCCAGGCATGAACGCCTCCGGCGCGCGCAAGAGCGACTTTGTCGCTGGCTTGACTGACTGACATGCAATGACTCCTTATGATCGGTCGAATGTACCAAGTCAAAAGAATTTCCCATAGCGAGTTTGTCCCAATACGCCGTTTAAATTACCACGTGCGCTGCTGGGGCGAAGCCGGACCCCACAAAACACCGCTGGTGCTGCTGCACGGCTGGATGGACGTGGCAGCCAGCTTTCAGTTTGTGGTCGATGCGCTCACCGAGGACCATTTCATCATCGCGCCTGACTGGCGCGGCTTTGGCCTGACCCAGTCTGGCGGCGCGGACGCCTTCTGGTTTCCCGACTACCTGGCCGACCTGGACGCCCTGCTGGACCACTATGCCCCGGGCCAGAGCGTGCATCTGGTCGGCCACAGCATGGGCGCCAACGTGGCCATGGTCTACGCCGGGGTACGGCCTGGGCGGGTGCGTCGGCTGGTGAATCTGGAAGGTTTCGGTCTGCCCGCCATCCAGGCTGACCAAGCTCCGGTGCGTTATACCCAATGGCTTGACAGCGTGAAAGCCCTCGCCAGCGGCGGGCTGCAGCTCAAAACCTACGACTCACTCGAAGCCGTGGCCCGGCGCCTGATGAAAACCAACGCCCGCCTGGGCAACGACAAGGCCCATTGGCTAGCGGGCCACTGGTCCGCCGAGCTTACGCCTGGTCAGTGGTCCATTTTGGGCGAAGCAGCGCACAAGATCGCCAGCGCCCAACTTTACAGGGTTGACGAAATGCTGGCCATCCATCGCTGCATCACGGCACCCACGCTGATGGTGGAAGCGTGCGAGGACACCATCGACCTCTTCTGGAAGGAAAAGTTCACCCGTGCAGAGCACCACGAACGGCTGCAATCTGTGGCCTGGTTGGAACGGGTCGAAGTGCCCGACTGCGGCCACATGTTGCACCATGACCAGCCGCTGGCTGTGGCCACGTTGCTGGAGCGTTTCATGCGTTAGCCCGGCGTGAGAAAATAGCGGGTTATTGACCGACCAACCCCTTTAGGACCCGCATCATGGAAGCAGAACGCATCAACGCCCTTGGCTCAAATTTGGCAGATTTGACTGCCCGAACCCTTGAATTACGGGGGTATCTTTGACTACGATGCCAAATTTGAACGACTGAGAACCGTCAACGCCTCGCTCGAAGACCCCACCGTCTGGAACGACCCCAAGCGCGCCCAGGAGCTGGGCCGCGAAAAGAAGGCGCTTGACGGTGTGGTGGTGACCATCAGCGAACTGGAAAGCGAACTCGCGGACAACACCGAGCTGTTCGAGATGAGCAAGGAAGAAGGCGACGAGGCCGGCCTGATCCACATCGAAACCGATGCTGCCAAGCTCGAAGAGATCGTCAAGGGTCTGGAATTCCGCCGCATGTTCAACAACCCGGCGGACCCGCTGAACTGTTTTGTCGACATCCAGGCCGGCGCCGGTGGCACCGAGGCCTGCGACTGGGCCAGCATGCTGCTGCGCCAGTACCTGCGCTACTGCGAGCGCAAGGGCTTCAAGACCGAGATCGAGGACGAAACCCCGGGCGACACCGCCGGCATCAAGGGTGCCTCGTTCAAGGTCGAAGGCGAATACGCCTTTGGCCTGCTGCGCACCGAGACCGGCGTGCACCGGCTGGTGCGCAAATCGCCCTTCGACTCGTCGGGCGGCCGACACACCAGCTTTGCCAGCGTGTTTGTCTACCCCGAGATTGACGACTCGATCGAGATCAACATCAACCCGTCTGATGTGCGAACCGACACTTACCGTGCCAGCGGCGCGGGCGGTCAGCACATCAACAAGACCGACTCGGCGGTGCGCCTGACCCACCTGCCCACCGGCATCGTGGTGCAGTGCCAGGACGGCCGCAGCCAGCACGGCAACCGCGACATCGCCTGGAAGCGCCTGCGCTCCAAGCTCTATGACTTCGAGTTGCGCAAGCAGCAGGAAGAACAGCAAAAGCTTGAAGACGGCAAGACCGACGTGGGCTGGGGACACCAGATTCGCTCTTATGTGCTCGACAACAGCCGCATCAAGGACCTGCGCACCAACTACGAGACCTCGGCCACGCAGAAAGTGCTTGACGGCGATCTGGACCCCTTCATTGAAGCCTCCTTGAAACAGGGCGTTTGATGGCCGTCCGCGCATTGTCATTGCGCACGACCCCATGATCGCCGCCCGGCGCGAATGCCCTGCACTCTTAAATTCGAATTTCCTGGAGACTCCTGATGTTGTTACTTCGTGATGCAAACACCCCCGCTACGGTCATCCGGCGGGAGGACTACAGCGCCCCGGCGTTCTGGATCGACACGGTTCACCTGAGCTTTGACCTCGACGCGGCCAAGACCCGCGTGCTCAACAAAATGACGCTGCGCCGCAACCCCGGCGTACCGGCCCAGGCGCTGCGCCTGGACGGCGACGAGCTCAACCTGGCGCGTGTGCTGGTCAATGGTGCTGGCACCAGCTTCAAGATGGATGCAGGCCAACTGGTGCTGGAAAACCTGCCTTTGGAGGGTAGCTTCGAGCTGGAGATATTCACCACTTGCGCGCCCGCCAAAAACACCAAGCTCATGGGCTTGTACGTCAGCAACGACTCGTTTTTCACCCAATGCGAGGCCGAGGGTTTCCGGCGCATCACTTATTTCCTGGACCGCCCTGATGTGATGGCCAGCTTTACCGTGACGCTGCGCGCCGACAAAACCAAATACCCGGTGCTGCTCTCCAACGGCAACCTGCTTGAGAGTGGCCTGCTGGACGACGGTCGCCACTTTGCCACCTGGGTGGACCCGCACAGAAAGCCCTGCTACCTGTTTGCGCTGGTCGCCGGCCAGTTGGTGTGCCGCGAGCAACGCATCACCTCACGCGCTGGCACCGACCACCTGCTGCAGGTGTATGTGCGCCCCGGCGACATGGACAAGACCGAGCACGCGATGACGTCGCTGATCAACTCCGTGATCTGGGACGAAGCCCGCTTTGGCCTGCCGCTGGACCTGGAGCGCTTCATGATCGTGGCCACCAGCGACTTCAACATGGGCGCCATGGAAAACAAGGGCCTCAACGTCTTCAACACCCAGTACGTGCTGGCGAACCAGGCCACCGCCACCGATGTCGACTTTGCCAACATCGAGAGCGTGGTCGGCCACGAGTATTTTCACAACTGGACCGGCAACCGAATCACCTGCCGCGACTGGTTCCAGCTGAGCCTGAAGGAAGGCCTGACAGTGTTCCGCGACCAGGAATTCAGCATGGACCTGTGCGCTGACGCCTCAAGCCGCGCTGTCAAGCGCATCGAAGACGTGCGTGTGTTGCGCACGGCCCAGTTCCCCGAAGACGCCGGCCCGATGGCGCACCCGGTGCGTCCCGACAGCTACATCGAGATCAACAATTTCTACACCGTCACCATTTACGAAAAAGGTGCCGAGGTGGTGCGCATGATGCAGACCCTGGTCGGACGCGAAGGTTTTGCCAAAGGCATGACGCTGTACTTTGCCCGCCATGATGGCAGCGCCGTGACCTGCGATGACTTTGCGCAGGCAGTAGCCGATGCCAATCCGGACTCGGCGCTGGCCAGGCTGCTGCCCCAGTTCAAGCGCTGGTACAGCCAAGCCGGCACCCCCCGACTGGCCACCACCGCGCACTACGACGCGGTGGCACAGACCTACACCCTGAACTTTGTCCAGAGTTGCCCAGCCACACCGGGTCAGGACGCCAAGGAACCCTTTGTGATCCCGGTCAGCCTGGGGCTGGTGAGCGCTGGCAGCGGTGCCGCCCTGCCCTTGCAGGTGCAAGCCAGTTCAGCAGTTGCCAGCGACAGCCACCTGTTTGTCATGACCCAGGCGACGGAGTCGATCACCTTCGAAAATGTGCTGGAAGAACCCGTGCCGTCGATCCTGCGCGGTTTCAGCGCCCCGGTGGTCGTGGACTTGGACTACAGCGATGCGCAATTGCTGACGCTGCTGGCCCATGACCCCGACCCTTTCAACCGCTGGGAAGCCGGACAGCGCCTGGCCTTGCGCAGCGCCGTCCACGCCATCAAGGCGGCCGGTCCTGCGGCGAGCGGCCTCGATGCGGCCTTTGTTTCAGCCATGCGTTCGGTGCTGCGCCATCCCGCGCTGGATGCCGCCTTCAAGGAACTGGTGCTCACGCTGCCGTCCGAAACCTACATCGCCGAGCAGCTTGATGTGGTCGACCCGCAACGCATCCACGCGGTGCGCGAAGCCATGCGCGAGCAATTGGCCTGTGAGCTGGGCGCTGACTGGCAGTGGGCCTATGAGGCGCATTGCCACAATGGCGGCTACCGCCCCGACACCCTGTCCAGCGGCCGCCGCGCGCTGGCGGGGCTGGCCTTGAATTGCCTGTGCCTGGCCGCCCGTGCGTCCGGTGACGCGATTTGGCCTGGCAAAGCCTATCAGCGCTTCAAGGATGCCGACAACATGACCGACCGCTTCAATGCCCTGAGCGCGTTGGTGCACACGGGTCATGCGCTGGCTACCCCAGCGCTGGCGCGTTTTCACAGCCTGTTCAAGGCCGAAGAACTGGTGCTCGACAAATGGTTTGCACTGCAAGCCGGTTGCACCGACCGTGGCGGCCAGGTGCTGCCAGCGGTGCGCCAACTGCTCAAGCACCCCGACTTCCACATCCGCAACCCCAATCGCGCGCGCAGCGTGATCTTCAGCTACTGCAGCGCCAACCCGGGCGCCTTCCATCGCACCGATGCGGCAGGCTATGTCTTTTGGGCTGACCAGGTGCTGGCGCTCGATGCCATCAACCCGCAAGTGGCGGCGCGCCTGGCACGCGCGCTGGACCGCTGGAAAAGGCTGGCCGAGCCTTACCGCAACGCCGCTTTGGAAGCCCTCAAACGCGTCGCGGCCAAGCCTGACCTGAGTAACGACGTGCGCGAAGTGGTCAGCCGCGCCCTGGCCGATTAAACAAGCACATTGAGGAAAAAAACATGCCCAAGAAAATATCCCTGACCCGTTACCTGGTGGAACAGCAGCGCATGGAGGGCCACATTCCGCCCGAGTTGCGCCTGCTGCTTGAAGTGGTGGCACGCGCCTGCAAGCGCATCAGCCAGGCCGTCAGCAAAGGCGCCCTGGGCGACGTGATGGGCAGCGCCGAGAGCGAAAACGTGCAGGGCGAAATGCAAAAGAAGCTCGACATCATCGCCAACGAAGTGCTGATCGAAGCCAACGAATGGGGTGGCCACCTGGCGGCCATGGCCAGCGAGGAAATGGAAGGCATCTACGTGGTGCCCAACCGCTACCCGCAAGGCGAATACCTGCTGATGTTCGACCCGCTGGACGGCTCCAGCAACATCGACGTCAATGTCAGCATTGGCACCATCTTCAGCGTGCTGGTCAAACCCGAAGGTGCGGGCGTGTCGGAACAGGACTTTCTGCAAGCCGGCAGCAAACAAGTGGCCGCAGGCTACTGCGTTTACGGCCCGCAAACCACGCTGGTGCTCACCGTGGGCGACGGCGTCACCGTGTTCACGCTGGACCGTGAACAGGGCTCGTTCATCCTGACCGAAGAAGACCTGCGCGTGCCCGACGACACCAAGGAATTTGCCATCAACATGAGCAACCAGCGCCATTGGGCCGCCCCTGTCACACGCTACATCGACGAATGCATGCAAGGCCGGGACGGCCCGCGCGGCAAGGACTTCAACATGCGCTGGGTCGGCAGCATGGTGGCCGACGTGCACCGCATTCTGACCCGTGGCGGAATTTTCATGTACCCCTGGGACAAGCGTGAACCCGACAAGGCGGGCAAATTGCGCCTGCTGTACGAGGCCAATCCCATGAGCTGGCTGATCGAACAGGCCGGTGGTGCTTCCACCAACGGCCAGCAGCGCATCATGGACATCACCCCCACCAAATTGCACGAACGCGTGAGCGTTTTCATGGGCTCCAAAAACGAGGTGGAACGCGTCACCCGCTACCACAGCGAGGCCTGAACCGGCCGCTATAATCTGCGTCTTTCCAAGCCGGTGTAGCTCAGTCGGTAGAGCAGCTCATTCGTAATGAGAAGGTCGGGTGTTCGATTCATCTCTCCGGCACC
>NZ_JAURYQ010000032.1 GCF_030653815.1 Rhodoferax sp. | reverse complement strand
CACGGACGTGACCGGTGCGATCGAGTTGCCAGAAGGCAAGGAAATGGTCATGCCCGGTGACAACGTGTCGATCACGGTCAAGCTGATTGCCCCGATCGCCATGGAAGAAGGCCTGCGCTTCGCCATCCGTGAAGGCGGTCGCACCGTCGGCGCCGGTGTGGTGGCCAAGGTGATTGCTTAACAACTTGTTTGCGGGACAGACCGCAGCTACGCGCAAGCGAGCCAGCTCTGTCCCCAACTGATTAGAGATAAACATGGCAACCAAACAAAAAATCCGCATCCGCCTGAAGGCGTTTGACTACAAGCTGATTGATCAGTCTGCAGCTGAAATCGTTGACACCGCCAAGCGCACCGGCGCGATTGTCAAGGGCCCCGTGCCTTTGCCAACCCGCATGAAGCGTTTTGACATTCTGCGTTCGCCGCACGTCAACAAGACCAGTCGTGACCAGTTTGAAATCCGTACGCACCAGCGTTTGATGGACATCGTCGACCCGACTGATAAAACCGTTGACGCCTTGATGAAGCTCGATTTGCCCGCTGGCGTCGACGTCGAAATCAAGTTGCAGTAAAAAAATGTGGCGGTCAGCCCCTTTTAAAGGGTTGGCTGCTTCTTTTGAGCTTGGCTGCAACTTGTCAATCTGGCAAGTTGCGCTATACTCGCAGGCTCTGTTGACATGCCAGTCATGGCGGCAGAGTTTTATTAACCCTCTTTCACGCAAAAACGTGTGCAGCCAATTGAAGTTGCGCCGGTGGAAGTTATGGAGAAAACAATGAGTCTTAGCAATCACTTAGGGTTGCTGGGGCGCAAAGTTGGCATGATGCGTTTGTTCACGGACGACGGGGTATCCATCCCTGTGACCGTGGTCGATGTGTCAAACAACCGCGTGACCCAGGTCAAAACCCAAGAGAATGACGGCTATGTCGCTTTGCAAGTGACATTTGGTGCGCGTAAAGCGTCGCGCGTCAACAAGCCCACTGCCGGTCACCTCGCCAAGGCTGGGGTTGAAGCAGGTGAAATCATTCGCGAATTCCGTGTTCCTGCGGACATGGCCACCCAATACCAGGCAGGCGCTACGGTGTCTGTCACGGCTGTGTTTGCAGCTGGCCAAAAAGTGGACGTGCAGGGCACGACCATTGGTAAAGGCTTCGCCGGCACCATCAAGCGTCACCACATGAAGTCGCAGCGCGCGTCGCACGGTAACAGCCGTTCGCACAATGTGCCGGGCTCCATTGGTATGGCGCAAGATCCAGGCCGCGTGTTTCCTGGCAAGCGCATGACGGGTCACCTTGGTGACGACCTGGTCACGACACAAAACCTCGATGTGATTCGCATCGATGAAGCACGTCAACTGCTGATGATCAAGGGTGCTATCCCTGGTTCGGCTGGCGGCTTTGTGACCGTGCGTCCCGCTGTGAAGGCAAAAACAACTGAAGCGAAAGGGGCGAACTGATGCAGCTCGAACTCCTCAATGATCAAGGCCAGGTCGCGTCGAAGCTCGACGTTCCTGAAACTGTTTTTGGTCGCGCTTACAACGAAGATCTGGTTCACCAGGTTGTCGTGGCTTTTCAGGCCAATGCCCGTCAAGGCACCCGCGCCCAGAAGGACCGCGAACAAGTGCGTCACTCGACCAAGAAGCCTTTCAAGCAAAAGGGTACCGGTCGCGCTCGTGCGGGTATGACGTCGTCGCCTCTGTGGCGTGGCGGTGGTCGGATTTTCCCGAACATGCCTGACGAAAATTTCGCACAAAAAATCAACAAGAAGATGTACCGCGCCGGCATGGCCTCCATCTTCTCCCAGTTGGCGCGCGAAGGCCGTCTGGCTGTGGTGGATTCACTCACGGTCGACTCCCCCAAGACCAAGGCTTTGGCTTCCAAGTTCAAGGCCATGAATCTTGACTCGGTTCTGGTGATTGCAGACGAGGTTGATGAAAACCTGTACCTCGCATCACGCAACCTGGTCAATATCTTGGTGGTTGAGCCTCGCTATGCTGACCCCGTGTCGCTGGTCCACTACCGCAAGGTGCTGGTGACCAAGGCGGCCATGGGCAAACTCCAGGAGATGTTCGCATGAGCCACGGTTCCCAAAATCTTAAATTCGACGAAGGTCGTCTGATGCAGGTGCTGGTTGCCCCGATCGTGTCTGAAAAGGCAACGATGGCAGCCGAGAAAAGCAATGCTGTGACCTTCAAGGTGCTGCAGGACGCGACCAAGCCCGAAATCAAGGCTGCGGTTGAATTGATGTTCAAAGTTGAAGTCAAGGGCGTGTCTGTGGTCAATACCAAAGGCAAGACCAAGCGTTTTGGCAAGTCAGTCGGTCGCCGTGATAACGTGCGCAAGGCTTACGTCATGCTCAAGCCCGGTCAAGAGTTGAACCTTGGTGGGGAGGCTGCGTAATCATGGCTGTTATCAAAATGAAACCAACTTCGCCAGGCCGTCGCGGCATGGTGAAGATTTCGCGTGACCACCTGCACAAGGGTGCGCCTCACGCGGCATTGCTGGAACCTCAATTCCAGCACGCTGGTCGTAACAACAACGGCCACATCACGACCCGTCACAAGGGTGGTGGGCACAAGCATCACTACCGTGTTGTCGATTTCCTTCGCAACAAGGACGGCATTGCGGCCAAGGTCGAGCGTATTGAATACGATCCGAACCGTTCCGCGCACATCGCTCTGGTGTGTTATGCCGACGGCGAGCGCAAGTACATCATCGCGCCACGCGGCCTGGAAGTCGGCAGTTCCATCATGAGTGGATCCGAAGCGCCGATTCGTGTTGGCAATACTTTGCCGATTCGCAACATCCCGGTCGGCTCGATCATCCACTGCATCGAAATGCAAGTGGGTAAGGGCGCCCAGATGGTTCGCTCGGCAGGTGCTTCGGCTACCTTGCTGGCGCGTGAAGGTACTTATGCCCAGGTGCGTATGCGCTCGGGCGAAGTCCGCAAGATTCACATCGACTGCCGTGCCACTTTGGGCCAGGTCGCCAACGAAGAGCACAGCCTGCGCCGTTTGGGCAAGGCCGGTGTCAAGCGTTGGATGGGTATTCGTCCGACCGTTCGCGGTGTGGTCATGAACCCGGTGGATCACCCACATGGTGGCGGCGAGGGCAAGACCGGCGAAGGCCGTCACCCAGTCGATCCTTGGGGTAATCTGACCAAGGGTTACCGTACCCGTAACAACAAGCGCACGCAGGTCATGATCGTGTCGCGTCGCAAGAAGTAAGGGGTAGGTAAATGACTCGTTCTCTCAAAAAAGGTCCCTTCGTTGACCAACACCTGATCGCTAAGACCGAAAAGGCCGTTGCCACCAAGGACAAGAAGCCGATCAAGACCTGGTCGCGTCGCTCAATGGTTCTGCCCGATTTCATCGGCCTGACCATTGCTGTGCACAATGGCAAGCAGCATGTGCCTGTGTATATCACTGACCAAATGGTTGGCCACAAGTTGGGTGAGTTCGCTCTGACCCGTACTTTCAAGGGCCATCCTGCGGACAAAAAAGTCCAAAAGAAATAAGGAGTTGACCATGGAAACACGTGCAACCCTTCGGGGCGTTCGTCTCTCGGTCGACAAAGGCCGTCTGGTCGCGGACTTGATCCGTGGCAAAAAGGTGGATCAGGCTCTGAACATTTTGCAGTTCACGCAGAAAAAAGCTGCCGTGATCATCAAGAAGGTTCTGGAGTCGGCCATTGCCAATGCTGAGCACAACGATGGTGCCGATATCGACGAACTGAAGGTGAAAACCATCTACGTTGAGCAAGGTACCTCGCTCAGGCGCTTCACGGCCCGCGCAAAAGGTCGTGGCAACCAGATCAGAAAACCCACGTGCCATGTGTACGTGACGGTTGGTAACTGAAAGAGGCCAGCAAGATATGGGACAAAAAATCCATCCAACCGGCTTTCGCCTGTCGATCAGCCGCAACTGGGCATCTCGTTGGTATGCCAATGACCGTGATTTCGCTGGCATGCTGGCGGAAGACATCAAGGTGCGCGAGTACCTGAAGACCAAACTCAAGAACGCGTCTGTCTCGCGTGTCCTGATCGAGCGTCCTGCCAAGAACGCCCGCATCACCATTTACTCGTCTCGTCCGGGTGTGGTGATCGGCAAGAAAGGCGAAGACATCGAGAACCTCAAGCGTGAACTGGGCCGCCAGTTGGGCGTGCCGGTGGCAGTCAACATCGAAGAAGTGCGCAAGCCCGAAATCGATGCCAAGCTGATCGCTGACTCCATCACGCAGCAGCTCGAAAAACGCATCATGTTCCGCCGGGCCATGAAGCGCGCCATGCAAAATGCCATGCGCCTGGGCGCCCTGGGCATCAAGATCATGTCGTCGGGTCGTTTGAACGGCATTGAAATCGCTCGTTGTGAATGGTACCGCGAAGGCCGCGTGCCGCTTCACACCCTGCGTGCTGACATCGACTACGGTACATCCGAAGCCAAGACCACCTACGGCATCATTGGTGTCAAGGTCTGGGTCTACAAGGGCGACACCCTGGGTCGCAATGATCTGCCGGCAGTGGAAACACCGCGTCCTGATGACGAGCGTCGCCCACGCGGCCCGCGTCGTGACGACCGTGGTGGCCGTCCTGGTGCCGACCGTCCTGCACCCCGCGGTGCGCGTCGCCCGATGGGCAGCAACGCCGCACCTGCTGATGGCAGTGACAAACCCGCAGTGGCTCTTGGAGCCGATGCTAAACCCACCGTTCAGCGCGTCCGCAAGGTAGCCGCGCCAGCCGCTGCAGCAGCTGACGGTAAAGGAGAATAATTATGTTGCAACCCGCTCGTCGCAAGTACCGCAAAGAGCAAAAGGGCCGTAACACCGGTATCGCAACCCGGGGTAGCTCGGTTGCGTTTGGTGATTTCGGTCTGAAATGTATTGACCGCGGCCGTTTGACGGCACGCCAGATCGAGGCCGCACGTCGTGCTGTCTCCCGTCACGTGAAGCGTGGTGGCCGCATCTGGATTCGGGTGTTTCCTGACAAGCCGATTTCCCAAAAGCCTGCTGAAGTGCGTATGGGTAACGGTAAAGGTAATCCCGAGTACTACGTGGCTGAAATTCAGCCCGGCAAGATCGTGTTTGAAATCGTGGGTGTCTCTGAAGAGTTGGCTCGTGAAGCGTTCCGTTTGGCAGCTGCCAAATTGCCGCTGCGCACCACCTTCGTGTCGCGCATGATCGGTCAGTAATCAGGAGATATTGATATGAAAACGACTGAATTACGCCAAAAAGACGTCGCCGGTTTGCAGGCAGAAGTCAAAGCGTTGCAAAAAGCACACTTTGGTTTGCGCATGCAAAAAGCGACCCAACAACTCAACAATACAGCCACGCTGCGTTCAGCACGTCGTGACATCGCTCGCGCCAAGACCATCCTGGTCGAAAAGCAAGCCGCTGTTCCATCCGCCAAATAAGGAGCGAAACATGACGGAAGCTAAAACATCCCTCAAGCGCACCTTGGTCGGCAAGGTGGTCAGCGACAAGCGTGCGAAAACGGTGACGGTGCTCATTGAGCGTCGCGTCAAGCACGAGCTGTACGGCAAGATCGTTGGCAAGTCCAGCAAGTACCACGCCCATGACGAAAAGGGTGAGTACAAGATGGGCGACATGATCGAGATCACGGAAAGCCGTCCCATTTCCAAGACCAAGAACTGGGTCGCCACGCGCTTGGTGCAAAAGGCCTCTCTGGTCTAAGTCTTTGCATGGGCTGCCTGTCAGCACACTGAAAAACGGCTCACAATGGTGAGCCGTTTTTATTTGTGCGAGCGGCCTTTATTTGTTTCAGTGTTTTTAATTCAGGAGTAAGCCATGATCCAAGTCGGTGACCCGTTGCCAGCCGCAACGCTGATGGAATTTCATGAAACCGAAGGGGGTGGCTGCAGTATCGGCCCCAACCCTGTCGATGTGGCGACCGCCAGCGCGGGCAAGACCATTGCGCTGTTTGCCTTGCCGGGTGCCTTCACCCCTACTTGCTCGGCCAAACATGTGCCGGGTTATATCGCCAACTTTGAGGCGCTGAAGGCCGCTGGTGTCGATGAAATCTGGTGTGTTAGTGTGAATGACGCCTTTGTCATGGGCGCCTGGGCGCGTGACCAGAAGACCGGTGACAAGGTGCGCATGCTCGCCGATGGCGACGCGGCATTTGCCAAGGCCACCGGCCTGACGCTTGATCTGACCGGCAAAGGCATGGGGCTGCGCAGTGCCCGTTACTCGATGCTTGTGAAAAACGGCAAAGTGGCCACACTCAACATTGAAGGTCCGGGCAAATTCGAAGTCAGCGACGCCGGCACCCTGCTGGCACAAGCCAAGGGCTGATCAAAGCCGCGCCATCAGGTAGTGCGCCCCTTCGATGGGGTTGTAGTAATAGGGAGGCACTTCGGTGAAGCCCAAGTCCTGGTACATGGCGCGTGCTGTTTCCATTTCACTCAAGGTATCGAGCAGCATGGTGGCATAGCCCGCTTGCTGGGCCGCCTCCATCACGGCTTCGGCCAGGCGCCGACCGACACCACTCCCACGCAAGACCGGGCGCACATACAGGCGTTTCATTTCACAGGCGTTGGGATAGTCGGCCGCATCCAGCGGGCGCATGGCGCAGCAGCCCACCAGTTCACTTCCAGAGCGTGCCAACACCAGCGTGCCACGCGGTGGGGCATAGTCGCCCGGCAAGGCGTCAAGTTCCGCATCAAAATTCTGAAAGCACAAATCGATGTTCAGACTGCCCGCGTATTCGGTAAAAAGTGCGCGAACGAGGGGAAGATCGGTGTTTTCCGAAAATGCCTGGATTTGAATGGTGTCAGAAGTCATGCCTGCCTGTCTTCATGTTGGCTAGCTAGCCGTTCAAGGCGATGACCGCGCCGCTCACCGTAGCCGCGCACATCAGAAAAATCAAGGCGCCGCGGCGCCGCTCAGGCCAGGCATCGTGGGCACTGTGGGCGGGATAGTTCAGAAATTTGTCACCGGTGATCATGGGTTTGATCAGATTTTCCCGCTTGCGAAAGTAGTGAAAAGCAATCGCACTCAGGTGCAATACCACCAGTCCCAGCAGGATGAATTTGCCGATGTCCTTGTGGTAGTAGGTCGCATTGCCGACCCACGCAGAGGAGACAAACGGGGTCAACGGGCCCGCGCTTGCAATTTCGTCATCGCTCATCAGGCCTGAGGCGACTTGCATGGCGAGGAAAAGCAGCAAAGTGATCACGGACAGGGCGCCCAGTGGGTTATGCCCGACGCCGTCATGGGGCTGTCCCCAACCGCGCAGGTACTGCCAGATCGCCTTGGGTCCCACTAAGAAGTTTGAAAACCGGGACCAATAGCCGCCCTGCAAACCCCACACCACACGAAACAACAGCAAGGTCAACACACCGTAACCGAAGCGGAAATGCCAGACCATGGCGCCGCCGCCCAGCTGGCTGGTCACGATCAAGCCAACAAAACACAGCACCAACGCCCAGTGAAACAGGCGCGTCGGCGCATCCCAAACACGGACCAGCATGCGTATCCCCTCGATTTTTGATCGGACCAGATGCACATGAGCGAATTCTCATACACTTTGCGGCCCATCAGTTTTAGTTTAACCACGAAAGGTCTCTCATGAAAAAACTCCAGGCTTGTCTTTTTGCGATCAGTGCGCTCACCCTGGCTGTACCCGCATCGGCGCAATTCGCGAAAGCTGAAGATGCAGTCAAGTACCGCCAGAGCGCCTTGTTTGTGATGCAACAGAATTTTTCCCGCGTGGCAGGCATGGCGGCCGGGAAGATTCCGTTTGACGCCAAGGTCGCCGCTGACAGTGCCGCGGTCGCTGAATTCACATCCAAATTGCCCTGGGCTGGTTTTGGCCCTGGCAGCGACAAGCCAGAGAGCAAGGCCAAACCTGAGATCTGGGCCAACAAAGCCAAGTTTGACGACTACGCAACAAAAATGCAGACGGAGATGGCGAAGTTGGCCGTCGCGACCAAGTCCGGCAATCTCGACAGCATCAAGCTCGCTGTCAACGCCACGGGGGGCACCTGCAAGTCCTGTCATGACGATTTCCGTGCCAAATAAGTGAAAGAGGATGCCTGCGTCGAGTGTTTGCGCAGGCCCAGCTGAGACACGGCAGTAAGATCCGCTCATTCAATGCACAACTCAGCCTACGCCCATGAATCGACGCCGTTTTAATACCTTGTCCAGTGTCCTGTTGGCTGCTTCCTGCCTGGGTTTGACTGCAAGGGCACAGTCACTGGGTGAGTTGAGCAACGCCCAGGCCTCACAGGGACTGAAGCTGGCGCTTGAAAAAGGCGCCGTGGCGGCCGTCAAGTCGCTGGGCCGGTCAGACGGGTTTTTGGGCAATGACAAGGTGCGCATCCCTTTGCCCGGCGTGCTGGAAGACGCAGCCAAACTGTTGCGCAAGCTGGGGCAGGGAGCGCGCCTTGATGAACTGATCGTCGCCATGAACCACGCCGCGGAAACCGCTGTGCCTTTGGCACGCGACATGCTGGTCGGGGCTGTCAAGACCATGAATGTGCAAGACGCCAAAAAAATACTGACGGGCGGGGACAACTCGGTGACACAATTTTTTGCCGATAAAACACGGCAGGACCTCAGTCGAAAATTTCTGCCGGTGGTCACCAAAGTCACGGCACGCGTTAATTTGGCAGACAAGTACAACCAGCTTGCAGGCAAGGCGGCAGGCCTGGGACTTTTGAAGGGGGATCAGGTTTCCATTGAGCAATACGTCACCGCAAAAGCGCTCGACGGTTTGTACTTCATGATTGCTGAAGAAGAGAAAAAGATACGGCAAGACCCGGTGGGTACTGGCAGCGCCGTGCTGCAAAAAGTGTTTGGTGCCTTGCGTCCCTGATGGCTGACGCTTCCGTGAGGACCCTGTTGCCGAGGCGCACTGCTATTTTGGTGTTTCTTGCCTTTGCTTTTGCTTATTTTCTTTCTGCCCTGATTCGCGCCATCACAGCCACGCTGTCGCCCACGCTGACGCAGGAATTTGCGCTGAACGCGCAGGACCTGGGCTTACTGGCAGGTGCTTATTTTTTGGGCTTTGCTGCCACCCAGTTGCCTTTGGGTGCCTGGTTGGACCGGCATGGACCCAAGAAAGTCGTCTTGTATTTTCTTTTGGTGGCGGTGCTGGGCTGCGCCGCTTTCGCCATGGCCGACAGTTTTCAGAGCTTGTTGCTCGCGCGCATCCTGACCGGCGTGGGCGTGAGTGCCTGCCTGATGGCGCCGCTGACCGGCTACCGGCGATGGTTCGAGGCCAGTTCTCAAATGCGCGCCAATTCCTGGATGCTGATGACAGGCTCGTTTGGCATGGTGGCCTCCACCTTGCCCGTGCAATGGTTGATGCCGCTGGTGGGCTGGCGCGCGCTGTTTTGGGGTCTGGCCGGTTTGGTGCTGCTGGCCATGGTGTTGATCTCGTGGCAGGCACCGCGCTGGCAAAACGCTGTCGCCGCGGCCACTGTGCCTAGCCCGCAAGCTGTCAAGCCCAGCTATGGCGCCGTTTGGCGCCATCCTTATTTCAGAAGCATGGCGCCCATGGCCTTTTTCAACTACGGCGGCATGGTCGCGATGCAAACCTTGTGGGTCACGCCCTGGATGATTCGTGTCGCCGGGTTTTCGCCCTTGCAGGCGGCTGTCGGTCTGTTTTGGCTCAATATTGGCATGCTGAGCAGCTTCTGGGCCTGGGGCATGATTTACCCTTCGCTGGCCCGTCGCGGTTACACCGCGGATCGCCTGATCAGCTACGGCCTGCCCTTGAGCATGGTCCTGCTGGCCTTGATCATCGCCGCGGGCTCAGCCGTCGGCGTCTGGGCGGCGCTGGCCTGGACCCTGTATTGCATGAGCTGCACGTTCATTTCTCTGGCACAACCAGCGGTGGCCATGGCCTTTCCGTCCAGCCTGGCCGGGCGCGCCCTGTCTTCTTACAACTTGCTGATTTTTTCGGGTGTTTTTGCCGTTCAGTGGGGCATCGGTCTGGCCGTTGATGGCTTTCTAGCCTGGGGTTGGGCTGAGGTCGCCGCTTTTCAGATGGCCATGACCGTCTATTTGGCATGTACGCTGGCCTCGTACGCATACTTTTTGGCAACAAAAAGTCATAATCAGCAAAGCTCTCCAACCACCTGAGTCATCACCCGACTTTTTTGAACTGCAGCACCCGTGAATGACATGAACAACGGTATTTTCATCATTGCGCACGCGCCCCTGGCGTCTGCTTTGCGCCAGTGTGTGCTGCATGTCTTTCCGGATGCCGCTGCGTCGCTGGCGGTGCTGGATGTCCAGCCCAACACGCCGGTCGACGAATCCCTGGCCACGGCGCGTTTGACCATGGCGCTGCTCAACGTCGAGCGCACGCTCATTCTCACCGACATGTTTGGCGCAACCCCTTGCAACGTGGCGCAAAAACTGGTGGATGGTGTGAGCTCCCGCTTGGTGGCTGGTGTCAACCTGCCCATGCTGCTGCGGGCCATCACCTACCGCAACGAACCCATGGACGCCTTGGTGGCGCGCGTGCTCGCCGGTGGCACGCAGGGCGTGATGCAGGTGGCCGTGACGGCCCCACAAAATCAGCAACGAAAAAAAAATGATCAAAACCACGACCATCATCAGCAATAAATTGGGACTGCATGCGCGAGCCTCTGCCAAGTTGACCAAGCTGGCAGGCAGCTTTCCGTGCGAAGTCTGGATGTCGCGCGGCGAGCGGCGTGTGAACGCCAAAAGCATCATGGGTGTGATGATGCTGGCCGCCGGCATAGGGTCGCAGATTGAAATCGAGACCCATGGTGAGCAGGAGCAGCAGGCCATGGAGGCCTTGTTGCATCTGGTGGCAGACAAATTTGGAGAAGGTGAATGACCTTTGCCATTCACGGTCTGGCCGTGGCCCGGGGCATTGCCATCGGGCGGGCGGTGCTGGTGGCTTCCAGTCGGCTGGATGTGGCGCATTACTTCATTGAGCCCACACAGGTGACCGCGGAAATCAACCGGGTGCGCGACGGCCGTGATGCGGTGGTGGCTGAAATTCGCCGCTTGCAGACCAGCATTGGCCAGATGAGTCCCAAAGAAACGCCGCATGAACTGTCGGCCCTGCTCGACGTCCACCTGATGCTGCTGCAGGACCATGAACTGGTGGCTGGTGTGCGGCATTGGATCAGGGACCGGCTGTACAACGCCGAGTGGGCCCTGACGTCCCAGCTGGATGTGGTGGCGCGCCAGTTTGACGAGATGGAGGACGAATACCTGCGCGAGCGCAAGGCCGACCTGGAGCAGATCACCGAGAAAATCCTGCGCGCCATGCGCGGCGTGTCATCACCCCTGATTCAGCCCCTGGGGCGTGCCGGGCGTCACACTTCGCAACAGGATTTGCTGCTCGATGACACCGTGGACGTGCCGCTGATCCTGGTGGCGCACGACCTGTCGCCAGCCGACATGCTGCAATTCAAGCAGAGTGTTTTCGCCGGTTTCATCACCGACGTGGGCGGTAAAACTTCCCACACTGCCATCGTGGCGCGCAGCCTGGATATTCCGGCGGTGGTGGGCGCGCGCTTGAGCAGTCATCTGATCCAGCAGGACGACTGGGTGGTGATAGACGGCGACGCCGGGGTCGTGGTGGTCGACCCATCGCCCATCATCCTGGCCGAATACGGTTTCAAGCAACGTCAGGTGGAACTCCAGCGCGGCCGACTGGCACGCCTGCTGCACACGCCGGCCGTGACGCTGGACGGGCAAAAAATCGAGTTGCTGGCCAACATCGAAATGCCCGATGACGCGGCCCATGCGCTGAAGGCCGGTGCGTTGGGTGTGGGCCTGTTTCGCAGCGAATTTTTGTTCATGGGTCGGCATGGCAAATTGCCCAACGAGGAAGAGCAGTACCTGGCTTACCGGCGCGCCGTGGAAGGCATGCAGGGCTTGCCGGTCACCATCCGCACGGTGGATGTCGGTGCCGACAAGCCGCTCGATGACAGCCTGCGCGACGACGCCCACCTGAACCCGGCGCTGGGCTTGCGCGCCATTCGCTGGAGTCTGGCCGACCCTGCCATGTTCCTGACGCAACTGCGCGCCATTTTGCGTGCGGCAGCCTTTGGCCAGGTGCACGTGCTGATTCCCATGCTGGTGCACGCCCGCGAAATCCGCCAGACCATGGCGCTGATTGACCACGCCCGCGTGCAACTGGACAACCGCGGCGTGGCCTATGGCCCGGTCAAGATTGGCGCCATGATCGAAATTCCCGCCGCTGCACTCACGCTCAAGGTGTTCCTCAAATACTTTGACTTTCTGTCCATTGGCACCAACGACTTGATCCAGTACACCCTGGCCATTGACCGTGCTGACGAGTCGGTCGCCCATTTGTACGACCCGATGCACCCGGCGGTGCTGCGGCTGGTGGCCAACACCATTGCCGAGGGCCAGGCGCAAGACAAACCGGTCAGTCTGTGCGGCGAAATGGCGGGTGACGTGAGCATGACCCGGCTGCTGCTGGGCATGGGCTTGCGCAGTTTTTCCATGCATCCGGCGCAAATCCTGGCGGTCAAGCAAGAGGTGTTGCGCGCCGACACCACCAAGCTGGCGTCCTGGGCGGCGCAACTGATCGCCGAAGACGAGCCCATGTTGCCGCCACGTAAGGCGGCTTGAACCTGCCGCCGCGCAATTTAGAATAGCTGGAACAGCATCGGGATCAACAAGGCGGCCAACACCACCTGCAGTCCCAGCGCCAATCCGGCAAAGGCGCCGGCATCGGGGTTGACCTGCATGGCCCGGGCAGCGCCAATGCCGTGCGCCGCCGTTCCCAGTGAAAAACCGCGTGCCATCCAGCCATTGGCGTCGGTTGGAATCTTCAACAGCGCAAACAAGGCCTTGCCACTGAGGGCGCCGACCATGCCGGTGACCACGGCAAACACCGCCGCCAGCGCCGGGATGCCGCCAATTTTGTCGGCAATGCCCATGGCCACCGGCGCGGTGACCGACTTGGGGGCCAGCGACAGCACCACGTCTTGCGGCAGGTCCACCAGCCAGCCCAGCAGCAGTGCCGAGCCGCTGGCGGCCACGCCGCCCGCCAAAGCCGCTGCCAGCAAGGCGCGCCAGTGTTCACGTAGAGCGGCCAGGCGTTCCCACAGCGGCCAGGCCAGTGCCACCACGGCAGGCCCGAGCAGGAAGTGGATGAACTGCGCACCCGAAAAATAAGTGGGGTAGTCGACACGCGTCACGGTCAGCAGGCTGGCCAGGATGACGACCGACCACAGCACCGGATTGGCCCAAGCCGGCTGTTCCAGCCGGGCATACACTGCCTGCGCCAGCACATAGACCACCAGCGTGGCGCTCAGGCCGAACAGTGGCGTGGCCGACAGGTAAACCCAGAGCTCGACAAATTTAGGCATGGCCCGGCTTCCTGAAGGCGCGCAGCACCAGCACCGTCACAGCCAGCCCGATCCAGGTGGACAGCACAATCACCGCCAGCATGCGCACGCCGTATTGGCCCAGCAAGCCCACATGGGTCATCACACCGACGCCCACCGGCACGAACAGCAGGGACAGGTGCGACAGCAAAAAATTGGCACAGGTCGCCACCGGCTCACGCACCATGGGCAGGCGCAGCGCCAACAACAGCAACAACATGCCGATCACCGGCCCCGGAAAGGGCAGGTTCAGGCCGCGCGACAGAAGTTCGCCCAAGGACTGCATGGCCAGCAGCCAGGCCAGTCCGCGCAGACCGTTCATAAAGTAGCCAACTTAGAACCGGGGCAAATCCGGGTGTTTGATCTGGCCGCCGCGCACCAGCATCTTGCCGTATTCGGCGCAGCGGTTCAGCGTCGGGATGACCTTGCCCGGATTCAGCAGGCCCTGCGGGTCAAAGGCGCGCTTGACACCGAACATCTGCTCGTTTTCCGCAGCTGAAAACTGCACGCACATGCTGTTGAGCTTTTCCACCCCCACGCCGTGCTCGCCGGTCACGGTGCCGCCCATGGCCACACTGGTCTCCAGAATGTCGGCGCCAAACAGCTCGCAGCGGTGCAATTGGTCGGCATCGTTGGCATCAAACAAAATCAGTGGGTGCAGGTTGCCGTCGCCGGCGTGGAAAACGTTGGCACAGCGCAACTGGTATTTTTTCTCCATCTCGGCAATGGCCAGCAGAATGTCGGCCACGCGCTTGCGCGGAATGGTGCTGTCCATGCACATGTAGTCGGGGCTGATGCGGCCGCTGGCAGGGAATGCGTTTTTGCGCCCGCTCCAGAACTTCAGGCGCTCCTGCTCATTCTGGCTCACGGCAATTTTGGTGGCGCCGTTCGTCAGCAACACCGTGCTCATGCGGCCGATTTCTTCCTCCACCTCTTCGGGTGTGCCGTCGCTTTCGCACAGCAAAATCGCCTCCGCTGTCAGGTCGTAGCCGGCGTGCACGTAGTCTTCCACCGCCGCCGTCATGGGTTTGTCCATCATCTCCAGCCCGGCCGGGATGATGCCTGCGGCAATCACCGCCGCCACGGCATCACCGGCTTTGCGAATGTCATCAAAGCTGGCCATGATGCAGCGCGCCAACATCGGTTTTGGGATGAGTTTGACGGTGACTTCCAGCACCACCGCCAGCATGCCCTCGCTGCCAATCACCACGCTCATCAGGTCATAACCCGGCGCGTCCAGCGCCTCGGCGCCGAACTCAACCGGCTCACCGTCCATGGTGAAACCCTTGAGCTTGACGATGTTGTGCAGAGTCAGGCCGTACTTGAGGCAGTGCACACCGCCCGAGTTTTCAGCCACGTTACCGCCGATGGTGCAGGCAATCTGGCTGGATGGGTCGGGTGCGTAATACAGGCCCAAGGGCGAAGCCGCCTCGCTGATGGCCAGGTTGCGCACGCCGCACTGCACCAGCGCCGTGCGCGATACCGGATCCAGTTTCAGGATTTTGTTGAACTTGGCCATGGACAGGGTGACCCCCACTGCGTGGGGCATGGCACCGCCTGACAGGCCGGTCCCGGCGCCGCGCGCCACCACTGGCACGCCCAGGGCATGGCAGGTTTTAAGCACGGCGGCCACCTGCTCTGGCGTTTCGGGCAGGGCGACCACCAGCGGGCGCTGGCGGTAGGCGGTCAGGCCATCGCATTCATAGGGCGTGGTGTCTTCGTTGTTCCAGAGCAGGGCGTGTGCCGGCAAGTGCTCCAGCAGCCCTTTGACGACCAGCGCCTGGCGCTCTGACCTTTGCATGGCGTTCAGGCTGTCTTGAGAAAGGGGTGCGTTCATGGGTTTGATCCGATCACGTGAAACAAGCGTTGAACTTTAAGCGAAATTCAGCTGGCGCGGCGCGAAGAAACTTAAACCACTTGTTGAAAAAAATGAGGCCCACCTGCTTGGGCAGACCTCATGGGGCCGCGCGCGCTCAGGGCGTCTGAATCAGAATGGCGCGAAAGTCGTTCACATTGGTCAGCGTCGGTCCGGTCACCACCGCGTCGCCCAGCGCTTCGAAAAAGCCATGGCCGTCGTTGTTGGCCAGCATCTCCAGCGGCTTGATTCCGAGCGCCCAGGCCCGCGCCAGTGTGTCGGGGGACAGCAGTGCCCCGGCAATTTCCTCCTGACCGTCCACGCCGTCGGTGTCACCCGCCAGCGCATGCACCTGCGCCTGACCATCCAGCGCAATGCCCATGGCCAGCAGGCATTCCACATTGCGCCCACCGCGGCCGGTGCCGCGCACGGTCACGGTGGTTTCGCCACCCGACAGCAGCACGCAGGGCGTGCTGAACGGTTGACCGCGCCCGGCCACTTGCAGCGCCATGCCCGCCAGCACCTTGCCCACATCGCGCGCTTCGCCTTCCAGCGCGTCGCCCAAAATGTGTGCGGCAAAACCGGCCGCGCGCGCCACTTCGGCGGCGGCTTCCAGTGCCATTTGCGGGGTGGCAATCATGCGCACCTCGGTGCGTGCCAGTCGCGGGTCGCCGGGTTTGATCGACTCGCCCGCGCCGCTGTCCAGCAGTTGCCGTGCCGCCGGGGGCAGGTCAATGCCGTAGCGGCGCACAATGGCCAGTGCGTCAGCGCAGGTGCTGGGGTCGGCTACCGTGGGGCCGGAGGCAATGTTGATCGGGTCGTCGCCGGGTACGTCCGAGATCAGCAGTGTCAGCACCCGCGCCGGGTAACACGCCGCCGCCAGTCGGCCACCCTTGATGCCAGACAGGTGGCGCCGCACACAATTCATCTCGCTGATGGTGGCCCCCGAGGCCAGCAGCGCCCGGTTGATGTCCTGCTTGTTCTGCAAGCCAAGGCCAGGCAGGGGCAAGGGCAGCAGCGACGAGCCGCCGCCAGAGATCAGGCACACCACCAGATCGTCGGCGCTGAGGCTGCTGACCAGCTCCAGCATGCGCTGGGCCGCCTGCAAACCCGCCTGGTCGGGCACCGGATGCGCGGCCTCGACAATCTCAATGCGGTGACAGGGCACGGCGTAACCATAACGCGTGACGACCAGGCCAGTGAGTGGCCCCGACCAGTGGTCTTCCAAGGTGCGCGCCATGGCAGCAGACGCCTTGCCGGCGCCAATCACCACCAGCCGACCGCGTCCCAGCGACTCGAGCGTCGGCAAATGCGGTGGCAGGCACAGTGCCGGTTGGGCGCTGGCGATGGCCGCGTCAAACATCTGGCGCAGCAAGCCCTGGGGATTCATGCCTGGCCGATTTCGAAATTGGCCATCTTTTCCAGTGCCCGCACCATGGCCGAATGGTCCCAACCCTTGCCGCCGTGGGCGGCGCAGCTGTTGAACAGCTCTTGCGCCATGGCCGTGTTGGGCAGCGACACACCCAAGGCGCGGGCACTTGACAGCGCCAGGTTGAGGTCTTTCTGGTGCAGCTCGATGCGAAAGCCGGGGTCGAAGGTGCGCTTGATCATGCGCTCACCGTGCACTTCGAGAATCTTGCTCGACGCAAAACCGCCCATCAGCGCCTGGCGCACGCGCGCCGGGTCGGCACCTGCGCGCGCCGCAAACAGCAGTGCCTCACCCACCGCCTCGATGTTCAGCGCCACGATGATCTGATTCGCCACCTTGGCGGTCTGGCCGTCACCGTTGCCGCCCACCAGGGTAATGTTCTTGCCCATCAGCTCGAACAGTGGCTTGATCTTCTCGAAAGTCGCTTCGGGCCCGCCGACCATGATCGACAGCGTGGCGTTCTTGGCGCCCACCTGGCCGCCAGACACCGGGGCGTCCAGGTAGTCACAGCCCAATGCGTTGATTTTTTCGGCAAAGACCTTGGTGGCAATCGGCGAGATCGAGCTCATGTCGACCACGGTTTTACCCGCGCTCAAGCCGGCAGCAATGCCATCGGCGCCAAACAGCACGCTTTCAACGTCCGGCGTGTCGGGCACCATGGTGAAGACGATGTCGGCGCGCTCGGCCACCTGGCGCGGCGTGTTGCAAGCGGTGGCACCGCTTTGGCTGATGGCCTCGGGCATGGGGCCGCGCTTGTAAACAAACAGCTGGTGCCCGGCTGCCATGAGGTGACCAGCCATGGGGGTGCCCATGATGCCCAGGCCGATGAAGCCGATGTTGAGAGAAGGTGTTGTCATGTTGTCGTTCCTTTGAATTTTGTAATAAGTTTATGCGCAAAGTCGCTGGCGCCCGTTCAGGCCGGTTTCGGTGCTGGTTTCATGTGAAGGCCCTTCATTCCAGCAAGCCGGCCATCTCCAGGCCCTGGCGGCCCTCGGGGTGACGGCAGTCGATGTCCTCAAACTCGTTGATTTTGTCGATCTCGGTGCCCATGGCAATGTTGGTGACCCGTTCCAGAATCACCTCGACCACCACCGGCACGCGGAATTCCTGCGCCATGGCCTGCGCCTGCTTGATAGCCGCCTGGATTTTCTCGGGGTCGGTAACACGCAGCGACTTGCAGCCCAGGCCCTGCACCACCGCCTGGTGGTCCACGCCATAACTCTTGAGGGCCGGGTCCTCGACGTTCTGGTTCTCAAACGCCAGTTGCACGCAGTAGTCCATCTCGAAGCCGCGCTGGCTCTGGCGGATCAGGCCCAGGTAACTGTTGTTCACCAGCACATGCACATAGGGCAGGCGGAACTGCGCCCCCACCGCCAGTTCTTCAATCAGGAACTGGAAGTCATAGTCGCCCGACAAGCCCACCACGGTGCGGGTCGGGTCGGCAGCCACCACGCCCAGGGCCGCCGGAATGGTCCAGCCCAGCGGGCCGGCCTGGCCGCAGTTGATCCACTGGCGCGGGCCGTAGACATGCAGAAACTGGGCGCCGGCAATCTGGCTCAGGCCAATCGTGGTCACATAAATCGTGTCTCGCGGCAGTGCCTGGTTCATTTCCTCATAAACGCGCAGCGGCTTGATCGGGGTCTCGGTGAAATGCGTTTTGCGGTGCATCAGCGCCTTGCGCTCGGTGCAGCGACCCACCCAGTCGCTGAAGTCCTTCAACTGCCCGGCGGCCTTGCGCTCGCGCGCCACCAGCACCAACAACTCCAGCGCAATCTTGGCGTCGCTCACAATGCCCAGCTCGGGGTTGAAGACGCGGCCAATTTGCGTGGGTTCGATGTCCACATGGACAAAGGTGCGGCCCTTGCAATACACCTCAGTGCTGCCGGTGTGGCGGTTCGCCCAGCGGTTGCCTAGCCCCAGCACAAAGTCGCTGGCCAGCATGGTCGCGTTGCCATAGCGGTG
>NZ_JAURYQ010000009.1 GCF_030653815.1 Rhodoferax sp. | reverse complement strand
GCGGCGTCAACTTCGGGCTGGCCGGCTTCATGGACCATGCCGATCAACGAGTTGTCTACGGGATTGCGTTTCTCGTAGGTCTTGCCGCTGACGTTGCTGACGTATTCGCCGTTGATGAAGTTCAGTATCTGGTTCATGGTGCAATTTTCAAAAAGTTAACTGTTCAAACCGATGGCTTTCAGCCCCGCTTGGGCACAAGCCTCGTCCTGTTCCTCCGAGCCGCCCGAGACACCGATGCCGCCAATGCGCTGACCGGCCTCAAGGATCGGCAAGCCACCGCCAAAAGCTACAAAGCGCGGACGCAGCACAATGCCTTCACGCACGGCATCCGAGTGTTCCTGCAGTGCGCCGTGCCACTGGCTGGTCGGCAAACCAAAACTGGCGGCGGTGTAAGCCTTGTCGATGGCTATGTCGATCGAATGCAAAAAAGCGCCCGGCATGCGCAAAAACGCGGCTAGGTTACCGCCGAGGTCGACCACCGCAATGTTGATGGCGATGCCCAGACTGTCCGCGTGTTGTGCTGTGGCACGCGCTGCCATGGCGGCTGCGTCCCAGCCGATCACCGTTTGTGAAACAGATACTTTCATAAGATTTGACTATCTCCGAGATCAGGTTGAAGGAAATAAAACGCCTGCCAGGTCAGCAGACGACTTTTTTGCCGCCGTTTTCCGGCTGGAATTGGCGCACGGTCTCCAGAAAGGCCGCCAGCACCGGCGAGGCATCGTCCCGGCGGTACACGCACACCAGTTCCACCGTGGGCGCCGGATCGGCCTGGAGCGGCCGGTAGACCACACCCGGCAGTTGCAGGCTGCTGGCCGCCTCGGGCGTCACACACAGGCCAAAACCACTGGACACCAGGGCTACCGCCGTGACCACGTCCTTCACCTCCAGCTCCACCTGGGCTTGCAGGCCCTCGTGATAAAACAGCGACAACACGTGGTCGGCAAAACCTTCACGCGTGTTGTTGGGGTAGAGGATGAGCGGCTGAGCGCTGAGCTCGCGGATGCTGATGGCGGCTTGTTGCGCCATGGGGTGATCACCATGCAGCGCCACCAGCAGAGGTTCCTGGTAGACCGGTTCCACCACAAGGTCGGGCGCGGGCCTGACGTGACGGTTGAAGCCGATGGTCAGACGCCGCTCGCGCAGCGCCTGGATCTGTTCGGCCTTGGTTTGTTCATGCAGGCTGATCTGCACATTCGGGTAGCGGCTGCGAAACTGCAACAGCAGGCGTGGAATGTGGTGAAAGATGGCCGAGCCGAAGATACCCACGTCGAGGCGGCCAATTTCACCCCGGCCGGCCTGGGCGGCCCGGTCTTTGGCGGCGTCCGCCATGCCCAGAATGCGTCGGGCGTCGTCCAGCAGGGTGCAGCCGGCGGCCGTGAGCACCAGACCTTTGGGCTGGCGGTCAAACAGCGGGGCGCCGAGCTCGCCTTCCAACAACTGAATTTGCCGCGTCAAGGGCGGTTGGGAAATATGCAGACGCGCCGCCGCCCGGTTGAAGTTCAGCTCTTCAGCCAAAACCACAAAGCTTTTCAGGCGACGCAGGTCCATGGTGACTCCGGTGGTGGGTAAGAACGCCGCTCAGGCGCAAGCTCGAAAAACCAAGCATTGACGGTATCGTAAAAATTATTTTTGATACCGTCAAATACCATTTTGTTAATCTATCAATACCTTTTTGGTATTGATAGAGCTATTGAACGCGTTCCGTCCCATGCCAAAAGCACTTGGACGGCAGGGCTCAAAAGGCCTTGACGAAGGTGAAACGCAAGGTCGAGCCTTTGGGCTCAGGGTTGGTGCCGCCCTTAGCTGAATACTCGTTGTAGTAAGCAGCCTTGAGCATGACACCCGCCTCTTTCATGAGCGGGTAGACCAGTTCGGCACCAATGGCGTGGCGTGCGGATTTATTGCCGCTGGCGCCGGTACCCGAGTCGGTGCTGGTTTGCCATTGGTCGTAGCCGACCACGCCTAATTGCACCGGACCGATGGACTTGCCAAAGCCCCATTCCATCGTGACCTGATCACCAGGCTCGAAGCTGGCGTCGTTGGCGGAATTGATCTCGTAGCGCACCAGGGCCGAGCCGGTCCATTTTTTGGCTGCATCAAAGTAGTAAGTGCCGCCGCCGGTCAGCATGGTGGACTTGTAACCGTTGCCGGGCTTGGAAATGGAATCACTGTTGCCGGTATCAAACCATACGCCCGCTGCGGCCACCGCGTCCCAGTTGCCACCGTGCCAGCCCAGCACCAGCGGGCCCAGGTAAACGTCACCCACCCCGGTGTTGGATTCGCCGGCGAAGGCGAACGATTTGCGAATCACCGGAACGATGGCTTCCACGCCGTAGTCGGCACCCAGTAGCTTAGTGCCGGAAATGTAGACAAAGCGGTTGGCCAGGGCGCTGACGGTGCCGGTGTTGTGGCCGGGTAAGGAGTCGCTGCTGCCCGGTGCGCGCAGTTCATCGATGCTGTAGTTCACAAGGTAGCCCAGGTAATACATGCCGGGGGGCGGCACGCTGGCCGCCTGGATACCTTCAACACCGGGCACGTAATGACCACCTGCCGAGGCGCCAATACCGGCCAAGGCGGTGAGCGCGGATAAAACAATTTTTTTCATGGGGAATGGAATGCTGAGAATATGAGTTTGCGTGAAGGCGTCGGCACACCCGCGCAGGCGGGCGCGCCGAAAACGAAGCGATCAAGGGATCAGGTGTACACCTCGGTGAAGGACGCCACCAGTTCACCGGTGTGATAGAAGATGCCCGAACCCAGGTGGGACTCGTCCCAGGTGGTCACAGGGCGGTCGCGCTGGGCTAGGTAACCCAGGCCGGCAAAGGTTTCGTTGCGGTTGCCGCTCGGGTCGAAGAAATAAATGGTCTCGCCGCGGGTGATGCCATGGCGGGTCGGCGCCACGTCGATCTTGGTCTTGGTCTTGGCCATCACGTCGGCAGCTTTGAGCACGTCGTGCCAGGAATCCAGGAAGAAGGCAATGTGGTGCAAGCCCATGCGCGGGCCCGCCACAAAGGCGATGTCATGAGGCGTGGTGGTGCGCGCCAGCCAGGTGGCGGCCTGCATGTCACCATTCGGGCCCACCAGCACTTGCTCGGTCAGGAAAAAGTCGAGCACTTCGGTGACGAACTTGGTGTTTTCTGCGACCTTGTTGATGCCCGCCTCGGGGTTCATCTCGCACATCAGCAGGCAGTGGTCGAGCCAATGGGCACCGGCGCCCTTGATGTTGTCTGGCCACGGGTCCGGATTTTGGGTACCGACTTCGGTGCCGACATACTCTTTCATGGCATACAGGCGCATCTCGTGGCCGCTGGGCAGCTTGAACTGCAGCAGACGACCCGTAGACGGCAGCGCGCCTTCTTCGAGCACGGTGGTGGCAATGCCATAGGCTTCAATTTTCTGTTGCAGCGCGTCGAGGTCGCTGTCTTTTTCGACCTTGTAGGCCACGTGGTTCAGGCCGGCCTGGTCGGAGGGCGTGAGGATCAGGGAGTATTTGTCCCACTCGTCCCAGCACTTGAGGTACACGTTGCCGTGTTTGTCCTCCATCGTCTTTTTCATGCCCAGCACGTTTTCATAGTGCTTCAGAGCCGTTGCCATGTCCATCACCTTGATGCTGACGTGACCAATTCGCATAATGCCCATTGCTTTCTCCTTGTGGTTAAAAGTTGTCTAAAAAATCAGGCGTTTGCCGCACTGGCAAACCCCTTGCGGAACGGCTTTTCGAACTTGCCTGTCACCTCCAGCCGAACGGCGGTGACCGGGGCCACACGGCAGGCCAGGGTGAAGCCGGCGGCTTCTTCCTCGGCCGTGACATGGGCGCGACTGACCGGGCCCAGAGACTTGACCTGGCCCTCAACAATATGCACCTTGCAAACACCGCAACCGCCGTTGACACAACCCACCGGAATGCCTTTGCGACCCAGACGCAACATGCCCTTCAACAGGCTTTCGTCGTGGGCGCAGGGAAAGGTTTCACCGGTTTGCGCGACGTGAACAGCGACCTTGGGCCGGGTGTCAAACAACATGGTCGTGCCTCAGACCCGCTTGAACAAGGGGCTGCGCTGCTGGTTGGTGTCAGCGGCCGAGAGGAACTTCTCGGTGTAGATGTCGCGCTCGTACAGACGCCCTTGCATCAAGGCCGAAATGCAGGCTTCGATCATCACCGGCGGGCCGCACAGGTAGGCTTTGTTGCCAGAGAAGTTGTTGTCAAAGTGGGCCTTGGCCACGTCGTGCACATAGCCTTGTGCACCTTCCCAACCGGTACCTGGTGCGGCATCAGAGAGTGCTGGCACATAGTTGAAGTTGGGGTGCTGTGCGGCCAGCGTGCGGAACTCGGCGTCGTAATACAGCTCGTCTTGCGAGCGCTGGCCGTAAACCAGCGTGATCGGCTGCGCGCTGCCGGACTCGAGCAAATCCAGAATCATTGAGCGCGGGCTTGACAAGCCGGAGCCGCCAGCGAAAAACACTACTGGCTCTTTGGCCGACTTGCGCACAAAGAAGCGCCCGTAGGGGCCGGAGATACGCAAGGCGTCGCCCGCCTTCAACTGCTCATGCAGCCAGGTGGTGCCCGCGCCGCCCTTGAGGATGCGCACATTGAGTTCGACTTCGCCCGTGGCTTGCACCTGGGCCGGCGAGTTGGCAATGGAAAACGCGCGGCTGCCTTCAACGCCGGGAATCACCACCTGCACATACTGGCCGGCCTGGAAGTGCAAGGGTTTGTCGAGCTTAAGAAAAATAGCCTTGATGGTCGGTGTGAGCGATTCAATGCGCGACACGGTGCAGTCAAAGTCGCGCACCGCAATGATCTCTGCATCGGGTTCTTCGTCGATGTCGGCTTCGATGGCGGCATCACTTTGTAACGTGGCGCAGCAGGCCAGCGTCTTGCCGGCATCGCGCTCAAAGTCCATCAGCGCAAACGGGTTGGCGTGGCCGTGATCGACCTCGCCATCGGTCACCTCCACCTTGCAGGTGCCACACAAGCCATGGCCGCAAGCGTGCGGAATGTAGATACCCTGACGCAGCGCGGCATCAAGCAGGGTCTGGCCTTCTTCGACCTCAATGGTCGCGCCCAGTGGTTCAATCAGCAGTTGGTAACTCATGGTCTTTTTTGTTTCTGAAAGTTTCAAATGGAGCTGACGCAGCAGGCGGGCCAGGGGCCCACCTGCTGAAGCTGCCACACTTAATTAAGCGCAAGAGCCATTGAGGCCGGTCAGGCCGGGGGTTCTGAAGCGGATGACGTCCTTGTGCAGCAGGCCGTTTTCTGCCAAGGATTTGGCGGGATCGGGCTGCCAGGATTCACCCGATTTGAACCACTGCACGGTGTCCCAGTCGATCTTGCCAAAGTCCGGGTGTGCACCGTAAATGGGTGGCAACACGGCGGTACCCAGGGCGCCAAACGGTGTGTCGGGCGGCAGTGGCAGGGCGAAGGGGGCGGCAAACATCAGGTGGTCCTCCCAGCCGATGAAGAGCAGCGGCGCGGGAAAGTTCTCGCGCACGTCTTTAGCCGGAAAGTTGTAGGGCTTGACTGATTTAACGCTCATTTTTGGCTTCCTTCTGCCGTGTCACCGCGCCAGGCGGCAAAGTTTTTCTGGTCTTCCGAGCCTTCGAAGTCGAAGTTGTCGCGGCCAACGTTCAAGTTGTAGTAATCGAGCACAGCCAGCAACGGATCGAAACCTTCCTTGGTGGGATCGGTGCCTTCCTTGAAGCAGTTGCCCTGGTAGATCTGGTTCACCGGCAGCCAGCTTTGGACGTACTTTTCGGGTTCGTTGTCAAAGATTTCCTTGCAGTGGTCAGAGCAGGTGTGGTACTTGTTACCTAGGTAGTCGCTCTCGCGGTAGGCGATCTTGGTGGGATCACCCTCTTCGGTGAAGAGCATCGGCACCTGGCAGGTGGTGCACAGCATGGGCAGGGTCATGTTGTAGAAGCGCTTGCCTTCGGCTGCCTGCGCACCCCAGTGCTCCCAGCGCGGACGGTAGTATTTGTCAAAGGTTTCCGGGTACTTCTCGCTCAGCCAGTCCAGCTCTTCTTTCTCGGGCACCCAGGTCTGGAAGGCCGCGGCGCCGCCGTACTGGTAGAAGGTAGCCCAGGCTTGGTGGCTGATGTGATCCTTGCCCTCGCAGGCCTGAATCCAACCCTTGGGTTTGCGGATGCCGTAACGCGCCAGGTCCTTGAACAGGGATTCGCCGTTTTCCTCGACGTACATTTCCCAGCTCTCACGCCAGCTCATCACGCGCTTGGGCAGCATGTAATCTTGCATCATGGCCACGATGGTCAGCAGACGGTAGCCGCGCCAGAACCATTTGTCGATCCAGCCCTGCACGATCGGCACGTTGTCGGGGTCTTGCTCCAGCATGAACTTGATGCACTCGATGCCCAAGGTCATGTGACGTGATTCGTCAGATTGCGCGCTGAAACCAAAGGTCACGGTCGACATGTCGCCGTTGTGCGCCGCACCCGACATGAAGGGCACAAACAACAGGTTGGTCAGCACGTACTCGAACGAGAAGCTCACCGCCGTCAAAAACTCGAACGGGCCGCCGGTGTAAGCGTCTTCAAAGAACGACTTGGGCACCGACAAATACCAGACACGGTCAAACATGTGCTTGGGGCTGTGCAGGCCGTTGAAGTACCTGTTGTAGTGGCTCAGGGCGTGGGTTTCGGTCTGGTTGTGGCGCAGTTCGTCAATCGACTGCAGCTGGCAAGCCACGCGGGCACCGGCACCGGTGAACTGACGGCCGACGTGGGCAAAGCCACGGAAGGCGTAGTACTCCAGCGGGGTCACGCCGGTCAGGAAAATCTTGAGTGCATTGATGTAGCGCGCATCAGACACACCAAGCTGGCCATTGTTTTGTGCAAAGGCTTCGATCACGGCGTAAAGTTTTTTCTCTTTTTCGCCCTGGTATTTCCAGTAGGCGTCCATGGTCAGGCGGAACGGGTCTTCCCACTTGTCCCAGTCGTGGATCTTGATGCCTTCGTATTTGTCATACGGGAAGACCTTGTCCATCGGCTGGTAGGTGGTGTCCCAGGCCAGGCCGCGGGTCATGGCGGCATAACGTTCTTTGAGACCGAGTTTTTTCTTGATAACAGGGGTATCCATAGGTGCTCCTTGGGGGTGGGTGGGTTCAGTTATTCCATTTCAGCGAGAACTGGTCGTCGTCTTCTTCAAGGTGACCCGACAAGGTGACCAGGTTGACCTGGATCTGCTGCAAATCGTAGGGGCGGCCGATCAGCTCCTCGATGGTTTCGCGGCGCACCACGAGTTTGCCGGGGGCAATGATCTTGACCAGGCCGGTGGGGTAGGTAGCCTGCGCCTCAGCGTTGTCGGCGAGGATGGCCTCAATGATGGGGCGCGCGTCTTCGTTGTCCTGGAAGGCGATGAATACATTGGACATGCGGGGAGTCTCCTTGAATGAATGAGAAATGGGCAAAGCTCAGGCCACAAGGCCGGCTTTTTTGCAGCGCAAATTAAGCGCGTCGCGTGCTTCCTGCAAGGCGACCACACCATGCTCACCCAACGCCAGTTCGGCCACGGGTGTCAGAGCGGTCTGGGCACGGTCAGCCCAGGCGGTGACCCAGCCTGAGATCAACTGGCGGTTGTCGTCGGATTCGGCCGCAGCCACCTTGACCACCGCGTCAATCCAGCGTGCGCTCTCGGTATGCCACTCGGGCATGAAGGCGGCCAGCATCGACACCGCGGTGCCGCCCTGCAAGGCAATGTGGTCGTCCACAAAATTGCCGTAGATCAGCGGGTAGAGCTGCGCGTCGAGCGCCAGGTTTTGCGCAATGAACAGTTCGAACGGGTCCTGCACCACCAGCGTGTCTTCAACATAGTGGCGCAGCGGCTGCCAGCAAGCGGCGTTGAGCCAGTCGTTCTTGCCGGCGTCCAGAATGGCGGGCTCATCCAGGGCCAGGCCAATGCGGGTAATGAACTGCGCGGCACCCAAGTGGTCCATGGCGTGGAACATGGCCGGCGCCGTAAACGGTGTGCCGTAGCCGTAGGCACCAATCGAGCTGTTGTTCATGTTGCCTCCCCAGGCCACATGGCGCAGCGGCATCAGCACCTCGCAGGCCTTGCTGCGCACGGCGTCCGACATCTTGGTCACCAAGCCGCGGGACTGGACAAAGTCATAGCTCGACTCAATCGCGTCCTGCTGGCGCGCCCGGGCCATGGTCCAAGTGGCGTAGTAGTACTGACGCGGGTCGCGCAATACATTCCAGTCGGCCAGTTTGACCTTGGTGCGCGACTTGTCGAAGATCTCGTGCTCGGGGTCCCAAGTCGGGCGGTAGTGGAAGTTGTCGGTGGGCTGGGTGTCGAGCGTGGCTTCCTGGTAGCGCGACGCCGGTTTGTCGTTGCCGACATAGTTGGCCGTTTGGCTAAAGGTGTTGCGCAGAGGTTTGATTTCACGCGTGTGGAGATCGACTGACATAGGGGCTTATCCTTTTAAAAAGAGACGACGAGGGGACTTAAATCTTCAAAAGTTGGACCTGGTTTTGAACGCAAAAATCGTCAAAAGCTGGCTGGGGCAACATCAACTCAACAAACAACTCTGGCCAACCGATGGCAAACTCAAAACACACCAGGCCGTCGGGGCGGACTTCTCGGACACGGACAAACTTGTGTTTGATGTCGCAAGGCTGGGCTGTGGGTGAACTCAAGGTATTGGTCATGGTGCGGGTCGTTGGGTGGCGGGCATTACCCTCATGACTTTGCAAGGAACCTGCCAATATTTGTGTTGATGCCAATAATCTCGATATTCCTAGGGTTAACCACTAGAAATCATGATTTTTTTCGACCCGATTCAAGACCAATCTGACCCCTATCAGGGCTTACCCTTAGCGCAATAAACGCCTGGCCCGATGCTGCTTTGCGCATTTAATCAAAGCCAAACGGCTAAAATTTACCAAATGATCAAATCACAGAAAACGGTCATCCCATCCCGGGTAATTCTGGGTAGGAAAAAATAATATCGAGATAATGGTTTTTTCACCTTGCCGTGGAGTGATCTGCCGATGAGCTACAAATACCCACCCAACGTCGATTTGCGGCGCCTGTTGCGCTTTGAGCCCGACAGCGGCGTGATCTGGCTGGGCGACCGGCGCATGGTGCTGATGCACACCAACGCCTTGGCGGAGTTGCGCCAGGACCTGATGAGCTCTGTCGGCCCCGAACATGCGCGGCGCATCCTGACGCGCATGGGTTATGCCTCGGGCCTTTCAGATGCCGAATACGCCAAAAAGATGCGGCCTGGCGAGGCCTTGCAGGACAGCTTCATGGTCGGCCCGCAATTGCACATGCTCGAGGGCGCGGCCCGGGTGACGCCCGTCAAGCTCAACCTCGACATCAAGGCGGGCCAGTTTTACGCCGACTTTCGCTGGGACAACTCGTGGGAGGCCTACGCGCACCGGCAAAAGTTTGGCCTGGTCGATGCGCCGGCCTGCTGGACGCTGCTGGGTTATGCCAGCGGCTACACCAGCGCCTTCATGGGCCGGCTGATTCTGTTCAAGGAGACGCTGTGCGCCGCCTGTGGCGCGGACCATTGCCAGATCGTTGGACGCCCCATTGAGGAATGGCCCGATGGCGAAGCGCATCGCGTGTATTTCACCGACGACTCCCTGATGGAAAAGATGGAGGCCCTGCAGTCGCAGGTGGAGGCACTGAGGTCGACGCTGGAGCCAGCCAGCCAGGGCGGCCAGCTGATTGGCAACTCGCCGGCGTTTCGCAAGGCCTACGCGCTGATGCAAAAGGTGGCACCGACGCAGGCCACAGTCTTGTTGACCGGCGAAACCGGCGTCGGCAAGGAGCGTTTTGCGCGCGCCCTGCATGATTTGTCCAACCGGGCTGACAAAGCTTTTGTTGCGGTCAATTGCGCCGCCTTGCCCGCCGAGCTGATTGAGGCCGAACTCTTTGGTGTCGAAAAAGGTGCCTACACCGGCGCCCACGCGGCGCGGGCGGGCCGCTTCGAGCGTGCTGACGGGGGCACCCTGCTGCTCGACGAGGTGGGTGAAATGCCGATGGCAGCTCAAACCAAGCTGCTGCGCGTGTTGCAGGAAGGTGAAATTGAGCGCGTAGGCGGCGAGAGCACGCGCAAGGTCAATGTGCGCCTGGTGGCCGCCACCAATGTCGACCTGGCGCAGGCCGTGCAGGCCGGGCGTTTCCGGGCTGATTTGATGTACCGACTCAATGTCTACCCCATCTGTATCCCCCCGCTGCGCGAGCGCAAAGCCGATATCGAGCCGCTGGCCCTGGCCATGCTTGCCCGTTTTTGCGCCCTGCACAGCAAGCGCGTGCTGGGGTTTGAAGAGCGCGCACTGCAGGCGCTGCAGCAACACGACTGGCCCGGCAACGTGCGCGAGCTCGAAAACCTGGTGGAGCGTGGCGTGATCCTGGCAACCCAGGCCGGCAGGGTTGAGGTGGAGCACCTGTTCCCGAACCAGCCCGATGCCGCGCAGACCAGCCTGGACGCGCACGGCCATCTGGCCAGATTGCCCAGCGTGCAAGACGACGAGTTGAGCACCCGTATTTTGAACAGCGGCAGTTCGCTTGAAGAGATCGAGGCCCGCGTGCTCGACCATGCGGTGGCCCGCGCCCGTGGCAACTTGTCTGAGGCGGCGCGCCTGCTGGGCCTGACCCGGCCACAACTGGCCTATCGGCTCAAGCAACGCCAAAGTGGCGCAGGGCCTGCAACCGAGCTCAAAAGCGACCCGGGAGCAATGTGATGTCAACCCTTCAAAAAAACCGTGCTGCCGGCCCGGCCAACGAAACTGCAGCGCCCCGCACGCTGGTGGAGCGCGCCTACCTGGCGCTGCGCCACGATGTGGTGTGCGGTAAGCTGGTCCCCGGCGAACGCCTGCGCGTGGAGCACCTGAAAGACCAGTACGAGGTGGGCGCGGGCACGCTGCGCGAGGCTTTGTCACTGCTGGTGTCCGATGCGCTGGTCACCTCGGAGGGCCAGCGTGGTTTTCGGGTGGCACCGATCTCGCTGGCCGACCTGGAAGACGTGACCAATACCCGCGTCATGCTGGAGACCGAGGCCTTGCGCCAATCCATCCGCCATGGCGATGCCCAATGGGAGGCCGCACTGGTGCAAAGCTACGAGCGCTTGAGCCAGACTGAAAGAGACCTGGCAGAGTCAGGCTCTGAGCTCTGGGAGCGGCGCAACAAGGCTTTTCATGAGGCCTTGATTGCCGGCTTTGATTCGACCTGGAGCAAGTACCTGTTGTCCATTCTTTACCGCCATGCCGAGCGTTACCGCAACATCAACTGGCGGCTGACCGCAGCCCACGCCAGCGGGCGCGATGTGCACAAGGAACACGAAGATATCTATCGTGCCGCCATGGGCCGCCAGGAGGCACGCGCGGCCTTGGCGCTGGAGGCGCACATCCGCTTGACGCATGATGTTGTGCGGCTGCAAGCGAACCGGGCAGAACTGAAATAGTAACAAATCAAGGGAACACCTTGGTCAATTTTGGAGCGGCACTTATGCCGCTGTGGACACTCAAAAAGGCCAATCGAATATCAATCCCAGTTGACGGGACTTTTGGGGATGTCAGCTTTCCCATTCGATGGAAAAAAATGAATCACCGCTTCACACGAACCTGGATGACCGTTAGCTGACACTCCATAGTGCACTCTGGGGCTGATTACGGTAACTCGAACTCAGCTTCGAAATACTTCTACCGCGAGATTGTCGAGCCTCCTCTTTACAGCTTCCATGCCTCCATCGTCGCCGTTCTGGCCGGAATCATTCTGGTGTTTGGACTGGCTTCCAGGTTCGGGCCGCGGGTTAGTCACGCGACGCTTGGCATCTCGACAATGGCCTTGGTCCTTTTCGGCTTCTTCCAGATTTTTAAATCAGTGATGTGAATGGTTGCCGGCACATTTTCTTTGCGGCTGGGCCATCAGGCATGGCAGGTCACCGGATGACTAGGCCGTCGTCGGCCGTCGTTGATTGGCGTGCCGATTCAAGCGTCGTCCTGGCAGTATCGAAGTCAAAGTTCTCGATCTCCTCGGCGAGCTTGTTGAATACCGAGGGAAACGCGGACCGCAGCAGCTTGGCGTTCACCGCGAAGAAGTAGCTTGCCTCGCAGTTGTCCTGTGCCAACAACTCGGCAAGTTCGCCGCTGACAGCTGCGAGCTTGACTTGATCCACGACAGCAGGTGTGCCATCCATTTTCTGGCGCGGCAGTTTTGCTTCCAATTGGCTGATCAGGGTCGCGAGTTCCCTGGCAAAGTCATTAAGTCGCTGATCAATCAGCGTTCGGGCCTGTCGCTCGCGGATCGCCAGCTCCAGTTCTGCGGCGACACCTTGCAGAACGCGCGCGCCCAGGGTGCCAGCCACCCCTTTGATGGTGTGTGCCAGGCGCTCGGCGCCAGCCCAGTCGCCGTCGAGCGCGCTGCTGACCGCATCGGCGTCCATCTTGTGCTTCTTGACAAACAGGCGCAGCAGCGAGACATAGGTCGACGTGTTGCTCAATACGCTTCGCAAGCCGGCACTGACATCGAGCCCTTCGACGTCTGTGGGCACTTCAGGCGCGACAGTAGCGGCGTCCTGCGCCGACCCTGCCAGAACAGCGGGGGCCTCTTGGGGCGAGGCATCGCTTTGCGCCAGATTCGGTTTGACCCAGCGCATCAGCATCGACCAGAGCTGATCGGGCTCGATCGGCTTGGCGATGAAGTCGTTCATGCCGGCCTGCAGGCAACGCTCACGGTCCTGTTGCATGACATTGGCGGTCATGGCAATGATCGGCAAGTCCCGGTACTGCGCCAGCTTGCGGATTTCAAGGGTGGCGGTGACGCCATCCATGACCGGCATTTGCATGTCCATGAAGATCAGGTCGTAGGACGATGTCTGAACTTTCCTGACGGCGACTGCACCGTCTTGCGCCACATCGACGACCAGGCCAGCCCCGATCAGCAGGTCCTTTGCCACCTCCTGGTTCAGTTCGTTATCTTCGACCACCAGGATGCGTGCGCCCTTGATCGCAGCAGGCAACTCGGCTTGCGGGTTTGGCGCTGGCGCTGGCTCGGCTGCCTCGTTGCGTTCGCCGCCCAACATCTGCATGGCGGTGTCAAACAGCAGCGAGCGCGTCACAGGTTTGATCAGGTAGCTTTCGATACCGGCGGCGCTGGCCTGCGTCATTAGTTCCTCGCGCCCGTAGGCGCTGACCATGACCAGGTGCGGCGTGGCCTGCAGTCCGAGCGCGCGGATTCTGCGGGCCGCCTCGATCCCGTCCATGCCCGGCATCTGCCAGTCGAGAAACGCGATCGCGTAAGGTTTTCCGTTAGAGACGGATTGCCTGATGGCTTCAATGGCCCGTGCGCCCGAGCTTGCCTCCTCGACCACAAAGCTCATCAAGGCCAGCATGTCCCGCAGCACCATGCGCGCGGTTTCGTTGTCGTCGACCACCAACACGCGCAGGCCGCGCAGGTCCGGTCGCGGCAGCAGCTCCGCCGCCCGCGCGGAGCCAATGCCTAGGCGGGCGGTAAACCAGAATGTGCTGCCCTTGCCCGGCTCGCTCTGGACACCGACCTCGCCGCCCATCAACTCGGCCAGTCGCTTGGAGATCACCAGGCCGAGCCCGGTGCCGCCGAACTTGCGCGTGGTTGAGCTGTCGGCCTGCTGGAAGCTTTGGAACAGTTGGGCTTGCTGTTCACGGCTCAGGCCGATGCCGGTGTCGCACACGGCGAAGTGGAGCAGAGCTTCGTCGCGGCTGCGTTCCTTGAGTCGAACGACGATGTTGATTTCGCCCTGTTCCGTAAATTTGACGGCATTGGAGCTGAAATTGAGCAAAACTTGCTGAAGCCGCAAGGCGTCGCCGATCAGGCTGCGCGGGACATCGGAGGCGATATCGATCGTTAATTCGAGCCCTTTGTCGCCGGTCTTCTCGCTCAGCAGCGTGGCGACATTGATGGCCATTTTGTCGAGGTCGAAATCGGCACGTTCCAGGCTCAGCTTGCCGGCTTCGACTTTGGAGAAGTCGAGGATGTCGTCAATGATGCCGAGCAGGTGCTGGCCGGCGCCCTGGATCTTGGCGAGGTAGTCACGCTGGCGCAGCGTGAGTTCGGTTCTGAGCAGCAGGTGGGACATGCCGATCACCGCATTCATCGGCGTTCGGATTTCGTGGCTCATGTTGGCCAGAAAGTTTGTCTTCATGCGCGCCGCGGCCTCGGCCAGCGTTTTGGCTTGAAGCAACTGCTCAATGGCGGCGCGCTCGGTGGTGATGTCGTCGACGATGCAAACCGTGCCCTTGGACCGGTCTGCCGGATCAACCGCCGTGCCCGTCAGTCGCACCCACAAGCGGCTGCCGTCCCGGCGTTTCAGCTGCTGCTCGCTGCTGTGAACTTCGCCATGCCATGTCCGCTCGTCGGCCTCGCCGCCGCCGGCCAGATTCGCGCGCTCTGCGGGGTACCAGATCGCGGTGGGTTTGCCGACCATCTCACCCACTGGCCAGCCGAACAGCGCATGCATCCTACGGTTGCAGCGCGTGAAAGTCCCCTCCGTGATGAGTGCGATGCCACAACTGGCGGTGTCGAAGATGGCCTGCTGTTCCTCATTGGCGCTGCGTAACGATTCGGCCATTGTTGCCAGTTCGGCGGTTCGTTCGACCACCCGGCGCTCAAGTTCCAGGCGGTAGTCGGCCAATTCACGCTCGGCTACCTTTTGCTGCGTGATATCGGTCCAGACCACGTGCAGCACATCCTTGCTGCCCTGGCGGATCGCCGTCAGGAGCACCTTGGCGATGAAATGCTCGCCGTTGGCGCGGATGTGCTCCCACTCGAAAGCATGGCTGCCGGTCTCGAATGCCGTGCTGATCAGCGAGACCACCTTCTCGCTGGAAAGCTGCCCGTCGGGTTGCCGCAGCGGTGAGATGTCGATGGGTGAAAGGCCGATGAACTGATCCAGTCGCTCCATGCCCAGCATTTCGAGCGAGGCCTTGTTGGCGGCAACAAAGTGGCCGTTCTCAATCAGGGTGATGGCTTGGCGGGTTTCTTCGAACAGGGTGCGGAAGCGCTCCTCGTTATCGCGCAGCGCGTCTTCAGCTTTGCGGCGTTCGGTGACATCGATGGCGACACCGTCCCACACAATGCAGCCGTCCGCTTCCAGGTGGGGTTGCGAATTCACATCCAGCCAGAGCTTGCGCTTATCGGCCAGGTTGAAGAGCAGCACGCCGCCATAGGCACTGAGCTCCTGTGCGCTCCTGGCCTGAGCCTTCAGATACTCTTGCATCGATTCTGGCGCGAGGTTTGCAAACAGCACAGACGCGTCAGCCGTGACCCGAGCCGGCGGCACGCCGATCAACTTTTCGACACCGGTACTGATGTAGGTGAAACTCGACTGCCCGTTGGGCGTCAGACGATATCGGTAGACGAAGCCATTGGGCAGGTTGTCGCCCAGCGATTGGATTTGCTGGTTGATCCTGGACTTTTCAGCTTCGATTTCAAACGCCTGCAGCGCCCGTTGCTGATGCAACAGCTTCCAGAACGCCAGCATGACGGCGAGTGCCGCAACCAGCATGATGGCCACGATCCACCAGAATGCCTGCCACATTGGCGCAAGAACTTCGGCACGGTCGATTCGGACGACAATTCGCCAATCTGTTCCCTCGATGGGGCGATAGCCCGAGAGCACTTCGACACCGCGGTAATCAATGTTGCGCATGGTGCCAGGTCGATCTGATTGAACCGCAATTGCAGCGGGCAGCGCAGGTGTGTTCAATGGCCGCTTGTATTTCAGGGCGGCGCCCTTGACTTGCGGCAAATCACTAAGGGCCAGCACAAAATCCCCATCCCTGCGCACCAGGGACCCCCCTGCGCTGGCGCTCTTTGTGGGCCAGGTGCTGATCAAGGGGAAAAGAAAAGTTTTCGGATCAACACGAAGCACGACGGTTGCCATCGGCGCCTGCTTTCCCAAACCTTCCGGAATGATCGGCACGATCCAGTCCATCTGAACATCACCTTCTGCATCCAGGTACAGATCGGTATGGAGCACCCGGTTCTGAGTCATGGCTTGAAGGTATATGGCCTGCGCGGCCGCAGGCATGTCGGTGTCGCTGCCGCTGCTCAGCAGGAGGTTTCCGGCGTTGTCCAGCAACAGAATGCTGTTGTAAGAAAATGCCTGGCGCATGGCGTCAAACCGATCCAGCAAAGTGTTGTCCGAGCGCTTGGGATCATTGGCGGCGCTCTCTATGACCGTGGCCAAGCCCTTCGATGCGAACAAGGTAATGGCATCGCCATTCCTTTCGCCCAGCCAGTTTTCAATCGCTTCGGCCTTGAGTTTGGCGATGCTCTCCAGATTGCTGTATTCCCGCTCTTCGAGTTGCCGGCTTTGGAAGTTGACGAAGCTCGTACCGACAACCGTTGCCATCAGCACAAAGGCGATGAGCAAAAGCGTGTACTGTCTGAACATGACAGACCTGGGCGCGGGCTGGTCTCCGTCAGCTCGCTGGCGCCGCTCAGAATCTGACTGGCTCGCTTCCATCATTTCCCCTCGTACTCGGACTCCATCGCCGGCTTGCTTTCGGTTGCTGCAGGGTCCAGCATCTCGACCCTGCGCTTGAGCGGGTGCCGTACTCAATCAGGATCCGCAGGTTCTCTGTTGCGTCATCGACGATGAGCACGGCTCTTTGCATGAGGCCCTGGACTGTCATTCTGCACCACACTTGTGTCGATCTCAACTTCTTTGGCATTGTGCCATTTTCAGCATGCCGAATTCCTTGGTCGCTGCGCTCCCGGCGCCACTCCGGCAGGATCGACACGTCGACTCAGACCGCGGGATCAAATTGCCTCCTGGCTGACAGTCGCGGCTTTACTGCTTCAGGTAAATTTGGTCAAATAAAGCGCCATCGAAAAATGATCCTTGGCTGCCTTGATCCAGCCGCCGAAGGCTTTATCAATGGTGAACAGCTTGAGCTTGAACAGCTGCTTGACGTACTTGGCCTGGAATTTCTCGGAAATCGGGCGCTAGTGTAGTGTTTCGTTCTGTTTAGAACTTAATCGAGAGTTTGCACGAATGAACTCCAGTTCTAGGCCCTTTGAAGCCGTTCGAGGCAGGCAGTTTTCCGGCGCTACAGTTCAACCCCAGTCAGAAGCCGTTCATGGCATTCGGTAGCGTGCGCCACGCTGGCCTGAGTGCCTACGACCAGAGCTTTGCGCCCGACCTGCCTGTGGAATTCCTCGACACGGCCGGCTTTGGCTTCCTCGAAATCACAATCCCTGAAAGCCGCTCCACCGCCAACCCCGAAGAAGCGGATTTTCTGCTCAAGCGCCTCGCCCAACTCCTGGCGCCCTACGAGCAGGCCGAGCACCAGCAGAAACCATTCTCATCCCAGGCTTGGTCCCAGACGTCCAAGTTATGGAACAAGGCTTATGAGAGTCATCGACCTCAGTTGGACCCGACAAGCCGTGCGCTACGAAGAGCAACTGCAGTACGAGGTACCGCCTAATTCAAAGTACTCATCCCGCTTCTTGGTGTAATACAGCGCGGCAAGCTCTGGTGACTGTTCGCTGTAGGGGTCAGCCAGCAAGTCGTGCAGTTGCCGCACCAGTGTGAAGTCCCCAGCGTCCGTGGCGCTGCGGTAGGCCTGCACCAGCATCCACTCTCTTGGGATGTACTTGGGGTTGACCAGCTTCATGGCCATTGAATCGCCCCGGGTTTCGTGGAGGCCAGTTGGTTAAAGTCAGACCGTGTTTTCGGTCTTCTCGGCGAGTTGCCGATAGTAGTTTGCCTCAGCCTCGGCCGGTGGAATATACCCAATCGGCTCCAGCAGTCGGATGTGGTTGAACCAGTGCACCCATTCAAGGGTGGCCAGTTCCACGGCTTCCTTGGTTTTCCAGGGAGCACGGCGGTGAATCAATTCGGCCTTGTACAGCCCATTGATTGTCTCGGCCAGGGCGTTGTCATAGCTGTCGCCACGACTGCCCACCGAAGGTTCTATCCCGGCCTGGGCAAGGCGCTCGGTGTAAAGGATGGAGACATACTGCGAACCTCTGTCTGAGTGATGGATCAGTGCACTTTGGTCTGGCTGACGGTCATACAAAGCCTGCTCCAGCGCATCGAGCACGAAGTCGGTGCGCATGGAACTGCTGACACGCCAGCCCACGATGCGCCTGGCAAACACATCGATCACAAAAGCCACGTATTGCCAACCCTGCCAAGTTGAAACATAGGTGAAATCCGACACCCACAACTGATTGGGGCGATCGGCTTTGAACTGCCGATTGACCCGGTCCAATGGGCAAGGCAGCGCCTTGTCTGGGACTGTCGTGCGCACGACTTTGCCCCGGCGCACGCCCTGCAGCCCCAGGCGTTTCATCAGTCGCTCGACCGTGCAGCGGGCCACCTCGACGCCTTCACGGTTCATCTGATGCCAGACCTTGTCTGCGCCGTAGACCTGCATGTTGGTTTGCCAGACTTGCTGGATTTTCGGCATCAGGGTGGCATCGGTCTTGGCACGGACACAACGCAGCTCTGGTTTGCGTTGGCAAGCAGCATGGCGACGATACCCTGACGGGGCAATCTGTAAAACTTTGCAGATTGGCTCGACCCCGTAGGTGTCGCGGTGTTTGTCCACGAAACCTCTCAGGACTTCAGTCGGCGGTCGAGCTCCGCCTGGGCAAAAAACGCACTGGCCAGCTTGAGGATTTCATTGGCCCGGCGCAGTTCCTTGTTCTCCCGCTCCAGGGCTTTGATGCGATCACGCTCCTCGCTGGTGACGCCATCGCGCAGTCCGGTGTCGATCTCTTGCTTGCGTACCCATTCATGCAGCGTCTGGGGGACGCAGCCGATCTTGGGTGCAATTGATTCAACGGCAGCCCACAGGGATGCATATTCGCCACGGTGGTCCTGCACCATGCGTACGGCGCGTTCGCGCACTTCAGGGGAAAAACGATTTGATTTCTTGCTCATGGCTCCATCTTCTCAAAGTTTGGAGCCTCCTCAATTCCCGGGGCGATTCACTTGTGAGAAATCGTTGGGGCTTTTTTGCGTCCAGGACTGGTCAATGCGTGCTGCTTGGGTTCTGCATTGGTTCGGCTATGGGTATCTGGGGTATGGACAGGTGACTTATCTGATCAAACCACGTACCTCTGTCCAATGTGTGTCACACGATCAAAAGTAAAAACATGATCATGCGGCGCTTCCCCGCAGCATCCAAATAGCCGCCTGGAATTCAATCCCGTTCCATACCGGAGCTCAATTCTTCCGGCACAAATCGGACAAACGCCGTTGAAGCGAACGATCCGTACATGCTTTCCATTCGCGTCTTGCGCCAAGTCTAGTTGAGCCCGGTCTTCCTTCAGACTACACAGAAGCTCCCCTGCAAAGACGATCCGATCATCCAGCAACCATGTCCAAGGGCGAATCAAGTATCGCCAGAACACCCAAGTGGTAGCTATCAACATCAAGGTCAATATCAGGTCACTGGTCAGCATTGGCCGTTGTAGCAATCGCATTGTCCAAAACAAATATCCACAATAAAGCGTCAAAGCGACGGAACACAACATCAACCCGGCCCAGACCGCCCCTCTGGCCGATCTGGTCACAAAAGCGCCCTTGCCAAGCAATATTCTTCCAAGCAAACTGAGTTTTATCTCGCTTGACGGGGTGAAATCGTAAACAAGTTCGGGCTGAACCCGCTGGGTACTGGTTCGGGGTTGGTTTAGATCCTCTTGTTCATTGCCATCCGTTGTTTCATTCGGCGTCGGCAAGTCGTAGACCTTCAGGTACCAGGGCGCCCGATGCCTCCCTGTTGTCTTCCGCTGCGCGACAGCAATCCCCTGAGAATGGCCTTTGCCCCTGAAATATGCCTGCAGTTCCGCCTGCCTGGCCTCCAAAAACAACCCTACCTTGGCCCGGATGAACCAGCGTTTAGCGGCGTCGTAGTCCCATTCACGGTCTGGCTGACAGGCCTCAACCAACTGATGGACATCAAATTCTCTTTGTGATGGATCCGCGCTGTTAGCGCGTCCGAGCGTATCTCGGGCCAGCGCATTCACGATTTGCCACGCGTGCGCATCAGATCGATTCTCATTCAGCCAGTCGATCAGGCATTGAACCAGTGCTTTCATAACCCCCCTTGTACCAGTATGTGGATGGTTGCGGGCTGGTTCACACCGACGCAACACGAAACACTAAGAACCACCCCGAACCTAGTTTTACAAGGAGTGTTTCTATGTCTTCTCTTTTTGGTCTCAACGAGTTTAATCAACTTATTCATGTACGTGAGGCTACACGAGGCCTGGCCTGCCAATGTCGCTGCGTCGTTTGCGATGAGCCTTTAGTCGCCCGCCAAGGTCAAGTTCGTGAACATCATTTTGCTCATGCGTCAAACCGCGAACCCTGTGACTCAAACCACGAGTCACTGCTTCACCAGTACGCCAAACAGCTGATCGTCCAAGCCAGCGGCCTCACAGCTCCCATGACGCCGACTGTGGCTCGGCTTCTGGCACTTGAAGACCATACGACGTCAACATTTCTGCAAGCCCTATCCGCTGTCCAAGAGGAAGTGACGATGGGATGCATCAGGCCGGACCTATTGGTGGTCACCGCAGATGGCATTCAAGTGGCTATCGAGATCGCCTATTCTTCATTTTGTGATTTGATCAAGGTTGCAACCTTTGAAAAACTCAATCTACCGGCACTGGAAATCGACCTAAGCCGCTTTACACCAGACAACTTCGACCCGGATGAAGTAAAAAAGGCCGTGATTGAGTCACTTGCCAGGAAAAACTGGGTCTGGCCAACTGCGCAACAGCAAGAAATTGAGACGCCTGCGCCTCCGGTTTCACCGCCTCAACCGATGGTCAGACAATACCTGCCAGAAGAAATAATCAATTTCTCAGGGCGGTGGGTGTCAGTCAAGCAGTTTTCCAGTGGGGACATCGCCGTAAGGGTTGTTGCTTTCGATCCGGACTTAGTGTCCCTAGTCAGAAGTCTGGCAAAGGCCCATCGTGCTCGGTACAACCCGCAATACAAAACCTGGAACATCCCACGCTGGGGAGCGAACTCGGTCATACAGCAGTTGCGTCAACACGCCCAAAGCCTGCAAATTTCAATAGGCCCAGGAAGTCCGTAGGTCCCTGGTTCGAACCCAGGTCGAGGAGCCAAAATACACCAGTGAATCAAGCTCTTACGAGAAATCGTTGGGGCTTTTTTTACGTCCAAGTCTGGTCATTGCGTGCCGTTTGAGTTCTGCATTGGTTCGGTTGAGCTATTTCCGAAAGTGACTCTGAATGAACACATCGTCGGCTCCAGTGCTTTTCACCTCTCGAACAGTACTCAAGTCATGGACGACATAGACATAGCGTACAGTTGAGCACATACAAAAAATCAAAGGGAGTTTTCAATGAAATGGCTATTTTTTGTGGTCGCCCTACTTCCGCTCTGGGCACACTCAGGATCGATTTACCTTTGCAGAGCTTACAGCGGAGGAACATTTTGGGCACAGGCGCACTGCAACCAACACAACGCCCTGATTGAACGCATCGTCAGTGTCCCCGACAGCATGCCCTTCGATCAACAAGTGAAGTTAGCCGAACAACAACGTGCGCCTATGAACAGTACTACCACGGTGACTAGAACGACAACTATCAACGACTCGTCAGCAACAAACCGCCTTTCAGAATGCAAAGCGCTGGATGCTCAAATCACAAATTTCGACTCAATGGCGCGACAGCCACAAAGTGGACAGATGCAAGACTGGATAAGTGGAGAAAAAAAGAAAGCTCGAGATCGACAGTTTTATCTCAAATGTTGAAAACGTGACAATTTTGGCGAGTTCTAACGAAACGTGACGAGCGAAGACGAGCCTAAGTCTCTGATAAATAAGCGTTTTCACCCACTCTTAATCCGTAAGTCGAGAGTTCGAATCTCTCAGTTCCCACCAGTCAAAGCCTTATGGCATATAAAAAGCCTGCTAGTTAATTCGTAGCGGGCTTTTTTGTTTGAATTTACGATGTAAGGGCGGATGCAAGACTTTCTGAGCAATCGTTTTCAACATACCCGAATCACGACAGGCCTGAAAGGCTCATGCACACCGAATGCTTCCGTCAGGCGTGAAGCGCCTGATAGCCTGCACCAGCCCCCTACCCTGCCTGCGAAGCGGGCGAGGCCCAGGGTGGGCGGAGCAGACAGGAAGCCGACAAAAAAACGGTGGCTTTCGGTGCACCCAGTCGCCACGATAGCATGCTCGACGGCAGTACCGGTCACCGGGTTTCACCTCACGCGGAGATAATTGTCATCAAATCAACTTTTTAAATCGTGTTTTTCGACAGAACCTTGCATACCAATGTTTTTCGTAGATCACTGCATAAAGGACAGGGAGAGATGACTTTTCACAAGAGCAAGAACAAGGGGCAAACCGTTCCCGATCTCAACTTTGCCGATAGCCCGGACACCGTACCCGCCAACCTGGACGTTTTCGAGGATTTACCGTCTTCGACCAAGCAGTTTCGTGGCCTGGTTGAAACGCCCGACCAACTCGTCGATGCATTGGCACTGCAGGCCATACTGAAGCCCATTCCGCTAGGGGAAGCGTTTGTGGCACTGGATCTGGTCAGCGCGGCACAGGTCGATGAAGCACTGCGCAGACAAAAAGAAGACAAGACGCTGCCCTTGGGCCAAATCCTGATCAACTCGGGCATGCTGTCGCAAGCCGACTTGCAGTCAGCGCTGGTGCGCAAGATGGGATACCCCTTGGTCGACCTCAAGAAGTTTCCGTTCGACTTCGCTGCCATCCGCCGTATTCCTCAAGAACTGGCTATGCGGCTGAAGGCCTTGCCACTGTTGGAATTACCCAAAGCGCTGGTGGTGGCGATGCCCGACCCGCTGAACTTCAAAGGCAACCAGGAGCTCGAGTTCTGCGTCGGTCTGAAAATCATCCCGGTCATGGCCAACATGGAGGACTTGCTCGTGACCATCGTCAGGCTGCATCGCGAGATCAGGATGCGCGGCATGCTGACCTCGGCCGAAAATGCGCCTGCCATCAAAATGAGCGCACCCAACGCTGACAAGCGGGATGCCTATCAGTTGGCGACCGAGCTGACCAAGGAGGCCATGGACCAGGCGCAAGAAGATCGTTCCGTTGAACAGTCCGACAGCACCTTGGTCAACCTGATCAACTCGATGATCAAGGAGGCGTCGAGCAACAACGCCTCGGACATTCACATCGAGCCTTATCCGGAGCGGCAAAAAGTACTCATCCGTTTTCGGGTCGATGGCGTGATGCGCCACTACCTTGAACTGCCCATGAGTTCGAGCAACGCCTTGGTCGCACGCATCAAGATCATGTGCGACCTGGACATCTCGGAGCGCCGCAAGCCCCAGGACGGCAAAATCAACTTTGCCAAATATGGCGGCTTTCCGCTGGAATTGCGCGTCGCCACAATCCCCACGAACAATGGGTTGGAAGATGTGGTAATGCGTCTGCTTGCCTCGTCCAAGGCCATGTCGATCGACACGATCGCCTTGAGCGCAGCCAATGTCAAGGCGCTGGACCGCATCATGCACCGCCCGCATGGCATGTTCCTGTGCGTCGGCCCGACAGGCTCCGGCAAGACCACCACGCTGCACGCCGCCTTGGGCCACATCAACAATCCGGAGCGCAAGATATGGACGGCCGAAGACCCGGTTGAAATCACGCAGTCCGGTTTGCGTCAGATCCAGGTGAACCCGAAGATCGGCTGGACTTTTGCTGCAGCGCTGCGCTCCCTGTTGCGTGCCGACCCCGATGTGATCATGGTGGGTGAAATCCGCGACCAGGAAACCGCCGATATCGCCATTGAAGCAGCGTTGACAGGTCACCTCGTGCTCTCGACCCTGCACACCAATTCGGCCGCCGAGACCATCGTGCGACTCAATGACCTGGGGGTGGATCCCTTTTCTTTTGCAGACGCGCTACAAGGCATCCTGGCGCAAAGGCTGGTCCGCCGCTTATGCCCGAAATGCGTGACGCGCAAGCCGCTACCCGATGAAGAGCTGGTTGAGTTGATCCAGGACTACCAGACGGCCCTGCCTGAAGCGCACCGGGAGCATGATTACCAGACCCTGACCGACCTCTGGACCGCGCGTTACGGCCTGAAAGGTCGCCTGCAGCATTACCACGCACCGGGCTGTGCCCACTGCGGTGGCACCGGGCTCAAGGGACGGGTGGCCTTGCACGAGCTCATGACCACTTCAACCGAGATCCGCCAGCTGGTGCAGCACCGGGCCCGCCCCAAGGAGCTCCAGGCCGCCGCCATCGCCGAAGGCATGCGCACGCTGCGACAGGACGGAATTGAAAAGGTCCTGGCCGGCTTCACCACCCTGGCTGAAGTGCGCGCAACGACCAACGACTAATCTGCGCCACATTTTTTGGCAGCACTGGCAAAGGCTTTCTGTCAGCGCTGTGCGTCTTGAACCAGGTCAACGCAGGCCCTATCTATACTGGCCTGATGCATAACATCGGCCACAAAAGGACCCTGCGATCAACTTTGTTGAGTGGCTTGATCGTTCTCCTGTGTTTCAGTGCTTCGCAGGTCCTGGGCAAGGACGTGGCGATCGGCGTCTTTGCCTACCAGGGTGAGCGCGCATCCACGTCCGACTGGAACCCACTCATCAGCTACCTGAACCGGGCGCTGCCAGAACACCATTTCCGTCTGGAAAACCATGATGCCGAAAGCTTGCGCCAAGCCATCGCCGGGGAGCGCATCGATCTGGCGATCACCAACCCGGGCTACTACATCGCGATGGAAGCCGAATTCGGCCTCAGCCGCATCGCCACGCTGGAGTCTGCGGGGGTCTCTGCTGCCAGGGCGCTGGGCTCGGTCGTCCTGGTGCGCAGTGACCGCACCGATTTGAAAGAACTCTCCGATCTGGCCGGGAAACGGGTTGCGGCCATTGCACCGGACGCCTTTGGTGGTTACCTGCTGGCTGCCCAGGCCATGCTGCACAGTGGCGTCGATCCGGCGACGGATCTCAAGGAAATTTTATTCATTGGCTTGCCGATGAACCGGGTGGTCGAGGCCGTGCTGCAAGGCAAAGTGGATGCGGGCATCGTGCGCGCCTGTGTGCCGGAACAAATGGTGCGCGAGGCACAGCTTCAGCCCGCTGACTTCCGGGTTTTGTCGCAGCGCCAGGAAAACCATTTTCCGTGCGCGCTGTCGACCCCCCTGTTCCCTGACTGGCCCCTGGCCGTCACCCGGCAAACCGACCCGGAATTGGCCAAACGTGTCGCTCACGCCCTGCTGTCGATGACGCAAGTAGCAGACGGCATGGGTTGGACCGTTCCTGCGGACTACCAACCGGTGCACGACGTGTATCGGGAACTGCGCGTCGGCCCCTACGCCTACCTGCGGGAAATCACGCCTGAAGGCCTGGCGCGCCGTTTCTGGCCCTGGCTGCTGGGTGCGCTGATCGCGCTGGCGGCCTGGATCACCCACACCGTCCGGGTTGAGCATCTGGTCCACCGCCGAACCGCACAATTGCGTGATTCCCTGCAGGCCAGGGAACAGGCCGAGTCACGCATGCGCGAAAGCCAGGAGCAAATGGAACACCTTTCAAGGCTGTCGGTGCTGGGCGAACTGTCAGGCAACCTGGCGCACGAATTGAACCAGCCCCTGACCACCATCGGCACCTATGCCCGCACCGTGCTGCGCCGCCAGGACAGCGGCCGCCTGACGCCGGACGCCATCAGCGAGGCCTGCAGCCAGATCGTCAGTGAAGCCGAGCGGGCGGGTGGCATCGTACAGCGCATTCGCCATTTCGCCAAAAAACGGGGTGCCGTGCGCGCGCCGGTGGACCTGGCGCTCATTGCCACGGAGGCGCGACATCTGATCATCGGCATGCTGGCCCATCCGCCCACCATCCACATCGACAATCGGCTACCTGAGCATTGCCGGGTGCTGGCGGACGGCCCGCAAATCCAGCAGGTCTTGCTGAATCTGATCAAGAATGCCCTTGATGCCGGGCGCAACCTGCCGCCCGAGCGGCACCGTGTTCAGGTGATTGTTGAAGCCGTTGACCACTGGGTTCATCTCCACGTCATCGACCAGGGTTGCGGTCTCGAAGCGCCACAATTGGCGCACCTGTTCGAACCATTTTTTACCACCAAGCCGGACGGCCTGGGCCTTGGGCTACCCATCTGCAAAACCATCATCGAAGCCCATGGCGGCCGGCTGTGGGCCGAGCCCAATGCCGATGGCCTGGGCATGCGTTTTTCCTTTTCACTCCCCTGCCATGACCTACCCACCTGAAGATTGCCTCGTCCACGTGGTGGACGATGATGCGGGACTGCGCCGCTCGCTGCGCTTCCTGCTCGATTCCGTGGGCTGGAGCGTCAAGCTCTACGCCTCGGCTGAAGAATTTCTCGACCTTGCCGCACCGCCAACGCAGCCGTCCTGCCTGCTGCTTGACATCCGCATGCCGGCCATGAGTGGCCTGGAACTGCAACAGGTGTTGCGCGAACGCGGTGTGCAGATGCCGATCCTGTTCATGACCGGCCACGCTGACGTGTCGATGGCGGTCCAGGCCATGAAGTCAGGCGCCAGCGATTTCATCGAAAAACCGTTCAAGGACCAGATGCTGCTCGACACCGTGGCCGCGGCCATCCGGCGCAGTGCCGAGGCGCTGGAGGAAGCGCAGCGGCGCGATGCCGCCCTGGCTGTGCTGGCCGCGCTCTCGCCCCGTGAAAAAGAAGCCGCCCGCCTGATCGCGCGCGGCCAACCCAACAAGCTGATTGCGGCCAGCCTGGGCATCAGCGAAAAGACGGTGCACATCCACCGCCAGCACATCATGGAAAAGGCCGCCATCTCATCGGCCGCCGAACTGGCCCGCCTGATGCTGCGGGCCGATCCAGCGGCGCTGGATTAGCCTAAAAGCGGCTTTTTCAGGCCCGGCGCAGGGTCGCCGGCAAACCGTTACGCACCGCGCCACCCGAAACCGAATCGACCCAGGGCGATTTGTCGGGGCGCGTCGGGTCGATCAAACCAATTTCGTTCAGGTTGACCCCGGCCGCCAGGCGCTGGTCTTGTGGCTGACGCGCACTGCCAATGCGATGCGCCCGCGCACCCAACTCCTTATGGCCGAAGCCATGCTCGAATGCCGCGACTCCCGGTGTGATGCCGGCATGCACCATGACCCGCGCCTTGAGGCTGCCCGACGGCGTCGTGATCACTGTCAAATCACCCATCTTGACATGCAGGCGAGCAGCATCATCCGGATGGATCAGCACCGGGTTTTCCGGATGCAGGCCAAGCAGGCGGGTGGCGCCAATCGAGTACGGGTTTTGCAACGCCGACTTGTAGCTGACCAGTTGCAGCGGCCACTTGTCCACCGGATAGAGCTTGCGCACCGGCGTGCCGTCGGCAAACGAGGGCTCGACCCAGGTTGCACATCCGCTGTAGCGCTTGCCAGTCAGGCTGTTCCTGGAGGCCCCCACGTTCTCGTTCCACAGATGGGACATGGCCTTCATCGGGTTACGCATCCACTCCGGGTTTTCCTCGTCGTAGGCATCCTTGGCCGGCTGATAGCGACCACCCCGGGTGAGCAGGAAAGCCACCTTCGCCACCTCTTCCGGCTTCAGGGTTTTTTCCAGCAGCGGGCGAATGCGCTCGACACCGCTGAGGCGGATGTCATCGTCGGTGGCGTCGGCCACCGGTTCCTTGCCCAACCAGGCAATGTTGGCGCCACCGCGCAGGTACCAGTCTTCGGGCCCGTGCAACGCGTAGGTGGCACCGTCCGGATCGCTGAGGGCTCCCTCACCAAAGCCGGGCAGTTGCATGGCCTTGGCCAGCGCGATAAAGAAGGTTTCCATGCCGATGGCACGGCCCTCGGGCGTCTTCGCGGCCTTGGGCTCGATGACCGGCCAGCGCGCGCTCATCGCCTTCGTCGGCACGCCGTTCCAGGCCGCGACCCAGCCCCAGCTTTCGTACATCAGCGAATCGGGAATGATGTAGTCGGCGTAGGCATTGCTCTCGTTGATGAAAGGATCAACCGAGATGATCAGCGGCAGCTTTTTCGGGTCGGCCAGGTCCTTGCCAATCTTGTTGCGCAGACCGGTGACGCCGTACAGCGGATTGGACGACCAGAGCACCAGCGCCTTCAGCGCATAGGGGTAGCCATTGATACCGCCGGGCAGCAGTTCGGTGGTGAGTCCGGGCGCATTCGGAAACCATGGCGCGGTCGCCGGATAGGGCTTGTTGTCCGCTTTCCTGGTGGCAAATTCGGCGGTCTTTTCATAGGGCACATTGCGCCCCAGCGGCGTTCCGGAAGGCTTGACCATGCCCGCAAACGTAGCCAGGTTGTAGCGCGGCCCCTCGCCGCTGTCCTTGAAGCCGCCGCCATTGGCGACGAAGCCGCCCTTCCAGTTGATATTGCCCAGCAGCGCGTTGATGCTCATCAGCGCATAGGCGTTGTAGAAACCACTGCCGCTCATCATGCCGCCGTGGGCGATGACCGAGGCGTGCTTGCCGTGCGAGGCCAGCTCCTTGGCCAGCGCCGCCAGGGTCTCGACCGGGATGCCGCAGGCCTGGGCATAGGCGTCAAGCTCCAGGCGCATGGCTTCCTCACGCAGCAGTTGCAGCGAGGACTTGACCCGGACCTCCTGGCCGCCGACCGTCAAGACGGTGTCGACAAACAAGGGGGCCGAACCTTTGGCCTGGTCACTGAACACCGGCTGGCCCGCATCATCCAGACAAACGAAGGCATCGCCCTCTTTGTAGCGTTGTTCTTCAGGCATGTCGACGCCCAGGTCGGAGGCGCGCAGAAAGCGTCGCTCACGGGGATGTTTCGGCTCCACGACGACCAGATGCGTCGCGTTGGAGAACGAGGGTTCGCCATTTTCCTTGGCCAGTTCAGCGTTCGGAAAACTCAGAAAACGGCTGTCGATGCGTTCATTCTCGAACAGCCAGCGGATGATGGCCATGGCCATCGCACCATCGGTTCCGGGACGAATCGGCAACCAGCGACCCCGATCGCCACTGGCGCGGTTGTCGGCGTGGGTCAGCACCGGGTCGACCACCACGTAGGACAACTTGCCCTCGGTGCGCGCTTTGGCGACCAAGGTGCCCTGGCGCTTGAACGGGTTGCCGGCCTGCCCGGGTGCCGTGCCGACAAAGAGCACAAACTCGGCATTGGAAAAGTCCGGCTTGCAATGCGGCATGGCCTTCATGTCACCGAACAGCGCGCCCGAACCCGAACGGTAGGAACCGCCGCAGTAAGAGCCGTGGCCGACGAAGTTGAGCGTGCCGTAGGACTGCTGGAAGAATCGGCGTGCGAAGCTGTCACGACCATCGTTGACGCTGGACAGCACCGCCACCTGATTGACCCGGGGCCCGAGCGCTGGTTGGGTGCTGTCGATGGGCGTTTTCAGATCGCGCAGGGCAGCCAGTCCGTCGACATGCCCTTCGCCAAACAGGTTGCCGCCTTCGACCAGCTCCTTGATCAGTTGATCAAAGGCAATCGGCGCCCATTGACCGCTGTTGCGCGCACCGACGCGCTTGAGCGGTGTCAGCACACGATACGGCGAGTCGATCTGCTGGGCCACCGCATTGCCACGGCCACAGGCCGTGGAGCGCCCCGCCAGTCCCTTGCCCTTGTGGCCGGAGATGGCAATGAAACTCTCGCGCACGCTGGCTTTCATCGGCAGGTGCGGATCGGTGGACAGCGGGCTGTAGGGGTTGCCCGCGACCCGCAGCACCTTGCCAGAAGCACGGTCGATGCGCACGCGCACGCCGCACATCGTGGTGCAACCCAGACAGGTCGTGTAACTGATCTGCTGCGCTGGATTGATCTCCAGATGGCCCTGGCGATCGACGCGGAACTCGGGTGCCGGGGCATCCCCCGCAGTTTTGTGCTTGGGGGCATCCTTGCCGAGGAGCTTGCCGACCACGCGACCCGCGGTTTCGGAATACCCGACGGCGAAGGCGGCCAGACCACCGAGTGCAAGAACTTGACGACGTTTGCTGATTTTCATGATTGAACTCCGTGGTCTTGCGCCAGATCATCCCAAGGAATGAGGCTGGTCAGAACAATGTAAAGGGTGAGACACAGACCGACCATGCCGACGATGCCAAGCAGGCCATCGGGCGTCAGGGTCAGGAAATAGTCGTGGGTGGTGGCGCCCATCTTGGGCAGGCTCTGGCTGACCATCAGCACGACCCAGCGCACCGTCCAGGCGCCCTGCAACGCGAACAGTGCCGGCAGGACCAGCGTATGACGCCGCGAACTGGCAAGCCACAGCGTCAGCAGGGTGCTGCCAAGCAGCCAGGCGCCAGTGACCCACCAGCTGAACGCGCCCTGCATCGCGGCCAGCGCTTCGGTTGCGGCACCCGATAAACCGGACACACCCGACAGCCACCAGGCCAGCAGCAGCAGCAGGATTGCCCATTGGCTGCGCACCAGCCAGCGATTGAGCAAAGGCGCCGCCGCCTTGTGGCCACGCAAGGCTTCAAACAGGGCCGTCATACCCAGGCCACCGCTCAGCGCGGTAACCAAAAAGAGCAGTGGCAGCACCGGGCTGTGCCACATTGGACGGGCCTGCACCACCATCACCTCCATGCCGGTGTAGAGCAGGATCAGCGCAGCGCCTATGCCGCCCAGAAGCGCCGCCGCCTTGATGGCGCCCGGGTTGTCATGGCCACCCAAGGCCAGTGTGCGGTAAACCCCCGCAAACCTGTCGCCGGATTTGCCCAATATCGCCAGTTGGGGGCGCAAACAGAGCCAGGCGTAGAGGAACAGTCCGAACATGTACAGTGGAATGAAGAAGGCCCCCCAGGCCATCCATGAGCCCAAGTTGGGGTGCAGGTAGAAATTGAGGAATCGTCCTGGCTGGTGCAGGTCGGCCAGCAAGGCGACCGGGCCGGCCACGCCACAGACCAGCGCCACCAGCAGCGCCCGCCGGGAGACATTGCGCCAGTCGGGATGGCGCCAGGCAAGCCCGGGCAAGGACAAAATGAAGGCACTGGTGGAAATGCCGATCAGAAAGAAATAGGTCACTGCCCAGGGCAACCAGGCCGGCTCACGCGCAAAGCCCAGCACTTCAACGGTCGTGTTCATGTTCATGCTCCTTGTTGGTTCGGGCGCCACATCATGTCGGCGGCAGAAGTGCCATCCACACGGCCCTTCAGGTGGTCGTCCAGACCGATGTAAAAGACCCTGGGCGACGTTTTGGCTTCGGGTTTGAGCACCTGAATGTGGCCCTCGGCCATCTTCAGCTGCTGGCTGATGTCGCTGTGCGGATCGTTGGTATCGCCAAAAATGCGTGCGCCGCCCACACAGGTTTCGACGCAAGCGGGCAGCAGTCCGGCTTCGAGCCGATGGCTGCAGAAGGTGCACTTGTCGGCCTTGCCGGTGTCGTGGTTGATGAAACGTGCGTCGTACGGGCAGGCCTGAACGCAGTAAGCACAGCCAACGCAACGGTCGCCGTCAACCACCACAATGCCGTCTTCCCGTTTGAAAGTCGCGCCCACCGGACACACGGGAATGCAGGGCGGCTGGTCGCAGTGGTTGCACAAACGCGGCAGCACGGAGAGGCCGGTTTTTCCGTCCCGACCCGTCACCGCGTAGGTCGCCACCACGGTGCGAAATTGCCCCTCAGGGGAAGCGTTTTCCATGGCGCAGGCCATGGTGCAGGCCTGGCAGGCAATGCAACGCCGGGTATCGACCAGCATCGACCAATGCGGGCCGGCTGTTTCTGCCGCCATGGCCGGCACGGCCAGGCCCGCGGTGACAGCCGGCAAAGTGGCGAAGAAAGCGCGCCGGGAAAGATCAGGATGAGCACTCATGCAAAGCTCCGTTTTTTGATGACGGAGTAAGGTTAAGCGCTGCGCTCAGAATTGAAAATCAGAAGAAAGAGGCATGGCCATAGGTAAATGTTCTTATCTGGCTCTATGCCGGTTGCGACGTGATCGAACGCGAGTTGTTTCCCGCGTGTGCAGCAGGCCTTGAACGACATGCAGTTGCTGCGCCCGGACGTCACCACCGACAATACCGACAACCAGGCGCCGATGCGTCGCCACCAGATTCTCGGCCCGCCCACCCTGCTGCTGATCGGCCCCGACGGCCGGGAGCGCCGCGGCGAGCGCATCATTGGTGTACTCGGTGCTGACGAATTTCTCGCCCGCCTGGCGCAGGCAAAACAAAGGAATTGAACATGCTGAACGTTAACCTGGGCCCCTTCGCCGTGCAGGTCAGTCATTTGCTATTGCTGGCCGCCTTGCTGGTCGCCGCTGGCGTTGGCCACCTGGTCGGTCGACGCCAGCAAGTCGGCATCGGCAACAGCCTGATCGACATGTGGTGGGTGGGCTTGCTGGCGGCACGCCTGACCTTCATCGTGGTCTGGTTTGATCTGTACCGGAGCGCGCCATGGTCGATGCTCGACATCCGCGATGGCGGTTTTACCCTGTGGGCCGGTCTGCTGGCGGCGTCCGGCGTGGCGCTCTGGCACGGCTGGCGCCAGCGCGCCCTGCGCCAGCCGCTGCTCTGGGGGCTCACTGCCGGACTGCTGGCCTGGGGCGCGCTGTTTGGCGTGACGGAGGCCTTGAGCAAGGCCACCCAACCAGGCCTGCCAACAGTGGCATTGACGACGTTGGCCGGCGCGCCGACCGATCTCGCTGCCATGGCCAAGGGCAAGCCGATGGTGGTCAATCTGTGGGCCACTTGGTGCCCGCCCTGCCGCCGCGAAATGCCCGTGCTGGCAGCGGCACAGCAGCAGACAACACAAGTCACCTTTGTCTTCGCCAACCAGGGTGAAAGTGGCACCGCTGTACAACGTTACCTGAGCACCAGTCAGCTGAATCTGGTCAACGTTCTGCTTGACCCGTGGAAGGCGCTGGGTCGCGCCATCGGCTCGACGGCGCTGCCCACCACACTGTTCTACGACGCCAGCGGACAGCTGGTCGACACCCACCTGGGTGAGCTGTCGGCCGCGTCGCTGGCCAGCAAATTGAACCGATTGCGCACCCGCACCAACCCCTCAACCAAGGAACAAACACCATGATAAAAAAATCAAGGACCCCATAGCGATGTCTTTGGGACCGGAAGAAATACTGTTATCTGGCGGTACCAAGCTCCCGCCGGCATCATGCCAAGCGATGAGACGTTGACAGGCAGTCATTCAGCACGCCATCGTTTTAGGGGCTCGGGTAACTCACCTTGATGACTTCGATCTCCTCCACCCGGTCCGGCATGACCAGCTTGAGCACGTCGCCCTCCTCGGCTTTGAGCAGCGTGCGCGCAATGGGTGAGATCCAGCTGACTTCGCCCCGGGCGCTGTTGGCTTCGTCAATGCCCATGATGGTCACGGTGCGCAGCTCGCCCTGTTCGTCCGCATAGGTGACGGTGGCACCAAAGAAGACGCGGGTGGTGCCGAAGTGCAGCGACGGGTCGGCGACCTCGGCAATTTCAAGGCGCTTGATCAAAAAGCGGATGCGCCGGTCGATTTCACGCAAGCGCTTTTTACCGTAGTGGTAGTCCGCGTTTTCCGACCGGTCGCCATTGCTGGCCGCCCAGTGCACGGCCTCCACCATCTTGGGACGGGTCACATCAATCAGGTCCTTGAGTTCGTGGCGCAGGGTGGCGAAGCCCTGGGGCGTGATGTAGTTCTTGCCGCCCGCAGGCAGGGGCGGCAGACGAAGCTCGTCATCCTCGTCCTCGGTGTCGGTTTCTTTGGTAAAGGCTTTGCTCATGCGCCTTATTGTGGCTGCACCCGCAAATACGAGGCAAAGCGAGGTAGACCTTTGGGTGTGCGGTCGCGGTAGCGGTAAGTCACCACGGCACCCACGGGCGGCGGGTCAGCGCGCTGGGCGTCGCTGAAACCGGTGCCCAGGGCAAACTGCTGGCCATCGGGCAGGGCCAGCAACAAGGCGCCCATGCGCCCGGCGTGGCGCCCTTTGCCCGGCAAGTGCGCGATGACGCGGGCTTCTTCGTCGGGCAGGGGTTTGAGCTTGAACAAGGCGTCACTGCGCCCCGGCGACCACAGGGCGTTGGCACGGTGCAGCACCAGGCCTTCGCCACCCTCGTTGACCATCTGTTTCAGCCGGGCTTGCAAGCCGGCAGCCTGGCGAACCTGTGTCTGAGCCACCGTCTGCAGCCAGGGCTGGTTCACCTCTGTCACCAGCGTTTGGATGCGCTGAGTGCGTTCTGCAAACGAACCCGGGGCACCGGGCAGGTCAAACACCATGTAGCGCAGTTGGCGCCATTCGGCCTCGACCGGCCGCTTTTTACGCACCGTGCCCGAGACTTCGTCAAAACGACCCCGGCCCAGCCACAGCTCGCCATCAAGCGGTGTTGTGGGCAGACCAGCGGCAAACCAGGCCGGCGTGGCAACGGGTAAGCCACTGCGAAAACGCAGGCTTTGGCCGTCCCAGAAGGCGCGCACGCCGTCGAGTTTTTCACTGACCAGATAAGGCTGGGGGTCCGCGCCGGAGGGCCAGAGTTTGGCGTGCATGAGCGCGGGCTGGACGGGTTGTGGGGCGGCATCCATCGTCAGTGCGGACGCTGGCACCGCTGGGGTGGCAGGGGCCGCCCATGCCCCCGTTGCCCAGATGCTGCCGAGCAGCAAGCACACAGGCGACAAGCGCCAGGAAAATTGGCTTTTTTTCATCTTTTTTGACTCCCTTGGTCCGGCTCGCGCCGGGCTTGTCAGACTGAAGTCTGACCTACAAAACAACCTACAAAACAACCTTCATAAAACCGACCGCACCGAAAAATCTGGTCAGGCCACCAAACGCGATGACTTGGGCACATGGGCCATCAGGAACTCCATCTGGTCGGCCAGGATGCGGCGGTTGCGCAAAATGAAGTCTTCCCACAGGCTGGGCACGTAGGGGGTGAAGAGCAGCGGCATGTGTGCCTGCTCGGGTGTGCGATGGCTTTTACGGTGGTTGCAGGGACGGCAGGCCGTGACCACGTTCATCCAGGTGTCGATGCCCTTCTGGGCGAACGGAATGATGTGCTCGCGCGTCAGGTCATGCTCGTCAAAATGGTCACCACAGTAGGCGCACAGGTTGCGGTCGCGGGCAAACAGCTTGCTGTTGGTCAGGCCGGGTTTGAGCTCGAACGGGTTGATGCCGGGCACGCCACGGGTGCCGATGATGCTTGACACCGTGATGATGGACTGCTGACCGGTGCGGGCGTTGTGACCGCCATGAAACACCGCCACCTGGCCGCCCATCTCCCAGCGCACCTCGTCGGACGCGTAATGAATGACCGCTTGTTCAAGCGAAATCCACGACTGGGGCAATCCCTGGGCTGACAGTTTCAAGACTTTCAAAACACGACTCCTGAAAAGTACGCAATCCGAACCTGGCTCTGCTGCACAAATGATGCCAACCGGGTGTCCCGTGCACGCATCTCGGACACAATATACTCCATTTAAATGTCAGACCGACTCCGAGCGCTTTGAGAACATGCGCATAACGCTATCAAAACTATAACAAATCATGAAGATTTTCCGTGGCTTCAAGCATCCCGACATTGCGCCGGCGTGTGCCTTGACGATAGGCAACTTTGACGGCGTGCACCGCGGTCACCAAGCCATGCTCTCCCTGCTCAAAGGCGAGGCACAACAGCGCGACGTGCCCAGTTGCGCCCTGACATTCGAGCCGCATCCACGTGATTTTTTTGCTGCCCTCACCCACAACCCCTCGCTGGCACCGGCGCGCGTGGGCACCTTGCGCGACAAGCTCAGTGACCTGGCGCACAGCGGCGTTGACCAGGCGGTGGTGCTGCCCTTTGATGCGCGGCTGGCCAACCTGTCGCCGCAGGCCTTCATCGACGAGGTCTTGATCAAAGGCCTGGGTGTCCGCTATGTGCTGGTCGGCGATGACTTCCGCTTTGGTCAGCGCCGCACCGGTGACTACGCCATGCTGGACGCGGCCGGCATGCAACAGGGCTTTGATGTGGCCCGCATGAACAGCTACGAGGTGCATGGCCTGCGGGTGTCGAGCTCGGCCGTGCGCGAGGCGCTGTCCCAGGGCCGCATGGCGGATGCCACCCGCCTGATGGGCCACCCTTACCGTATCTCCGGCCATGTGGTGCATGGCCGCAAACTGGGTCGCAGCCTGGGCTTCAAGACCCTGAACCAGCGCTTTGCGCACTGGAAACCGGCCGCCAGCGGCATCTTTGCGGTGCTGGTGCACGGCTTGGCCGACAAAGCCTTGATGGGTGTCGCCAACCTGGGCATTCGACCGTCGCTGGACCCGAATGATGTGAATGGCGGGCGCGTGCTGCTGGAAACCCATTGCCTGGACTGGCCGGCTGAGCTGGGGGCCGAGGGGGCCTACGGTAAAATCGTGCGCGTGGAACTTCTCCACAAACTGCACGACGAACTCAAATACAACTCCCTGGACGCTTTGACCGCTGGCATCCGCCAGGATTGCGAGCACGCCCGTGCCTACTTTGCTTCCCTGCCACACCATGACCACTAAGACACCTGATGCCGTTGGCACCGCCGGAAAAGCTGATTACCGCAGCACCCTGAACCTGCCCGACACGCCGTTTCCGATGCGCGGCGACCTGCCCAAGCGCGAACCGCTGTGGGTCAAGGAATGGCAGGACCAGGGTCTGTACCAAAAGCTGCGTGATGCGCGCCAAGGGGCGCCCAAATTCATCTTGCACGATGGCCCGCCCTACGCCAACGGCCAGATCCACATGGGCCACGCGGTCAACAAGATCCTCAAAGACATGATCGTCAAGGCGCGTCAGCTCAAGGGCCTGGACGCAGCCTACATCCCGGGCTGGGATTGCCACGGCCTGCCGATCGAAAACGCCATCGAGAAAAAGTTTGGCCGCAAACTGGCGCGTGACGACATGCAGGCCAAGAGCCGCGCCTACGCCACCGAGCAAATCGATCTGCAGCGCGAAGACTTCAAACGCCTGGGCGTGCTGGGCGACTGGGACCACCCCTACCGCACCATGGATTTCAAGAACGAGGCCGATGAGATTCGCGCCTTCAAGCGCGTGATTGAGCGCGGTTTTGTTTACCGCGGCCTGAAACCCGTGTACTGGTGTTTTGACTGCGGCTCCAGCTTGGCCGAGTTCGAGATCGAGTACGCCGACAAACAATCGCAAACCCTTGATGTGGGTTTCTTGTGTGCCGAGCCCGCCAAATTGGCCCATGCCTTTGGCCTGGAGTCGCTCGCCAAAGACGCCTTTGCGGTCATCTGGACCACCACCGCCTGGACCATTCCCGCCAACCAGGCGCTCAACGCGCACCCCGAACTCACTTACGCCCTGGTCGACACCGAACGCGGCTTGCTGGTGCTGGCCCAGGATCTGGTCAGCGCCTGCCTGGAGCGCTTCGGCCTGACCGGCACGGTCATGGCCACAGCCAACGGCAAAGCGCTGGGCGGCATCCACTTCAAGCACCCGTTGGCCCATGTCGACGCCGGTTATGACCGCCTGAGCCCGGTCTACCTGGCCGACTACGTCAGCGCGTCGGATGGCACCGGCATCGTGCACTCGGCGCCCGCTTATGGCGTGGAAGACTTCAACAGCTGCGTCGCGCATGGCATGGCCTACGATGACATCCTGAATCCGGTACAAGGCAACGGCGCTTATGCCGCCGACTTCCCGCTGTTTGGCGGCCAGCACATCTGGAAAGCCTGCCCGGTCATCATCGACACCCTGCGCGAGGCGGGCCGCCTGTTTTGCACCACCAACATCGTGCACAGCTACCCGCATTGCTGGCGCCACAAAACGCCGGTGATCTACCGCGCCGCCGCCCAGTGGTTCGTGCGCATGGACGAGGGTGAGGGTGTATTCACCAAAGACAAGGCACCCCAGTCGCTGCGCAAGATCGCCCTGGAAGCGATTGAAAACACGGCTTTTTACCCGGAAAACGGCAAGGCGCGCCTGCGCGACATGATTGCCGGGCGGCCCGACTGGTGCATCAGCCGCCAGCGCAGCTGGGGCGTGCCACTGCCCTTCTTTTTGCACAAAGATTCAGGCGAATTGCACCCGCGCACCATGGAGATTCTGGACCAGGCCGCCGATATGGTCGAAGCGGGTGGCATCGAGGCCTGGAGCAAGGCCACGACCGAGTCCATCCTGGGGGCGGTGGACGCCGAGCACTACACCAAGAGCAGCGACATCCTGGAAGTCTGGTTTGACTCCGGCACCACCCACACCACGGTGCTCAAAGGCTCCCACGCCGGCGCGGGCCACGAAGACGGCCCCGAGGCCGACCTCTACCTGGAGGGCCATGACCAGCACCGCGGCTGGTTCCACTCCTCCCTGTTGACCGCCTGCGCCATGTATGGCCGCGCACCCTACAAAGGCATCCTGACGCACGGTTTCACCGTGGACAGCAAGGGCCACAAGATGAGCAAAAGCGCCGGCAACGGCGTCGACCCGCAGGAAACCAGCAAGAAGCTCGGCGCCGAAATCATCCGACTGTGGGTCGCCGCCAGCGACTATTCGGGCGACATTGCCGGTGACGAAAAAATCCTGGCCCGCGTGGTGGACACCTACCGGCGCATCCGCAACACGCTCAAGTTCCTGCTGGCCAACGTCAGCGACTTTGACCCCGCTGTGGATGCCGTGCCACCGGCTCAGATGCTGGAAATCGACCGCTACGCGCTGAGCCGTGCGGCGCAATTGCAGGCCGACATCCTGGCACACTTTGAAATATATGAATTTCACCCGGTGGTGGCCAAGCTGCAGATTTATTGCAGCGAAGACCTGGGTTCGTTCTACCTCGACGTGCTGAAAGACCGGCTCTACACCACGGCGCCCAAGTCGCTGGCACGGCGCAGTGCGCAGACCGCACTGTGGCACATCACCCAGGCCATGCTGCGCTGGATGGCGCCATTTTTGAGCTTCACTGCCGAAGAAGCTTGGCGCACGCTGGGCCAGGCCGGCAAGACGCCCGCCGCCACCCGCGAATCCATCTTCATGGACCAGTACGTCGTCATGACCGAACCTGATGCCGCACGGCTGGCCAAATGGGCGCGCGTTCGCGAACTGCGCGACGCCATCAACAAGGAAATCGAAGTCCTGCGTGCCGACGGCAAGTTGGGCTCGTCACTGCAGGCCCGGGTAACTTTGACGGTAGGGCCTGACGACCACGCCCTGCTGGCCAGCCTGGGCGACGACCTGAAATTTGTCTTCATCACCTCCGCCATGGACCTGCTCGCGGGTGACGCCCTGAGCATTCAGGTCAGTCCCTCGACCGACGCCAAGTGCGATCGCTGCTGGCATTACCGCGACGATGTCGGTGTGGACAGCGCCCACCCCACGCTGTGTGGCCGCTGCACCAGCAACCTGTTTGGTGCCGGGGAAACCCGCACGGTGGCCTGATGGCGCGCAGAACCTTCGGGTCTTCCAGCGTCAGCCTGCTGGCCTGGCTGGGCTGGGCCGCGCTGCTGCTGATGGCCGACCAGTTCACCAAGGTGCTGATCCTGGGCTATTACCAATTGGGTGACAGCACCCCGGTGACCTCGTTCTTCAACATTGTGCGGGTCCACAACAGCGGCGCAGCGTTTTCTTTTCTGGCCAGCGCGGGCGGCTGGCAGCGCTGGTTTTTTACCGCCATCGGCGTGGGTGCCGCCCTGGTGATGGTCTGGCTGCTCAAGAAACATGCCGGTGAAAAATTGTTTGCCTTCGCCATCGCCAGCATTCTGGGCGGCGCCGTGGGCAATGTGATTGACCGCGTGCTGTACGGCTATGTGGTGGACTTCCTGGATTTCCACTGGCGTGGCTGGCACTTTCCGGCCTTCAATGTGGCCGACAGCGCCATCACGGTGGGCGCTGCCTGCCTGATCCTGGACGAGCTGCTGCGGGTGCGGCGCGGGCGCTAAGCCCTATAAAGTCAGGATGCTGCAGCCCGTCGTCTGGCGGGCTTCCAGATCGCGGTGCGCCTGCTGCACGTCTTCAAGCTTGTAGCGCTGGTCAATGTGAATCTGCACCTTGCCGCTGGTCACGGCTTCAAACAGATCATCGGCCATGGCTTGCGTGCTCTCGCGGGTCGCAATATGCGTGAACAGGGTTTGCCGGGTCAAATACAGTGAGCCTTTGGGACCGAGCATGCCGGGTGCAAACGGTGCCACCGGCCCCGAGGCGTTGCCAAAGCTGGCCATCAGGCCAAACGGTGCCAGGCAGTCCAGCGACTTGTCCCAGGTGTCCTTGCCCACCGAGTCATAGACCACCTTGACACCCTTGCCAGCGGTAATTTCCTTGACCCGCGCCAGAAAATCTTCGCTGCTGTAGTTGATGACAAAGGCCGCGCCGTTGGCTTTGGCCAGCGCACATTTGGCGTCTGAGCCCGCCGTGCCAATCAGTTGCAGACCCATGGCTTTAGCCCATTGGCAGGCAATCAGACCGACACCGCCTGCCGCGGCGTGAAACAGCACAAAGTCGCCAGGCTGCAAACCGCCCTGGGGTTGGGTTTTTTTGAGCAAATACTGCGCGGTGAGGCCCTTGAGCATCATGGCCGCGCCGGTCTCAAAGCTGATGGCGTCGGGCAACTTGCAAACGCATTTGGCCGGCATCACGCGCAGTTCGCAATAGCTTCCCGGGGGCTGGCTGGCATAGGCCGCGCGGTCACCCACCTGCAAATGCGTCACGCCCTCGCCCACCGCTTCCACCACGCCTGCGGCTTCCATGCCGAGCTGTTGCGGCAGCGTCATGGGGTACAGGCCGCTGCGCTGGTAGACGTCAATGAAGTTCAAGCCCACGGCCTTGTGGCGAATGCGGATCTCGCCGGGACCGGGTTCACCCACCGTCACGGTCACCAATTTGAGTTCTCCCGGGCCACCATGTTGGTCAATGCGGATGGCGCGTGAGGTAGTTGCTGTCATGTTTGAAGTCCTGAAATGTTGGGTTGGCAAGATATTGCCATGATTAGGCCGCAAAAGCGGCCGCAAGGACATCAGGCATTACCCCAAGCCTTGTTACAGTCTTGCCCCATGCACACCAAACTCAGCCCCAGCACCATCCTGTTGCTGACCCTGCCGCCTATTTTCTGGTCGGGTAACGCCGTGGTGGGGCGCCTGGTCGCCCCGCTGGTCTCGCCCATGACGCTCAACCTGATGCGCTGGACGCTTGCCTTCGTTCTGTTGTTGCCGCTGGCCGCCCCGGTCCTGCGCCGGGGCAGCGCGCTGTGGCCCAACTGGCAGCGTTTTGCCGTGCTGGGCCTGCTGAGCATTGGCGGCTACAACGCGCTGCTCTACCTGTCGCTCAACACCTCCACCCCGATCAACGTGACCCTGGTGGGCGCCAGCACGCCGGTCTGGACGCTGCTGATGGGGCGCGTGTTTTTTGGCATCCGGATTTCGGGCAAACAGTGGCTCGGCGCCTTGCTGTCGATCAGTGGCGTGCTGCTGGTGTTGAGCCGGGGGCAATTGGATGTGTTGTTGCAGGTGCGCCTGGTTCCGGGTGATGTCTACATCCTGCTGGCGTCTGCTGCCTGGGCTTACTACAGCTGGATGTTGGCCCACCCGACCACCGAGCCGGCCGAGATCAAACGCGACTGGGCCGCCTTTTTGCTGGCGCAAATTGCCTTTGGGCTGGTCTGGTCTGCCCTCTTTTCAGGCGCAGAGTGGTCCTTGGGATTAGGGCGGCTGGAGTTGAGTTGGGGTCTGGCACTGGCCTTGCTGTTCATTGCCATCGGCCCCGCCCTGCTGGCTTACCGCGCCTTTGGCGCCGGGGTGGCACGCGCGGGCCCGTCGGTGGCCGGTTTTTTCATCAACCTGACGCCCTTGTTCACCGCCGTGCTGTCGGCCGCTTTTTTAGGGGAGCTACCGCACCTGTACCACGGACTGGCGTTTGGATTGATCGTGGGCGGCATCTGGGTGTCGGCGTCACGGCGCTGACGAAGCGCGGGTTCAGGCGGCGCCGATGTGGGGCACCAGGCTGCCCGCGTCATGGCCGCCCTTGAGGGCCGAGGTGAACGCCAGCATGCGGTCAATTGGCAACCTGGCGCGGGAGATGATGGCCGGATCGACCTGAACCTCGTTGGCACCGGTTTCCAGCACACGGGCCACATCGGCCAGGCTGTTCATGGCCATCCAGGGGCAATGGGCGCAGCTCTTGCAAGTGGCGCTGTTGCCCGAGGTGGGGGCTTCCAGAAACAACTTGCCCGGGTTCAGGGTGCGCAGCTTGTGCATCATGCCGTTGTCGGTGGCCACGATGAACACTTTGGCGTCCATCTCGTGGGCCGCCTTGAGGATGCCCGAGGTCGAACCCACGGCGTCCGCCAGCGCCACCACCTCGACCGGCGACTCGGGGTGCACCAGCACCTTGGCACCCGGGTTTTGCGCCATCAGGTCTTGCAACTCGATGGCCTTGAACTCGTTGTGCACGATGCACGAGCCGTTCCACATCAGCATGTCGGCACCGGTTTCACGCTGGATGTAGCCGCCCAAGTGGCGGTCCGGCGCCCACAGGATCTTGTGGCCCTTGTCCTTGAGCGCTTTGACAATATCGAGCGCGCAGCTGGAAGTCACCAGCCAGTCCGAGCGCGCCTTGACCGCCGCGCTGGTGTTGGCATAGACCACCACGGTGCGATCCGGGTGGGCGTCGCAAAATGCGCTGAATTCATCTGCCGGGCAACCCAGGTCAAGCGAACAGGTGGCGTCGAGGTCGGGCATCAGCACGCGTTTTTCTGGCGACAGGATTTTGGCCGTTTCACCCATGAAACGCACGCCGGACACCACCAGGGTCTGCGCCGCATGGTCACGGCCAAAGCGCGCCATTTCCAGCGAGTCGCTGACCAGGCCACCGGTTTCCTCGGCCAGGTCCTGCAGGTCGGGGTGCACGTAGTAATGCGACACCATGACCGCGTTTTTTTGCCAGAGCAGGCGCCGGATCTTGTCTTTCAGGGCGGCACGCTCTGCCGGCCCAGGCTCTGGCGGCACCCGCGCCCAGGCGTGTTTGGTGGCGCACACCGAGCCACTGGCCTCGTCCTGCGGCTGCTCGTAATCGACTTCTTTCATGGCTGCGTTCATGTGGCCTCCGAATCCTCAAAAATCAACGTGTGGCTCTCCGTTCAGAGCGGTTCCGTGGCAAAGCGCATCGAAAAATCAACCGCCTGGATGTCCTTGGTCAAGGTGCCGATGGAAATACGGTCGACACCGGTGGACGCAATGGCGCGCACCGACGACAGGTTGACCCCGCCCGACACCTCCAGGATGGCTCGCCCGGCATTGAGTTGCACCGCCTCGTGCAACTGGGACAGCCCCATGTTGTCGAGCAAGACCATGGTCACGCCCGCATCCAGCGCCTCGCTGAGCTGGGCCAGGGTTTCAATCTCGATCTCGACAAAACAGGCCTGCGGTGCCACCAAGGCGGCTTTGTGCAGCACGGCGCTGACGCCGCCCGCAGCAGCAATGTGGTTTTCCTTGATCAACACCGCGTCGTACAAGCCCAGCCGGTGGTTGACGCCACCGCCCATCAGCACCGCGTACTTCTGTGCCAGGCGCAGGCCCGGAATCGTCTTGCGGGTGTCCACAATGTGCGCACGGACCCCCGGGACGTCGCGAATGGCTTCCACATAGTCACTGGTTTTGGTGGCCACGGCGCTCATGAGCTGCAAAAAATTCAGCGCAGTGCGCTCGGCCGTCAGCAGGGCACGCGCCTGACCGTGAATTTCCAGCACCACCTGATCGGCGTTGCAGCGGTGGCCCTCAGGCACATGCCAACTGATCTCCACCTCGGGGTCGAGCTGGCGCAGAGCGGCTTCGGCCCAGGGTTGACCGCAGATCACGGCGCTCTCACGGGCCAAGATGCGGGCGCGGGCCCGCAGTTTGGGGTCCACCAGGCCGGCGGTCAGGTCGCCGTCACCCACATCTTCCTGCAGGGCTCGGGCCACATCGGCGCTTGCCAATTCGGCCACCAAGGCGGGGGAGAAATCAAAAGGTGCAGTCATGTCAGGGTTTCCCGTTTCAGTTGGCAATTTCAGGAGGTCGCATCCGCTTGTTCGACGGTCGGTTCGCGGCCCATCAGGTCGGCCACCGCCTGCTGCGGTGTCAACAGGCCATCCAGCAAGGCCACCACCGCCTGGGCAATCGGCATGTCCACGCCCAGATGGGCGGCGCGCTGCACCACCGTGTGGGCGCTGTAAACACCTTCGGCCACATGGCCCAGCGCAGCCGTGGCTTGCGCCAATGTCTGGCCCTGCGCCAGCGCCAGTCCCACCTGCCGGTTGCGGGACAAGTCGCCAGTGGCCGTCAGCACCAGGTCACCCAGGCCGCTCAAACCCATGAAGGTGCTGGCCTGGGCACCCAGCGCCAGCCCGAGCCGGGTCATCTCGGCCAAGCCCCGGGTGATCAGGGCGGCGCGGGCATTGAGGCCCAAGCCCAATCCATCACACAGGCCGGTGGCGATGGCCAGCACGTTTTTGACGGCACCGCCGACCTCGACCCCGACGATGTCCTCGTTGGCGTAGACCCGCAGTGAGGGGCTGTGAAAGGCGGCCACCAGGGCCTGGCGCACTGCGTCATGCGCACTGGCAGCCACCAGTGCCGTGGGTTGCCCCCGCGCCACCTCCAGCGCAAAACTCGGGCCACTGAGCACACCGGCTTGCAAGCCGGGTGCCACCCGGGCCAGGATTTCATGACCCAGCAGACCGATGTCCTTGGCAAGCGGGGCTTCAAAGCCTTTGCAAACCCAGGCCACCGGTGCCGCACAGGACGCCAACACCGTCAGCATGGGCCGCAAGGCGGCCATCGGCGTGGCCACCACGACCAGATCGGCGGCAGCGGTCAAGTGCTTGAATTCCGTCAGGGGGAGCGCACTGAAAGCCAGTGCCGACGGCAAGCGCACGCCCGGCAAATAACGCGTGTTTTCACGCTGCGTCTGCAGGACGCTCAGCTGCGCGGCATCGCGCGCCCACAGCGTGACGGCGTGGACCTGCGGCTGACTGGCCGCACTTGCCGCGAGTGCCGTACCCCAGGCGCCAGCGCCTAGAACGATGATGTTCATCGGGGCTCAGGCATTGGCTGGAAACGCACGCACAGCTCGGCTGGTCAAAATTACTGGGCCGGGGTGGGCTCGGCCTGCGCCGCTTGCGCACTTTGCTGCTGCTCGTACATGGCCTGGAAGTTGATTTCCGACAGGTGCACCGGCGGGAAGCCACCGCGCTGAATCAAATCAGCCACATTGCCACGCAGGTAGGGGTACACAATTTGCGGGCAGGCGATGCCCATGATCGGGCCCATTTGCTCTGGCGGCAGGTTGCGAATCTCGAAAATGCCGGCTTGTGTGGCTTCCACCAAAAACACGGTCTTGTCCTTGATCTTGGTCTGCACCGTGGCAGTCACCATCACCTCATACACGCCTTCACCCACGGGCGCGGCATTGACACCCAACTGGATGTCGACGGTGGGCTGGTCCTGCTCCAGCAAAATGGCCGGCGAATTGGGTTGTTCCAGCGATGCTTCTTTGAGATAGACGCGTTGAATTTGGAAAATGGGGTCTTGGGTTTCAGCCATGAGAGTCTTTCAGTTTAAAGAGTGGTTTTCGCACCAGTACGATGCGGGGGAAAAATATGGATCGCTTGCCTTCAGGCCGCCTGCAGCAACGGCAACAGGCCACCCTTGGCGTCCAGAGCCACCAGGTCGTCGCAGCCACCCACATGGGTGCTGCCAATGAAGATTTGCGGCACGGTACGGCGCCCGGTGGTGGCCATCATCTGGTCACGCTCGGCGGGCAGCTGGTCAATGCGGATTTCCTCGATGTGCTCAACGCCACGGGCTTTGAGCAGTTGCTTGGCGCGAATGCAGTAGGGGCAAACGGCGGTGGTGTACATCTTGACGGCTTGCATGCGGGGCTCCAGCGTTCAGGCTTTTTCAACAGGCAGATTGGCCGAGCGCCAGGCGCCCAGGCCGCCTGAGAGCGACTGCACGTTCTCGAAACCCAGCTTCTTGGCAATCGCCACGGCACGGCTGCTGCGCGCACCCGACTGGCAGACCAGAATCACCGGCAGGGCCTTGTTCTTGACCGTCGCGGCCAGCTTGCCCTCCAACTGACCCATGGGGATGTTTTTGGCGCCGATCGGGTGGCCCGCCGCAAATTCATTGGGTTCACAGATGTCAATCAGCACGGCCTTTTCACGGTTGATCAGTTGCACCGCGCCGTCTGGCGTCAGGCTGCCCTGGCCAACGCCCTTGATCATGGGCATCATCAGCATGAGGCCGGCCGACAGGGCAACAGCGATCAACATCCAGTTATCGATAATAAATTTCACGGGTAATTTCCTAGGTGAGAGACATGGTTCAAGCCGCGCATTTTAGAATGCAGTGACAGCATTGACCGGACCTCTGCATTTATTCCTTTTTTAACATGCACAAACTCGTCAAACGGGTCATCTTTAACCGCTCAAAAGGCATGGAAACACAATGGGTCACAAATTAAAAGTCGCTGGCTGGATCTCGGTTGGCGTGGTCGCGGGCGCCCTGACCACCGTCTCATTGCAGACCGTGGCGCGGGGTGCGCTGGCCCCTTTGCCGCTGGAAGAGCTGCAGCAATTGGCCGCCGTGTTTGGCATGGTCAAGACCAATTATGTCGAGCCGGTGGATGAGAAAAAGCTCATCACCGATGCCATCGCCGGCATGGTGGCCGGCCTGGACCCGCATTCGGTCTACCTTGACAAGAAAGCGCTGAAGGACTTCAACGAAGGCACGACCGGCAGGTTTGTCGGCGTGGGCATTGAAATCTCCCAGGAAGACGGCCTCATCAAGGTGGTGTCGCCGATCGAAGACTCCCCCGCAGACCGCGCAGGGCTCAAGCCCAACGACCTGATCGTCAAGATTGACGAGACCCCGGTCAAGGGCATGACGCTCAACGAAGGCGTCAAGCGCATGCGCGGCGAGCCCAACACCAAAGTGGTCCTGAGCGTCTTCCGCAAGGACGAAAACCGCACCTTCCCGGTCACCATCACACGCGAAGAAATCAAGACCCAAAGCGTCAAGGCCAAGCTGATCGAGCCCGGCTATGCCTGGGTGCGCATCAGCCAGTTCCAGGAGCGCACCGTGGCCGATTTCGCGCGCAAGGTGGAAGACATCTACAAGCAGGAGCCCCAGCTCAAGGGCCTGGTGCTGGACTTGCGCAACGATCCGGGCGGTTATCTGGATGCTGCCGTGGCCATTTCGGCGGCCTTTCTGCCCGAGAACGTGACCGTGGTGTCGGCCAATGGCCAACTCGACGACAGCAAGTTTGTCTACAAGGCGTCACCGCGCTACTACCAGCGCCGTGGCGGTGCCGACCCGCTCAAACGGCTGGAAGAAGTCACGCGCGGCGCCCTCAAGTCGGTGCCACTGGTGGTGCTGGTCAACGAAGGCTCGGCCTCGGCCAGCGAGATCGTGGCCGGCGCCCTGCAAGATCACCAGCGCGCCAAATTGCTCGGCAACCAGACCTTTGGCAAGGGTTCGGTGCAAACCGCGGTCTGCCTGGACTCTGCTTTCCGCATGGACAACTGCCCCACCGCGGCGCTCAAGCTCACGACCAGCCGCTACTACACGCCCAGCGGCAAGTCGATCCAGGCCAAGGGCATCGTGCCTGACGTGATGATCGACGAGAGCGCCGACGGCAACCTGTTTGCCGCCCTGCGCACGCGTGAAGCCGACCTGGAAAAGCACCTGTCCAGTGGTCAGGGCGCAGAGGTCAAGGACGCCGCCCGTGAAAAATCCCGGGAAGACGCCCGCATCAAACTCGAAGAAGAAATGAAAAAGCCGGCCTCCGAGCGCCGGCTCCCCGAGCTGGGTTCGGCCAAGGACTTCCCGCTGACCCAGGCCTTGAACCAGCTCAAGGGCTTGCCGGTCATCGTCAGCAAGACCCTGGTCGAGCGGCCTCAAGCTGAAAAAGAGAACTAAGGGCGGGTTCATGACCGATGACGAGCTGCTGCGCTATTCGCGCCACATCCTGCTCAATGAAGTCGGGATCGAAGGCCAGGAGCGCATCCTGGCGGCGCACGCACTGATCATTGGCGCCGGCGGCCTGGGGTCCCCGGTGGCGCTGTACCTGGCCTCGGCCGGTGTCGGCCACATCACCGTGGTGGATCACGACACGGTGGACCTGACCAACCTGCAGCGCCAGGTGGCCCATACGGTGGACCGCGTCGGCCACCCCAAGGTTCAGTCCATCCAGACCGCCATTGCCCAGATCAACCCGGGGGTGCACGTGACGACGGTGCAGCAACGTGCCGATGCCGTGCTCTTGGGCCAACTGGTGGCGCAAGCGGATGTGGTGCTGGACTGTTGCGACAACTTTGCCACCCGGCACGCCATCAACGCGGCTTGTGTGGCGCACAAAACACCTCTGATCTCGGGGGCCGCCATCCGCTTCGACGGCCAGCTCAGCGTGTACGACGCGCGCGACAGCTTGTCACCTTGCTACGCCTGTGTCTTCCCGCCCGAGGCTACTTTTGAAGAAACCCGCTGCGCCACCATGGGGGTCTTTGCGCCGCTGGTGGGCATCATTGGCACCATGCAGGCCGCCGAGGCCCTCAAGCTGATCAGTGGCGCCGGCCGAGCCCTGACCGGCCGCCTGTTGATGCTGGATGGCCGCGCCATGGAATTTACCGAAGTTCGCATTGGTCGCCACGGCGCATGCCCGGTGTGCGGCAGCCCGGCACCCGAGCCTACCCCGGCTTGAACGCCTGACGCCCGGTCTGGCAAGGGCCGTGACGCTTGCGAAAGTCGCGCGGCAACAGCGCCGCCGGATCGGCAAACAGCCCCAGCCTGGCCGCTTTTGCCAACGCTTCCTGGACCGCATAAGGGCCCGGACTGCCGCGCCAGCGGCTTGACCAGGCATGGCCGGCGCCGACCAAAGCAGCCCCGACATCACGCCCATCCACCTGCAGCCGGGCCAGATCACGGCCATAAGTATCCTGAAAGTTCACGTTCACCTGCACCGGCTTGTTGACCACCAGGGCTTGCAAGGCGGCGCGGGAAGCCTCACCACCCGGCTGACACAACTCGGGCGCATCCAGGCCCAACAGGCGCACCTTGCGCGGTGCCACGCCCCGCCCGGCCTTGATCCACAGCGTGTCACCGTCCGACACATGGGTGACTTCGCCCAGCCAGACCCGGGCCTGCGCGCACAGAGGCAGCAACAAACACAGACAAAGAATTTTTCGCCACATGAAAAAACTCAGGCGCTGACGATCCAGCCTTCCAGCGGATCCATCTGCGCGGGCAAGCCGTAGCGTGTATCACCCGCGTCATGCCGCGTTTGCGCCCAGGCCGCCTGCATCAGGCACAACACGGCGTCCAGCGCGTCACCCCGGGCATCGTCAGCCAGCGCGTCGCGCTGGGCGTGGCTGAGCTTGAGGCGCAAACCCAGCCGGGTATGGCCGTGCTCCAGCGCCGTGATCAGGTCCTTGCGGGCAATCAGGCGCTCGGGCGTCTGCCGCGCCTTGTCGTCCGCCTTGTAACTGCGCTGACCGAGCACCTCGCGCGCCAGCAGGCCGGGGTAGCCCTCAAGCGCGATTTTCAGGGGCTCACCACCTTGATGCAGTCCCGGCAGCGTGGCCCCGGCCTGTAGTAGCAGCGGCACCCCGGCATGCATCATGAAAGCCACGGGTGGATTCACCCACTTCATGCTCGGGCTGGAGCCGGCAGGCCCGTCGGTCGCGCGATGGGCAAATTTGCCACCCACCGGGCGCGCCTGGCAAAAGGCCGCAAAGGCCTGGCGAATCTGCTCCCGGCTCAGCGCGCTGTAGTGCGCCATGCAGCCAGCCCAATCGGTCGGCCAACCCAGCGTTTGCACCAGTTCGCGTGGCAGACCAAACGGCAAATCGAACGCGCCGACCCAGCTTTGGTCTTGCTTGAGCCACTCTGAGAAATCAAGCAGCGATGGGAAATGCACCAGTCGGACCAGTTGCACCCGGCCCGGGTGCAACTCGCCGATGGCCAAGACAATGGTTTTCCTGGGTGTCGGTGCGCTGGAGAAATCACAACCCAGCAGGACGCTGGCAGGCACGAATCAAACGCGACCGATGATGGACGCGGTGGCGATCAGCTCTTCGAGCAGGGCCATGGAAACACTGCCCGAGACAGAGTAAGGGTCGAGCTCGGGTTTTTCGGCATATTTGAGCAAAATAGCCGCGTTGATGCGGTTCATGTTGACCTCACCCATGGTCCAGCCGGAGAACCGGCGTTCCGAGATCTCTTCGTATTGCAGCAGCACCACGTCCTTGTGACGCGGGTCGCGCTGAATGTGCCCATAAAGTTGACTGACCGCCATGCGGCCCCCCTCCAGGGCCTGCAAGAAAATACCGCCGCCGTAACACAGGACACCTGTCACGCCAGTGCTGGGGTTGTGGTCACGCGACTGGTGCAGGATGGACTCTATGGCCTCGGAGCTGGTGTCCACCGCCCGGCTGGCATACAACAAACGAACCAACATGGTTAACCTTTCTGGGGAATCAAAGACAAAAATTCGCGACGCAAATTGGCGTCCTTCAGGAAACTGCCGCGCATCACCGAGTTGATCATCTTGCTGTCAACGTCCTTGACACCACGCCAGCCCATACAGAAATGCGTGGCTTCCATGACGATGGCCAAGCCATCAGGTTGGGTTTTTTGCTGGATCAGGTCAGCCAGTTGCACCACCGCCTCTTCCTGGATTTGCGGGCGGCCCATGACCCATTCGGCCAGCCGAGCGTATTTTGACAAGCCGATCACATTGGTGTGCTCATTGGGCAGCACGCCGATCCAGATCTTGCCCATGATGGGACAAAAATGGTGGCTGCAAGCGCTGCGCACGGTGATGGGGCCGACGATCATCAGCTCATTGAGGTGTTCGGCATTGGGGAATTCGGTGATGGTCGGTGCCTTGACATAACGGCCCTGAAACACTTCCTTGACGTACATCTTGGCCACGCGGCGCGCGGTGTCGTCGGTGTTGTGGTCATGCTCGGTGTCAATCACCAGGCTGCCCAGCACCCCCTTCATTTTTTCTTCAACCTCGTCCAGCAAGAGCTCCAGTTCGCCGGGCTGGATGAAGTCCGCAATGTTGTCATTGGCGTGGAAGCGCTTGCGCGCGGCCAGAACACGTTCACGGATTTTGACGGAGACCGGTGTGCCTTCTTCGACGGGAGCTGAATTCATGGGTTAAGCAAGCTGTAATTGAATGTCGAACAATGTTAGCAGTCTTTCTCCAACAAGGTTATTTACCCCGATAGCTTGTTCTTATTGTGTTAATAGCTCTATATTTAATAGCGTTTTCCACTGACAAACAGCAAGCCACGCATGATGACGTAGGCCACCCTGTCAAGCATGCGCTGCACAAACGGCCGGGCGGCATAGTCCGCGGGGTCCACCCGCGTGCCTGCCACCGCCATGGCGTGCTCCAGGCGCGCCTGCAAATTCTGCGCAAACGCCACATCATCGACCACCACATTGGCCTCGCGTGCCAGCAACAGGCTCAAGGGATCGAGGTTGGAGGAACCCACGGTGGCCCAATGACCGTCGATCACCGCGACCTTGGCATGCAGGAAACTCACTTGGTATTCGGTGATCTCCACACCGGCGGCCAGCAATTTGCCGTAGACCATGCGCGCTGCGTGGTACTGCATGAAGTACTCATAGCGCCCCTGCAGCAACAAGCGCACCCGCACGCCACGCTGGGCGGCATGCACCAGGCCCCGGCGGATTTTTCGGCCCGGCAAAAAATAGGCGTTGGAAATGATGATGTCATGCTGTGCCTCACCAATGGCCTGACGGTAGGCCCGCTCGATGTGGGTGCGATGCCGCACGTTGTCGCGCAGGATCAGGCCAGCCCGTGTTTGCGCCAGGGCGCCAGCCACATGGCTGTCATCGGCCGCCGGCACAGCATCCGGGTCGGACTGGTTGGCCAAATGCAAGACTTGCCAGGCGGCGGCCAGATCACCCTGACGCCCGATGCGCGTGGCCTGCAAACGCCACCAGAATTGCAGCGTGGCGGCGTGCGCCGACTCCACCAGGGGTCCGGTCACGCGCACCGCAAAATCAAAGCGCGGGGCCTCCAGCACTCCGTGGTTGGGGTCATAAAAATCGTCCAGTACATTGATGCCGCCGCAAAATGCCACATGGCCATCCACCACGCACAATTTGCGATGCAAACGGCGCCAGCGGTTCGGAATCAGGAAACCGGTACGACCCAGCGGGGAAAAGATATGCCAGGCCACACCCGCTGCCGAAAAGCGGCTCACCCATTCCGGGCTCAGGCCATCGGTGCCGGCACCATCCATCACGACAAACACCTTGACCCCGCGCCGAGCGGCGCGCTCCAGGGCCTGGGCAACCTGGGCACCACTGGCTTCCACGCTGAAAATATAGGTTTCCAGGCGAATCTCATGCACGCTGCGGTCCATCGCCTGCACCAGGGCGGGAAAGAACTCCTGCGTTCCTTGCAATAAATCCACCTGATGACCGGCTGTGAACATGCGCCGAATCAGCTCACGGGCAAGGCAAATTCGGCAATCAGGGGCAAATGGTCGGACATGCGTCCCCAGATGCGCCCGCGCGGCACCATCAAGCCCATCGGCGTGAGGCCGCGCGCAAACACATAGTCCAACTGCGCCAATGGCAAGCGCGACGGATAGGTGGGCTGGCGCGCATCCCAGGTGTGCAAGCCGGTCTGCGCCAGCGCCGCCTGCACACTCTTGCCCCAGTCGTTGAAGTCACCCGCCACCAGCAAGGGCGCCTTGGCTGGAATTTCACGGGCAATAAAACGCTGCAACTGCGCCACCTGGCGCACCCGGCTGGCCTTGACCAGCCCCAGGTGCACCACCAGCACATGAACGCTCTGGCCGTGCAAGTCGAGGGTCACATGCAAAAAACCGCGTTGCTCCAGCCGGTGGTCCGACATGTCTTCATGCTGGTGTCCCAGCACCGGCCAGCGTGACAGCAGGGCATTGCCGTGCTCGCCATGGCGCGTGATGGCGTTGGTGCGGTACACCGCCTCGTAGCCCTGAGGTGCCAAAAATTCGGCTTGCGCCAACTCGGGCCAATGAGGAAAACGTTTCGCTTCCAGGCGGTTGCTATGGCGCACTTCCTGCAGGCAGACCACGTCGGCATCGAGCGACTCGACCGCCAGCCCCAGGTTGTGAATTTCCAGGCGCCGCGCCGGCCCCAGGCCTTGCACACCTTTGTGAATGTTGTATGTGGCAACCCGAATGATGTTCATCAGCGCCTTTGGCTAGAGGCAAAGCGGGGCAAGAGCAAACAGGCCTCGGCATTGGAGGAAGAAAAACAGGCCGCAGCGGCTTCACGCCAGGGCAGCCACTGGTAGGCCGTGTGTTCATGCGGACTCAAGCGCACCGGCGTGACTGCCGGCATTTGCAGGCCAAACAAATGCTCGGCGTTGTGGGTGACGCCGGGCGCGTAGCGATGGCGCCAACGCGGATAAATTTCGTACACATTTTCAAGATGCCAGTCCTGCAACTCATCCGCCAGCTTTGAGCCCGGACCGCAATCAATGCCGGTCTCTTCCATCACCTCGCGCTGGGCAGTTTCCAGAAATGTCTCATCCAGACTGTCCTTGCTGCCCGTCACCGATTGCCAGAAATCATCGACGTCGGCACGTTTGATCAACAGCACCTCGAGCGCGGGGGTATGGATGACGACCAGCACCGACTGCGGAATTTTGAAGGAGTGAGAAGCGGCAGTCACGGAGAAAAAAGCATTCCAATTAAAAAGGGCGCCGAGTTGGCGCCCTTTCATTTTGCATCAAACGCGTCTGGACAAACTTACGCCACCTTGGGCGCCTCGGGGGTACGCAGGCGAATGTGCAACTCGCGCAACTGTTTCTCGTCCACCGGGCTGGGGGCTTGGGTCAGCAGGCACTGGGCACGCTGGGTTTTGGGGAAGGCGATCACGTCACGAATCGACTCGGCGCCGGTCATCAGGGTGACGATGCGGTCCAGGCCAAAGGCCAGGCCACCGTGGGGCGGCGCGCCGTACTGCAGCGCGTCGAGCAGGAAGCCAAACTTCTGCTGTGCTTCTTCGGGCGTGATCTTGAGCGCGTCGAACACCTTTTTCTGCACATCGGCGCGGTGGATACGGACCGAACCGCCGCCCATTTCCCAACCGTTGAGCACCATGTCGTAGCCCTTGGAGATGCACTTGGCCGGGTCCGTGACCATCAGGTCTTCATGGCCGTCCTTGGGTGCGGTGAAGGGGTGGTGCACCGCCATCCAGCGGTCGGACTCTTCGTCGTGTTCGAACATCGGGAAGTCCACCACCCACAGCGGTGCCCAGCGGTCTTCGAACAGGCCATTCTTCTTGCCGAAGGCGCTGTGGCCGATCTTGATGCGCAGCGCACCGATGGCGTCGTTGACAATTTTTTCCTTGTCGGCGCCAAAAAACAAAATATCGCCGTCCTTGGCGCCAGTGCGTTTCAGGATTTCAGCCAGCGCCGCGTCATGCAGGTTTTTGACGATCGGGCTTTGCAGGCCCTCACGCCCGTTGGTGACGTCATTGACCTTGATCCAGGCCAGACCCTTGGCACCGTAAATCTTGACGAATTCGCCGTAGTTGTCAATTTCACTGCGGGTGATCTCGGCACCACCGGGCACGCACAGCGCCACCACACGGCCACCCTTGGTGGTGGCGGGCGTGGAGAACACCTTGAAGTCGACATCGGCCATGACGTCGGTGAGTTCGGTAAATTCAAGCTTGACACGCAGGTCGGGCTTGTCCGAGCCATAGCGGCGCGCGGCTTCCTGGTAGCTCATGACCGGGAACTCGCCCAGGTCAACGCCCAGCGTGTTCTGGAACACGGTCTTGATCATGCCCTGGAACATGGCCCGAATGTCTTCTTCGTCCATGAACGAGGTTTCAATATCGATCTGGGTGAATTCAGGCTGGCGGTCGGCGCGCAGGTCTTCGTCGCGGAAGCACTTGGTGATCTGATAGTAGCGATCGAACCCAGCCACCATCAGCAACTGCTTGAACAGCTGCGGGCTTTGCGGCAGCGCAAAAAAGTGGCCATCATGAACCCGGCTGGGCACCAGGTAGTCACGCGCGCCTTCGGGCGTGCTCTTGGTCAGCATGGGGGTTTCAATGTCGACAAAACCGTTGGCGTCCAGGAACTTGCGCACTTCCATGGTCACGCGGTAGCGCAGCAGGAGGTTGTTTTGCATGTAGGGGCGACGCAAGTCCAGCACCCGGTGCGTCAGACGCGTGGTCTCGCTGAGGTTTTCCTCATCCAGCTGGAACGGCGGCGTGACCGAGGGGTTGAGCACCTTGAGCTCATGGCACAACACCTCGATCTTGCCGCTCTTGAGGTTGGCATTGACGGTGCCGTCCGGGCGCGCGCGCACCAGGCCCTTGACCTGGATGCAAAACTCGTTGCGCAGGTCTTCAGCCACACCGAACATCTCGGCCCGGTCGGGGTCGCACACCACTTGCACGTAACCTTCGCGGTCGCGCACATCAACAAAAATCACGCCGCCGTGGTCACGTCGACGGTTGACCCAACCGCACAAGGTCACGGTTTCGCCCATCAGGGCTTCGGTCACGAGACCGCAATAATGAGAACGCATCGCCATAAAACTGCTTTCTAAAACCACCTGGAACAAGTGGCGGGTTATCAAAAAATTATTTGGGTAACAGATCCGGCGCAGCGGGAGGCACCGAACCCATCGAAATCACATAGGTCAAGGCTTCATCCACACTCATGTTGAGCTCGATCACATCGCTGCGCGGCACCATCAGGAAGAAGCCACTGGTGGGGTTGGGTGTGGTGGGCACATACACGCTGACAAAGTCCGGGCCCAGATGCTGCGCCACCTCGCCACCGGGCACACCGGTTTGAAATGCGATGGTCCAGGCCCCCTGGCGCGGGTACTGCACCAGCAGCGCCGTGCGAAAAGCATTGCCGTTGCTGGAAAACAGCGTGTCAGAAACTTTCTTGACACTGGTGTAGATGGTCTTGAACACCGGAATCTTGGTCTGGATGCGATGCCACTGCACCAGCCACCAGCGTCCCGCCACATTGGTCACCAGCGCACCGGTGAGCAAAAGACCACCGAAGACCAGGATGACCCCGAGCCCCGGAATATGCTTGAAATACTCCAGGGTATTCATCAAGGATCCCGGCAGCATGGCCTGCAACACGGTCAGCAAGCCAACAAAAATGCCATCAAGCAATTCCATCAGCCACAACAGCACGGCGAAGGTGATGGCCGTCGGCAGCCAGACCAGCAAACCGGTCAGCAGGTATTTTCTAAAAGGCACAGAAACTTTCGAAGAGAAGGGATTCAGCTATGGCAGGCACAGCCACCACCACAGGCACTGGCCGCAGGCGCAGCCTCTGTTTTGGCCGGAGCGGCCACGCTGCTCGCAGCCTCCGCTGGGGCGGCCGAGGCGCCTGCCGCCGGGGCGACGGCCGAAGCAGCCGCACTCCCCCCCTTGAAATCGGTGGCATACCAACCCGAACCCTTGAGCTGAAAGCCAGCCGCGGTGAGCTGCTTGGCAAAGCTGGCCTGGCCGCAGGTGGGGCACTCGGTGAGCACGGGGTCGGACATTTTTTGCAACACATCCTGGGCAAAGCCGCAGGCGTTGCATTTGTAGGCATAAATGGGCATGGTAATCAGACCTGTGTAAGGGAGTCGCAAAACCCGTGATTATAAAGTCGCCCCCGAATTCCGGAGCTCAGGGCCGACCCAGGCTAGAAAATCTGCACGCGCACCAATATCTGCATCACGATCAGGCCCAGCACAAAGCCAATCACGCCGTACACCAGGGACTGCAGCAGCTTGTTGGTGCGGCGCTGCTCGACCAGCAAGGCACGCAGCTCCCTGGCACTGGCGTCAGCAGGCGGATGCTTGAGAAAATCAAACAGCAGGCGGGGCAGCTCGGGCAGCAGCTTGGCGTAGCGTGGCGCCTCGTTGCGCAGCTCGTCAATCAGCTTCTTGGGACCGATCTGTTCCATCATCCACTTTTCAAGAAAGGGTTTGGCGGTGTGCCACAAGTCCAGGTCAGGATCAAGCTGGCGCCCCAGCCCTTCAATATTGAGCAGGGTTTTTTGCAGCAGCACCAGTTGCGGTTGGATCTCGACCTGGAACCGGCGCGAGGTCTGGAACAGGCGCATCAGGATCATGCCCAGCGACAACTCCTTGAGCGGCCGATCAAAGTAGGGCTCGCAAACAGCACGCACCGCGGCTTCGAGCTCATCCACGCGGGTGGCAGCGGGCACCCAGCCCGACTCGATGTGCAGCTCGGCCACACGCTTGTAGTCGCGGCGGAAAAAGGCAATGAAGTTTTGCGCCAGGTATTCCTTGTCGCCTTCGGTCAGGGTACCGACAATGCCGAAGTCAAGCGAAATGTAGCGGCCAAAGGTGGCAGGCTCCAGGCTCACCTGGATGTTGCCGGGGTGCATGTCGGCGTGAAAGAAGCCGTCGCGAAACACCTGGGTGAAAAAGATGGTGACCCCATCGCGCGCCAACTTCGGGATATCAATACCCGCTGCACGCAAACGCTCCACCTGGTTGATCGGCGCGCCTTTCATGCGCTCCATCACGATCACCTCGGGCATGCAGTAATCCCAGTACATCTCCGGAATCAACACCAGGTCCAGGTCGGCCATGTTGCGGCGCAGCTGGGCTGCACTGGAGGCCTCGCGCACCAGGTCGAGTTCGTCGTGCAGGTATTTGTCAAATTCAGCCACCACCTCGCGCGGCTTGAGGCGTTTGCCGTCGTCCGACAGGCTCTCCACCCAGCCCGCCATCATGCGCAACAAGGCCAGGTCTTTGTTGATGACCGACAGCATGTCTGGGCGCAGCACCTTGACCGCGACGTCGCGCGACTGGCCCTGCCGGTCCTTGAGCACCGCGAAATGAACCTGGGCAATGGAAGCGCTGGCGACTGGCTGATGTTCAAACGAAACAAAAATATCGTTCACCGACTTGCCAAACGCGCGCTCGATGATGGCCACCGCCACCTCGCTTGGAAACGGCGGCACCCGGTCTTGCAGCAGCGCCAGTTCGTCGGCAATGTCCACCGGCAGCAGGTCGCGCCGGGTCGACAGCACCTGGCCAAATTTGACAAAAATGGGGCCGAGGCTTTCCAGCGTTTCACGAATGCGCTGACCCCGGGGCGCGTCGAGCTTGCGCCCCAAGGTCAATATTTTGGTCAGGCGCAGCAACCAGGGTTTATTGAAGCTGGTCAGGGCCAGTTCATCCAGGCCATTGCGCAACATCACCCACAGGATGAAGGCCCCGCGAAAAATATTGGTCATTTGGCTGACTTGCCGGGCGCAAACGCTGCTGCCTTGGCCAAAAACTCCCGCAGGCTGCTGCTCAGGGTCCCGGCCATCTGGCTCAGGGTGTGTGCCGGCACGTCACCGATGACGCGCGCCAGGTCTTCTTCCATGTCCCAGCGCACATGCTCGGTCAGCCAGTTGACTTCAGCGGCCAACTGGACATCGCCTTCAATCCGGACGGCGGGCTTTTCACCCTTGAAAACCGCCTGCGCCAGCGCAAAAGGCGACTCGTCGGTGACGGTCAGGACCAGGTCGGGCTTGGCCTGCTCGTCCGCCAGATCCAGCAAGCCCGCCGGCGTGGCCACCAGCTTGAAATAAAAGCTGCGCCACTGCACCAGCATGATGCGGTCTTTTTGGCGCACCAGGCGCGCCATGGCCTCGCTCTCCTGCATCAGGACATGATTCAGCAGCAGCACAATGCGGCGCTGGGCCTCGTTGACAGCCCAGGCCGGAGGGGACAATTTGGGGAGCGGGAGTTTTTCTACAAAACTCTCCAGAAAAGAAAAAGGGGTCTGTGTTGCCATAGACCCCATTATTCCCTGAAACAGAACGCTTTCGCTTACTGCAGGGCTTGAACCCCTGCCACCAACCAGCCGCTGCGACCATTTTTTGGCTTGATCATGTTCCAGACTTCGCGGAACGGGCTGGCACCCGCCGAGGGCTCCTCACGGATCATGCCGGTGAACTCCACACTGGCCATGTATTCGTCGCCCAGATCTTCAATACCGAGCAGATGGGCCTCGATCATCACGACCTCGGTCTGATTGCCCGGACCACCCGTGTGATTCTCACGCTCGGCGAGCTGGGCCTGGATTTCCTTCAGCATGGTGTCGGTCATCATGACACGCAAGGCGGGAATGTCGGATTTGTCCCAAGCGGCCTGCAGCGAGACAAAATTGGCTTTTGCCGCCGTGAGAAAGCCCTCGGAATCAAAGCCCTCGGGGATACCCCAGGTCTGGGAACCGGACAGGCCCGAGCCGATCATCGAACCGCTTGCAGCAGGTGCAGCGCCTGCCAGCGGGGTGCTGTCAAAGGCTGCCGAATTGCGCTCCCAGGGCCGCGCTGAAGCGTCATTGCCAACATTTTCAGGACGGTAGCTGGCCGGTACGCTGGCAGGGCTGGCAGCCCCTGCGCCCTGAAACGCAAAGGGCGAGGCCGACGTCCGCGAGGCCGCGTTGTTACGCCGCTTGAACCAGGCCACGCCAGCCATGATGGCCATGGCCAGCAAGGCAAACATCAAAATTTGTCCCATCTCTTCACCCAAGCCGAGCGAGCTGGCCAGCCAGGCCAGACCCAGGCCGGCAGCCAGACCACCCAGCATGGCACCCCAAGGCTTCTTGGGAGCTGCGGCAGCGGCAGTGCCCGCTGCGGGCGCCTTGGCGGCAGCCGCCTGAGTGGGCGCCGGTGCGGGTGCCGCCTGGCGTTGCGTCACGTTGCTGGACTGCTTGCCAAAGGAGGACCCACCACCAAAGCGCTTGGCCGCGTCGGCGTGACCGGTCACCAGGACCAGACTCATCGTCAAAACTGAAAGCCATCGTTTCATACCATCTCCAAGTTTTATGAATCAATAAAAATAATCGGGTGCCGGGATCGTGAATTCGCTCAACATTTGATACCGACATGCAAGGCTACCAGACCACCCGTCATGTTGTGGTAATCCACATGGCCAAAGCCATTAGCCTTCATCAGGGATTTGAGTTCTTCCTGGCTCGGATGCATGCGAATCGACTCGGCCAGATACTGGTAACTGGAGGCGTCGCCTGCCACCCACTCGCCCAGCTTGGGCAGCACCTTGAACGAGTACCAGTCGTAGGCTTTTTCCAGCGGCTTGGCCACCTTGGAAAACTCGAGCACCAGCAACTTGCCACCGGGCTTGAGCACCCGGTTCATCTCCGCCAGGGCCACGTCCTTGTGCGTCATGTTGCGCAAGCCAAAAGCCACCGTGACCAGGTTGAAATGGTGGTCGGGAAAAGGCAGCTTTTCGGCATCACACACCAGCGTGGGCAGCACCACGCCGGCATCCACCAGACGGTCACGCCCGGTGCGCAACATGGCTTCGTTGATGTCGGTGTGCACCACCTGCCCGCTCTTGCCGACCTTGGCAGCAAAGGCCAGGGCCAGGTCGCCGGTGCCGCCGGCAATGTCGAGCACCTTGTCACCCTCGTGCACGTTGGCCACCGTGACGGTATAGGCTTTCCAGACGCGATGCAGGCCCATCGACATCAGGTCGTTCATGACGTCGTACTTGGGGGCGACCGAATCAAAAACGCCTTTGACATGATTGGCTTTGTCAGCCTCATCAACGCTTTTGAACCCGAAATGTGTAGTGCTCATAATTGAAGAACGATAGGACTTGGAAATGCCTCAATGGCTGGCGCAACTGCTGCCCGCCTTCTCAAGCATGGGCGCGTCGCGATCGACACCGGCAGCGGTCAGGCGGGCGTTGTAGTCAAGCCACAACTTGTCCTGCTGCGAACCCAGAAAGTACAGATAGTCCCAGGAATAAATGCCGGTGTCGTGCCCGTCTGAAAAGCTGGGCTGGATGGCGTAGTTACCCACCGGCTCCAGACCGCTCAAAGTGACCTCGCGCTTGCCGGTTTGCAGCACCTCCTGGCCTGGCCCGTGGCCCGCCACTTCGGCAGACGGTGAATAAACACGCATCAACTCAAAAGGAATCCGAAAGCTCGCGCCGTCGGAGAAACTGATTTCCAGCACCCGCGACTGGCTGTGCACCGTGATGTCTTGAGGCGCCGGGGCGCCCGCTTGTAAACCTGCCATGTGTGTCACCTCTTTTAATATGTCAATCAACTCAAACCAGCACGCGCTCAATGCCGCCGTCGTTGGCCACCTTGACGTAGTCCGGCATCCACTGGTCGCCCAGAATCTGCCTGGCCATCTCCACCACGATGTAATCGGTTTCCATCAGGCCGTTTTGCAGGTCTTCGCCAAAACGGCTCAGACCCTGCAAGCAAGCCGGGCAGGAGGTCAGCATCTTGATGTTGTCCTTGGCGCCCACGCCGGGGATCTGGCGCAACTGCGCTTCGCCTTTCAATATCTCTTCTTCCTTGCGGAAACGCACCTGGGTCGAGATGTCGGGGCGGTTCAGGGCCAGCGTTCCGGACTCGCCGCAGCAACGCTCGGACTGGATGACATTGTCACCCAGCAAGGCCTTCACCGTCTTGAGCGGTTCCTGCAACTTCATCGGGCTATGGCACGGGTCGTGGAATAAAAACGCCCCGGCATTGGCCAGCGTGATGCCCTTTTCCAGCAGGTACTCATGGATGTCGATGATGCGGCACCCGGGAAAGATTTCCTCAAACTTGTAGCCCTGCAGCTGGTCGTAACAGGTGCCACAGCTCACCACCACGGTCTTGATGTCCAGGTAGTTCAGCGTGTTGGCGACCCGGTGAAACAGCACCCGGTTGTCGGTGATCATCTTCTCGGCCTTGTCAAACTGGCCGCCGCCGCGCTGCGGGTAACCACAGCACAGGTAACCCGGTGGCAGCACCGTTTGCACGCCGGCATGCCACAGCATGGCCTGGGTGGCCAGACCAACCTGGCTGAACAGGCGCTCCGAGCCGCAACCCGGAAAGTAAAACACCGCTTCGGTCTCGGAGGTGGTGGTTTTGGGGTTGCGGATGATCGGCACGTAATCCTTGTCTTCAATGTCCAGCAAGGCACGCGCGGTCTTCTTGGGCAGGCCACCGGGCAGCTTTTTATTGATGAAGTGGATCACCTGTTCCTTGATGGGCGCGGCGCCCAGCGTGGCCGGTGGCGCCTTGGTTTGTTTGCGGCCCATCACTTTGAGCACGTCGGCCGTCATGCGCTGCGCCTTGATGGCCACGTTGACCATCACCGAGCGCGCCAGTTTGATGGTCTCGGGATTGGTGGCGTTGAGCATGAACATGGCCGCCGCCCCGGCGGGCCGGAAGCTCTTTTTGCCCATTTTGCGCAGCAGGTTGCGCATGGCCATCGAGACATCACCAAAGTCGATGTTGACCGGGCACGGGCTCAGACACTTGTGGCACACCGTGCAATGGTCGGCCACGTCCTCGAATTCCTGCCAGTGCTTGATGCTGACGCCGCGGCGGGTTTGCTCTTCGTACAAAAAGGCTTCCACCAGCAGCGAGGTGGCCAGAATTTTGTTGCGCGGGCTGTAGAGCAAGTTGGCGCGCGGCACATGCGTGGCGCACACCGGTTTGCACTTGCCACAGCGCAGGCAGTCTTTCACGCTGTCGGCAATGGCGCCGATGTCGCTCTGCTGCATGATCAATGACTCATGCCCCATCAGGCCGAAACTGGGGGTGTAGGCGTTGGTCAGGTCGGCATACAAGGCATCTGGCGTCGGCTCGGCACGCAACAGTTTGCCTTTGTTGAAACGCCCCTCGGGGTCGACTTTGGCCTTGTAGTCCGTGAAGGGCTGCAACTCGGCATCGCTCAAAAACTCCAGCTTGGTGATGCCGATGCCGTGCTCACCCGAGATCACGCCGTCCAGGCTGCGCGCCAGCGCCATGATGCGCTTGACCGCGCCATGGGCCGCCTGCAGCATGTCGTAGTCGTCGCTGTTGACCGGGATATTGGTGTGCACATTGCCGTCACCGGCGTGCATGTGCAGCGCCACCCACACCCGGCCCTTGAGCACGCGCTGGTGAATGGCGGTGCATTCCTTCAGAATCGCCTCGAAGGCGACACCGCTGAAGATCTGCTGCAAAGGCTGGCGAATTTGCGTCTTCCAGCTGGCACGCAGTGAATGGTCCTGCAGCTGGGGAAACAGCGGCTCGACGTCGCGCAGCCAGCCCGCCCACAGCGTGCGCACCTCGTCCAGCAGCGCCAGCGCCTGGGCGACGCGGTCTTCCAGCAATTCGGCGGCAGAGATTTCTCCGGCATCGTCTTGCCGGCCCACCGGCAGATGCCCTTGCTGGAAATAGTCCTGCAGCGCATCGCACAGCGCCAGTTTGTTGCGCAGGCTCAGCTCGATGTTGATGCGCTCAATGCCGTCGGTGTACTCGGCCATGCGCGGCAGCGGGATCACCACGTCCTCGTTGATCTTGAAGGCATTGGTGTGGCGGCTGATGGCCGCCGTGCGCTTGCGGTCAAGCCAGAATTTCTTGCGCGCCTCGGGGCTGATGGCAATGAAACCCTCGCCGCTGCGCGAGTTGGCAATACGCACCACCTCGCTGGTAACGCGCGCCACCTCGTCGGCATCGTTGCCGGCAATGTCGCCAAACAACACCATCTTGGGCACACCGCCGCTGCTCAGGGCGGCACCGCGCTTGCTCTTGGTGGTGTAACCCACGGCTTTCAGGTAGCGGTCATCCAGATGCTCCAGCCCGGCCAGCAACACGCCGGAGCGCTTTTGCTCGGCGAACATGAAGTCCTTGATTTCGACGATGCTGGGCACGGCGTCCTTGGCATTGCCAAAAAACTCCAGGCACACGGTGCGCGTGTGCTGGGGCATTTTGTGCACCACCCAACGCGCGCTGGTGATCAGGCCGTCACAGCCCTCTTTTTGAATGCCGGGCAGGCCGCTCAGGAACTTGTCGGTCACGTCCTTGCCCAGACCCTCCTTGCGGAAAGATTTGCCGGCAATGTCCAGGCGCTCTGAGCGCAGCGGCGTTTTGCCGTCGGCCTTGAAATACTGCAACTCGAAGCTGGCCACGTCCACATCATGGATCTTGCCCATGTTGTGGTTCAGGCGGGTCACCTCCAGCCACTCAGCCTGCGGTGTCACCATGCGCCAGCTGGCCAGGTTGTCCAGCGAGGTGCCCCACAACACGGCCTTTTTGCCGCCGGCGTTCATGGCAATGTTGCCGCCAATGCACGACGCATCGGCGGAGGTGGGATCCACCGCAAAGACAAAACCGGCGCGCTCGGCCGCATGGGCCACCCGGCTGGTCACCACACCGGCCTCGGTCCAGACCGTGCCGACTTCCTGGTCCAGGCCCGGCAGCGTGCGCATTTCGACCTCGGTCATGGCTTCCAGTTTTTCGGTGTTGATGACCACGCTCTTCCAGGTCAGCGGAATGGCGCCGCCGGTGTAACCCGTGCCGCCGCCACGCGGAATGATGGTCAGACCGAGCTCGATGCAGCCCTTGACCAGATGCGCCATCTCGGCCTCGGAATCGGGTGTCAGCACCACAAACGGGTACTCCACGCGCCAGTCGGTGGCGTCGGTCACATGGCTGACGCGGCTCAGGCCATCAAACTTGATGTTGTCCTTGGCGGTCAGCCGGGCCAGCACCTTTTGGGCCTGGCGGCGCAAGGTGGCGGTTTCGACAAAATGGGCATCAAAGGCTTGCACAGCCTGGCGCGCCACGTCAAGCAGCTGGCCCACCAGGGCATCGCGCTCGGGATCGTCGGCGGGTTTGCGGCGCTTTTCAATTTCACCCAGACGGTGCTGCAGGGCTTGCACCAGCAATACCCGGCGCTTCGGGTTGTCGAGCAGGTCGTCTTGCAGATAGGGGTTGCGCTGCACCACCCAGATATCGCCCAGCACCTCGTACAGCATGCGGGCCGAGCGGCCGGTGCGGCGTTCCTCGCGCAATTTGTTCAACCAGTCCCAGGCTGGTGCACCCAAAAGGCGAATCACGATCTCGCGGTCAGAGAACGAGGTGTAGTTATACGGAATTTCGCGGATGCGTTCGGGCCCGTGCGGGGCAATTGCGCCGGCAGGCATCAGGGACTTAAGCTGTGTGGGGGCGTTCATCGGGTATTTTGGTAACAGCCATTGCGGGCCTTGCACGCTGTCACAGGCACGCTCTGGCTGGGCAGGCGATGTTACCGCAGCCCTGCATTGCCCTACTGGGACGATGGTGAGCCCGCAAACAGCCGCAGGAATCCTCCTTCAAACCCGTCATTGACCGAATCAGGCATTGTTTTTGCTTACCAACTGCAACCTCACTCTTCGGGTACCAAAGTGGCGCAATCTCCCATTCAGGATTACCTTCAGGCCTTGCACGCCCGTTTCAGTGGCTTGAACGCGGGCCAGGTGGCCGACTACATTCCGGAACTCGCACTGGCCGACCCCGACTGGTTTGGCATTTGCATTGCCACGCCGGACGGCCATGTTTACGAGGTGGGCGACTGCAACCAGCCCTTCACCATTCAATCGGTCTCCAAACCGCTGACCTACGGGCTGGCGCTTGAGCAGCATGGCGAAGCCGCCGTGCTTGAAAAAATCGGTGTTGAGCCTTCCGGTGACGCTTTCAATGCCATCAGCCTGCACCCGCAAAGCGGCACACCGCTCAACCCGCTCATCAATGCCGGCGCCATCGCCGCCTGCAGCCTGATTGCTGGCGACAGCGTCGAGGAAAAGTCCACGGCCATTCTGGAAACCTTCTCACGCTACGCCGGCCGCGCCCTGGACATCGACCACCGGGTCTACCAATCCGAAAGTGACACCGGCCACCGCAATCGCGCCATCGGCTGGATGCTGCGCAATTTTTCAGTCATTGAAAGTGACCCCACGGCCACTCTGGAGGCCTATTTTCAGCAGTGTTCGATTCGCGTCACCTGCCGCGATCTCGCCGTCATGGCAGCGACCCTGGCCAACGGCGGCGTCAACCCGATCACGGGCCAGCGCGCCGTCCCGGAAAAATTCGTGGCCAATGTGCTTTCTGTCATGGCAAGCTGCGGCATGTACGACGCCTCGGGCGACTGGCTTTACCGCACCGGCCTGCCGGCCAAGAGCGGGGTTGGCGGCGGCATCATGGCAGTGCAGCCGGGTCGCCTGGGCATTGCGGTTTTTTCGCCCCGGCTTGATGCGCAAGGCAACAGCGTTCGCGGACTCGCCGTCTGCCATGCCCTGACGGCCGAACTGGGCCTGCACATGTTCGATGCCTCACAGCGCGCCGTCCCGGCCATCCGCCGGGCCACCACAAGGCGCTCGGTCAAGTCCAACCAGCGGCGCACACAACAGGCCAATGACTACCTGCTGAGTGTCGGCAAGAAATTGCGTGTCTACCACCTGCATGGCGCTCTGACCTTTGCCTCGATCGAGCCGATTGTCCGGACCATGACGCAGGAATCAGCGAGCACCGAGGTCTTCATCGTCAACCTCAGGCTGGTGCAGGGAATTGACCGCGCAGCGGTGAATTCCCTGACAGGTCTGCGGGCAGAACTCACGGCACGTGGCAAGCTATTCCTCTTTACCGAGGCGGGCGCCTGCTGGCAGCCGCTGATCGACCAGGGCGTTGACCGCGAAGCCTTTTTCTCCGACGACGACTTTGCCCTAGAATATGGCGAAAACCGGATTCTTGCGGACCGCTTTCCGAGTCCGGCGGCAGACGGCCAGATGCCCCTGCCCGACTGTGAGCTGTTTCTGGGTTTGAGCGCAGACCAATTGGCGTGGGTCGATCAGCTGCTGGTGGTCCGGACCTTCAACAAGGGGCAAAACATCATCACCGCAGGGCAGGCGTCCAACGAACTGTTTGTCCTGACGGCTGGCGCCGCCATGGTCAGCATTTCAACCCAGGATGGCGTGGCACGACTGGACGCTTTCTCGGCGGGCGCGACCTTTGGCGAAGTCGCCTTCCTGGACCGTTCGCCGCGTTCGGCCAACGTCACGGCGCTCAATGCCGTGACCTGCCGCGTGCTGACCCGCGAGGTTTTCGACGAACTCGACACCCAGGCGCCCGCTATCAAAATCCGCCTTCTGGGCAACCTGGCCGGCAGACTGACCACCATACTGCGCCAGAACGGCCGGGAACTTGCCGCCCTGAAATAGCCTGAATTCATGTTCAAATGCTTTCATCCGTAATAGGCTTGACACTGTTGGATGTGAACATAGGAGCTGCTGAACGTGCCGATCGCAACGATCCATCGCATGAATGACTGGTTTGACCATGCCTTTCGGGGCCTGACAGTGGCCGTGCCCAAGGCCGAGCAGCTGCATCTTGCCAATGTGGTGCACCAGTGCATGGAGGCAAAAACACGCAACTACCACACCTCGTTCCACGTTCTTGGCCTGTGCGAGGGCATGCAACCGATCCAGGTCCTGGCGGCACTGTTTCATGACGTGGTGTTTTACCAGGTGGACGGTGGGTTTCCGGCCTGCGTGTCCGCCTTGCTGGAGCAGGTGACATGCCATGAGCCAGGCCTCCTGCGCCTGCGGGAAGTGGTGCCAGAGGACCAGGCGATGAGCCTGTGCCTTGACATTTTTGGTTTTCACGCCGGGCAACGCCTGTCGCCGCGCCAAGGCATGAATGAATTTCTCAGTGCGGTGGTTGCGGCGCGGCTGTTGCATGCGCATTTGAGCACTTCGCAACTGATGGCCGTGGTGGCCTGCATTGAGCTGACCATCCCGTTCCGCGGCCCCGACGCCAAGGGCCACACCGCGGCGCAGAGGCTGGCTCAACGCGTTCAGGCCGCCCACGCCCGCTGGGCAAGCGCCCAGCGGGCGTCAGATCCGACCTTTGTCAAGACCACGGTCACACAGGCGGTGGACCTCGCCAACCGGGACGTGACCGGCTTCATCGAGGCCAGCCCCCAATACTGCCTGGTCAACTCCATGTTGCTGGTCGAGGAGTCCATGATGCCGCGCGCCGCTGCGGGCAAAAAATCCCTGCAGGCCTACCGCAGCGCCCTGCTGGGCATGGACAATTTTTTAAGCCATCTCAATCCAGCCTGGGTGGGACAGAGCTTCGACGGTTACCCCCCCGGCCACGAGGTCATGCAAATGCAGGCAACGGCCGAGAGAAACATCAGCTTCGTACGTGACTATCTGGCGGCTGTCCTGAACATCGTGGCCATCATCGAGGCGCTGACAAAATGCGCGGGTATCAGCTTCCCCATGGCCCTGGCGCTCATCGGCATGAACGACACCAGCGCGGCCCGGTTGCCAGCCCCCCCTGCGCGCTCAACGGTCCGGGCGGGCGTGCACCAACTGCTCAAAAACGGACTTGCAGATCCAGCAAGTCCTGGACTGCAAGCCCTGCCGCTGGTTGCCTGCATCTACGCGTTCCTTGGACAGGCGGGCAGCCAGCGCACCTTGCAGCAGGCCGCACAGATGTTTGGTGGCAACTTGACGCCGCAGGCCTTTCTGCAGAACCTGGACCGCAGCATGCTTTCTGCCATCATTCACCTGGCGGCGCTCATGGACGAAGCGCACAAAGAGGCATTCATGGCACTGGAGCACAGGCTTTATGCCGTTCATGTGACAAATTGAGACAGGGTATTCACCGCAGGCCCACAGAAGCGGGCCATCTGCCCGGCTTACTTCCAGATTTATTTTGTAAAAATGGGTAAAAATTGATATAAATGCACTTTTAAGGAAGAGATAAAAATGAAACACCTCACTCGCCAATCCCTGACGGCAGTAATGTTGCTGCTTTCGGGCTTTGTCTTGCTGCCATTCGCGCAAGCCGAGACGGTTGGTACCGTCAAAACAGTCACAGGTGAAGCCTGGGTCATCTCGGGCGGCCAACGTGTCAAGGCAGAGGCGGGAACCAGCGTTTTGCTGGGTAGCCAACTCAAGACCGCCAAGGCGTCCAGCATGGGGGTGACGTTCAAAGACAACACCCTGATGTCTTTCGGACCCGACACCGAACTGACAGTGGAAGAATACCTTTTTGCGCCGGCCAAGGGCCAGTACAAACTGGGTGCCCGCATGGACAAGGGCAGCCTGAACTACCTGTCGGGCGTGATCGCCAAGCTCAAACCTGAAGCCGTGACTGTCAAGACCCCCACCGGCACCATCGGGGTGCGTGGCACCCAATTCCTGGTCACGGTGCAAGCACCTGCGACCGCCAACTGACCGACGCCAAGCCAACCCAATTTCAGGGACTCCCATGACACTCAATACCAAACTGACAGGCCTGATGCTGGCACTGCTCACCAGTTGGGGGGCCCATGCGCAGGCCCTGCCGCCCGCACTGGTCAATGCGGCCCGCCAGGCCGTGCTGACCAATCCTGATGTGCAGGCCCGCTGGAATGGCTTCAAGGCCGCCAGCAACGCGCAGGATGTGGCGCGTGCCGGCTTTTTGCCGCAACTGGATGTGAAGGCTTCGGTGGGCAAGGAGAGTCGCACCAGCCCGTCCACCGATTACGGCCGCTACAACATCAAAGGCACCGAGCTGACGCTGAACCAGATGCTGTTTGACGGCATGTTCACCTCCAACGAGGTCAAGCGCCTGGGCTATGCCAAGCTCACCAGCTATTACGAACTGGCCGAGATTTCCGAGACCACCGCCATGGAGGCGGTGCGCGCCTACGTTGACGTGGTGCGCTACCGTGAACTGGTGGATGCTGCCACGCAAAACTTCGTCGAGCACAAGCAATCGGCACAGCAAGTCGAGCAGCGCGCCAGCGCCGGCGTGGGCCGCGGTGCCGACGTCGAGCAGGCCAACGGCCGCCTGGCCCTGGCAGAGTCCAGCCTGCTGACTGAATTGACCAGCCTGCATGACGCCAGTGCCCGCTACCTGCGGGTGGTCGGGGAAAAGCCGCCCGCCAACCTGCCCAGCCTGCCCGAACCGTTCACGCTCGGCAAGATGCCCGCCTCCACCGACGCCTTGTTGCAGGAAGGTTTACCGGGCAGCCCGACCCTGAACGCAGCGCTGGAAAACGCCCGTACCTACAAGCAGGCTGTGGCCACGCGCCAGGCCGCCTTCATGCCACGCATTGACTTCAACGCCTACCAGCAACGCGACAAAAATCTGTCGGGCGTGACAGGTAATACCGATCTGAGCGGCATGAAACTGGTGCTCAACGACAACCTGTACCGGGGCAATGCCGACGTGGCCAGGAAACGCCAGGCGCAAGACCAGCAGGCCCAGGCACGCGAGCTGCAAGAGAAAGCCTGCCGTGACGTGCGCCAGTCGCTGACCATTGCCTACAGTGACATGCGCCGGCTGGACGAACAGCAGCGCTACATGGACCTGCACCGGCTGGCTACCGAGAAGTCGCGTGAGGCCTACCGCCAGCAGTTTGACATCGGCCAGCGCACCCTGCTGGACGTGCTGGACAGCCAAAGCGAGTATTTTGAGGCCAGCCGCTCTTACATCAATGCGCGCCACAACCAAGCTGCGGCACAAGCCCGCACGCTGGCCGGCATGGGCCAATTGGTGACGGCACTGGGTGTCACGCGCAGCGATGTCCCGGCAGCCGAGGCCGCGGGTCAGGAGCGCGGCCGCACCGAGATGGCCGAGCTGTGCCCGTTCGAGGTGACCGAGGTGGACACGGTGGATGCCATCAAGGCCCGCTTCGCAACGCCGGTCGCTGTCAAGGCGCCTGGCTCTTATGTGGTGCTGATCCCGAGTCCCGACGGCAGCATTGGCCGGGTCACCGTGCAAGGCAAGCAGGGCGAGCAGGTGTTGAGCCAGTCCGGCCAGGCCGCCCCGCTGGATGGCGGCGCCGGCTTTAACGTCGACAAGCAAAAAATGCAGCAGGACTTCGGCACGGCCATCGCTGCCCTGCCCCCCATTCCCGAGCAGTTTGTGCTTTATTTCGTTCGCGGCGGCACCCAGTTGACCAAAGAGTCAAGAGCCATCGTGCCGAAGATGCTGGCACGCGCCAAGGAACGCAAATCGCTCGAAGTCTGGCTGGTCGGTCACACCGACACCGTTGGCAGTCCCAAGCGCAACGAGGCACTCGGCCTCCAACGTGCCCAGACCATTGCCAAGCAGTTCCGCAAGCTGGGCCTCAATAACTCGGCCCTGACGGTTGAGTCCTTTGGTGAGCGCAGTCCGCTGGTTGCCACGCCGGACGAAACCGACGAGCCACGCAACCGCCGCGGCGAAGTCACCTTGCGCTGACCCACCCCGGTCGGCGGGGCTTACTTCTCGCTCATGATGATCAGGTCACCGGTCTGGTTTTCCTGCAGCCGCTGCAAATGCAGCGTGACCAGCGGGTCTGCCGGGCGCTCCCGGGCCAATTGCTCGAACGCACTGCGCGCTGCCACCGGATCCCGGTTCAGCAACGCATAAGCAGCCGCGTACTCCGGGTCATCCGGTGGCGCGCCGGGAACTTCCAGGCCGTTGTGCAGCGGCTGAAACACCATCAGCGGTTCCGTCTTGCCCTTGAGCACCAGGCGACCTATCGGCCGGGTGGCGACGCCGGTGCAACCCGACAAGGTGTTCTCTGACACACAGACGCGCGTACCAAGATGCTTGTTGACACTCTCCAGGCGCGACGCGGTGTTGATCGCATCGCCAAGCGCGCGGTAGTCAAACATGTGCGAACCGCCAAAATTGCCCACAATGACCTCACCCGAATGCACCCCGATGCGGGTGTGGCCAAACGCCGTGCCCCGGGCTTTCATGTCAGCCGCATAGCCCGTGGCAAAACGCTGCATGGCAATGGCGCAATTCAGCGCGCGCTGGCGGTGGTCGGACTGCTGCACGGGCGCCGAAAACATGATCACCACGGCATCGCCAATGATGCGCTCCAGGGTGCCGTTGAAGGAAAAGGCAATGCTGATCATCTGGTCGAGGTAGGCGTTCAACAGGGCCACCACCTCGGCCGGATCAATTTTTTCCATCAGACCGGTAAAACCCGCCAAATCGGTAAAAACGAAGCTGCACTCCTGGCGTTTTCCGCCCAGTTCAAGCTGATCCGGATGTTCCACAATGTAGCTGACCAGGTTGGGCGACACATAGCGGGAAAAGGCCTCGCGCACAAAGCGCTGGCGGCGCTCGGTGGACAGATGGTGCATCACGCTGGACAGCAAAAAGGCAAGAAAAATGCCCAGTGACGGCGTCACCGGGTCGAGCAGCAGACGGTGCTCGGCAAAGGCCATCCAGCCGGCCCAGACCACGGCGCCAATCACCAGCAACGCCGCCACGGCCGAAACCAGCGCACCGGTCACCAGCGCCAGCGTGCCCAGCGCCAGACCACCCATGACGATGGTCAGCGCCTCAATCGTATTGGCCCAGGCCGGACGATAGATATAGCTGTCGGTGAGCACCTGTTCGAGCAACTGGGCATGTGCTTCAACACCCGGCATGACCCCGCCCAAGGGACTGAAACGCAAATCCATCAAGCCCTGGGCCGAGGCACCCACCAGCAGCAGTTTGCCCTGCAGTTCGGCATCGGGGATCTCGCCCGCCAGGATTTTCCAGGCCGGAATGGTGCGTGCAGCGACCGGACCGGTGTAATGGATCCAGGCCTCGCCCGCCGACGTCGTGGGGACGGCAAAATCACCAATCTTCACCTCTGTCATGCCCACACCCGGGGTGTCCGAGGTGCGCAGCATGTAGTTCTGCGCGCCCTGCCCCACCCGCAACACCTCTGCCGCCAGTGATGGCACCAACGTGTCGCCCAGGCGCAGCAGCAGTGGTACCCGGCGCACCACGCCATCGTTGTCGGGCACAAAAGTCAACACCCCATTGCCGGCTGCTGCGTTACTCAACAAAGGCAGGGACGGCACGGCACGGCTAAAGGCGTGGGCAAAAGGCAAGGCGGGCTCGCCCATGTTCACAAAGCGGTATTTTTGTGCTGGCAGGTCCAGCCCGGTGCCCTCGCGCTCCACCGAGAAACCCAGCACCACGCCACCGGGCTCCAGGGCAGCGGCCAGCAGCTCATCGTGGTCCGGCAGGCTGGCAATGCTGCGCTGGGTGGTGCCGGGCAGGCTCCAAATGTTGAGCATGGCCTTGGGCGAGGTGCGGTCGGGCTCGGCAAACAACACGTCGAAGCCCAGCGCCGCCACCTCGGCCTTGCGCAAGCGCTCCACCAGCTCAGCGATCCGGCTGCGCGGCCAGGGCCACTGGCCAATTTTGGCGAGACTTTCCTCATCGATGTCAATGATGCGCACCGGCGCCGGCTGATAAATGCGCGGGTGAACACGCTGGTACTGGTCAAACACCGACTGGCGCAAGGTTTGCAGCAAGGGCGGGTCGAACAACAGCAGCGCGGCACCGATGACAACGGCCGTCAGGGGCATCAGCATGTTCATGCTCAGGTTCAACCAGCGACGCATAGTGTGGTCCTTCATACGGGGCCGAAATTTTGGCGCTGACGGCGCGCTGCCTCGTCCGCCAATCTGCTGAGGCTTCAGAGGAAATGGTAGGGCGTCACAGACTTGAACTGTGGACCAAAGGATTATGAGTCCTCTGCTCTAACCAACTGAGCTAACGCCCCGACCGAAGCGCGGATTGTACGGGGCGCCCAGGCCTTATTTGTGGTGGCTCAGCGCGTTGCTGACCAACTTGGAGGTGATGTCGACAATCTGGATCATGCGGTCATAGGCCATGCGGGTCGGACCCACCACACCCAGCGTACCGACCACCTGCCCGTCCACCTCGTAGGGGGCGCTGACGATGGAGAGGTCTTCGAACGGCACCACCTGGCTTTCGCCGCCGATGAAAATGCGCACGCCTTCGGCCTGACCGGTCACGTCGAGCAGGCGCATCAGCTGGGCCTTTTGCTCGAACAGGTCAAAGGCACGGCGCAAATGCCCCATGTCGTTGGAGAAGTCACTGACCGACAACAGGTTTTTCTCGCCCGAAATGATCACTTCGTCCTGGGCTTCGGTCATGGCGTCGGTGTTGGCGGCCACGGCGGCGTGCATCAGGCTGGCAATTTCCACACGCAGGCTGTCGACCTCGTTTTTCAGGCGCTCACGCACCTGCTCGATGGCCAGGCCGACGTAGTTGGCGTTGAGGTAATTGGCGGCTTCCACCAGTTGCGACTGGGTGTAGTCAACCTCGGTAAAAATGACCCGGTTTTGCACGTCACCTTCGGGCGAGACGATGATGACCAGCAGGCGCCGCTCGGACAGCCTGAGGAACTCGATGTGCCGGAACACCGAGGTGCGCTTGGGGGCAATCACCACGCCGACGAACTGCGACAGGCTGGACAGCAGGTTGGCCGCGTTGGAGATGACTTTTTGCGGCTGGTCATGCGCCAGGCTGGGCGTGCCGATCTGGCCGCGCTGCACCGTCAGCATGGTGTCGACAAACAGCCGGTAACCACGCGCCGTGGGTATGCGCCCGGCCGAGGTATGCGGGCTGGCGATCAGGCCCATTTCTTCCAGGTCCGACATCACGTTGCGGATGGTGGCTGGCGACAAATCCAGGCCGGAGGCGCGCGACAAAGTGCGTGAACCCACGGGTTGGCCGTCGGCAATGTAGCGTTCTACCAGCGCTTTGAGTAATAACTTGGCACGATCATCGAGCATGCTTTCATTTTAGTGATGTAATTTGCAAATGAAGTCCAAATTCAAGCACGTTGCCCTGGTCGGCAAGTACCAAACCAATTCTGCGGGCGTCAGTGGTGCCAACTCGCGCGCCGCGCTGGTGGCCGTGGCCCATTTTCTGGACGACCTGGGCTGTGATGTGGCCATGGAGCAGGACACCGCGCTCAACATGGGCATGACCGACTACCCGGCGCTGAGCGTGGCGCAAATTGGCAAGCAATGCGATTTGGGCCTGGTGGTGGGGGGCGACGGCACCATGCTGGGCATTGGCCGGCAAATGGCACCGTATGGCGTGCCGCTGATCGGCATCAACCAGGGCCGGCTGGGCTTTATCACCGATGTGCCTTATGGCAGCTTCGCCACCAGCCTGACGCAAATGCTGCGCGGCGCCTACGTGGAAGACCACCGCAGCCTGATGAACGCCCGGGTGATGCGCGACGGCCACTGCGTTTTCCAGGCCATGGCCATGAACGACGTGGTGCTGAATCGCGGCGCCACTGCGGGCATGGTGGAGTTGCGGGTCGAGGTGGACGGCCATTTTGTTGCCAACCAGCGCGCCGATGGCCTGATCATTGCGACACCCACTGGCTCCACCGCTTACGCCTTGTCGTCGGGCGGGCCGCTGATGCACCCGTCGGTGCCGGGCTGGCTGATGGTGCCGATTGCGCCGCACACCTTGTCAAACCGGCCCATCGTGCTGGCCAACACGTCCAAAATCGCGATCGAGCTGGTGGCCGGCCGGGATGCCAGCGCCAGCTTCGACATGCAGTCGCTGGCCTCCCTGATGCACGGCGACCGCATCGAGGTCACGCGCTCGGAACACCATGTGCGCTTTTTGCACCCGCAGGGCTGGTCTTACTATGACACCCTGCGCGAAAAACTGCATTGGAATGAAGGAGTGGCCGTCACGTGAGCCTGAAACGCATGGTGCTGCGTGACTTTGTCATCGTCAGCGAACTTGAACTTGAATTCGGCATCCAGTTCACCGTTTTGACGGGTGAGACCGGCGCCGGCAAATCCATTTTGATCGATGCCCTGCAACTGGTGACCGGCGGCCGCGCTGACGTCAACCTGGTCCGCGAAGGCGCCAGCCGCTGCGAAGTGAGCGCTGAATTTGACAGCACCCCCCGCGTGCTGCAATGGCTGGAAGAGGCCGGCTTTGAGCCCGAGACCACGCTGTTGCTGCGTCGCACGCTGGACACCCAGGGCAAAAGCCGCGCCTGGATCAACGGCAGCCCGGCCACCGCCACCCAGTTGCGTGGTTTGGGCGAGCAGCTGCTCGACATCCACGGCCAGCACGCCTGGCAAAGCCTGACGCGCCCCGAGGCGGTGCGCAATCTGCTGGACGCCTACGCCCGGGTGTCAACGGCTGCAGTGGCGACAAAATGGCAGCAGTGGCGCGCCGCACAGGCCCAGCTGGACCAGGCGCGGCAGTCCCAGGATTCGTTGCTGCGCGAGCGCGAGCGCCTGAGCTGGCAAATTGGTGAGCTCGACAAGCTGGCACCCGCGCCCGACGAATGGCCCGAGCTCAACACCGAGCACACCCGGCTGGCCCATGCCCAGGCTTTGCTCGATGCGGCCCAGGCGGCCGCCCTGACGCTGGACGAAGACGAGGGCAATGCGCTGGAACGCCTGAGCCGTGCCTGCCAGCTCTTGCAGCAGCAGGAACACATTGAGCCTTCGTTCAAAGACCTGACCGAAGTGCTGGGCTCCAGCCTGGCGCAGGTGCAGGACACGGCGCACGCGCTGCGCAGCTATTTGCGCAAGACCGAGCTTGACCCGGATCGGCTGGCCGTGCTGGACGAACGCATGGGCTTGTGGCTGTCCACGGCGCGGCGTTACAAGCGCAGCCCGCCCGAGTTGCCCGAATTGCTGGCCAGCTGGAAACAGGAACTGGCGCAACTTGACGCCAGCGCCGATGTGCAGGGTCTGGAAAACGCCGTGGCGGCAGCCTGGCAGGCGTATGCGCACGAGGCCGGAATCTTGACCCGGGCGCGCCAGCGCAGCGCGCCCCAACTGGCCCGGGCCATCACCGAGGCCATGCAGGGGCTGGGCATGCAAGGCGGAAAATTCGAGGTGGATTTGCAGCCCACCGACCAGCCGCTGCAAAGCGGGCTCGAAGAAGTGACGTTTTTGGTCGCAGGGCACGTGGGCAGCACGCCGCGCGCGGTCAACAAGGTGGCGTCTGGCGGTGAGCTGTCGCGCATTGCGCTGGCCATTGCGGTCACCACCAGCCAGCTGGGCACCGCGCAGACGCTGATTTTTGACGAGGTGGACGCCGGTGTCGGCGGGGCCGTGGCCGAAACCGTGGGCTTGCTGATGAAGCGCCTGGGACAGGACCGCCAGGTGCTGGCCGTGACCCACTTGCCGCAGGTGGCCGCCTGTGCCGACCACCACATGGTGGTGCGCAAACAGCTTCAGGACGGCGTGACGCTGAGCTCGGTGACCCGCGTGGACACCGAGGCGCGCGTGGCCGAGCTGGCGCGCATGCTGGGTGGCGAACGCCTGTTGATCAGCACGCTGGCGCATGCCCGTGAAATGCTGCACACCCAGGGAAGCTGAATCCCATGCCGCTCAACTTCAAGCAAATGCACCTGGTGTTAATCACCGGCATGTCGGGCTCAGGCAAGTCGGTGGCGCTGCGCGCCCTGGAAGACCTGGGGTTTTACTGCGTTGACAACTTGCCACCCGAACTGCTGATGCCGCTGATCCAGCTGGAGCGAACCCATCAGACCGGCCGGCTGGCGATTGCCATGGACGTGCGCAGTGCCACCTCGCTGCCGCTGGTTCCGAGCCAACTGGCGCAACTCAAGGCCCAGGGCATGCAGGTGGACTGCCTGTTTCTGGATGCCAGCACCGACACCCTGATGCGCCGCTTCTCGGAAACGCGGCGGCGCCATCCCTTGTCAAAAACCGACACCCCGGACCACCAGCATGACGTGCACCGGGCGCTGTCCGAAGCCATCGAACTGGAACGCGAACTGCTCAGCGAATTGCGCGCCGAAGCCCATGTGATCGACTCCAGCATCATCCGCCCGACCCAATTGCAAAGCTATGTCAAGAGCTTCATCGATTCACCGGGGGATCAACTGACCCTGGTGTTCGAGTCGTTTGCCTTCAAACGGGGCGTGCCCAACGACGCGGATTTTGTCTTTGACGTGCGCATGTTGCCCAACCCGCACTATGAAGCGGGATTGCGCGAGCTCACCGGATGCGACGCCCCGGTGATCGACTTCCTGCAGCAGCAAGCCGATGTGCAGGACATGCTCGACCACATCCGAGCTTTCCTGGACCACTGGTTGGACGCCATGGTGCGCAACCACCGCAGTTATGTAACGGTGGCCATTGGTTGCACCGGTGGCCAGCACCGCTCGGTTTACCTGGTGGAGCAGCTCAGTGTCCACTTCGCGCCGCGCTGGAGCACGCTCAGGCGGCACAGAGAAATAGCTTCTTAATCGGTTGGGGTCAGAGCACGTCGCTACGCGAGTGGTCTGACCCGCAAGTTCTTCCCGTTAGTTGGGGTCAGGGCACGTCGCTGCGCGAGTGGCCTGACCCGCAAGATCAAGCATTTTCTTGATGGGCGCGGGCAAGCCCAGCTTGGCCATTTGCGCCGCGTCAAACCACCGCCCATCGAGTGCCAGCGCCGGGCGCGCCTGCAGTCTGAGCAACACCGGGTGCAAATAGAGATCCTTGTGGGTCAGCACATGTTTGAATGCTGGCGCATCCGTCAGCAAGGCTTCGTCTTTCGGGTCCAGCGCCGCCTGCAGGGCCTGCCGGTCCGCGAACAAGGGCAGGCAATACAAACCGGCCCAAACGCCCGGTGTGGGCCGCTGACTCAACCAGACCGCGCCGTCGTCTGCCACCGCCCACAGCAACCAGATCGACTCGGCACTGCGCTTGAGCTTACGGGTTTTGACTGGAAATTTCTCGGGTGAAGCCAAGGCGTGGGCGACACAGCGCGATGACAAGGGACAGGCTGGGCAAGCCGGCTTTTTGGTGGTACACAGCGTGGCCCCGAGATCCATCATGCCCTGGGTGTAGCGCGCCATGTTGTGAAGCAAATGGTCTTTCGGGAGCAGCTCGGTCGCCAGGTCCCACAAGCGGCGTTCGCTCAAAGCCAGCGCCAGATCATCGGCAAATCCCAGGTAACGGGTCAGCACCCGTTTGACATTGCCATCCAGAATGGCCACACGCTCACCAAAACACAGCGCGGCAATGGCGGCCGCCGTGGAGCGCCCGATACCCGGCAGGGTTTGCAATTGCTGCGCCGTGCGCGGAAAGGCACCGCCGTGCAGGCGCTCCACGTCCTGCGCACAGCGGTGCAGGTTGCGCGCCCGGCTGTAGTACCCCAGGCCCGCCCACAAGTGCAACACCTCATCCAGCGGCGCCTGCGCCAGCGCCTGCACATCGGCAAAACGCGCCAGAAAACGCGCGAAGTAATCCTGCACCGTGGTTACCTGCGTTTGCTGCAGCATGATCTCGGAGAGCCAGACGCGGTAGGGGTCACGCGTGTTTTGCCAGGGCAGGTCGTGGCGCCCCGAATGCGCCTGCCAGCGCACCACGGCTATGGCCAAAAAGTCGTCCATCAAAAAAATCTCACAACAGGGCCATCAGGCTTTTTGGCAAGTAGCGCAATAAAAAGTGGAGCGCTGGCCCTGCTTGATCAGGCGCACCGGGCTGGCGCACACGTGGCAGGGCAAGCCGGCGCGCCCGTAGACCATGGTCTGCAACTGGAAATAACCCGACTGGCCACTGGCGTTGGAGAAATCGCGCAGCGTGCTGCCGCCCAGCGCGACCGCCTGGCCCAAAACCTTCACGATGGCCGCGTGCAGACGAGCCGCGCGCGGCCGGCTCAGCCGGGCAGCCGCCACCGTCGGGCGAATACCCGCCAGAAACAGCGCCTCGGATGCATAAATATTGCCGACCCCCACCACCGCCTCGCCCGCCAGCAACACCGACTTGATGGCCGACTGGTGGCGCTTGAGTTGTCCCTGAAACGCGGTCAGATCAAACGCATCCGACAAGGGCTCGGGTCCCAGGCGCCCCAGCAGCTTGCGCGCCACCGGATCCTCCAGGCTGTCGGCATAGACCACGGCGCCAAAGCGGCGCGGATCGTGCAAGCGCAAGGTGCCCAGCGTGGTGACCAGATCAAAATGGTCATGCACGCCCGCAGGCGGCAGCGCCGGGGCAAAGCGCAGGCTTCCCGACATGCCCAGATGCAGCAGCAAAACCCCCTGATCCATTTGCAACAGCAAATACTTGCCGCGTCGGCCCACTGAGCGCACGCAACGGCCCGACAACTGCCCGGGCAGGCAACCCAGCGGCCAGCGCAGGGGTTTGCCCAGCCGCACCGCCAGCACCGTGGCGTTTTCAATGGCGCTGGCAAAACTGCGCCGGGTCACTTCAACTTCGGGTAATTCAGGCATGGGGCTCGTTTCTGACAGACATGAATTATTATGACCCTATGCGTCCCACCTATCGCCTCCTCTTCTCCCTGCTGATTGCCGGTTGGCTCAACGTTCAAGCACAAACCCCGCTTGCGCCCAAGGAGCCGGCCAAAAGTTCAGCGATGGACAGCGCTCTTTTTTACCAGCTCCTGCTCGGCGAACTCAATGCCCAGGCGCAAGACCCTGCGACCGCCTTTGCCTTGTTGCTGGACGCAGCGCGCAAAACCGGCGACGAAGCCCTTTTCAGACGCTCGGTTCAGCTCGCCTTGCGTGCGCGCTCGGGAGATTCGGCGCTCCAGGCCGCCAAAGCCTGGCAAGAAGCCCTGCCGGCCTCGCAGGAGGCCAACCGTTTTGTGTTGCAGATTCTGTTGAACCTGAATCGCCTGGCGCAAACCCAGGAGCCGCTCAAGCGTCTGCTGGTGCTCACGCCGCCGCAAGAACGCGCTGACACGATGTGGGCCATCCCCGGCCTGTACGAGCGCGCCAGCGACAAGCAGCTCGCAGTGACGGTGGTTCAAAAAGCCCTGACACCATGGTTCAGCGACGCCAAGCTCGGCGCCACCGCCTGGGCCACACTGGGGCGGCTCTGGATGGCTGCTGGCAACCCGGCTGCTGCGCTGAGTGCCGCCCAAAAAGCGCAAAACTTTGCCACGCACCAGGAGCATCCGGCCTGGCTGGCCTTGAGCCTGATGCGAACCGACGTGGCCGAAGCTGAAAGTCTGGTCAAAAATCACCTGGCCAACAGCCCGAGCACAGAATTCCGCATGGCTTACGCACAAACACTGATGCTGGCCAAGCGCTATGCCGAGGCCCTCAAGGCGCTGCAAAGCGTCAACCAGTTGCAGCCCGACTTTGCCCCGGCCATTCTGCTGCAAGGCGCGCTCAGCCTGGAGATGGACCAGCTGGACACCGCGCAAGCCCATTTTTTACGCTACCTGGAACTGATGAAGGCCCAGACACCCGCGCAAACCAGCGTGCCGACACCGCGTGGCCTGTCGCAGGCTTACCTGTCGCTGGCACAAATTGCGCTACGGCGCAAGGACCTGCCCCAGGCCCAGGACTGGCTGGCGCGCGTGGACCACCCTGACGACCTGTTGCCGGCCCAGTTCAAGCGCGCCGGGCTGATGGCCCAACAAGGCCAGCTGGACGCCGCGCTGGCACTGATTCACAGCCTGCCAGAGCGTTCCACCGCCGACGCGCGCCTCAAACGCAGCGCAGAAGTCCAGATTTTGCGCGACCAAAAGCAGTTGATCCGGGCCCGCAAGGTGCTGGAAGAGGCGCTGGCGCAGAACCCGGAAGACACCGAGCTGCTCTATGACCTGGCCATGCTGGCCGAAAAAACGGACGACCTGCCCGAGATGGAGCGCTTGTTGCGCCAATTGATGGCCGCCAAGCCGGAGGACCCGCAGGCCTACAACGCCCTGGGCTATTCGCTGGCAGACCGTGGTCAGCGCTTGCCCGAAGCCCGGCAACTGATTGAGACAGCACTGGCCCTGACCCCCAACGATCCGTTCATCATGGACAGTCTGGCCTGGGTGGCCTTTCGCATGGGGCAAAACGACGAGGCCTTGCGTTTGCTGCGCAGCGCCTTCAAGCAAAGACCGGACGCCGAAATTGCAGCCCACCTGGGCGAAGTGCTGTGGGTTGGCGGACAAGCCGATGAAGCCAAAAAAATCTGGCGTGAGGGCCTGGAACTCAACCCCGAGAACGAGACCTTGAAAACCACCCTGCAACGTCTGCGCGTGACGCTGTGATCAGGCGTCTGGCTGCCTCGTTGCTGGGTCTGTGCCTGGTGCTGAGCCTGGTTGGCTGCGCTGCTCCCAGCCGCGCCCCTTTTGACCCTGCCGCCCAGGCAGGCCACTGGAGTGGCCGCATGTCGGTGCGGGTCGAGGCCACCGCCGGGCAGGGCCCGCAAGCGTTTTCTTCCACCTTTGAACTGCAGGGCGGGCCCGCGCAAGGGCAGTTGTACTTTTACACCCCGCTGGGCAGTACCGCCGCGGCTATTTCCTGGACCCCAGAGCAGGCGCAACTGCAGTCGGGCAGCCAGACGCAAAGCTTCAACAACATGGCCGAGTTGATTGATCGCGTGCTGGGCACGCCGGTGCCGGTGGCCGCCTTGTTTGCCTGGCTGGCCGGCGACCACCTGAGCCTGGATGGCTGGCAAGTGGACCAGTCGCAATTTGACAGTGGCAAAATCACGGCCCGGCGCATCAGCCCCGCGCCCAGCGCCGAAATTCGTGTCGTGCTTGAACCCTGAATGCTTGATGAAATCCTTGTTTGACATCCCGGCGCCCGCCAAGCTCAACCTGTTTTTGCACATTGTGGGCCGCCGTCCCGATGGCTACCACCTGCTGGAATCGGTGTTCATGCTGGTCGACTGGTGTGACACCCTGCATTTCGACTTGCGCACCGACGGCGCCATCAGTCGCGAGGACCTGACCACCCCGCTGCCCGCCGACGACCTGATTGTTCGCGCCGCGCGCGCCCTGCAGCAGCTTGGCGGCACCTCCCAGGGGGCCCACATCAGTATCGCCAAGTCCATCCCGGAGCAAGCCGGCCTGGGTGGCGGCTCGTCGGATGCTGCCTCGACCCTGCTGGCACTGAACCGTTTGTGGGGGCTCAAGCTGAGCCTGTCACAGCTGCAGCACATTGGTCTGCAACTGGGTGCCGACGTGCCCTTCTTTTTGAGCGGCCACAACGCCTGGGTCAGCGGCATCGGGGAAACCATGACCCCCATCACGCTGGATGGCGCCCGGTTTCTGGTCGTCAAACCTGTGGATGGCCTGCAAACCCAGAGAATTTTTTCGCATCCTGACTTAAAAAGGGACACGAAACCCGCTACAATTTCTGACTTCGCTGCAGACGCATACGGCTTCGGCCACAACGACTTGCAGCCTGTTGCACAGGCACTTTGCCCTGCCGTCACGCAAGCACTTTTATGGTGCCGTGACCAAGGGTTGAATGCCAGAATGACGGGCTCCGGGAGTTCAGTGTTTGCGCAGATTGCGGAAAATTTTGAAGCCGGTGATCACGCCGGTTTTCAGGTGCGACAATGCCGCAATCTCGCGGCTCACCCCCTTCAGGGTTGGGCTGGCTAGCAAAAGTTATCGGTGAGTCATGTTTCATGATTCACCCGTGTAGGGGAGTCGCCAAGCTGGTTAAGGCACTGGATTTTGATTCCAGCATGCGAAGGTTCGAATCCTTCCTCCCCTGCCAAATTTTCACACGTGTCCACATGAGACATGTAACTGCCACAGCGATTCACAAGTTGGGATTTTCATGCACGCCGAACAAACCCCTGATTTCATGGTTTTCACAGGCAATGCCAATCCCGCGCTGGCGAATGACATTGCGCATTACCTCCACATCGGCCTGGGCAATGCCGAGGTAGGCCGGTTTTCCGATGGTGAAGTCACCGTCGAAATCAAACAGAACGTGCGTGCACGTGACGTCTTTGTGGTGCAAAGCACCTGCGCCCCGACCAATGAAAACCTGATGGAACTGCTGATCATGGTGGACGCCCTCAAGCGCGCCTCCGCCGAACGCATCAGCGCCGTGATTCCCTACTTTGGTTATGCCCGCCAGGACCGTCGCCCGCGTTCCAGCCGGGTGCCAATTTCAGCCAAGGTGGTGGCCAACATGCTGCAAGCCGTGGGTGTGGCCCGCGTCTTGACCATGGACCTGCACGCCGACCAGATTCAGGGCTTTTTTGACATCCCGGTTGACAACATTTATGCCTCGCCCGTGTTGCTCGGCGACCTGCGGCAAAAAAACTACGAAGACCTGATCGTGGTGTCGCCCGACGTCGGCGGCGTGGTGCGCGCCAGGGCGCTGGCCAAGCAACTCAACTGTGACCTGGCGATCATCGACAAGCGCCGCCCCAAGGCCAATGTCAGCGAAGTCATGCACGTGATCGGCGAAATCGAGGGCCGCAACTGCGTCGTCATGGACGACATGATTGACACCGCAGGCACCCTGGTCAAGGCCGCCGAGGTGCTGAAAGAGCGCGGTGCCAAGAAGGTGTACGCCTACTGCACCCACCCCATTTTTTCCGGCCCTGCCATCGAGCGCATCACCACCGGTGCCGCACTCGACGAAGTCGTCGTCACCAACACCATCCCGCTGTCGGCGGCGGCGCTGGCCTGCCCCAAGATCCGCCAGCTCAGTGTGGCGCCGCTCATTGGCGAGACCATCCAGCGCATCGCGGCAGGCAAGTCGGTGATGAGTTTTTTTTCTGATCAGGAAAACCTTTTCTGATCGGATTTCAAGTCGCCGGTGTCGCCGTCAAAGGTGCCCGGCTTTTTCAATCAGGGTACCACTGGTCGCGGTGGACCCTTCCAGGAGTTAGCAATGAAATTTACCGCTTTTGAGCGTTCCAAGCAGGGCACGGGTGCGAGCCGCCGTCTCCGCATCACCGGTCGTACGCCCGGTATTGTTTATGGTGGCACAACGCCCCCCCAATCGATCGAAATTGATCACAACGCCCTGTGGCATGCGCTGAAAAAAGAAGCCTTCCACTCCAGCGTGTTGACCATGGAAATCGGCGACACCAGCAGCCCGGTGCTGCTGCGCGACGTGCAAGCTCACCCCTTCAAGCAACTCATCCTGCACGTGGACTTCCAGCGCGTTGACGCCTCGACCAAGTTGCACATGAAAGTGCCGTTGCACTTCCATGGCGACGAAAATTCACCCGCCATCAAGACCGAAGGCTGCATTGCCAACCACGTGATCAGCGAAATTGACGTGCTGTGCCTGCCGGCCGACCTGCCAGAGTTCATCAAGGTGGATCTGAGCGGCCTGAAGAAGGGCTCGTCCCTGCACCTCGCCGAAATCACCCTGCCCAAGGGCGTCACGGCCGTCAAGCACGGCAGCGACAAGAACCCGGTGATCGTCTCCGTGGTGGCAGTGGCTGGCGCTGAACCCGCTGCTGCGGCCGAACCCGCTGCAGACGCGGCTGCCAAGCCGGCCGCCAAAGCAGCCGCCAAGTCGGCTGCCAAGCCCGCAGAGAAAGCAAACAAGAAATAAGCGTTCCGGCGCTGGTCAAGAGGGCTCACCTGGTGAGCCCTTTTTTTTAGCTTCCGGGGGTTCGTTAATTCGGATAATAGCGACATGATCAGACTTTTTGTAGGGCTGGGCAACCCCGGGCCCGAGTACGAGCAGACCCGCCATAATGCCGGCTTTTGGTGGCTGGACGCGCTGGCGCGTGAACTCAAGCTGAATTTGACGACTGACAAAAGTTACCACGGCCGGGTCGCACGAACCAGCATTCAGGGCCAATCGGTCTGGCTGCTGGCACCCCAGACCTTCATGAACCTGAGCGGCAAGTCGGTGGCTGCGCTGGCCAATTTTTTCAAGATACCACCACAGGAAATCCTGGTCGCCCATGACGACCTGGACATCGCGCCCGGCGAGGCCAAACTCAAGCTGGGCGGCAGCCATGCGGGCCACAATGGCCTGCGTGACATTCACGCCCAATTGGGCACCGACCAGTACTGGCGCCTGCGTCTGGGTGTGGGCCACCCTGGCAACAAGGCGGAGGTCGTGCACTGGGTGCTGAAAAAACCCATGCTGGATCACCGCATTGCCATTGATCAGGCCATCGACCGCGCCCTCAAGGCGCTGCCCCAGTTTTTGGCGGGCGACATGGAACAGGCCACGCGCCTGGTGCACACCAGCAAACCGCCCCGGCCCGGCAAACCCAAACCAGCGGACCCCAAACCGCCAGCCGACCCGACACCGTCAGCCAGCGACTCGTGATACCCTTCGCCCAGCGTCACATTCCATGGCGCAAGGGAGACATCATGATGCATAAAAATGGCATTCGAGCGTTTTTCATGGTCGCGGGGGTGGTCTTTTCAGCGGGGCTGCAAGCGCAGGGCATTTATCGCTGCGGCAATGCCTACAGCCAGGTGCCCTGCCCGGGTGCCGAGCCCTTGCAATTCAAGGATGCACGCCAGCCCGAACAAAAACAGCAGACCGATGCCGCAGCCGTTCAAGCGGCCAGGCTGGCACAGGGCATGGAACAAACCCGCATCGCCGAAGAAAAAAGGCTGCTCGCAGGTCAGCCATCCCCGCCGTCCACGGCACCCGAAAAAGCGACATTCAACAGCTTCAGCACCGGCGGCGTCACCACCACGCTGACACCCAAGCGGGTACAAGCCAAGCCCAAGAAGCCGGACGCCTTCATTGCCGAAGTGCCTGGTTCCGAAAAGCCGGCAGCACAAAAAAAGAAATCAAAACCCCAAGCCAGGTGAGGGTCAGACCGTTGACGACGCGGAAATTTTCGCCTGCAGGCGCCGGTATTTTTGCCACAGGGTTTCCTTGTCCTCGACAACATCCGGGTTGACCGGAATGCAGTTCACCGGGCACACCTGCACACACTGCGGCTCATCAAAATGACCCACGCATTCCGTGCATTTGCCGGGGTCGATCTGGTAGATCTCCTGCCCCATGGTGATGGCGTCATTGGGGCACTCGGGCTCGCACACATCACAGTTGATGCATTCGTCGGTGATCAACAGGGCCATAAGCGCAATCAGACAAAAGTGGGAAAGCGCCGATTTTAAAAGCCGGGCTTATTCCTCGGTGTCAACACTGTCTTGTTCAGTCGTCTTGACGATCATCACCGGCACGCCGGCGGCATGCAGCACTTCATTGGACACCGAACCCAGCAAGGCGCTGCGCAAGGCACTGGTGCCACTGGCGCCCATGACCACCAGATCACAGCCGTAGTTTTCCAGGATATCCACCAGCGTGTGCGCCGGGTCGCCTGAGGCCACTTCGGTCTCGTACGCCAGGCCGGCGGCATCCAGCAGCGCCTGCGCAGCCTGCAAGGTGTTGGCACCGGCCGCCGCGCTGACCTGCTCGATCACCAGCGGGTCGTGCGCCACCATCAATTCATACAGGCTGGCTGGTTCCTGCACGTTGGCCAGCACCACGCTGGTGTTCAGGCCATCAGCCGCCATGCGAATGGCAAAACGCACCGCTTCCAGGGCCAGGGGGGAGCCGTCAAAAGGCAAAAGGATCTTCATGTTTTCTCCAAAAATTCAAGGGGTTTTACCACTGAGGCTGCGCACTTTTTCGATCAGTCGCTGGTTGACACCGGGCGAGACGAATTTGTCCACCTCGCCACCCAGCGTGGCAATTTCACGCACAAAGGTGCTGGAAATGAACTGGTACTTGTCGCCAGGGGTCAAAAAAACCGTTTCCACTTCGGGCATCAGGCTGCGGTTCATGCCCGCCAGCTGGAATTCGTAATCAAAATCGGTCACGGCACGCAGACCGCGCACCATCGCCTTGGCACCGCGTGCCATCACAAAGTCGCGCATCAAACCGTCAAAACTTTCCACCCGCACACCGGGGTAAGCCTGGACCGCTTCACGCGCCATGGCCATGCGCTCCTCCAGGGAAAACATGGCCTTCTTGTGGTGCCCGGCCGCCACCGCCACGATCACGTGACTGAACAACTGGGCGGCGCGACGCACCACGTCCTCGTGACCCAAGGTGATCGGGTCAAAGGTGCCCGGATAAACAGCGATCAGGTCATTGGCCATGGCAATCCGTGGGGTTCAGTGAAGTTCGGCCATTATCAGCCCGCAGGCAACGCCACGGCTTCGATGCGCCTGAGCAAATGCGCATGCACCATGCCGGCCTTGAGGTGGCGGTGCAACTGCAAGCCCAAACCCTGCAACTCGCTCTCGGGCCAGCGTTTGGGCGCTTCCAGGTACAAAAAACCGGTGACCGAGAGCGCTGGCGCTGCCGCCTGCACAGCGGCCTCGAACAAGGGGGAATCAAACGGCGGGTCCAGAAAGATCAGTTCCAGACTGGCCGCGGGCGCATGACGCAGCGCCGCCACCGCATCGCCCCGGACCACCTGAACCACCGCCGCTTTCAATTGGTCTTGCACCCGCTTGAGTTGCGCCACCAGCGCGGCATCCTGCTCCACCAGCAGCACCTGCGCAGCACCGCGTGAGGCCGCCTCGAAGCCCAATGCCCCGGTGCCGGCAAAGGCATCCAGGCAGCGCCAACCGCTCAGGTCCTGCCCCAGCCAGTTGAACAGGGTTTCACGCACCCGGTCCGGCGTGGGCCGCAGACCCGGCTTGTCAGCCACCTGCAGTTTGGTGCGCTTGTACTGACCGCCAATGATGCGGATTTCATGGCTTTGTACGGCACGCGGGCGCGCAGGACGGGGGGGGCGGCTTTTGGTTTCAGGGGTAGCGCGTTTCATGCCTGCATCTTACCTGCGGAAACCCTTCTCGAACCCTGACCCACCCAGCACCACCGTCACCATCTTCTCGGGCTGCAGCTTGCGCTGGAACGCCGAGCGGATGTCGGCCGCGGTGATGCTTTGCACGCGCTGGGTCCAGGTATCGAGGTAGTCAAGCGCCAGCTTGTTCCAGGCAATGTTGGCCACGTTGTCGAGCAGCTTGCGGTTGCTGTCCAGGCGCAGCGCAAAGCCTCCGATCAGGTTGTCCTTGGCGGCCTGCAGTTCGGCCTCGGTCGGGCCATCGGCCACAAAACGGACCAAGACCTCGCGCGACACCTGCAAGGCCTGGCCAGCCTGGTCGGGGCGGGTTTGCAGGCCAATGGCAAAAGCGCCGGCATGCAGGCCGGGCGCAAAGTAGCTGTAGACGCTGTAGCTCAAGCCGCGCCTTTCCCGCACCTCGTGGGTCAGGCGCGAGACAAAGCCGCCACCGCCGAGGATGTAGTTGCCCACCAGCATGGCAAAAAAATCGGGGTCGCTGCGCTTGTAGCCCGGCTGGCCCAGCAAGACGTGGGCTTGTGCCGAGTCAAACGCAATGCGTTGTTCGCTGGCCTGCGTCAAGGGCGCCACTTCCGCCACGGCGGGCAGTGTCGGGCACGTCGATGCATCCGGGCCCGTGAGCCGGGCCAGCAATTGCGTCACCAGCGCATCGGCCTGCGGCCGCGTCACCGCCCCCACCAAGACGACTTTGGCGCGGCAAGGCTGAATCAGCTGGCGGTAAAGCGCCGCCATGTGCGCCACCTCGATGCGCTGCAACGAAGCCTCGGTGGTGTCATGGCCATACGGGTGCGCGCCATACACCGCCTGGTCAAAGGCGCGCTGGGCCAATGTGTCCGGGCGGGTGTTGGCCTCCTTGATGGCAGCGATCATGGTTTCACGTTCGCGCTGCCAGATGTCGGCCGGGAATGCCGGCTCGGCCAGTTGCCGCGCCGCCAGTTGCACCGCCTTGGTCAGCAGGTCGGGATAGGTCAGCGAGCGCAACGCAAAGCTCATGCGGTCGGCGCTGGCATGGCCGCCAAAGCTGGCGCCCAGGTCGGCCCAGGCCTCGCCCAGCGCATTTTCATCCATCGCCGCCTCGCCGCGTGCCGGATTGGCCCGCACCCCCATGCCGCTGAGACTGGCGGTGACACTGGCGAGCCCGGCTTGTGGGGCCGGATCGCGGCGACTGCCGGCATCAAAGTCCAGCTGGACATCCAGCATCGGAATGGCGTGGCTTTGCACCAGGAACACCTGGGCACCGCTGGGCAGGGCCCAGTGTTCAATGGCGATACCGGCCAGGGCGGCAGGCAGGCACAAAACACTCAGGAAAGCGGTCACAAGCGCTTGAAGGCTTACTTTTTTAAACGTGGTCATGGGGTTCATCCGGATCGGTTTCAGTGTCGGCTGCCCGCTGCAGCGGTGCGGGGTTTGCCGGTTTTGTTCAAGGGCTGCGGCAGCAGTTGCGCCACCGTCAGCTGGTCGTCACCAAAATATTTGGCGGCCACGGCCTTGACCTGTTCGGCTGTCACGGCGCGCAGGCGTTCGATCAAACGCTCGTGGGCGTCCAGCGGCTGACCCTGTACCCAGCTGGTGCCCAGTTCACGGGCCTGGTTGAAAACCGAATCGAGCTTGTACACCGCACTGGCCACCCACTGGGTCTTGACACGGGCCAGCTCGGCCTCCGACACACCCTCCGTGGCAATGCGTGTCACCTGGGCGCGCAGTGCGGCCTCCACTTGTTCAGCCGTCTTGCCCTTGGCCGGTACCCCGGACAACATGAACAGCTGCGGCCCACGCCCCCACAAGCCGTTGTCGGCGCCGGCACTGTCGGCCACCCGGTCGGGCCCCTGGGTCAGGGCGCGCTCCAGCCGGGCCCCGCTGTAGCCGTCCAGCACAGCGGACAGCACGGTCAGGGCCAGCGCGTCACTTTCATCCTGGCCGCCCTCAAAGGACTGGAAGGTGGGCACCTTGAAGGCCAGCGTCACCATGGCCTGCTCGGCCGGGGCCTTGAACGCGATGCGTTTGAGACCGGTCTGCGCCGGCTCCACGCGCGGCTTGCGCTCGGGCACGGCCCGCGCGGGAATTTGTCCATAGTATTTTTCAGCCAGACGGCGCACCTCGGCCACATCCACATCACCGGCCACCACCACGGCGGCATTGGCCGGCACGTACCAGCGCTGGTAGTAGCTACGGGCATCCTCGGGCGTGAGCGATTCCAGGTCGCTCATCCAGCCCACGATCGGGCGGCGGTAAGGCGAGGCCACAAACACAGCGGCGTTCAGGGCTTCATGCAGCAGCGCGCGCGGGTTGTCTTCGGTGCGCATGCGGCGCTCTTCCTTGACCACTTCGAGTTCCTTTTTAAATTCTTCGTCGGGCCACTGGTTGTTGGCAAAACGGTCGGCCTCCAGCGCCATCACATCGGCCAGCCGGGTGGCCGGAATTTGCTGGTAGTAGCCGGTGTAGTCGAGGCTGGTAAAGGCGTTGTCGCGTCCGCCCAGGGCCGCCACACGACGCGAAAACTCGCCCACCGGCACGGTAGGCGTGCCCTTGAACAGCATGTGCTCCAGCACATGGGCCACCCCCGAGCTGCCATCGACCTCGTCCATCGAGCCGGCGCGCAGCCACAGCATGTGCACGGCGGTGGGCGCGCGTCGATCCGGTTTGACGATCAGGCTCATGCCATTGGCAAGGGTGAACTGCTGCGCCTGTACAGCCGTCGCTGTGGCGCTCGCGGGGGCGCTGGGCGCCTGGGCAACGGCCGTGGACAAAGTGGCCCAGGTCAGCCAGGCCACGCCGAGATGGGTCAAGTTTCGGGAGTTCAAAGTGGGTGTCTTGTGTTTCATAGAATGCAGTGATACCACGAACCCAAAAAATGTTCAGTTTTTTCAGAAAAAAGCCCCCTGCCCCGCCTCCTGCTGCCGTGCCTTCCCCCGTGGATGCGCTGAGCCCGTTGATGCCGGCCCAGAAACCAACAAGCTTGCCTGAGCTTGCCCCGGCAGCAGCGGCACCGGAGCTGGCCCCCGCGCCTGCGCCCGCCCCTGAGCGCAAGTCCTGGATCGACAAGCTCAAAATGGGCTTGCGAAAAACCGGCAGCAGCATTGCCACGGTGTTCACCGGTACCCAAATTGACGATGCACTGTATGAAGACCTCGAGACCGCCCTGCTGATGGCCGACACCGGGGTCAAGGCCACCGAGCATTTGCTGCAAGACCTGAAGCGCCGCGTCAAGGACAGCAAGACCACCGACCCGTCGGCCGTGAAGGCACTGCTGATCGAGTCCCTGACCGAACTGCTGAGCCCGCTGCAAAAGTCGCTGGTCATCGGCCGCTTCAAGCCCACGGTGATCATGGTCGCCGGCGTCAATGGCGCGGGCAAGACCACCTCCATCGGCAAGCTCACCCGGCATCTGGCCGTCAACAAGGCCAGTGTGCTGCTGGCTGCAGCCGACACCTTTCGGGCCGCGGCGCGCGAGCAGCTGGGGGTGTGGGCTGACCGCACGGCGGTGGACATCATCAGCCAGGAAGGGGGCGACCCGGCGGCCGTGGCCTTCGACGCCGTGAGTGCCGGCAAGGCCCGTGGCCGCGACGTGGTGCTGGTCGACACCGCCGGGCGCCTGCCCACCCAATTGCACCTGATGCAGGAGCTGGTCAAGATCAAGCGCGTGATCCAAAAAGCCGGCCCGGCACTGGACCACCCGGACGCCAGCGCCAGCACGCCAGCCGAGCGCACCCTGGCCACCCCGCCCCACGAGGTGTTGCTGGTGATTGACGGCAACACCGGGCAAAACGCCCTGACCCAGGTAAAAGCCTTTGATGACGCCCTGGGCCTGACCGGTCTGATCGTCACCAAGCTCGACGGCACCGCCAAGGGGGGCGTGCTGGCCGCCATTGCGCGCGAACGCCCCATCCCTGTCTATTTCATTGGTGTTGGCGAAAAACTGGAAGACCTGGAAACCTTCAACGCCCGTGAATTTGCCCAGGCACTGCTGTCCTGACAAGCCCGCTCGCCCCAACTCAGACCCTACTGCATGACGACCCTGCTGCCCCACATCCAGATCGAGACCGCACCCCAACCCAGCGCCGCCGTGATCTGGCTGCATGGGCTGGGCGCCGACGGCAATGACTTTGCCGGCCTGGTGCCCGAGCTTGACGTCTCTGGCTGCCCCGCCATCCGTTTCATCTTTCCCCATGCGCCGGCCATTCCCGTCACCGTCAACGGCGGCTATGTGATGCCGGCCTGGTACGACATTTTTGGCGCCGATCTGGTCAGTCGCCAGGACACGGTTGGCATTCGCGCCTCGGCGCAAGCCGTTGCGGCGTTGATCGAACGGGAGATGGCGCGCGGCATTCCGGCCCACCGCATTGTGCTGGCGGGCTTCTCGCAAGGCTGTGCCATGGCGCTGCACACCGGGCTGCGCTTTCCCCACACGCTGGCCGGCATCATGGCCTTGTCGGGCTACCTGCCACTGGCAGATCAATTTGCCGCCGAGCGCACAGCCGCCAATGCCCACACCCCCATCTTCATGGCGCACGGCAGCCAGGACCCGGTGGTGGTCCCGGCCCGCGGTGAAGCCAGTCGCGATCTGCTCGTCAAAATGGGGCACCCGGTGCAGTGGCACAGTTACCCCATGCCGCACAGCCTGCACCCGCGCGAAGTGGCCGACATTGCCATTTTTCTGAAGCAGGTTCTGGCCCATGACGTGGCCTGAAAACAACCGCCACCCGCCGGTTTCGACAAGTTCCACAAGCGGGACTTGAAAAAAGTGAAAATAGCGTTTGATTTGCCAAAGTACGTCTGCATGAGCAGCAACCCTTAACCTAAGCATTCAACAACTTTATGGCAACCGAAAAAACAAAAACCATCAAGGAATTTGTCTTTGAGTGGGAGGGTAAGGACCGCAACGGCAAACAGGTGCGGGGGGAGACCCGCGCCGGTGGCGAAAACCAGGTGCAGTCCTCATTGCGACGCCAGGGCATCATGCCCCTCAAGATCAAAAAACGGCGCATGAGCGCGGGCAGGTCCATCAAACCCAAGGACATGGCCATCTTTACCCGCCAGCTCGCCACCATGATGAAAGCCGGTGTGCCACTGCTGCAGGCCTTTGACATTGTTGGCCGGGGCAACCCCAACCCGAGCGTGACCCGGCTGCTCAACGACATCCGCAACGATGTCGAAACCGGCACCTCGCTGAGCGTGGCCTTTCGCAAATACCCGCTCTACTTTGACAACCTGTACTGCAACCTGGTCGAGGCCGGCGAGGCCGCCGGTATTCTGGACCAGTTGCTGGACCGGCTGGCGGTGTACATGGAAAAGACCGAGGCCATGAAGTCCAAGATCAAGTCCGCCCTGATGTACCCGATCTCGGTGCTGGTCGTGGCGTTTGTCGTGACTGCCGTGATCATGATTTTTGTGGTGCCGGCGTTCAAGGAAGTGTTTTCCAACTTTGGCGCCGACCTGCCCGGCCCCACCTTGGCGGTGATCGCCATGAGCGAGATTTTTGTGCAGTACTGGTGGCTTATTTTTGGCGGCCTGGGCGGCGGCGTGTACTTCTTCATGCAGGCCTGGCGGCGCAACAAGAAGATGCAGGTCATCATGGACCGCATCATGCTGAAAGTGCCCATCTTCGGTGTGCTGGTGGAAAAATCCTGCATTGCCCGCTGGACGCGAACCCTGTCCACCATGTTTGCTGCCGGCGTGCCGCTGGTCGAGGCGCTGGACTCGGTGGGCGGTGCGGCCGGCAACGCGGTGTATGAAATGGCCACAGTCAAAATTCAACAGGAGGTCTCCACCGGCACGGCGCTCACGCAGGCCATGACCAACGTCAACCTGTTCCCCTCCATGGTGCTGCAAATGTGCGCCATCGGTGAAGAATCGGGCTCCATCGACCACATGCTGGGCAAGTCAGCCGACTTCTACGAGTCGGAGGTGGACGACATGGTGGCGGGCATCTCCAGCCTGATGGAGCCCATCATCATCGTGATTCTGGGCACCGTCATTGGCGGCATTGTGGTGGCCATGTACCTGCCCATCTTCAAGCTCGGCCAGGTGGTCTGATGGCGGGCTTGCAAGGTCTGGACGCTGGTCTGCTGGGTATGTTGGGGCTGCTCATCGGCAGCTTCCTCAACGTCGTCATTTACCGCCTGCCGGTCATGCTCGAAGCCCAATGGCAGGCCGAATGCGCCGACCTTCACGGCAAAACCCTGCCGGAAAAAGCGCCTTTCAGCCTGCTGGTGCCGCGCTCGCGCTGTCAAAGTTGCGGCCATCAGCTGGCCTGGTTTGAAAATATCCCCGTGCTCGGTTACCTGGTGCTGCGCGGCCGTTGCCGCCATTGTCAGGCGGGCATCAGCCTGCGCTATCCGCTGGTGGAACTGGCCACCGGCCTGCTGTTTTTATGGTGTGGCTGGCAATGGGGCGCCAGCGCCACCGGCCTGGCCTGGTGCGGCTTTTGTGCGGCGCTGGTGGCACTGGGCATGATTGACTGGGACACCACCCTGCTGCCCGACGACATCACGCTGCCGCTGCTGTGGGCGGGCCTGGCACTGGCCGCCCTGCAGCTGGGTAGCGTCACCCTGCCCGATGCCTTCTGGGGCGCGGCAGCCGGCTACCTGTCGCTCTGGGCGGTGTACTGGGCCTTCAAGCTGGTCACCGGCAAGGAAGGCATGGGGTACGGCGACTTCAAGCTCTTTGCCGCGCTGGGCGCCTGGTTTGGCTGGCAAGCGCTGATTCCCATCATTTTGATGGCCTCCGTCATTGGCGCGGTGGTGGGCATCGGCCTGAAATTCTCGAAAAATCTGCGCGAAGGCGGCTATGTGCCCTTTGGCCCGTTTTTGGCAGGCGCGGGCCTCACCGCCCTGCTGGCCGGCCCCAACGCCATGCTCAAGGCGGTGGGGCTGTAACACGTGGGCGCGCCGTTTCAGCTCGGTCTGACGGGGGGCATCGGCAGCGGGAAAAGCACGGTGGCCGCACTGCTGGCCCAGGCGGGTGCCGCCATCATGGATGCCGACGCCATCGCCCGCCAGCTCACCACCCCCAACGGACTGGCCATGCCCGCCATTGCGCGGGAATTCGGCATGGAGTTCGTCACCGCCCAAGGGGCCCTGGACCGCGACCGCATGCGCGTGCTGGCCTTCTCGGACCCTGGCGCCAAACTCAGGTTGGAAGCCATCATCCACCCGCTGGTCGCTGAAGAAGCGGCGCGCCAAGGCCACGCGGCCCAAGCAGCGGGGCACCCGTGCCTGGTGTTTGATGTTCCGCTGCTGGTGGAATCCGCCCGCTGGCGTCAAAAGGTGGACCATGTGCTGGTGGTGGACTGCCTGGCTGAAACCCAGATCGCGCGTGTCATGGCGCGCAACGGGCTGACGCGCAGCGCGGTCGAGGCCGTCATCGCAGCCCAAAGCAGCCGCCTGCGCCGCTTGCAGGCCGCCGACAGCGTCATTTTCAACGACGGCCTGACACTTCAGGGCTTAAGCGCCGAAGTGGCCATGCTGGCGCCGCGCTTCAAGCTATCATTCGACTTAGCTCATTGATCGATTGAACCCCAGCGTGATCCTTTACGAATACCCACTGCAAGAACGCATTCGCACTTATTTGCGACTGGAACATCTCTTCATGCACCTGCAGCAATTGTTGCCGCGCGTGGATGCCATGGACCACCACTTTGCGCTGGCCACGCTGTTCGAAATTCTTGAAGTGAGCACGCGCGCTGACCTCAAAACCGATCTGCTCAAGGACCTGGACAAACAAAAGCACGCGCTTGACAGCTACCGCGGCAACCCGGCCATTGCCGAAGCCGTGCTCGACGAAGTCATTGGGCATCTCGACCAGTGCTTTGAAGCGCTGAACAGCCTGCCCGGAAAAATCGGGCAAACCCTGACCGAGAACGACTGGCTGATGGCCATTCGCAGCCGCATCGTGATTCCCGGTGGCACCTGTGGTTTCGATTTGCCCGCTTACCACGCGTGGCAACACAAGCCGCCCGCCGTTCGGCAAGCCCAACTGCTGAAATGGGCTGAAACGTTGAAACCCATGGCCGACGCGGTTGCCCTGCTGCTCAAATTGCTGCGCGATTCCGGTGCGCCACAAAAAGTGATCGTGAATAACGGTCAACTGCAACAAAGCCTGCCGCAGGGTCGCACCTTTTTGCTGCTGCGCCTGGCACTCGATGAGGCCCTGGAACTGGTCCCCGAGATCAGCGGCAACCGGCTGATGGTATCGGTGCGCTTGTTGCACCAGGGTGAAGACAACCGGCTGCAAGCCATCAACGAAGATGTCAGCCTGGAGCTGGCCTTGTGCGCATGAGCGGCACCAAACCACAAGCCAAAGTTCCCGTGAAGATCGTGACCTGCCCGGGCTGTGGCGGGGTCAGCGTCTATGCGGCAAGCAACCCCTACCGGCCGTTCTGCAGCGAGCGCTGCAAGCAGATCGACCTGGGCGCCTGGGCCAGCGAGCAGTTTGCTGTGCCCGCTGCAGCGCCACCGGAAGATTTTGCGCCGGACTGAACTTCCGTTAAACGGCGCGTTCTTCCGCCAACCACTGCAACACCGGCACCGTGCCCGGCAATACCGGGCTGACCGACACCGGCAGGCGCTGCCAGGCAAACGACTGGGCTTCGCGCATCTGCAACTCACCCGTCCAGGCCCAGACCTTGCAAAAATGCAGGCGCACCAGGGCGTGCGGATAGTCCACCAACTCCTGGCGCCAGGGTTCAATCTGGTCGATATGAATGCCGAGCTCTTCGTGCAATTCGCGCAGCAAAGCCTGCTGCACCGACTCGCCCGGCTCGAATTTGCCACCCGGAAACTCCCAGTAACCGGCGTAAACCTTGTCGGCAGGGCGTGAGGTCAGCAAGAAATCGCCGTCCGGCCGAATCAACACCCCCACCGCCACATCGACCACGGCCCGGTCTGCACCACCAACCCGCGGCAGCGCGCCATCGGCCACCAGCGTGGCGGGGGCACTGGGTGGCAGGCTCATGCCGCCACTGCGTGCTGGCCGGCGTAGTCCAGGGCAAACTGGTAGGCGACCCGGCCACTGCGCGAACCCCGCTCCAGCGCCCATACCAGAGCCTCGGCACGCGCGGCTTCGATAGCCGGCACCGAGATGCCCATGGCACCGAGCCATTGGGCCACGATGGTGAGGTACTCGTCCTGCGAAAACGGGTAAAAGCTCACCCACAGGCCAAAGCGCTCGGACAGCGATATTTTTTCCTCGACGCCTTCACCCGGATGCACCTCGCCGTCGGCGGTGTGGGTGTAGCTAAGGTTTTCCTTCATGTACTCGGGCAACAAATGGCGCCGGTTGCTGGTCGCATAAATCAGCACATTGGCGGTGGTGGCGGCCACCGAGCCATCCAGAATCGACTTGAGCGCCTTGTAGCCGGACTCGCCTTCGTCAAAGCTCAGGTCATCGCAAAAGACGATGAACTTGTAGGGCTCGTCAGACACCAGGTCAATGATGTCCGGCAAATCGGTGAGGTCCGCCTTGTCGACTTCGATCAGGCGCAAGCCCTGGGCCGTAAATTCATTCAGGCAGGCCCGGATCAGCGACGACTTGCCGGTGCCGCGCGCACCGGTCAGCAGCACGTTGTTGGCGCGCTGACCCAACACAAACTGGCGCGTGTTGCGGTGGATTTTTTCCTTTTGCGGCTCAATCTCTTTGAGGTCACTCAAAGCCATCACACCGACATGGCGCACCGGCTCCAGCGTGGCGCGGCCGGAGCTGCGCTTGCGGTAACGAAAGGCGCTTGAGGCCGTCCAGTCAGGCTGGGAGACGGCTTGCGGCAGCACCGCCTCAATGCGGCTGATGAGCTGCTCGGCGCGCAGCAGCAAATGCTCGAAACTCGCGTTCATGAACGGTAATCGGCATTGATCGTGACATAGTCGTGGCTCAGGTCACAGGTCCACACGGCATCCACCGCGTCGCCCCGGCCCAGCACCACGCGCACGGTGATCTCGGCCTGCTTCATGACACGCTGGCCGTCTTCCTCGTGGTAGTCGGGGTTGCGCCCGCCCTTAACCGCTACCAGCACCTGGTCCAGGTACAAGTCGATGCCGGTCTGGTCCAGGTCGGCAATGCCGGCATAACCCACGGCGGCCAGGATACGACCCAGGTTGGGGTCGCTGGCGAAAAATGCGGTCTTGACCAAGGGCGAATGCGCAATGGCGTAGGCCACCTGGCGGCATTCGGCCTGGGTCTTGCCGCCTTCAACCTGAATCGTGATGAACTTGGTGGCGCCCTCGCCGTCACGCACGATGGCTTGCGCCAACTGGCGCGCCACACCCAACATGGCGGCCTTGAGCGCCTGGCCCGCCGGGCTGTCCAGTGAGGTGATGGGCGCGTGCGCCGCCTGGTTGGTGGCAATCACCACAAACGAGTCATTGGTCGAGGTGTCACCGTCCACCGTGACGCGGTTGAACGAACCCTCGGCCAGCTCAAGAGCCAGTTGTTTCATCAGCGCGGGGCTGACGCAAGCGTCGGTGGCCATGAAACCCAGCATGGTCGCCATGTTGGGACGGATCATGCCGGCGCCCTTGCTGATGCCGGTGATGCTGACCCGCGTGCCGTCAATCATGAGCTGCGCACCAAAGGCCTTGGGCACGGTGTCGGTGGTCATGATGGCTTCTGACGCGCGCAGCCAGTTGTCCGCTTTGGCATCGGCCAGGGCAGCATCGAGCCCGGCCTCGATGCGCTCAATCGGCAGGGTCTCCATGATGACGCCGGTGGAGAACGGCAGCACCTGTTGCTTTTGCAGACCCAGCTTGTCGGCCAGGGCCTGGCAAGTGTGCAACGCGCGCGCCAGCCCGTCTGCACCCGTGCCCGCGTTGGCGTTGCCGGTGTTGATCAGCATGGCACGGATACCCTGACCCGAGGCCAGGTGCTCGCGGCACAGTTGCACCGGCGCCGCACAAAAACGGTTCTGCGTGAAGACGCCGGCCACCGAGGCGCCGTCGTCGATCAGCACCACGGTCAGGTCCTTGCGCTTGGCCTTGCGGATGCCGGCTTCGGTGACACCGATGCGCACACCGGCAATGGGAAACAGTTCAGCGGGGTTGGGAGGGGACAGGTGAACAGACATGGCGGATGCTTTCTCAGGCCAACTTGCCATGACATTGTTTGTATTTTTTCCCGCTGCCGCAGGGGCAGGGTTCGTTGCGGCCGACGCGCGGCACTTCCACCGGCATCGTGGTTTCGTCCACCTTGATTTCCACCCCGCCGCTCTCGGTGGGCGCGGTGTAGGTGACATTGCTGATGCGCTCGGCGCGGTTTTCCAGGTCGGCCGCCGCAGCAGCAGCTTCTTCGTTGGACTGGATGCGCACCGTCATGAGGATCTTGGTGACTTCGTTCTTGACGGCATCGAGCATCTGGCCAAACAGCTCGAAGGCCTCGCGCTTGTATTCCTGCTTGGGCTGCTTCTGGGCGTAACCGCGCAGGTGGATGCCCTGACGCAAATAATCCAGCGAACTCAGGTGGTCACGCCAGTTGCTATCGATGCTTTGCAGCAGCACCATGCGCTCGAACTGGGTGAAGTTCTCATTGCCCACGAGCGTCACTTTTTCTTCAAACACGGTGTTGGCATGGCTGCGCACGGTGTCCAGAATATCCTGGTCGGTGATGGCGCTGGCGGCGTTCACTTGGTGCTGCAGCGGCAGGGTCATCTGCCATTCGTCCGACAACACGCGCTCCAGCGCCGGCAAGTCCCACTGCTCTTCCACCGATTCGAAGGGCACGTACTGGCGCACCACGTCTTCAAAACAGCCCTCGCGCAGCGCCTGGATCTGCGCCGACAGGTCGGTCGCGTCCAGGATTTCGTTGCGCTGCTGATAGATCACCTTGCGCTGGTCGTTGGCGACGTCGTCGTACTCAAGCAGTTGTTTGCGCATGTCGAAGTTACGCGCTTCCACCTTGCGCTGGGCGCTCTCGATGGAGCGCGTGACCATGCTGGCCTCGATGGCCTCGCCCTCGGGCATCTTGAGGCGATCCATGATGGCCTTGACGCGCTCGCCGGCAAAAATGCGCATCAGCGCGTCGTCCAGGCTCAGGTAAAAACGCGAGGAACCCGGATCACCCTGGCGGCCCGAACGACCCCGCAACTGGTTGTCGATGCGGCGCGACTCGTGGCGTTCGGTGGCAATGATGCGCAGGCCACCCAGGGCCGTCACCTGTTCGTGGTCCTTGGCCCACTGGTTGTTCAGCGCGGCCAGCTGCTGCTGCTTTTGCGCGGCATCAAGGGTTTCGTCGGCCTCGATCGCCTCGATAAGCTTGCTGATGTTGCCACCCAGCACAATGTCGGTGCCACGACCGGCCATGTTGGTGGCAATGGTGATCATCTTGGGACGACCGGCCTGCGCCACGATGTCGGCCTCGCGGGCATGCTGCTTGGCGTTGAGCACCTGGTGCGGCAGTTTGGCCTTTTCCAGCAGGTCGGCAATGATCTCGGAATTCTCGATCGAGGTGGTCCCCACCAGCACCGGCTGGCCGCGCTCGTAACATTCGCGGATGTCCTGAATGGCGGCGTCGTATTTTTCCTTGGTGGTCTTGTAGACGCGGTCGAGCTGGTCGTCGCGGCGGCTGGGCCGGTTGGGCGGCATGACCACCGTTTCCAGGCCATAAATTTCCTGGAACTCATAGGCCTCGGTGTCGGCCGTGCCGGTCATGCCGGCCAGCTTGCCGTAGAGCCGGAAGTAATTCTGGAAGGTGATCGAGGCCAGGGTCTGGTTTTCGGGCTGGATCGCCACGCCTTCCTTGGCTTCCACCGCCTGGTGCAGGCCTTCGCTCCAGCGCCGCCCGCTCATCAGGCGCCCGGTGAACTCGTCCACGATCACCACTTCGCCGGCCTGCACCACGTAATGCTGGTCACGCAGGTACAGGTGGTTGGCGCGCAACGCGGCGTACAAATGGTGCATCAGCGTGATATTGGCCGGGTCGTACAGGCTGGCGCCTTCGGCAATCAGGCCCATCCCGAACAAGATGCGCTCGGCGTTTTCATGGCCACGCTCGGTCAGGAACACCTGGCGACTTTTTTCGTCGATGGTGAAATCACCCACCTTGGTGATGCCTTCGCCGGTGTGCGGGTCGGCTTCGCCTTCTTGCTGTTCCAGCTGCGGCACGATCCGGTTGATGGCCACATACAGGTCGGTCTGATCTTCGGCCTGGCCGCTGATGATGAGCGGCGTGCGCGCCTCGTCGATCAAAATGGAATCCACCTCGTCGACGATGGCGTAGTTCAGGCCCCGCTGCACCCGGTCGGCAGCCTCGTAGACCATGTTGTCGCGCAGGTAGTCAAAGCCGTACTCGTTGTTGGTGCCGTAGGTGATGTCGGCGCGGTAAGCAGCCTGCTTATCTTCGCGCGGCATGTTGGGCAGGTTGATACCCACCGACAGGCCCAGAAAGTTGTACAGCTTGCCCATCCACTGGGCATCCCGGTTGGCCAGGTAGTCATTGACCGTGACCACGTGCACGCCCTTGCCGGTCAGGGCGTTCAGGTACACGGGCAAGGTGGCGGTCAGGGTTTTGCCCTCGCCGGTGCCCATTTCGGAAATCTTGCCGTTGTGCAAGGACATGCCACCGAGCAACTGCACGTCGAACGGACGCATTTTCATGACCCGCTTGGAGCCTTCACGCACCACGGCAAACGCCTCGGGCAAGATCGCATCGAGCGCTTCACCTTTGGCCAGCCGGTCCTTGAAGGCCTCGGTCTTGGCGCGCAGTTCAGCGTCAGAAAGCTTCTCCAGGCCAGCTTCCATCGCGTTGATTTTGCCCACGGTGTGGCGGTACTTTTTAAGCAGGCGGTCGTTGCGACTGCCGAAAATTTTGGTGAGAAAGTTGATGGCCATGAATACCGGCGTGCAGCTTGACCGGTGGGGTCAAGCGTGCGGCGCAATCCTTTTTTACAAACTGACTGGAATGGGGGGCAGCGTACTGAGCGTCAAATGACGACAAACACCGTCCAACTGCCCCAATTTTACCCGCGCGCCGGGGCGGCTTGTCCAGCACTTGACCAGCGGGCCGGCGGGCACACGTCCGCCAGGGGAAGCCTGCCCGCAAATTAACCCTGTCAGCCATCCGTGATAATCATCAGCATCCGCCCTCACCCCTGAAAAATGAACCGACGCCAGCCCTCAGTGACCTTGCTGCAAGCCAGCCAGAACAACGCCAGCCTGGCCAAACTGATGGAACTGAACCGCGCCTCCAAAGCCCGCTTTGACGCCATCAGCACCCTGATTCCTGACACGCTGCGGCCCAACGTCACTGCTGGCCCGCTGACCGACGGCGTCTGGTGCCTGTTGCTCAGCAACACCACCACGGCGGCCAAACTGCGCCAGCTGCTGCCGGCCTTTGAGGCGCATTTGCGTGTGCACCAGCTGGAGGTCAAGAGCATCCGGCTCAAAGTCAGCGGCGCCAGTGGTGGCGGGCGTTACTGAAACCCTCATTCGTTGGGGTCGCAATGGCCCGGCACCAGCATCAGCACGTCGCCCGGGTCAATTTTTATGCTGGCTACCAACGCAGCACAAATCAACGGTCATAACGGTCCTCGCCGGCCCGTTATGACCTTGCCCCGAAATGGACTCAACATTAACCTCCGCGCGCCTTCTTCAGGGCATCCAGCACGACGTTGACAGCTTCAGCGCCGATATTGGGCACGTGCTTGTCATAGATAGGCTTCAGCTTGTCCACAACGCGCGCCTTCTCCGCAGGAGAAAACTCGCTGACCACCATGCCTCGTGATTTCAGCATGGCGAGGGACTTTGCATCCTGCGCACGGCTGGCGTCGCGCTGCACGGTCTGGCCGGCCAATGCCGCTTCACGCAGCGCGGCCTGCTCCTGCGCACTGAGCTGGTCCCACAACTTCTTGCTATACAGCACGAAGAACGGCGAGTAGGCATGGCGCGTGACCGACAGGTACTTCTGGACCTCATAGAGTTTGGCAGTCTCGATCGTCGAGAACGGGTTTTCCTGACCATCGATGGCCTTGGTTTCCAGTGCCGTGAACACCTCGCCAAAGGCCATCGGTGTGGGGTTGGAACCCAGCGCTTTGAACGTGTCCAGGAAGATGGTGTTCTGCATGATGCGCACCTTCATGCCGTCAAAGTCCTCAATCTTCGCCACGGGGCGCTTGCTGTTGGTCAGGTTGCGAAAACCATTTTCCCAGTAGGCCAGGTTGACCAGGCCGGCGGCTTCGAGCTTCTTGTTGAAGTACTGGCCAGCTGGGCCGTCCAGTACCGCATAGGCCTCTTGTTCGTTGGCAAACAGGAAGGGCAGGTCGAACACGCCGAGTTCCTTGACGATACCCATCAAGGCCGAGCCGGAAGTGCAGACGATCTCCTGCGTGCCCGCGCGCGTGGCCTGGGCACCAGCGAGGTCGCCGCCGGCAGATCCGCCCCAGAAAGCATTGATCTTGAGCTTGCCGCCGGTCTTTGCGTTGAGCACCTCCTGCATTTTCTTGACGCCCAATCCGACCGAATGGTCTTCATTGACGCCGTTCGTCCACTTGATGGTTCGTTCGGTGAATTGCGCGAAAGCCGAGGTGGCTATCAGCAAGGCGGCACCGGCGATGGCCGAAGCGATGGTTCTGCGTTTAAACATGGTTGTCTCCTTTTATATGAACGACAGGGGTTGGGGAAAAAGTTGT
>NZ_JAURYQ010000023.1 GCF_030653815.1 Rhodoferax sp. | reverse complement strand
AAAGACACCGTTGTCTTTGTCAAGCGGTAATCTGCCTCAAGTGATTGGGGTCGAAGGGTTTTCCTGACCGCAAGACGCCGTATGCAATTGCCAGAAGCTTGTGCATACACGCCACCACAATGACCTTGCCCGGCTTGTTCTGAGCTTTGAGCTTGGCCCAGAAGGCTGCCACCACAGGGTTGTAGCGTCCTGCCACCAGGGCCGGAAAGTACAGCGCGCGTTTGAGTTCTTGATGCCCCATGGGATGCGTGCCTCGCCGCTTGTCCAGTGAGGTTCCAGACTGCCGTATCAGTGGCGTCAGTGCCGCATAGGCAATGAGCGCCTTGACGCTCTTGAATCGATCCGGCCTTCCCACATAGGCCAGCAACTGCGGGATCGTCCTGTCTCCAAGGCCCGGGATGGATTGCAGCAGCGCTGCGCGTTGCCTGAGGTCCGGGTCGTCATCGATGGTACTGGCAATCTGGGCCTTGACCTTGGCGATAGCTTTGTCCAGGTTATCGATCACCTCTTGCACCGAGTCTGCAACCGAGCTGTGGGCAACCTCCAGGCGGTTGCACTCGCCTTGGCGCATGGCCTGCAGCGTGTCCAGGCGAGCCACCAGCGCTTGCAACGTCCGTACCGCTTTGGAGGGCGCCTCCCAGCGCTCAGGGCTTGTGCTCCTGCAAAACAGTGCCAGACACTTGGCGTCACCGCCATCGGTCTTGTTGCGCAGCCGGTTTGCTTCGGCAAAGCGCTTGACCAACAGCGGGTTGACCACGGACACCACCAAAGCCTGGTCGCTCAGAAAGCAAGCCAGTGCTTCGTGGTAGCTGCCGGTGGCTTCCATGCACAGGTGCAGCGAGGTGTGCGCCTCAGGTACATGGGTTTGCAGCCATTGCAGCAACGTTTCAAAGCCTGCAGTGTTGTTGGCAAACACTTTGGACTTGAACTTGTCGTGGGCCAGCAGCAGCACTACATCCAGCTTGGCCTTGCTGACGTCGATTCCAATGAAATATTGCACGCTCTGACCTCCTTGTTTGATGACAGGGATGAGTTCGCTGAATTCGACATGCGCACCCTAATATGCGGGGTCACTGCCGTCAGACCAAAAGGTTCGAGGCAGCGCCCCAAGACACCGTTCGAGCTACAGCGTCGAAACCGGGTTGTGCCCCAGTCTTTACCGCAGGATCAATGTCCCAAGGAGGAGCACAGGGTCAACAACCCGAACCCCCATCAGCGCTTAGGGGGTGATTGAATGATATTAAGGAGGAGCCCGCAGGGCGGGGGACACGCAGCAGGACGCTCTGCCGCCCAGACTCCCTGGTTAGGCGCCTTCAGCTTGGGCCGCAGCGCGCATTGGGTATCTGACTGCGCTCATGTCCCCCGGTTCGGGCTGGCGCCCGAACCTCCTCCTTGACTTCGCTTCGCCAGACACCCAACGCACGCTGCTCGGGTTGTCGGTGCCAGGTGCGATGGGGTGACTCGTTCAGCTTTTTGGCTGCGGTGTTTTTGCCTTGAAGTCGCAATACGGTGCCACCGCGCATTGCCAGCATTGCGGCGTGCGCGCCTGGCAGACGTAGCGGCCCAGCAAGATCAGCCAGTGGTGGGCATGCACGCGGTAGGGCTCGGGAATGCGCTTGAGCAGTTTCAGTTCTACTTCCAGTGGCGTTTTTCCCGGTGCCAGACCGGTGCGGTTGCTGACCCGGAAAATGTGGGTGTCCACTGCCATGGTGGGTTCGCCAAAGGCCACGTTGAGCACCACATTGGCCGTTTTGCGGCCCACACCGGGCAGCGATTCCAGGGCTTCCCGCGTGCGCGGCACCTCACCGTTGTAGCGCTCCATCAGGATCTGGCAGGTTTGCAGCAGATGTTTGGCTTTGCTGTGGTAGAGGCCGATGGTCTTGATGTAACTCTCCAGCCCCTCCAGGCCCAGTGCCAGCATTTTTTGCGGCGTGTTGGCCACCAGGAACAGGCTTTGCGTGGCCTTGTTGACGCTGACGTCGGTGGCCTGCGCCGACAACAGCACCGCGGCCAGCAGCTCGAACACGCTGCTGTATTTCAGCTCGGTTTGCGGCTGCGGGTTGGCTGTGGCCAGGGTGGCGAAAAAGTGTTCGATGGCAGAGGTTTTCATGGGTTTGATCGAGCGGGTGAGGGCTGGCAGGCAAGGCAAAATCATCGGTCACAATTTGGCCTTCATTCATCCGAGCTTATCTTATGCAATTCGCCACCCGACTCGACGCCATTGAAACTTCTGCCATCCGTGAGCTTTTCAAGTTGCTGGGCAAGCCCGGCATCATCAGTTTCGCCGGTGGCTTTCCTGACCCGGCGCTGTTTGACGCCGAGGGTATCGCCCAGTCCAGCGCTGCGGTGCTGGCCAACAACCCGGGCCCGGTGCTGCAGTACGGCGCCACCGAAGGTTTTCAGCCGCTGCGCGAAGCCATCAGCCAGTTCATGGCGGGCAAGGGCAGCACGGTCAAACCGGAGGGCCTGATCGTCACCACCGGCAGCCAGCAGGCATTGGACCTGATTGGAAAAACCATGATCTCGCCGGGCGACAAGGTGATTGTGGAGGCGCCCACCTTCCTCGCCACGATCCAGTGTTTCCGGCTCTATGGCGCGCACATCATCGGCGCGCCGATCGATGCCGACGGCGTGGATGTCGACCAGCTTGAAGCCCTGATTGAAGAACACCAGCCCAAACTGGTCTACCTGATCCCCACGTTTGGCAACCCGAGTGGCGCCACCCTGAGCCTGGCACGGCGCAAGCGCATTCTGGAAATTGCGGCACGTACGAAGACGCTGATTGTCGAAGACGACCCTTATGGCGAGCTCTACTTTGATACGCCACCACCGCCCAGCCTGCTGGCGCTGAGTGACGGGGTTCCCGGCAGCCGCGACTGGCTGGCGCATTGCGGCAGTTTCAGCAAGATACTGAGCCCCGGCCTGCGCGTGGGCTGGCTGATTGCGCCGCCCGAGTTGCTGGCCCGGGCCACCATGTGCAAGCAGTTCAGCGACGCGCATACCAGCAACCTGACCCAGGCCATTTGCGCCCATTACCTCACCTTGAACCGACTGAACCCGACCCTCGCCGTCGTGAGAAAAACCTACGCCGAGCGTGCGCGTGTCATGGCTGAGTCCTTGCGCCGTGAATTGGGTGATGCGATTGAATTCAACCAGCCCAAGGGCGGCATGTTTTTCTGGGCGCAGTTAACCGGTGCACAGGGCAAGCCATCCAACGCCGCCGAATTTGCCAAGCGCGCCATTGACCAGTTGGTGGCCTTTGTGCCTGGTGCACCGTTTTATGCGCACGACCCTGACCTGGCCACGCTGCGCCTGAGTTTTGCCACGGCCGATGTGGCCAAAATTGAAAAAGGTGTTGCGCGCCTGGCGCGTGCGCTTTAAGCCAGGATGGCTGATCGGACGCCGGTGCTGTTGGAGAACCCCATGAACAGGCGAATCCGGTTGCGGCCCTCGTCCTTGGCCTGGTACATGGCGGCATCAGCCCACTTCAAAAGATCATCCACAGGGCTGGCGTCGTCGGAAAAAATGAGCACACCCAGGCTCGCCGTGCATTGGTGTGTGACGCTGAACCCGGCACCGTCAACGTGTGTCGCTTCCAGCACATAAGGCTCTGACAAGGTGGCACGGATTTTTTCCGCAATGCCCATGGCCGTGGCGGTTGCGTCAGTCTGCATGTTGCCGAGTTCCGGAATCAGCACGACGAACTCGTCACCACCAAAGCGTGCCACCGTGTCCATCTCGCGAACACACTTTTTGAGTCTGGTGGCAGCGTCGACCAGCAGGGCATCACCCAGGGCGTGGCCATGGCGGTCGTTGAGCGCCTTGAAATTGTCCAGGTCAAGGAACATCAGGGCGTTGAAGCCACCGTGTCTTTTGCTGCTCGACAGCACCTGCCGCAGGCGGTCATCCAGCAGGCGCCTGTTGGGCAGATGGGTCAGGTCGTCGTAAAACGCCAGTTGCCTGATGTCGCGTTCCAGCTTTTTGCGCTCTGTGATGTCATGGATGGACACATGAATGGCAGGCTCGCCATCAAAGTCGATGGCGGTGCCCTGCACCTGGACGTCGATCACGGTGCCGTCGAACCTGAGAAACCTGGACTCGGTGGCCGGTGGAATGACCTCCTGGTTGATGATGCTTTTCATGCGCGCCGTCTGGGCTGCCCGTTCGTCCGGGTGAATCAGGTCGGTGGTTTTTTTCGCCAGCAGTGCGGCTGCATCCGGTGCGCTAAATAGCTTGATGGCTGCCGGGTTGGCGTAAATCAAGGTTCCCAGTCGGTGCACCAACATGGCTTCGGGTGACCACTCAATCAGGGTCCGGTAACGATCCTGGCTTTGTTGCAGCGCCAGCGCCTGGCTTTTCAAGGTGTTCTTGGTTTCCCGCAGTTGATCGAACCGCAAGCCAAAGCTCCTGACGACAAAAACGATCAAAACAGCCGACAGCAGGACAATGATGACCTGGTGGATCGCGTACACAACGGTTGGTGGCGCAAATTGTCCCGGCAAGTAGTGCAGGTGCTCGGCCGACCACAGGCCCAGGCTCGAAGCCACCGAAAGCAGGGCCATCCACTTCGCCGAACGGGCGCCATCGAGCCAGCCCGTCATCAGGATCAACACCGGATAAACCACCATGACGGGTGAGCGCAAGCCTCCGGAAAAAATGGCGATCCCGGTGATCGACACCCAGATGCCAGTCATGCTCAGCTGGATGGCCGCGTTGATTTTTTGCACCGAGATCAGGTACCAGGCGGCCAGACCCAACACGAAAATAGCGGGAGGACCTATCAAGTTGACGGGTGAATCGGTAAGCGCCGGACCCAGGGCCAGCACGGTGATGATCGGGCCCAGTAGCAGGGCCGCCACCATGTAGCGCAACACGGGCAGCAGCGTTTGCTGCGCGTTCAGCTCATCATTCATGGGGGTCCACATGCACCTGCAACCACCATTCCAGCAGCGCCAGATGCCAGAGCTTGCTGCCGTTGATGCGCGTGAAATGCTCGGGCGCCTCGGGGGCGGCCAGCAGTTTGTCGACATAGTCGCGCTGGTACAGGCCGCGCTGGACACAAGCGTCGGACATCAAGATGCCGCGCATCATTTCCAGGAACGGGCCGCGCACATATTTCAGCGCGGGCACCGGGAAGTAGCCTTTGGGCCGGTCAATGACGGCATCGGGAATCAGCCCGCGCGAGATCGCCTTGAGCGGAAACTTGCCGCCTTCCTTGAGCTTGAGTGACGGTGGCATGTGTGCCGCCAACTGCACCAGTTCGTGATCCAGAAACGGCGTGCGCACCTCCAGGCCCCAGGCCATGGGCATGTTGTCGACGCGTTTGACCGGGTCATCGACGATCAGTGTGGTGGCATCCAGGCGCCAGACCTGGTCCAGAAATTCATCGGCGTCTGGTTTGCCCAGTTCGGCGGCGATCAGTTCGGACGTCACGTCACCCACCTGAAACGCCGGGGTGATCATCTGCCGGTACTCGCTGTGGTCGCGGTCGAAGTAATGCTGGCTGAAGCGCTCCAGCGGTGTGCCGCTGGCGGCGTCCATCTGCGGGTACCAGAAATAGCCGCCAAAGACCTCGTCGGCGCCCTGGCCCGACATCACTACTTTGACATCTTTGGACACCCGTTCGGCCAGCAAGTAAAAGGCAATCACATCGTGGCTGACCATGGGCTCGGTCATTTGCGCCACCGCTTCCGGCAGGCGGGCCATGACCTCGCTGTTGGGGATGCTGTACTTGTGGTGGCGCGTGTGGAAGTGGGCGGCAATCTGGTCGGAGAATTCAAATTCGTCGGCTTTTTCGGCGCCTGCGCCCAGGTCTTCGAAGCCGATGGAAAAAGTGCGCAAATCCGGCACCTGGTCCGCCAGCAAGCCCACCAGCAGGCTTGAGTCGAGTCCGCCCGACAGCAGCACGCCCACTGGCACGTCGGCGGCGAGCAGACGACGCTTGACGCTTTGGCTTAAGTGCTCACGGGTGGCCGCCAGCCACTCGGCTTCGGACAGGGACGTTTCAGGTCGGGTGGCATCGAGTGTCCAGTAGACCTGCTCGGTGACCGTGCCGTCCGGGTCAAAGCGCAGCGTGGTCGCTGGGGGCAATTTGCGCACACCCTTGAGCACCGTGCGTGGTGCCGGCACCACGGTGTGCAGGGTGAAGTGGTGGTGCAGCGCCACGGCATCGAGCGTGGTGTCGACACCGCCACCGGCCAGCAGCGCAGGCAGGCTTGAGGCAAAGCGCAGCCTTTGCGTGGTCTGGTTCAGGTACAGCGGCTTGATGCCAAAACGGTCGCGCGCCAGAAACAGCTGGCTGCTGCGCTGGTCCCAGATGGCAAAGGCAAACATGCCCTTGAAGCGGGTCACACACTGGTCGCCCCAGGCGTGGTAGCTTTTCAGGATGACCTCGCTGTCACCATCCGAGAAAAAACGGTAACCCATGGCCTGCAACTCGGAGCGCAGCTCGCGGTAGTTGTAAATGGTGCCGTTGAACACCAGGCTGAGTTGCAGCACGGCGTCGACCATGGGCTGGTGCGCATGGGCGGACAAGTCAATGATGGACAGGCGCCGGTGGCCGAATGCCAGCGGGCCGTCCTGGTAACTGCCCGCATGGTCGGGTCCGCGCCGTGCCAACTGGGTCGACATGCGCGCCACGGCCGCCATGTCGGGTGCGGCACCGTCAAAGCGAAATTCCCCGCAAAGACCGCACATCAGCAAGCGCCCGAGGTCAGCGTCGTTGATGGCACCACAATCACGGGCGCAAAGCCACCGCCCTGGGTTCGGAAGTTGGTGGTTTGTCCGGCGTACATGCGCGCCGCCAGCAGTTGCACCTGCCCGGCATAGCTGTAGGCGCGGATGTCGAACTTGAGGTCGGTCTGCACGCCATCGACCAGGGTCATGCGCCCGCTCGGCGGCACCAGCGCCTGCGCGACAAAGTCGCCTTCCAGAATCTCGCCCCAGACGCGTCGCGTGAGTTTGTCACCACGGTAAGCGGCTTTGGCGCCATAACCCGCCACCGGTTTGAAGAACAGCTGGCGCCGTTGTGCCCACAACTCATCCGCGCGCTCGGGCGTGACCAGGCGCGTGGCCGGCACACTGGTGGACAGCAGCTTGCGGTCGGCAGCAGACGCACCCCAGGCCAGCAACAGCTCGTTCTGGCTCAGGGCAATCAGATTGCGCTTGTCGGCCAGCAGCGCGTGGGCGCGTGGGTGGGGGGTGAGCACCACGGCGTCGGCCTCATGCGCCTGGCGCAGGGCCAGATGGGCGGGCTCGGTCAGGTAAAAGTCGGTCAGGCGGTTGTAAACCATGTCGACCGGCAGGCCTTGATGCAACAGACGGCCGCTTTGCCAACTCAGCTCGGACGGGTCGGCAATGGCCGCCTGCACGCCGTACTGGCTGAACAGCTGGCGAAACAGCTCGAACTCTGGCGCCAGGTATTGGTCTTGGGGGGCCTCGTCGACGATCACCACCGAGCGCCAGGGGAGGGCACCGCGCTGCAGTTGCCACTCGGCAGCAAACATGTCAAAAATGGCTTTTTTCAGGGTGTCGTGTCGGGCGCCGGAGGTAAACGCCCAGTCCAGCTCGTCGCAACAGGCTTCCTGCGCGCGCGCCAGTGCCACATTGAGCAGCAGGCCGCCGGCGTTGGTGTTGATCTCGATGAGTTGCGGGCCATGGGCGCTCAAATGAAAGTCATAACCCATACAGGCACCGAGCAGCCCGAAGTCGTGCTGCGCCGAGGCGTCGGCCCGTGACAGCGCCTGTACCTGGTAGCCCGGCAGGGCGGCGACACGCTCGATGGCGGCAATGGTGGCCGTGATTTGCTGCTGCACCTCCTGCGAGATGAACACCACGGTGGAGGAAAACAGGTTGGGCCGGGTTTGCGTGATGTTGGCCATCATGCCCTTCAGGCTGGGCTCGCTCTCCAGTTGTTCGCGCAGGCGCGCGACGTTCAGGGTGCGGCAAAAACAGTCGCGGTTCAGGGCATCGGCAGCAGACAGGGCGCCCACTAAGGCAGGGTTTGGATTCATACAAGGAAGGATTTTGCCTGAGTCGGCTTGTCCGTGTCTGGTATGGGACCACATCGGCTTGTAGGCAGTAGCTTGACCACCTCACGGGTGGCATGGGTGAGCCAGAATTCAAGGTTTGCTACCGACTGTGTCTTTGTCGATGCCCAGTTTGCGCATTTTTTCCCACAAATTCTTCCGGCTGATGCCCAGACTGTCTGCGCAGCAGGCAATTTGCCATTGGCAGTTATCGAGGGCGTGCACGATGAAGTCGCGTTCACACTCACTCAGGTAGTCACGCAGACTGCCGGCCTCTACCTGTTGCTCGGTCAGCTGCGGGGCGGGGCGGTCAAAAAGTTTGTCGTGGGCAATGGTCCGGCCGTCGCTCATCAGACTGGCGCGTTCCAACGCGTTTTTAAGTTCCCGCACGTTGCCTGGCCAGCGGTAGTGCTTCAGCGCGTGCTCGGCGGCGGGGGTCAGGATGAGTGGGGGCTTTTTGTTAGTCGCTGCAATGGCGGCCAAAAATTGACGTGCCAGCGGCAGGATGTCTTCCGGCCGCTCACGCAGTGGCGGAATGCGCAGCTCGACCACGTTGATGCGGTAGTACAGGTCTTCGCGAAAATCACCCGACTGCACACGCTCCTGCAGCACCTGATGGGTGGCACACATCAGCCGGAGGTCCACCGGGATGGGCGTTTCACCACCAACCCGCACAATGCAGCGCTCTTGCAGCGCGCGCAGCAACTTCACCTGCATGGAAAGCGGCATGTCACCGATTTCATCCAGGAAAAGCGTGCCACCGTTGGCTTGCTCAAAGACCCCTTTTTTCGTTCGGAGTGCCCCGGTAAAAGCGCCCTTTTCGTAACCAAAAAGCTCGGCCTCGAGCAGGCTTTCGGTCAACGCACCGCAGTTGACGGCAATAAAGGGCTTGGTCACACCGGTCAACTGATGCAGGGCCTGGGCCACACGCTCTTTGCCAACGCCGGATTCACCGGTGATCAGCACCGAGGTATCACTGGTCGCCAAACGATGCAGCATGGCCTCGATGCGCCGCATGGCAGGCGATTGGCCCAGCGCAGTGTGTCCCTGGCTGCTGCCTTGGGCAACCACGGCATTGATTTTTTCGATCAATTCATCCAGGTCGAAAGGTTTTGTGATGTAGTCGTGCGCGCCGGCCTTGAGCAAGCGCACGGCGGTATCGATGTCAGCGTGTCCGGTAATGAAGACGAATGGTGGCAAGCTCAGGTGTTCACCCCTCAATTGCTCATACAAGGCATCGCCGGTGATGTCGGGTAGGCGGATGTCACTGATAACCAGTGCATAGTCGTGTGAGCGCAGGGCCGCGTGGGCGGCGCAGCCGTCACGGTGCCAGTCAAAGCTGAAGCCTTCAAGTTCGAGGCGATCGGCGAGTGACTCGCCCATGATTTCGTCATCTTCGATCAGGCAAATTTTGGGCAAGAGTTGCGGCATCAGGGTGTTTTGAATGTGGTCAGGGGAAAGCTCACGCTAAAGCGGGTCAGTGCGGGATTGGATTCAGCTTGAATGGTACCCCCCAGTTGTGTCACGATTTGGTAACAAATCCAGAGTCCCAGCCCGTTGCCAGTTTCCGAGAACTGGGTAAAGGGCTCAAACAGACGACCGAGTTGCTCGGGCGACAGCGATTTTCCGTTGTTCTCGATCACCATGTTCACGCCCCGCAAGTCCGTGGTCACGTGCAGTGCTACCTTGCCACCCTGTCCCGCGGCCGTGATGGCGTTGAGTAGTAAATTGATGAGCACCTGACGTACCAGCGTGGAAGGCAGGGCTACTTCATTGGGCAGGGCAATGTCCCAACTAAGCTCGGTGGCAAGCTTTTTGGCTGCGTGCTTCACCAGAATACGCACATCCTCAAGGTCCGTCGGACTCAAGGCGCGGCTTTTTACTTTGGCTTCCACCAGCAAGGCGGCTACCGTGTCGCGCACCTGTGACAGACCCCTTTCCAGCAATGACACGGTCTTTTGCATGACCGGGTCGGGGCTACCGAAACGTTTGAGGGTGCTGATGGCGTTGAGCATGCCGCCCAGCGGGTTGTTGATCTCGTGGGCAATGCTGGCCGTGAGTCGCCCGACGGCAGCCATGCGCTCACTTTTGATCATTTCCTTTTCCAGCTCTGCCTTCTCCATCAGCTTGGAGCGCATGTCGGCATAGGCTGCAAACAGCTGGCCCACTTCATCTTTGTAGGGGTAAAGCGAGGCGTCGAGTGCCTCAAACTCGTTGCTGCCGATGCGGCTGATGCGCTCGGTGATCAGTCGCATCGGCTGCATCATGCGCCGCCCCCAGTAGGCGGTAATGGGCAGCAGCACTCCCAACACCAGCAGGGTGACCCATAAGGCGTTTGCAAGCAGGTGGGTAAAGCGCTGCCAAAGCAGGGATTTGTTGTAGGCCACCACCAGGGTGCCCAGCCGGATCCCGTCATTAACAATCGGCAAGGTCACATAAATGTGTTGTCCCTGGTCAAGCACAAACACATTGGCATCCGGAGCGCGCGGGAACGCACGGTCCAGTTCAGCCAGTTCCTCGCCAAGGGAGTCCAGCGGACTCAGCATGGGATGTTCTTCGGGGCGCGACGACACGTAGACGCGGGCAGCGCTGTCGAGCACCATCAGGCTCTCGGCCAGTGCGGCGCTGGGCACGGCGGCAAAGGGCAGCGACACAATCTCAAAGGCCTGCCAGACCTCATCGTGCAGCATCACCGGAAACAACGACCGCGCCATGGTGCGGCCAATGTCCTGTGCGTTCTTGTGAATTTCCTGGTGCAGGTTGTCCCAGGTCTGAACGACAAACGAGATCGACAAGGCCAAGGCCGTGGCCAGGATCAAGCCGCCGCCCCAGAGCGGCATCTTGAACTGCAGACTGAGGTCAAAAAGACGCATCAGGGCTCGCCAAACAAGCGCATCATTTCGGCCACGCGGTCATACAGCTTGGGTGTGCCGGTGATGAATCCATCTAGGTTGAGCCGCTTCAGCAAGGCGCGACCCTGCGGCTCGTTGGCCATCCCCAGCAAGATGTCTTGCATCCGTTTGAAATCAGCCTCCGGCACATCGCTGTGAGCCACCATGGGCGGAAAACCGTATTCTTCGGATTTCCAGGCAATGCGCGTTTTGGCGGTGATGTCGGGGCGCACCTTACTCAAGGAATCCCACACATAGCTGTCCACGGTGGCGCCCTGAACCAGCCCGGCTGCCACCGCATCGATCACCTTGCGATGCGACCAGGTAAAAAATGTGCGCTTGAAAAAAGTGGCGGGGTCGGCGCCGCTGCTTTTGATTTCGAAGCGCGGCACCAGGTAACCGGTGTTTGAATAGGGGTCGGCGTAGGCAAAGACACTTCCCTTGAGGTCAAGCACGCTGCGGGTCTGGGTGTCTCGGGTCGGCACGATCAGGTAGGAGCGGTAGGTGGGTTTGTCGTTGTTGACGGCCACCGACAGCAAACGAACTTCATTTTTCAACATCACATAGGGGTAATCGCAAATCCATGCGAACTCGACCTTTTGCTGTTGCAGCAAATCCATGGTGTCGCGGTAGCGGTCACGCTGGATGAACTCGACGGGACGCTTCAAGCGCGCTTCCAGGTACACCCGCCATTCGGCCAGCAAGGCGTGCTGGTCGTGCAGGAAAGCGGGTGTCATGGCAAAGCGAATGGGACGCCGCTCAGTGTTACCCAGGGCGTGCAAACAACTTGCGCCAAGGCAAGCCATCACGAACTCTCGCCTGATGAGTTTTGACATATTTTCCTCGTTACCGCTTGGTGACATGGGCCATCGGGCTGACATCTGAGGTTACCGGACGGTAACACCATGATCTTGCCCGGCTCTGGCGCTGTGAAACATAAGAAAGTTCACACTGAACCTGCCGAATTCTAGCGACGGGGATGAGCGGACTGCCTCTGATATTTTCTGTTTCGGTGCGGTGATTTCTGATTTGAATCATTTGCCAGTTACCAAGGGGTAACGACCTGGCCGGCCTGCTGCTGATCGTGTAAATGCCCGGACACAAGCCCCCTGATGTCTGCGTTTCATGGCAATTCCCCTTTGAAAACAGGTGTCTGCGCTTGTTACTTCAATGCGTTGAGCAAAGACATGGGGAATCCGTCTGCGCCGTGGCATGAAGTTTGCGGAGAGTTCATCAGTCGAACATCAAATCAGGAGCATGTTATGAAGTTGACAAGACGGATTTTTATCATGGCCACAGGCATCTCTGCCGGGTCGCTCATGGTGGGTTGCGCGGGCATGTCGGCTGCGCCGCTTCATAGCGCGCTGGTCCCCCGCAAGGCCAAACCCAGTGGCCCCGCTGTGGGTGACTGGGTCGCCAGCACCTGCCAGGGCTGTACCCAGTGGTGCGCCATCCAGATCTTTGTGCAGGGCGGTCGTGCCACCCGGGTCCGTGGCAACCCGCTGTCCAAGACCAACCATGGCTATGTGTGTCCACGCGGCCACCTGATCCCGCAGCAAATGTATGACCCCGACCGCGTCAAGGTGCCCATGAAACGCACGAACCCGCTCAAGGGTCGTGGCATTGATCCAAAATTTGTACCCATCAGCTGGGACGAAGCGCTCAACACTGTGGCCGACAAAATGATCGCCCTGCGCACAGCGGGCGAAACGCACAAGCTCATGTACATGCGTGGCCGCTACTCGCCGACTTCGACGGAACTGCTTTACGGCACGCTGCCCAAAATTTTTGGCACGGGCAATTATTTCTCCCACAGCGCCATCTGCGCCGAGGCCGAAAAAATGGGTCCCGGTCTGACGCAGGGCTTTTTTGGCTACCGTGACTACGACCTGGCCAACACCAATTGCCTGGTGGCATGGGGCTGCGACCCGTTGGCCTCCAACCGCATGGTGCCCAACACCATGAACCGTTTTCCCGACATCGTCAAACGCGGGACAGTGATTGCCGTAGACCCACGCTTGTCCAACATCGCTGCCAAGGCGCATGAGTGGCTGCCGATCAGCCCCGGCACCGACGGCGCGCTGGCCGGTGCCATCGCCCATGTGCTGCTCACCGAAGGCCTGTGGAGCCGCGAGTTCGTGGGTGACTTCAAGGACGGCAAAAACCTCTTCGTTGCCAGCAAATCTGTGGATGAAGCGGCCTTTGCCGAGAAGGAAACCCATGGTTTGGTGAAATGGTGGAACCTCGAACTCAAGGACCGCACACCCGCTTGGGGCGAGACTGAATCCCTGATTCCGGCAGCTCAAATTGTCCGCGTGGCCCGCGCCATGGGCAAGGCGGCGCCCAAGGTCACCGTGTGGATGGGCCCGGGCGCGGCGATGCACCCGCGCGGCACTTACAGCGCCATGGCCGTGCATGCGCTCAACGGCCTGCTGGGTTCCATCGACGCCGAGGGTGGTGTCTGGCAGAGCGGCAGTGTGGCAACTGCCAAGTTCCCGAATATGGACAAATACGTCGACGACCAGGCCAAAGCCGCAAGCAAGGGCAAAAAGCTCGACGGCCGTGGCGCCAAGGACATGCCCGCCATGATGGGCGCCAAACCGGGCAGCGGTGTGGTGACCAACAACGTGGCCAATGGCATGCTGAAAGACCCGGGCGCGGTCAAAGTTTTCATTTCGTCCTGGTCCAACTTCGCTTTTTCAGCCACCGGCGCGCAGCGCTGGGAAAAAGCCCTGGCCGCCGTACCCTTTTTTGTGCACATGGTGCCCACTGCCTCGGAGATGACGATGTTTGCCGACATCGTGCTGCCCTCAACCTTCAACTCGGCCGAGGGCTGGTCCGTCGTCACTAACATGGGCAACGGTTATGCCTACGCTTCGATCCAGCAGGGCGCCGTCAAACGCCTGTGGGATGTTAAGCAGGAAGAAACCGAAGTCATGTGGTTGCTGGCCGAAAAGCTCAAGGCCAGGGGTTTTGCCAACCTGTTCGACTACTACGCCAAGGAGTTCAAGGACCCCGAAACCGGCAAGGCGCCGACCACCGCGCTTGAATTCTCGGAAATTGCAGCCAAGATAACCAGCGCGCCGCTGTGGATGGCCAAGGAGCCCCTCAAGGGTGATGCAGCGATCAACGGCTGGGCCGAATTCAAGAAGAAGGGCATGTTCAGTGGCCCGAAGTACACGCTTAAAAAAGGCTGGGGCGGCAAGTTCAACACGCCCACCAAGAAATTCGAGTTCTACAGCGAGTCGCTCAAGGCGGGCCTGCTGGAACACGCCAAGAAGTACGAAACCACCGTCGACGACATCCTGACGGTGAGCGGCTACGTGGCGCGCGGCGAAGTCGCCTTTGTGCCGCACTATGAAACTGTGAAACGTCATGGCAGTCTGGCCGACTACCCGCTGACCTTCATCGACTACAAGTCGCGCCTGAACCGCGAGGGTCGTTCGCAAAACCTGCCCTGGTACCAGGAGTTCAAGAAAGTCGATCCGGGTGATGTGTCCTGGGGTGACGTGGTCAAGATGAATCCGGTTGACGGTGCCAAGTTGGGCCTGAAGAACGGCGACAACGTGACCATCACATCCATCATCGGCACCATCAGTTGCCAGCTCAAACTTTGGGAGGGTGTGCGCCCCGGCACCGTCGCCAAGTGTTACGGCCAGGGTCACTGGGCTTATGGCCGGGTAGCTGCCAAGGACTTTGCCAAGGCGATCCCCAGAGGTGGCAACAACAACGAGATCCTGGTCGACGACTACGACCGGCTGAGTGGTGCCACCGCCCGCAATGGCGGCTTCACCGGTGTACGGATCCAGAAGGCCTGATCGCCGAGCAACAATTTAGGAGCAAATCATGTCAAGACTTGGAATGGTCATCGACCTCGCAAAATGCAACGGCTGCGGCGCATGCGCCTTTGCCTGCAAGACTGAAAACAACACCCGTGACCGCGCTGACGGGCAAAGCTTCAATTGGGCCGATTTCCTGATGTACACCGAAGGCACGTTTCCCAACACAAAGCACTTTGTCATGCCGGTGCTGTGCAACCACTGCAGCGATGCACCTTGCGTCACGAAGTGCCCTGGAAATCCTGAAAAAGCGGGTCCGGGCAACCCTTACAAGGCGCTGTACAAAACCCCCGAGGGGATTACCATGCACAACCCCGACTTGTGCGTCGGGTGCCGCGAATGCCAGACCAACTGTCCTTACAGTCACGAGAAGCTGGACAGTTCAAGCCTGGAAGGTGGCAGTTACAGTGTCATCAGCTTCAACGTGATGGACGAAAACACCCAGCCGCGCTGGGCCGACAAAACTTCGGTCATTCCGGGCTGCACGACTTCGGGTGCCGAGGTTGCGGCCCTGGCCGGTGCGACGCCCCCCATGTTGAACGCCTGGAAAGGCGGCGACTTGCAACCGGTGCGCAAGGACGATGTGGTCGAGAAGTGCACCTTTTGTTACCACCGCGTGCTCAACGGTCTGCAACCAGCCTGTGTGGAGGTTTGCCCGGCCAAAGCGCGCATTTTTGGCGATCAGGATGACCCGAACACACAAATTGCGCAAATCCTGAGGCTGGAGAAATCATTCCGCCTGCAGGAAGAAAAAGGCACCAAACCCAATGTACATTACATTGGCAAGTACAGCCCGCGCGCATGATGAGTCTGACCTCAGTTGCCATGGGAGCCGGTTGGACGGCTTCCCCATTTTTTTCTCAAGGAGAAGCAATGTCCGAATTCGAGCCTGACAAAGCCAGCGCAAGAGAGGACTTGTTTCGGTTTTTATCCGCCTGTTACTACGAACCGGCGCCGGAGTTTGCAGAGGAAAAGCTGTTTGACTCCATCAGGCTCGCCGCCGCCAGGGTTGACCCGGATCTTGCCGATGCGGCACGCAGGCTGGGCGAGGCGTTTGCCGCGCAGGACCTGCAGACCCTGCTGGTGGATTACACCCGACTTTTTCTTGGCCCGATCAAGGCCATCGCCAACCCCTACGGTGCGTCTTGGTTGACTTCGCCCGTGGCGACCGATGACAATCCGCTCCCAGCCGTTCTGGCGTTGTACAGTGAAGGCGGTTTTGAGATCGATCCCGACTTCAGGGAGTTGCCGGATCATGTGGCCGTGGAGCTGGAATTTTTGTACCTGCTCACGTTCAAAAGAAACCGGGCTCAGGCTGCGGGTAAAGCAGATGAGTCGGCCGCTGTCGACCAACTGCGAAAGCGTTTTCTTGGTGAACATCTGGGCGTCTGGATCGGACCCTTTGCCGCAGCGATCAAACAAGGAGCGGAAACTGCTTTCTATCGAGAATTGGCAGAGTTAACGGAGCGCTTTCTCACGATGGAATCTGCTTTGATTGATTTAGATCAATCGTCGTCGAACGCGTCGGGGACTAGAATGGATTAAAGCAGGCCTCTTCCCAGAAATACTTTTTTGTAGCCGACATTTCACTCAAGGAGTTCAACAATGTTCAAATCATCTCTCACCCTCGCCAGTGCATCTGCTGTTCTGGCTCTTGCCTTTATGTCGCCCGCGCACGCTGCGCCCGATGAAGAAGCAGCCAAGACCCTGATGAAAGCCAACGACTGCACCAAATGCCACGCCGTTGACAAGACCAAAAAAGGCCCATCACTGAAGAAAATTGCTGAAAAGTACAAAGGCAAGGCTGATGGTCAAGAAAAGCTTGTGACCAACTTCACCACGGGCCCGATGGTCAAGCTGGCCGATGGCACCGAAGAAAAGCACAAAGTTGTTGACACCAAAGACGTCAAAGAGCTGAAAAACCTGGCCAGCTATATTCTGGCGCAATAATCCAGACGCTCATTTCGGCAAGTTCGTGGCCACTGTCCTTACAGACCGTGGCCATTTTTATTTGTTCATCGGTATGGAATCATGCGACTTAAATCTTCACTTCTTTTAGGCGGGCTAGCCTGGCTCCTTGGTGCATGCCTGAGCTTGCCAGCACTCGCAGCCAGTCCTGCGGCTGCCCCCGTCCAGTTGGACAACGCGACCTGTCTGAGTTGTCACGATGGCAAGAAGGGCAAACTGGAAGTCCCGGGGGCTGATGGTGAGGCACGTGAGTTGCATGCTGTCAAGCCTGATAAATTTGGCCAAAGCGTGCACGCCAAGATGAGCTGCGTGGCGTGCCACGCCGACATCAAGGACAACGCCGAAACAGCCAATGCCCACGCCAAGGACCCGGCGCTCAAGCTCGCCAAGGTCGACTGCGCAGGCTGCCACCAGCAACTTTGGGATGATGCCAAAACCGCTGGAACCGGCAAGGACAAGCCGCAACTGGAACTCGTTGCCAAGAATATCGCGGCCTACAAGGCCTCGTTCCATGCGCGCCCCAATGCGGACGACGCCACCAAGCCCAACGCCTCGTGCGACAACTGTCATGACACGCACAGCTTCAATGTGCCCGCGAAGAAGACGCCTGAGTATGACCAATGGCGTTTGGGTATTTCCAACAATTGCGGCACCTGCCATGAAGACCAGCTCGACGACTATGCTGGCTCCGTTCACGGCAAGGAAGTGCTCGAAAAGAACAATCCCAAGGCCGCTGTCTGCTCGGATTGCCATGGCTCGCACAGCATCACCAACTCCTCTGGCGACCCGTTCAAGCTGGCCGTGACCCAGCAGTGTGGCACTTGCCACGAAGACAATCTCAAGACCTACATGGCCACCTACCATGGCAAGATCAGCACGCTGGGCTATGCGTACACCGCCAAGTGCTACGACTGTCATGGCAGCCACAAAATTCTGAAGACCGATGATCCCAAGTCCATGGTGCACATCGACAACCGCCTCAAGACCTGCCAGTCCTGCCACAGTGGCAAGGAAGATCTGGCTTTGGCACCGGTTGGCTTCAGCTCGTTCCAGCCGCACGGCCATGGCGGCGATTTCAACAAATACCCGGAAATCTGGGTGGCCTGGCAAATCATGATCCAGCTGCTGGTGGGGACCTTTGGTTTCTTCTGGCTGCACACGCTGCTGTGGTTCTTCCGTGAATACAAGGAACGTCAATTGCGCAAGACCCAAGCCCACATCAAGGTGGAAGCGCTGCCGGCTCATCTGAACGGCAAACACGTGCGCCGCTTCAGCCCGATCTGGCGCCTGGCCCACATCACCTTTGCCTTGAGCTTGATGATCCTGACGCTGACCGGCATTCCGCTGTTCTATCCGGCATCGCCCTGGGCAGTACCGCTCATGACGGCGCTGGGTGGCCCGCACATTGCCGGCTTGATCCACCGGGTGAGTGCGGTGATCTTTGCCGGTGTCTTCTTCTGGCACCTGTTCTACATCACCTGGCGCATTGCCAAGAACTGGAGCACCTTCAAGTTCTTCGGCCCTGACTCGCTGGTGCCCAACCTGCAGGACGGCAAGGACATGCTGGCCATGTTCAAGTGGTTCTTCGGCAAGGGTCCTCGTCCCAAGTTCGACCGCTGGACCTACTGGGAGAAATTCGACTACTGGGCACCGTTCTGGGGCGTGACCATCATTGGTGTGAGTGGCTTGATCATGTGGTTCTCCAACTTCTTCGGCGCCTTCCTGCCGGGTTGGGTGTTCAACGTGGCGGCCATCTTCCACGGCGAAGAAGCGTTCTTGGCGGTGGTGTTCCTGTTCACCGTGCACTTCTTCAACAACCATTTCCGGCCCGACAAGTTCCCGCTGGATGTGGTGATGTTCACCGGCACGTTCTCGCTGGAGGACTTCAAGCATGAGCATGCCAAGGAATACGAGCGCCTGGTGGCCAGCGGCGAGCTTGAGAAGTACCTGGTGGATGCGCCGTCACCCGGCAAGTTGGCAGCCTCACGGGTCCTGGGCTTTGTCCTGATCGTGTGTGGCCTGACGCTGTTGACGCTGGTGGGCATCGGGTTCTTCACGAGCCTGTAAGCAGCAAGTCTGCACCGATGCCATACACCATGGCATCGGTGCACTTGCCTTTGCAGCTGTACAGAGGGTCTCCGGGACAAAAATTTAAAGGCTTGTCAGTTCGAAGCTAGTCGAAAATAGCCTATGGCACCTTGCACCCTCACCACGGCGGTCATTGCAGACCAGACCATGTGGGCACTCCCGTTGAACTTTCCACTGTCCAACTCTTGAGCCGCGTAAGCCGACGGTCGCGGCGGGCCAGGAATTTTTGTCGAGTTCGCTAGGCTGGACATTTCCGATGCTGGTCTGGTTTGGGCATTTTTTCGGCCCATCAAACCCCGAAATCCAAGAGTCCGCCCGAGCGCGCAGCCTTTGCTTCAAATGGAGACCCCGCAACTGAAACGCAAAGGGGCTGCCCGAAACCGGGCAGCCCCTTTTATCAAAGGCCCAGAACAAAAGTCCGGGCTCACTGACTGGCTTACTTCTTGCCGAAGACCAGGTACATCGGGTCGTCTGACGTGGCGTGGCGCACCTGGGCGTTGTCAAAGGCGGCAAAGCCAAACCCGTAACGCGCACTCAGGTTGGCAAACTGCACGTCAAACTTGCTACCGGTCACCAGCTTGCGGCTGACCACTGCGGTGTGCATGCCGTTGGCATACGAGCTGGCAACCTGCACATCACCGCGGTCGGTACCCGTCAGCGGATTGCTGATGATCGACGCCACCTCGTCACCGGCCTTGAATTTGCTGTCGTCGAACGCCACCTCGTTGCCGCGCTTGATGTAGTAGGTTCCACCTGCATTGGCGGCCTTGGCCTCGCGGCTCATGAACTGTGGCTTGCCATCAACCAGCGGGACGTTGGTGTACTCGCCACCCTTCGGTCCCGGGTCACCCTTGCGGCCGGCGTTGGGCGATGTTTTGGCGTCATAGCGTGTGTCGTCGGTGTACTGGTCGTCCAAGTAACCCCAAGGTCCTGTGCGCTGGCCTTTCATGTGCCACATGTCCAGCAACTGGCCAGGCAGGTTGGTGTACTTGTTGCCGTAGGGCTTGGTCTGACCTTCATGACATGCCATTGCGCAGCCTTCGTTGTCGAAGGGCTTGGCTGTGGCTTCGTTGGTTGGCCAGAGCATGGCCCACTTGTCCTCGTAGTACAGGTTGTCATCCCCGCCCTTGTCAGCCGGGTCTTTGAGTTTCTTCCAAGAGCCATCTGCCTGCTTCTGGAAGGGGCCACGACGGACTGAATTGGTCGGGTCCGTGTATTGGACCAACATGTAGAGCATGTCATTGGTGTAAGCCGCCTTCAAGGTGACGGAGCTCTCACCTTTTGCACCGGGCTTGGCGCCGAAGTTGACCCCGCCGGTCAGCTCTGCCGACAGCGGGCTGGCCTTGGCCCAGACCGGATCGGCCGCGCCAACTGCAAGGTTGGGGGCGGTGCCTGTGTAGACAGCAACCAGAGAATCAGCAGGTACCTTGTCTTGCACAGATTGGCAACCGGCCAGGGCCAGCAAGGCAGTACCCATCACTGCCGTAAAAAGTTTTACTTTCATGTTCATGTTCCTTGGTTAAACTAAAAAATGTCTTCGTTAAAAACGTGAATCTCGACATCAAGACGCGAAACCCGCGGGTCAGAACGAATGAGCACAGTCTAGGTTTGCGTTAGATGTGATGGTTTGATTTGGGTCAATAATAATTGACCCACCTGTGAGTTGACGCCAAATCCAACAATCGCTTGTTGGTTTGGTTAACAAAGGCTGAAGTTGATTGTTTAGCCAAGTAATCACGCTGGTCGGGCCCGGTTGACCAGCCAGACCAGTGACAGCATCACTGGCACCTCCACCAGTACCCCCACCACGGTAGCCAGGGCGGCGCCGGAATTGAGCCCGAAGAGGGAGATGGCCACCGCCACCGCCAGTTCGAAAAAGTTGGAGGTGCCGATCAGGCAGGCCGGCCCGGCAATGTTGTGTGGCAGCTTGAGCAGCTTGGCGCCCCACCAGCTGATGAAGAAAATGCCATAAGTTTGCAGAATCAGCGGGATGGCTATCAGGCCGATGATCAGTGGCTTGGCCACGATGGTTTCCGCCTGAAAACCAAACAGCAGCACGACGGTGGCAATGAGGCCCACCACCGACCAGGGCTTGAGGCGCGCCACGAAATCACCCACGGCGTGGTCAGATCGGCGCGCCAGCACGTGACGCGTGGCCATTCCGGCGGCCAGCGGCAGCACCACATAAAGCACGGTCGAGAGCAGCAACGTTTCCCAGGGTACGGTGAGGTCGGTCACACCCAGCAAAAAAGCGGCAATGGGCGCAAAGGCAAACACCATGATCAGGTCATTCACCGAGACCTGCACCAGCGTGTAGTTGGCATCACCCTTGACCAGCTGGCTCCAGACAAACACCATGGCGGTGCAGGGCGCCACGCCCAGCAGAATCATGCCGGCGATGTATTCGCTGGCCGACTGCGGGTCGACCCAGGGCGCAAACAGGTAGTGGAAAAACAGCACGCCCAGCGCCGCCATGGTGAAGGGTTTGATCAGCCAGTTGACCACCAGCGTCAGGGCCAGGCCACGCGGTTTTTTGCCGACGTCCTTGACCGCCGACCAGTCGATCTGGATCATCATCGGGTAAATCATGACCCAGATCAGCACCGCAACCACTAGGTTGACATGGGCAACTTCCACTGCGGCAATGGCCTGGAATGTGCCGGGTGCCAGCAACCCAAGGCCCACACCCGCGACGATGCCCAGTGCCACCCACAGGGTCAGAAAACGTTCAAACAAGCCCATGTCATTGCCCCCGGGCCATTTCGCGGGCAGTGTTTTGCAGCATGGACTTTTCCAGCTTGCTGACAGGCAGGCTCACCAGCAGTTCCAGCCGGTGTTTCAAGGCCAGCATGGTCTGGCGGATGGCCTCGAGCTTGTGGGCATCGTCAGCACCGCCGACAGAAGGGTCGGCATAGCCCCAGTGGGCCGTGGCGGGCTGGCCGGGCCAATGGGGGCAGACCTCGCCGGCGGCGTTGTCGCACACGGTAATGACCAGGTCCATCTTGGGCGCATCCATGGTGCCGAATTCGTCCCAGGATTTGCTGTACAGGCCATCGACCGAAATACCGGCGCTTTGCAGCACCTGCAAGCCCAGCGGGTTGGGTTGCTGGTTGGGGCGCGGGCTGCTACCGGCCGAAAAGGCTTTGAAGCGGCCACGCCCAATGTGATTCAGGAGCGCCTCGGCCAGGATGCTGCGGGCCGAATTATGGGTACACAAAAATAGAACATTGACAGGTGCGCTGGACATGGTTGATTTCCTTGTGGCGAAGAGTTTCAGTATGGGTGGGTGGACAGTCGGGCAGGGTCGAACACCTGTATTTTTTTCATGATGACTTTCTTGGATTTCAAAATTGGTTCAGGGGCAGACGGGGTCGAGGCAGGTCTCGGCGCACAACTCGGGATGACCGGCGCAGCACTCGGCGGTCAGGTAGCCAATCAGGTCCTGCATCAGCACCAGGTTGGCGCGGTAACGCTGGTAGCGCCCCTCCTGCACCACGGACACAAGCTGCGCATGGGCCAGAGCCTTCAGGTGAAACGACAAATTGGTCGGTGGCACGTCCAGTGCGGCGCCAATTTCGCCGGCTACCAGGCCCTGCGGCCCAGCCTTGACCAGCAGACGGTAAACGTCCAGACGTACGCCAGAGGCGAGTGATTCAAAAACGGCAGTGGCAAGTGATTTGTCCATAGGTTTAATAATACAACAAGTATTGAAGTGTTGAATAAAACTTTGTAGCCTAGGTGACAATCCTGGCTACGGACCTGCAAATTCAGAATGCAGGCTCAAGCCGCCACGCCGAACAACCAGCCGACAGCGGCGGTGCAGGCCATCGCCAAGGCGCCCCAAAACGCCACCCGGGCAATCCCTTTGACGATACTGGCACCTCCGGTGTAGGCCGCCAGGCCACCCAAAAAAACCAGAAACAACAGCGATGTGGCCGCTACCACAGGCGTCAGATAGGCATAGGGCGTGAGCCAGGCCGTCAAGAGGGGCAAGCCGGCGCCAACAACAAAGGACAGTGCCGACACCAATGCTGCCTGCAAGGGGTTGGCACTCACGGTCTCGGAAATACCCAGTTCATCGCGGGTGTGTGCGCCCAACGCATCCCTGGCAGTGAGCTGCAGGGCCACCTGCTGCGCCAGTTCGGCGTCCAGCCCGCGCCCGACGTAAATCGCTGCCAGCTCGGCCAGTTCGCGTTCGCCGTCAGTGGCCAACTCCACGCGTTCGCGGGCAATGTCGGCCTGCTCGGTGTCCGATTGCGAACTGACCGACACATATTCACCCGCCGCCATCGACATGGCGCCGGCCACCAGACCGGCCACACCCGCCACCAGGACCGCGCTTTGGGTAGTGCTGGCAGCCGCCACCCCCAGGATCAGACTGGCCGTGGAGACGATGCCGTCGTTGGCGCCCAGCACGGCGGCACGCAGCCAGCCGATGTGTTGGGTGCGGTGGTATTCAGTTTGAATGTTGACCACGTGTTGTGCCGCATCAGGCGGGCGTCACGCCCAAGACACGCCCGGTGAGCTTGCGCGCGACGGGCGCCAGGAAAAAAATGACCGGTACACCGACGACGTAGGCGATGCCAAAGGCCTTCATCCAGAGTTGGAAAAAGTTATCAGTCAAACCAACATTGACGAAGGTGATGACCAGTGTCATGAGGAAAATCATCATGGCGCCCATGATCAATGAAAACACCAGGTGGAATTTCTTTTGCGGGTGCATGTGCATACTCCTTGTTAAAAATGGCTTGATGGGGATGTTCGGCAACGCTTATTCGCGTTCCATCTCCAGGTAGGTCTGGTTGGCCAGTTGTGGCAGCCAGACGTCGGCGTGTTTCAAGTGGGCAAACGGCTTGCCGTTGAATGCTTTTACGGCGGCGCTGATGTCCACCCCCTCATCCACCGCTTTTTTCATGTGGGCGCGCAGCGCCAGCAACAGGTCGCGGGTGTGTGCCTGCGCCGTCGCCAGGTTCGTCACCTGACCATGACCGGGCACGATGATTTTGGGTTTGAGCTGGTCGATGACGGCAAAACTGTCGAGCCAGGTCTTGGTGCGGCTCACCGGGTGCAAGCCCAGCACGCGGTCCACATAAACCACGTCTCCGCTGAACAACACGTTTTTTTGTGGCAGCCAGACCAGCGTGTCACCGGGCGTGTGGCCGCCCTGGCGGTGCTTGAGCTCGATCAGCACGCCACCCATGTCGATGGTGCTGTCCTGTGCCTTGACAAAGCGCGCGGGCAGGGTGGGGCGGGTGCCGTCCAGGCGTTCCTTCAAGACCTTGAGCCCGTCCATTTGTTCGCCAGATCGGGCCTGCATGTCGGCTTGCGCATCAGCATGGGCCAGGGTCTCGATGCCTTTTTCGGTGAAGTAGCCGTTGCCGAGCCAGCGGTGGTCCTGGTCGCCGGAGTTGATCACCAGCTTGAGCGGTTGGGTGGTGACTTTTTTGACCGCCTCATGGATCTTGGCCGCCACCTGGTAGCTTGAGCCGCTGTCAATCAGCACCGCGCCGACCGGTGTCACCACCAGGCCAATATTGGCATTCAGGCCTTCGTTGTCGTAGGTGCGGCCCTCGATGTCACCGATGTAGGCATAAACGCCCTCGGCCACCGGCTTGAAGGCAACGTCCACCGCCCAGGCGGGCAGGGCGAGCAGGCTGGTTGCAAGCAGGGTGGCTGCCGTTGTGGCAAGGGCGGTAAAGGGTTTGATCATGAAGTCTCCGGTTGGTGTGGGTGATTGTCAAAAATTCGCATGTCGGTGAAGACGGCGTCTTTGTCAAAAAGACGCAGGGTAGCTGAATAATTCAGTCCATTATTTCGTCAAAGGGCTGCAATACTGAAGACAATCAAATTTTCAAGCATGGGAACGTGATGAAAGCTGGTTTATTGCTGTTTTTCTTATCTATCGCGACGCCTGTTTTTGCCAGCGAGATCGAGACCGTGCTGATGGTGTCGATCGATGCCTTGCATCCGGCTGCGCTGAGTCAAAAGACCTCGCCCGCGCTTGAGCGCCTGATGCGGTCGGGCCGTTACACCCTGGAGGGCCGAAGTGTCACACCGCCGCAGACGCTGATTGCGCATACCGCCATGATGACCGGGCTGACGCCAGCGCAAAGCGGCAAGCAGGACAACGACTGGAAACCGGGCCAGCCGCAGGTGACGCGGGAAACGGTGTTTGACCTGGCCAAGCAGCGCGGTTTTCACACCGCCTATTTTTATGCCAAGCCCAAACTGGGCTACCTCATCAACGCCGCAGTGGACGAGCATGCCCTGGCCAGGGACGACGGCATTGACCGGGCAAAGGCTTTTTTTGCCCGGACTGACAAGCGCTTTGTCTTTCTTCATCTCAGTGGGCTTGAAGACGAGGGCGCTGATGCCGGTTGGTTGTCAGAAGATTATCTGGACGAGCTGACCTATATTGACATGATGCTGGCGCCTCTGCTCGAAGAGGTCGCCAAACGCGGCCGCTATCTGGTGCTGGTCACCAGTGACCACGCCGGGCATGGGCGCCTGCATGGCACGCTGCACCCGGAGGACTTCAAGCTGCCGCTGATCTTGGCCGCCAGTCACCCGCTGCCGCCGCTGGCGCCGGGCGTGTTTCCGATCACCGAGCTCAAGCGGCTTTTGCAAGACACGCTTGTGGCAGCTGAACGGGAGTGATCTTGCCCCAGGAGGCGTTGAAAATTGTAAAAAATTACAACCAGCTGGCGAGTTGCGCCACATCCTCCGGGAACATCTGGCCGCGCTCAGCTTGCACGACCTGGCCATCGCGCCGGAGCATCAGGGTGATGGGCAAACCGCGCGGTTTTGGCAGCACCTTGTGAATGGCAGGGGTGACCCAGCCCGAAGGAAAGCTATAGCCCCTCTTTTTCAAATAGGCCACGGCATCCTCAGGTTTTTTGTCTACAGACAGGGCCAGCATGCGCAGGCTGCGTGCTTGCTGGGTTTGCCAGAGTTTTTGCATTTCAGGGCTCTGCAGCGCACAAAAAGGGCAGGTGCTGGCCCACCAGTAAATCAGCGTCATGTGGCCCCGGGCTTGCTCTGGCTTGAAGACGGTGCCGTCAAACAAGGCCACCTCGGGCAAGGTCAGCGTGGTACCCACCGTGGGCAGCGGAGGGGCCACTGCTTCCATGGCGGCCGGCGTGGTTTGTGCCAGCAAGCCGCCGTGGCGTGCGCTCAGCACCAGTGCGCCCAAGGCGGGCAAACTGGTGGCGAGGCGTCGGCGCATCGGGTTCATGGCAGCTCCAGAGCAGGTTTACTTGCTGATGGGTGAATCGCTGCTGTGAGGGACGTCATGTGTTGATCTCCAGCCGTTTCATCTTTTCCCAAAGTGTCTTGCGCGAAATACCCAGCGCATCGGCGGTTTTGCCAAGACTGCCATCACAGTGGCCCAGGGCCTTGCGGATATGTCCGCGTTCGGCATCTTCCACCACAGCATGCAAAGACGGCAGGGCACCTGACGGCGTCGTGACCGTACCGTTGCCGGTTTGCGTCAGTCCGCGGTTGGCCATGGGCTGGTCCAGGATGCCGCTGTCGCTCATGACCACGGCATGCTCAAGATAGGCGCGCAGTTCACGCACGTTGCCGCGCCAGGTGCGGGCCATCACGTCGCGCAAAAACACTTCAGACATGGCAATGGGTGTGCCTTGCTCGGCGGTGATTTGCTGCAGGATCAGCTCGGTGAGCCAGCGGATGTCTTCGGGTCGGTCGCGCAGTGCCGGGATCTCGATGCGGATCACGGCCAGCCGGTAAAACAGGTCTTCGCGAAACTTGCCGGCCAGCATGTCGGCATACAGGTCGCGGTTGGTGGCGGCAATGATGCGAAAGTCGCTGTGCGTGGTGCGCTCGGAGCCCAATCTGAAAAAACAGCGCTCTTGCAGGACCCGCAGCAATTTTGCTTGCATGCTGGCGGGCAGGTCGCCCACTTCGTCGAGAAACAAAGTTCCGCCATCGGCACGTTCGACAAAGCCCTTGTGGGCACGATGTGAGCCAGTAAAAGCGCCCTTTTCATAGCCAAAAAATTCGGCTTCCATCATCGATTCAGGCACCGCAGCGCAGTTCACCGCCACAAACGCCCCTTTTTTGCTGCGCAAGTCCAGGTTATGGATCATTTGCGCCACCACTTCCTTGCCCACCCCCGATTCACCGCTCACCAGCACGGATGTTTTTTGTTTGGAGAGCTTGTGCACCAGTTCCTCAACACGACGCATGGCGGGTGATATGCCAAGGACCGTGGTGGCAACCTCCAGGTGACCCGACAGGACTTCCATCACAGCCGAGACCAGTTTTTCGGTGTCAAAGGGCTTGGTCAGGTACTCGCGGGCGCCGGCTTGCAGCGCGCCCACGGCATCGTTGACACTGCCGTAGCCGGTCAGGAAATACCAGGGCAGCTGCCGACAGGCGGACGGTAGCTGGGCATACCACTCGGTCGCCAGGCCGTCGGGCAGGCGCACATCGCTGACGATGGCTCCCCAAGGTGAGTCGATTTGAAGCTGCGCCTCGGCCAGGCGTCGCAACCAGATGACCTTGATGCCCTCCAGTTCAAAGCGTTGCACCAGCGACTCCCCCAGGATCAGGTCGTCTTCAATCAACAGCAGGTTTTTGTGGGTCATGATGGGTCAGGTTGGGAAGCCAGAAGCTCAGGCGGGTGGTAAAGGGGGGCGGGATGTCGGCCGCATCGGCAGCCATGAAGCCGCCGCCATAACGCACGGTAAATTCATGGCAAATCCAAAGGCCGAAACCGTTAGGGTCGTTGCCATCGTCCGTGCTCAGCCGCCGCTGCAGACGATCATCAGACAAGTGGCGACCAGTGTTCAAGATGACGAGGCTGACCTTGTGGGCATCGGCACTCAGACTGGCATGCACTTGGCCGGCCTGGCCAGCGGCCTTGATGGCGTTGAGCAACAGGTTGAGCATGACCTGGCGAAATACTGTTGAGGGCACGCACAGTTCGGCCTGCTGCGTCAGCTCGGAGCTGATCACCACGGCATGCTGCGCTGCCGTCGCGCGGGCCAGTGTAAGAATGTCCTGCATATCGTCCGCCGTCAGGCAACGGTCTTCCACTTTGGCTTGCGGGAGCAGCGCCGTGGTCATGGTGCGGATCTGCTGCAAGCCGCGCTCAATCAGGTCCAGGCTGCGGGTTCGGGTATCAGGCGCGTCACCGTGCAGGCGCAGGGTTCGCGTGGCGGTGATCAGGCCAGCCAGCGGGTTATTGATTTCATGGGCTACCACGGAAGTGATACGACCCACGGCGGCCAGGCGTTCGGCGGAGAGGGCGCGCTTTTCATTGGCTTGGGCGGCCGCGGTTTCTATGAGCAGTTGTCGCACTGCACCCGCAATACGATCGAGTTCGGGGTCCTGCAACTGCGGCAGCAGCAATTGAAGTTGCGCGGGATCGGTGCGCCCGATTTGGGCAATGCAGTCGGCAGTCTGGGCGATCGGGTGTGCCATGCGCCGACCAAGCAACCAGCCCAGCGGCACCAGCACAATGATGGCCAGTGCCGCTCCGATCAAGGCTGGTGTCGACAATGCCGCCCAATCCGGAGCAAAGACGGCGGCATCGACCTCCGCAAATACAAACCCGATCACCTGGTTGTCGTCACTGCGAATCGGTTCAACCAGCGTCATGCCGCCATCCGGGGTCGTCAAAGTGATGGACCTCGAGGCGTCACTCGTCGTTGGCAACAAGCGGCCGTTGATCAGCACGCCCAAAGCCTGCTCTCCGGTAGGCAGTCGCAAGGGGTCTGACCCGGCCAAAAAGCGCCCTTGGGCGTCGAGTAGCGCGGCGCGGGATTGGCCTTTTTCGGTCTGAGGCAACAACGCTGCCGTGTTGCGTAACAGCGTGAAGGCGCGCCATGTATCGTCCTGCGCCAGCAAGGGTTTGCCCTGCGCCACCAGCAAATCCACCACGCGCTGCACGGTGCTGACAATCTCCAGGCGCGCCGACCGTGCCGATATTTGTGCCGCGACCACGCTCACCAAGAGCACCGAGAGGATGACGGCCAGCACCAGACCCATCGGGATCTGTATGCGGTAGGGCAAGCGTGGCAGCATCGTTTGTCGCCGGTCTCAGGTCCGGATCATGTTCACGCTGGCGGCCAGCGCTTTGATCGGCTCAAACAGGGCGGCGTCGGGTTTGGCAAAACCAGTGAGATTCAGGGCGCGAAGCAGGCTTGCGCCTTGTGCATCTGTCGTCATGGTCTGCAGGGCGTCGCCCAAGGTCCGTAAAGCCGGGTTGTTGTCGTTGCGCTTGGCCACCATCGGTGGAAAGGCATACCAGTCGGAGCGCCACAGCACGTCGGTCTGTTCCACCACTGCCATTTTTTGCAGTTGCATGGTCTCCCAGACGTAGCCGTCAATGCAACCGGCTTGCGCCAGGCCGGAGGCCACGGCTTCCGCCACGTTGCGGTGACCGTGGGCAAAGAAAGACCGGCGCAAGTCCCGGGGGGTCAACCCGACAGCGCGCAGCTGTGCTTGCGCTACCAGCCAGCCTGAATTGGACAGCGGGTCCGAGTACGCCAGTACCTGATTTTTGAGGTCACTCCAGCCGCTCAAAAGGGAACGCTTGCCTTGCTGACCAATCAGGTAGGACTGGTAAAACGGTTTGTCATGGAACAACGGTGTCGCCAGCAGTTGCAATCTGCTTTGATGCAGCACAAAAGGGTAACCACAAATCCAGGCAGCATCGATTTGGTCGGTAAACAGCAGGTCAAGAATGTTCTGGTAGGACTCGCGTGCCACAAATACCAGCGGTACGCCCATGCGCGAACCCAGATAGTTACTCCAGCGCGTCAAAAATGCCGCTTGATCGGCCAGGATCACGGCCGTCAGGCCAACGCGCAACGGTGCAGCGCGCTCATCTTTGCGATCTTGTGCCTGGGCACTGGCCTGTAGCAGGTTCCAGGTTGCTCCGAATTCAAGCAAGGTTCTGCGTTGCATGGGTTCATTCACAGATAAAAGTCATGACAGGTAGTAGATAACGATTTCGTAACATTTTCGCCTGGTAGAAACCCGTATGACGTTACGTTTCCGTGACATTGGTGCGGTTTGAGTTTCTTTATTTCAAGCACTTTCTCCAGTGAAAAGCTGTTGTTCTGTTTTGTTTCGAGGTGTGGCACGTATGTTGCGCTATTTGATTCGGATAGCGTGTATCCGTCAAGAATCACATCCTCTTCAGGAGACAAACCGATGAGTGAAACAAGCAAAGTCTCGTCACAGGCAGCGGGCCAATCGCACAAGCGGCGATTTGCCATGGTGGTCGATATCCGTCGATGCATCGGTTGCATGGCGTGCCAAGTGGCCTGCAAGGCCGAATACGACACCCCCTTGGGGGTTAACCGGACCTGGGTACCTTACAAGGTCACAGGCAAGTACCCCACGGTATCGCGCAAGTTCTTGCCGCGTCTGTGCAACCACTGCGAAGACCCGCCCTGTGTGCGCAACTGCCCGGTGGGTGCCACCTTTGTGGTCGAAGACGGTGGCTTTGTGCTGCAACGCTACGAGCGTTGTATTGGTTGCCGCAGTTGCATGGCCGCCTGTCCCTACAACGCGCGCTTCATGCTGCCGTCGCACCGCACCTACACACCCATCACCAATGTCGTGGACAAGTGCACTTTCTGTTTCCATCGCGTCACGCAAAACCTGGTGCCGGCCTGTGTGCAAACCTGCATTGGCCGTTCCCGCGTGTTTGGCGACATCAACGACCCCAACAGCGAGGTCTCGTATCTGATTGCGACCAACCCAACGCAGGTGTTGCGCCCTGAGCAAGGCACCAAGCCGCACGTTTTTTACATTGGTGCCGACCGCAACCAGACCGAGTTTGGCCGCGATGGCTACAAGCCCGTTGAAGTGATGGAGCAGGAACGTGCTGCTTTCAAACTTCACTTCAAAATCTAAGGAGTACACATCATGGGTGAATATGTTTGGTTTCACGATGTCTCGTGGCATTCGGCTTACGCGATCTACTTCTTTGTTGTCGGCATTCTGGCGGGCTTGTCATTTCTGTCTTATGGTTCCTGGATCACGCCTGCATTGCGACCCTTGCGCGAAAAGGCAGCTTATGCCTCATTGGTGTTGCTGGGGGTGGGCGGGGCGCTGCTGGTGGCAGACTTGTCGCAACCCCTGCGCTTTCTGAACACGCTCAACCCCATGTACATGCAGTTCACCTCGCCGCTGGCCTGGGGAGCGCTGAACATCGCGGCATTTGGCATTTGCTCGGCGCTCTATATCTGGACCTTGTTCAAAAAACAGGAAAAGCATGGCAAGTTGTTGGCGACCTTGACCGCTTTGCTGGCCTTGGGCCTGCCCATCTACACCGGCTATGACTTGTCGGTGCACCAGTCGCGCCCGGTCTGGAACACGCCGGTGATGCCGGTGTTGTTTGTGGCGTTGGCGATTGCCTCGGGCTCGGCCGCCGGGGCGCTGCTGGCGGGTGCCAATGTGGCAGCGCAAAAAGTCCTGCGCGAGTACATGCTGTGGTCCACCGCAGCGGTGGGCGTGGTGTTGATCGGCGTGATGGGCACCACCCATTACGGTGGCGCTGCCGAGGAGTTGACCTTTGCCATTTTGACCACGGGCACCATGGGCTTGATCTTTGTCGGCTTCGGTATTTTGGGCGGCATCGCCTTGCCCGTAGGCCTGTTGCTGACCAGCACGGGGCAGCAGCACCGGGGTATTTTGATGATCGCGGCGGCGCTGATTCTGCTCGGTAGTGCCGCCCTGCGCTACGGCATTTTGATGGCCCCCCAGCAAATGCAAACCTTGTTTTGACCCTACTCCAGGAAACAAATCATGAAAATTCCCAAAGTCACACGACGCACATTTTTGGAAGTCAGTGCCAGCACCGGGGCGGTGGCTGCAGCGGCCCCCCGCTTGCTTAACGCCATGGAAAACGACCTGGGTGGAAGAGACATTGATCCGGTCACTGCGGTTGAACGGCGCGCCGTGCCAACCGGCTGCCATGTCTGCAACATTCAGGATGGCGCCATTGCCTACCTGGAAAACGACCGGGTGGTGAAACTGGAGGGCAATCCTGAACATGTGTCCACGCGCGGACGCCTGTGCGCCAAGGGCAATTCGGGCATGTGGTACAGCTACGACCCGGATCGCATTTTGTACCCGCTCAAGCGTGTCGGCGCGCGCGGTGAAGGCAAGTGGAAGCGCATCACCTGGGACGAAGCGCTCACGGAGCTGGCTGGCAAGCTTGACGCCGCCCTCAAGGAAGACCCCAACACCATCATGCTCAAGTACGGCCGCAACCGCACTGGCGGCACGATTGACCGTTTCATGCAAACCTTGGGTTCTGCCACGGTCGTGAACCATACCTCGGTGTGTGAATCGTCCAAAAAGGTTGGCATGGAGCCCACCTGGGGCCCAGACATTGAGACGCCGGATTTCGCCAATGCCAAATATGTCCTCAACTTTGGCTCCAACGTGCTGGAAGCTTCCTACTTTCACAATCCGCTGTCACAGCGCGTGACCGAAGGCCGCATTGACAACCACATGAAAATTGTGACGTTCGATGTGCGTTTGTCCAACACGGCAGGTTTCTCGGATGAATGGATTCCGGTGCACCCGGCCACCGATGGCGCCGTGGCACTGGCCATGGGCAATGTGATCCTGAGCGAAGACCTGCAAGACAGCGACTTCATCAACCACTGGACCAATGTCTCCGTGGCTGAGCTGAAGGCGCACTACAAGCAGTTCACACCCGAGTGGGCGTCCAAAATCTCGGGGGTGCCGGCAGAAACCATCGAGCGCATTGCCCGCGAATTTGCCACCACAAAACCTGCTACGCTGTTCACTTACCGCGGCCCGGCCAAGCACCTGTACGGCTCGTATAACGAAAAAGCCTGCATGATGCTGCCCATCATGACCGGCAACGTTGAGAAAAAGGGCGGTTATTGCCTGCCGCGCGGCATGGGCTGGCCACAGCCACAGCCGGCACCGGGCAAACCAGCCAAGCCGTCTTATCTGGCGCATCCGCCAGACTACCCTCTGGCCTCGCACAAGGTGTCGCACCTGGTGCCGTTCTGGATTGCCGAGGGCAAGCAGAAAGTCAATGTTTACTTTACCTACCAGGACAATCCGGTCTACACCAACCCCGGTTCCACCGCGGTCTGGGGCAAGCTGTACAAGGATGAAAAGCTGATTCCCTACCTGGTGTCCATGAGCCCTTTCATGGGCGAAGAAACTGCACTGGCCGATCTGATTTTGCCGGATTGCCCTTACCTTGAGCGCTGGGAACCCGAGTCGATGCCCAACTCCTTGTGGCCCTGGCTGGGCATTCGCCAGCCGGTGCACAAGTCGCTCGGCGAGTCACGAGAAAACCGCGTCATGCTGCGCGACATCATCCACAAGCTCGACCCCGATGGCAAGCGCGGCATGAAGCAGTTCTGGAACTTCAAGGACGGTGAGGACTACATGCGCCACCACTTTGACAATGTGCCAGGACTGAAGGAAGCCGGCGGCCTGAACTTTCTCAAAAAACACGGCGTCTGGCCTATTTATGGCACGCTCAATCCCAAGACCGGCAAGGTGTCGGACAAGACTGGTCGCGAAATTCAGGCCGAATATGGCTTGTACAAGAAAGAGCTCTCAGCGGCTGACATGGCGGGTGCCGCGGTTGACAAATCCGGCAATATCACCAAGGGTGGCAAGACCATCGGCTTGCAGCGTGACGGTAAAAACTATGTTGGCTTTCCCACTGGCAACCGCCTGATCAACGTGCGTGTCGATCAGTGGGCCGAGTATGGCTTTAATCCCATGCCCACCTTCAAGCGCATTCCATGGCACGAGTCCATGAAGGACGACGAGATGATCCTCTCCACCTTCAAGCTCAACGTGCACAAGCAGTCGCGCACAGCGGCAGTCAAGTGGCTGGCCGAGATTGCCCACAGCAATCCGGCCTGGATGAATCCGGAAACTGCTGCCAAGTTGGGGGTCAAAACCGGCGATCTGGTGCGGGTGGAAAGTGCGGTGGGTCACCTGGTTACCAAAGCCTACGTGACCGAGGGCATTCACCCCAAGGTGATCTCCATCTCCACCGGCTTCGGTCACTGGGAATACGGTCGCCTCGCGACCCTCAAGCTCAAAGACAAGAAAGCCGACTACAGCCATGGTGCAGATGATCCGGATCTGAACAACGTCTGGTGGGATGACAAGGGGGTGCACCCCAACAACATCATCCCCGTGGTGGCCGACCCGATTGGTGGCTCGCAAGGCTGGTATGACACGGTGGTCAAGGTCACCAAGGCCGGCCCCGGTGACAAATATGGCGACTCCGAGGGCAGTTGGGAAAAGCACGTGGCCGCCTTCAAGGAAACCATGCGCTACGCCTACACCGGTGATTTGCATCGCAAGATGCACCCGGAGATGGCGGCCTGGGGCGGGCCTGAAAGCGTCAAGCATCAGGCCTCAGGCGGACATTAAGCGTGTTGCCGTGCGGCGGAGTTGAAAATACCCGCCGCACGCAGCACTTCATAGCCTTTGTCGATCCGCAATTTTTGCGGCTCGGCATCATTGGAAAGCCCTCCCATGCTCCATGCGATATTTGATTTTGAAGAGGTGCTGGAAGCACCCGTTGAGTCGGACCACCAGACGCTTGATCTCCCAGCCTTGGCCCAGGAATGTCGGGCCAGGGCCCGTATTTACCGGGTGCTGGCCGGGGTGTTTGTTGAGGAGCCCTCAGACGAATTTTTGACCAGCATGGCCAATCCCGCCTGGCTGCAATCGCTAGGGCACGCCGGCATCCGCTTCGGCTCCGACTTTCTGGACACCGACCTGAGCACCCTGGTCAATGTGCTGGCGTGTGAATACGCCACCCTGTTTGCGTCCTCCGGTGGCTTTCCGCCTGTGGAGTCGGTGCGCCTGACCGGGCGCTTCAAACAAGACCCGCATTACCAGGTTTCTGCCTTGTACAAGCGTCTTGGCTTCGAGCAGGTCAAAGGCCGGTTTGAGGTGTTTGCTGATCAACTGGGTATGGAATTGATGTTCGTGGCTGAATTGCTGGAGCGCTGTTCGCAGGCCCTCGACGCTGATGACCTGGGCGCCTACAAGAGATGCGACAAGGAAATCAAACGCTTCTGGTCGCTGCATCTTGGGCGCTGGGTGCGCGGCTACAGCAGCCTGATCCAGCGCGCTGCCAACCATTCCTTTTACCGTGAAATGGCACGCTTTTTACATGGTTTTGCCACGGAAGAAATTGCGGCCATGGGCTTGAGCCGACTCGATGACCTGGATCAGGGGCAGTTGGTGGTGCCAAAATCTGAAATCACCCTGGAGTTCAATCCGGACGAGCCGGTCTGTGGTGAATGTCCTTCCGGCGCGGCCGAGCGGCTGGCGCCATCTGCCAAGGGGCGGGTGATTCCCATCAACGCCGTTCAGGACCTGGCTTTGTGAGGATCCGACCCATGTTGCTGGATTTGCATTCAAACCCCATTCTTCCGCCCGACCGTTCGGTGCTTTCGGAACTGGACTGGGGCGAAGTGGCCACGCTGTGGAACAGCAACCAGTTGGGACAGTTGCACGACTGGCTCAATGCGCGCTGGTCACGGCTGATTCGCAATAGTCCGCTGGGCACGAGAGATCCCGAGGCCGAGCTGCTGCAGGCTCTGGCGTTTGCCACCCTGGCGCTGTTTTTCACCCAAAACCAGAACCAGTCCGGCGCCCTGTTGTTGCTTGACGATGCCATGCTGGCGCTTGGAAAATACCGCCCGTCTTACCTGGGGATCAGGATCGAGCCCATTTACGGCACTTTGCAGGACTTGCGACCGATGTTGGTGGGACTGGCACCCGATGCGGATTGCCCGATGGTTCCCTTTGTTTATCCGAAATTCGAGACCCTGCGGGCCGCACCATGAGTGTGCAGTTTTGTTGCCTGGCGAAGAACTTCTCCGAACTTAACCCGGTGGTGCCCAGTTTTGTGTGTTGCACCCCACGCCTGGCCTCCATGCAAAATCAGGTGATGAATGCCCAGGTGCTGCTGGCAGGCGAGTCTGAACTTGTGGCCACGGCCTTGCTCAATGCCGGGGCCAGGAAAGTATTTTTGGGTGAGATCGCCTTGTTTGACAGTACCGTCGTAACGCGACTGGTGCATCAATTTGGCACCGAGCGCATTGGCTTGCAGGTGCCGGTGCAACGTCAGTCGGTCAGTTGGTCGTTTGAGACTGTATCCAATGAAGATTTCAATGTGGTCACCCCTTCGCTGTGCGAGCCGGTGTGGGAAGTGCTCAAGGCCAATGGTGAATCCTCCAGCGTGCGGGCGGCAGGCTGGATTGATGCCATGCTGCAGCACGGGGTGAGCACGGTATTGCTGCGCGCCGATATTTCTGACGACGCTGATTTGAACCTGTGCGCCGGCCTGGTCGAGTCACTGGGAAACAGGCTTTGGGTGGCGCCGCTCAACGACCCCCAGCCACCGATCGCCGACTGGGTTGCCTTTGGTCAGGTCAGACAGTTGGCCTTGCCCGCGGCGTTGTACCATCGTCGTCATGCGCTGGTACCACGCGAGGCGGCGGGCGGCAAGACGGTTTTAACGGTTTGAAAATGTCATGTCTACCTTGAAGTTTTATTTGCGTTTCCTGCTGTTGGCGCTGTTGGCGTTGGCTGGCGCTTCGTCGTATGCAGAGGCCTCTTTGCGTGATGAAGTCGATCTGATGGAGGCGCTTAAAAAGCAGCCTCCTTGCTGTGTGATTGATGCGCGCAGTGAGGCCAATCAGGCCAAATACGCCTTGGCAGATGCGCTCAAATATCGACCCGGTTTGCGCATCGTGCCCACAGCGTCCGTGGTGGTCGTGGCCGACGACAATCCGGCTGCACTGAACGTCGCTCAAACATTGGCCAAGCAGCACCCTGGAAAAAACATTTACGCCGTGCGCGGTGGTGTGACGGCCTGGGAATTTGTGCGCAAAGCCCTTGAAAAATTCACAGCGTCAAGCAGCGGTGCACCGCCCGCCGGGGTCAGTTTTGTGATTCCGCACAACACCTGTGAAACTGGCACGCCATTACAGGTGTTGAGCGGCAGCACCAAGGCCAAACCTTAGCCCGGCTGTGTGATGCCTGACTTTCGCGCCAGCCACTGCACCCGCTACCGCTATCGATACAGCGAATGCAGACGCTGTTCAGACGCTTGCCCGCATGAAGCCATTGCCTTGTCGGACGAGGGTGCCGCCCTGGTCGCGGACAAGTGCAAAAATTGCGGCTTGTGCATCAGTGCCTGCCACACCCAGGCCTGGAGCAGTGCGGATTTCAAGCCCATCGAGATCCTGCGCGAGGCCATTCAAAAACCCGTCTTCAGTCTCGCCTGTGCGCCTTCCGGATGTCGCGGCGATGCCGAGGTGCCATGTTTGGGGGGAATGGACGCAAGCTGGCTGGCCTACATGGCCAAACGCCGGATCCCGGTGGCTCTGCACGGTAGCGGGCATTGCCAACAGTGCGCGCATGGCAAAACAGGTGCAGCGCAGCTCCAGCTTCATCTGGAGGCCGTTGCGGTCCTGGCAGCTGCAGCCAAGCCGGGCGTTGACGAGGCCGCGCCCGAGCTGGCTTGGGTTATGCCCATGCTGGTCGATGACGCGCGCAGCACGGTTGCCAGGCAGACCAGTCAGTCCAAAAGTGCCAGCACAGCAGCCAGACGCAACCTGTTCGGTCGCATGTTCAGACGCAACCCTGCGTCTGAACCAACACAGGCAAAAACCAGCCAGTCGCCTCAAGTGCTGACCAGCGCCATTCGTGCCGGGGCTTACATGGTGTCGGAGCCGCGTGAACTGCTGCAAATTGTTTGCAAGCAAAAAGAAGATCGTCCCTTCACTGTCCCCTGGCACGAAAGCTTGCCGTTGATGCAACTCAGCTTGCAAGCCGGCTGCACCTTGTGTGAGGCGTGCTTTCGGGTGTGTCCGACCGGGGCCATCGGGATTGAGCAAAACCCCAATGATTGGGCGCTGACATTTCAAGCCGACCGTTGTGTCGCCTGTGAGGCGTGTCTGGAAGTGTGCCAGCCACGCGTGCTGGATGCCCAGGCTTCGTTTGATGCACGGCCTGGTCAACCAGTCATCACGCTGATCAAGCAGGCCATGCAACGCTGTGCGCGTTGTGATCGCCATTTTGTGTCGCCGACGCCGCAGAAAACCTGCCCGATTTGCAGCGACGACGAAGCCGCATTTGAGGCCATCTTTGGCGTTGACTGACCCTCATTCAATTCAATTTCAATCAAGGAGACAGCAGACATGCAATGGGAATTCACACCTGAAGATGTGGTCAAGGCGCGTTCCGCGTATGGTTTGCAGGACTTTCGCCGTGATTTGGGAGAGGAATTGCGCGCCAACCTCGGGCCCATGGATGAGGCACAGCAGACGCGCAGTTTCAACCTGGTCTACGACATGTGTTACGCGCTGGCGACAGATAAAAAATTTGACGACTTTGTGTCGGCTTATGCGTTCGATCCGCCCACTTGCGAGTTTCTGACCGAACTTAAATCCCACATGGCGGACAACGTGGTCATGCTGGGCGCCATTCTGCAGCGCCTGATCATGGACCGTGTCGAAGCCAACATGCCACTGGCACAGGCCATAGAAGACGTGGCGCAATGGCATGCGGCGCTTGTGTCGGGTAAGTAGCGATCTTTGATACATTGCCTGATCGACTACAAAAATAAATGAGAGGTGGTCCGTAGTGGGCTACCCCTATTTTTTATGCAGGCTCGCAGCACGCAGCCGAGCCCCGATATGTTCGATAGCGCACAGATCACGCTTTTGGTGATGCCTAAGCTCGCGCACAGGCCCCAGGAAGTCTTCCTGAGTTCATCCGAAATCAGGAGTGACTCTATGAGTGATATCCGTCGTTCTTCTCAGCGCAAGGGGTTTGTTGCCGCCTTGGCCTTGTTTGGCGGGGGCTTGCTGTTGTCGTGGTTCACCCACGGCACGGGCGTGGTTCAGAACGATCCCAAGCGCAACATCTACATCCCTGAAGAGTTGACCATGCCGCTGCAGGTGCAAGCCGCCTACAACGGGACCGACGTGTTTTTTCACTACCGCTGGCCGGCCAAGCAAGCTTCGATCTACCATGACATGCTGAAGTTCGAGGGCGGCAAATGGGTTCGCCACGGCGCCAGCGTGGTCGGGCCACAGACCGAGGGCATTTATGAGGATCGTGTCTCGATGATGGTGGACGACGGCGGCGTGCCTGAATTCGCCCGCTATGGCGGCTACATCACCATCGGCGACAGGATGCGTTTCTTCACCGATGAGGCCGAGAAGAAAGAGGTGCAGGCGCACCCCTACCTTGGACAGAAGCGTAACCAGGAGGAGGTCCGCAAGCATTTGCCAGAAACACGCAAGAATCCGGCCGACTGGCGTTCAGTGATCCCCGAGGATGAATTGGTGGCCTTGCGCAAGGGCGGCTATTTCCTCGATCTGTGGCACTGGCGCGCGCATCGCGGCAATCCGGTCAATGCCTCCGACGACGAGTATGTTTTCGACGCCCGTTCCGGCGACGCTGGCAAGGGGGCTTTCACGACCAATTGGGATGCCGAGAAAAAACAGCCCAAGTTCATGCTCGACCCGCAGAAAACCCAGCGTCGCGCGCTGAACTGGGACGATCTGATGCAACACAAACTCGGCTTTGACGATGTCTACTACATTACCGACGACACGGCGGTACCGTTCGATCCGGACTTCGCCTGGAAGGATGGCGACACCATTCCTCGCCGCCTGCTGCTGCGCAGCCGCGGCGACGGCTCGCATGCCGACATCAAGGTGGTGGGCAACGCGCGCTGGAAAGACGGCTTCTGGGATGTGACCCTGACGCGCGCCATGGACACCGGCAACCCGCTGGATGACAAGATTTTTGTCGACAAACGGGTCTATAACCTGGCTTTCGCCGTCCACCGCAATGCAAGCGGTAGCCGCTGGCACAATATTTCCCTGCCGATCACACTCGGCCTGGGCCGTGAGGCCGAACTGGTCGCCGCCCGGTTCGAAGGTGCGCAGCCAAGCTGGGATCAGCCGTGGAAAAGTTTGACACTGTTCTACCCCGGTCAAGTCAGTTGGCCCATGCTCAACAGTGCCAAGCATGCCGGCGCTGAACACATCAAAAAAGCCGAGCCGGTCAAGGCGCGCCACAGCGAAAGTCAGCTCGCCTACTACGGGGTTGAGGGCGAGTTTGCCGACGAAATCCGCCGCCAGTGGCTGTTCACGCTGTTCGCTGGCGTGTTCCTGATTGCCGCATTCGGCATCGCCCTTAATCAGTTGCTCAAACGCAAGCAAGGAGATTGACCATGGCCCCTTATCACATTGTTCTGGTTCACTTTCCGCTTGGCCTGTGGATGACGGCGACTTTGTTCATCGTGCTGCGTGCGTTTTCCGACGGTGCGCTGGCCAAGACCATCGACCGCGCCCTCGTGCCGCTCCTGTCCGTTGCCCTGGTCTTCGGGCTGCTGGCTTTTGCCATCGGTTTGCTGGTATGGCCGTGGGAGACCATCGCGTCCACGCCGCTGGGGCGCAACCATGTGTTGACGGCGAGCTGGACGGTCGCCTGCTGGGCTATTTTGTTGTGGGTGCGCTGGCGCCGCGGTGAAACCGTGTGGGACGGCATGTCGCGCTGGATCATGGCCGGTCTGGCACTGCTGGGTAGCGCATTGCTGGGCATCACCGGCACGCTTGGCGGCCATCTGGTCGGCATTTATTCCGATGTATCAGCCGGCTTGCGCCTCTTGGGCTGGGAGGTCTACACCACCTTCTATGTGCCGAACATGACCCTGGTAGCACTGCTTGTGATTGCCGTTTTGTTGCTTGGCTTTGGCGCATGGAGCCGCATCAAGGCTCGGTAGGAGCCGCTGCCGGTGTGTCGCTGCAAAAATCAATCGTTTTGGCGACCCATGATGAGCGCAATCTGGCTGGTGCCCATGGCCCACACATGCAGGTCGTGGACCTCGGTCACGTCGGGCAGACCTTGCAGAGGCTTGTGCACGGCATCCGGGTCCACGCTGTCGGGCACGCCGTCAAACAGCATGTGCAAGGACTGCTTGAACAAGCCCCAGGTGCCCCACAAAATCACGGCAGCAATGAGCAGGCTGACCACCGGGTCGAGCCAGATCCAGCCCATCCAAAGTGTCAGGGCGCCCGCCACCACCACCCCGGCTGACACCAATGCGTCAGCTGTCATGTGCAAAAGGGAGCCTCGGATGTTGAGCTCGTCAAAGCTAAGCATAAACAGCAGCGCGAACAAATCCACTGGGCCCAGTGGGCGTATCGCGTCAACTGCGAGGCAAGACCATTGTTGCAGCCAATCCGCCCTGCGGTCTGTTGGCCAGCAGCAGCTCGCCGTTGTGCATCAGGGCGATGTCTTTCACAATCGATAGCCCCAGACCAACGCCATCTTTCGGTTGAGTTCGCGCGCCGTCCACACGGAAGTAGGGGTCAGTAACCTTTGCCAAGTCTTCGGGCGCAATGCCTGGTCCCTCGTCTTCTACTGTGATGTTCAAATGCGAAACGCTGTCTTCCACGCGGATATTTGCACCATGGCCATATTTGAAGGCGTTGTCGATCAGGTTTTGCAACGCCCGACGCAGGGCTGACAACTTGCCGTTGAACGGTTTGAGGGTCTGCCCCAGAATTTGGATGTTTCTCCCCAGCACCTTTGCATCCTCTGCCATGCTTTCCAACAGTGCGTTGATGTCAATGGCACGAACAACTTCGTTGGTCTGCAGACCGCGCAAATAGTCCAGTGTGGCATCGATCATGGCAGCCATGGCTTCCAGGTCGGCCGCCATCTGCTCGCGTAGGCCTTCATCATCAATCAGCTCAGTGCGCAAGCGCAAGCGGGTCAATGGCGTACGCAGATCGTGCGACACCGCTGCCAGGGCGCTCGCTCGCTCGCTGACCAAGCGTTTGATTTTGGTCTGCATGCGATTGAAGGCTTGGGCAGCGCGCCGGGTCTCTGCCGATCCATCCTCCGCGAGGGGTGGCGCATTAAGGTCGCGTCCCAATGTGTCAGCCGCTTGTGCCAGTTGCTGCAGAGGACGTGTCGCCTGTCGTACCGCAATCAGGACTGCAGCACCTACCAACCCCAGGCTGAATAGCAACTGAATGATCAACATGTTGGACAGCGCCGGGGTTGTGGCATCGGCCATTTGTCCAGTCGTGATGCGAACCCACTGACCATCGATCAAACGAATATCCACGCTGCGTTTGATATTGCTGCGCTGCCCTAACGCTCCGATGCCTTTTCCGGCCCCCGGCCCCATACCCATACCAGGGCCACCACTTGTTGAGCGAATATCTCTATTGCTGCCCAGTCGCTCTATCAGCATGGTTTGAAATGAGCTATTTGGCGCATTGGGAAAGACCACATCGGGTGTAATCAGCTCCACCTGTAATCCACCATACTGGAGTGTCAGAAGTGCTTCTTCGCGACGTGCAGGTTCAGTGGATTCCAGGTTGCGAACGGCCTCGGCAATGCGATCAAGCATATTCAGCCCACGCACCTGACTGACCACGGCAGCACGCTCACCCCATTGCAGCCACACGCTGACACCTTGCGCCACTAACAAACCGGCCAGCAAAATCAGTGCCATCCGGGCGTACAGGCTTGATGACAGGGCTCGCCATGTCAGGCGCTTTGTTAAACGCATTTGCCTCTTGCCTCCACAATGGCTGCCAGCACATAACCCTCGCCGCGCACGGTCTTAATCAACTGTGGTTCGCGGCTGTCGTCGCGCAAGCGCAGCCGTAGGCGGCTTACCTGTACATCAATGGCACGGTCATAGGCCTCGGCCTCGCGACCATGAATCATTTCGATCAACTGGTCCCGCGTGACGACGCGGTTGGGATGTTCTAGCAAGATGCGCAGCAGACGGAATTCACCTCCTGAGAGGGGCGTAGCGACACCGTCTGGTGCAATCAGCAGTCGTTCAGCCGTGTCCAGGCACCAACCAGCAAAGCCCAGGCAGCGTGCTGGCTCGGGCTTCAAGTTGGGCGGCAGCGCACGGGTGCGGCGCAAGATGGATTTGATGCGTGCCAGCAGTTCACGTGGATTAAAGGGTTTGACCAGATAGTCGTCTGCGCCCATTTCGATACCCACAATGCGGTCGGTCTCCTCACCACGAGCGGTCAGCATGATCACCGGCAGGCTGGATTTGGCGCGCAGGTCGCGGCACAAGGTCAGGCCGTCGGTGTCGGGCAGCATCAAGTCCAGCACCAGCAGGTCGACCGCGTGTTGCTGCAGCATGTGCCACATCTCCCGGCCGTCCCTTGCAGCCACTGCTTCATAGCCATTGCGTGCCAGGTAATCCACCAGCAGACGGCGGATTTCAGGCTCGTCATCGACGATCAGGATGCAGTCTTTGTTGTCCATACCACTCCATATTTTGCGCTATTGGGCAAGCCTACAACCAGCCGCGACACCATGGAAGCGGTCGACCCCGCGAGTTTTGTAACGCACTGTAACGCAAGGCCACAGTGCAACAAGGCGATGCAAATCAGTCCTTTGCCGCAACACGGCATTGACATAGGTCCGCTCAAATAGTGCCCAGGGATGCAGGCAAGGTCTGCTCCCACCCACAGGTTTAACTTAAGGAGTCCACCATGAAAACCTCAACTATTGCCAAATCTATTGCTATCTCCACCGCTCTGGCCGCTGCATTGTCAGCCTCCGTGTTGGCCCAAAGTGGCCCAGTTGCCGGATCCGGCATGGGTATGGGCATGGGGCCTGGTGCAGGTCAAATGGGTCCTGGCGCGCGTGGGATGCGTGGCATGCGGTTTGACCAGACCAACACCCCCGGTTGGACGCTGATGTCGGCCGAGGAACGCACGGCCAACCAAACCAAGATGCGTGCTGTCAAGACCTATGACGAATGCAAAGTCGTGCAGTCCGAGCAGCACGCCGTCATGGAAACACGCGCCAAAGAAAAGAACATCACCTTGAATGCACCGCGGCAAAACGGCTGCGATGTCATGAAAGCACGTGGCTTCATCAAATAAAGACCGACGGATGAACAGGCAGCCAAACACCCCGCATTCCAAAACCGTCCATTCAAGGTCCGTATGAAAAAAAGCTCATTTCTTTCATTGCTGGCGGTAACCCCGCTTGTCGTCACATCCGGCATTTTGCTGGCCCAAGGCATGGGTGGCGGAATGATGGGTGGCATGCGCGGTATGTCAGGCGTACAAGTCCCTGCCGACAACCCCATCACACCAGCCAAGGTGGCGCTGGGCAAGCAACTCTATTTCGATGCCCGCTTGTCAAAAGACGGCACCTTTGGCGCGCGGCGATGGGTTCTATCAAAAGTTCCCGCTGTTTGCTGAAGGAACCTTGGTTACCAAATACAAATTGCAGGATGACTTGGGTCGCTTCGACACCACCCAGCAAGTTGGCGATGAGCATGTGTGGCGCGTGCCCTCCATGCGCAACGTCAAAGAAACGGCACCGTACTTTCACAATGGCATGGTGCCTACTCTGGAGGAAGCCGTGCGTGTATGCGCCGCGGGTGGCAACAATCGCGACCTGACGCAGGGTGAGGTCAAGTCCATCACTGCTTTTTTGGGGTCATTGAGCGGTGTTTTGCCCGAACAGAAAATGCCCAAGTTGCCTTGAGGTTACTTAGCGACCACAGAACTGACTGATAACAACCAGAAAGAAATAAATGTCATTGATACAAGCCATTAACATCACCAAAAACTATAGGGTGGGTGAGCAGCAGGTGCCCGCACTCAATGGCCTCAGCTTTGAGATCGGCGAGGGCGCTTTTGCCGCTTTTGTTGGCCCCTCGGGCAGCGGCAAGTCCACCCTGCTTAACCTGATTGGCTGCCTGGATCACCCCACCAGTGGCACGCTGCGGGTGCACGGCACCGATATCAGCACGCTGTCGCGCAGCGCCGCAGCCACATTCCGTGGCGAGCACCTGGGTTTTGTGTTTCAGGATTTCAATCTGGTGCCGGTGCTCAGCGCCTATGAAAACATTGAGTATCCGTTGCTGATGGTGCGTGGTTGGTCTGAAGCCAAACGCCGTGAGCAGGTCAACAAGATGATTGCCGCCGTGGGCATGACGGAGCAGGCACACAAGCGCCCGGACCAGCTCTCGGGTGGGCAAAAGCAGCGTGTGGCGGTGGCCCGCGCCTTGGTTGGTCAGCCCAAACTGGTGCTGGCCGACGAGCCCACCGCCAACCTCGACCATGACACCGCCTACAAGGTGCTGAATCTCATGAAAGCCATGCGCGACGACTTTGGTACCAGTTTTATTTTTTCCACCCACGACCCCAAAATCATGCATGAAGCCGAGCAAATCTTCACGCTCGAAGATGGTCGCCTGCTGACCCAAGGAGTTGCCGCATGAACTCGACCCTGAAACTCGCATTGCGTAACCTGTTGCGCTACCAGCGCCGCACCCTGTTGACCGCCTTGCTGATCACGCTGGGTGTGGTGGCGCTGTTGCTGTTTGTGGCGGCAGCCGGCTCGTTCAAGCAAACCATGGTCGGCTCGATCACCGACAGCATGCTGGGCCACTTGCAGGTACACCGCAAGGGCTATACGGCATCGATGGACAACCTGCCACTGACCATGAGCCTGCAGCCGCGTGCGGTGGAATTGGTTGAAGATGCCCTCAAGGCCGACCCCGACGTGCTGGCCTATTCCAAGCGGGTCAAGTTCGGCGCCATGTTCAGCAACTTCACCGAAAACAGCAGTATCCGCCTCAACGGCGTCGATGCGGCTGCCGAGGATGCTGCCGTGCCGGCGCTGCGCCAGCGTATCAGCGAGGGCGACAAGAGCGGTCCGCTGGTGGCGCCCGGCAAGGTGCTGGTGCCCGCGCTGCTGGCGCGCGGCATGAAGGTCAAGCTGGGTGACTCGGTGGTGCTGGTGGCCACCAACGCTTCGGGCTCAGTCAACGGCAAGACCTTTGTGGTGGGCGGCATTCTGGAAGGCATCACTGGCCCGGGCGGACGCGATGGCTACATCGACATCAAGGACGCTCGCGAACTGCTGCGCATGGAAAAGGAAGAGGTGATGGAGGTCGCGGTGCGACTGAAAGATATCGGCACCTTGTCCGCCACCCAGAAACGCCTGAACACCCAGCTTGACACCATCCGCAACAAGGAGGACAAGCCGGCCACTGAGTTGCACACCTGGGCCGATCTGTCACCGTTTGCCAACATCGTCAAGATGATTGACATGATGACGTTTTTTATTCGGATCATGCTGGTGGCCATTGTGCTGGTCAGTGTGATGAACGTCATGCTGATGGCAGTCTATGAGCGCATCCGCGAAATCGGCACCTTGGCGGCCATTGGTACCCAGCCGCGCAAGCTGATGGCGATCTTTTTGAGCGAGGGTTTGTTGCTCGGACTGGCAGGTGCGCTGGCGGGTGTGGCGCTGAGTTACGTCGTGGTGGCTGCGCTCAACGTCTGGCCCATCGTTTTTAACTTCGGCCGAGAGCAAATCACGCTGCACCCCGCACTGGCAGCCTCTGAAGTGCTGGGCGTTCTGGTGATGGCGGTGCTGGTGTCGGGCCTGGCCAGCTTGCAGCCCGCATGGCGCGCCGCCCGCATGGACCCGATCCAGGCCCTGCGCCACGTCTGAACCTATTGAAAAAAGTACGAGAAAAAATCATGAAATTCCTCAAAATCATCACGTTGACGGCGCTGTGCGCCCCCTTGCTGGCGTTTGCCGTGGACGGCGCGGCCATTCTCAAAAAGCTCGACCGCAATCTGGATCCCGAGTCGTATGAAAGTTACCGCAAACTGATCAACATCGAGCCCAATGGCAATAAAAAGGAGTTTGTTCTGTATTCGGTCAAGAAGGGCAAAGAGCAGACCGCCAGCCTGTTTTTGCAGCCTGCCAGCGACAAGGGCCGCAGCACCCTTCGCCAGGGCGACAACATGTGGATGTATTTGCCCAGCGTTGGCAAGCCAATGCGTATTACCAGCCTGCAATCAGTGACTGGCGGCGTGTTCAACAACGCCGACATCATGCGGCTGGATTACGCGGTGGAATACGACGTGGCGAGTGCGGAAGAATCCGACAAGCTTTACACCTTGCACCTGAAGGCTAAAACCGGTGAGGTGGCGTATGACAAACTCAAAATGACGGTGGACAAAAAGCTGGTGCTTCCTGTTGACATCGAGGCCTATGCCAGCAGTGGCATGTTGCTCAAAACCCTGCACTTCAAGGATATCAAGGACTTCGGCGGTGGCATCAAGCGCCCGGCTACCATCGAGACCGACAGCCCGTTGTACAAGGGTTACAAGTCGGTGATGCTGTACTCGGGTTTGAAGAAGCGCGACTTTGCCGATGAGGTCTTCACGCAGGGCTTTATGGCGCGGCTGGAGGAGTTGCGCAAGTGAGTCACGCAGTTCATACCAAGCACCCGGTGAAAGGAGTCTCGCTGGGCTTGCTGCTGACTGCCTGGTGCTTGTCGGCCAGCGCGCAAGAATTTACCTTTGATGCCGCCGAGTTCGAGAAAAAAACCTTTGAGTTTTCAGGCTACCTGGAACAAAAGGAAGAGTGGCTGAAGCTGCGTGGCGAGAGCCCGGCTTTTCAGATGGCCTATCCAGGCGAATCCGAACGCTCTGATTTACTGCGCAGCACCACCACGCTGGAGCTCCGCGGCAAGGTCAATCTGGGTGATTTTGTGCTCGATGCCCGGGCTCAGGGCGGTTATGCCAGTGATCCCCTGGTCAGCAGCACCCGGGATTTGGCCGCGATGGAAGGCGGCCTGCGCTGGAGCGCCAGCCCCGGCCTGACGTTTGACCTGGGCAAACGGGTGCAGCGCTGGGGTAAGGGTTATGCCTGGAGCCCGGTGGCGATGGTGGAGCGACCCAAAGATGCCAATGACCCGGCTGCCTCTCGCGAAGGTTTTGTCATGGCTTCAGGCGAATGGACCCGAAGCTTGTCCGGGTCCATCAGCGCCGTCAGCATCACAGGTTTGCTGGTGCCTACCGACGGCGACATGAATGCTGACTTTGGCCCCGCGAAAGACCTCAACCCCGCCGCCAAGCTCTACTTGCTGGCCTGGGACACCGACATTGACCTGATGTGGCGCAGCAAGGGTGCGCGGCCCGAGAGTTTTGGCCTGGACTTTTCACGCAACCTGAGTCCCGCGCTGGAGATTCATGGCGAGTGGGCGCGCACGCGCGATGCGAGCCGCAACACGGTGACGGCCTCGGGCGTGACGAGCAGGGAGCGCGTTGATATGGATTCCTATTTGCTCGGACTGCGTTACCTCACGCAGGGCGAGGTCACCTGGATTGCAGAGTATTACCGCAATGGCGCCGGCTACAGCGCACAGGAACTCAACGACTACTACCAGTTTCTGGAGGCAGCCATTGCGCCCGGTGCGCCAGCAACGCTTGCCAGCAGTGCGCGCAGCGTCGCACAGTCGGGCTACGCCAGGCCGAATCCGGGGCGCGATTACCTTTATGTAAAAGCCAGCGTCAGCGAGCCTTTTGACTGGGTCTACGGCGCGGCATCTCTGACAAGCATGGTCAACCTGAATGATCACAGCTACCAGATCACGCCAGAGATCAGTTACACCGGTTTCGCCAACTGGGAGCTGCGCGCCCGCCTGATCTTCCTGTCCGGCAAGGAGTTCACCGAGTTCGGTGAAAAGCTCTCCAGCGGGCGTTTGGAGATTTACGGGCGTTATTTCTTTTGACGCGACAAATGCGCCGGGCGGCCTTTCGTGGCAATGCGGCACGCATGCTCGATGCCTCCCGCCGCAAAAACTATTCCCTTTGGCATCTCATGCCGGGCCGCAAACCGCAAATTTGCCCATAAGCCGGGGTTTCAAGCTGTAGCGTGACATGGCGAATTTCAAAGTGCTCGTGCAACTCTTCCTCCGCTTCGCACAACAGCGCAGCGGTGTCGGTGGTGTCGGTGACCAGATGGGCGGTGAGCGCAATCTGACTGGTGCCCATGGCCCACACATGCAAGTCGTGGACCTCGGTCACGTCGGGCAGGCCCTGCAAGAGCTTGCGCACGGCATCCGGGTCCACGCTGTCGGGCACGCCGTCAAACAGCATATGCAACGACTGCTTGAACAAGCCCCAGGTGCCCCACAAAATGACCGCAGCAATCAGCAGGCTGACCACCGGGTCAAGCCAGGTCCAGCCCATCCACAGCGTCAGGGCACCGGCTACCACCACACCGGCTGACACCAGGGCGTCAGCAGCCATGTGCAAAAAGGCGCCCCGGATGTTGAGGTCGTCACCGCCACGCATGAACAGCAAGGCCGTCGCGGTGTTGATGACGATACCGATGCCCGCCACCACCATGATGGTCACGCCCTGCGCGTGCAGCGAAACATCGCCCGACATCAGGCGCCCAATGGCCTCCCAGGCCAGGCCGCCCATGGCCACCAGTAGCAGCAAGGCGTTGGCAAAGGCCGCCAGGATGGTGGCGCGCTTCCAGCCGTAGGTATGGCGCGCGTTGGGTACCAGCTTGACAGCCAAGGCACCACCCCAGGCCAGCACCAAACCGGCCACGTCGCTCAGGTTGTGCCCGGCATCGGCCAGCAGCGCCAGCGAGTTGATGCGCCAGCCGTAAAACGCCTCAATGGCAACAAAAATGATGTTGAGCGTGATGCCGATGGCAAACGCCTTGTTGAAGTTGGCCGGCGCATGGCTGTGACCGTGGCCACTGTGGCTGTGCTCCTGGTCATGGTCGTGGGCAGGGGTGTGGTCATGCGTACTGGACATCAGAAAACTTTCATTGAATCAAACTTCAGGCATCACAGAAGACGGAGAGTGCTACCGAAAGACGCTGTCATTTTGATGCAAATTAATTTTCAAATGGATTCGGTCACCCACCATCAGCAGGACTCGACCTCTTTGATGCCAGTCGGCATCCGGCGTGGAGAATTCGCGCAGGAAAACCGCCAGTGCAGTTCACAGCATTTCCAGCGCCAGTGCAATGCCCTGACCGCCACCAATGCACAGCGTCACTATGCCGCGCCTTAACCCATCGCGCTGCATGGAGTGCATCAGCCGTGTGGCCAACACGGCACCGCTGGCGCCAATCGGGTGGCCGTGGGCGATTGCACCGCCCTCGACGTTGACGATGTCTTCGGCAAAACCCAGCTCACGCAGGCATGCCAACGTTATGGCGGCAAAGGCTTCATTGATTTCGATACGCTGCACGTCAGACACCGCCCAACTCGCGCGCGCCAAGGCTTGGCGCACGGCGGGCACCGGGCCCAGGCCAAACATGCCCGGCTCAACTGCGCCGAGGCCATAGGACACCAGCCGTGCCATAGGCTTGAGGCCATGGTTTTCGGCCCACTGCCGATCGGCCACGATCATGGCTGCCGCGCCAGAGTTCAAGCCCGGCGCGCTGCCTGCAGTGATGCTGCCGTCCGGGCGAAAAGCGGGTTTCAGCTTGGCCAGCGATTCCGCCGTGGTCTCGGGCCGGTTGTGTTCGTCCTTGTTGAACAGCGTCGGGCCTTTGCGCCCGGTAATCTCTACCGTGGCGATCTCGGCATCAAACTTGCCAGCCGCTTGTGCTGCGGCAAAGCGCTGCTGCGAGCGCAGCGCCCAGCTGTCCTGGTCAGCACGCGAAATGTTTTTGAGCGTCACCAAATCTTCTGTGTGCCAGCCCGAATGCTTGCCGCTGAACGCATCGTTGAGACCGTCCATGAGCATGCTGTCGAACATCGTCACATCGCCCATGCGCGCACCCCAGCGGGCTTGCGGCAGCAGGTAGGGCGCGCGGTCCATGTTTTCCATGCCGCCGCCAATGGCGCAATCGACCATGCCCGACCAGACCTCCAGCGCGGCGCTCACCACACCTTGTGCACCTGAACCGCAGACACGGTTCACGGTCAAGGCCGGAATTTCCACCGGCAGCCCGGCAGCAATGCCCGACTGGCGCGCCGGGTTCATCTTGTTGCCGGCCTGGATCACGTTGCCCATCACCAGGGTCTGAATCTGGTCGGCCGCCAGCCCCGAGCGCTTGAGCGTTTCGCGGATCACAGTAGCACCAAGATCAGGCGCGGGCACGTCCTTCAGGCTTCCGCCGTACGTGGCAATGGCGGTACGCACCGGATTGCAAATGACAACTTCTTTTTGACTCATGCTGTAACTCCTTGAAACAAGGGTCTGGGACGACCGGGGGGTGATGTCTATTGATCCTTCGGCAACGGCACCAGCAGTACCGGCCGGCCCGCGTTCTCGCACAGGCGCGACGCAGTGCTGCCGATAACCATGCTCTGCACCCAGTCCTGGCCATGCTTGCCGACGATGATCAGAGAGCAGTCGCGCTCCTGGGCCGTGCGAGCGATCGCGGCGGACGGATCACCCCGCAGCACCAGGGCCTCGCCGTGGCTGGCGCTCGCCTTGATTTGCCTCACCAGAGAGTCCAGCGCGGCATGCGTCATGAGGGGCAACGCGGGCGTGGCCTCTATCGCCTTCGGCGCCAGCACGGTCAGGCAGTCAATCTGGGCGGCCCGGCCTGCCAGGGCTACGGCTACTTGTTCGGCGGCGCTGGCGTGCTTTGACAAGTCGGTGGCCAGCAGCACATGGCGCAATGTCTTTGTGCATACTGCGCTGCAGCGCCCGGCGGTGCCTTCGGGGTCGGGCTCAATCCATTGCAGTAACAGCGGCAGCGTGGTTTTGCGGATCAGGTCGCGCGCAACACTCCCCAAGAACAAGCGGCTCACGAAGTTCTGGCTGCGTGACCCGACCACCGCCAGTTCAGCCCCGGCTTCAGCGGCTGCCAGCAGAATCTCGTCCGCGGGCACGCCCGCCAGTCGCACACTGATCTCCACCTGCAAGCCTGCTGCCCGCAACGAGGCAGCGCGCCGCTCCAGCAAGACCGTCGTGTCTTCCAGTTGGCGGTAGCCCGGGCCCTGCACGTAACCAACCTGAACAATGTGGACGATCAGCAACCGCTGCACGCCCCAATTCATAAGCTCCGGAATGCAGTCCAGCAGCGGTTCTTCAGCGGCGGACAAATCGAGGGCCAGGATGGCGGTCTTGAACATGGTCATTTCTCCTTACTGCGCTGCAGCTCGCGCCGCTTGTTGATTTTGGTGCTGCTCGCGGACTCAACGCCGCTGGGACACCACATCCAAGCTCATTTTGGTCGTGTCATTCGTCATATGTATTGCTATTTCTCAAGTGTTGTGTGCCGTTTGCCAAGCACAGGGAAACCCTTTTGCATCCAAAGCAGAATGCCTCCTCGCATGGGATGCACGTTTTTTAATCCGTGGGCCAGCAAAAACTCGGCAGCTTGCTGACTCTTGACGCCATTAAAGCAGACGGTCACCAGTTCGCGTTCCTGGGGCAGTTCCTGCCAGCGCCGCGCCAACTGGCTCAAAGGCAAGTTGATGACCTCGGGCGCATCAAAAGCCAAGGCAGCCAAATCTGCTGGTTCACGCACGTCGACAAACAAGGCGCCTTTTTTTGCTTGCTGGCGGGCGTTGGTGGTACAGATTTCAGACATATGGATTTTCGGGAAATGGAAACGGAACAATGCGCAATCGATATTCAATGTATTTGAATTCACCGTATAAGCGACTTTAAGCAAGGGTCAGGTTGAAGCCCAGTCCTTGCGCCACCCACCAGGCGCCCGCCAGCAACATCACAGCGGCAAACGCGCGCCGGCCGGGCAGCCAGGCATCCCAACGCGAAAAGCGCGCAATCATGGCGCTCGCCGCAGAGGGCATGGCGCCGGCCAGCAGCAGCAAGGCACTGTGGCCGATGCCGTAAGCCAGCAACAGTGCGGCGCCCCATAGCATTGACGCGCCCATGGCAGCACCCGAACCGGCAATGGCCAGTGCTGCACCCAGCGCCGGTGTGGCGCACGGGCTCATCACCGTGCCAATCAAGGCGCCCAGCACCAGCGCACCCCACAGGCCCGAGCGCGCCAGATACTTCTGCAAGGCAGTGGGCAAGCCCACGCTGCAGGCGCTGCCAGCACGCCAAAGCCACACCGCCAGGCCCATCACCAACACGCCCACCACCACCAGCCATGGGCCGGGCAGCGTGCCCATCATCAGACCCAGTCGCGCTGCCGCCAGGCCCATCAACAGCAGCGCGATGTTCATGCCCGCCACAAAGGCTAACGACAGCGTCCAGGCGCGGCGCGGGCTGTTGGCCTGGCCGCCGACAAAACCGACCGCCACCGGCACGGCTGCCAGCACGCAGGGCGAGGCGGACGTCAGCACGCCGCCGGCAAATGCCGCTGCCAGGCCTTCCAACCCGGTCATGGCGCTGCCGTCAGGCCAAGCTGCGCCAGAATGTCTTCGGCACTGATCTTGCCCATGTGGCGCCCGATCTCAACGCCCTGGGCGTTGTAGAACACCTGCGTGGGCATCAGGCGAATCTGGTACTTGCTGATGTAGCCGCGTTCTTTCAGGATGTCCACATCGGCCACGGCAATGCGCGGATCGAGGGCGAGCGCATGCAGCACAGGCTTCATCTCGCGGCAACTCACGCAGTTGTTGGCGCCGAACTCGACGATGGTCGGCTTCCCGGCTTTCAGCACCAATTGAACGGCGTCAGGCGCGGCATCGCTCGCTTGGCCATTCGCGTTGGATGGCGCTTGAGGGCTTTGCGCCTGATAGACCCAGCCGCCCAGAAGGAAAGCTGCCACGGCTCCCAGGAGGGCCGCCGCGTTGGCTGGATTGCGCCACCAGGGCGTTGGTCTGGCGTTTGAAAGACGCTTGGGTGGCAAAGATTCTTTGGACATGGTCGGGGCTTGGTGGCTTAATTTTCAGGGCTGCCAAAAAGTCGGCGCCACCAGCTTGCACGTGCGCCGGGCAGGAGCGTGGTGTCTTCGAGTGGTTCTGGCTTGATGCGCGACAGCACCCAGAGCGGCTGTACCGGCGTGCTGCTGCAACTGCAAAATGACCCCATGTTGTGCGGGTCGTAGATTTTGATAAAGCCAGGTTGCGCGCGCTTGTCGGCGTAAACAATGCCGCAGAAGTTTTTCTTGTGTTCGCGCCGCAGCAGCGCATCCACCTCGTCGATGAAGTGGTTCAGTCCGTCCGCCGACAACGGGATTGTCGGCACGGCCTCGCCGCTCTGGCTGGCATACCAACCCTGTGGTTCGGCACGGACCCTGAGCCACAAGGCGTCGAGTTGCGGCCAGTCCAGCATGCCGACAAAATTGCCGTCGAGCTGTTGAGAGAACGCTACTGTCGTCATGGCGCGAGGTGAACGGTCATACAAAATCGCCGTCACTTTGGTTGTTGAATCAGGCGGTTTCCAGCCATTGCGCAATCTTGTCACGGCTGGGCACGCCCCCGGCATGCACCACCCGACCGTTGATGACCACGCCGGGCGTGCTCATGACGCCGTAGCCCATGATGTCGCGCAGCTCTTCGACCTTGGTCAGCGTGACGGCCACACCTTTGGCCTGGGCCATCTGGTCGATCAGCGCCATCGTGGTCTTGCAGTTGGCACAACCGGTGCCGAGTACTTTGATGTCCATGGTGTTTTCCTTGAAGTTGAAGTAGAAAAGAAGATTTAATTAGTTGGGGTCAGAGCAAAATTGCTCCGCAATTCTTGATCTGACCCGCAAATTGTTAAAGCACAGCATTGAAGACAAAGCCGACCAGCAGGATGCCCGCCGAGACGACCGCGACAAAAGTGGCGATCAGCCGAACCTTGAGCACCTTGCGCAGGATGATCATCTCGGGCAGCGACAGCGCAATCACGCTCATCATGAAGGCCAGCACGGTGCCCAGAGCGGCGCCCTTGGCCAGCAGGGCCTGCACGATCGGGATCACGCCGGCGGCATTGGTGTACATCGGCACGCCCATGATCACGGCCAGCGGCACGCTCCACCAGGCCTCTTTGCCCATGAAGCTGGCCATGAAGTCCTCGGGCACATAGCCGTGGATCAAGCCACCCAGCGCAATGCCGACCAAGATGTAGGGCCAGACCTTGCCGACAATTTCTTTCACGGCCATGAAGCCGCCTTCGATGCGTTCACCCAGGCTCATGCCGGTAGCCTCAAAATTGGCCGACATTTTGGGCATGTCGCGCACCCAGTCTTCCAGATAGGCTTCCATCTTCAGGCGGCCGATGATCCAGCCGGCCACAATGGCCACGCTCAGCCCCAGGCTCAAATACAGCAGGGCGACTTTCCAGCCGAACATGCCAAACAGCAGCGTCAGCGCCACCTCGTTGACCATCGGTGCCGAGATCAGGAAAGAGAACGTCACTCCCAGCGGTACACCCGCTTGCACAAAACCGATGAACAGCGGCACCGCCGAGCAGGAACAAAACGGGGTCACGATACCCAGACTCGCCGCCATCACGTTGGCGGTGCCCTCACTGCGCCCGGCCAGCAGGGCGCGTGTGCGCTCGGGCGTGAAATAGCTGTTGACCATGCCCATGACAAACACCACGGCGGTCAGCAACAGCAACACCTTGGGCGTGTCGTAAAAGAAAAATTGCAGCGCACCGCCCAGATGGCTGTCGCGCGCCAGCGGCAGCATCGCCACCAGCGCTTCAGAGGCCGGAATCAGTGTGTTGTAAAGCGCCAGCCAGACAATGGCGGCCAGGATCAGGAAAGCAATGGGCTGGCGCACGGGCCAGGATTTGCGGGGGACGGTCAGGGTGTTCATGCCGGTGGAGACGGCCGACCGGGCAAAAAGATGCAGGCGCTTGGTTAATTTTTACCGCAGCGTGGCTGCGGCGTGTTGCGGCTTGTGCGGTGGTGGCCTTAGTGGCGCGGCACAAAGTCGCTCACGCGCCCACCCTCGTCCATTTGCACCTGGCAAGCCTGGCTCATGTGTGCGCGCAGGCGCACGCGGGCGCGCTGCACACGCGACTTGGCAGCGCTCAGGCTCAAGCCCTTGGCGTGGGCAAAGTCGGCTTGCGCCATGCCCTGCAGGTCGCACAGGGTGATGGCTTCGCGGTCCTCGGGGCTCAATTCGGACAGTACCCTGGGCAGGCAGGCGGTCAGGGTATCGACAGGGTTGGTGTCTTCTGTTTGCGCGGTCAAGTCGTCGGGAAGTTCGACCATGTGGTGCGCCACACGCAGGTGGTCGGCCAGCAGGTTGCGCGCGACTTCAAAGAGCCAGGCGCGCGCGTTGTGCAGGTCACAAAAGCGCTCGCCCTGGCGCAAGGCTTTCAAAAAAAGATCTTGCAGCAGGTCGTCGGCCAGCGCCGGATTATTCACGCGGTGACGCAGCCAGCCGCGCAGTTCAGCGGCGTGCAGGGTCCAGGCGGTGGTGAGGCAGTTCATGATGTGATGCGACAACGGAATTCAAATGGTCTGTCTTGTGGCGATCCGGAATTTTGGCTTGTTCGCCGCTGGCAGCGCTGCCAATGTTGGATAAAGTCCTGTGAAGTTGCCGTTCGGATACTCACTATCATAGGGCCTGACAGCCTGTCGCACGGATACTTCAGCCCAAACCAATACAGAAAATTGACATGACAAATTCCATTTTTCAATTCGGGGAAAAATTGCCGGGGTATGCAGTTCCGGTTCTCAACGAGCGTGCCGTGCGGGCCAGTGCCGGGATTCTGTTTTTCTTTGCCATCGTGAGCTTCATGAATGCATGGCTCATGGGGAACTTCCAACCCACGCGGGTGTTCGTGGTGGCTTTTTTGCTGGACTTCACCATCCGCATTTTCATCAATCCGCGCTACGCCCCCAGCTTGATCGTTGGGCAATGGTTGGTTCGCGCGCAGGTGCCCGACCCCGTGGGTGCACCGCAAAAGCGGTTTGCCTGGGCCATCGGATTTGTCCTGGCCTTGTCGATGTTGTACCTGGTGGTGCTCAACAACGTGGTGGGCCCGATCAACCTCCTGGTGTGTGCGCTGTGTCTGATGTTGCTGTTTTTCGAGGCGGCTTTTGGCATTTGCCTGGGTTGCAGAATTTACAACATGTTCAACCGGGAAAAAGCCAGGCTCTGCCCCGGGTCAGGGTGCGAAATGCCTGCGGGTCATGCATCGCGCACCAGCCTGCCGCAGGTGTTTGTCGTGGCCGTGTTTGCGCTTGTGATTGGCGGCGTTGCGCACTGGGTCTACGGCACGGAAACTCAAGGCCCGGTTCAGGCACCCCACGCCAGCCCGGCCGCAGCTTCTGCGCCCCTGGACCTGGCAGAAATTGAGCGTTGCAAAGTGCCTGACTTCGCCAAGGCCATGGGCCATGAAGAAAAGTGGAAATTGCACAACAACTGCAAGTGAGTGTTCAAGCATCCCTGGCTTGAGCCGGGCGTGTTACGGGGCTGTTATTTTCACAAAACCATGTTTTTTGGATGAAAAAATGGCGTTGACCGCGATTTGATCAATACCAGGGATTTTTTCGGGACTCAGAATTCTCAGGCACATCCCGGAAAGAGAGTTCTGCATGGAATTCACCCTGAAATTGCTCAACGGCGGCGCCGGCAGTCTGGCGGCTTATCTGGCGGCGCATGTGCTGCTGTGCCTGTTGCCGGCTTTTTTCATTGCCGGCGCCATGGCCGCGCTGATTCCCAAGGCCAGCATCACGCGCTGGCTTGGCCGCAACACCCCCGCCCATGTGTCTTACCCGGCCGCTGCGGCAGCGGGCTCGCTGATCGCCGTTTGCTCGTGCACCATCGTGCCGCTGTTCGCCGGCATTTACCGCAAGGGCGCGGGCATTGGGCCGGCCATCACCTTTTTGTTTTTTGCACCGGCGGGCAACATCATGGCGCTGGCTTACACCGGCAGTATCCTGGGGCCGCAGTTTGCCATCGCACGCTTGGTGCTGTGCCTGTTGTTTGGCATTGGCATCGGCATGCTGATGGCGATGATTTTCTGGCGCGACGATGCCAGTCACGACGCAGCCACTGACGACCTGTTTGCAGAAAAGGCCAGCATCGCGCCCGCCGCGCGGGGAGTGCTCCTGTCCCTGGTGGGGCTGCTGATTGCCGGTACCTTGAAGTTGTGGCCGCTGACGGCCACATTGTTCAGCCTGGAGTTGCCCTTGTCGTGGGCGCAAGCGTGGCAGGACACGCTGTTTTCCTGGGTGCCGTTTGACGCGACCAAAGGGGAAGAGGGTGTCAGTTTTCAGGGCTCGGTCCTGATTGCCTTGTTGCTGCTGATTGCTGCAACCGCCTGGAAGGGTCTGGAGAACATTGTCGAAGGTGCCACCCGCTGGACCTGGCTGGCGCTGGGGCTCACGGCCACCACCCTGGCGGTGGCGGCCATGCGCCTGACACCGGGCCCAGGCACGCTTGAACTCGCTTTCACCGGGCGTGTTTTTGGTGTGGCCCTGGCACTGTGGGCAGTGTGGTATTTCGCGCACCAGCTGGCCGCTGATGACTGGCGCGCCTGGCTGTGGGAAGCCTGGCGTTTTGTGAAGCAGATTTTTGTTTTGCTGGTGGTGGGCGTTTTCATTGTGGGCATGGTGCGCCAGGTGATCCGCCCGGAATGGATCGAGAGTCTGGCGGGCAGCAACACGGTGCCGGCCAACGCCGTGGCCGTGGGCTTTGGCGTTTTCATGTACTTTCCGACTCTGGTCGAGGTGCCGGTGGCGCGCATGTTCCTTGACCTGGGCATGCACCCCGGCCCCTTGCTGGCCTACCTGATGGCCGACCCCGAGCTCAGTCTGCAAAGCATGCTGATGGTGGCTGCGGTGATCGCCTGGACCAAGACCCTGGCCTATGTGGCGCTGGTGGCGATGTTCAGCGTCGGCGCGGGTTTGCTTTACGGTGCGTGGGTGGATGGGCTGGGCTGGCTGCCGCTGCTCTTGGCCCTGGGTGTTTTCGCGGCCGTGCTGGCGGGCACGATGGTGTGGCTCGGGCGTCGGCAGGTGGCGCACGCACCGGTCTGATTCGTTTTTATCTGAAGGAGAGAGCCATGTTGGAAATCAAAATTCTGGGTCCCGGGTGTGCCAATTGCAGAAAGCTCGAAGCCGTTGCCCGGGAGGCTGCAGCGGCTGCCAACGTGCAGGCTGAATTCGTCAAGGTCTCTGACATGAAACAGATCATGCATTACGACCTGCTGTCCACGCCGGGCCTGGTCGTCAATGACAAGCTGGTCAGCAGTGGCCGCATCCCGACGGTGGCAGAAGTGCAAAAGTGGCTTGTTCCAGTTTGACCCCGGCCCGGAATAGGGCACACTTGCGGCTGAGCACACAGGAACTACTTCATGGATTCACCCGCCAGCTTTGAATTTTCAGAATTTGCCAAGGCACTGATTCACTCTCGCCAGCACGTGGCGCCGCGCCGCCTGGTCGACCCGGGTCCGTCCGAGTCGCAGTTGCAGGAGATTCTTGCTACAGCGGCGGCGGCCCCCGACCACGGGCAACTGCTGCCCTGGCGTTTTGTGCTCGTGCCCTCGGATAAGCGGGAGCTGCTGGCCGAGGTCTTTGGCCTGGCGCTGCAAGACCGCGACCCCGCTGCCACATCCGAGCAAATTGACAACGCGCGTGACAAGGCGCACCGCGCCCCTTTTCTGATGTTGGCCATCGCCCGGCTGGTTGGCAGCACACCGGAGCGGGACGCCCAGCGGCAGGAATCTGGCGAGTTGGCCATCAGTGATGCCGAACGCCTGGTGTCGCTGGGTTGCGCCATTCAAAACGTGTTGTTGGCAGCGCATGCCATGGGCTTTGGCTCGGGGCTCACCAGTGGCCAGGCGCTGGCGTCGCCCCGGCTGCGCGCGCTGTTCGGCATGCACGCGCATGAGCAGGCCGTGTGCTGCATCAACATTGGCACCGTGGCCAAGGGCAAGCCCGCACGCCTGCGCCCGGACCTAGCTGCGTTTGTCAGCAGCCTGTGATGTGATGAACGACCGAATTTCGGCAAAATAGTCGGCATGCAAATCTCCACCCCCACTGATTCCTTGCACTCTGTGTTGCACTGCCTGCCGCCAGATGACCCGCAGCGTACTGCCCTGCACAACGAGGTGCACGCCCGGCCCTCCGCGCGCATCCGCTTGCCGGCGCTGATTGTCTATGTGGCCGTGCTCAACGAAGGCGTGAGCCGCGAGGCCGAGTGCGCCCACCTGAACCGCTTGCCCGGTCAGGCCGAGCTATCCCCCGAGCGTTTGCAGGACAATTTTTTGCGTTTGCGGCTGGACGGTATCACCATCAAGTGGGAGCGCCACAGCGAATTTACCCGCTACTCCATCGTCCAGCCACTGCCCGCCGAGGCCTTGCTGGGCGCGTGCGAGCCCGATCTGTTGCGCAACCTGGCGGTGTCGCCGCAGTGGTTGGCGCAGATTCCTGGCCGAACCGTGGCCGCAGTGCAACTGGCCATGCTCCATGCGCCGCTGGATGACGCCACCGCCTTGATGGCGCAAGCGGTGAAATGGTTAGGAGGGCGCACGGTGGTGGCTTCCTTGCTCGGCAGCAACGCCGCCAGCTTGGGCGGACAGGGCGCCGAGTCCGCCAACCGGCAAGGCTACGAACACCCGATGGGCCACTCGTGGGCGCTGACGCAGTTTCGACTGCAGCCTGATGGTTTCGAGCGCATGTTGGTCATTGCGCCCGAGGGCACGAGCCAGACCCGCGCCGGTCGTATTGCGGCGCGCCTGCTTGAACTCGAAACCTATCGCCTCATGGCGCTGCGCGGCCTGCCGGTGGTCAAGGCCCTCGGGCCCATGCTGGCACAGGCAGAAGGCGAGTTGGTTCGTATCACGGCCCAGCTTGAAAACAAGTCGGCCTCAGACCAGGAATTGCTCGACACCCTGGTGTCCTTGGCCGCCGGTGTGGAGCGCGCGACCGCCGCCAATAGCTACCGCTTTGCCGCAACCCAGGCCTATTACGCGCTGGTCAATCAACGCATCCGGGAGCTGCGCGAAAAAGCCATTCCCGGTACCCAGACTCTGGGTGAGTTCATGCAACGGCGCTTGTCTCCCGCCATGGCCACCGTGGTGGCCACGGAGCAACGGCTGGCGTCGCTGTCGGAGCGGGTGGCGCGCGCCAGCGGCTTGCTGCGCACCCGCGTGGACATTGCCACCGAGGTGCAAAACCAGCAACTGCTGGAAAAACTCACCCGCGGCCAGGAGCTGCAACTGCGCCTGCAAAGCACGGTGGAAGGCCTGTCGATTGCCGCCATCTCGTACTACGTGATCAGCCTGCTGCTGTACGGCGGCAAGGCGCTCAAGGCCGCCGGCCTGCCAATCAACCCCGAAATGGCCGCCGGTGCCCTGGTGCCGGTGGTGTTGTGGGCGGTCTGGCGCACCACGCGGCGCATCCATGCCAAGCTGCAAACCGGCCATTAAGCGTCTCGAAATTGATCTTTGTCAGTTTCTTGGCGTCGTGAATGGGGCGTAATGGGGCGTTTCAAAAAAATTAATTTATTTATTGACCAGGAGACCTCTGTGAAAGCCTTTCAGGACTACTACCCCGAGAACTTGTCGCACTGTTACGGCTGCGGCGCCAAAAATGACCAGGGCCACCGTATCAAGACCTTTTGGGATGGTGACGAAACCGTGACCCGATTCACGCCCGAGCCCTATCACACGGCCATCCCTGGCTTCACTTATGGCGGTCTGCTGGCCTCGCTGATCGACTGCCACAGCACCGGCACCGCCGCGGCGGCCATGTACAAACAGGAAGGCCGGGCCATGGACACCTTGCCGGCCTTCCGCTTTGTCACTGGCTCGCTGCATGTGGATTACCTGAAACCGACGCCGATCAACGAAACGCTGGAAATTCGCGGCCGGGTGAAAGAAATCAAGGGTCGCAAGGTGGTGATCGAGTCCACGGTGTATGCCGCCGGTGTCGCCACTGCGCGCGGCGAGGTGGTGGCCATCCAGATGCCCGAGAACTTTGGTGTGGCCGCCACCTGACATGGCTGAATTTGTGTGTTGACAACTGCATGGGAGAGTATTCATGGCAAGCAATCAAGAAATCGGGGCGGGTGGGCGCAGAGCGCAGGACCCGCGGTTTGTCAGCCAGCTGACGCGCAACACCTTTGCCCTGATTCTTGCCGGGGGGCGCGGCAGCCGGCTGCATGAGTTGACTGATTTTCGCGCCAAGCCGGCGGTGCCGTTTGGCGGCAAGTACCGCATCATCGACTTCACCCTCTCCAATTGCGTCAACTCGGGCGTGCGCCGGGTTGGTGTGGCCACGCAGTACAAGGCGCAAAGCCTGATCCGGCATTTGCAGCTGGGCTGGAGTTTTCTGGACGGGCGCCTCAACGAATTCATCGAGATCATGCCGGCACAGCAGCAGTCCGACGAAGTGCACTGGTACCAGGGTACGGCCGACGCGGTGTTTCAAAACCTGCGCGAAATCCGTCATGCCCGACCCGAATATGTGCTGATCTTGTCGGGCGATCATATTTACCGCATGGACTACGGTCGGGTACTGGCGGCCCACGTGGCGCGCCAGGCCGACCTGACCGTGGCCTGCATTGAGGTACCGCTGGCTGAGGCCAGCAGCTTTGGTGTCATGTCGGTGGACGCGGAAGGCCGGGTGCTTGAGTTTGCAGAAAAGCCGACCGAGCCGCAGCACATGCCCGGCGACCCTGCGCATGCGCTGGCCAGCATGGGGATTTATGTCTTCAACACCAGCTTCCTGATTGAGCAGTTGCTGCGTGACGCCGACGACCCCAAGTCGAGCCACGACTTCGGCAAGGATGTCATTCCGCACTGCGTCAAACGTTACCGCACCTTCGCCCAGAACTTTGCCGAGAGTTGTGTCAGCGAGCCAGGCAAGCCGCCCTATTGGCGCGACGTGGGCACGCTGGACGCCTATTGGGCAGCCAACATGGACCTGGTGCAGGTTACGCCCGACCTCAATCTGTATTCTGACAATTGGCCGATCTGGACCTGGCAACCGCAAACGCCACCCGCCAAGTTCGTTTTTGACGACGATACCCGGCGTGGCAAGGCGGTCGATTCGATGGTCTCCGGCGGCTGCATTGTCAGCGGCTCCACGGTGCGCCGGTCGATGCTGTTCTCGGGGGTGCATGTGCACAGTTACGCCACCATCGAGGACTCAATGGTCTTGCCCAATGTGCAGGTGGGTCGCCATTGCATTCTGAAGAAATGCATCATTGATAAAAATTGCGTGCTGCCTGAGGGCACCATCATTGGCATGGACCCGGAGCAGGACAAAAAACGTTTCCGTGTCACCGACTCGGGTATCACCTTGGTCACCAAGGAGATGCTGGGGCAGGGGCTGAAGGGGATACGCTGATTCAGGGCAGAAATAAAATCCCCGGCACCCTCTGTTACTTAAGTGAGTACGGATATTATTCGGCACTCAACAACCTCTGACAGGAATATGCCCGATGAAAACTGCCCACGACCTCGTTGCCGCCGCCAAAGCCCGCGTGCAGGAAATCCCGGTGGCTGACGCCGAGCAAGCCATCCGTGACGCCGACGTGCTGGTGGACGTGCGCGAAGCCGATGAATTCGCCGCGGGCCATCTGGCCGGTGCCGTGCACATTTCACGCGGCATGCTCGAATTCAAGTTCAGCGCCAATCCGGCGCTGCAGGCGCGTGACCTCAACGTTCTGCTGTATTGCAAAACCAGCGGTCGCGCCGCGCTGGCCGCCACCGCCCTGCATGACATGGGCTATCTGAATGTGAAGTCCATGGCGGGCGGCTTTGACGCCTGGGCGGCAGCGGGCAAACCGGTGGCCAAGCCCGAAACACCGTCGTTCGAGTAAGTCCTAATCCAGCGAGAGTCCTTCGCCCGCCTCTTCCACGGTTTGCCCGTCGCGAATGTGGTAAATGCGCTTGAAAGTGGGGATGATTTTTTCATCGTGGGTCACCACGATGATGGCAGTATGGGCTTGCACGGCCATCTGGTTCAGGATGCGCATCACGCCCAGGGCGCGTTCGCTGTCCAGCGGCGCAGTGGGCTCATCCGCCAGAATCACCGGCGGGCGGTTGGCCAGTGCCCGGGCAATCGACACCCGCTGTTGTTCGCCACCTGAGAGCTGCGACGGCTCGGCCCGGGCGCGGTGTTGCACGTCGAGCGCGGTGAGCAATTCGAGCGCCCGAGCGCGCGACGGTGCGTTGGCCATGCCCGCCAGCATCGGCAGCAGCGCCACGTTGTCGGTCACATCCAGAAACGGAATCAGGTAGGGCGCCTGAAAAATAAAACCAATCCGGTCACGCCGCAGCGCGCGCAGGTCAGGCACTTTCCAGCCGTTGTCATAAATTACGTCGCTGCCCAGCGTCATGCGCCCCGAGGTGGGTTCGATGATGGCGCCCAGGCATTTGAGCAGCGTGCTTTTGCCCGAGCCCGAGGGCCCGACCAGGCCCACCACCTCACCCGGCGCCACCACCATGTTGACGTTCTTCAGGGCCTCGACAGCACTGTCACCCTGACCATAGACCTTGCGCAAACCTTCAATGCGGATGCCGCCCGGCGCTATATGTTTTGTGTTCATGGTGCTCATCCAATCGCCGCAGCCGGGTCGACCTTGAGCGCCACCCGAATTGCCAGTGTGCTGGCCAGGGCGCAAATGAGCAGCGTGGCAACCAGGCCGGTGACGGCGTCGCGCGGCATCAGCAGCACGTATTTGGGAAAGATCGGCGCCCACACGGTGGCGGCAATTTTGCCGACCATGAAGCCGATCAGCCCGAACCCCGTGGCCTGTTGCAGGATCATGCTGGCAATGGTCATGTTGCGCGTGCCGATGAGCTTGAGTACCGCAATTTCGCGAATCTTGCCGAGCGTCATGGTGTAGATGATGAAGGCCACAATGGCCGCGCTCACCACCGCCAGAATGGCCAGAAACATGCCGATCTGCCGGGCAGAGGTGGCAATCAGCTTGGCCACCAAGATGTCTTCCATGCCGGCGCGGGTGTAGACCTGCACATGTTTCCAGCGCTTAAGCGCGTCGGCCACCTCGTCGGCCGGCCAGCCGGGCTGCAACTGCACCAGCACCGCGTTGACGTTGTGGCTGCTGGTTTGCAGGGCTTGCACGGCATCAAGCAGGCCCGGCACGCCGGGGCGATTGAATGCCGGGTTGGCCGCGGTGCGAGTGCGGTCGCTTTGAATAGTGTCGTTGTCTTTTAAAAATTGCGCTTCCTGCGCGTCTTTGAGCGGCACAAACAGCATCGGGTCGCCGCCCGAAGACACCATGCGCTGGGTCAGGCCCACCACGGTGTAGCTATGGCGGCGCACCCGCACCGCGTCGCCCAGCTTGAGGCCGGTCTTGACGTCGGCCACGGCTTCATAGTGGTCACGGGTGAGCTGGCGCCCGGCCACCAGATAACCCGGCGCGCCGGGCTTGCCGGGTTCGACCCCCACCACCATGGTGCGGGCCTCTTCGCCGCTCGGGCGCTGCACCTGCATGGTGAGGTAGGTCACGTTGGCGGCCTGCGCCACGCCGGGCATGCCACGCACGCTGCGCACCACGTCGTCCTTGATGCTTGAGGCCTCGGCATACGGGCCCTGGGTGTCTTTTTGCACCACCCACAAATCGGCCTGGCTGTTGGTCAGCAGGGCCTGCGCGTCGTCCACCATGCCGCGATACACCCCGGCCATGGTCAGCGTCACGCCAATCAACAGCCCGAGCCCGAGCCCGGTCAGGGCGAACTTGCCCCAGCCGTGCAAAATGTCGCGTCCGGCCAGGCTGATCATGGCTTGGCCTCGGACTTGACAAGCGAATCCACCACAGAAATACGCGCGCCGCTGCTCAGGGCTTTCTGGCTGTAGACCACCACCCGGTCGGTTTTGTCGAGGCCCTTGAGTACTTGCACCTGGCCGTCCAGGCTCTGGGTGCCGAGTTGCACGGGCGCAAATTCAGGCTTGCCGTCTTGCAAGCGCCAGACGCCGCTTTGGCCTTGTTGATGCTGGATGGCGGCATTGGGCAACAGCAGTGCGGGGGCGGTGGCGGGCAACTGCAAGGTGACTTCGGCCATTTCACCCACCGACACACCTGCGGGCGGGGCATCAAAAGCCACTTGCGCGATGCGTTCTTCGGTGACGCTGTCGGCCAGCAATTCGATGCGTGCCACCTGGCCGCTCAGGGGAGTCTGTGGCCTGGAACGCAACACGATGCTGGCTTTGACGCCGGTGGCCAGACCGGCCGAGCGGCCCTGGTCGACCCGCAGCTTGACCCACAGGCTGGACGGGTCTATCAGGCGCAGCACCGGCTGGCCCGCCACCACGGTGCTGCCGGCTTCGGCATCACGCGTGGTCACCACCGCGTCGGCCGGAGCAAACAGGCGCACGTTGTCGCGCTGTTGTGCCAATGCCGCGCGCTCGGCTTGGATGCGGGTCAGGTCCTGCCCGGCACCGGCCAGATTGGCTTGCGCCGCCTGCACGGCCGCATTGGCCGAAGCCTGGGCCTGCAGTACCGCATCGAGCGCGCCGGGGCTGATGAAGTTTTGCCGTGCCAGGTCCTGGTTGCGCTGGGTGGTGGTGGTGGCCAGGGCACTGCGCGCCTTGGCATCCTGCAGTTGCGCCTGCGCGGCGACCTGGCCACTGCCGGCGCGCGCCAGCGAGGCATCGAGCGCAGCCAGACGCTGGCTGAAGTCGACCGGGTCCATTTCGGCCAGCAGTTGCCCGGCCTTGACAGGGTCGCCCACATCCACCTTGACGCTCAGCACGCGCCCGGCCACCGTCGGTCCGACCATCCAGCTGCGCCGGGCTTCGACCGTGCCGATGCCAAAAATCGAAGGGTTTAGCGTGCCCTCAAGCGGGCTCGCCACGGTGACCTTGATGGGCGCCAGCGGCCCGGTGCGCAGCGACACATAGGCCATGCCGCCGATGAGCGCCAGGGCGACGGCACCCATGATGAGGCGGCGTTTGAGCAAAGCTTGGTTGTTCATGGTGTTCCTTGGAAATCATTGGGCGGGCATTGCAGCCCTTGCTGCAGAAGGGCAAAAACACCCGGGGCCAGGGCGGCAATCGCATGCACGTCATCGGCCAGCAGGGCTTGCATGACCAGGCCCTGCACCGATCCGACAAACAACACGGCAGCGGCCTGCAGATCAACATCAGGGCGCAGCGCCTGTTGTGTTTTGGCGTGTTGCAACACGGCCAGCAGCAACTGGCGGTAGCGCTGCATCAGCGCGCGCACCCGGCTTTTGAGGGCGGTGTCGCCCGGGTTTTGCAGTTCCTGAAAGATCAGCCGCGGCACGCCGGGGTGAACCATGACAAAGTCCACATGGGCCAAAAAGACGGCGCGCAGGGCCGGCAAGGCGGCGCGGTCGGCATCTGCGGCGGCCGTGTGCAGGCGGTTCATGAGGGTCTCGGCCACCCATTCGAGCACCGCCAGCCAGATGGCTTCTTTGCTGGCAAAGTGCTTGAACACCGCGCCCTGCGAAATGCCCACTGCGTGTGCCAGGTCCGCCGTGGTGATGTCGGCCGGGCTGTGTTGTGCGGCCAGCAGCAGGGCGGCCTCCACCAGGCTGGCCTGACGCACAACGGTGCGCTGTTTTGGGGGTTTGTCCTGAACTTCCATGGCCTTAAAGTAATTCATCAATTACTTATTCTAAGGCTTGTGGTTTGTCTCTGGGGTGAAGGCTGGGTAAAGTTGTTCTGTTGTGTGCTTCGTTATCGCGTTGTGAAGCATGGGGTCGAGTTGTTCTGCACTGCGCGGGTTACCGCGAACAAGGCTTTGAAAAACTAATTAATCAGCAGAACCTGACAAGTCAGGGCAGCAACACCACCGGCTCCAACGCCTCACTCTGAACCAAAATGCGCCCAATCACCGCCGTCTGCGCATACCCCACCGCCTTCAACGCAGCCACACAAGCATCAGCCCGGTCAGCCGGTACGCTGGCCAGCAGACCACCGGCAGTTTGCGGGTCAAACAGCAGTGGGTAACGAGGGTCGTTGGCAAATGCCTCCTGGTTGCGCAGGGCACGGCGCAGGCGCACATTGGCCGGTTGCAGCGAACTCACAATGCCCGCCGCCACGGTGTCGAGTGCGCCGTCCAGCAGCGGCAGGTTGGATAACACCAGCTCGGCATCCACTGCCGAGGCCCGGGTCATTTCCACCAGATGGCCCAGCAGGCCAAAGCCGGTCAGGTCGGTGCAGGCAGTGGCGCCGAAGTCACGCAGGCATTGGGCGCCCTGCAGGTTGGACAGCACCATGGACTGCAACGCGGCGTCGATCCAGCGGCCCTTGGCGGCCAGCCGGGCGTGCGCGGCAAACAGCGTGCCGGTGCCAATCGGCTTGGTCAAAATCAGCACGTCGCCGGGTCGCATGCCACCCTTGCGCGTCACACCCACCAGCTGCTCGTCGACCAACCCGTTGATGGCAAAACCCAGCGCCAGCTCGGCGCCTTCGCCGGTGTGGCCGCCCACCAGCGCGCAGCCGGCGTCGTTGAGTACCTCGACCGCACCGCTCATCATCTGAAACAGCAGGTCTTCCACCTTGGCCTCCAGCCCCGGCGGCACGGTGGCGATGGCCGTGGCCGATTGCGGCTCGGCGCCCATGGCAAAAATGTCACCCAGCGCGTGGTTGGCCGCGACCTTGCCAAACAGGTAGGGGTCGTCAATGAAGGCGCGGAAAAAGTCGACCGAATGCACCAGCGCCATACCGGGCGGCACACGCACTATGGCGGCGTCGTCGGGGTCTTTGAGGCCGATGAGCACATCGTCGCGCTGTACCACTTGTAATGACGCCAGCGCCCGCGACAACACCGTGGCCCCCACCTTGGCGCCGCAGCCGCCGCATCGCATGGCGATGGCCGAAATGGCTTGCAGGGCTTCGTCCGGGTTCAGCGCCAATTGCGACGGCGTGCTGCGCGCTGGTGCAGCCGCCTTGGCTTGCATGTCGGGGAATTCCGAAAAATTGCGCATGAAACCCTGGTCGATCCAGTCTTTCCAGCGCCAGACCCAGTCGCCCCAAAAGCCCAGGGCGCCGCGCGAGGCCACGGCAAATCGGTTACCGGTGCTGATCAGGGCCAGCCAGCTGGATTGCGGGCGGTAGGCTTGCAGCGCGCGCCCCTGCATGCTCAGGCGCAGGTTGTCGGCCAGCGGCCGGCCCATGCGCACGGCAAACACACCGGCCTTTTCCAGCGGGTAATTCTGCATGGCGGCAATGTCACCGGCGGCAAAAATTGCCGGGTCGGTGAGGGTTTGCAGCTGGTCGTTCACCAGCACAAAGCCACCGGCATCCAGCGCCAGGCCAGTGCCTTGCAGCCAGGGTGCGCCGCCCGCCTGCGTGACCCACATGGTCTCGTCGGCTTCGACCACCAGGCCGCTGGCACAACTCAGTCGACCAGGTTCAACAAGGGTCACCTCGGCGTTCAGGTGCACCTGCACACCCCGCTCAGCCAAGACGCTGGCGAACTTGCGGCGCACACGGGCGTTGTGGGTCGGCAGAATGCTGTCCGTTGCTGTGAGCAGATGAAATTGCAGCAGCTCGGGGTCGCGCCCGCGAGTGCGCAGTTCGTGGCGCAGGCGGTACTGCATCGACAACAGCAGCTCGACCCCGCCGGCCCCGGCACCGACCACGGCGATGCGCAAAACGCCCTGGGTGTGGTCCTGCACTTTGGCCAGCAGCGCCAGCCAGCGCTGGTTGAAGCGGGTGATGGGTTTGACCGGGGTGCTGAAGGCATCGGCACCGGCGACACCGCTCAGGCGCGGCGTGGAACCAATGTTGATCGACAAACCGTCGTAAGGCACCGGCGGGCGATGGCGGCACAGCACTTTTTTATTGACACGGTCAATGCCCACCACCTCGTCGCGGTAGAGCCGGGCGCCGGCAAACACGGCCAAGCGCGCCAGGTCGATGTGCACCTCGTCATAACTGTAGTGGCCCGCCACATAACCCGGCAACATGCCGGAGTAGGGCGTGTGCACATCGGTGCAGATCACGGTCAGGCGCACGCCGGGCTCAGGCAACATGCCAAAACGCTTGAGCACGCCCACATGGCTGTGGCCGCCGCCGATCAGCACGATGTCTCTGGCAATGGGTTGATTGGGGTGTTGCATCAGGAAAAAATCTTAAGAACAATCAAAGAGAGCGGGCAGGCTTCAAACGCGGGGCGGCGCTGCCGAGAGTTGAGTCACCAGCTGCTGTAGCGCCCGCCGTTCGGTCTCGGGCGCAAACAGCGGCGCACGCACGACGCACTGGGCCTGCAGATGGGCGTAAAAAGCGGGCTCAACGTGGCAGCGCCGCAGCAAATCGACCAGCTGTTCCGCATGGTCCCAGTCAAAATAACCCGCGTAATCACTCCCCAGCATGCCGACATTGCCATCGATGCGCGAGGCCAGCACCGGCGTGCCGGCGCGCACCGCCTCCATCACCACATGCGCGCCACCTTCCATGCGGCTGGTGTGCACCAGCACATGGGCGCGCTGGATGCGCCGGCGCGTGGCCTCGTGTGGCAAGGCGCCCAGCCAACGGTAGCCCGGGCAGGTGGCAGCCGTGGCTTGCGCCTGCAAAGCCAGCACGGCGTCCAGTGGTGCGCCAATGTGGTCGATGTGAATGGCCTCGTGGGGCTTGAGCAGCCGGGCGGCGGCAAACAGGGTCTGTGGCGACTTTTCATCGCGCAGGTGGCCCACCATCACCGCCTTGATAAAACGCGCTGATTTTGGCAGGCGCTGGCGCGCCGACGTCGACTGAAAAATCACGTCGGTACGGAATTGCAGCGATGGCGGCAAGGCGGCGAGGCCCAGGGCCTGCAACACCACCAGGCGCTGCGCCCACTGCAGCGACTGCTGGGCCTGCGCATCGGTCTGGATGTCGCGGTACAGGTCGGTGCCGGTCAGCACCACGGCCAGGCCGGGCACGGGTTGCAGGGCAGCGCCACGCCCCCGGCTTTGTGCCCAGGCCTTGACAGAGGCCGCCGAGCGCCGCGCGTGCAGGGCGATCATGGCGCTGTCCTGTGCGGCGGCCGGGCCGTCGGGCCATTGGGTCACGATGCGTGCCTGGAAACCGGGATGGCCGGCAGTGGGAGTTTGCAGGAACTTTTGCCAGCGCCGGGCGGTTTGCCAATTGCCGTTGTTGGCATCGGCCAGCGCCGGGCTCACAATCACCACCTGTTTCTTGATGGAGGCCATCAGCCATGCTCCCCGAGTCGATTCCAACCCAGTCCAGCTGGCAACCCGCCCAGGCGGCACGCGCGGCCGACGCGCCAGCGCTGGCGCAGCACCTGCGCGCCAGCCGCGCGCACACGCTGGCCCTGCTGGAGGCTTACGAGGCCGCGCTCGGGCCGCTGCTGACTGTGCCGTGCAGCCCACAACTCAACCCGCCGCTGTGGGAGGTAGGGCACATCGGCTGGTTTCAGGAATTCTGGCTGGCGCGCAACCCGCAGCGCCGGTTGGGGATGGTGGCCGACCCGCAGGCGGCGCGCCCGCCCGCGCTGTTGCCGCAATCTGATGCGCTGTACAACTCCAGTGTGGTGGCGCACGACAGCCGCTGGTCTTTGCCCCTGCCCGATTTGCACGCCACCCGGGCTTATCTGCAGGCCACGCTGGAGCAGACCCTGGCGCTGTTGGCGGATGAGGCCACAGACGATGCCGCGCTCTATTTCTACCGCCTGGCGCTGTTCCACGAAGACATGCACGGCGAGGCCGCCGTCTACATGGCGCAGGCACTGGGTATTGGCTTGCCGCCGGCACTGTCGGGCGAGGGCGCAACACGACCTGGCGGGTCGCTGCAGTCGCTCAACTTGGCGGCAGGTGACTGGACGCTGGGCTACACGGGCCGTGGTTTTGCCTTTGACAACGAACTGGCGCCGCACCGCGTGCCGCTTGGTGCCTATGCCATCGACAACCGGCCGGTGTCGTGGCGGCGTTATCTGCCGTTTGTGGAACAGGGCGCTTATGCCGACGCGCAATGGTGGCTGGAGGCCGGTTGGCAGTGGTTGCAGGCCGGGCAGGGCGCCGGGGCTTTGGCGGGTCCACGCTATCTGCGCCAGGTCAGCCCGGGCCAGGGCGAATCGGTGTGGGAACAATGCCGCTTCGGCCAGTGGCACGCATTGGACCTCGACGCGCCGGCCTGCCACCTGGGTTATTTCGAGGCCGAGGCCTGGTGCCGCTGGGCTGGCCGCCAGCTGCCCACCGAGGCGCAGTGGGAACAGGCTGCCATGACCCAGCCTGGTTTTGTCTGGGGCGAGGTCTGGGAGTGGACCGCCAGCACCTTCAATGCTTACCCCGGTTTTGTGGCGCACCCCTACCGTGACTATTCGGCCCCCTGGTTTGGCGACCGCCCGGTGCTGCGCGGTGCCAGCCGGGCCACATCCAAACGCATGGCGCACCCGCGTTACCGCAATTACTTCACGCCTGAACGCAACGACCTTCATGCCGGGTTCAGAAGCTGCGCAGGATAAAAATTCATGATTCAGGCGCGCGCCCACATCACGGCGAAGCGGCCCGCCTCCGCGGTGGGCGCATCGGTCCACACCAGCGGTTCGGCAAAGCCGGCCTCGCGCAACAACTGCGAAAAGCCGGCCACGGTCCACTTGTAGGAGTTCTCGGTATGGATGCGCTCGCCCCGGCTGAAGGCGCGCTGGCCACCCGGCCACCGCACCGTCAAGTCGCTTTGCGCCACCAAGTGCATTTCGATGCGCGATTCCAGGCGGTTGAACAAGGCCAGGTGCGCCCAGTCGGCCAGCCGCAGGTCGGTGCCCACCAGCCGGTTCAGGTTGTAGATGAGGTTGCGGTTGAAGGCGGCCGTGACGCCCAGGGCATCGTCGTAGGCGGCTTCCAGTTCGGCTGCGTCCTTGACCAGATCAACGCCGATCAGCAGCCCGCTGCCGACCATCGGGCCACACGCCGCGCGCACCTGGCGCAAAAACACCAGGGCCTGCCGGGGGGTGAAATTGCCAATGCTCGAGCCCGGGTAAAACAGCAGCCGCGGGCCGGCACCGGGTTCGCCCGCCTCAGGCGGCAAATCCAGCGTGTGCGAAAAATCGAGCCCGACACCGACCAGGTCCAGCGCCGGGTGCTGGCGTTGCAGCTTGTCCAGGGTGGCGCGCAGAAAATCGACCGAGATGTCAACCGCCACATAACGGCTGGGGGCCAGCACGCCAAAAAGGCCTGCGGCCTTGCCACAGTTGCCTGCGCCCAGGTCAATCAGCGTGGCTCCTGGCGGCACCACCCGGGCCATGGCCTGGGCATGGGTGGCAAAAATGGCCGCCTCGGTGCGGGTCGGGTAATACTCGGGCAGCTCGGTGATGGCTTCGAACAGGCGCGACCCCAGCGCGTCGTACAAAAATTTCGGTGACACCGTGGCACCGCCGGGCTGCGGGTTGACCGTCAGGCCCTGTAGCAGCTCCTGGCGGATGTGCTCGGCACTGTCGTGATGCAGTTGGACAAATACAGGCGTTTTCATGGGGCGGTGCGGTTGGCTGGGACCTTATCGTAGCGCCCACGGCAGCAAATTGCATTTCTGATTACCATTGCCCCCGGCTTTGGCGCACCTTGACATGCGTCAACCTCTTTACCTTACACACAAGAAAGCTCTACATGCTCATGACTTCACGTCGCTTTGCCGTGCGCGCCTTGCTGGCCTGCACCGTTCTGGGTTTTGCCAGCCAGACGTTGGCCCAGTCCGTCTTCAAGATCACCGCCATCCCGGATGAATCACCCACCGAACTGGCGCGCAAAGCCGCACCGCTGGTGGCTTACCTGTCGCAAAAACTCGGCATGACGGTGGAATTTACCCCGGTGTCCGACTACGCCGCCGCCGTGGAAACGCTGGTCAACAAGCAGGTCGACATGGCCTGGTTTGGCGGTTTCACCTTTGTCCAGGCCAACGTGCGCTCCGGCGGCAAGGTGACTCCGTTGGTGCAACGTGCCGAAGACGCAAACTTCAAATCGGTGTTCATCACCTCGCAGCCGGGCATCTTGGCGCTGTCCGACCTGAAAGGCAAAACACTCAGTTTTGGCTCGGCCTCCAGCACCTCTGGCCACCTGATGCCGCGCAACTACTTGCTGGACGCCAAGATCAACCCCGACACCGACCTCAAACGTGTGGCGTTCTCGGGCGCCCACGACGCAACCATCGCGGCGGTGGCGGCAGGCAAAGTGGATGCCGGTGCCTTGAACGTGTCGGTCTGGGACAAGTTTGTCGCTGACAAAAAAGTCGACACCAGCAAGGTGCGGGTGTTCTACACCACCCCGGCTTATTTTGATTACAACTGGACCGTGCATGCCGACATGCCGCCCGCCTTGAAAGACAAAATCACCCGTGCCTTTCTCGACCTGAACAGCAGTACCCCCGAAGGCAAGGCCTTACTGGACCTGCAACGCGCCAGCCGTTTTATTCCGACCCAGGCCGCCAATTACAAGGGCATTGAAGCGGCGGCGCGCAGCGCTGGTTTGCTCAAATAATCGGCGGTTTTTTGCCATGCAAATAGCCCTGCAAGCCTGCTCGGCGCAGCATCCGTCAGCGCAAGCAACAGTTGCCCCGGCGCTCAAGGCGATTGACCTGGCGCTGGCGCAAGGCGAGCAGATGGCCATCATCGGGCCGTCGGGGGCGGGCAAAACCACGCTGCTGCACCTGATGGCCTGCGCCCTCAAACCCACCCGCGGCCAGTTGCTGCTCGATGGGCGTGACCCCTGGGCGCTGCGCACGGCAGACCTGCAGCGCCTGCGCGGCCAACTGTGCCTGGCGCCGCAGGTGCCACCGTTACCGGCCCGGCAGCGGGTCATCACCGCGGTGTTGGCCGGCCTGCTGCCGGGTATGGGCTTGTGGCAAAGCCTGGGCAATTTGCTCTACCCGCGTCACATCGACCTGGCCGAAACCGCGCTGGCGCGGTTCGATTTGGCCGACAAATTGTTCGAGCGGGTCGACCGGCTCTCGGGTGGTGAGCGCCAGCGTGTGGGCTTGGCGCGGCTGGCGGTGGCTCATGCGCGCCTGCTGCTGGTGGATGAGCCGCTGTCGGCGCTGGACCCCGAGCGCGCGCGCCAGGCCTGTGCGTCGATCACCGCGGTGGCGCGTGAGCAGCAGGCCACCCTGGTCGCTACCTTGCATCATGTCGATATGGCGCTGCAGCACTTCCCGCGCATCGTGGGACTGCGCGACGGCGAGGTGGTGTTTGACCTGCCAACCGTTGAGGTCACCCCCGAGCGTCTGACCGATCTGTATGCACGCCACCTGGACGAACTGACTGGGGTGCCACCGTTGCCTGACCTGTCTCTGGCCAGCACACCGGCCGTGACGCTGACCTGCCGTTGAGATGCCAACCCTGTCATCCCCGCCTGCCACGCGGCGCGACCCGGCCTGGATCGGCCGGCTGTTCGCGCTGCTGGCCACGGCCGTGGTGGCCTGGCCGCTGCTGGTGCTGGCCGAGTTCAAACCCTGGACCCTGTTGAGCCCCGAGAGCCTGCGCCCCACGCTGGGCTTTTTGGGGGACTTTTTTCCGCCCAAGCTCGAGCCCGAATTTTTGCTGCTGGTGGCGCGCGAAACCTGGCGCACCGTGGCCATCGCCACGGCGGGCATCGTGCTGGCGCTGGGCTGGGCCATTCCGCTGGCGCTGATCGCGGCGCGGCCGCTGTCGATTTCGGCCTTGTCGGGCCGCATGGCCCTGGTGCCCGCCGTGGTGCGCCAGGCGGTGCGCTGGCTGCTGATGGTGCTGCGCAGTGTGCCCGAGCTGATCTGGGCGCTCATTTTTGTGCGCGTGGTGGGGCTGGGGCCGACCTCGGGCGTGCTGGCGATTGCGCTCACCTATGCCGGCATGCTGGGCAAGGTCTACGCCGAGATTCTGGAGTCCAGCGACGCGCAGCCCGCGCAAAACCTGCTGCGCAATGGCAGCGGCCGGCTGCAGGCTTTTTTCTATGGCTTGCTGCCGCAAAGTGCGACCGAACTCACAAGCTACACGGTTTACCGCTGGGAATGCGCGATTCGCTCCTCGGCCGTGCTGGGCTTTGTCGGGGCTGGCGGATTGGGGCAGCAGATGGACGCCTCGATGAAGATGTTCAATGGCAGCGAGGTCGCCACCATGCTGCTGGTGTTCATGGCGCTGGTCTGGCTGGCCGACCGGGTCAGTGGCCTGCTGCGGAATTCGCTGGCATGAGCCCGAAGCGTCCGCCCCCGCTGTGGCACTGGCGTTGCCGCGCCTGCTGGCTCAACCTCGGGCTGCTGGCCTTGGTACTGGCCAGTTTCATGTCGCTGGATCTGAAATGGGGCAAGTTCTTGTCGATGGAGGCGCTGGCCTCGATGGGGCGTTTTGTCAGCGAGCTGCTGGTGCCGCAAACCGCCCCGGCGTTTTTGCACAAAGTGTTCTGGGCCAGCCTGGAAACGCTGGCCATGTCGGCACTGGGCACGGCGCTGGCCGCCGTGGCGGGTTTGGCGCTGGCCCTGCCTGCCGCCAAAACCCATGCCGGTGATGCGGCGCGCTGGCGCGAGCCCACCCGGCTGCTGCTCAATGCGCTGCGCAGCATTCCCGAACTGGTGTGGGCGGCGCTGCTGCTGATCTCGGCCGGCCTGGGGCCGCTGGCCGGCACACTGGCACTGGCGCTGCACACCACAGGTGTGCTGGGCCGCCTGTTTGCCGAGAGTTTCGAGAATCAGCCGAGCGGCCCAGCCGATGCGCTGCGCGTGCGCGGCATCCGCAAGAGTCAGGTGTTTTGGTATGCCGATTTTCCGCAGGCTGTGCCGCAGTTGCTGAGTTACACGCTGTACCGCTGGGAAAACAACATCCGCGCCGCCGCCGTGCTGGGGGTGGTGGGCGCCGGCGGCCTGGGGCAGATGCTGGGCTTTCACATGGGCCTGTTCCAGATGATGGAAACCAGCACGGTGCTGATCGCCATGATGGCACTGGTGGCGCTGGTCGACGGCCTGAGTTATTTCTGCCGCTGGTTGATGCAGCGTTAACGCGCCGCCGTGTGTCTTTACAATACTTTCGACATCACTTATGTAAGCTTGACCTGACGCTCACACACTGTGGGCATCCATCACACCTCAAGGATTTTCATCATGTCAACACGAGTCAGCCACAGTCTGAAGGCCATCAGTTTGGTCCTGTCCCTGTCTTTTGGCGCATTCGCCTACGCCGCTGACCCGGTGACCGACCTCATGCAGGCGGCCAACGCGCCGTACCGCATGGCCTTGTACAAGACCAACGGCAAATCGCAGGAAGAGGCACAGCAGGCGCTGGTGCAGGCGCAGCAGGCCTGGAACAAACTGAGTAGCCAGGTGGGTGCCAAACCGGCCGCACCCTACGACCGCGACCCGGCTTTTGCCGCCTCCGTGACGCAAGCCAGCAAGGTCTACGAACAGGCCCTGAAAGAAGTCAGCGCCGGACAACTCGGCGACGCCCACAACACGCTGGAGCGGGTGCGCGACATCATGGCCGACATGCGCCAGCGCAACAATGTGGTCGTGTTCAGCGACCACATGAACGCCTACCACAGCCAGATGGAAGTCATCATGATGCATGGCAACGAGACGCTGGCCCAGCCTAAAGGCATGCTGCTGTTGACCGCGCAGGCGGGCGCCCTGAGTTATCTGGCCAAACAGCTTGAAGCGCAGGCCACGGCCGAACTGAAGCAAAACGTCGAGTTCGCCGGACTTCTCAAGGCCGTGGGCCAGTCGGTGGTGAACTTGGAGGCGGCCCTGTTGAATCAGGACCTGGCAGCCATCAAGGAAGCCACTGGCAAGCTGAAAGGCCCGTACAGCAAGTTATTTGCCAAATTCGGCTGATTTTTAAAAGCAAGGAGCTTTATGAGCACGTTTGATTCGATTGGCCTGATGAAAAACATCAATGAGAACCTGGGGCCGTTTCGTAAGTCGCAAGGCGACGCCATGCAGGGGTTTGCGCAATTGGCCAAGGCCTCGATGGCCGAGGGACTGGTGAGCGCCAAGCACAAGGAGCTGATTGCGCTGGCCATCGGTATCACGCAGCACTGCGCTGGCTGCATTGCGTTTCACGTCAAGGCCTTGCACCGGCTGGGTTGTACCCGCGGCGAACTCGAAGAGGCGTTGGCGGTCTGTGTCTACATGGGCGGCGGCCCCGGCCTGATGCTGGTGGCCGAGGCTTTGGCGGCTTGGGACGCGATGGCGCCGGCGGCGCCGCCGCCCGTCGCCTAATTCAGGCGCATGCCGGCCAGCAGTTGCGTCACGTTGTGCTGCATCATCTTGAGGTAGCTTGAGCCTGGTTCGTTCGGGCCGGAGAGCGCATCGGAGTACAGCGTGCCCCCCAGCGTGGCGTCTGCGTCCTTGCTGAGTTGCGCGATCAGCTTGGGGTTGCTCATGTTTTCAACAAAAACCGCTTTGATTTTTTCGCGCTTTATCTGGCGGATCAGACCGGCCACATGCTTGGCGCTGGGTGTGGCGTCGGCGTTGACGCCTTCCGGGGCCAAAAACTTGATCTGGTAATGCGCCGCAAAGTAGCCAAAGGCATCGTGTGAGGTGATGACTTTGCGTTTGGCTTCGGGCACAGCGGCAAATTGCGCCCTGGCTTGGGCATCGAAGTCTTTCAACAGTGCCGCATAACGCGCCGCATTGGTCTGGTAACTGCTGGCACCCGCCGGGTCCAATTTGGCCAAGCCGGCCGCGATGTTCTGAACATACAGCACCACATTCTGGGGGTTTTGCCAGGCGTGCGGATCGGCATCCTGATGGCCGTGGCCGTGGCCATGGCCGGCTTCCTCCCTCTGCAGCGGCTTGACGCCGCGCGAGGCCACCACCGTGGCGCCTTGGTAAGCGGCCGATTTGGCCAGTTTTTCGGCCCAGGGTTCAAAGTTGAGTCCGTTGATGACAAACAGGCGCGCTTTCAGAACGGCGCGGGCGTCGGCGGGTTTGGGCTCGAAGCTGTGGGCATCGGCATCGGGCCCGACCAGGGTCGTGACTTGCACCCGTTCGCCGCCCACCACCCGCACCAGGTCTCCCAGGATGCTGAAGGAGGCGACCACGGGAATCGGCTCGGCGGCCACGGTCGGCAAAGGGAGCAAGCCACTCAGGGAGAGTGTTGACAGGGCGAGAAATTTAAGCATAGTGCGCTTCATGAAATTCAACCCACCCGGTGTGGGCGCTTGAGGACTTGGGGCAGCCAGCCGCCGGGCGCCACGGCCAGGGACATGCCATACAGCACGCCGGCACAGCCGATGATGGTGGGCCCGCTTGGGGTGTCGAGGTGGTAGGACAGCAACAGCCCACAACTGCCCGCCAAAGCCGCTTGACCACTGGCGTTGACCAACTGTGCGCTCAGGGTGTCGTGCCAGAGCCGGGCAGATACCGCAGGCAGCATCATCAGGCCCACGGCCATCAGGGTGCCCAGGGTCTGGAAACCGGCCACCAGGTTGATCACCACCAGCATCAAAAACGCCTGCTGCCAGATCCAGCTGCGGCGGCCCCAACCGCGCCCGGCGGCAGCGGCCAGAAACACCGGGTCAAAACTCTCCAGCACCAGGCCGCGGTACAGCGCCGCCAGGGCGATCAGACTGACACTGGCCACGCTCACCACCAGCAGCAGCCCGGCGCCATCCACCCCCAGCGCACTGCCAAATAAAATGTGCAGCAGGTCAAGCTGGGTGCCCTGGCGCGACAACAGCGTCACCCCCAGCGCCAGCGCCACCAGGTAAATGGCGGCCAGGCTGGCATCTTCCTTCAGGGTGGTGAAGCGGCTGATGAAGCCGGCCAGGCCGGCCGCCAGGAGCCCTGAGATCACGCCACCGGCGGCCATGGCGGTCAGCGACAGGCCAAAAAACATGAAGCTGATGGCGACACCGGGCAACACCGCGTGGCTGATGGCGTCGCCCAGCAGGCTCATGCGCCGCAGCGTCAAAAAGACGCCCAGCGGGGCCGCGCTCACGGCCAGTGCCAACGTGGCCACCAGCGCGCGGCGCATGAAGGCAAACTCGGCAAACGGGCCGACCACCCAGTCCCACAGCGCCATCATGCAGTGGCCTCGTCGGTGTGGCAAATGTCGGCGCTATCGTCCCAGGCTTCGGCCAGGGTGCGGGCGCGCCGCAGGTTGGTGTCGGTCAGCACTGCTGCGGTGTCGCCCCAGGCTACCAGTTCGCGTGCCAGCAGCACCGTCTGGCCAAAGTGGGCGCTGACCTGCGCGTCGTCGTGCAGCACGGCAATCACGGTGCGGCCCTCGTCGTGCCACAGTTTGATGAGGTCCAGCAGTGCAGCCGTGGTGCGCGAGTCCATCGCGTTGAAGGGTTCATCGAGCAAGATCAAATCAGCGTCCTGAACCAGCAAACGGGCAAATAGCACGCGCTGAAACTGGCCGCTCGACAGCGAGCCCACCGTGCGTTCCTCAAAGCCCTCGAGTCCGACCTGGTGAATGGCGGCATCGGCCCGTGCCAGCAGGTCGGCGCTGACACCGCCCCATGCGCCCAGGACGCTCCAGCAGCCCAGCAGCACACAGTCGCGCACCGGCATGGGAAAGCTGCGGTCGATCTCGGTCATTTGCGGCAGGTAGGCGATGCGCTCGCACGGCGTGTCCACCTGCACGCGTCCGCCCGAAAGCTTGAGTAGCCCCATGATGCTCTTGAGCAGCGTGCTTTTGCCCGAGCCATTGGGGCCAATGATGGCGCTCAGGGAGCCGGTGGCAAACTGGCCGCTGATGTGGTGCAGGGCCGGGTGCTGGCGGTAGCTCACCGTCAGGTTGTCAATCTTTACCATGGGTTCGCCCCCATATTGGCCCATCCCGCCGCCAGCCAAAGCGCCAGCACCAATGGCAGCACCGCCGCGATCCGGCGCCAGGCCGGCCAGGCCAGCACGCTCAAGCGCCGGGCGCGTTTGGCGACAGGGTGATGGTGGTGGTGTCCGCCATGGTCGACTGACGTCGACCCCACAGGGGCAGCGTCGACGCTTCGACTGGGTGGTGGCGATGTATTCATGAAACGATAAAAAAGTGAATTTCGGTAATAATGCAACTGAATTGCACTAGAGTTTATCGCAACTCAATTGCAATAAATTTTTCCTTGAAAAACGCATAGCCAACAAACCCATACCCATGCCTGCCGCGCCTTCTTCACTGCCTGTCGACCCGATCGATGCCCTGCTGTCAGCCCACGGCTTGCGCCGCACTGGTGCTGCGCGGCGGGTGTTGGGCTGGCTGCTGGCGCATCCGGACACCAGTTACACCCACGCCCAACTGCAAAGTGCCTTGCAACATGATCCGGTGGCAGATGGGCCGGGTGAGGTTGGCAGCGCACTCGACCGTGTCACGCTGTACCGCCTGATTGACCGCCTGACGCAAGTGGGCCTGCTGTTGTGCCGGGTCGATGTGCATCGGGTGCGGCGTTACCAGGCCATGCCCGCCAGCGTGCACGCCCTGCCGCATTTCGAGTGCCAGAGTTGTCACCGCGACCAGCCCTTGCAAGGGGCGCTGCAGGGCAATGCGCTCGACCTGGAAGTGGCGGCGCAAAATGCCTTGCAGGCGCTCAAGGTGCTGGGCTACCAGGGTCTGAGCCTGGACCTGGCTGTGCGCGGAGTCTGCGCCGACTGTGCCACGGCGGCTCAGACCCACAACACTGCGGCGTGAACCTGGCTGCCGCGCATTTGGGTAGACTTATTTTCTAGAAATTTGATATAGGTCAGATTTGAATCGCCCGTGCCATTGCATAGTACGTTCGCTGTTATTTTTTGCCAATGATCGAAATTTTTAAGGACACCCCATGAAAGCGCTGCAAGACCTTTTTTCTACCGACTATGGCATCATGAGCATTGTGGTGATCGCCGTCATCATCGTCGGCCTGGGCTTGGCCTACGGCGTGTTGAAGTCCAAAATGGCAGAAAGCGCCAAGAACGCTGGCAAATAACAAGCCGCCACTCAGACCTGGGGCTTTGCGCCCCATTTTTTTCGGCCGACTATCAGGGACAATCGGGCGTTTTCCACCTGATTGCCTGCCTTGAACAACCCGGTTTTCTCTGCCCTTGTCCCAGTCGTTTTCCTGATCGCCATCGGTTTCATTGCGGGCCGCGCCGGCTGGATCAGGGGCGAGGCCATCAAGGATCTGTCCAACCTGGTGTTCATGGTGCTTACGCCAGCGCTGCTGTTTCGCACCATGAGCACGGTGCGTGTGGAGCAGATCAACTTCAAGCCGGTGGCCATGTACTTCCTGGCCGCGCTGCTGTTGTTTGCCGGCATGCTGGCGTGGCAGGGCTGGAGCCGACGCGCTGCGGTCGTGGCACTGGGGGTTACCTTCGGCAACACGGTGATGATTGGCATTCCGTTGATCGGTCTGGCCTATGGTCAAGCCGGTCTGGTCACGCTCTTTACCCTGATTTCTGTCCATGCGTTGGTACTGCTGACGCTGGCCACCGTGGTGCTCGAACTGGTGGCCGCCCGCGATGAGCGCGCGGCCGGGCAGGGTAGGCAACGGCCCATGGCGCTCACTGTGCTGGCGGCTGTCAAGAACGGCATCATTCACCCGGTCCCCTTGCCCATCATGGTGGGTCTGCTGTTTGCCCAGACTGGTCTGGTTCTTCCCGAGGTGGTCGACAAGCCCCTGCAACTGCTCGGCAGCGCCTTCGGCCCGATCGCTTTGGTGCTGGTGGGTGTGACACTGACGCAGGTGCAGGTGGGGCCGCACCTGAAAAACGCACTGGGGATCAGCCTGCTAAAAAATCTGGCACTACCGTGCCTGGTGGCAGTCATGGGTCTGGTTTCAGGCATAAGCGGTTTGCCGTTGGCCGTGATGATCGTCACGGCGTCGCTGCCGATGGGGGCCAACGTGTACATGTTTGCCCAGCGTTATGAGGTCGCTCAAGACCTGATCACGGCCAGCATGACGGTGTCCACCGTGTTGGGCTTGGCCACCACCACCTTGGTGATGTCGCTGGTCGGGTGGTTGCTTTAAGGCGCCAGGCGCTCGCGGATCCAGCCTTGCCCGGCCGCACTGGCGGCGTCAAGACGGTATTGCAGCCGGTCATGCAAGCGGCTTTTTCGCCCCTGCCAGAACTGCCAGTTGTCAGGCTTGAGGCGGTAACCGCCCCAGTGCGGCGGCCGCGGCGGGTTCAGCAAAAACTGGGCGCCGTAGCGGGCTGCATTGGCTATCAGCACGCCGCGCCCCGAGATCACCTGGCTTTGCGGGCTGGCCCAGGCACCGATGCGCGAGTCCAGCGGACGGCTGTGAAAGTAGGTGTTGCTTTCCTCGGCACTCACTTTTTCCACCACGCCCTCGATGCGTACCACGCGTTCCAGTTCGACCCAGTGAAATTGCAGGGCGGCAAACGGGTTGCCGGCCAGTTCCAGGCCTTTGCGGCTGTCATAGTTGGTGTACCAGACAATGCCGCGCGCATCAAAGCCCTTGATCAGCACCACGCGTGTGCTGGGCCGCAGGTTGCTGGCCACGGTGGCCAGCGTCATGGCGTTGGGTTCGGGCACTTCGGCCGAGATGGCTTCCTTGAGCCATTGCTCGAACTGTTTCAGGGGATCAGCGTGGGAGGCGTCTTCGTTGAGTTCGGCGCGTTCGTAGCTTTTGCGGAGGTCGGCAATGTGGGTCATGGCAGCAGTATAGGCAGATCCCGCATGCCCGGCTGATTGGGTAAAGCAGCGTGCTGCGACATTGGTAACCCGTTGGTAACCCGGAGCGGGTCATGGCCGCCATTTAACGGGTACCATTGCGGTTGTAATTTAGTTACCAACTTTTATAAAAACCATGAAACTTCATGACACCGTGGCCATGATCACCCAGCGCATTGCCCAGCGCAGCCGGCCCACCCGTAGCGCCTATTTGGCGCGCCTTGAAGTCGCGTTGCAACGTCCACCGGGTGCCCAGCGGCTAGGTTGCGCCAACGTGGCGCACGCGTTTGCTGCGTTGCCGGGCAATGACAAGCTGCGCGTGGTGACTGAGAAAGCGCCCAACATCGGCATCGTCACCGCGTTCAATGACATGTTGTCGGCCCACGCACCGTTCCAGCATTACCCGGATCTGATCAAGGCCGAGGCGCGCAAGCACGGTGCCACGGCGCAGGTAGCTGGGGGCGTGCCTGCCATGTGCGACGGCGTGACGCAGGGCACCGCGGGCATGGAACTGAGCCTGTTTTCCCGCGATGTGATCGCCATGGCCACGGCGGTGTCGTTGAGTCACGACGTCTTTGCCGGGGCGCTGATGCTGGGTGTGTGCGACAAGATCGTGCCGGGCCTGCTGATTGGTGCGTTGCAGTTCGGTCACCTGCCCACGGTGTTTGTGCCGGCTGGCCCGATGACCACGGGCTTGTCCAACAACGCCAAGTCGAAGGTGCGCGAGCAGGCTGCCCAAGGCCTGGTGGGGCGCGCCGAGCTGCTGGCGGCTGAATCGGCGGCTTACCACAGCCCCGGCACCTGCACTTTTTATGGCACGGCCAACAGCAACCAGATGTTGCTCGAAGCCATGGGCCTGCATGTACCCGGCACCGCCTTCATCAACCCTGGCACGGACGTGCGCGACGAACTCACGCGTGAAGCCTTGCGTACCGTGCTGGGCAGCGCGGATTTCAAATGCCCGCCGATTGGCCGTGTGGTGGATGAACGCTGCATCGTCAATGCCATGGTTGCCTTGCTCGCCACCGGCGGTTCGACCAACCACCTGATCCACTGGGTGGCCGTGGCGCGCGCCGCGGGCATCGTGATCGACTGGGACGATTTCTCGGCACTGTCCGATGTGGTACCGCTGCTGAGCCGGGTCTACCCCAATGGCAGTGCCGACGTCAACCAATTTCAGGCAGCCGGTGGCCCGGGCTTCATCATCCGCGAATTGCTTGATGGCGGCTTCATGCATGCCGATGTGCTGACCGACCGTGCTGGTGGCCTGCGCGAGTACACCGGCATTCCGCGCGCCGCTGAAGGTGGCCGACTGCAATGGGACACGACAGCCGTCAGCCAAGACGAAACAGTGGTACGGCCTGTGAGCAGCCCGTTCAGTGCCAGTGGCGGCCTGAAGCTGCTGCAAGGCAACTTGGGGCGCAGCGTGATCAAGATTTCTGCGGTACCCGATGACCGCCATGCGATTGAGGCGCCATGCCGCGTCTTTGACTCGCAGGACGCCTTGCACCAGGCTTTTGGCGCCGATGAACTCAACCAGGATTTGATCTGTGTGGTGCGCTGGCAGGGGCCGCAGGCCAACGGCATGCCCGAGCTGCACAAGCTCACGCCACCGCTGGCGGTGTTGCAGGGCAAGGGCTACCGGGTGGCTTTGGTCACTGACGGCCGCATGAGCGGTGCTTCAGGCAAGGTGCCGGCCGCCATTCATGTGTCGCCCGAGGCCGCTGCCGGTGGGCCATTGGCCCGTGTGCGCGACGGCGATATCATCCGCCTCGACGCCAACGCCGGTCTGCTGCAGGTGCTTGTTTCTGAAGCCGAGTGGGCTGCCCGTGAGGTGCTGCCCATGCCCGAAACTTTGCGCGCTGCCAACGGCGTCGGCACGGGGCGCGAGCTGTTTGCCAGCATGCGCCGCAACGCCCTGACCGCCGAGGAGGGCGCCTGCAGCTGGCTTTAAGTAAAAAGCCTGGACTGCCGCGCTGCGCTCGCAACGACACTTATTTGTTTTCTTGAAAGTTCCTATGACGACTCTGACACCCTTGACCGCCTTGCAGGTGATGCAAGATGCCCCGGTGATTCCGGTGATTGTGCTCAACGACGTGGCGCACGCGGTGCCCATGGCGCGCGCCCTGTTGGCGGGCGGCATTCGCATGCTTGAAGTCACGCTGCGCACGCCGCAGGCGCTGGCCTGCATCGAGGCCATTGCCCGCGAAGTGCCTGAGGCCGTGGTCGGCGCCGGTACCGTGCGCAGCCGCGCCGATGCGCAAGCCGCTGCCAATGCCGGCGCGCGTTTTGCCGTCAGCCCGGGCTACACCAGCACTGTGGGACAGGCCTGCCGTGACCTGGGCTTGGCGCTGTTGCCGGGCGTGGCGACCGGCAGCGAGATCATGGCCGCCTGCGAGGACGGTTTCACCGAATTGAAGTTTTTCCCGGCAGTGCAGGCCGGTGGCGTGGCCATGCTCAAGGCCTGGGGCGGACCATTCTTTGATGTCAGGTTTTGCCCCACCGGCGGCGTCACGCTGCAAAACGCGCCCGACTTCCTGGCCCTGAAGAACGTGGTGTGTGTGGGCGGCTCCTGGCTGGTACCCGCCAGCACGGCCGAGCAGGGCGACTGGGGGCGCGTCACCCGCCTTGCGGCCGAAACGGCCCATCTCAGAAATCTGGCGCGCTGACTAGTTGGGGTCAGAGCACGTCGCTGCGCGAGTGGTCTGACCCGCAAGGTTTCAGGCTTTTGCAAGTCGCTCAAGCGGACTGCGCTTGTTCGATCAGTTCGACCTTGTAGCCGTCCGGGTCGGTGACAAAGGCAATCACGGTGTTGCCGCCCTGGACCGGACCGGCTTCACGCGTGACCTTGCCGCCAGCAGCCTTGATTTTGGCGCAGGCGGCTGCGGCATCGGGCACCGCCAGCGCAATATGGCCGTACGCGGTGCCCAACTCGTAGTGGTCCACACCCCAGTTGTAGGTGAGCTCCAGTTCGGCGTGTTCCGGGTTGCTGCCATAACCAACAAAGGCCAGCGTGTACTTGTACGCCGGATTCTCGGAGGTGCGCAGCAGCGTCATGCCCAGTACCTGGGTGTAAAAATCAATCGAACGTTGCAGGTTGCCAACGCGCAGCATGGTGTGCAGCAGTCGCATGGTTTGGGTTCTTTCAAGTGGTTTGTGCCTTGGCCGGGCAGGCAATAATCACGGCCACAAGTTCATCACGGAGTCAACATGACCCAGTTCAACAAAATCATTTTATTCACCGACACCGACGGAGTTGCGCGCTTCAAAGAAGAAACGCTGCATCTCGACCAGGGCTCGCCGCAGTCGGCTTTGTCGGCCCTGATGCCCTCGGGGGGTTACCAGTTGCGTTATAGCCCGGTGGGCTTTCGCAGCACTTTCCATTGCACCACCGACCCGCAATGGGTTTTCATCTTGGCGGGGCAGATGGAAATTGGTTTGCAGGACGGCAGCTCGCGCGTTTTCACACCGGGCGAGCATTTCTACTCGGCCGACTTGCTGCCAGCAGGCGAAGCTTTTGATGCGCAGCGCCATGGTCACTGGAGTCGCCAAGTGGGGCCGGAGCCCCTGCAAACCCTGTTTGTGCGCGGCTAAGCAACGCCGAAAATTCAGCGGCCGGACTGACCGCGGGTGCCACTGGCATTGCGCGGGCGATTGCCGCCCGGGCGACCCGCACCGCCACCCGGCCGGCCACCGCCGCCACCAAAACCACCGCCACCGCCACCGGTGTTGCGGTTGTTGCCGCCGCCAAAACCACCGCGACGTGGACCGCGATCGGTCATCATGTCAACGCTGGTGCGCATCGGGTCAGGCTGTCCGCCTGCACCTGAACGCGAGGCTCCGGCACCGGCATCGACCGGGCCACCGTAGCCACCACCATTGCCGCCGCCATAACCGCGGGCCTGGCGTTGACCCGGACCGCGCGCCGCCTGCTCGGCTGCACTCAGGTGGCTGCGTGGCTCGGCCTCGCGGCCGCCGCCGGTGCTGCCATAGTTGCCGTCATTGGCTTTGCGCGCTTCACCAGCAAAGCCGGCACCGGCGCCAGCGGTGTTGCCGCGGCCGCCACGGCTGCCGCCGCGACCACCCGGGGCCGGCCCCCGGCCACCGCCGCTGTTGCCGCCGCGCGCTGCGCCCGGCCCTTTGCTCTCGCGCACACGGGTGAGCATTTCAGTGCGGGCCGCTTTCGCAGCCGCTTGCATCACGTCACGGCTCGGGGGCTTGCCGGCACCACCCCAGATGGTCTGGCGTCCCATGGCAATGGGTTCGGCCTGTTCACCAGGCTCGGGCATGAACTCAGCAATGATTTGCACCGGGATGTCCTGCTTGGTGTAACGCTCAATGGCTTGCATGAAGCCTTCTTCGTCCAGGCTCACCAGGTTGACGGCCATGCCATCAGAACCTGCGCGGCCGGTGCGGCCGATGCGGTGCACGTAGTCTTCGGTGACGTTGGGAATGTCGTAGTTCACCACATGCGGCAGGTCGTCGATGTCGATGCCACGGGCGGCAATGTCGGTGGCCACCAACGCGCGCATCTCACCGCTCTTGAAGCCGGCCAGCGCCTGGGTGCGCGCCGACTGGCTTTTGTTGCCGTGCAGCGCCATGGCGGTGATGCCATTTTTTTCCAGGAACTCGGCGACGTTGTTGGCGCCAAACTTGGTGCGGGTGAATACCAGCACCTGGCTCCAGTTTTTTTCCTGGATGATGTGGGCCAACAGCGCTTTTTTCTTGCCACGACCGACCGGGTGAATCAATTGCGTGATGCGTTGCACGGTGGTATTGCGCGGCGTGACCTGCACACTTTGCGGGTCTTTCAGCAGCGTGGCTGCCAGCTCGCGGATTTCATCGCTGAAGGTGGCCGAGAACAGCAGGCTCTGTTTGGCCTTGGGCACGGCGGCCAGCACTTTTTTCACGTCATGGATAAAGCCCATGTCGAGCATGCGGTCAGCTTCGTCGAGCACCAGCATTTGCACCTGGCTCAGGTCGACCATGCCTTGCTGCATGAGGTCGAGCAGGCGCCCGGGGGTGGCCACCAGGATGTCCACGCCTTTTTTCAGACGGCTGATCTGCGGATTCATGCCGACACCGCCGAAAATGGCGACCGAGGTCAGTTCCAAGTACTTGCCGTAGGTTTGCACCGACTCTTCCACTTGGGCGGCCAGTTCGCGGGTGGGTGTGAGCACCAGGGCCCGCACGGCCACACCGCCGAATTTGCTGCGAGGGGCTTCCTCGGTGCTGAGCTTGTTGAGCATGGGCAGCACAAAGGCAGCCGTTTTGCCGGTACCGGTTTGCGCGCCACCCAACAGGTCGTGACCCTCAAGCACGACCGGAATGGCCTGTGCCTGAATCGGCGTGGGAGTTTCGTAGCCTTGCTCAAGCACGGCCTTGATGATGGCCGGAGCCAGATTTAATTCTTCAAATTTCATTTAGAGGTGCACCCCATCCAGGGCGCTAGGGCATCGGCCTGTTCTGTCGCTCGTCGCGCCAGTTCAGTCAAAGGCAGATGGGATCAAAAGTGGAGCCGCGGTGCAGGACCTGGGCTCCCGGCAAGGTGCCGGTCTTGCAGGCAACTGAAGCCCCGCAAGCAGGCGTATTGTCGCATGCTCTGGCGAGCGTCTGTTTTTGCCTGTAATTTACCCCTGAATGCGCGAAAGACCCGGGGAAACCGCGGCAAAATAAGGCATGGCAGGCTGCCTGCCTGAGTGCGCCGATAATGCAGCTTTTATCCTTTCTGTGAACGCAATAGACCCATGGCTCAATACGTATTTTCAATGAACCGCGTCGGCAAGATCGTGCCGCCAAAGCGGCACATTCTGAAAGACATTTCTCTCAGTTTCTTCCCTGGCGCCAAGATTGGCGTGCTCGGCACCAACGGTTCGGGCAAGTCGACCCTGCTGCGCATCATGGCGGGACTCGACAAGGAAATTGAGGGCGAGGCCATCCCGATGCCGGGCCTGAACATCGGCTACTTGCCGCAGGAACCCCAGCTTGACCCCGATAAAACAGTGCGCGAAACCGTGGAAGAAGCCATGGGCAAGGTGTTGAATGCCAAGGCCCGCCTGGAAGAAGTCTATATCGCCTATGGTGAAGAAGACGCAGATTTTGACAAACTCGCCGCCGAACAAGCCGAACTCGAGGCCATCATCGCGACCTCGGGAACCGACTCCGAGCACCAGCTCGAAATTGCCGCCGACGCGCTGCGCCTGCCGCCATGGGACGCCCTTGTGGGCGTGTTGTCAGGCGGTGAGAAGCGCCGCGTGGCGCTGTGCCGCCTGCTGCTCGAGCACCCCGACATGCTGCTGCTCGACGAGCCCACCAACCACCTCGACGCCGAATCGGTCGACTGGCTTGAGCAGTTCTTGCAGCGCTACAGCGGCACCGTGGTCGCCATCACCCACGACCGTTACTTTCTGGACAATGCCGCCGAATGGATTCTGGAGCTCGATCGCGGCAACGGCATTCCGTACAAGGGCAATTACAGCTCGTGGATGGAGCAGAAGCAGGCGCGTCTGGAGCAGGAGCAAAAGGGCGAAGATTCCCGCGCCAAGGCCTTGAAGAAAGAACTGGAATGGTCGCGCCAGAACCCCAAGGCGCGCCAGGCCAAGAGCAAGGCCCGCCTGGCCCGCTTCGAGGAACTGTCCGACTTCGAATACCAGAAGCGCAACGAGACCAATGAAATCTTCATCCCGGTGGCGGATCGCCTGGGTCAGGAAGTGGTTGAGTTTGTCAATGTCACGAAGTCCTTTGGCGACCGTGTGCTGATCGACAACCTGAGCTTCAAGGTGCCACCGGGCGCCATTGTTGGCATCATCGGCCCCAACGGCGCCGGTAAATCCACCCTGTTCAAGATGATTGCCGGACGCGAGAAGCCAGATTCCGGCGAAGTCAAGATCGGCCAAACCGTCAAGATGGCCTTTGTCGACCAAAGTCGTGACGATCTGAGCAACGACAAGACCGTCTGGGAAGACGTGTCTGGCGGGCTGGACATGCTCAACATCGGCAAATTCCAGATGGCCAGCCGCGCCTATTGCGGGCGCTTCAACTTTAATGGTGCTGACCAGCAAAAGCGGGTCGGCACGCTCTCGGGCGGCGAGCGCGGGCGCCTGCACCTGGCCAAAACGCTGATTGCCGGTGGCAACGTGCTGATGCTCGACGAGCCATCCAACGACCTTGATGTGGAAACCTTGCGTGCCCTCGAAGACGCCCTGCTGGAATTCGCCGGCTCGGTCATGGTGATCAGCCATGACCGCTGGTTTCTGGACCGTATCGCCACCCACATCCTGGCCTGCGAAGGCGACAGCCAGTGGTGCTTCTTTGACGGCAACTACCAGGAATATGAAGCGGACAAGAAAAAACGTCTGGGCGAGGAGGGCGCGCGACCGCACCGCATGCGTTTCAAAGCTTTGCGTTAACCGACCAAGTAGCGAGTAACGAAGTGAATCCAGCCAACCGATCCGAGCAGTACCTCACACTGTTTCGTGCTGCACTAGGGCAGTCAGCCCGCGACGGAGAGGCGCTGTTGCGCCAGGTTTTTCTGGCAGCCCGTGGATCGCTTGAGCAGGATTTCAACCGGGCGCCCGGGCCCGTTGAGCGCGCCCAGCTTGGCCTGTGCGTCAAGCTGCTTGATGAAAACGCACCGCTGATGTGTGCCGGGTTTCCCGCCTTGCTGCGTCAGGCATTTCAGGACAAACAGATTGTCAGTTCCCAGTTTGGCGAGCTGGCCATGGGTGAGTTGAGCCATAGTCAGCTGGAACGCATGGATGAGAGTGAAGTGCAGGAGCGGGTTGAACTGGCCCGGGTGTTGCAGACGGTTCAGGGCGGGGCACGACCCTCATTGAACGAACTTAGCGCCTTCATGAGTTCATTGCAGGGTCTGAGCCATGTCAAACCCGACCGCAATCCTTTGCGTCCACAAATTTATTTGAGCCTGTTGCAGGAAATGCTGGTGCACGCGGAACTCCCGGTGCAGGTGCGCATCAGCTGGATGAGACACCTGGCGGTACCGCTGGGTGTGGCCCTTGGCGCCTCCTACGCGGCACTGGGGCAAAGAATCAAGTCCTACGGCGTGGAGCCATTGCGGACTTCCACGGTCACTTCACCGCCGCTTCGGCCGCCAGGCCGCAGCGCAGGCCCTGCACAGTTGCAACGCAGCGGTGGTGACGTAGCCAAGGCCACCAGCGTGCTGACGCTCGACCGACTGCGCCAGTTACTGGCCACCCAGGCAGCGCCGCAGCAGAATGTTGCGCCCGATGAAGCCGTTACCCAGTTCTCGGGTGAACTGGACTGGAATTCGGGGCCGGCAGAAATGGCACCAACCCCTGCGCTGGAGGAGCCGACCACCGACTTTGCGTCAACCGTGCCCGCGGCCTTCGAGGCCCTGCAAAACATGAACCAGGCGGACGATGTGATCGCCCGACTGTCACAGCCGAGCTTGATGGACAAAGCCCACAAGCCGGAATCCGCTCGTGAAAAATTGCGCAAAAGTTGTCAAAGCCCGGCGCAAGTGCTCAGCTTTGAAGTGATGGTGCAGATGATCGACAACCTGATCAACGACACCCGCTTGGTCAAGGGCATTCGGGACGTCATTGAAAACCTGGAGCCAGCCCTGTTGCGCCTGGTGCTGGTGGATGTGCGCTTCTTCAACAACAAGCAGCACCCGGCGCGGCGCCTGTTGCAGGAAATTACCGAGCGTGGCTTGGCTTTTGGTTCGGCAGACAGCCCCGAATGCGCGCTGTTCATACGCTCACTGCACCGCTATGTGAATCCCTTGTCGCGGATTCACATTGACAGTGCCGAGCCTTTTGACCTGGCGCTGTACAACCTCAGCAACATGTGGTCGGAGCAACTGGTTCAGTCGCAGCAGACGGTGCAGCAGGCCATGCGCGTTCTCAACCGTGCCGAGGAGCGCAATCTGCTCGCCGAGAAAATCTGTGCTGCCATGGCGCAGATCCCCGACATGCAGCGCGTGCCCGCACCCGTGGTGGACTTCCTGTGCGGTCCCTGGTGTCAGGTCATGGCGGCCGCGGAACTCAACAACACCGAGCATGCGGAAGACCCCGGCGGCTACAAGGGTCTGGTCAAGCTGCTGTTATGGAGTGCTCAGCCCGAATTGACCCGGCAAGACCTTGGCAAGCTGACCAAGTTGGTGTCCAAGCTCTTGTCAAAGTTGCGCGAGGGCTTGAGCCTGATTGATTACCCTTCGGTGAAAACCAGTCTGTTTTTCGATGCCCTCATGAAGCTGCACCAGCAGGCTTTCCGGCCTGCTTCCGAGGTGCCGGCGTCGAGCCTGCAAACAGCCACGGCCAAACTGCTGGGCAACCACCACAAGCTCTGGTTGGCGCCGGAAGAAGCCAAAGCGTCGGGCTTCATGGACATGGCTGACGACGACACGGGCAAGCCGCTTGTGCTACAGCCCTCTCAGGTGAGAGGGCCGCTGCTGGACTCTGTTATTCCAATGGTGAGTCAGGCCGCGCAAGCGGTGCCTGCACTGACGCTGGAGACTTTAACGGTGGGTGCCTGGGTGGAAATTGCCATCAAAGGGGTGTGGCAGCGCAGTCAGCTTAGCTGGATCAGCCCGCAGCGCACCATGTACCTGTTTACCGGAGCGCAAGGCCAGACCCAGTCCATGACGCGGCCGTCGCTGGAAAACCTGATTGTCACCAACGCCATGCGCCTGGTGTCTGACCATTCCATGGTGGACGGCGCGCTCGACGAGGTTGTGCACACCGCCATGCTCAACAGCCTGGACAGCAGTCCGACCTGATTCAGCCCGCCAGTGCTGTTTTGACGGCTTGTGACACCATGGCCATGTCTGCCTTGCCGGCCAGTTGGGCCTTGACAGCGGCCATCACCTTGCCCATGTCACCCGGCCCCTTGGCATCCAGATGGGCCACGATGGCTTGCACCGCCGTGCTGACTTCTTCGGCGCTGAGGCGCTGCGGCAAGTAGGCTTGCAGCACCAGAATCTCCGCGCTTTCCTTGTCCGCCAGATCCATGCGATTGGCTAGGGTGTAAGCGGCCACGGAGTCCTTGCGCTGCTTGATGAGCTTGTCCACGATCCCAATCACGGCGGCATCGTCCAGCACCACGCGTTCATCGACTTCTTTTTGTTTGGCTGCAGCCAGCAGCAGCCGGATGGTGCCCAGGCGCTCGCTGTCCTTGGCGCGCATGGCGTTCTTCATGTCTTCGGTAATTTGGTCTTTGAGTGACATATCTATGACTCCTGTGAGTGGATTGGGCATAAAAAAAGCCCGCCTGAGCGTCCCCGGCGAGCTTGATCAAGAGGCTGTAGCAGCCCTGTCAGAACAACAGGTTCAATACATTTTCTTGGGCAATTGCATGGCGCGGATGCGCTTGTAATTGCGTTTGACAGCAGCAGCTTTCTTGCGCTTACGCTCGGAAGTGGGCTTTTCGTAGAACTCGCGCGCGCGCAAGTCAGTCAGCAGGCCCAGCTTTTCGATGGTGCGTTTGAAGCGGCGCAGTGCGACGTCAAAGGGTTCGTTGTCTTTAACACGGATGGTTGTCATTACGTCAAGAGATCCTATATGTGCAAACGTCGGGTTTCGGGAAGATCGGGCCTAAAACCAAAGCATTTGCGATTTTCTCCGCTTAAAAGTTGATCAGGCAGCGGAGGTTTGCCAGCAAAGCCTAGGATTATAGCGAGCTCCACGCCGATTTTTGCTAACTTTGCTGCTGGATTAACGTGATCAGTGTAGTTTTTGCAGCACGTACCCGATCACCCGGGCGTCCAGACACAGTTCCAAATGGCCCATGCCCTCAAACTCGGTCACGTAGGCGTCGGGCAGCACCTGCTCGCGCTGGGGAAAAACAATGTTGTCATGCCGCGTCAAGGCAATGTGCATCAATTGCCGGGTGGCAGCGGTCTCGTTGGCCTGCAGGGCTTGCAGCCAGGGGCTGCGCCAGACCATTTGTGCCGCGTTCGTGGTGGGCGACCAACTTGCCATCTGGGTTCCCTGATGGGGGGTTCCCAGGGTGATGACTTTGGCCACGTCGGCGCTGCCGTGGCTGCGCATCCAGGCCCGAATCGCCAGCCCGCCCATGCTGTGCCCCACCAGCGCCACCCGCGCCGCGCCGCTGGCTTGCTGCAGTTGCTGCACGGCTTGCTGAATTTGGGGTGCGTAATCGTCAATCGAGCCAAACAAGGGCTCCAGCGTGATGGCCAGCACCGGATGCCCCGCCTCATGCAGCGCCCGTGCCATTTTGTCCCACACCCGCTCGTTGCAAATGTAGCCATGCACCAGCAGCACCGGCACCCGCCAAGCTTGCATTGGCTGTGGCACGTCCGGGCACCACACCTCGTTTTTCGGATTGGCCCAGGGCAGTTGAAACCAGAAGATGCGCAGCGCGGCCAAAAATTCCCCGCCAAAAGCCCGCCACCAATGGCGGCCCGCCAGGCTCGGGCGCGACTGAACCGCACTCACGCTGATCACGCTCAATTGCAGCAGCAGGGGCAGCAGCACCGAGCACAGCAGCACGACCGCCACTGCGGCAGCACCGCTCAGGCCCAGGCGATCCGCCGCATACAAGCCCAGCAGTCCGCCAGCCAGCAATTGAAAAAGGTATATGGTGCGCAACAGGCGGGCGAGCATCGGCAGTGTCCTGATAATGGGGTTTTGGCCTGTAGAGTATGCCAGTGGCAAGGCCAGTACCTTCGATTCACCGTTCAAGTGACCCTCATGCCCCAACTTTTGAGTTTGCAGACCGGCAGCGCCCGGCGTGTCCGGATCCACGACCGCAACGTGCTCACCGCCATCCACAAACAACCGGTCGCCGGCCGCCTCGAGGTCATGCCGCTGGGCCTGGCCGGTGACGAGCAGGCCGACCTGTCGGTGCATGGCGGCCTTGACAAGGCGGTCTATGCCTACCCGAGCGAACACTACCCGTTCTGGCGCCAGGCCCGCGCCGACGCCGGGCTGGGTGGCATCGACGATGCACTGCCCTGGGGCAGTCTGGGTGAAAACCTGAGCCTGGCCGGTTTGCTCGAAACCGGGGTGTGGGTGGGCGACGTGCTGCAATTTGCCCGCTGTGCACTGCGTGTCACGCAGCCGCGCGAACCCTGTTACAAATTCAACGCCGCCATGGGTTTCTCCCATGCCAGCAAGCTCATGGCCCAGCACGGCTGCTGCGGTTTTTACCTGGCGGTGGAGGTACCCGGCACGCTGCAAGCCGGCGACTCCTTTGAATTGGTGGCTGGCCCGCGCCGGCTCGGCATTCCTGAAATGTTCCGGGCCAAGCTATTCAAGCACCTGCGTTGATTTCTCTAATTTTTTAAATAAATTTAACTAAATCAAATAGTTAAAAACATTATTTAAAGTTAATTCTTGATTTTTTCTCGGTCAAAAGCTGCTCCAGCAGCGCATCCTTGTCGCTCCACACCTGATTGATCCAGTCCTGGCACAAGGCGCGTAATGCCTGCGCGGCGTCGCCGGGCGTGTCGGCGCCAAGCCTTGGCACCGCCAGCGTGCGGGCCTGCACGATGACCCGCGGCACGCGGCCCTGCAAAAACTGCCAGAAATTGGGCGTGCCGTCCGGGTAGGCGATGGTGATGTCGAGCACCGCGCCAAACTTCTCGCCCATGGCATCGAGCGCCAGGCTGATGCCGCCGGCCTTGGGCTTGAGCAGGTGCCGGTAGGGTGACTGCTGGCGTTGCTGTTTGGACCGGGTAAAACGCGTGCCCTCGACAAAATTCATCACGCTGGTGGGCACCAGCGCGTATTTTTCGCAGGCGGCGCGGGTGGTGGCGGCATCCTTGCCGCGCTCCTGCGGGTGTTTTTGCAAATACGCCTCGCTGTGCCGGCGCATGAACGGAAACTCCAGCGCCCACCAGGCCAGGCCCATGATGGGCACCCAGATCAGCTGTTTTTTCAAAAAAAACTTCAGCAGCGGAATGCGCCGGTTCAGCACATGCTGCAGCACCAAAATATCGACCCACGACTGGTGGTTGCAAATCACCAGGGTCCACTGGCACGGGTTCAAGGCCTGCAGGCCGCTCACCTCCCACTGCATCGGCTGGGTCAGGCGCATCCAGCCGCTGTTGCCGGCAATCCAGGCCTCGGCGATGCGCAGCAGCACCGGGTCGATCGCCAGCCGCACCCGCCTGAACGGCAGCAGCAGCTTGACGGTGGCCACCAGCAGCAACACCGGCACCCAGAACAAGATATTGAGCAGCATCAGTGTGCTGGCAAGGGCACTGTTGAGGGGTGCGGGCAAAAAATGAAGCATGGCCAAATTGTGCGCGATTTTCTGTGATGATCCTGGCATGAACCCGCCACCCATCACCCCACAGCCCACCCACGCGGCGCCCGTGCAGGTTGCCCTGATCGGCTACGGCGGCGCCGGTCGCATCTTTCACGCCCCCCTCATCACCGGCTTGCCCGGCCTGCGGCTGGCCTGCATCGTCACGCGCCAGCACGAGGCGGTGCAGCGCGACTGGCCCGGCGTGCCCTGTCTGGCCTCCGTCGGCGCCGCCCTGGCCGACCCCGCCATTGACCTGGTCGTCATCGCCACGCCCAATGACAGCCATTTCGAACTGGCACGGGCCGCTCTGCAGGCAGGCAAACATGTGGTGGTCGACAAACCCTGCACCGTGACCCTGGCCGAGACCGAAACCCTGCTTGCGCTGGCAGAGCAGCAGGGCAGGGTGCTCACGGTGTTTCAGAACCGGCGCTTCGACAGCGACTTTCTGGCGCTGCAGCAGGTCCTGGACAGCGGCCAGTTGGGCCGGGTGGTGCAGGTGAACTCAAATTTTGACCGTTACCGCCCGGCGGTGCCGGTGCGCTGGCGCGAGCAGAACCTGCCCGGCTCGGGCCTCTGGTACGACCTCGGGCCGCACCTGGTGGACCAGGCCCTGGTGCTGTTTGGCCGGCCTGATGCCCTGCTGCTGGAGCAGGCCAATGTGCGCGACGGCGCCCAGGTCAACGACTGGTTTCACGCCGTGCTGCGTTATGACAGACCGCAGGGCGGGCTGCGCGTGATCCTGCACGCCAGCACGCTGGTGGCCGAGCCGGGGCCGCGTTGGACGGCGCACGGCACCGAGGGCAGCTTCACCAAGTTTGGGCTCGACGTTCAAGAAGACGCCCTCAAGGCCGGCCAGCGCCCGCAGCTGGCGGCGCTCGAGGACTGGGGCCGGGACCCGCAGCCCGGCCAGCTGCTGCGCATGGCCAATATCAGCGGGGTCGCGGCCCCGGTGTCGGTGCGCAGTGCCGCGCCTCAGCCACCGGGCAACTACCTGGCCTATTACGCCCAGCTGCGCGACCACCTTTGGGGGCTGGCGCCGGCGCCCGGTGTCACCCCCGCGCAGGTGCGTGCGGTCATGCAATTGCTGGCGCTGGGCGCTGAAAGTGTCAAGTAGCGATGCCGTTGCGCTCCAGCAAATCGCTCACCAGTTCCAGCCGCAGCAGCGGGTTGTCGAGCGTCATCAGCCGGTGTTTTTGCGCCAGCGCCATGGGCAGCAGGTCACACCAGCGGTTGGCCACCCAGGCGCAGTCATGCAGCGCATAAGGCGGCTGAATCGGCATCTGCTCCGGCGTCACACCCTGCGCCTTCAGAGTGTCCAGCACGCGCGCCAGGGCACTTGCCACGGGCAGCAAATCCTCGGGTATCGGCACGCTCTGGTCGTCCCGCAGCAGTTTGGCCCGGCCTGTCCACAAACCATGCTTGAGCAATTCGGTCTGCCCGACCTCAAAACGCTGCGCCCCGGTGCAACTGATCATGATCAGGCCCGGCTGCGGCCGGCTCAATTGGGTGATGCGCGCCAGCGTGCCCACCGGGTGAAAAACCGCCTGGCTGGTTTTGGCGCCACCCGCCAGGTCGCCGGCCGCGGTGCGCACCTCGTTGCCGCGGGTCAGCGTCACCACGCCAAACGGCGCGCCGGTCTTCTCGCACTGGCTCACCATGTCGAGGTAACGCACCTCAAAAATCCGCAAAGGCAGGAAGCCCCCCGGAAACAGCACCAGTTCCAGCGGAAAAAGCGGCAAGGCATCGAGAGCGTGGGTATCAGTCATTGAGCAGCCAATAAATTGAGCCTGAATGCCACCGCGCCAACTGACGCGGCGGTGTCAAACTCATGTTAACGCAGCCGGGTTTCAGCCGTTGACAGTCTGGAATTCTTTGAGTGTCGGTTTGCTATTTTGATTTTGAGGCTGCGTCATAATTAGGGGAGCTAGAGGTGCCGCCCGGTCGGGTGGCTGAGAAAATACTCTTGGAACCTGATCTGGGTCGTGCCAGCGTAGGAAAGCGTTCACAACACAGCTTGTGCCTGAGCGGCCCCGATCAATTGATGGAATCTGCCATGGCCAAACAAGCATCCCCCCTGTTGCCCTCCGATCTCTGGGCCGATGTGCTCGCGGTGCGCGCCCGGCGCCCGCTGGTGCACTCCATCACCAACCTGGTGGTCATGAACTTCAACGCCAACGTGCTGCTGGCCATGGGCGCCTCGCCCGTGATGGCGCACGCCCACGAGGAAGTGGCCGACATGGCGGCAATAGCCCAGGCGCTGGTGCTCAACATCGGCACGCTCGAGCCCTACTGGATCAACAGCATGTGCCAGGCCCTCGACGTGGCCACCGCGCGCGGCATTCCCACCGTGCTCGACCCCGTGGGCGCGGGCGCCACCCGCTACCGCAACGAAAGCATCCAGGCCATCCTGCGCCAGGCCATGCCGGGCGTCATTCGCGGCAATGCCTCGGAGATCATGAGTGTGGCGGGCACGGCCGCCAAAACCCGGGGTGTCGACAGTGGCGCCGCCGTGGCCGATGCGCTGCAGGCCGCGCGTGATTTGGCCCAGCGCAGTGGCGGCGTGGTGTGCGTCAGCGGCCCGGTGGACCAGGTGCTCGACGCCAGCGGTCGCCACGCCAGCCTGGCCAACGGCCATGAGTGGATGACCCGCATCACCGGCGTGGGCTGCTCGGCCACGGCGCTGGTGGGGGCGTTTTGCGCGGTGCAGCCCGATGCCTGGCGCGCCACCGTGTCGGCCATGGCCTATTTGGGTGTGGTGGGCGAAGTGGCTGCACGGCAAGTGCAGGCGCAAGGCCAGGGCGTGGGCAGCCTGCAAATCGCGCTGCTCGACCAGCTCCAGTTGCTTGACGAAGCCACCTTTGTTGATGGACTCAAGCTCAGCGTCAGCGCCTGACACCATGCGTCTTCCATTGGCCGAGGCCCTGCGCCTCTACCTGGTCACCGACCAGGCCAGCCTGCGCGGGCGCACCCTGGCCGATGTGCTGCTGGCGGCCGTGCAGGGTGGCGTGCGCTGTGTCCAGTTGCGCGAAAAAACGCTGGCCACGCGCGACTTCGTGGCGTTGGCGCTGGCGGTGAAAGACCTGTTGGCACCGTTCGACGTGCCCCTCATCATCAACGACCGCATGGATGTGGCGCTGGCCTGTGGCGCCCAGGGCGTGCACCTGGGGCAGTCTGACATGCCGGTGGCGCTGGCGCGGCAACTGCTGCCGCCCGGGGTGTTCATCGGCCTGTCGGTGGAAAACCTGGCCGATGTGGCGCGCGCGGCCCGCCTGCCGGTGGACTACCTCGGCATCAGCCCGGTCTACGCCACGCCCACCAAAACCGACACCGCCATACCCTGGGGGCTGGCGGGCGTGCGCCAGGTGCGCACCATGACCGAGCTGCCACTGGTGGCCATTGGCGGCATCCACCAGGGCAACGCGGCCGCGGTGCTGCAAGCTGGTGCCGACGGCCTGGCCGTGGTCAGCGCCATCTGTTCGGCGCCAGACCCGCGGGCGGCCGCCCGGTCATTTCAGGACATTCTCAAGGCACAGCCAACACCATGACGATTCAACAAATCCACCAATACCCGCGCGTCCTGTCGATTGCCGGCTCCGACAGCGGCGGCGGTGCCGGCATCCAGGCCGACCTCAAGACTTTTGCCGCTTTGGGCTGCTTCGGCATGACGGCCATCACCGCGCTCACCGCGCAGAACACCTGCGGCGTGCGCGCCATCCACCCGGTGCCGCCCGACATGCTGCGCGCGCAGATCGACGCGGTGCTCGACGACATCGGCGCCAACGCGGTCAAGGTGGGCATGCTGCATTCGCCCGAGATCGTGCGCACCGTGGCGCAGGCCATCGACCGCCATCAGCTCAGCCGTGTGGTGTTTGACCCGGTGATGGTCGCCACCAGCGGCGCCAAGCTCATCGACGACCCGGCCATCGCCGTGCTGGTGGCCGAGCTGTTTCCGCGCGCGGCGCTGATCACGCCCAACCTTGACGAAGCCGCGCTGCTGGTCGGTCGCCCGCTCACCAGTGCGCACGACATGGCGCAGGCGGCGGCCGAACTGCTGGCGCGCGGCGCGCGCGCCGTGCTGCTCAAGGGCGGGCACCTGGCGGGTGAGGTGGTCACAGACCTGCTGCTGCAGGCCGGCGCCCCCCCGATCTGGATGGAGGCCCCGCGCATCGCCACCGCCAACACCCACGGCACCGGCTGCACGCTGTCGAGCGCCATTGCCGCGCACCTGGCGCTGGGCGCCACACTGGCGCAGGCCGTGCAACAGGCGCGTGACTTTGTGCGCCAGGCGCTGCAGGCCGGTGCTTCGGTCAAAACCGGGCAGGGCGAAGGCCCGCTCAACCACGGTTTTGCGCCGCTGCCGATGCAGCTGCGCGCGCTCTAAAACATCGCCTTCAGCGCCGCCACCCGCGCCTCGGGCTGGTCTGCGGCCACCAGCGCCCGCACCACAGCCACCGAACCCACGCCGCTGGCCAGCACCTCGGGCAGCCGCGCGGCGTCGATGCCGCCAATCGCCACCGTGGGCAGGTGCCGCAGCAGCGCGGCATACACCTTGAGCCGCGCCGGGCCCTGCGGCGGTGTGGCCATGCGCTTGAGCGTGGTGGCGTAAACGGCCCCCATGGCGATGTAGCTCGGTTGCACCGCGGCCGCGCGCAGCATCTCGGCATAGCCGTGGCTGCTCAGCCCCAGGCGCAGTCCGGCGGTGCGGATCGCGTTCAGGTCAGCGCCGCCCAGCCCTTCCAGGTCTTCCTGGCCCAGGTGCACGCCATAGGCCCCGGCCGCGATGGCCGCCTGCCAATGGTCGTTGATGAACAGCAGCGCGCCGGTGCCGTGCACCGCCCGCACCGCCGCCGCCACCTCACGCCGGACGGCCGCCGGGTCGTCCGACTTGAAGCGCAACTGCACCGTCGGCACCCCGGCCCGCGCCATGCGCCCGACCCAGGCCGCATCGGGCAGCACCGCGTAAAGGCCCAACTGCTGCGGGCAGGGGGCAAAAGCGTCGAAGCACGCACCACTTGATTCGTCATTGCGAGGCGCGTCAGCGCCGTGGCAATCCATGGCCCCTGAATTCATGGATTGCCACGCTTCGCTCGCAATGACAGGCAAAACACGCAAATCAAAGTCCTGTGGCTCGGCGGGCCAGACGCTGGCATCAAATTGGCTGGTGCGTTCGTTTTGCCGCTGCCAGGCGCTGGCCACGCAATGGGCATCGATGTCGATGAAGTCCAGCGCACGGCAGGCGGCATACACCGCTTGTGGGATGGGCTCGGTGAGCGCCGCAGGCATGGCTGCTAGCGCCATCGGCAGCCGATCCAATGGGTTCGCCTGCAGTGCCAGATGGCTGTGCCGGCGGATGATCTCGCCGGCCAAGGTGGCCATGGTGTTCAGATCTTGCATGGCGATGGTTTCAGGCCTGGTGCCAGAACGGCGTGCCCAGCACCGGGGTGCTGGGCTGCGCGCTGTCGTGTTCGGGCATCACGCCCGACAAAAACGCGGCCCGGCCGGCCCGTGTTGCATCGGCAAAAGCGCCGGCCATGCGCACCGGGTCCTGCGCCAGTGCCACGGCGGTGTTGAGCAGCACGCCGTCAAAGCCCCATTCCATCACCTGGCACGCGTGCGACGGCAAACCGAGACCGGCGTCCACCAGCAGCGGCACATTCAGGCGCTCGCGCAGGGTGCGCAGCGCGTGGGGGTTGAGCGGGCCCTTGCCGGTGCCGATCGGCGCCGCCCAGGGCATGATGGCCTGGCAACCGACATCGACCAGGCGCTGGCACAGCACCAGGTCTTCGGTGCAATAGGGCAGCACCAGAAAACCGTCCTTGATCAGCCTGCTGGCCGCCTCCACCAGGTTCAGGGTGTCGGGCTGCAGCGTGTAGTCATCGCCGATCAGCTCCAGCTTGAGCCAGGGCGTGCCAAACACCTCGCGCGCCATGTGGGCCGTGGCGATGACTTCCTGCACGCTGTGGCAACCGGCGGTGTTGGGCAGCACCGGCACCTTCAGTTCGGCCAGCATGGCCCAGAAGCGGTTGGGCGTGGCCTCGCCGGGTTGCAGGTTTTGCCGGCGCAGCGAGGCGGTCAGCATGGCCGGCTGCGCCAGCTTGATGGCCGCTTGCAGCACGCCGGGCGACGGATAACGCGAGGTGCCCAGCAGCAGGCGGCTGGCAAAGGTCTGGCCGTAGAGCACCAGGGCGTCGGTGGGTGGGTTCGAATTCAGGTTCATGGAGGGGTTTCCTAGCCCCCGGTGACCGGCGCGATCAGGTCAATCTGGTCGGCGTCGGACAAGGGCGTGTGGTGGTACCGGGTATTGGGGACGAACTGCAGATTGACGGCGGCGGCAAAAGGCGGCTTCAACTGCAACAGCGCCACCGCGTCCGCCAGTGTGGCGGGGGCGGACAGGGTGAAGGCCCGGCCGTTGATGTGAACCGAGATGACGGGGGACATCAAGCAGGCTCCTGGGCAACCGGGTTCATGGATTGCCGCGCTTCGCTCGCAATGACAGCCCCGGCAACATCAGCAACGCGGCAATTCATATTTTCTGCCAATGCCGAACGTCCGTCATCCATCAACTGCAGCACCACATCCACCATGGCCGGGGCGATCAGGTAGCCGTGGCGATACAGGCCGTTGACCTGCAGGCAACGCGCGCCCAAATAGCGCACTTCAGGCAGGTTGTCGGGCAGGGTGGGGCGGCACTGCGCCACCAGCTCCACAATGCGTGCCTCGCCAAAAGCGGGGTCCACCGTGTAGGCCGCGCTCAGCAGCTCCAGGCAAGAGCGCACACTCACGGGCGACGTGTCGTCCGATTCGATTTCTGTGGCACCCACCAAAAAATAACCGTCCTGCTTGGGCGCGATGTAGATCGGGTAACGCGGGTGAATCAGCCGGGTCGGGCGCGACAGCGTCACGTTGGGGGCGTGCAGGGTGATGATCTCGCCACGCACACCGCGCAAGCCTGGCCATTGGGGTTGCGCGCCCAGGCCGCGGCAGTCCAGCACCCAGTCAGGCTGACCGGTCTGGCCCGGGGCAAAGTCGCCCGGGCTGCGCGCTGTGTTCCAGTGCAGGCTGACCTGCAGGCGCTGCATTTGGGCCAGCAGCGCGTCCATCAGCTGGTGGTTGTCCAGCTGGCCTTCGCCGGGCAGGTACAGGCCCTGTGCAAAGTGCGCGCCCAGGCCGGGCTCCAACTGGTCCAGCCCTGCCGCATCCAGTGTTTTTTGGGTGGGCAGGCTGGGCAGTCGCTTGCCGGTGGCGGCCAGCAATTGACCAAAGCGCTGTGCCTCTGCCGCGTCCTGGCGGTGCCAGACCACCAGCGTGCCCTGCTGCTGGAAGAACACCGGGGCATCGAGTTCGGCGATAAGCTCGGGCCAGCGCGTCAGGCCATATTGACCCATGCGCACCACCGTGTCTTCTGCCACGGCCGACTCGGCCAAAGGTGCCAGCATGGCAGCCGCTGCAAACGCGGCGGCGCGGCGTGAATCGGCTGCGGCGGCTTCATAGACGGTCAAGCTGTGGCCAGTGCGTGCCAAAGAGCAAGCCAGCAGCCGACCCATCAGGCCGGCACCCAGGATGGTGATGTTCATGCTTTGATCCCGGTCGAGGCCAGTACTGTGACCGGGCGCGTCAGCCAGGCCAGCACAAACGTGGCCGCCAGCGTCGGCAGCGCCGCACCAAATTGCGGTGCAAATTGCGCCAGCGCGTGGTAGCAGCCAATGCCGCCCAGCCACAGCAGCGCGGCGGACCAGTCCACCGCTTTGTCATTGCGAACCACAGCCCCGCCCGACAGTGCCAGGCGGCCCAGAATCACGCCGTACAGCGGCACGAAGACCGAGCTCAGCATCAGTAAAAACGGCTCCAGGCTGTGCATTGGTAGCACCAGCGCCAGGCCGGTGCACACCACGGCCAGCGCCAGGCCCCATTGGCGCACGCTCCAGCCCGGCTTGATGCTGTGGCCCGACACCGCGCCTGAATACACGTCGCCGTACGCGTTGTCCACCTCGTCCACCAAAATCAGCGTCAGGGCCAGCAGGCCGCCCTGGGCCAGCAGCAGGGCGCTGACCAGATCGGTGCCCGGTGCCGCCACCGTCACCACCATCACGCCCAGCGCGTAGCACCAGATGTTGGCCAGTGCATAGCCGAGCCAGGTGCCGCTCATGGCGCTTTTGCCTGATTTGCCGTAACGCGCGTAGTCAGCCACCAGCGGCAGCCATGACACCGGCATCGCCATCACCAGGTCCATGGCTGACAACATGCCCATGCTGCCGTTGCCCGGGCGCGCCCAAAACGCCTCCAACCCCAGCGCTTGCACCTGGCCGCCAAACTGCCAGGTCAGCCACAGCAGCGAGGCAATCACCAGCGGCAACGCCACCCGGCTGACAATTTTGCGCACCAGTTGCGTCATCGGGCGCGACAGCAGCAGCACCAACACGCCGCCCCACAGCAGCGTGGTCAGCACCCGGCCTTCGACGCCGTCAAGTCTCAGGCCCAAGGATTGCTGGCCAATGGCCGCGGTGCCGTCGCGCATGATGACCAGCTCGAACGTGGTCCAGCCGATCAGTTGCGCCATGTTCAGCAGCACCGGCAGGCGGGCAAAGGCGCTGCCATAGGTGGCATGCATCAGTGCCGCGCTTGACAAACCGGTCTGACAGCCCAGTCGCGCAGTCCAGGCCAGCAAACCGGCGCCAATCAGCGAGCCCAGCACGATGGCGATGGCCGCATCGCGGCTGCCCACCGCCGGCACCAGGTAGGCGCCCACCTGCATCACCAGCAGGCCCACACCCAGGCTGAACCACAGCGCGGCGTGGTTGTGCCAGTTGAACACCCGCTCGGAGGCGGGCACGGGCAGCAGCGCCGTGTTGGGCGCGGCGGCCTGGCTGGAATCAGAAGAATTTGTTTTTGCCATCTGTTTGCTCCATGCAAAAAGTTGGCAGGTCGGCGGTCGAAAGGGGTGGAAAACCTCGCCAGAGAAGGCGGCGAGCACCGGTTTTTAACCTGCTTCCCTGCGCGAGGATTACCTCAATCAGGTTCAAAGGGACTTTCTCAGTCGTCCTGCCGGCAAATCCGGCAGCACAACACCCCTAGCGAATGCGCCTTGCGGCGCGGTGAGGATTCTATAGCTGCTTTTGCCGCAGACCGGGTCGGCAATGACCATGCTGATAACGCTCGATACCCCAAAACCTTACACTCGCCCCCTGTCCCCCGACCCTGAATGCCCATGAACGCCCCCGTTGACGTCTCTTTTTTCCCGCGCGCCGCCAAGCCGCTGTCCAGCTACCGCAAGTTCTGGGCGGCCCGCTTTGGCACGGCGCCGTTCCTGCCGATGAGCCGCGCCGAGATGGAGCAACTCGGCTGGGACAGCTGCGACGTGGTGCTGGTCACGGGTGACGCCTATGTCGACCACCCCAGCTTCGGCATGGCCGTGATCGGCCGCATGCTGGAAGAACAGGGCTTTCGTGTCGGCATCATCGCGCAGCCCGACTGGCAAAGCGCCGAGCCCTTCAAGGCGCTGGGCAAACCCAACCTGTTCTGGGGTGTGACGGCCGGCAACATGGACAGCATGATCAACCGCTACACGGCCGACCGCAAGATCCGCACCGACGACGCCTACACTCCCGGCGATGTGGGCGGCAAGCGGCCCGACCGCGCGGCCATCGTCTACAGCCAGCGCTGCCGCGAGGCCTACAAAGACGTGCCCATCATCCTGGGCGGCATCGAGGGCAGCCTGCGCCGCATCGCCCACTACGACTACTGGAGCGACAAGGTGCGCCGCAGCATCGTGGTCGACGCCAAGTGCGACCTGCTGCTGTACGGCAACGCCGAGCGCGCCCTGGTGGAGGTGGCCCACCGCCTGAGCCGGCGCGAAGCCATTGAACACATCACCGACGTGCGCGGCACCGCCTTTGTGCGCCGCACCGACGACGACACCCGCCTGGGCTGGTTCGAGATCGACTCCACCGATGTCGACGTGCCCGGCCTGGTCGAGTCCCACATCAACCCCTACCAGACCACCAGTGAACAGGCGGCAGCGCAGGGAACGTCGTGCTCGAAGGAAGATGGCAATGCTCCGGCCGTCATGGATCGCAACGACGTCGTCAAACCCCTCACCTTCATGCCCAACCCCGCGCTTCCCGCACGTGCGGGCAAACAAACCCTGCCCCCACGCGACCGCACCGTGATCCGGCTGCCGAGCTACGAGCAGGTCAAATCCGACCCGGTGCTCTACGCCCACGCCAACCGCGTGCTGCATTTGGAGACCAACCCCGGCAACGCCAGAGCCCTGGTGCAGGCGCACGGGGAGGGCGCCACCGCGCGCGACGTGTGGCTGAATCCGCCGCCCATCCCGCTCACCACCGCCGAGATGGACCAGGTCTTTGGCCTGCCTTATGCGCGCAGCCCGCACCCGAGTTATGCCGACGCCAACGGCAGCCATGACCACGCCACCAAGATCCCGGCCTGGGAAATGATCCGCTTCTCCATCAACATCATGCGCGGCTGCTTTGGCGGCTGCACTTTTTGCTCGATCACCGAGCACGAAGGCCGCATCATCCAGAGCCGCTCTGAAGAGTCGATCATCAAGGAAATCGAGGATGTGCGCGACAAGGTCAAGGGCTTCACCGGCACCATTTCCGACCTCGGCGGCCCCACCGCCAACATGTACCGGCTGGGCTGCAAAAGCCCCGAGATCGAAGCCGCCTGCCGCAAACCCAGCTGCGTTTTCCCCGGCATCTGCTCCAACCTGGGCACCGACCACCAGCCGCTCATCAACATCTACCGCCGCGGCCGGGCCTTGAAAGGCGTCAAGAAGATTTTGATTGGCTCGGGCGTGCGTTACGACCTGGCGGTGCAAAGCCCCGAATACGTCAAGGAACTGGTACAGCACCATGTCGGCGGCTACCTCAAGATTGCGCCCGAACACACCGAACAAGGGCCCTTGTCCAAGATGATGAAGCCCGGCATGGGCACCTACGACAAGTTCAAGACCCTGTTTGACAAGTACAACGCGGAATCCGGCAAAAAGCAGTTTTTGATCCCGTACTTCATCGCCGCCCACCCCGGCACCAGCGACGAAGACATGATGAACCTGGCCATCTGGCTGAAGAAAAACGGCTTCCGCGCCGATCAGGTGCAGACCTTCTACCCCAGCCCCATGGCCACGGCCACGGCCATGTACCACACCGACCTGAACCCGCTCAAGGGCATCCACCGCGATGACCGCGCCGAGCGCGTCGACGTGGTGCGCGGCGAACGCCGACGCCGTTTGCACAAGGCCTTTTTACGCTACCACGACCCCAACAACTGGCCGCTGCTGCGCGACGCGCTCAAGGCCATGGGCCGGGCCGATTTGATCGGCAACGGCAAGCACCATTTGATCCCCACGTTCCAGCCCATGACCGACGGCAGCTACACCAGCGCCCGGCGCAAGAACTCCAGCACCGCCGCAGGCAAAACCCCCAGGCCCGGCCAGCTGCTGACCCAGCACACCGGTCTGCCGCCACGTACCAAAAACTGAACTATTTTTGTGGCAGCCCTGCCTTTGTGGCAGGCCCGTCTCGGGCCGATGGCTGTCAACTCGCCTCGGCCAACTGCAGCCGGATGTTGACGCACAGACCGCCATCGCTGGCATTGCTGAGCTCCAGCGTGCCGCCCATGCGCGAGACAATTTTTTGCACGATCGCCAGCCCCAACCCGGTGCCGTTGGCGGCGGTACGGGCTGCTTCACCGCGAAAAAAGGGTGTGGTGAGCTGCTTGAGCTGGTCATTGGGCACGCCCAGGCCATGGTCGCGCACGCGCAGCAACACGGTGCTGTCCATTCGGCGCGCCGACAGCTCCACCAGCGCCACGCCGGTGTCGGCTGACTTGCCGTAACGCGCCGCGTTCTCGATCAGGTTGGTGATCACGCGTTGCAGTTCCACTGCGTCTGCCTGCACCACCAGTCCTTGCTCCAAGGCAAGTTTCAGCTCAAGCTCAGGGCGCTTGCGCAGGGTGCCCAGGCACTGCTCCAGCAGCGGGTCAAGTGCCACCGGACTGAACTTGACGTAGTCAGGTCGCGCGTAATCCAGGAACTTGTTGATGATGGCGTCCAGTTGCGCAATGTCGTTGGCCATGTGCTCGCGGGCAGCGGGGTCGTTCACGCTGAGCTCGGTCTCCAGCCGCAGCCGTGCCAGCGGGGTGCGCAGGTCGTGTGAAATGCCGGCCAGCATCACGGCGCGCTCCTCCTCAATCTTGGCCAGTTTTTGGGTCATGCGGTTAAAGCCGATGTTGACCGCCCGAATCTCGCTGGTCACCACCGACTCATCCAGCTGGCTGGCCTCAAAGTCGCCTTCACGCACCCGCCGGGCGGCAAACGACAGGTCTTTCAGCGGCCGGTTGATCAAGCCCGCAATCCACGCCGCCCCCAGCAGCGACAGCACGGTCGCGGTGCTCAGCCAGACCAGCCAGGTCTTGGCCTTGGGCCGGTCAAAGCGCGACAGATCGGTTTGCAGCCAGAAATGGTCCTTGTTGATGTCAAAGCCAATCCACAGGCCGGCTTCACCGTTGACTTGCCCGGCCACCGGTGTGTTCGGACCGAGCCGTTCTTTGAGTTCGGCTTCGATGACACGGTTGTGCTCGTCCTGCCTCAGGGCTTGCACCATGTCATTGGGTTCGCGCAGCTTGATCACCACCGCCTCCTGGTCCTTCATGGACTTGAACAGCGAGACCTGGGCAATGCCATCCGAGTGCATCACCGCCACCCGGCTCATGTTGACCAGCGAGGCAATTTGCCGCGCCGTCTGGATCGCCCGTGGTTCCGATTCGAGCTCGTTCAGCGTTTGCGTCCAGGCCAGCACACTGCCCAGCAGCAGCAGCGCCAGCAGCACAAAGGTGCGCCAAAACAGGCTCAAGCCCGATTTAGTTGCCATCGGGGACAAACACGTAGCCGACACCCCACACCGTCTGGATGTAGCGCGGCACCGTGGCGTCGAGCTCGATGAGCTTGCGCAGTCGCGACACCTGCACATCCAGGCTGCGGTCAAACGGCTCAAAGTCACGGCCCCGGGCCAGCTGCGCCAGCTTTTCACGCGACAGCGGTTGCCGTGGGTGCCGCACCAGCGCCTTGAGCATGGCGAATTCACCCGTGGTCAGGGGAATTTCTTCCTGGTCCTTGCGCAAGATGCGCGCACCCAGGTCAAAGCTGAAGGGGCCAAAACAGATGGTCTCGTTGTCGGCCGAGGGCGACCCCGGCGCCTCCACTGGCGGTCGGCGGCGCAGCACGGCGTGGATGCGGGCCAGCAGCTCGCGCGGGTTGAAGGGCTTGCCCAGATAATCGTCGGCGCCCAGCTCCAGACCCACGATGCGGTCAATGTCCTCACCCTTGGCGGTCAGCATGATGATCGGCGTGCGGTCATTGCCGCCGCGCAGGCGCCGGCAAATTGACAAGCCATCCTCGCCCGGCATCATCAGGTCGAGCACAATCAGGTCGACCGGTTCGCGCAACAGCACCCGGGTGAGCGCCTTGCCGTCTTCGGCTTGCAATACCTCAAAACCCTCCTGGGTCAGGTAGCGGCGCAGCAGGTCGCGAATGCGGGCGTCGTCGTCCACCACCAAAATTTTGTCAACATGATCAGAATTTCCAGACATACTTTCCCCCGGAGCAATTTGTAACAAGCGCGATTTTGCGTGTTTGACGGCAAGTTTTTTAATTTTTTTAAGCACGTTGACATGCTGTTACAAATTTCGTGACGACCACCGACATCCATCCACTAGGATCAAAAACATGAAAAACTTTACCCAATGGCTAGCCGCCGGCCTTGTGCTGGTGGCGACGCAATCCGCTTTTTCTCAAAACCAGGCGCAAGCCCTGCCAACGCAACGCGTCAACTTGTCGGCCAGCGCCACGGTCCAGGTGCCGCAGGACGAACTCACGCTGACGCTCAGCACCCAGCGCGAGGGCAGCAGTGCGCCAGAGGTGCAAAACCAGCTCAAGACCGCGCTTGATACTGCGTTGACCCTGGCCCGGCGCCAGGCGCAAAGTCCCCAAATGACGGTCAGCACCGGGCGCTTTGGCTTGTCGCCGCGGCACGACCGCAACGGCAAACTGGTGGGCTGGCAGGGCACGGCCGAGCTCATTTTGCAGGGCCGTGACTTCGTGCGCATCAGCCAGACCGCGGCGCAGTTGCAAACCCTCAGCGTTGCCAGCGTGGTCTTCGGCATGAGCGTTCAGCAGCGCCAGGAGGCGCAGGCGCAAGCCCAAAACCAGGCCATTGCGGAGTTTCAGAAAAACGCCACCGAGATTGCCAAAGGCTTCGGCTTTACCGGCTACACCCTGGGCGAAATCCACATCAACGCCAACCAACCCGGCCCGGTGCGCCCTTACATGATGGCCGCCAACGTCCGCTCGGCGGCCGACGAGTCGTCCCCCGTCCCCCTGGAAGCGGGGCTGAGCCAGGTCAGCGTCAACGTGTCGGGGTCGGTGCAGTTGAAATAGCGGTGTTCGGGTTTACACGCGTAGCCAGCGCCATAAGGCTTGCCTAACATGCCGGGTCCAACTCAATTGCCTGGAGGCCTTGCCCATGAACCGCAGAACCCTGTTTATCGCCCTCGCCATCACTGGCGCGTCCTTGTTGGCCACTGGCTGCGCCAGCACACCGCCCGCGCCCGCACCGCGTATCGTGATGCAGGTCAGTGACGGCGACGCCGCCAAGTGGAACCTCGCACTGAACGTGGCCGGCAACGCCCAAAAAGAGCTGGGCGCCGACAAGGTTCAGGTAGAAATTGTGGCCTTTGGCCCGGGCATCGGCATGCTCAAGTTTGACGCGGTCACAGCCAATCGGGTCAATGACGCGATCAAATCAGGCGTCAAGGTGGTGGCTTGCGAAAACACCATGACTGCCCAAAAACTCGTCAAGGCCGACATGAACCAGTCCATCAGCTACGTGCCCGCCGGTGTCATTCAGATCATGAACCGACAGAACGAGGGCTGGGCTTACGTCAGGCCCTGATTTACTGCGCGGCCCAGCCGCCGTCCATGTTCCAGGCCACGCCGCGCACATTGTTGCCGGCGGGCGAGCAGAAAAACACCGCCAGCGCGCCCAGCTCTTCGGGGGTGGTGAACTGCATTGACGGCTCTTTTTCACCCAGCAGCAAATTCCTGGCTTCGTCATTGGACACACCCAACACGGCGGCTTTGGCGTCCACCTGCTTTTGCACCAGGGGCGTCAACACCCAGCCCGGGCAAATGGCGTTGCAGGTGACGCCGGTCGTGGCGTTTTCCAGTGCGGTCACCTTGGTCAGCCCCACCACGCCGTGCTTGGCCGCCACATAAGCCGATTTTTCTGCCGAGGCCACCAGCCCGTGCACTGACGCCACATTGATGATGCGGCCCCAGCCTGCTGCCTGCATGGCCGGCAGCGCCAGCCGCGTGGCGTGGAAGGCGCTGCTCATGTTGATGGCAATGATGGCGTCCCAGCGCTCTGCGGGGAAGTTCTCGATGCGCGCCACATGCTGAATGCCAGCGTTATTCACCAGAATGTCGACCTGGCCAAATTGCTCGACCGCATAAGCCATCATGGCGGCAATCTCCTCAGGTCGGCTCATGTCGGCACCGTGGTAAGCCACCGCCACGCCCAGGGCGGCCGCTTCGGCCTGGGCACCCGACACGTCGCCAAAGCCGTTCATGACAATGTTGGCACCCTGGGCCGCCAGGGCCTTGGCAATGCCCAGTCCAATGCCGCTGGTGGAACCGGTCACAAGCGCTGTTTTACCTTTAAGCATGGGGTAATTCTCCGAAAAAAATAATTGATTAAGCCAAGTCCGAACCAGATGGGTCCCAGTTTGAATTAGGATGTCGCCATGTGCCTGCCAGACGCCATGGGCACATGCCTCCCGCTCATTATCCCGCCTCCCTTTTGATCGCCCATTTCGCCATGTCGCAACCCTCCCTCGAATTTGTCACCTGTCCCGACGCCCAGGGCGGCCACCGCATGGCCTACTGGCAATGGGGCCAGCCCGACAGCGGCCACGTGGTGCTGTGCGTGCATGGCCTGACCCGCCAGGGCCGCGACTTCGACGTGCTCGCCCGAGCCCTGTGCGCCCACGCCGCCAGCGCCGGCCACAGCCTGCGCGTGGTCTGCCCTGACGTGGTCGGACGCGGCCAGAGCGACTGGCTCAAGGACCCCCAGGGCTACCAGATTCCTTTTTACGCGGCTGACATGCTGGCCCTGCTGCAACAGCTGCAAGCCAGCACGCTCGACTGGGTCGGCACCAGCATGGGCGGCCTCATCGGCATGGTGGTGGCGGGCCTGCCCGAAGCCCCGGCCTTTGCCAAAGTGCGCCGTCTGGTGCTCAACGACGTCGGCCCTGCGCTGGAGTGGCAGGCGCTGCAGCGCATCGGCCAGTACCTCGGTAAAACCGGCGCCTTTGCCACCGAGCAGCAGGCCGCCGATGCGATGTGGGTGACTTCCAGTACCTTCGGCCCGCACACCCCGGCACAGTGGCTGGCGCTGTGCCGCCCCATGCTGAAACCCCTGCCCGACGGCAGTGGCCGCCTCACGCTGCACTATGACCCCGCGTTGGCCAGGCCGTTTGCCGCCGCCACCCCCGAATCCACCGCCCAGGGCGAGGCCCTGTTGTGGCAGGCCTACGACCACATCAGCGCGCAGACCCTGCTGATACGCGGCGCCGACTCCGACTTGTTGTCGCCGCAGACCGCCCAAGCCATGACCCAGCGTGGCCCCAAGGCCAGGCTGATTGAATTTGCCGGTGTCGGCCATGCGCCCACCTTTGTTGCCAACGACCAGGTGCAAGCCGTGGTCGAGTTTTTGCTGGACTGAAGCTAAATATTTCGATGAAAAGCCAAGCCACAGCTCACCCTGATCCCACCGGAAAACCGGTCTTGCCGGTGGTCGCCGCCACCGCCGACAGCCTGCCGGAGCAGGCCCACGCGCTGGTGCGCGCGCGCGCCTTTGCCGAACCGCTGCTGGCCACCGAACAGCTCGACACCAGTGAAAACATCCTGGCCCACGCCGACGCCGTGGCCGCCATTTTGCGCAGCATTGGCGGCTCAGAGGCGATGCAGGCCGCCAGCTACCTGGTCTACGCCTGCGACCACCTGAACCGGCCGCAAGAGGTGATCGCCAAGGCCTTTGGCGACAACTTTGCCGCGCTCGCCATGGAAACCACCAAGCTGGTGCGGGTGCAGCGCCAGGCCCGGCTGGTGCGCGCACGCGGCCATGCCACCGGTCTGCAACCCGCCGTCATGCAGACCGAAAACGTGCGCAAGATGCTGCTGGCGTTTTCGCGCGACCTGCGCGTGGTCATGCTGCGCCTGGCCTCGCGCCTGCAAACCCTGCGCTTTTTTGCCGCCACCAAACTGCCGGTGCCCGAAGGCATTGCCGCCGAGGCGCTGCAGGTGTTTGCGCCGCTGGCCAACCGCCTGGGCATTTGGGAAATCAAGTGGGAAATGGAAGACCTGGCGTTTCGTTTCCAGGAGCCCGACACCTACCGCCAGGTGGCCAGCTGGCTCGACGAAAAACGCGCCGAGCGCGAGGCCAATATCGAGCGCCTGCGCGCCCGGCTGCAATCCGACCTGGTCGCCAACGGCCTCAGCGCCACGGTTTCGGGCCGGCCCAAGCACATTTACAGCATTGTCAAGAAAATGCGCGGCAAGGGCCTCGACTTTGCGCACATCTACGACGTGCGCGCGCTGCGCGTCATTGTGGCCAGCGTGCCCGAGTGCTACGCCGCCCTGAGCTGGGTGCACAGCCATTTCACGCCCATCGCCGAAGAATTCGACGACTACATCGCCAAACCCAAGGTCAACGGCTACCAGTCGCTGCACACCGTGGTGCGCGACAGCGAAGGTCAGGTCTGCGAAATCCAGATCCGCACCCAGGCCATGCACGACCACGCCGAAAACGGTGTCGCCGCGCACTGGGCCTACAAGGAGGCCGGCGCCAAGGGCTACGCCGGGGTCTCGGCCAGCGGCGCCTATGACGCCAAAATTGCCGTGCTGCGCCAACTGCTCGAATGGGAGCGCGACCTCTCCGGCACCCAGACCCAGGGCGTGTTTGACGACCTCATCTACGTGCTCACCCCCGAGGCCGCCATTGTCGAACTGCCGCAGGGCGCCACCGCGGTCGACTTCGCCTACAGCGTGCACACCAGCCTGGGCCACCGCTGCCGCGGCGCGCGCGTCGACGGCGTCATGGTGCCGCTCAACACGCCGCTCAAAAACGGCCAAACCGTGGAAGTCATCACGGTGAAAGAGGGCGGCCCCTCGCGCGACTGGCTCAACCCCGAGCAGGGCTACCTGGTCAGCCACCGTGCGCGCACCAAGGTGCGGGCCTGGTTCAACGCCCTGGCCCTGGCCGAGACCACCGCCAAAGGCCGTGAGTTGGTTGAAAAACTGCTGCAACGCGAAGGCAAAACCGCCCTCAAGCTCGACGACCTGGCCTCCCAGCTTGGCTTCACCTCGGCCGACGCGCTGTTTGAAGTGGTGGGCAAGGAAGAATTTTCGCTGCGCACCATCGAGCAACTGCTGCGCCCCGACGAACCGCCCCAGCATGACCTGGAGGCACCGCTCATCCGCAAGCCCCGCAGCGACAGCAACCCCAGCAAAGGCGGCTTGCTGGTGGTGGGGGTGGACTCGCTCATGACCCAAATGGCCAAATGCTGCAAACCGGCGCCGCCCGACGCCATCTGCGGCTTCGTCACCCGGGGCAAGGGCGTCAGTGTGCACCGCACCGACTGCCCCAACCTGAAGGAAATGGTCGCCAAAAACGGCGAACGCCTGATCGATGTGGAGTGGGGTTTGAACCAGACCGCCGGCGGCTCGGTGTTCCCGGTCGATGTGGCGGTGCAGGCGCAAGACCGGCAAGGCCTGCTGCGCGACATCTCCGAGGTCTTCACCAAGGAAAAAATGAACGTCATCGGCGTGCAGACCCAGTCCATCAAAGGCACGGCCTGGATGACCTTCACCGTCGAAGTCACCGACTCCGGCCGCCTGCACAAGGTGCTGGGCCTGGTCGCCGAACTCCCCGGCGTGCGCTCGGCCAGACGCCGGTAACTACGTGTCGTCATTGCGAGCGAAGCGCGGCAATCCAGGACTGCCGGAATCAGTGGTCACGTTCACAGGAATACGCAGGGGAGGGAAAGGTCCAAAACGACAAAAAAGTCGCTGACTTTGTTCATGCACCAACAAAGTGCACCTCCGCTTGATCTGGATTCATAAGAATCGGGTTAATTAAAAAGAGGAGGTTGTTTTGTCAAACAATATGTATCTCAAGCTAACCGTGTAATTGGTGTCGCGTGTCAATTTACGCCTACCAATTACTCAAAGGTCTCGGGCTTTCAGAGCAACGCGTGCTGCGGGTTTTGCCCTGCATCAAAGTCGAGTCTCTGGATGCCGGCCAGATCATCTACCGCAAGGGTTCCCAGCCACAGGCCTGGACCCACATCGTTTCCGGCCTTGTTCATCGCTTTTGCATTGACAAGGCAATGCAATCGCATTACCATTTGCACTCATTACACTCATTAATTACCTAGCACCCAAGACCATCATGCCCGCCATTCTTGAAGCTGAATCCACACTTACTGAGCGTTACCAAACCACGGTGCCAGAGTCTGTTCGCCGGGCACTCAGGCTTGGAAAGCGTGACAAAATCCATTTCACGATCCGCCCAGATGGCGATGTGGTGCTGACACGTGCTACCAAGACGACAAGCGACGATCCGGTGATGGGCCAATTTTTGAACTTTCTGGCGCACGACATGGCAACCCATCCGGAGCGGCTGGCAGCTCTTGATGCCGGGCTGGTTCAGCGTATTCAGAGCTTGGTCGGAGATGTGAAAGTGGATCTCGATGCGGCACTGTCGGCAGAAGATGAATGAGTCAGGCTTCACCGGCATTCTTGGTTGTTAATGGCTGGACCCTCTTCGCGCATCCCCTGTTTCTCGATCAGCTTGAGTTATTGAGTCGGCAGGTGGAGGTCTTGAGGCAAAAGGATGCCATTGGCTTCGTCAAGAAGAACGCTGCAAAGCGTCTGGCCGCCATCGCCAAGCTGGCTTTTGAGGTGATTCCACAAGACCCGGCGCGCGCCGAATACCGTCAGGGAACCACGCTTGGGGATGAACATAAGCACTGGTTTCGAGCCAAGTTTTTTCAACAATACCGCCTTTTCTTTCGCTATCACGCCCGGAGCAAAGTCATCGTTTTTACATGGGTGAACGACGAAGACACCAAACGCGCGTATGAAAGCGGCAACGATGCCTATCGCGTATTCCGCATGATGTTGGAGAGTGGCCATCCACCAGACAATTGGGAACTGCTTTTGGCAGAGGCCCAAGCCGCATCTGCGCGGTTGCGGAAGATTGGGGCAAGTTTGTGAGGTGGGAGGCACGCCCCGGGCCGATGGCTGTCCTGCTGGCTGTCTTAGATGGGTGTTTTGGCCAGCTCGGCCACCGCTTCGCGCACGGCGGCTTTGTCGCCGGCGCTGGCAAATTTGCTGTATTTACCCAAAATGGCCACCATCTGGCCGTAGATGCGCGGGTTGCCCGCCATGCATTCTCTTTGTTCCAGAAAATTGGCGTCGCCCGAGAAGTTGCCGACCAGACCGCCGGCTTCGGTGATCAGCAGTGAACCTGCGGCCACGTCCCAGGGTTGCAGGCCCAACTCAAAAAAGCCGTCGGTGAAGCCGGCTGCCACATAGGCCAGGTCAAGCGCGGCGGCACCCGGGCGGCGCAGGCCGGCGGTGCGCTGCATCATGTCGCCCATCAGGCGCAGGTAGGTGTTGATGTCGTCTTCCTGACGGTAGGGGAAGCCGGTGGAAAGCAGGCATTCCTGCAGGCGGGTGCGCTTGGCGACGCGCAGGCGGCGGTTGTTGAGGTAGGCGCCGCGGCCCTTGGTGGCAGTGAACAGGTCGTTGCGGCTGGGGTCGTAGATGACGGCCTGCTCGACCTTGCCCTTGACCGCCAGTGCAATGCTGACGCAGTAAATGGGCAGGCCGTGGATGAAGTTGGTGGTGCCGTCGAGCGGGTCGATGATCCAGACAAACTCGGAGTCTTGCGCGCCGTGCACGCGGCCGGACTCTTCAGCCCAGATCGCGTGGCCGGGGTAGGCGCCGAGCAGGGTTTCGATGATGATTTCTTCCGACGCCTGGTCCACCTCGGTGACAAAGTCATTGACCTGCTTCTGGGAAACGCGGACCGACTCGACGTCGAGGGCGGCGCGGTTGATGATGGCGCCGGCTGCGCGTGCGGCTTTGACGGCCACGTTGACCATGGGGTGCAGGTTTGAAATTGACATATAAGTTGTATAAGACGGACGGATCGGGCCTGAGTCTGTGTGAGGGATGAGCGGCGCACTTGCCCGGCGATGCGGACAGCGACAATAGCTCTATTTTAACGGCTCCTGTTTAGGCTTCCCCATGCAGACGCGATTTATCCTGATCAACACCAGCCACGCCGGCAATGTCGGCGCTGCCGCCCGTGCCATGAAGACCATGGGTTTTGATGACCTGGTACTGGTGGCGCCGCGCTGGGCCAATGTGCTCAAGCGCGAAGAAACCATCCAGCGTGCCAGCGGCGCGCTGGATGTGCTCAAGAACGCGCGCATCGTGGCCACGCTCGACGAGGCGCTGGATGGCATGACCCACCTGTGCGCCACGGCGATGACGCCGCGCGACTTCGGCCCGCCCACGGTGGCGCCGCGCGCGCACTTTGACGCGCTGCTGAAAGCCACCGAGGCCAGCCATACCGGCGTGGCTTTTTTATTTGGCTCTGAGCGTTTTGGCATGGCCAACGACGACGTTTACCGCTGCCACGCCTGTCTGAGCATTCCGAGCAACCCCAAGTTTGGCTCGCTGAATCTGGCGGCGGCGCTGCAGGTGATTGCCTATGACTGGCGCGAGGCGTTGGGTGGCTACCCGGTTCAGGCGGCCACCGCCGAGCCGGTGCTGGCCGACGCCGCGCAGGTGGCCGGCATGCTAAGCCACCTGGAGCAAGGGCTCGCCAGTATCGGTTTTCTGGACCCGAAGTCGCCCAAAAAACTCATGCCGCGCCTGAACCAGCTGTTCAACCGCGCCGCCGTGACGCAGGAAGAAATCCACATCCTGCGCGGTATTGCCAAGATGATGATGAAGCAATAAATTCAAATGCATGGATTGCCGCGCTACGCTCGCAATGACGATACCGTCGGTAGTGACGGGGCCATGTGTCAGCGAATAAACTTACCCCATGTTTTCAAGACTCAAATCTGACGTTCAATGCATTTTGGAGCGTGACCCGGCGGCCCGTACTTTTTGGGAAGTGCTGACCTGCTACCCCGGCGTGCATGCCGTGCTGCTGCACCGGCTGGCGCACGCCTGCTGGACCAATGACCTTAAATGGCTGGGGCGCTTTATCTCGCAACTGTCGCGCTTCTTAACCGGCATCGAGATCCACCCCGGCGCCAAGGTGGGTGAGCGCGTGTTTTTTGACCATGCCATGGGCGTGGTGGTCGGCGAGACCGCCGAAATTGGCGATGACTGCACCATTTACCAGGGCGTGACGCTGGGCGGCACCTCGCTGTACAAGGGCACCAAACGCCACCCCACCTTGGGCCGGGGTGTGGTGGTGGGCGCCGGGGCGCAGGTGCTGGGTGGTTTTGTCGTGGGCGATGGCGCCAAGGTGGGGTCGAATGCGGTAGTGACCAAGCCGGTGCCCGCCGGTGCTACCGCCGTGGGCAACCCGGCGCGCATCATCCAGGCAGAGCTTGACGTCAAGCGCGAGGAGGTGGCCTCCAAAATGGGGTTTTCGGCCTACGGTGTCACGCAAAACGACGACCCGCTGAGCCAGGCCATGCGCGGTCTGATCGACAACGCCGCCACCCAGGAACATCAGATCGCCATGATCTGGAAAGCCATCGAGCAGCTCAATTGCCCGCGTCAGGTTGCCTCCATCGTGCCGCTGGACGCGGCCAGGCAGGAGCACTTCGAGGCCGACAAGCTTAACCAGCTGGTGGGGAAGTAATTTCTTTCACCCCCAGCCGCTGCTGCAACAGCGCGCTGCTGGTGGTGTATTGCAGTACCCCAGAAGCGTGCGGGTCCAGGTAGCTGGCGGCGGCAAACGCGGCCAGCGTGGCTTCGTGAAAACCGCAGACGATGAGTTTCTTCTTGCCGGGGTAGCTGTTGATGTCGCCCACGGCGTAAATGCCGGTTTCGCTGGTGGCGAACGTGGCCGGGTCGACGCTGAGCTGTTTGCGCGCCATGGCCAGGCCCCAATCGGCGATGGGTCCGAGTTTGGGGCTGATGCCCTGGTTCACCAGCAACACGTCCACAGGCAGGCTCAAGGTCTGGTCTTCGGGAGTGGTCACCTTCACAGCCACAAGCCGGCCGCCCCGTGTTTCGATGCCGGTGATTTGTCCGGCGATGAAGGCGATGCGGCCGCTGGCGCGTAATTGGGCCAGCTTTTCCAGGGCGTCGGGCCTGGCCTGCAGCACGTCGCGCCGGTGCACCAGGGTGACGCTGGCGGCCGAAGGTGATTCCGCCGTGGCGAGCGCAATGGCGCAGTCGACCGCAGTTTCTTCACCGCCGAGCACCACCACCTGCCGGCCCTTGATTTGTGCGTCATTGGGGAGGCGGTAAAACAGCTGTGTGTCGGCAAAGGCTGGCAGCCCGTCGAGCCTGAGTTCCTTGGGCACAAAGGCGCCCACACCGGCGGCAATGAACAGGGTGCGCGTTAAAAATTGCTGCTTTGGCGTGGCAACCAGCCAGCGGCCGTCGGGCTGGCGGTCAAGCTGGCCAACCTGCTGCTTGAAGTGAAACGCGGGCTGGAAGGGCGCCACTTGTTCAAGCAGGCGCTGGGTCAGATCGCGGCCGGTGCTGTAAGGCAGGCCGGGGATGTCGTAAATGGGTTTGTCGGGGTAGAGTTCGATGCATTGGCCACCCGCCTGGTCGAGCACATCGACCACTTGGGCATGGATGCCCTGCAGGCCCAGTTGAAACACCTGGAACAAGCCCACCGGCCCGGCTCCGATGACGAGGGCGTCGGTGTGGATGGGGGGCAGGTCAGACTGCATGGATTGCCGCGCTTCGCTTTCCATGAACCGTTCGTCTCTTAGGTGTCATTGCGGACTTGATCCGCAATCCATGATTGCCGGAGTTCTGGATCCCGGGTCGAGCCCGGGATGACAACTTTAGGCTCAAGGTCCGTGTGCGGTAGCGGGCCGGATACGGGGGACTCGCAATGACGAGTCAAAGCACCGTCATTGCGAGGAGCGTGAGCGACGCGGCAATCCAGGGGCCAGGGATTCATGGTGACAGGTTCAGCGGATCAGCTCTGACAGCTTGCCGGTCTTGTCTTTCCACTCTTCGGCTTCGGGCAGTGCGGCCTTGCGTTTGGTGATGCTTTTCCAGGTGGGCAGCTTGGCCAGCTCGGCGTTGAGTTTGGTCATGTGGCGCTGGTCCTTGGGCACGTCTTCTTCGGCGTAAATGGCGTTCACCGGGCATTCGGGGATGCAGACCGCGCAGTCGATGCATTCATCGGGGTCGATGGTCAAAAAGTTGGGGCCTTCGCGAAAACAGTCCACGGGGCAGACATCGACGCAATCGGTGTACTTGCATTTGATACAGGCTTCGGTGACGGTATGGGTCATTTTGAAATTTCTTCGGTTGAAAGCAAAAGCGTGATTTTAAAGGCTCGGGTGCAAGGGCAAGGAGCATAGTGGCATTGCCGCTTTTGAGCCTTGATGTGTGTCAATTGACCAGGGCGGCCCCGGCCGTTTTGTGGCTGGCGGTGTCGACCAGTACCAAGGCCCCCAGCACGCGCGACTCAAGAAAGGGCCGCACCGCCAGCGGCTCCTGCAGGCTCAGTTCGACATGGCCGATGCTGTTGGCGGGCAGCGCGCTGGCGTCTTCCTCGGCCAGCGTGTTGATGTCGAGCCGATGCACCACGCGCTTGACCCGCGCCTTGACCCAGCGGTGGCCGTGCAGCGCCCAATACACGCGCCCCGCCACCAGCGGTTCGTCGTCCATCCAGGCCACCGTCACCGCGAGTTCGCGGCTCGGGGCTGGTGATTCCGTGGCCAGCAGCCAGTCGCCGCGCGACACGTCGACCTCGCGGTCGAGCACGATGCCGGCGCTGTGACCGGCCGGCACAGCGCGGGGCAGGCGGGTGTGGCCCAGCACTTGGGCCACGGTGGCGGTTTGGCCGCTGGGCAGCACCTTGACGCTCTGGCCCACCTGGGCCACGCCCGCGCCAACACGGCCCCAGAACACCCGGCGGCCTTGTGAGGTATCGGCGCTGTCCGAGAACTTTTCGACCCATTGCACCGGAAACGCCAGCGGTAATTGCGTGTCGGCGGGGATCACCGGCAGCCCTTCCAGGATGTCGAGCAAGCTGGGGCCGGTGTAGCCGCACCAGCCGTCGTCCTTGGCGTCGACCACATTGTGGCCCTTGAGCGCGGAAATCGGCACGATGGTGGCGAATTCCAGCTCGGCCTCGCTGGAGAACTTTTCCAGCGCGGCGCTGATGTTGGCAAAGGCTTTTGCCGCATCGTCGCCCAGGGCATCAAGCTTGTTGACCGCAAAAACAATGCTGGGTACGCGCAGCATATGGCACAGCAAGGAATGGCGGCGCGTTTGTGGCAGCAGGCTCAAGTCCGTATCCTGCCATTGCAGTTTGGTGGCGTCGACCAGCACCACGGCGGCATCGGCACTGCTGGCGGCGGTGACCATGTTGCGGGTGTACTGCTCATGGCCGGGCGCGTCGCCGATGATGAACTTGCGCTCGGCCGTGTTGAAGTAGCGGTAGGCCACGTCGATGGTGATGCCTTGCTCGCGCTCGGCGCTCAAGCCGTCGGTGAACTGCGCCAGGTCGGCCTCGCCGCTTTTGGAGACGTTGGCCAGTTGGTCTTGCAGCACGCTTTTGCTGTCGAGCAGCGGGCGGCCAATGAGCGTGCTCTTGCCATCGTCCACGCTGCCGCAGGTGATGAATTTGAGGGCTGAGCTGGTGTCGAATGTGTTCATTAGAAATATCCATCTTTCTTGCGCTTCTCCATCGAAGCCTCTGAGGTTTTGTCGTCCATGCGGGTGGCGCCGCGCTCACTGACGTCAGCCGCCAGGGTTTCCAGCACGATCTGCTCGGGCGTGGCGGCCAGGCTTTCCACCGGGCAGGTGCAGGTGATGTCGCCCACGGTGCGAAAGCGGACGTCGCGCAACTCGGCCACTTCGCCGGGTTTCAAGGGGGTCAGCTCGGTCACCGGCACCAGCAGGCCCTTGCGCTCGACCACCTCGCGCTGGTGGGTGTAGTAGAGCGAGGGAAGGGCGATGGCTTCGCGGGCAATGTATTGCCACACATCGAGCTCGGTCCAGTTGCTGATCGGGAACACGCGGAAGTGCTCGCCGGGTTGCAGTTTGGTGTTGAACAGCGTCCACAGCTCAGGGCGCTGGTCTTTGGGTTGCCACTGACCGAAGCTGTCGCGGTGGCTGAAGATGCGTTCCTTGGCGCGGGCTTTTTCCTCGTCGCGGCGGGCGCCGCCGATGAGCGCGTCAAAGCGGAATTCTTCGATGGCCTCGAGCAGTGTGACCGACTGGTGCACGTTGCGCGACTCGCCCGGATGCGCCAGGCGCACGGTGCCGCGCGCCATCGAGTCTTCGACGCTGCGCACAATCAGGTCGGCACCCAACTCAGCGGCGCGCGCGTCGCGGAAGTCGGTGACCTCGTGGAAGTTGTGACCGGTGTCGATCATCAGCAGCGGGTAGGGAATCTTGCCGCCGGTGGCCGGGGTACCAAAGGCTTTTTCGGCGCATTTGAGCATCACCAACGAGTCTTTGCCGCCCGAAAACAGCAGGGTGGGGCGCTCGAAGGCGGCGGCGACTTCGCGCAGGATGAAGATGGTTTCTTCTTCCAGCGCGTCCAGGTGGGCGTTGCTGAGATGGTCGGGGCGGTGGTGCGTCATGGGGTGCAGCAGTTCGAGTGAGGTAGGAGCGTTCATTTTTGGGATGCGTTAGTTGTTACAGGCTGGCTTTGACATGCAGGCCGCATTCCTTGGCGGCCTCGTCTTCCCACCACCAGCGGCCGGCGCGAAAGTCTTCACCGAGACTGATGGCACGGGTGCAGGGGGCGCAGCCAACGCTGGGGTAAAATTGGTCGTGCAGCGGGTTGTAGTCCACCTTGTTGTCAGCGATGTAATGCCACACGTCGCCCCAGGTCCAGTTGGCCAGCGGATTGAGCTTGACCTTGGCGGCGTCGCTGCGGTCTGTCAAAGGCACTTCGGCACGGGCACCCGACTGTTCACGACGCAGGCCGGTGATCCAGGCGTCCTTGTCCGCTAGGGCGCGGCTCAGCGGCTCCATCTTGCGGATCGCGCAGCAGGCCTTGCGCAGGGCAATGCTCTGGTACATGGCGTCGGTGCCTTCGCGTTCCACGAACTGGATGACTGCTTCCCGCACGGGCATGAACACCTGCACTGGTGCCCGTGACGTGGCTTGCAGCCGGGCCAGCAGCGCCAGCGTCTCGACATGGAGCTGGCCGGTTTCCAGCACAAAGATGCCGATGTCGAGTTTCAGGCTGTTGACCAGGTGGGCCAACACCATGTCTTCGGCACCCAGGCTGCAGGCCAGCGTGATGCGTGGTGCGTCGCCTGTGTTCCTTGGTGCGTAGTCCAGCGCGGCCTGTTGCAATAGCGCCTGGGTCTCGGCGAGTTTTTCCGCAAAGGTGCTGGACGCGCGGGCGTTGAGGTCGATGGCGCTCATGCCGTGGCTCCGTGCAAAACGAATTGGGGTTGGGGCTGCGCCGCATCGCCTTGGTAAAAACCGGCAAAGTGTGTGAGTTGGCGTTGCGCGTGGGCCAGGTTTTGGTCGGCACGCAGCACGGCCGAACTGAAGCCTGAACGCTGCATTTGCAGCAGTTGGTCCACCAGCACGTCGCCGGTAGCGCGAATGTCGCCCTTGAAACCAAGGCGGCGGCGCAGCAGGTAAGCCTGGCTGAAGGCGCGGCCGTCGGTAAACTTGGGGAAATTCAATTCAATGCGTGTCACACCGTCCAGTGCCAGCGTGCTCGGGTTGGCGTCGTTGGCGAGTTTGATGACCTGCAAACCGGCAGGTGATTCAGTCGTGGCGTCTGATGGGATCAATTCAAGCGTGTTCATGTTCAGGGTATTCCAGGGGTCAGTCGGTGGCGGCGTCGGCGGTGGCCAGGTGGACATGCAGCACGCGGCCGCCATCGCGGGTTTCGTGGCGCACGGCGTTGGCGGCCAGCTTGAAGGGGTCAGCGCCGACGCGGCGCACGCAGTCGATGAAGGTTTCGCCCGCCTTGCGGTACACGCGGTAGCTGTCGATGAGCGCCTCGACCACGTCGGTCACTTCGCTCGCTGCAAACGACGGGCCGATCACCTTGCCGGGCACGGCCGCGCCGCTCAGATGGCTGCCGTCGGAGCCGCCGAGCGAGATCTGGTACCACTCGCGGCCGTCCTTGTCGACACCCAAAATGCCGATGTGGCCGGTGTGGTGGTGGCCGCAGGAGTTCATGCAACCGCTGATGTGCAGGTCGACCGGGCCGATGTCGAACAGCTCATCCAGGTCCTGGAAGCGCTCGGTCACGGCTTGCGCCAGCGGCAGCGAGCGGGCGTTGGCCAGCGCGCACAGGTCGCCGCCGGGGCAGGTGATCATGTCGGTGAGCAGGCCGATGTTGGCCTTGGCCACACCCAAGCGCCGGGCAGCGTGCCAAAGCGCGGGCAGGTCGTGCTCGGCGACCCAAGGCAGCAGCAGGTTTTGCTCGTGGGTGACGCGGGCTTCACCGGCGCTGAAACGATCGGCCAAGTCGGCGGCGGCGTCGAGCTGGTCGGCGGTGGCGTCGCCGGGCGCGTGGCCCAGGCGCTTGAACGACAGCGTGACCGCGCGCAAGGCCGGATTTTTGTGGGCACGCACGTTTTGGGCGAGCCAGCGCCGGTAGTCCGGTGAATCGGTTGCGCTTGCAGACATGGATTGCCGCGCTTCGCTCGCAATGACGGAAGCTTCGTCATCGCGAGGCCGCAGGCCGTGGCGATCCATGGTGGCGGGCGGCAGGAAATGGGCGGAAACCCGGTCCAGCTCGGCCTGAGGAATGGCGTGTGCGGCACCGTCGTGCGCCAGAATGTCCTGGTATTCGGCCTCGACCTCGTCGACAAAACGCTGGCCCTCGGCTTTCACCAAAATCTTGATACGCGCCTTGTACAGGTTGTCGCGGCGACCGAAGCGGTTGTAGACGCGCACCACGGCCTCCAGATAATTGAGGATCTGGTTCCAGGGCAAAAACTCGCGCAGCGTGCCGGCAATCATGGGGGTGCGGCCCATGCCGCCACCGACCAGCACCTTGAAGCCGACTTGGCCCTGCGCGTCGCGGCGCAGGTGCAGGCCAACGTCATGCCAGGAGACAGCGGCGCGATCTTCAGCTGCACCGTTGATGGCGATCTTGAATTTGCGCGGCAGGAAGGCAAACTCGGGGTGCAGGGTGCTCCACTGGCGCATGATTTCGGCATAGGGGCGCGGGTCGATGAGCTCATCGGGCGCGATGCCAGCCAGTGCGTCGCTGGTGATGTTGCGGATGCAATTGCCGCTGGTCTGGATGCCGTGCAGGTCGACCGTGGCCAGCAGATCCATCACGTCGGCGCTTCTATCCAGCGGGATCCAGTTGAACTGCACGTTCTGACGGGTGCTGAAATGACCGTAACCGACCGGCAGGTGTGACGTGCCGAACTCGGCCTGGCTCTCGCTGGCGTGCTGGTAAACCGCGGCGCTGGGCTGATCAAAGTCGCGGGCAATGCGGGCCAGAACGCGCAATTGACGGCTGGCCAATTCACCGTAAGGCACGGCCACGCGCAGCATGGGCGCATAGCGCTGCACATACCAGCCGTTTTGCAGGCGCAATGGGCGAAATTCGTCTTCCTTGAGCTCGCCGCTCAGATTGCGCTCAAGCTGATCGCGGTACTGGGCGGCGCGCTGGTGGATAAATTGGCGGTCAAAGTCGGTGTATTGGTACATGGTTTGTCACTTGGTGAAAAAATGTTTTGAGGTTTGTGGGGTCGACTTCAGTCGACCATGAACCAAGCATTGCTTCATCACAGGGCAATCAACTTGGTGCCGGCATAGGCCAGCAGCACCGACAGCAGCGAACGAATGGCGCGCTCGGACACGCGGGTCATGAAGTGCGAACCGAGCCAAATGCCGGGCAGCGAGCCCGCCAACAGCAGGCTCAGCATCGACCAGTCGACCGAGCCCAGCGAGGCATGACCCGCACCGGCCACCAGCGTCAGCGGCACGGCATAAGCAATGTCGGCAGCCACAATGCGCGGCAACGGCAGCAAGGGGTAGAGCAGCATCAGCGCGGTGACACCAATGGCACCGGCGCCCACCGAAGTCAGTGACACCAGCGTGCCGATCAGCGCACCCAGCAGCAGTGGCAGGCTCCAGTGGCGCGGCGTGGTGGCCACGGCCTCCTGGCCGGCGGCAATCCGCACCGGCGCGGTCTTGCCACGCACGGCCTTGTACAGGGTGGCGGCAGCGGTCAGCAGCAGGGCCACGCCCAATGTCGAGGTCATGACCTGTTGAATGGCGGCATCGGCCGGGCCGACGTTCTTGAGCACCCACAGCGTGATGAGTGCCGCCGGAATGCTACCCGCGCTGAGGTGCAGTACCACGCGCCAGGGCACCAGGCCGGAGCGCGCCATCTTCACGGTGCCGCCCATTTTGGTGAAGGCCGCAAACAGCAGGTCGGTGCCGACCGCCATGTAGGGCTTGACGCCGAAGACAAAAATCAGGATGGGCGTCATCAGCGAGCCGCCGCCGACACCGGTCAACCCGACCACGATCCCGACAAAAAACCCGGCAGAAATGAGAGCAATTTCAAACATGGGGTGAACTTTACGGGTCAACCCTTATATTTCAAACTACATTTTCATGATTACCATATATTTAAAAAAGAATATAGAGACTGTTGATTTACACTAAACCCAGCCCAAAGCCCCCACCAACGCGCCAGCCCCCAACAGCCACAGCAAATGCAGTCGGGTGCGCCAAACCAGCATTGCCACGGCCACGGTCAGCAACCACAGCGGCCAATGTGACAGGTTAGCGCCGTGGGCGGCGGTGAGGATCCATCCGGTGGCGATCAACAAAGCCACCACCACCGGCGCCAGGCCTTGCTTGAAGGCACGCACGGCGCGCAGTTCTCGGTTCTGGTGACCCCAGCGGCTGGCCACGAAGGTGAGCGTGGTGCTGGGCAGCAAAATGCCCAGCATGGACAACAGCACGCCCAGTAGGGCACTGCCCCAGCCGACCCAGCCTGCGCCCAGCCCGCCACCCGCGTTCAGCCCCACATGCCAGCCCATCAGCGCGACAAACAGCACGTTGGGGCCGGGCGCGGCCTGGGCGATGGCGATCGAGGCGTTGAACTGGCCGTCAGACAGCCACTGGTTCTGGTCGACCAGCGTGCGGTGCATGTCGGGCACGGTGGTGATGGCGCCGCCCACGGCCAGCAGCGACAGCGATAAAAAATGCGTCAGCAGCGCCAGCCAGTCGGCGGGCGTCATGGCGCACCCTTCTCAAGGCGGCCCAGCTGGCGGTAGGCCCATAGCGCGCCCAGACCGCCCAGGCTCAGCAGCACCCAGATCAGCGGCAGCCGCAACAGCGCAATCGCCACAAAGGTCACGACGGCCAGTCCATAACAAACAGCGCTTCCCAGCACGTTGCCCTTCAGCGCAGACAGCAGCCGCAGGCCCGTGGCCACAATCATGCCCGCCGCCACCGCGCCCATGCCACGCAAGGCACCTTGCACCGCCACGGAATCCGAGACACCGGAAAACAGTGCGGCCAGGATCAGCACAATGACCATCGGAAAACTCAGCATGCCGGCCAAGGCCACCATGCCGCCAAGCACGCCAAAGTAGCGGTCGCCAATCATCAACGACAGATTCACCACGTTGGGGCCGGGCAGTACCTGGGCCACCGCCCAGTCTTCGACAAACTGGGCCGGTGTCAGCCATTGCTTCTTGTCAACCAGCTCGCGTTGGGCAATGGCCACCACACCGCCAAAACCCTGCAGTGCCAGGGCATTGAAGGCCCAAAAAAGCGCGCCCAGCGAGCTGGGACCGGGCGGCAATGAAGCGGCAGGAAAGGGCAAGTGGGTTGGCTGAGCAGGGCTTGAGTTGGGCATGTCGCAATTATCTGCGGCGGCAAGCCCGCCGGATGGGCTTCCGGGCGACGGCGGGTCACTTTGGCAGCACCTGATGCCTTGGCAGCAAGTTATCATGACGCCTCGATGTGCCCGGCTTGGCGGTTCGCCGGGCTGCTTCCTCACTTTTGTCGTTTTTCAGATCCCTGTGCGTCTCAATTCCATCAAGTTATCAGGCTTCAAGTCGTTTGCCGAGCCCACCAATTTTTTGCTGCCCGGGCAACTGGTGGGCGTGGTCGGGCCCAATGGCTGCGGCAAATCCAACATCATGGACGCGGTGCGCTGGGTGCTGGGCGAGAGCAAGGCGTCGGAGTTGCGCGGCGAGTCGATGCAGGACGTGATTTTCAACGGCACCACCACGCGCAAGCCGGCCAGCCGCGCCAGTGTCGAGCTGGTGTTTGACAACGACGACCACCGCGCCGGCGGCCAATGGAGCCAGTTTGGCGAGATTGCCGTCAAGCGCGTGCTGACCCGTGACGGCAACAGCAGCTACCTCATCAACAACCAGGTGGTGCGCCGGCGCGACGTGCAGGATGTGTTTCTGGGCACCGGCCTGGGGCCGCGTGCCTACGCCATCATCGGCCAGGGCACCATCAGCCGCATCATCGAGAGCAAACCCGAGGAGCTGCGGCTGTTCCTGGAGGAGGCGGCCGGGGTGTCCAAGTACAAGGAGCGCCGCCGCGAAACCGAGAACCGCTTGGGCGACACCCGGGACAACCTGACCCGGGTGGAAGACATCCTGCGCGAGCTCAATGCCAACCTCGACAAGCTGGAAAGACAAGCGGAAGTCGCGCAAAAGTACAACGCGTTAGCCGCCACCGGCAGCTTGAAGCAGCACCAGCTCTGGTTTCTGAAGCGCACCGAGTCACAGACGGAGCAGGGCCGGATTCAGGCCGAGGGCCTGGCTGCCGTCAACGCGTTGGAGAGCCGCATGGCCGACCTGCGCCACATCGAGTCCGAGCTGGAAACGGTGCGCCAGGCCCATTACGCCGCTGGTGACCAGGTCAATCAGGCGCAGGGCAGGTTATATGAGGCCAGTGCCGAGGTGGGCCGGCTGGAGGCCGAGATCCGCTTTGTGGTGGAAGGGCGCCAGCGCGTGGAGCTGCGGCTGCGCACCTTGGTCGAGCAGGCCACCGAATGGGCGACCCGCCGCACGGACGCCGAGGCCGCGCTGGAAGACCTGGCTGAGCTTGAATTGCTGGGCGAGGACAAAAACGAGGTGCTGTCAGCCCAACTGGAGGAACAGGCGCAGCACTTGCCGACGCTCGAAGAGGCTTTGCGCCAAGCGCAGCGCGCTGCCAATGACCAGCGCGCCAGTGTGGCCCAGGTGCAGCAGCAAATTGGGGTGCTGGCCGCCGAGCAGCGCGGCATTGAGGAACAGTCGCGCCAGATGGACACGCGCCGTGAGCGCCTGCTGGCTGACCGCAACAGCTTGGTGGCACCCGACGAAGACAAGTTAGCCGAACTGCAGCTTGTGCTGGAACAGGCGCAAGAAGCCTCCGAGGTGGCGCAGGCCCACCTGGAAACCCTGACCGACAGTGCCCCTGAACTGGATGAACGCCGGCGCCAGCAACAGCAGGCGGTGAACCGCGAGTCTGCGTTGCTGGCCGAGCTGTCAGCCCGGCTGGAAGCACTCAAGGCGCTGCAGGCCAGGGTCATGACCGATGGCAAGTTGCAACCCTGGCTGCAAAAGCACGGACTCGACCATTTGCAGGGGCTGTGGAGCCGTCTGCACATCGAGCCCGGTTGGGAAAACGCCCTGGAAGGTGCCTTGCGCGAGCGCCTGGGCGCGCTGGAGGTCAGCCGCCTCGACTTGGTGCGCGCTTTTGCCCAGGACGCACCACCGGCCAAGCTGGCTTTTTACAGCCCGCCATCCGCCGCACCGGTTCAGGCCCACAGCACGCTGCCCAGGTTGTCGGACCTGCTGCGACTGCACGACGCGGGCCAAAAAGCGGTGCTGGACGACTGGCTGCAGCGTTGCTTCACCGCGGCCAGCCTGGAGGACGCGTTGGCCAGCCGCGACCAATTGCTGCCCGGCGAAATCATTTATGTCCGGACCGGTCATGCCGTGGGCCGTCACAGCGTCAGTTTTTACGCGCCCGACTCGGAGCAGGCGGGCCTGTTGGCGCGCGCCCAGGAAATTGAAAACCTGGAAAAACAGCTGCGCGCCCAGGTGCTGATCAGCGACGAGGCGCGCGCTGCGCTGGTGCGCTGTGAGGCTGCTTATGCCGATGTGGCGCAGCGCCTGGCCAGCAGCCGCAAGGAAGCGGCGGACGCGCAACAAAAAGCCCACGCGCTGCAGGTGCAGACCCTGCAACTGAGCCAGCAGGCGGATCAGGCACGCAGCCGAAGTGCCCAGATCGCCAGCGACCTGGCCGAGGTGGAGGCACAACGCGACGACTTGCAGGAGCGCCGCGTCACCGCTGAAGGGCGCTTTGAAGAGCTCGACATGCTGCTCGCCGATGCCCAACAAAGCCACGCCGAGCTGGACGACCAGGTGATGGCGGCTGAGCGCACCCTGGGTGCCAGCCGTGAGCAGCTGCGCAGCCTGGAGCGCGAAAAGCAGGAGGCCACGTTCAGCCTGCGCAGCCTGGATGCGCGCAAGGCCGAGCTGTCGCGCGGCATCGAGACCGCCGTGGCCCAAGCGGCTGCCGTGGCAGCGGAGACCCAGCGCGCCCAGGCCGAGCTGGTCCGCCTGAACGACGCCGCCGCGCAAGGGGGCTTGCAACAGGCGCTGGCTGACAAGCTGCTGCGCGAACAGGAACTGGGCGCCCAGCGCAGCCAGTACGACGACCTGACCGCCAAGCTGCGTGCCGGCGACGAGCGCCGCCTGCAACTCGAGCGCGATCTTGACCCGCTGCGTGCCCGCATCACCGAATTCCAGCTCAAGGAACAGGCCTCAAGGCTGGGCTTTGAGCAGTACAGTCAGCTACTGGCAGACGCCAAGGCTGACCTGGAAGCCGTGGCGCTGTCGATCTCTCAGGACAACGTGCGCCTGGCAGGCCTGCAGGGCGAGATTGACCGCATCAACCGCGACATTGCCGCCTTGGGTGCCGTCAACCTGGCGGCGCTGGACGAGCTGGCTGCGGCGCGCGAGCGCAAGCAGTTTCTGGATGCGCAAACAGCCGACTTGCAGGAGGCCATGACCACGCTGGAAGACGCCATCCGAAAAATTGACGGTGAGACCCGTGAGCTGTTATCAGGCACCTTCAACCAGGTCAATGAGCACTTCGGCAAGATGTTCCCGGAGCTGTTTGGCGGTGGCAACGCCCGCTTGGTGATCACCGGCGACGAGATTCTGGACTCCGGTGTGCAGGTGGTGGCGCAGCCGCCGGGCAAGAAAAACCAGAGCATTGCGCTGCTGTCGGGCGGCGAGAAGGCACTGACCGCCATTGCGCTGGTGTTTGCCATTTTTCAGCTCAACCCGGCGCCGTTTTGTTTGCTCGACGAGGTCGATGCGCCGCTGGACGACGCCAATACCGAGCGTTATGCCAAACTGGTGACGCGCATGAGCCGGGAGACCCAGTTCCTGTTCATCAGCCACAACAAGATTGCCATGGAAATGGCCAAACAACTCATCGGTGTCACCATGCAGGAGCAGGGCGTGTCGCGCATTGTTGCGGTGGACATGGACGCCGCGCTGTCGATGACAGATTGGAGCGAATGATGTCTTTGCAATTGAGTCTGCTGGTTGTGGGCGTGCTGTTGTTGCTCGCCATGGCCGTTTATTACGCTTGGCTGGCCCGTAAAAACAGACCGCGCCAGGCCGAACCGGTGGAGCCGGGACTGGAGGCGCGCATTGAGCCCCATTTGAGCGATCACCCGCTGGATGGCGACAGCTTTGCCAGCAGTCCGGCGCCTGAAAAGAAACCGGCGCTTGATCCCTTGATTGATGCGGTGGCCCCGATCGCCCTGGAAGCCCCGGTGTCGGGCGAAGCCGTGCTGGCCGCACTGCCATCGACGCGCCGCGTGGGCAGCAAACCTTTTTCCATCGAGGGCTTGAATGCTCAGACGCAGCGCTGGGAGCCACCGACGGCGGGCCAGCACTACAGCCAGTTGCAGGCGGGCGTGCAGCTGGCCAACCGCTCGGGCGCGCTCAACGACATCGAGTTTTCCGAATTTGTCATGAAGACGCAGAATTTCTGCGATGCCATCAACGGCACGCCCGACCTGCCAGCCATGCGCAACGAGGTCAACCGGGCCCGCGAGCTGGACCAATTCGCCAGCGGCCACGACGCCCAACTGGTGCTGCTGGTGCAGGCGCGCCGCGCGGCCTGGAGCCCGAGCTACATCCAGCAAACTGCGGCGCGACTTGGCTTTGTCATGGGGTCCATGGCGGGGCGCCTGGTGATTCCGGCCAGCAGCAATGGCCAGCCGCCGGTGGTAAGCCTGAACTTTGACACGCTCACCGCGCTGGCGGACGACCCGACCCAATCGGCTTTGCGCCAGATCACGCTGGGCCTGGATGTGGCACAGGTCGACCGCACCGAGCGGCCTTTCGAGCGCCTGCGTGAGCTGGCCGATGCCTTGGCGCACGAGATGGATGGCGTGGTGACCGACGACCAGGGCGCCGCCGTGTCGCCCGAGGGCATGGCCGTGATTGCGTCGGAACTGGAGCAGCTGTACGACCTGCTGGCACAGCGTGAGCTGGCGGCGGGCTCCCCCCTGGCACGCCGGCTTTTTTCCTGAGACCCTGCGTGCATGAGCACCCTTGATTTGTTTGCCCCCGCGCCGGACGATGCCACTCTGATGGCGCAACTGCGCCGGACCCTGCATGAGCATGCGCACCGCTATTACGTGCTGGATGTGCCGACCCTGCCCGATGCCGAATACGACCGGCTGTTTCGCGAGTTGCAGGCCCTGGAGGCGCGCCATCCCGAGCTGGTTACGCCGGACTCACCGACCCAGCGCGTCGGTGGCAAGCCACTGGACCAGTTTGCCCCGGTGCGCCACGCTGTGCCGATGCTGAGTATTCGCACCGAAACCGATACCGAGGCCAGTGGCGCTGAGAACTTTGACGCGCGCATTCGCCGTGAATTGGGCTTGAGCCCGACGGATGCGGCCATCGACTATGTGGCCGAGCCCAAGTTTGACGGCCTGGCCATGAACCTGCGTTACGAACAAGGCGTGCTGGTGCAGGCCGCCACCCGGGGCGACGGCGAGGTAGGCGAAGACGTGACGCAGAACATCCGCACCATTGGCCAGATTCCGCTAGGCCTGCCTGTTGATGCACCGGCGGTGCTGGAAGTGCGCGGCGAGGTCTACATGCGCCGCGACGACTTCGAGGCGCTCAACGACAAGCAGCGCGCCGCCGGGCAAAAGACCTTTGTCAACCCGCGAAATGCCGCGGCCGGTGCCGTGCGTCAGCTCGACCCGGCCATTGCGGCGCAGCGGCCCTTGAGTTTTTATGCCTACGGACTTGGTGCGGTCACCCCGCCTGACGTGGGTGGGCCGGTTTGGCAAAGCCATTTCGAGATGCTGCAGACCCTGAAAAGTTGGGGTTTTCCGGTCTCTGAGCTAGTCAAGTGCGCGCAAGGCGCTCCCGCGCTGGTGGCCTACTACGCGGCCATTGGCGCCCAGCGCGATGGCCTTGGCTTTGACATCGATGGTGTGGTCTACAAGGTCAACAGCCTGGCGCTGCAGCGCCAACTGGGTTTTGTCACGCGCGAGCCGCGCTGGGCGGTGGCGCACAAGTTTCCGGCCCAGGAGATGCTGACCACCGTGCTGGCCATTGACGTGCAGGTAGGGCGCACCGGCAAGTTGACGCCGGTGGCCAAACTGGCGCCGGTGTTTGTCGGTGGTGTCACCGTGACCAATGCCACCCTGCACAACGAAGACGAGGCGCGTCGCAAGGACGTGCGGGTCGGTGACACGGTGGTGGTACGCCGCGCTGGTGATGTGATTCCGGAAGTGGTGAGCGTGTTGCTGGACAAACGTGTGGGCACGCCGGCGGTGTTCACCATGCCGCGGCAGTGCCCGGTGTGTGGCAGTGCGGCGGTGCGCGAGGAGGGCGAGGCCGACTACCGCTGCACCGGCGGCCTGTTTTGCAGCGCCCAGCGCAAGCAGGCGATTCTGCATTTTGCCCAGCGCCGAGCCGTCGAGGTGGAGGGCCTGGGCGACAAGCTGGTCGACCAGCTGGTGGATGTCGGCATCATCAACACCCTGCCAGACCTGTACCGGCTCGGCTTCACGGCGCTGGCCAAGCTGGCGCGCATGGCTGACAAGTCGGCGCAGAACATTCTGGACGCGCTGGAGAAGTCCAAACAAACGACGTTGCCACGGTTTTTGTTTGGGCTGGGCATACGCCATGTGGGCGAGGCCACAGCCAAGGCACTGGCGCGCCACTTCGGCAAGCTCGACGCCATCATGGACGCACCGGAAGAAGCCTTGCTGGCGGTGGCCGACGTCGGCCCGATCGTGGCCAAAAGCATCCGCACCTTTTTTGACCAGGCGCACAACCGCGAGGTGGTCGAGCAATTGCGCGCCTGCGGCGTGACCTGGCCCGAGGGCGAGCCGGCGCCGGTGGCGGTCCAACCCTTAAGCGGCCAGACTTTTGTGCTCACCGGCACCCTGCCCACGCTGGGGCGGGAGGAGGCCAAGGCCCTGATCGAGGCCGCCGGCGGCAAGGTGGCCGGCTCGGTCAGCAAGAAAACCAGCTTTGTCGTGGCCGGGGTTGAGGCCGGCAGCAAGCTCGACAAGGCACGCGAGCTGGGTGTGGCCGTGCTCGATGAAGACCAATTGAAGGAGATGCTCGATGGCGGTGCGTGAGATTCTGAAAATGGGCGACCCGCGCCTGCTGCGCGTGGCCCAACCCGTGACCGCGTTTGACACCGATGCGCTGCACCTGCTGATCACCGACCTGCTCGACACCATGCGCGCGGCAGACGGCGCCGGGTTGGCGGCACCACAAATTGGCGTCGATTTGCAGCTGGTGATTTTTGGCACCGACCGCGCCAACCCGCGCTACCCGCAGGCGCCGGTGGTGCCGCGCACGGTGCTGATCAACCCGGTGATCACCCCGCTGGGTGCGGCTGAGGTGGACGACTGGGAGGGCTGCCTGTCAGTGCCCGGATTGCGCGCGAAGGTGCCGCGTTTCGAGCAGATTCGTTACACCGGCTTTGACCCATATGGGGACCCCATTGAACGCACAGTGGAAGGTTTTCACGCCCGCGTGGTGCAGCACGAATGCGACCACCTCATCGGCAAGCTCTACCCGATGCGGGTGCGCGACTTCAGCCAGTTCGGCTTTACCTCGGTGCTGTTTCCGGAGCTTGACAGCGCCGACGATTAAGCCAGCGCCTCCAGCACCTCGGTCTCGATGGCGATTTGCGCCCTGTTTTCTTGCAGCTCGGGGCCGTCGATCAAAAAGGTGTCATCCACGCGTTCGCCCAGGGTGTTGATCTTGGCCAGTTGCACGTTGACCTTGTGCCGCGCCAGCACGCGGGCGATGCTGTAGAGCAGACCAACCCGGTCGCTGGCCGAGATGTTGAGCAGCCAGCGCTGGCCTTTTTCGTCAGGTTGCAGACTGACCCGTGGCGTGATCGGGAAACTCTTGACGCGTCGTGACACCCGCCCCTTGCCGGGCGCGGGCAGCGGTCCGGTTTGCAAAATGGCGCGCACCAGTTCAGCCTCCACCATGCTGGCCAGCTCGTGGTAAAGCTCCGGCATGGCCTGGGCGGTGACCTGAAAGGTGTCGAGCGCGTAGTGGTTGTTGGCGGTGTGCACACGCGCGTCCAGAATGCTGAAGCCGCGGTGCTCGAAGTAGCCACAAATGCGGGCAAACAGGTCGGCCTGGTCGGGGGTGTAGACCAGTACCTGCAGGCCTTCTCCGAGAGGCGACAAGCGGGCCCGAACGATGGATTTGCCTGAATTGACGTGGCGCGAGAGCTGGCGCGTGTGCCAGGCAATGTCAGCAGCGTCATGGCGCATGAAATAGCCCACGTCCATGGTGTCCCACAAGGCCTTGTGCGCCTGGAAGGGCTGGGCGTGCAGGGCCAACTGGATCAGCGCCTCACGCTTGCGCGCCTCCACTTCGACATGAGGGTCGGCGGTGTGGCCCCCCAACACGCGCAAGCTCAGCCGGTACAGGTCTTCGAGCAGCTTGCCTTTCCAGGCGTTCCAAACTTTGGGCGAAGTGCCGCGAATGTCGGCCACGGTGAACAGGTAAAGGGCGGTGAGGTAGCGTTCGCTGCCGACTTTTTTGGCGAAGGCCGCAATCACATCAGGGTCGCTGAGGTCGGTTTTCTGTGCCACACGGCTCATGGTCAGGTGTTCCCGCACCACAAAGGCGATGAGCTCGGTGTTTTCCCGGCTCACGTTGTGCTGCTTGCAAAAGCGCAGCGCCTCGATTTCGCCCAGTTGCGAGTGGTCACCGCCCCGGCCCTTGGCAATGTCATGGAACAAGGCGGCCACATACAGTACCCAAGGCTGGTCCCAGCCGCTGGCGAGCTGCGAGCAAAACGGGTACTCGTGGGCGTGTTCAACGATGAAGAAACGCCGCACATTGCGCAACACCATCAGCACATGCTGGTCGACGGTGTAGACGTGAAACAGGTCATGCTGCATCTGCCCGACAATTTTTCTAAAGGCCCAGAGGTAGCGCCCCAGCACCGAGGTCTGGTTCATCAGCCGCATGGCATGGGTGATGCCGCTGTCCTGTTTAAGGATCTGCATGAACAGGTCGCGGTTGACAGGGTCCTTGCGAAAGGCGCCGTCCATCAGGTCGCGCGCGTTGTACAGGGCACGCAATGTGCGCGCTGACAAACCATTCATGCCGGCCGTTTGGAACACCAGAAAGGTTTCCAGGATGGCGTGTGGTTCGCGCCGGTAGAGGTCGTCACTGACCACTTCGAGCATGCCCGCCTTGTCGGAAAAGTGCGCATTGATGGGACGCGGCTCATGCATGTTCGGGCTCAGGCGCTCTTCAATGTTGAGTAGCAGGATCTGGTTGAGTTGGGTCACCGCCTTGGCGGCCCAGTAATAACGTTTCATGAGCGCTTCGCTGGGGCGAACGAATGAGCGCTTGTCGGCTGAAACGGGTGGCGCTTCAAAGCCAAAGGCCTGCGCCACGGCGTTTTGCATGTCGAAGATCAGCCGGTCCTCACGGCGTTTGGCAATCAGGTGTAAACGGGTGCGAATGAGCCACAACAGGGCTTCGTTGCGCTTGATTTGCTGGATCTCGAAGGCCGTGGCCAGGCCATTTTTGGCCAGTTCGTTCCAATTGTTGCCAAGACCTGCCGCCTTCGCCACCCACAAAATGACCTGCAGGTCCCGCAGACCGCCGGGCGATTCCTTGCAGTTGGGCTCGAGCGAATAGGGCGTGTTGTCGAATTTGCTGTGGCGCTGGTTCAGCTCCAGGGTTTTGGCGACAAAAAAAGCGCGCGGATCAAGGGCCGCGACAAATTTGCGCCTGAACTGGTCATAGGTTTCCGGGCTGCCGGTGATCAGGCGTGACTCCAGCAAGGAAGTTTGCACGGTGACGTCCTGGCGTGCCTCACTCAGGCAGTCGGCTACCGAACGCACACTGGAGCCAATTTCCAGTCCCGCGTCCCAACAACTGCCAATAAAACCCTCGATGCGGGACTTGAGGTCGGCATCCAGGTCCAGCGCGATGTCATCGGACAGTAACACCAGCACATCGACATCCGAATACGGAAACAATTCGCCGCGGCCGTAGCCACCCACGGCAGCCAAGGTTAGCGAGGACGGGAGCGCGGCGCGCAGCCATAGGGTCTTCAGCGTGTCATCGGCCAGGGCTGCGAGCTTGGCCAGCGTGCCGCCGACCCCGCGCGTGCTTTTTCCACCCTCTGCCAGCGACTGAAAAAGTGCGGCCTTTTTGGCGCGGAACTGCTCCCGCAGGCTTTTCAGGTCGGACATGGGGGGGACCCGTTGAAACCGGTCACACAGCCGCCAGGGCGACAGCCGGCGCGGCCGGTTTGACAAATTCCGGTATGGCCGGGCTGTTGGCAGACAGCGTCAGCACCTCATACCCCGTGGGCGTGACCAGCACCGTGTGCTCCCATTGCGCCGACAGCGAGTGGTCCTTGGTGACGATGGTCCAGCCGTCACCGAGTTCCTTGATGTCCTTGCGCCCGACATTCAGCATGGGCTCGATGGTGATGGTCATGCCCGCCTTGAGCTGGTCGAGCGTGCCGGGTTTGCCGTAGTGCAGGACCTGAGGATCTTCATGAAAGTTCCGGCCAATGCCGTGACCGCAATACTCGCGCACCACGCTCAGGCCCTGACTCTCGGCAAAGGTCTGGATGGCATGACCGATGTCGCCCAGGTAGGCGCCCTCGCGCACCTTCATGATGCCCTTCCACATGGCTTCATAGGTGAGCTTGCAAAGCCGGCGCGCTGCCACCGACACGTCGCCCACCATGTACATGCGGCTGGAGTCGCCATGCCAGCCGTCCTTGATGACAGTCACGTCAACATTGATGATGTCACCCTTCTTGAGCGGCTTGTCGTTGGGTATGCCGTGGCAGACCTGGTGGTTGATGGAGGTGCAAATCGATTTGGGGTAGGGGTCGTGCCCCCCGGGTGCGTAGTTCAGTGGCGCCGAGATGGCGCCCAGCACCTGTGTGGTGTGGATCTCGGCCAGCCGGTCAAGTTCATTGGTGGTGATGCCAGGTTTGACAAATGGAGCCAGGTAGTCCAGCAGCTCAGCGGCCAGGCGGCCGGCGATGCGCATGCCGGCAATGCCTTCGGGGTCTTTGATGGTGATCGTCATGGGGCAAATTATCCCATTGCGGTCAAGGACCATGATTTGCAGGGGAAAATCGCGACCTCTGAACCATTTTTCTTTTTCTGTGATCAGCCACAAAATTTGCGTTGCCCCGATGCTCGACTGGACCGATCGGCATTGCCGGTACTTTCACCGGCTGCTGTCGCGCCATGCCCTGCTTTACAGCGAAATGGTGACCACTGGCGCCCTCATTCATGGCGACCGGGCGCGCCACCTCGATTTCAACGCGGCCGAACTGCCTGTGGCGCTGCAATTGGGTGGTAGTGAGCCTGCCGACCTGGCACAGTGTGCGCGCATGGCCGAGGACTGGGGCTACAGCGAAGTCAACCTGAACTGCGGTTGCCCCAGCGAGCGGGTGCAGCGTGGCGCCTTTGGTGCCTGCCTGATGCGTGAGCCAAGCCTGGTGGCTGACGGCGTGAAAGCCATGCTGGATGCGGTGTCGATTCCGGTCACAGTCAAGCACCGCATCGGCATTGACAAAACCGAGAGTTATGAGTTTGTGCGCGACTTTGTCGGTACGCTGAGTCTGGCCGGTTGCCGCACCTTCATCGTGCATGCGCGCAACGCCTGGCTGCAGGGTCTGAGCCCCAAGGACAACCGCGAGGTACCGCCCTTGCGCTACGAGGCGGTGTACCGTCTCAAACAGGATTTCCCCGGGCTTGAATTCGTCATCAACGGTGGCATCACGCAGACCGACCAGATTGCGCAACACCTGGAGCAGGTCGATGGCGTCATGCTGGGCCGCGAGGCGTATCACAACCCCTGGTGGCTCAGTCAGTGGGACGCCCAGTTTTATGCCGATGCCGGTCAGGCTGAGCTGACCCGCGAAACCATCGAGCGGCAAATGGTGGTCTACATGAGCGAGCAGGCCGCGATGTTCGGCACGCCCTGGCAAACCATTGCCCGCCACATGCTGGGCTTGCGCCATGGGCTGCCCGGTGCGCGGCGCTGGCGCCAGGTCTGGAGCGACCACAAGCTCAAGGCGTTGCCGCCTGAGCAGGTGATGGCGCTGGCGCACCAGCGCGCAGCCTGAAGAAACGTCAGTGCGGCGCTGCCGGCGGGTGTGACATCAGCCGGTCGGTGTAGGCGATGGCCATGGCCGAGAACAAGAATGCAATGTGGATCACCGTTTGGGCGATCAGCACCTTGTCGCTGTAATTGGCGGCATTGATGAAGGTCTTGAGCAGGTGGATCGAGCTGATCCCGATGATGGCGGTGGCCAGCTTGACCTTGAGCACCGAGGCGTTGACATGGTCCAGCCATTCGGGCTGGTCCTGGTGGCCTTCCAGGTTCAAACGGCTGACAAAGGTTTCATAGCCGCCCACGATCACCATGATCAACAGGTTGGAAATCATGACCACGTCGATCAGCGCCAGCACCACCAGCATGATGATGGTTTCGTTCAAATGGGTCACGGGGGCGTCGGCCTTGTAGCCAATGCTGTTGATCAAAGCCTGCAGCGCCGGCTCGCTGCCAAAAGCGGCTTCCAGCAAGTGCACCAGTTCAACCCAGAAGTGAAAGACATACACCGCTTGCGCCAGGATCAGGCCCAGGTACAGCGGCAATTGCAGCCAGCGGCTGGCAAAAATAAGGCGGGGAATGGGGCGCAAGGGACGACTTGGCGGCGTGACAGGCAGGGTCATTTTGATTGAATTAAAGTTTGGTCGACCTGATTTTATGGGGCGTGCTGTCAGGCGCGTGACAGTCAGTGGCATGTAAGTGCCAGCCGTGACATTATCGGGCGAACTTTGTTTAACTAGAGGAGACTTATCCGTGACTACACCCACAACTGCTGTTGAATCCATGTTGGTTGAAAACCGTGTTTTCCCGCCCAGCGAGGCGACCGTCAAGGCTGCGCGTATTTCGGGCATGGAAGGCTACAACGCCCTGTGCGCTGAAGCGGAAAAAGATTTCGAGGGCTTTTGGGCCCGTCTGGCCCGTGAAAACGTGGTTTGGAACAAGCCTTTTACGAAAACGCTGGACGAATCCAATGCGCCTTTCTACAAGTGGTTTGATGATGGTGAGCTCAATGCCTCGGCCAACTGCCTTGACAAGCACATGGGCACGCCCAATGAAAACAAGGTCGCCGTGATTTTTGAAGCCGACGACGGTGCAGTCACCAAGACCACCTACAAGGAGCTGCTTGCCAAGGTTTCCCAGTTCGCCAATGCACTCAAGGCCAAGGGCATCCAGAAGGGCGACCGCGTCCTGATCTACATGCCCATGACGCTCGAAGGCGTGATTGCCATGCAGGCTTGCGCCCGCATCGGCGCCACCCACAGCGTGGTGTTTGGCGGTTTCTCGGCCAAGGCCTTGCAGGAGCGCATCATCGACGCTGGTGCCGTGGCCGTGGTCACCGCCAACTTCCAGATGCGCGGTGGCAAGCAGTTGCCCCTGAAGGGCATCGTGGACGAGGGCCTGGGCCTGGGTGGCTGCGAATCCATCAAGACCGTGTTTGTCTTCGAGCGCACCAACAGCCCCTGCAACATGGTGGCTGGTCGTGATGTCACCTTCACCGAAGCGCTGGCAGGCCAAAGCACCGAGTGCGCGCCGGTCATGGTGGGCGCCGAGCACCCGTTGTTCATCTTGTTTACCTCCGGCTCGACCGGCAAGCCCAAGGGCGTGCAGCATGCCACCGGTGGTTTTGTCCTGTGGTCCAAGCTGACCATGGACTGGACCTTCGACCTGCGTGCAGACGATGTGTTCTGGTGCACCGCCGACATCGGCTGGATCACCGGCCATGCCTACGTGGCCTACGGCCCGCTGGCTGCGGGCGCCACACAAATCATTTTTGAAGGCATCCCCACCTACCCGAACGCCGGGCGTTTCTGGCAGATGATCGAGCGCCACAAGTGCACGATTTTCTACACCGCACCCACGGCCATCCGCTCGCTCATCAAATCGGCTGAAAGTGACGAAAAAGTCCATCCGGACCGCTCCGATCTGTCGAGCCTGCGCATCCTGGGTTCGGTGGGCGAGCCCATCAACCCGGAAGCCTGGATGTGGTACTACAAGAACATCGGCCACGAGAAATGCCCGATCGTCGACACCTTCTGGCAAACCGAAACCGGTGGTCACATGATCACGCCGCTGCCCGGTGCCACGCCGCTGGTGCCCGGTAGCTGCACGCTGCCACTGCCCGGCATCATGGCCGCCATCGTCGACGAGGCCGGCCATGATGTGCCCAATGGTTCGGGCGGCATGCTGGTCGTCAAGCGCCCCTGGCCTTCGATGATCCGCACCATCTGGAACGACCCCGATCGTTTCAAGTCCAGCTACTTCCCCGCTGAAATGGGCGGCACCTATTACCTCGCCGGCGACGGCGCGGTGCGCTCGGAAGACCGCGGTTACTTCCGTATCACGGGCCGGATCGATGACGTGTTGAACGTGTCGGGTCACCGCATGGGCACCATGGAGATCGAATCGGCGCTGGTGGCCAAGACCGACCTGGTGGCCGAAGCCGCTGTGGTGGGCCGTCCGGACGACCTGACGGGTGAAGCGATTTGCGCCTTTGTGGTGTTGAAGCGCGGCGTGCCGACCGGTGACGAAGCCAAACAGATTGCCAAGGAGTTGCGTGACTGGGTGGCCAAGGAAATCGGCCCGATTGCCAAGCCCAAGGACATTCGCTTCGGTGAAAACCTGCCCAAGACCCGCTCGGGCAAGATCATGCGCCGCCTGCTGCGTTCGCTGGCCAAGGGTGAAAACATCACCCAGGACACCTCCACGCTGGAGAATCCGGCCATTTTGGGTCAGTTGGGTCAAGCCTACTGAAGTCAGTGAAGCCTGATTGAAAAAGCCCGCAATTGCGGGCTTTTTCTGTTGGAGCACCCGCTAAGGGCAAGCTCAGTGGCCAAGCAGCGCTTACTTGAGCGACAACACCCATGCGGCCAACAGTTTGGCTTCGGCATCGCTGACCTGAGAATTGGCCGGCATGGGAATGGCACCCCATACACCCGAGCCACCCTGTTTGATCTTGGTGGCCAGTTTGGCTTCAACGCTCTGCCCAGCGTATTTTTTGGCCACATCCTTGTAGGACGGTCCCACAACCTTTTTCTCAACGGCGTGGCAAGTCATGCAGTTCTTTTTTTGTGCCAGCGCCTGGTCTGCCAACGCTGGCGCCGCGACCAGAACGGTGGCGAGCAAGGCAAAAAGAGTTCGCGTCATGCGGCAGTCCTTTGAAAAGATGGGTTAGAGTGTCAGCGATGCCATTGTAGTAAGCGCGCAAACGCCGTGTTGCAATGCAATGGGTTTTATCCTTGGGTATGAAAGGCGACTATGTATTTTCTGGGTCTGGGTGTTGTTTTGCTGCTGTTGAAGTATCTGGAGATCGGGCCCCTGGCGGATTGGTCCTGGTGGTGGATGTTGACCCCATTTGCCCTGGCCGTGCTCTGGTGGACCTGGGCCGATGCCTCGGGCTACACCAAGCGCAAGGCCATGGAGATTGAAGAAAAGCGCATGCAGGATCGGCGGAATCGAACCAAGAGCGCGCTGGACGCCAACTACAAGAACAAGAAGCGCTGAGTCGGAGCCATGCTGATTCATCCAGAAATAAACCCGGTTGCGTTGCAACTCGGCCCCTTGGCTGTCCATTGGTATGGACTGACCTACCTGGCCGCCTTTGGCCTGTTCGTGTGGTTGGGACGTTTGCGTCTTCAGCACGCGCCCTTTGTCTCTATCACGGGTCCACAAGCCTGGAAAAAACAAGACGTAGAAGATATTCTGTTTTTGGGCGTGATGGGTGTCGTGCTGGGTGGGCGCCTGGGTTACTGCCTTTTTTACAAGCCGCTGTATTACGCCGCACATCCTCTTGAGATCTTTGCCGTGTGGCAGGGTGGCATGAGTTTTCATGGTGGCATGCTGGGCGTGATTGTGGCCATGCTCTGGTTCGCGCATTCGCGCGGCCGGCATTGGTTGCAGGTGGCTGACTTTGTCGCGCCCTGTGTGCCTACGGGGCTTGCAGCCGGGCGCCTGGGTAACTTTATCAACGGGGAACTGTGGGGCAGGGTGGCCAGTCCTGACCTGCCTTGGGGCATGGTGTTCCGGGGGGCGGGTGACTTGCCGCGCCACCCGTCACAGGTCTACCAATTTTTACTCGAAGGCCTGCTGCTGTTTGTCTTGCTCTGGTTTTATGCCCGCAAGGCGCGAGCCCGGGGTCAGGTGGCGGCCATGTTCTTGCTGGGTTATGGCTTGTTTCGCTTCATCGCCGAATTTTTCCGCGAGCCTGACGCGCACCTTGGGTTGCTGTCACTCGGCATGAGCATGGGCCAGTGGCTGTGCCTGCCGATGATGGTGGGTGGGTTGGGCTTGTGGTGGTGGGCTGGCGCGCAGCCGCAAGAGTCAGGCAAGTAGCATCGGATGCAGCATGCCGGCAAGAATCAGGTTTGAGCAAGTCGCGGGCGTGGCGCGTGTCACGCTAAGTCACCCCAAGCGCCATAACGCGATGTCCCGCACCATGTGGCGCGACTTGCGGGCGGTCTTTGAGCGCATCCAGTGCCTGACTGAATTGCGCTGTGTGCTGGTGGCGGGTGACGGCGCCCACTTTTGCGCCGGTGGTGACATTTCGGAATACCCAGGTTTCAGGTTCGAGGAGGCTTCCCTGCGTGAATTTCACGAGCAGGAAGTGTGGGGCGCCCTGAGTGCCATGCTGGCTTGCGATGTGCCGATAGTGGCCCAGATCGAGGGCAATTGCATGGGGGCCGGGGTCGAGATCGCCAGTTGTTGCGACATTCGCCTGGCGGGGGAGTCGGCCCGTTTTGGTGCGCCCATTGCCAAGCTGGGCTTTCCGATGGCACCGCGTGAAGCGGCGCTGGTCGCGCGCGAGATGGGGCTGGCGACGGCACGCCAGATGCTGTTGGAGGCCGCAGTTTTCAGCGCACCCGACATGCTGCAGCGCGGTTTTTTGAGCCGGGTTGTCGCCGATGTGGATATCCGCGAGCTGACTCTGGCCAGCGTACAACGCATCTGCCAGATGGCACCCCAAGCGGCTCGTTTGAACAAGCAAACGTTGCGTGCCCTCTCCGAGAACCCGTTGCCGGCGTTGGTCGCCACTGCCTACGCCTATGCCGACAGCCCCGAGCAGCGCGAAGGCATCACCGCTTTTCTGGAAAAACGACTGCCCTCGTTCTGACAAAACATCCGCGCCAACCCTTCGATTCACCGGAACCCATAAGGAAACCACTTTGTCTGAAGTTTCTGCCAATCTCTATGCGCACTTGCGCCATGCCTTTCCGGCCGACCTGAACGCGACCGCCATCGAAACCGATGCGGGCCAGCACTACAGTTGGCGCGACCTGGACCGTGGCACCGCCATGATGGCCAATTTTCTGCAATCGCTGGGCTTGCCGGAAGGCGCGTGCATTGCGGTGCAGGTCGAAAAATCGGTGGAAGCGCTGATGCTGTACCTGGCCACGCTGCGCGCCGGCTATGTTTTTCTGCCACTCAACACGGCCTACCAAAGTGCAGAAATAGGGTATTTCATTGGCAACGCCGAGCCTGCCGTGGTGGTGTGCAGTGCGCCAAATTTTGGCTGGGTCAGCACACTGGCCTTCAAGGCGGGGACGGCCTGGGTTTTTACCCTGAATGACGACCGCACTGGAACCCTGCTGGAGCGTGCAGCCCATGCCTCTGACCACCAGGTGGTAGCGCCCAAAAGGCCCGAGGACCTGGCGGTCATCATTTACACCAGCGGCACGACCGGGCGCTCCAAAGGGGCCATGCTGACGCACGGCAACATGCTGAGCAATGCGCTGGTGCTGAAAGACTACTGGGGCTGGCGAAGTGCTGGGGAGGGCGGGGATGTATTGATTCATGCCCTGCCCATTTTTCACGTGCATGGCTTGTTTGTGGCGATTCACGGCGCGCTCATCAACGGCAGCAAGATGATCTGGCTCGCCAAATTTGATCCGAAGGTGGTGCTTGCGCATTTGCCTCGGGCGACGGTATTCATGGGGGTGCCGACGCTTTATGTGCGCCTGCTGGCTGAAGCAGGACTGGACAGAGCGGCGGTGCAGCACATGCGCTTGTTCATTTCCGGCTCGGCTCCGCTGTTGCTCGACACTTTCACGGCCTGGCAGGAGCGCACGGGCCACACCATCCTGGAACGCTATGGCATGAGCGAAACCATCATGCTCACATCCAATCCTTACCAGGGCGAACGCCGCGGTGGCACCGTCGGCATGCCCTTGCCAGGGGTGCATTTGCGGGTCGTGGACGGGCAGGGGGTTGCGGTGAAGACGGGTGTGATCGGCGACATCCAGGTGAAGGGCCCGAACGTGTTTGCCGGCTACTGGCGCATGCCCGAAAAAACAGCCGAAGAATTCACCGCAGACGGGTTCTTCAAGACGGGCGACGTGGGACGGGTGGACGCCGGGGGCTTTGTCACCATCGTGGGCCGCAGCAAGGACCTCATCATCAGCGGCGGCTACAACGTTTACCCAGCCGAGCTGGAGAGCTTCATCAACGATTTGCCCGGCGTGGCAGAGAGTGCCGTGGTGGGCGTGCCGCATGCCGATTTTGGCGAGGTGGGGGTGGCGCTGGTGGTGGCCAAACCCGGCGCTGCGCTGGACGCGGGGCGGATTTTGCTTGAGCTCAAAGCGCGCCTGGCCAATTACAAAGTGCCCAAACAGTGCCATGTCGTGGCCGACCTGCCGCGCAACGCCATGGGCAAAGTCCAGAAAAATCTGTTGCGCGAGCAGTACCGCTGAGGCGGGTTATCTCAGCACCAGCACGGGAATATGCGAATGGGTCAGCACCTGCTGGGTTTCGCTGCCCAGCAGCAAGCGCTTGACCCCCTTGCGACCATGGGAGGCCATCACGATCAGATCGCACTTGTGCTTGCGCGCTGTGGAAATGATGGCATCCGAGACCACGTCCGACTTGATCGTCAGGGCACGCGTCTTGACCCCTTGCGCCTCGGCCGTTTTCTTGACCTCGTCGACCACAGCCTGACCCTCCTCGGACCATTGTTTTTCAATGCGGCCTACTTCAGCCGCTTGCAGCGCCAGCCCGCCTTCAAAATAGCTTTGCGGGTAACGGGGAACCACTTTCAGGGCCACCAGACTGGCGCCGGTGAGGGCAGCGAGGGAAATGGCACTGCTGACGGCTTTTTTTGACAGGGTCGAGCCATCGGTTGCGAGAAGAATTTTGTCGTACATGCTTGTCTCCAGCGGGTTGAAAGCCTCAGCATACACCGGCTTGAGAAATTTTGAAATTGACAAATGTCAGGTAAATTACAGCTCTCGTCGGTAAACTCGGCTCCATGCCGATTCCGATACCCAGTTTCCCCGCTTTTGATGAACCCAGACCTGTATTGTCAAAAGACGGTAGCGGTACTGCGCCTCATGAGCAGTCGCCTGTGGAGGCACTGGCCTTGCTCGATGACGAACAGGAATGGACAGCTTTTAGCCGCCCGTTGGCGCAACAAGCCGGATGCTGGGAGTCCAATGTCCTGATTGAAGGCATGCATTGCGCTGCCTGCGCGCTGACCATCGAAGACGCCATCAAAGGGGTGCCCGGCGTGCGCGATGTTGAGGTCAGTTCGGGCAGCCACCGGGCCAAGGTGGTGTGGCAATCGCAAGCGGTGGCGCCCTCACTCTGGATGCAGGCGGTCCATGACGCCGGCTACCGGGCACTTCCTGCCAACGATGCCTTTGCCCGTGAGCGCCGCCTTGCCGAGTCGCGCAAGGCGCTGTGGCGCATGATGGTCGCTGGCCTGTGCATGATGCAGGTCATGATGTACGCCTACCCCGCCTACGTGGCTCAGCCGGGCGACCTGAGTTCTGAAATGGAGCAGTTGCTGCGCTGGGCTTCCTGGGTTTTGAGCCTGCCGGTGATTTTCTTCTCGTGTGGCCCGTTCTTCAGCAGCGCCTGGCGCGATGTGCTGCATCGACGCGTCAGCATGGACCTGCCGGTGGCCTTGGGCATGCTGATCACTTTCTTGGTCAGTAGCGCCGGCACCTTTGATCCGAAAGGTATTTTTGGTCATGAGGTGTTTTTCGACTCCTTGACCATGTTTGTTTTTTTCCTGCTGGCCGGACGCTGGCTTGAGTTGCGTCTGCGCGACCGAACGGCGGGCGCCCTCGAGACCTTGATGAACCGCTTGCCAAACAGTGTCTTGCGGCTCAAATCGGACGGGAATTTTGAGCGCGTGCCAGTGCGCCGCTTACAGGTCGGTGATGTCATCCGCGTTCTGCCAGGGGAGGCCTTTCCTGCCGATGGCGTGCTGTTGCAGGGGCACACCTCGGTGGACGAGGCGTTGTTGACGGGGGAGTCCAGGCCCCTGACACGTCAGGTCGGCGATGATGTGATCTCCGGCAGCCATAACCTGTCGGCCATGGTGCAAATGCGGGTTGATCGGGTGGGCGCAGAAACGCGTTTTGCCCAGATCGTCAACCTCATGGAAGGCGCCTCCACCAGCAAACCTTCGCTGGCCCGGTTGGCTGACACCATTGCCAAGCCTTTCCTGATCGCGGTATTGGTTGCCGCCGGCCTGGCCTGTGCCTACTGGTGGCAAACCGACCCCGAACGGGCCTTGATGGTGGCCGTGTCCGTGCTGATCGTGACCTGTCCCTGCGCCCTGTCACTGGCCACGCCTGCTGCCATGCTGTCTGCCGCGGGGGCATTGGCCCGGCGCGCGGTGCTGGTGCGGCGCCTGGATGCCTTTGAGTCCCTGGCCGGCGTGGACACCGTGATGTTTGACAAGACCGGAACTCTCACGCGTGACGCCATGGTGGTCAATCAAATTCATGTGCGCGCGGGAACGACATCGCACCAGGCCCTGAGCCTGGCGGCGGCGCTGGCACAATATTCTTTGCATCCGCTCTCAAGGGCCTTGGTCATCGCAGCCAGTTCGTCAAAGGTCGCCGGGCCCTGGCAGTTGGATCAGGTCACCGAGCAGGCCGGGCAGGGGATCAGCGCCAAGGTGGGCACTGTGGACGCTGTCCAACCGCGTTTATCCGTGCGCCTGGGCTCGGCCAGTTTTTGTGGCGTGGTGCCGGCCAATGCCAATGCCTTGCAAGTGCATTTGAGTGACGATGCAGGCTGGCTGGCCAGTTTTGAGTTTCAGGAAGATATTCGTCCGGACGCCCTGGAGACGGTGGCCGCCTTGCAGCGTGCGGGTATCCGCGTGCACTTGTTGTCGGGCGATGCCAGCGAGGCGGCGCACCGTGTGGCCTACAAAGTGGGCATCACCGAGGCGCGTGGCAATTGTTCACCCCAGGACAAGCTTGATTTTCTGCGCGCCGCCCAGGAACAGGGCCACAAGGTGGCGGTGGTCGGCGATGGGCTGAACGACGGACCGGTGCTGGCTGGCGCTCATGTGTCGTTTGCTTTTGGCCAAGCCGTCCCGCTGGCCCAGGCCCAGGCCGATTTTTTGGTGTCGGGTGGTCGTTTGATGAATGTGGTTGATGCACTTTTGCTGTCCAGACGCACGCTGACCATCGTCAGGCAAAATTTGAGCTGGGCGGCCATTTACAACGCGGTCTGCGTGCCATTGGCGGTATTCGGACTGCTACCGGCCTGGCTGGCAGGTCTGGGCATGGCCAGCAGTTCCTTGTTAGTGGTTCTCAATGCATTGCGTCTGTCAAAAGACGCCCGGATTGAACGGAAAATCTGATGGATATCCTGTACTTCTTGGTTCCCCTGTCGGTTGTTTTGGTGTTTTTTATCATCGGTGGCATCTGGTGGGCGATCTACAGTGGACAATTTGACGATATGGAAAAAGAGGGGGAGAGAATTCTTAAGGACGGATAAGCATTTTTTGTAACAATTTGATATGAATCAAATGGCGCACAACATGCCTCATGCATACTGCGCCGCTCAAACTGAAAAGAGGTGAACATGGCATTTGCAAATTCGCAGGCAACGACTTACAACGACAAGGTTGTAAGGCAGTTTGCCATCATGACGGTGGTGTGGGGGGTGGTCGGTATGCTGGTGGGCGTGATCATCGCTGCCCAGCTGGCTTGGCCCGAGCTGAATATGGGTATTTCGTGGCTGTCTTTCGGACGCTTGCGCCCGCTGCACACCAATGCGGTCATTTTTGCCTTTGGTGGTTGTGGCCTGTTTGCGACTTCTTACTATGTGGTGCAGCGCACCTGTCAGGTGCGCATCTTCAGCGACAAGCTGGCCGCGTTCACTTTTTGGGGCTGGCAGCTGGTCATTTTGCTCGCTGCCATTTCGCTGCCGCTGGGTTACACCTCCGGCAAGGAATACGCTGAACTCGAGTGGCCCATTGACGTGTTGATCACCCTGGTATGGGTGACTTACGCCATCGTGTTTTTTGGCACTGTTGGCACCCGCAAGGTCAAGCACATTTACGTGGCCAACTGGTTCTTTGGCGCCTTTATCCTGGCGGTCGCCCTGTTGCACCTGGTTAACAGTGCCGCGATTCCGGTGGCGCTGATGGGCATGAAATCGTACTCGGTTTATGCCGGTGTACAGGATGCCATGGTGCAGTGGTGGTACGGCCACAATGCCGTGGGCTTCTTCCTGACCGCAGGCTTCCTGGGAATGATGTATTACTTCATTCCCAAACAGGCTGGACGCCCGGTTTACTCCTATCGCCTCTCCATCGTTCACTTCTGGGCGCTGATCTTCACTTACATGTGGGCCGGTCCTCACCATCTGCACTACACCGCCTTGCCCGACTGGACCCAGTCCGTTGGCATGGTGTTTTCCCTGATTTTGCTGGCTCCGAGCTGGGGTGGCATGATCAACGGCATCATGACCCTGTCGGGTGCCTGGCACAAGCTGCGCGATGACCCCATCCTGCGCTTCCTGATTGTGTCGCTGTCGTTCTACGGCATGTCCACCTTCGAAGGCCCGATGATGGCCATCAAGACCGTGAATGCCTTGTCGCATTACACCGACTGGACCGTGGGCCATGTGCACTCGGGCGCCTTGGGCTGGGTGGGTCTGGTGACCATGGGTTCCATGTATTACCTGATCCCGCGCCTGTTCGGTCAGAAGCAGATGTTCAGCGTGAAAGCCATTGAAGTTCACTTCTACATGGCCACCATCGGCATCGTGCTTTACATTGCCGCACTCTGGATTGCCGGCGTGATGCAGGGCCTGATGTGGCGCTCGATCAATCCGGACGGCACCCTGACCTACACCTTTGTCGAGTCGGTCAAGGCCAGCTACCCGTTCTATGTGTTGCGTTTGGCTGGCGGTTTGCTGTACCTGACAGGTATGGTCATCATGTTGTGGAACACCATCAAGACAGCCACAGCCGGTCGCTCGGTCACTGTCAACATTCCGGCCGTTGCTGCACACGCTTGAGGTATCAAAATTATGTCTAATTCAAATCAAAGCGGCGGACTGTCGCACTCGACGATCGAGACCAACAACGGATTGATGATTGTTTTGATCCTGGTCGTGCTGTTGTTCGGCGGCCTGGTTGAAATCGTGCCCCTGTTCTTCCAGAAATCAACCACGGTGGCAGCGCCAGGCCTCAAACCCTACAACGCGCTTCAGTTGGCTGGTCGTGACATCTACACCCGTGAGGGTTGCTATAACTGCCACTCGCAGATGATTCGTCCTTTCCGCGCTGAAACCCTGCGTTATGGTCCTTACTCCAAGGCGAATGAGTTCGTTTATGACCATCCGTTCCAGTGGGGCAGCAAGCGAACCGGTCCGGACCTGCACCGTGTCGGCGGCAAGTACAGCGACCAATGGCAGATCACGCACCTGAACAACCCGCGCGACCTGGTGCCCGAGTCCATCATGCCGGCTTACCCCTGGTTGATGAACACGCCGGTGGATGCTGCCAGCATGCCGTCGCACATGGCGGCGCTGCGCAAAGTGGGTGTGCCTTACACCGATGCTGAAATCGCCGCATCGGTTGAAGAACTCAAAGGCAAGACCGAGATGGATGCCATGGTGGCCTATCTGCAGGTTCTTGGCACCACTTCGAAATAACAAGGGGAGCTGTATGGAATTCGATGTCAATTCGCTTCGCTCCTTGGTCACCGTCGTCAGCTTTTTGACTTTCATCGGGATCATCGGCTGGGCTTACTCCCGTAAAAATTCTGCCGACTTTGACAAAGCGGCCAACCTGCCTTTCGAGCAGGACTGACCCCTTCACCTGATAGGAATAAAAATGAGCGATTTCACAAGTAATTTTTGGGAAATATTTGTTATCGGCGTGACCCTGGTCGGCATCATCGCCTGCCTGGTTTTGTTGATTGTTACGGGCAAGATGAAGGCTTCCACGGCGAGTGACAACACCACTGGTCATGTCTGGGACGGTGACCTGCGCGAGATGAACAACCCGCTGCCACGCTGGTGGAGTTACATGTTCGTGTTGACCATCGTGTTCTCCCTGGTATACCTGGTGCTCTACCCGGGTTTGGGAAGTTATCCGGGAACCTTGGGGTGGACATCCGCCAAACTGCACGCCGATGAGGTGGCGAAAGGCAATGCTGAAACTGCGCCCATTTATGCCAAGTTCATGTCCATGAAGCCGGAAGACGTCGCCAAGGACGCACAGGCCATGGCCATTGGTGAGCGCTTGTACGGCAACAATTGCGCGCAATGTCATGCCTCGGATGCCCGCGGCAACAAGGGCTTCCCCAATCTGACCGATGCGGACTGGCTGCATGGTGGCTCACCCGAGAAGATCAAGGAAACCCTGGTCGGTGGTCGCAATGGCAACATGCCCCCCATGGCAGCTGCTGTAGGAAGCGCTGATGATGTCAAGAATGTCGCGCAGTACGTTCTGAGTTTGTCGGGCAGCCCGCATGATTCGGCTCGCGCCGCGTTGGGCAAGGAAAAATTTGGTGTGTGCGCTGCTTGCCATGGTGCAGACGGTAAAGGCATGCAAGCGGTCGGCGCGCCCAACCTGACCGACAACATCTGGCTGCATGGTTTTGGCGAGAAGACCATTGTTGAAATGGTCAACAACGGCAAGGTCAATGTGATGCCGGCGCAAGCTGACAAGTTGACCGAAGCGCAAATTCACGTGCTGACGTCTTACATTTGGGGCATGTCGAACAAGTAAGCCAGCGGCGCTTGTCGCAAGACCTGATCTCCTCTAAAAAGGAGGCCAGGTCTTTTCTTTTTGGCTTTTAAATGGTCCGGGCCGTGTTCTGGAAACCTGAATCACCCATGAATAAAACAGTTGAAAATTCAAGCGCGCCGTGGTGGAAACATGGCTTTGTCTGGATGGTCATTGCCGGACCCGCCATTGTGGTGGTGGCCGGTTTTGTGACGCTTTACCTGGCGATGAGCCGACCCAACGAGATCGTCTATGACGACAGTTATCAGCCGTCTCGGCAGTCAGATCAGTCGATTGAGGCGCGCAGAAAAGAAAGCAGCCTGGCGCCAGCGATACTTGGGCGCAATCATGCCACCACAGGAATTGTGCCGCCGGCCAAGTAAAGGCAAGGTTAAAACCTCGGCCTAGCGGGGGTTCACAATGTCTTGCAGTGCCTGCGTATTGAGAATATGCACGTGACGCTGTTTGACATCAACGATACCGTCTTCTGCAAATCTTGAAAAAGTACGGCTGATGGTTTCGAGCTTCAGACCCAGAAAACTGCCTATTTCCTCCCGGGTCATGCGCAGGATCAATTCTGATTGTGAAAAACCGCGTGCATGCAGTCGCTGCGCCAAGTTCAGCAGGAAAGCAGCCAAACGCTCTTCTGCGCGCATGCTGCCCAGCAGCAGCATGACACCGTGTTCACGAACAATTTCACGGCTCATGATTTTGTGCACATGATGCTGCAAGGCGTTCACCTCGCGCGACAGGTCTTCAATTTGCGCAAACGGCATGGCACAAATTTCAGCATCTTCCAGCGCCACTGCATCGCAGGCGTGGTAGTCATTCACGATGCCATCCAGGCCAATGATTTCGCCCGCCATCTGAAAACCGGTGACTTGATCGCGGCCATCTTCCGATGTGATGCAGGTTTTGAAAAAACCGGTTCTGATGGCATAAAGGTTGTTGAACCGATCACCATTGAGGTAGAGCGATTCCCCGCGTTTGATCTTCTTGCGGACACCAATAATGGCATCAATACGATCCAGGTCACCTTCGCTTAAGCCGATGGGCATGCACAATTCACGCATGTTGCAGTTGGAACAGGCGATTTTGATGGACTGATGATTCATTGGACTTATTTTGACACTCTTTGACTGTGTTAGCTGACTTACATCAACTTTATGAAGAAGGTCGATACGGGGATTGTTTTTAAATAAGTTGATCAAGATCAAGAAAAAAATCGGTTTTTCAAGGCATATTCTAAGCAACCCATAAGGACAAAGAATGACTGACAGCGTCGCCGAGCCCATATCCGAGAGTTTGATTCGCCAATACGATGTGTCCGGCCCACGGTACACCTCCTACCCTACTGCCGATCGGTTCGTGGAGGCTTTCACCGCGCAGGATTACATTCAGGCTCTGGAGCAAAGGCGCTCGGGCGCCGCTGCGTTGGCTTTGCCTTTGTCACTGTACGTGCACATTCCATTTTGTGAGTCGCTGTGTTATTACTGTGCCTGCAACAAGATCATCACCAAGCACCATGATCGCGCGACGGCCTACCTGCGCTACTTGAACCGCGAGGTCGACCTTCACGTCAAGCACATGGGGCAGGGGCAGGTGGTTTCCCAGTTGCATCTGGGCGGCGGTTCGCCAACTTTCCTTTCAGATGACGAATTGCGGGAACTGATGCACATGCTCAGGCGTAATTTTTCTCTGGTGCCTGGTGGCGAATACTCCATCGAGATTGATCCCCGGACCATCGATGAAAAACGACTCGACACCCTGGCCGAACTTGGCTTTAACCGTTTGAGTTTTGGTGTTCAGGACTTTGATCCGGCGGTGCAGAAAGCCGTTCACCGGATTCAACCCGCCGAGCAAGTGTTTGCATTGGTGGCGGCTGCCCGTGAAAAGGGTTTTGAGTCGGTCAATGCCGACCTCATTTACGGCTTGCCCGAGCAGACGCCGGAGTCATTTGAGCGCACCATCGGTCAAATCATTGAACTCCGGCCTGATCGCATCGCCTTGTACGCCTACGCGCACCTGCCTGAGCGCTTCAAGCCGCAACGACGGATATCTTCGGTCGAGATTCCCACCGGGGCTGCCAAGGTGGCCATGCTGGCGCAATCCATGGCAGCCTTTTTGGCAGCGGGCTATGTCTATATCGGCATGGATCACTTTGCGCTACCTGAAGATTCTCTGGCGGTAGCCAAGCGGCAAGGGCGTTTGCATCGCAATTTCCAGGGCTACAGCACGCAACCCGACTGCGACATGATTGGCCTGGGCGTATCGTCCATTGGGCGTGTCGGCGCCACCTACAGCCAAAATGCAAAAACGCTTGAGGAATATTACGATTTCCTCGATCAAGGCCAGTTTCCTGTGGTGCGTGGCCTGGCCTTGTCGCGCGACGATTTGGTGCGCCGTGCCGTGATCATGGCCCTGATGTGCCAGGGGCGCCTGTCTTTCGAGTCGATCGAGCTGGCTTACCTGATTGATTTCAAAAGCTATTTTCACAAGGAGCTCGAAAACTTGCAAACCCAGGTTGAGCAAGGTCTGGTGAGCTTGGACGAGGCCGGCATTCAGGTCACTGCCAAGGGTTGGTTTTTTGTTCGAGCCGTGGCCATGGTCTTTGATCGTTATCTTCAAACTGACCGTACGCGCGCCAAGTTTTCCAAAATTCTCTAAATTGGTGTGATGCAAACCACCCTCGCTACCACGGCGTTACTCATGGGCCTGGTCGGGGGGCCCCATTGCATCGCCATGTGCGGCGCAGCCTGTGCTGGCATAGGCCAGGCGGCAGGTAACCGATCCACCGCGGCCATGTGGACATTTCAGTTCGGCCGGGTACTGGGTTACGCCGGCCTTGGCGCGCTGGCGGCCGCCTCCATGCAGGGTCTGGGTTGGCTCACGGTACAGTCCAGCGCACTGCGTCCCGTCTGGTCGATGTTTCACGTGGCCATGATTGTGCTGGGCTTGCTGCTCATGTGGAAAGCCCAGCAACCGGTCTGGATGGAACAGGCGGGCAAGAAACTATGGAAAGCCGTGCGCGGGCTGGTCTCCAATACGGGCGCCACAGCGCCTTTGCTGATTGGCGCAGTCTGGACGTTTCTGCCATGTGGTCTGCTGTACTCGGCCCTGCTGGTGGCTGCGCTGGCAGGCGGCGCGCTGGATGGGGCCCTGGTGATGGCCTTATTCGCCATGGGGACCAGCGTTTCCATGATGCTCGGACCCTGGCTCTGGTTGCGCTTGCGTGGCAACCGCAACGGTGACTGGGGCGTTCGCCTGGCCGGGCTGGCGCTGGCCTTGAGCTCGTCCTGGGCGCTCTGGATGGCACTGGCACACGACACCGCGCCGTGGTGCACCACGGCACCCTGATCAGGTCAAGCCTCAGGGTAAGTTTTCAGGACAAACGACCGAGCAACAAGAACTCCATCAGCGCTTTCTGCACGTGCATGCGGTTTTCGGCCTCGTCCCACACAACACTTTGTGCGCCGTCGATCACGTCTGCATCCACCTCTTCGCCACGGTGGGCCGGCAGGCAATGCATGAACAGCGCGTTGGGCTGCGCCACGGCCATCATGGCGGCACTGACGCGCCAGGCGGCGAAAGCCTGTTTGCGAACCTCGTTTTCAGCCTCATAACCCATGCTGGTCCAGACATCCGTGGTAACCAGATCGGCACCGCGGCAGGCGTCCATGGGGTTGCGGTAAGTCTGGAAGTGCCTCGGACTGATCTTGCCGGTGATGGAGGCGATTTTTTCATCGACTTCATAACCGCTCGGGGTGCTCACGTTGACCTTGAAGTCGAGCAACTCGGCGGCCTGCAACCAGGTGTTGGCCATGTTGTTGCCGTCGCCCACCCAGGCCACGGTCTTGCCCTGGATCGGGCCACGGTGCTCGATGAAGGTGAAAATGTCGGCCAGAATCTGGCAGGGGTGAAATTCGTTGGTCAAGCCATTGATCACTGGCACGCGCGAGTACTCGGCAAAGCTCTCGATCTTGGTTTGCTCATAGGTGCGGATCATCACCAGGTCGGCCATGCGGCTGATGACGCGGGCGCTGTCCTCGATCGGCTCGGCACGACCGAGTTGGCTGTCACCGGTGGTCAGGTGCACCACGCTGCCGCCCAACTGGTACATGCCGGCTTCAAAACTGACACGTGTGCGGGTCGACGCCTTCTCGAAAATCATGGCCAAGGTGCGGTCCACCAGCGGCTGATGCCGGGTAAAGGTCTTGAACTTGGCCTTGATGAAGGCTGCGCGCTCAAGCAAATAAGCATACTCATCGGCCTTCAGGTCCGAGAACTGCAGGTAGTGCCGCACCGGTGGAGCGCCCTTGGGGATGGTACTGGGAATCCCTTGGTTCGCCATTTTCATGAGGGCTCCTTCAGCAGGGCGGAAATCAGGGGGCACAGCAGGGCGACAATCTGATCAGCCTCGGTGCGGCTCAAAATCAGCGGTGGCACCAGGCGCACCACTGTGTCGGCCGTCACGCTGATCAGCAAACCTGCTTCGGCCGCCTGTTGCGTCAAGGCGCCGCATGGCTTGGCCAGATCAATGCCCAGCATCAGGCCCTGGCCGCGGATTTCCCTGACGGCACCGCTGGCGATCTCGGTGGCCAGTGCCGCCTGCAGACCGGCCTTCAGGTGCGCACCCACGGCGGCGGCGTTAGCCAGCAGACCGTCCTCTTCCATGATGCGGATGGTTTCCACGCCCGCACGCATGGCCAGAGGGTTGCCCCCAAAGGTCGTACCGTGGTTGCCCGGCTGAAAGATGTTGGCTGCCTTGGGGCCCGCTACCACAGCACCTACTGGCACGCCTGAGCCGAGGCCCTTGGCCAGCGGCATCACGTCCGGCACGATGCCGGCCCACTGGTGGGCAAACCACTTGCCGGTGCGCCCCATGCCGCATTGGACTTCGTCAATCATCATCAGCCAGTCACGCGCATCGCACAAGGTGCGCAGTTCGCGCAGGTAGCCCGGCTGCATGGGGTTGATGCCGCCTTCGCCCTGGATGGCTTCAAAAAACACCGCCACCACATTGGGGTTGCCCTCGGTAGCGCGCTTCAGGCTCTCGATGTCGTTGATGGGGACACGGATGAAACCCTCCACCAGCGGGCCAAAGCCGGCCTGGATTTTGGGGTTTCCGGTAGCGCTCAGGGTGGCAATGGAGCGGCCGTGAAAGGCTTTCTCATAGACCACGATTTCCGGGCGCTCGATGCCCTTGTCGTGGCCGAACTTGCGCGCCAGTTTGAGCGCCGCCTCGTTGGCTTCAAGTCCGGTGGAGCAAAAAAACACGTTGCTCATGCCAGAGAGCTCTACCAGTTTCTTAGCCAGAACTTCCTGATTCGGCACGTGGTAGTAATTGCAGCTGTGGATGATCTTGCCGATCTGGTCTTGCAACGCAGGCACCAGCTTGGCGTGGTTATGGCCCAAGGTGTTGACGGCAATGCCACCCAGGGCGTCGAGATAGCGCTTGCCGTTGATATCCCACACATGGCAACCCTGACCATGGCTGAGCGCAATGGGCAAACGGCCGTAAGTATTCATCACGTGCGGTGAACTGGCTTCTAGGATTGGACTGGCAGCGGGCATGGGGTGAGTCTCCAGGGGACGGCAATAAAACAAAACGGCCCAACGCAGATTGGGCCATTGGAAAGTAATTTTAGACCGATCGACCAGCTATCGGACTTGATCTGGACAATCTTTGCGCGCTGGTGTTGCATCAAGCGCTTGCCGGTTTTAAGTCTTGTATAAGACATAAGATTGAGCTAGAATCGGTTCGCGTTGTAGCAACCCGCACGCAACCTCATCACGACCTCTACCCGATGGTTTCAAACATTTCAAAAAAAGTTTACATCCTGGGCATGACCAGTTCCGGACGCGCTTTTCGTCCCAGCGACTGGGCCGAACGCCTGGCCGGCGTGATGAGTCAATTTCGCCCTGGTGGTGCGCCCACCGGGCGCCATCTGGCGTACTCACCCTGGTGTGTTCCAAGTAGTGTGGACAACGTGCGCTGTGTGGTGGTGCACGAGGACCTGCGTGCCCACAATGTCATGGCCTGGGACTTTGTCATGGGTTTTGCCGAAGACAATGAGTTGCAGGTGCACCTGGGTGCGCCGCCGCACAAAGCACACCCGCCGCAGACCAAACCCTGACTGCAGGCCGACGTCAGGGCAGGGTAGCCAGGCACCAAAAGCAAAAATGCCGTCACTTGGACGGCATTTTTGCTTTTGCTGACAGCGCACCCGTTACAAACGGCGCGCTTCTAAAACATTGAAGTCAAGAAGCGCGTGCGATTTGCCTAAAAATTAGGCGGCGACGGCCAGGGCTTTCACCTTGGCAGACAGACGGCTCTTGTCGCGAGCTGCCTTGTTCTTGTGGAAGATGCCCTTGTCGGCCACGGTATCCACCACGGCTTGCATCTTGGCAAACAGCTCTGTGGCCTTGGCTTTGTCGCCACCCAGAACTGCTTTTTCCACGTTTTTCACCGCAGTGCGGTATTTGGAACGCAGCGAGGTGTTGGCTGCGTTGATCTTGATGTCCTGACGGACGCGTTTACGGCCCGACGCCAGGCGCGGGTTCTTTTTTTTCGGTTTTCCAGATGCCATGATAAATGTTCCTTGAGTCTGTGGATGTTGTCAGCAAACCGTAGATTGTAACAGCCCCGACGTGCTGTCCCGGCCTCATCGGTTGCGGCCTTTCATGGCGCGCTCCACCTCGCGTTTGCCCTCACGGTCCTTGATGGTGTCGCGCTTGTCGTGCTCGGCCTTGCCCTTGGCCAGCGCGATCTCGCACTTGACCTTGCCGTTCTTCCAGTGCAGGTTGATGGGCACCAGGGTGTAACCCTTTTGCTCCACCTTGCCAATGAGTCGCTTGATCTCTTCCTTGTGCATCAACAATTTCTTGGTGCGCTGCTTGTCCGGGCTGATGTGGGTGGATGCGGTACCCAAGGGATGGATCTGCAGCCCGATGATAAACAATTCACCATTGCGCACCACCACGTAGCCATCGGTCAACTGGACCTTGCCCTCGCGCAGCGACTTGACCTCCCAGCCTTCCAGCACGATGCCGGCCTCGAAACGTTCCTCGAAAAAGTAATTGAATGCCGCTTTCTTGTTGTCTGCGATGCGGGAAGATGTGTCGGGTTTTTTGGCCATGAGTTGAGTTTGAAGCTGGGAAGAGGCAAGTCAGGCTTGACTAAAATCCTGTCCATAATCGCATTCTATGAAAACTGTCAAAAAATCCGTTTTAATTTGGTACAGCCCGGCCGAGATGTACCGGCTTGTCACCGATGTTGACCAGTACCCACAGTTTTTGCCCTGGTGCGACAAGGCCCGTGTGGTGGCGCTTGAAGAAAACGGCATGCTGGCTGAAATCGGCATTGCATTTTCGGGCATTCACCAGACCTTCAGCACCCGCAATGTGCACGTGGTCGACCGCCAGGTGACCATCAACCTGGTCAACGGTCCATTTTCAAAACTCGAAGGCGAATGGAATTTCCTGCCGCTTGGCGATGCCAACGAGCGCGCCTGCAAGGTCGAATTGATCCTGACTTACAGCTTCGAGAGCGCCATTGGCAGGTTGGTGAGCCCGGTGTTTGACAAGATTGCGGCCAGCATGGTCGACGCCTTTGTCAAACGCGCCAAACAGGCTTACGGTGAGTGAGGCTCTTTTGCAGTTGAGCGTTGTGTATGCGCCCAAGGCGCGCGAGTTGGTCGAAGTCAAGTTGTCGCTGCCGGCGCCCTGCACGGTGCTGCAGGCTTTGCAGCAAAGCGGCCTGTTGTTGCAATTCCCCGAGATCGACGACGTCCACGCGCTCATGGGTGTCTGGGGTCGGCGCGTCAAACTCAACCAATGTCTGCGGAATCTGGACCGCATTGAAATTTACCGGCCCTTGCGCGTGGACCCCAAAGTGGCGCGGCGCGAACGCTTCGCCCGTCAGGGCAGTCGCGGTGCCGGCTTGTTTGTCAATAAACGTGCAGGCGCCAAAGCCGGGTACTGATCAGTTGCAGTCCGTGGCCACAATACCCTGAAGGCGTTTGGCTTCCACGGCCCGGTCAGCGTCATCCAGAATGACCCGCTCGCCCTGGGCGTTGGTGCGCGACATGCGCACACCCGACTCCAGGGTTCTCTGGGCTTGCCTGGCGCGTTCGCAGTTGTCGGCCTTGAGCTTGCTGATGCGCTCCTCTTCCAGCTTGCGCTGCTCGGCCTGGGCCTGCTCGGCTTTTTTCTTGCGTTCGGCCAACGCCTTGTCCAGTGCTGTGGCCTGGGGCGCGCTGGCCACCGCTTGGGTTGGCGTTGCCGGCCGGACGTTGGCCGCGTCAACGCCCTCGTTAGGAGCCGTCTCCTGGGTCGGATTCAATCTGGTGGGGCCGGGGCGCTTGAAAATGCGCTTTTCCGGCACGCTGGTGGAAGGGGCCCGGTCACTGAAAATAGGGCGACCCTCGTCATCTGTCCAGGCCCATTGCGCCATGGCGCTGCCTGCAAACAAACTGAAAATGACTAAAAAGAGACGATGGCTTTGTTTCATAACGCATGAGTTTATGCCAGGCGGCCTGTTCATCGCCAGATACAATTGACGATTTGGAGCTTTAAATATGCGCCTGATCGGTAAAGCGCTCACCTTTGACGATGTCTTATTGGTGCCAGCGTATTCCCAAGTCCTGCCCAAGGACACCTCCCTCGCCACCCGTTTCACCCGTAACATTGCACTGAATCTGCCCCTGGTCTCAGCGGCCATGGACACGGTCACGGAGTCCCGCCTGGCCATTGCCATTGCGCAAGAGGGCGGCATTGGCATCGTGCACAAAAACATGACGCCTCAACAGCAAGCTGCCAAGGTGGCCAAGGTGAAGCGCTATGAATCGGGCGTGTTGCGGGATCCGGTAGTCATCACGCCGCAGCACACCGTGCGCCAAGTCATGGAATTGTCCAACCAACTGGGCGTGTCGGGCTTTCCGGTCTGTGATGGTGGCAAGGTGGTGGGCTTGGTGACCGGGCGCGATTTGCGCTTCGAGACCCGGCTGGACCTGCCTGTCAGTCACATCATGACGCAGCGCGACAAGCTGGTCACTGTGCCCGACGGCACCACCATCACCCAGGCCAAAGTGTTGTTGAATCAATACAAGATCGAACGCCTGCTGGTGGTCAACGACGCTTTTGAGCTCAAAGGCCTGATCACGGTGAAAGACATCACCAAACAAACCAGTTTTCCCAACGCCGCACGTGATGCCCAGGGCAAGTTGCGCGTGGGTGCCGCAGTGGGTGTAGGCGAGGGCACCGAAGAGCGCGTCGAGTTGCTGGCCCGTGCCGGTGTTGACGCCATTGTGGTGGACACCGCGCATGGTCACAGCAAAGGCGTGCTGGACCGGGTGCGCTGGGTCAAGCAGAACTTTCCGAACGTCGAAGTCATTGGCGGCAACATCGCCACCGGCTCTGCGGCACTGGCACTTGTGGAAGCCGGGGCCGATGCCGTAAAAGTGGGCATCGGCCCGGGGTCCATTTGCACCACCCGTATCGTCGCGGGCGTCGGTGTGCCGCAAATCATGGCCATCGACAGTGTGGCCACCGCCCTCAAGGGCACCGGAGTTCCCCTCATTGCCGACGGCGGCATCCGCTTCAGCGGTGACATTTCCAAAGCCATCGCCGCAGGTGCCAGCACGGTGATGATGGGCGGCATGTTTGCCGGCACTGAAGAAGCCCCGGGAGAGGTCATTTTGTTCCAGGGCCGCAGCTACAAAAGCTACCGCGGCATGGGCAGCATCGGTGCCATGCAACAGGGCAGTGCGGACCGCTATTTCCAGGAGTCCAGCACCGGCAACCCGAATGCCGACAAGCTGGTACCTGAAGGCATTGAAGGCCGCGTGCCCTACAAGGGCTCGATGGTCGCCATCATTTACCAAATGGCCGGGGGTTTGCGCGCCAGCATGGGCTATTGCGGCTGCGCCACCATTGAAGAAATGCAGGAAAAGGCGGAGTTTGTCGAAATCACCACCGCCGGCATCCGTGAAAGCCATGTGCACGACGTGCAGATCACCAAAGAAGCCCCAAACTACAGAGCTGAATAAGGATCTTCATGCATCAAAAAATCCTCATTCTTGACTTTGGCTCCCAGGTCACCCAACTCATTGCCCGGCGCATCCGCGAAGCGCATGTCTTTTGCGAAGTGCATCCTTGTGATGTGAGCGACGACTGGATTCGAGCCTACGCGCGCGATGGCATGCTCAAGGGCATCATCCTGTCGGGCAGCCACGCCAGTGTCTACGAAGATAGCACCGACAAGGCACCCCAAGTGGTGTTCGAGCTGGGTGTTCCGGTGCTGGGTATTTGCTACGGCATGCAAACCATGGCGCACCAGTTGGGCGGCCTTGTCACCAGTGGCCACCAACGTGAGTTTGGCTCGGCCAATGTGCGCGCGCACGGCCACACGGCCTTGCTCAACGGCATCCAGGACTTCACCACGCCTGAGGGCCACGGCATGCTCGACGTGTGGATGAGCCACGGCGACAAGGTTACCGAGCTGCCGCCCGGCTTCAAGCTCATGGCCAGCACCGACAGCTGCCCGATTGCCGGCATGGCTGATGAAGCACGCCGCTTTTACGCGGTGCAGTTTCACCCGGAAGTCACCCACACCAAGCGCGGCGCGGCCATTCTGGAACGCTTTGTGCTCGACATCTGCGCCACGCGGGCCGACTGGATCATGGGCGACTACATCAGCGAGGCGGTGGCTGCCATTCGTGCCCAGGTGGGTGACGAAGAAGTCATTTTGGGATTGTCAGGCGGTGTTGATTCATCGGTGGCCGCTGCACTGATTCACCGTGCCATTGGCGACCAGCTCACCTGCGTCTTTGTGGACCACGGCCTGCTGCGCCTCCATGAAGGCGACATGGTGATGGACATGTTTGTTGGCAAGCTGCACGCCAAGGTGATCCGCGTCGACGCCGCCGACCAGTTCTTGGGGCACCTGGCGGGCGTCAGCGAGCCCGAAGCCAAGCGCAAGATCATTGGCCGCGAATTTGTTGAAGTCTTCAAAGCGCAGGCGGCAGCACTCACGGCATCCGACGCCACAAAGAAAGGCGCCAAGTGGCTGGCGCAAGGCACCATTTACCCGGATGTGATCGAGTCCGGCGGTGCCAAAAACAAAAAAGCGGTGGTCATCAAGAGCCACCACAACGTGGGCGGCCTGCCCGAGCAATTGGGTCTGAAACTGCTGGAGCCCCTGCGTGAACTGTTCAAGGACGAGGTGCGCGAACTCGGCGTAGCGCTGGGTTTGCCCTACCACATGGTGTATCGCCACCCGTTCCCGGGCCCCGGCCTGGGCGTGCGCATTTTGGGTGAAGTCAAAAAGGAATACGCCGACTTGCTGCGCCGCGCCGACGCCATCTTTATTGAAGAACTCAACAATTTCATCGACGAGGCCACTGGCAAGAGCTGGTACGAGTTGACCAGCCAGGCCTTTACCGTGTTTTTGCCGGTCAAGAGTGTGGGTGTCATGGGCGACGGCCGAACTTACGATTATGTGGTGGCGCTGCGTGCGGTGCAAACCAGCGACTTCATGACCGCCGACTGGGCCGAGTTGCCCTACGCGCTGTTGAAGAAAGTGTCGAGCCGCATCATCAATGAAGTCCGCGGCATCAACCGGGTGACGTACGACGTGAGCAGCAAACCCCCCGCCACCATCGAGTGGGAGTGACTTTAGAAACGTAAGTAGTTGATTTATATAGGTTTTC
>NZ_JAURYQ010000007.1 GCF_030653815.1 Rhodoferax sp. | reverse complement strand
TTGATGGTTCGTTCGGTGAATTGCGCGAAAGCCGAGGTGGCTATCAGCAAGGCGGCACCGGCGATGGCCGAAGCGATGGTTCTGCGTTTAAACATGGTTGTCTCCTTTTATATGAACGACAGGGGTTGGGGAAAAAGTTGTCATTGCATCCACCATTGCAGTGGCACAGTGACGATCTGGGGAAAAAGAACGAGCAGGAACAGCACGCCCAGCTGGGCCAGCAGGAACGGCAGCACACCCTTGAAGGCATCGTCCATGCTGATTCTGGCGACACCGCACACGACGTTGAGCACGGTGCCCACGGGCGGTGTGATCAGGCCGATGGCGTTGTTCATGATGAACATGATGCCGAAATACACCGGGTCGATGCCGGCCTTGAGCACCACGGGCATCAGCACCGGCGTGAGGATCAGCACGGTGGGGGTGAAGTCAAGCGCCGTGCCGACCACCACGATCAGCACCATCATGATGAGCATCAGCAGCATCTTGTTGTCCATGAAGGGCGACAGCATGTTGGCCACTTCGGTCGGTATGTTGGCCACCGTGATGAGCCAGGCGCTGACCATGGCAGCGGCCACCAGAAACATCACCACCGCGGTGGTCTTGCCGGCCGTCAGGATCAAGCCGTACAGCCTGGACCATTTCAGCTCGCGGTAAATGAACATGCCGACGCAGAAACTGTAGACCGCCGCCACCACGGCCGCCTCGGTGGGTGTGAAGACACCAAACTTCATGCCGCCGATGATGATCACGGGCAGGGCCAGCGCCAGGCCGCCTTCGGCAGTGATTCTGAGGCGCTGCGGCATGGTCATTTTGGGTGCGGGCAGCACGTTTTCCTTTTTCGCCAACCACCACCAGGTCAGGCCCACGGCCAGCCCCATCAGCAGGCCCGGCACAATGCCGGCCAAAAAGAGCTTGGTGATCGAGACGTTGCCCGCCACCCCGAAAATGATCAGGCCGATGGATGGCGGAATCACCGGGGCAATGATGCCCCCCGAGGAGATCAGGCCGGCGGCGCGGCTGATGTCGTAGCCGGCCGCCCGCATCATGGGAATGAGCAGGGCCGCCAGGGCCGCGGTGTCGGCCACGGCCGAGCCTGAGAGCGAGGCCATGACCACGGCGGCCAGCACCGTGACGTAGCCCAGCCCGCCGCGCAGGTGGCCCACCCAGGCCATGGCCAGGTTGACGATGCGCCGGCTTAAACCCCCGGCATTCATGAATTCGCCGGCGAGCATGAAGAAGGGCACGGCCAGCAGCGGGAAGTTGTCTGCGCCGTCGACAAAGCGCTGCGCCAGGATCTGGCTGTCAAAAGTGACCAGGCCGCTGGTGGCCGACAGGAACGCCATCAGGCTCAGGCCACACACCAGCAGGGCATAGGCGATGGGCATGCCAATGGCCATGGCGGCCAGCAGGCTGAAAATGAACACGGCGACGGTCATGCCTTGACTTCCTTGAGTTGTTGTTCGACTTCGGCCATGCCTTCGGTTTCAATGACCTGGATCAGTTCGTCCTCGCGCAACTGGCCGCTGAGCAGGCGGTACAGCACGTTGAGGTTCATGATGCCCATGACGCCTCCCACGACGTAGCCCACGCCATAGACCCAGATCATCGAGAGTCCGACCACCGGCGAGACGTTGGTGACCTGCAGTTCATGCATCTTCCAGGTGCCAATAAAGAACAGCAGGTTGCATCCGAGCATGAGTGACTCGCTCAGGAACAGGCACAGTTTCTTGCCGCCCAGGCCCAGGTGCTTGACCAGCGTGTCCACGCCCAGATGCCCTTTTTCGCGCATCGCGACCATGGCCCCGATGTAGGTGAGCCAGACAAAGCAGTAGCGCGACATTTCGTCAGAGACGTCGATCCCTGAGTTGAAGCCGTAGCGCAGCACCACGTTGCCGAACACCATGATCACCATGGCAACCATGCACACCACGATCAGCAGTTCGAGCAATTTGAAGAAAAAATGAGTACTCTTTTGCAATGCAGGCTCCACAATAATTAATTCGTCACGCTCGCCTTGAGCAGGGAGGCGGGCAT
>NZ_JAURYQ010000018.1 GCF_030653815.1 Rhodoferax sp. | reverse complement strand
TCTTCGACCAGTTCGGTCAATTCCTCGATGACAAAGGCACCCTGTGAGGGGTTCTCGTTCTTGGCCAGGCCCCACTCGCGGTTGATGATGAGCTGGATCGCCATGGCGCGGCGCACCGAGTCTTCGGTGGGGGTGGTGATGGCTTCGTCAAACGCGTTGGTGTGCAGGCTGTTGCAGTTGTCGTAAATCGCAATCAAGGCCTGCAGCGTGGTGCGGATGTCGTTGAACTGGATTTCCTGCGCATGCAGGCTGCGGCCGCTGGTCTGGATGTGGTATTTGAGCTTCTGGCTGCGTTCGTTGGCGCCGTATTTGTCCTTCATGGCCACGGCCCAGATGCGCCGCGCGACCCGGCCCATCACGGTGTACTCGGGGTCCATGCCGTTGCTGAAGAAGAAGCTCAGGTTCGGCGCAAAGTCGTCGATGTGCATGCCGCGCGCCAGATAGGCTTCGACAAAGGTGAAGCCATTGCTCAGCGTGAAGGCCAGCTGACTGATGGGGTTGGCGCCGGCTTCGGCAATGTGGTAGCCGGAAATGGACACGCTGTAGAAATTGCGCACGTTGTGGTGCACAAAGTAGCTGGCAATGTCGCCCATCACCTTGAGGCTGAATTCGGTGCTGAAAATGCAGGTGTTCTGGCCCTGGTCTTCTTTCAGGATATCGGCCTGCACCGTGCCGCGCACGTTGGCCAGCACCCATTCGCGGATTTTTTGCGCTTCGGTGTCGGTGGGCTCGCGTCCGTTGTCTGCGGCGAACTTTTCCAGGTTCTGGTCAATGGCGGCATTCATGAACATGGCCAAAATGCTGGGCGCCGGGCCGTTGATGGTCATGGACACGCTGGTGTTGGGCGAGCACAAATCAAAGCCGCCGTAGAGCACTTTCAGGTCGTCGATGGTGGCAATGCTCACGCCCGAATTGCCGACCTTGCCGTAGATGTCCGGGCGCGGGTCGGGGTCGTTGCCGTAGAGCGTGACCGAGTCAAACGCGGTGCTCAGGCGTTTGGCCGCCATGCCGGAGCTGAGCAGCTTGAAGCGCTTGTTGGTGCGAAACGGGTCGCCTTCGCCGGCGAACATGCGGGTCGGGTCTTCGCCCTCGCGCTTGAAGGCGAAGGTGCCGGCGGTGTAAGGGTAGCTGCCGGGCACGTTGTCGAGCATCAGCCACTTGAGGATTTCACCGTGGTCCTCGTATTGGGGCAGGCAAACCTTGCGGATGGTGGTACCGCTCAAGGACTTGCTAGTCAACGCAGTGCGCAACTCCTTGTCGCGGATCTTGACCACGTATTCGTCACCGGCGTAGGCCGCTTGCATGGCCGGCCACTGCGCCAGCAACTTGGCGGCGGCGGGGTCCTGGCGCTCGCTTCGGGTCTGGGCCAATGCCATGACCGTGCCGTAGGCACCCGGTTTGGCGCTGCCGTCCTTGCCCGGGTCGGCGGCCAGCAGCATCTGTGCGGTGGCTTGCAACTGCTGGATCTCCCGCGCCAACCGGGCTTGAGCGCGGGCCCGCGCCTTGTAGCCGCGCACGGTGTCACTGATTTCGGCCAGGTAACGGGTGCGCGCGGCGGGCAGCACCGGAGTCTGGTTGGTGCTGTGACGCACGTCCACCTTGGGCAGGCTGCCATCGGTCACCGGCAGGCCAAGCTCGGCCAGGCGCACTTTCAGTGCCTGGTAAAGCGCAGTGACACCGTCGTCGTTGAAACGTGCCGCCATGGTGCCAAACACCGGCATCTGCTCCATCGGCGTGGCCCAGGCTTCCTTGTTGCGCTGCACCTGTTTGGACACATCACGCAGCGCATCACTGGCGCCTTTGCGGTCGAACTTGTTGATGACGACAAACTCGGCAAAGTCGAGCATGTCGATTTTTTCCAGCTGGCTGGCGGCGCCGAATTCGGGTGTCATGACGTACATGGGCACGTCCACATGCGGCACGATGGCCGCGTCGCCCTGGCCTATGCCCGAGGTCTCGACGACCACCAGATCGAAGCCGGCCACCTTGCAGGCGGCAATCACGTCGGGCAGCGCGGCGCTAATCTCCGAGCCGAAGTCACGCGTGGCCAGACTGCGCATGAAGACACGCGGACCCAGACGCCAGGGATTGATGGCGTTCATGCGGATGCGGTCGCCCAGCAGTGCGCCGCCGCTTTTGCGGCGGCTGGGGTCGATGGAAATCACCGCCACGCGCAGCGCATCGTTCTGGTCCAGTCGCAAGCGGCGGATCAACTCGTCGGTGAGGCTGGACTTGCCCGCGCCACCGGTGCCGGTAATGCCCAGCACCGGGATTTTTTTGGTGGCGGCGAGTGCCTTGATGTCCTGGGTCAGCGCCTGAAATTTCTTGGAAAGTGCGGGCTTGGTCTGGCCTGCCGCAGCCTCGTTCTCCAGCCCGGTGATGAGCTGCGCCAGCGCACGCCAGCTCATTTCAGTGTGGCCCTGAATGGCCTCGATGGTTTTGGGCGCGTATTGCGTCAAGTCCTGGTCGCAGCGCTTGACCATGTCACCAATCATGCCGGCCAGACCCATGCGCTGGCCGTCTTCCGGGCTGTAGATGCGCGCCACACCGTAGCCCATCAGTTCCCTGATTTCGCTGGGCACAATCACACCACCACCGCCGCCAAAGACCTGGATGTGCGCGCCGCCCCGGCTTTTGAGCAGATCGACCATGTACTTGAAATACTCCACATGGCCGCCCTGGTAGGAGCTCATGGCAATGCCCTGGGCGTCTTCCTGCAGCGCGGCTGTGACCACCTCGTCCACACTGCGGTTGTGCCCCAGGTGGATGACCTCGGCGCCCATGCTTTGCAGAATGCGGCGCATGATGTTGATGGCGGCGTCGTGGCCGTCAAACAGACTGGCGGCAGTGACAAAGCGCACCTTGTTGACAGGTCGGTAAGTGGCCAGGGCCTTGAAGTCGGCGGACAGGTCGGTCATGGTGGGTGTCTCCAGATGGCTCATTATTTAAGTTGAAAAGCAGCGATCAGACTGGCAAATGCTGACTTGACGTTGACGTAAACGTCAATCTTAGCGGATTCCCAAACAAAAGGGGCGCACTGCGCCCCTTTTCAACTTCACACCCTTGCCATCCGCTTATTTGTAAAGCACCTGTGGCAACCACATGCCGATGGCAGGGAACTGGTACAGCAGGAAGATGGCAACCACCTGGATGGCCATAAAGGGCAACATGCCGGCAAAAATCTGATTCAGCGTGACATGCGGCGGGCTCACCCCTTTCAGGTAGAAGGCGGCCATGGCCACCGGCGGGCTCAGGAAAGCAGTTTGAAGATTCAGCGCCACCAGCAGGCCAAAAAACAGCGGATCAATGTTGAAGTGCGGCAACAGCGGGATGAAGATCGGCATGAAAATCACGATGATCTCGGTCCATTCCAGCGGCCAGCCCAGCAAGAAAATGACCACCTGCGCCAGGATCATGAACTGCACCGGCGTCAGGTCCATGCCGAGCACCCATTCATTGATCAACTCCTGACCGCCCAGCAAGGCAAATGCCGCCGAGAAAATGCTGGAGCCGACAAACAGCCAGCACACCATGGCACTGGTCTTGGCCGTAAGGTAGACCGACTCCCGCATCACCGTCATGTTGAGCCGCCGGTAAGCAGCCGCCAACAACAGACCGCCCAAGGAGCCCATGGCGGCGGCTTCAGTCGGCGTTGCCAAGCCAAACACAATGGAGCCGAGCACCGCCATGATCATCAAGGCCAGCGGGAAAAACGAGCCCAACAGCATCTTGAAGATCTCCAGCCGGACAAAGCTGAAGTAGGCATAAAAGAGGGTCAGGGCCACGGCGCAGCTGGCCAGCGCAACCCAGAAACTGCTTGGCGCAGAGCGCCGTTCCCGAGCTTCGGCCGGGTCAACCGCCACCGCCGCCACTGCAGCGGATGCCTCGGTCGTGGTGGCTGCGGCAACCGTTTCCTGAGCAGGCGGGGGAGCCAGATCTGCTGCTGCACCGGCTTCTTCAAGCGTTTCAGCATCCGGTTCAGGCTCTGCCAGCCCGTCGCTTTCCTCGGCGTCTGCGGTGCCGCTGGCAAACGAGGAACCGCCCATTTCCACCACCTCATCGGACGCCATCGCCGGCAGCGGCGCCGTGACCTTGAGATAGATGGCGCCCATGACCAGCGCCACTGCGATCAGCGGCAGCAAGCCAATCAAGAGTTCGCGCAGCAGGACGGAAAGCGGCACATCGGCGTTGCGCTTGCCTTTGATGGCACCCAACAAACCCGACAAAACGTTTTTGCTGATGCTGGTCGCAATGATTTGCGTCGCGGGTGGCAAGGGCACCATGCGGTCTTCGGCCGACATGGGTGGCGCAAGATGGGGCTTGAACTTGGCCAGAATCACGACGTAGAGAATGTACAAACCCGCCAGCATCAGGCCAGGGAAAAAGGCCCCGGCGTAGAGCTTGACCACTGACACCCCGGCGGTGGCACCGTACACAATCAACATCACCGATGGCGGGATCAGGATACCCAGACAGCCGCCGGCCGTGATGGCGCCTGCAGAAATTTGCACACTGTAACCGGCGCGCAACATGGCCGGCAGGGCCAGCAGACCCATCAAGGTCACCACCGCGCCGACAATGCCGGTGGCCGTGGCAAAGATGGCGCAAGTGATGATGGTGGCCACGGCCAGCGAGCCGGGCAGCCGCGCGGTGGCGAGGTGCATGCTCTTGAAGAGCTTTTCGATCAAATTGGCGCGCTCGATCAGGTAGCCCATGAAGACAAACAACGGGATCGAGATCAGCACATCATTGGACATCACCGAATAGGTGCGTTGCACCATCAGGTCAAGGGTCTGCTGCACCGCCAAACCGGGGTTCTGACTTCGGTAGGCAATCCAGGCAAACATCATACCCATGCCCATCAAGGTAAACGCAGTGGGGAACCCCAGCATGATGGCCACCACCACCAGCGCCAGCATCAGCAGACCCAAATGACCATTGGTCATTTCCGATGGCGACGGCAACAAAATAAACGCGGCCAACACGACCATGGTCATGATCGTCAGCCCAAACCAGACTTCTTTTCTCACTTTTGACTCCACTTGGGCTTGGTCACGAATTCATCCAGCTTGGCAATATCTTCGTCTTTCACATGCACCTGTTCTTTCAGTTTTTCGATGTCGACCTCGGCCACATCGTCGCCGCGAGACGGCCATTCGCCTTCTTTCAGGCAAACGATGCAGCGCACAATTTCAACCAGCCCCTGCGCCAGCAAAATGGCACCGGCAATCGGGATGATGGCTTTGAAAGGGTAGACCGGCGGGCCGTCGGCCGTGATGTTGGAATGCTCGTTGATGGCCCAGGACTCGGCGGCGAAGTTGTAGCCAGCCCATGCCAGCGCCACCACACCGGGAACAAAGAACAAAAAATAAAGCGCCAAGTCAAGCCCGGCCTGAAGCCGGGGCGGGAAAAAGCCATACAGCACGTCGCCGCGCACATGGCCGTTCTTGGACAAGGTGTAGGCACCTGCCATCATGAACAAGCTGCCGTACAACATGCTCATGACGTCAAACGCCCAGGGGTGCGGGTTGTCCAGCGCGTAACGCGAAAAGACCTCCCAAGAGATCAAGGCAGTGAGCGCAACGATGAGCCACGAGAACAGTTGACCAGCCACGGTGCTGATCTTGTCAACCGCAAGAAGTAATTTTTGCATTACCAGGCTTTCTTAAATAGATCAGCCATTCGGATTGCAATCCGAATGGCTGACAACGGATCAGGGGGTCAATCAGGCTTTTTTAGCTGGCGCCTGTTTGCCTCCAAAGTAATGACCGGCAGCCATGCGGCGGTTGACATAGGTGTCCTGGTCCCACTTCACGGCGCGCGAGGCGAACGCTTTCTGCGAGGCAAGCACTTCCTTGAAGATGGCGTTTTCAGCCGACTTCTTGGCGATGATGTCGTCCCACAGCTTGAGCTGCTCTTGCAGCACTGAGTCGGGTGTCTTGTAAAACTTGACATTGTCCTTGGCTTGCAGCTCGACGTAGTCCTTGGAATAGCGGTCAATCGCTTTCCAGGACATGTCGGCCGACGCGGCTTCGGTGGCACCGGCAATGATGGCTTTCATCTTGCCGGGCAGCGCGTCGTACTTGGTCTTGTTGAACATGATCTCGAAGGTCTCGGCGCTCTGGTGGTAGCTTTGCAGCATGCAGACCTTGGACACATCGGGGAAACCCAGCAAGCGGTCCGAAGACGCATTGTTGAACTCGGCGCCGTCAAGCAAGCCGCGGTCCATGGCTGGCACGATTTCGCCGCCGGGCAACGCATTCACTGCCGCGCCCATGGCGGTAAACAGGTCAATGGCCAAGCCGTTGGTGCGGAACTTGAGGCCCTTGAAATCAGAAGCCTTGGTGATGGGCTTCTTGAACCAGCCCAACGGCTGGGTGGCCATGGGACCATACAGGAAAGACTGCACATTGCCACCAATGGAGGCGTACAGCTTGGCCAGCAGTTCGGCACCACCGCCGTATTTGTGCCAGGCCAGGATCATGTTAGCGTCCATACCGAAGGCCGGGCCGGAGCTCCACAGCGCCAGCGCATTTTGTTTGCCATAGTGGTAGCCCAGCACGCCATGACCGCCGTCCAGCGTGCCCTTGGACACCGCTTCCAGCAGGCCAAAAGCCGGCACCACAGAACCTGCGGGCAAGACCTCGATCTTGAGCTCGCCGCCGGTCATGTCATTGACTTTTTTGGCGTAATCGAGCGCGTATTCGTGAAAAATATCCTTGGATGGCCAGGTGCTCTGCCAACGCATGGAGATGGGGCCGGTCTGGGCTTTTGCAATCATGGGTGCCGACAAGGCACCTGCGGCTACGGCAGCACCTTTGAGCAGGCTGCGACGACGGGGGGTTTTGCTATCGGTCAAGGAAGTCTCCTGTTGTGTTTAAATAATTACGGTCTTATTTTCAGCACAGATGGCATGACAAGACATAAGGGTTTTCACTCACACGAGAAATTACCATCACAAAAGACTTTTTACTTTTTTAACTTGTATGACAAGCTGTTGGCGCTCCTGCGCGCAAGCCGACGATAGCCTGCGGCATTGAACGCTGCCTGGCGGCTAGCAGTTACAGTTCAACTTCCATCTGCCTGCCAAGGTGCCACATCCAATTTGACCACCACACGCCATGAACCCGATCCAACTCTTTGACACTGCCTCCAGCACCTACACCTACGTGTTGTTTGATACCACCACGCGTGACGCCATCATCATCGACCCGGTGGACACGCAGCTTGAACGCGACCTGCAGGTGCTGCGCGATTACGGCTTGAAACTGGTCTGGGCACTGGAAACCCATGCCCATGCCGACCACATCACCAGTGCCGGGCAGCTGGCCGAGTTGGCCGGTGCCAAAACAGCAGCGCCCGCCGGTTGCGGCATCAGCACCGCGGCGGTGCAGCTCGACGACGGCGACACGCTGAGCTTTGGTGCCGAGCAGATGCGCGCCCTGCACACCCCTGGCCACACCGCCGGCAGCATGTGTTTTGTCTGGCGCCAACATGTTTTCACCGGCGACACGCTGCTGATCAATGGCTGTGGCCGCACCGACTTTCAAAGCGGCAGCGCCAAGGCCATGTTTCACAGTCTGACCCAGGTGCTGTTCAAACTGCCCGACGACACCACGGTCTGGCCCGGCCATGATTACCAGGGCAAAACCAGCTCGAACATTGGTTTTGAAAAAGCCAATAACGCCCGGGTGGCCGGCAAGACCGAGGCTGAATTTGTAGCCACCATGGACGCGCTGCACCTGCCGCCGCCCAAACGCATCCATGAGGCCGTGCCCGCCAACCTGCACGGCGGCCTGCGCCATGATGCGCATGCGTCCAACAGCCTGCAGGTACAGGCTGCCCCTGGCTACGCAGGCGACATCAGCGGCGCCCTGGCCTGGCGCTGGGTACAGAGCGGCGAAGGCGTGGTGGTCGATGTGCGCTCGGATGCCGAACGTGCCTGGGTGGGCTTTGTGCCCGATGCCCCGGCGGTGACCTGGAAACAGTGGCCCGGCATGGTGAACAACCCCAACTTCGATGCCGAGCTGCTGGCTGCCGTGCCAACCGGCAAAAAAGTGGCGCTGCTGTGCCGCAGCGGCGTGCGCTCGATTGCCGCCGCCAAACGCGCCACCGAGCTTGGGCTGGAGGCTTACAACATTCTGGAAGGTTTTGAGGGCGATCCCGACGGCCACGCCCAGCGCGGCCACCTGGGCGGCTGGCGTTTGAGCGGTCTGCCGTGGCGCCAGAGCTGATAATGCGACCATGACATTTTTGGCCATTGATATCGGCAACACCCGCTTGAAGTGGGCGCTGCACACCGCACCGCAGCGCAACGCACCCTTATTGGCGCAAGGTGTCGAGTTCCTGGAAAACATTGACCGCCTGGCCAGCGGCGACTGGGTTGGTCTGCCACATCCGGCGCGCATGCTGGGCTGCACCGTGGCGGGCGACGCCATCAAGCGCCGGGTCGAAGAACAGATGGAACTGTGGGACGTGTCCGCCAACTGGGTGGTGGCCAGCAGCCATGAGGCCGGCCTGAGCAACGGCTACGACTACCCGGCACGCCTGGGTGCCGACCGCTGGGTGGCCATGATCGGGGCCTGGCACCGCAGCCTGGCACAGGGCCCGGCGCGCCCACTGGTGGTGGTGATGGTGGGCACCGCAGTCACCGTGGACGCCATCGACACGCAAGGCAAATTTTTGGGCGGGCTGATTTTGCCCGGCCACGGCATCATGCTTCGAGCGCTGGAATCCGGCACCGCCGGCCTGCATGTGCCCACTGGCAATGTGTGCGAATTTCCCACCAACACCAGCGACGCCCTGACCAGCGGCGGCACCTACGCCATTGCCGGCGCGGTCGAGCGCATGGTGCAGCACCTGCGCCAGCACTGCGGCACCGAGCCGCGTTGCATCATGACCGGCGGCGCCGGCTGGAAAATGGCGCCCAGCATGTCGGTGCCCTTTGAACTGGTGGACAACCTGCTGTTTGACGGCCTGCTGGAGTTGGCGGCGCACCGGTTTGGTTGACGCTCACCCCTTCAGCCAGGCCTCGGCCAGCCGCACCCAGTAAGTCGCGCCGATCGGCAGCAGGTCATCGTTGAAGTCGTAGCTGGGGTTGTGCAGCATGAACGGCCCGCCACCATGACCGAGGGCGCGGTGGTCGCCGTCGCCATTGGCAATGAAGGCATAACAACCCGGCTTGGCCTGCAGCATGAAGGAAAAGTCTTCGGCACCCATGGTCGGCTCCTGCACCAGCACCTGGTCCGCGCCCACAATCTCGGCCATCACCTGGCGCGCAAAGTCGGCCTCGGCGGCGCTGTTGATGGTGGGCGGGTAGTTGCGCTTGAACTCAAAGTCAGCATGCAAGCCTGAGGCGGCACAGACGTGCTCGGTCATCGTGCGCATGCGCTGCTCGATCTGGTCCAGCACCGCCAGAGAAAAGGTGCGCACCGTGCCTTGCAGCTCGCAGCGATTGGGAATCACGTTGGTGGCTTCGCCGGCGTGGATCCTGGTGACCGAGATCACGCCCGCCTCAATGGGCTTGAGGTTGCGGCTGATGATGGTCTGGAACGACTGCACCAGCTGGCAGGCCACCGGCACCGGGTCGAGCGCGTTGTGCGGCATGGCGGCGTGACCGCCCTTGCCGTGAATCGTGATCTTGAACTCGTTGCTGGACGCCATCACCGGACCCGCGCTGGCGGCAAACTGGCCAAACTGCAAGCCCGGCCAGTTGTGCATGCCGAACACCGCGTCCATCGGGAACTTGTCGAACAGACCGTCCTTGATCATCTCGCGGGCACCGCCACCGCCTTCTTCGGCGGGCTGAAAGATCAGGTAAACCGTGCCGTCAAAGTTGCGGTGCTTGGCGAAGTACTGGGCTGCGGCCAGCAACATGGCGGTATGACCGTCGTGACCGCAGGCGTGCATCTTGCCAGGCTGGGTGCTGGCGTGGGCGAAGGTGTTGGCCTCCTGCATGGGCAGCGCGTCCATGTCGGCACGCAAACCAATGGCCCGGCTGGAGGTACCGTTTTTGACGATGCCGACCACACCGGTGGTGCCCAGCCCACGGTGCACCGGAATACCCCAATCGGTTAGCTTGGCGGCCACCACATCGGCGGTGCGGAACTCGTTGAAGCACAGCTCAGGGTGGGCGTGCAGGTCGCGGCGAAGAGCGGCCAGACCGGGCGCCTGGGTGAGGATGGCATCAATGATTTTCATGATTGCTCACTTTCAGACTGATGAATAAACTGTGTTGGCGCCCTGGCTAAGGCTTGCGCTTTTTCGAGCCTGACGGCAGGCTGCCGCGCACACCATCCCAAAACTTGATTCGCGCCTCAATCGCCTGCCGGGCAGCCTTGTCTGCCGCCTTCTTTTTTCCGGCGCTGTCGCCGCAGAGCTGCGCCAACATTTGAAGCGCGAGCGGGCCATGCAACTCATCGTCAAGGTGGATGTGACGTTCAAGGTAGTAGTGAAACAGTGGCGCGCTTTTTTTGCTGATGCCCATGTCTGCCAGCAACGCCCTGAACATGCCGGGGATGACCTGTTCGCGCCCCATGGCAAAGGCCGCGCCGACCAGATGCGGTTTCTGGGTGTCAAGAAGACCGAAGGTTGTCGCCATGAAGCGGCGTGACGGCTCCGGAATGTCGCACTTCAAAAGCGCTGCTGCGAGGCCTTTTTTTCTGACGACCTTCAAAAAGGCATGCACCGGTCGGGTGTCGGCACCCACCTCTTCCATCGCCCCGAGGTAAAGGTCGAAATGGCTGATGAACGCAGGATGCCCGTTGGCATCAGGGAAACCCTCATCGGTTTCCTCACCCAGCACGATTTCATTGATAAACCGCTGCACCAGGGTGGAACGCGCATTTCCGGTGGGCAGCCATGGCACGGACACCGGCGCCACCGCGCCTTGCAAAAATTTGACCAGCGACATGAAGTCCCACACGGCATACACATGATGCTCCATGAAGCAACGCAGGTCTTTCATGGTGCGCACCGATGCATACAGCGGATGCTGATCAAGGCGCGAGCGGAGTTCCGGTAAAAGGGAGGCGTCAGTCAGATTCATGGGCGGCATTGGGGATATTCAGGACTGAAATGATTGGATTAAGAATTGTCCCACCATCCGCTATCCCTACGCTCGGTTGGTGCCTCTGCAGCCCGGTAACGCACAGCGTTTTGCCCGCCTATACTGTTTTATTTGACTGCTCGTTCATGAACCAGCCTTCTTCGCACCCCCTGGCGCTTTCCCAGATTCTGGGCGCCTGTCCGCACGACTGCCCCGACACCTGTTCGCTGCTGACCACGGTGCAGGACGGTGTGGCCGTCAAGGTGCAGGGCAACCCGGCGCACCCGCACACGGCCGGCAGCCTGTGCACCAAGGTGTCGCGCTACCCCGAGCGCACCTACCACCCCGAGCGCCTGCTGCATCCCCTGAAGCGTGTCGGCCCCAAGGGCAGCGGCCAGTTTAAGCCCGTGAGCTGGGACGCTGCCTTGAGCGACATCGCCGCGCGCCTGTCTTCAATAGCCGCGCGCGACCCGCAAGCCATCCTGCCCTACAGTTATGCCGGCACCATGGGTCTGGTGCAGGGCGAGAGCATTGCGGCGCGTTTTTTTAACAAATTAGGCACCTCCCAGCTGGAGCGCACCATTTGTGCCGCTGCGGGGGGCGAAGGGCTGGTGCAGACGCTGGGCGGCAAGGTCGGTATGCGGGTGGAGTTTTTTGCCGAGTCGAAACTGATTCTGATCTGGGGCAGCAACTCGGTCAGCAGCAACCTGCACTTCTGGCGCTATGCGGCTCAGGCCAAACGCGACGGCGCCAAACTCATTTGCATCGACCCGCGCAAGAGTGAGACCGCAGAGAAATGCCATGAGCACATCGCCCTGCTGCCGGGCACCGATGGCGCCCTGGCCTTGGGCCTGATGCACGAGCTGATCCAGCACGACTGGCTCGACCATGACTACCTGGATAGCTACACCGTGGGCTGGGACGCCTTGCAAGCGCGCGCCCTGCAGTGGCCCCCGGAACGTGCGGCGGCGGTGTGCGGCATTGCGCCGGAGCAGATTCGCGCCCTGGCCCACGACTACGGCGCCTGCGCCCACAACGGCCAACCCGCCGCCATCCGCATGAACTACGGCCTGCAGCGGGTGCACGGTGGCGGCAACGCGGTGCGCCTGATCGCCTGCCTGCCCGCCCTGATTGGCGCCTGGCGCCACCGCGCCGGTGGCGTGCTGCTGTCGAACTCGGGGGCGTTTCCGGTGCAACGCGCCGCACTGCAACGCCCTGACTTGCTGGCTGGGCGCACGCCACGCAGCATCAATATGGTTACCATCGGCGACGACCTGCTGCGCGCGGGCGGTCCGGAATTTGGCCCGGCCATCGAGGCCCTGGTGGTCTACAACAGCAACCCGGTGGCGGTAGCGCCCGAATCCGCCAAGGTGGCACAAGGCTTTGCGCGCGATGACCTCTTCACGGTGGTGCTGGAGCATTTCCAGACCGACACCGCCGACTACGCCGACTACCTGCTGCCCGCCACCACCCAGTTGGAGCATTGGGATGTGCACAGCGCTTACGGCCATACCGATGCGCTGCTGAATCGGCCGGCGATTACGCCGCTGGGCGAAGCCAAACCCAATACCTGGATTTTTCGGGAACTGGCCGCGCGCATGGGCTTGACCGACCCGTGCTTTGCCGGCAGTGACGAGGCGCTGTGCCGGCAGGCCTATGGCGATGCGGTCGACTTTGACGCCCTGCTCCAGCACGGCTTTGTGACCCTGCCCATGCTGGACGCGCCGTTTGCGCTGGGCAACTTTCCCACACCTTCCGGCAAGTGTGAATTTTTCAGTGAACGGCTGGCGGCGCAGGGCCTGGATGGCCTGCCCGACCATGTGCCCAACCATGAGGTGGCACACAGCGCCAGCGCCTACCCGCTGGCCATGATCTCGCCGCCGGCGCGCAACTTTTTGAATTCCAGCTTTGTCAACGTCAAAAGTCTGCAGGACAGCGAAGGCGAACCGCTGCTGGAAATGCACCCGGACGATGCTGCTGCGCGCGGCCTGACCAGCGGCGATGTGGTGCGCGTCTTCAACAGCCGGGGCGACTACCGATGCCGCGTCGAGTTAAGCGACCGCGCGCGTCCGGGCGTGGTCAACGGGTTGGGCGTCTGGTGGCGCAAACTGGGCCTGAATGGCACCAATGTGAACCAGCTCACCAGCCAGAATTTGACCGACCTGGGCCACGGCCCCACGTTTTATGACTGCCTGGTGGAAGTCGCTCTGGTCGTGGATTGAAGTGCCCGCGAAGCAGCTTGAAACACACATAAACTGATCAAGCACAAAGACCGCCGGGTTGACCCGTGCTACGCTGGCATCGGTATTTCACCAACCCATTACAAGATGAGATCCATGCAAGCGCTTGACAGCCTGATAGACGATGCCCGGCAAGTGGCTGCGGGCCAAGGCACAGCGTCACACGCCGTGACCGAGGTAGCACGGCAGATGCAAATCTGCAACGCCTGCCGCTACTGCGAGGGGTTTTGCGCGGTATTCCCGGCCATGACCCGGCGGCTGGCATTCAGCCCTGCCGACATTCACTATATGGCCAACCTATGCCATAACTGTGGCGCCTGTCTGCACGTCTGCGAGTACGCGCCACCGCATGAATCTCCGGTGAATGTGACGCAAGCCATGGCGCAGGTGCGTGGCGAAACCTACGTAGCCTACGCCTGGCCTGCGTCACTGGGGCAGCTTTACAAGCGCAACGGCCTGGCCGTATCACTCGCGCTGGCTGGTGGTCTGGCCCTGTTTCTGGTGTTGGCACTGGCTTTGAACGGCAGCCTGTGGGGTGGGCCACTGCAGGGCAATTTTTACAGCTTGTTCCCACACAAGCTGCTGGTACTGATGTTTGCGCCGGTCTTTTTGTGGGCGGTATTGGCCCTGGGGATCGGTGTCGCGCGCTTCCTGCACGATGTATCGCCAGCAACCACGGGGCAAGCCATCACTGGCGGCGATGCCCTGCAAGCCACACACGATGTGCTCAAACTCAAATACCTGGACGGCGGCCATGGCGAAGGGTGTCACAACGATGACGATGCGTACACGCTGTCGCGCCGCCGGGCCCACCACCTGACCTTTTACGGACTCATTCTGTGTTTTGCGGCGACAGGCTTGGCAACGGTTTATCACTACGCCTTTGGCTGGCACGCGCCATATGACTTGCCGAGTCTTCCCAAATTGCTGGGCGTTGTCGGGGGTATCAGTTTGCTGCTGGGCACGGCTGGCCTGTTCAGACTTAAGCTGCAACGCCCTCCCCAGCACGGTGATGTGACCCAAACACCGATGGACTACGGCTTTATCGCGCTGCTATTTTTAACCAGCGCCACCGGTTTGCTGCTATGGCTGGCGCGTGCCACACCCGCGTTGGCGCTGCTGCTGGCACTGCATCTGGGGGGGGTGATGGCCTTTTTTGCCACCTTGCCGTATGGCAAATTTGCACACGGTGTTTACCGCACCGCTTCACTGTTGCGTTACGCGGTAGAAAAGCGCCAGCCCAGTTCCCTGGTGCTGGGTAATGACTGACCCATCCCTCACGCTTCGACAAAGCACGCACGCTGGCGAAGGTGGATTTTCAATTCAGGGATATTCGGGTCAAGGCTGCGACCGATACCGGCGACCTGGCGCACTCGCAAACGCTGCTGGGGCACAAAAACCGCGATATGACAGAGCATTACGTCAAGGCACGCGTGGGGGAGCGGGTGAAACCTTTACGCTGATCACCCCTAGAGTTCTGCATCAAGAAAAACGCTGACTATTTCAACTGGCGTCTTCATAAACCGCTTCATTTTTTGATCGTAGACGGTAAAGCGAACTCGTACCTTGTTCAGCCGATTGTCACCTTTGCGCAAATCAATCATGGCAGCGATGTATCGTTCTGGGTCTGCAAAATTCACTATTAGGTTAGGTCTAATCCGCATCGGAACGTTGCACACAATCTCCCAAACTCCTTCAGCATTTGGCCCTTGTATTCCTCGGCCTTGTTCAATTGATCGTTGCACAATTTGCGAATGTAAGTCTTCAGAGACTGCAGAGTGTTTCAAAGCCTGAAGAACTTGATTGGCATGCATCAGTTGCTGAAAACGAATAAATGCCTGTTCTTCTTGAATGGCTGGCACGGCGAGCACCGAGCCCAGTTGATAAGTAGAAAACGCATTCGCAGGTGTTCCATGAGGTCGCGCAACCGTCGCCGGATCGACTAGTGTGCAAACTACTCCATATCGACCCTCGACAATGAGGCGCCAATGCTCACCTGGCAAAGTTGGGGCTGTTGCTGGAACTGCATGAAATTCGAATGCCACTGGTCCGGAATTTTCGTCTGGGAAGACAATTACGTGATCCCCTTTGCCGACTTCTGTAATGTCCAAAGCATCGATTTTGGGAACCACATAACCAACAACCAATATCGGGGCATTTAAATCCAACAGGCACGGAATAAATATCCGCGTTGGGGATGCAGTGTCATGAACGTTCACAACCCCACTTGTGTGAATTGAAATTCGCTTTGTTTTAGGTTTTGCCTCCTCATAGCTCACTGGCTCCATGAGGGATGCGCCTTGACTTAAGCACCAACCGGAGGTGTTTTCACCTGTACGGAGCAGAGAAAGGATGATTGATCCGTCGTGCTTCGAAATTTGTACGGAGGCGACGCGCCGAAAGAGGTCACCTTGCTGTACGAGGAGTTTTCCGACTGACAAGTAAGACTTTGCAGAAAAGGCGTGTCATTTGTAGAAACGCCCCAGGACCCTAAAAGGGCGCTGGGGCGCATCGTTATTGGTGGCCCGGGGCGGAATCGAACCACCGACACAAGGATTTTCAATCCTCTGCTCTACCGACTGAGCTACCAGGCCTAAGCGGCATATTCTAGCAGCGCAATGGGCCATTTTGAGACGCAAGCCTGATTTTTCAGATGCGTTTGCGCGTCAGGTCAACACCCAGTTGCTTGAGCTTGCGATACAGGTGGGTGCGCTCCAGGCCGGTCTTTTCAGCGACACGGGTCATGGAGCCATTTTCCTTGGCCAGGTGGAACTCGAAGTAGGCTTTTTCGTACTCATCGCGGCCTTCGCGCAGCGGCTTGTCAAGCATGAAGTTTTGCGTGACTTGGGGTCCGGCTTCTGGCGCCGGTTCAACGGCGCTGATGGGCATGTCGGCCAGCACCACCGTGCCTGCCTTCCCACCCAGGGACGACAAGGACGGCATGGACTGGGTGAGCTTGCGCAGGGCGCCGCGGGTCAGACCCTGTTCGACCGCCTTGAGCAGCTTTTGCAGTGTGATCGGCTTTTCCAGAAACGCCAGCGCGCCGATGCGCGTGGCTTCCACCGCCGTGTCGATGGTGGCGTGGCCGCTCATCATGATGACGGGCATGGTCAGGGCACCGGAGGTGGACCATTCCTTCAGCAGGGTGACGCCATCGGTGTCGGGCATCCAGATGTCGAGCAGCACCAGGTCGGGCGCCTCACGCAGGCGGGCGGCACGCGCCTGGGCGGCGTTTTCTGCCAACTCGACGGTGTGCCCTTCGTCATTGAGAATCTCACACAAGAGATCGCGAATACCCAGTTCGTCGTCCACTACCAAAATGTTAGCCATGTACTTGTAATTCCCTTGAGATTGGTATGCGCAATATCACGTCAAATGATCGGAGGTCCTGACGCTGGCTCAACTGCGAATGATAACGATACTTGCGCCCCGAGAACTTCGTCGTTGTGCAGGCGGTTCGCAATCGACACCCGACTGGCATGCTCGTCGGCGATTTTCTTGACCACCGCCAGACCCAGTCCGGTGCCTTTGTCCTTGGTGGTCACATAGGGCTCGAAGGCCCGCTTCAGAATGTGGTCCGGGAACCCGGTACCGCAGTCCACCACCACCAAGCGTACCCGGCGCGCACTGGCTAGCCACTGTGTCTTCACCAGCACGGCATGATCGGCATCGACCCGGCCCGCGCTCACGGTGGCGTCCTGGGCGTTTTGCAGCAGGTTGTGCAGCACCTGGCGCAGTTGTTGGGTGTCGCCCAGGATGTTGGGGCAAGCGGGATCCAGCTCGGTCTTGACGGGCACCTGCCCGAGGTCGTCGGCATACAGGTGCAACACGTCCGCCACCAAGGCATTGAGATTGAGCGGCCGGAGTTCAGCTGCCGGCAGGCGGGCGTAGTCACGGAATTCATTGACCAGGCGCTTCATGGCATCGACCTGGTCGACGATGGTTTTGACCGATTTGGTCAGCATGGCTTGCTCGGGCACACCCAGCTTGCCGGTGAGCTTCATCTCCAGCCGCTCGGCTGACAGCTGGATCGGGGTCAGCGGGTTCTTGATCTCATGCGCCAGGCGCCGCGCCACTTCACCCCAGGCCTGAGCCCTTTGCGCCGACACAATTTCAGAAATGTCGTCGAACACCAGCAAGCGTTGCTCGCCCGGCAAGGCGGCACCACGCGTCACCAAAGTGATCACGTCATGGGCCGGGCGCCCGCTCTGGGCACGGCCGATGCCACCGAGCTCAAAGGACTGTTGCCAATGGTCCAGCGTGCGTTCGCTGTGGGCGCTGAAGAAGTTGTCAAATTGTTCCTGCACCTGCTGGCCAAAGGACTGTAGGCCTTCGATCTCGGCCAGTGCCTGACCCTGGTGCGCCGCCAGTGGCGCACGCAGGATTCGGGTGGCACCCGGGTTGGACGCACAAATCAGGCCTTGGGCATCCAGCACCATGACACCCGCCGTGAGGTTGTCCAGAATGGTCTGCAAATTGGCGTGCGCGGCGCTCACCTGCGCCATGCTGGACTGCACCGCCTGGCGCGCATCGGCGAGTTGCTGCGTCATCTGGGCGAATGAGCGGGTCAGGCCGTCGAGTTCATCGCTGCCGTGCAAATAGGTCTTGGGGGTGAGGTCGCCGGCCGCCACCTCGCGCACGCCATCGGCCAGCAGCAGCAGGGGCCGGGCCAACTGGTTGCCCAGCACCACTGCCAGCAGCACCGCGCCAAAAACCGCCATGAACAGGCTCAAAGTCAGCGTGCCAATGTACATGCGGCGCAAGCCGTCGCGGGCCAGCGCCCGCTCCTGGTACTCGCGATTGGCCAGCGTCACGGCCAGCGCATTGGCCACCAGCGTGTCTGGCAGCGCCTTGACTGCCAGCAAATAGCGCGGTTCGTTGAAGATGCCCAGTTGATCACTGTTGATGAGCGCCAGCGCCTTGACCCGGGCCTGGGGTTCGGAAACGGCGTCGACATCGTCCAGGCCCTCGATCCAGGTGATGACACGCTGGTCCCGTGCGGCCCGGAACTGTTGCGCCGTGGGCAGCTCGGGGTTGAGCTGGTAACGCGACTGGCCCGCTGCCGCAATGAGCCGCCCGGACCCGCCCCACAGCATCAGATCGTCAGCCCCCACCGCGACGCGCGCGCGCTCCAGCGGCAAGGCGGCGCTGAACTCGGGCGTGTCCGCAAGCTGCGCCGCACCCGTACGCGCCTTGGCCGCCAGGTCGGTTGACAAGGCATCCAGCGTGGTGCGCCCCAGATTCAGGCCGGCGTTCAGTGCGCCTTCGACCTTGACGTCAAACCAGCTTTCGATGGAACGCGTGACAAACTGATAAGACACCACGTAGATCAGCATGCCGGGGGCAAAGCCCGCCAACGCAAAAATGGCGGCCAGTTTGACCAGCAAACGGCTGCCGAATTTTTTTTGCACCAGGCGCCGGATCAGGCGCAACGCAATCCAGCCAATCACGCCCAGCAACAGCACCGCCACCACCACATTGACGGCAAACAGACGCGCATAGTTGCGCTCGTAGAGCTCGCGGTTGGTGGTGGCCTGGGTCAACAGGAAGAGCAGCACCAGGCCAATGGCCACCAGGACGACTACGCCCAACCCCAGCAACCAGCGCACCGACCGGGAATGACGTGCGGGTAGCTTGTCAGTGGCCAGGGCAGGTTTCATTTGCCCGACTCGGGTTCAAGCAACTGCTCGCTGCCAAGCACCACCGACCAGTCCGCTTGACCCAGCGTGCCAATCTGCAGGGGCCGGGGCAGCTGGGCCAGGTCCAGCCGAAAGCGAAACGCCACCAGGTAGCGCGCACCGGGCGCCAAGTCTGCCGCCTCGGCAATTTTCCAGCGCGTCATGCGGCGAACGGTGGCCAGTGCTTCAGTCCAGGAATCAAAATTCTGGTTCAGGGCCAAACCCAAGGCAGGCTCGGCGATCTCGCCGGATAGGATGTTGAGCCGCCAGCGATTGGTCAGGGGTTGGTAGGCCAGCCGGAATTGACGCTTGGACGACACAATTCTTTTATTGGTCCAGTACCAGCGTTCGCGCAGCACATCGGCCTCGGCCACAAAGAAAATCGGAATGCCCTTGTGCAGGGCATCCACCACGGCGGGCGACAGGTCGAACTGGAGCTGGGTGGAAAGCCAGAGCGCCTCGTCCGAGCGCTCAAGACGCAGCAGCGGCGGCTCCGTGCCACCCGTGGGTGCTTGCGCCAACGCCACGCCGAACCCCAGCACAGCCGTGGCCAGCCAGCCCAGCATCAAGCTAGGCAGCCAACTTTTCCAGCAGCGCGTAATAAAAACCATCATGCTCACGTGTCGGATTGTCAACGAGTCCCGGCCATTGCACCGCTTGCCCGGGCAACAAATGCCCGGGTGAAGGCAATAAAGCGGCGTTGCTGTTGTTGTCAAGAAACGCCTTGATCTGGCCCTGGCCCTCAGCCTGGAAGACCGAACAGGTGCAGTACAGCAAACGCCCTCCGGGTTTCACCAAAGGCCATAGCACCGCCAGCAGCCTGGCCTGCTGGCGCGCCAGTTGGGCTGCGTCGGTGGGGCGCCTGAGCCAGAGGATGTCAGGGTGACGGCGCACCACGCCCGAGCCCGAGCAAGGGGCGTCAAGCAAAATCGCGTCATAACTTTCACCCTGCCACCAGCTCGGCAAATCGGCCGCGTCGGCCGCCCGTACCTGCGCGCTCAGGCCCAGACGCTGCAGGTTGTCGTGAATGCGCTGGCAGCGCTGGGCGTCAATATCAAGCGCCGTGACCGACACGTCGGCAAACTCCAGCAGGTGTGCTGTCTTGCCGCCCGGTGCAGCACAGGCATCGAGCACCTGCAAAGGCGCCGAGCCGCGCAAGCCAGCCAGCAGCAACGGCGCTGCCCACTGTGCCGCGCCGTCCTGCACCGAGACCAGGCCATCGGCAAAACCGGGAATGTGCTGCACCGCCGTGGCCTCTTGCAGCACCACACCGACCGGTCCAAGCGGCTCGGCCAGCAAGCCGGCCGCCGCGAGCATCTTGAAATAATCGGCCACACTGATGCGCCGGGTGTTGACGCGCAATACCATCGGTGCCTGGGCCTGATTGGCCGCCAGAATGCCTTGCCATTGCGTCGGCCACTCGGCCTGCATCTGGGCCAGCCACCAGGCCGGGTGGTTCCAGCGCGCCACCGGGTCCTGCACCACCTGGGCCAGCAAAGCGGGTTGTTCGCGCAAAAAGCGGCGCAAGCAGGCATTCACGAAAGCCGCCTGGGCCTTCAGTCTGGGCGATTTCTTGGCCGCTTCCACCGTCTGATTGACCAGGGTAAAGGCGTCGTAGGGCGCGTCCTCGCCCTGCGACAACAGCGCCAAGGCGCAGCACAGCAAGGCATCCAGCGGCGGAGCCGGTTGGCGGGGTGCCAGCAGACGGCGCAAGGCCTGCGCCTGCCCCAAGGTGCGCAGCACCGTGAAGCTGAGCGCCTGCACGCCCGGGCGCAGCGACGCATCGACCGCCCCAATGGCGGCGGTGCCGGAAGCCCCGCCCAGGATGGCCTGCAACACCTTGGCGACTGCCTGCAGCTGTCGCCACAGCGGAATCTGGGTAGGAATGGTCATGATTTGTTATAAAAAAAGCGCCTCAACCCCGTGTCAAACAGGGCGTGAGGCGCTTCTTGATGCTCGGTCAATTACTTGACGTCAACACCTTCGTCCTGATCCTGGTCCTGCTCGCTGGCCAGGGCCAGTTCAGCGGCTTCGGTCTCGGCAATGGCACGACGCTCGGCGTCGTCCATGTTTTCGCGGACCTTGCGCGCTTCGTGATACGCCATGCCAGTGCCGGCCGGAATCAAACGACCCACAATGACGTTTTCCTTCAGACCACGCAGGCCGTCGCGCTTGCCCATGATGGCGGCTTCGGTCAGCACGCGGGTGGTTTCCTGGAAGGAAGCCGCGCTGATGAAGCTGTCGGTGGACAGCGATGCCTTGGTGATACCCAGCAGCAGGTTGGTGAAGGCGGCCGGGATCTTGCCCTCGGCGCGCAAGGCGTCGTTGGTGTTGAGCATTTCCGAGCGCTCCACCTGCTCACCATTGATGTAGTTGGAATCACCCGCAGCCTCGACCACCACACGGCGCAGCATCTGACGCACGATGACTTCAATGTGCTTGTCGTTGATCTTCACGCCCTGCAGACGGTAAACGTCCTGCACTTCGTCGACGATGTAGCGCGCCAGCTCTTCGGCACCCAGCAGGCGCAGGATGTCCTGCGGGTCGGCCGGGCCGTCCACCACCACTTCGCCCTTGTTGACGATCTGGCCTTCGTGCACCAGCATGTTCTTTTCCTTAGGCACCAGCTCTTCCCAGACTTTGCCTTCGGGGTCGGTGATCTGCAGGCGAATCTTGCCCTTGGTTTCCTTGCCGAAAGAAATGGTACCGGTCATCTCGGCCAGAACGCCCTTGTCTTTGGGTGAACGGGCTTCGAACAACTCGGCCACACGCGGCAAACCGCCGGTAATGTCGCGGGTCTTCTGACCTTCCACCGGGATACGGGCCAGCACTTCGCCGGGGCCCACGTCCTGGCCGTCACGCACCTGCACCAGCGCGCCAATCGGGAAACCGATCGTCACAGCATGGTCGGTGCCCGGGATCTTGACTTCGTTGCCAGTGGCATCGATCAGCTTGACCTGCGGACGCACCACCTTGGCAGAACCACGGCGTTTCGGGTCGATCACCACCAGCGTGCTCAGGCCGGTGACTTCGTCGACCTGCTTGGCCACGGTCAGACCTTCTTCGACGTTCTCGAAGCGGGCCTGGCCGGCGTACTCGGTGATGATGGGTCGCGTCAGCGGATCCCAGTTGGCCAGAATGGTGCCGGCCTTGATGGTCTGGTCCGGCTTGACGGTGAGGATGGCGCCGTACGGCACTTTATGGCGCTCGCGTTCACGGCCGTGCTCGTCATGGATGACGATCTCGCCGGAGCGCGAAATCACCACCAGTTCGCCCTTGCCGTTGGTGACGTAACGCATCGTGGTGTTGAAGCCGATGTTGCCGTTGGACTTGGCTTCGACGCTGGAGGCAATGGCGGCACGCGATGCCGCACCACCGATGTGGAAGGTCCGCATGGTCAGCTGGGTACCGGGCTCGCCGATCGACTGGGCGGCAATCACACCCACCGCTTCGCCGCCATTGACCAAGCCACCACGACCGAGGTCGCGGCCGTAGCACTTGGCGCAAATGCCAAAGCGGGTCTCGCAGGTCAGCGCGGTGCGCACCTTGACTTCATCGACGCCAGCCACTTCCAGCTCGTCGATCATGTCTTCATCGAGCATGGTACCGGCCGGGGCCAGCACCGACTGGTTCTCGGGGTGCAGGATGTCTTCAGCCGCAGTACGGCCCAGAATGCGGTCGCGCAGCGATTCAATGGTTTCGCCGCCTTCGACAATGGCGCGCATCAGGTAGCCGGCGTGGGTGCCGCAATCCTGCTCGGTGACGACCAGGTCTTGCGTCACGTCGACCAGACGACGCGTCAGGTAACCCGAGTTGGCGGTTTTCAACGCCGTGTCGGCCAGACCCTTACGCGCACCGTGGGTGGAGATGAAGTACTCCAGCACGTTCAGGCCTTCACGGAAGTTGGCGGTGATGGGCGTCTCGATGATCGAGCCGTCAGGCTTGGCCATCAAACCGCGCATACCCGCCACTTGGCGAATCTGGGCGGCAGAACCGCGGGCGCCGGAGTCGGCCATCATGTAGATGGAGTTGAACGACTCTTGCGGCACCTGGTTGCCGTGGCGGTCAATGACGGTTTCTTTGGAGAGTTGGGACATCATCACCTTGGACACTTCGTCGCCGGCTTTGCCCCAGATGTCCACCACCTTGTTGTAGCGCTCACCGGCAGTCACCAGACCGGAGGTGTACTGGGTGGCGATTTCCTTGACCTCGGCCTCGGCACGCTCAATGATGCCCGGCTTCTCGGTGGGCACCAGCATGTCTTCGATCGAGATCGAAATACCGGCACGGGTAGCGAGACGGAAGCCGTACTGCAACAGCTTGTCGGCGAACACCACGGTTTCCTTCAGACCGCACTTGCGGAACGAGGCATTGATGAGGCGGGAAATTTCCTTTTTCTTCAAGGCCTTGTTGATGAAGGCAAAGGGCAGGCCCTTGGGCAAAATTTCCGACAACAGGGCACGACCGACCGAGGTCTCGACCAGGCTGGTGCTGGGCGTGAGTTCGCCGGTGGCCTTGTCCTTGGTGTACTCGGTCAGGCGCACGCTGATGCGCGAGCTCATTTCGACCTCGCCCGCGTCAAAGGCGCGCTGCACCTCACCGGTGTCGGCAAACACCAGGCCCTCACCCTTGCTGTTGATGCGGTCACGGGTGGTGTAGTACAGGCCCAGCACCACGTCTTGCGACGGCACGATGGAGGGCTCGCCATTGGACGGGAACAGCACGTTGTTGGAGGCCAGCATCAGGGTGCGGCATTCCATCTGGGCTTCGACGGACAGCGGCACGTGAACGGCCATCTGGTCACCGTCGAAGTCGGCGTTGAACGCGGCGCACACCAGCGGGTGCAGCTGAATGGCCTTGCCTTCGATCAAAATGGGCTCAAAAGCCTGGATACCCAAACGGTGCAGCGTAGGCGCACGGTTGAGCATGACCGGGTGCTCCTTGATGACTTCCTCCAGGATGTCCCAGACCACCGGCGTGCCGGTTTCGACTTCCTTCTTGGCCGCCTTGATGGTGGTGGCAATGCCCATGGCTTCCAGGCGCGCAAAGATGAAGGGCTTGAACAATTCCAGCGCCATCAGCTTGGGCAGACCGCACTGGTGCAATTTAAGCGTGGGGCCAACCACAATGACCGAACGGCCGGAGTAGTCGACGCGCTTGCCCAGCAAGTTCTGACGGAAACGACCACTCTTGCCCTTGATCATGTCGGCCAGCGAGTTGAGCGCACGCTTGTTGGCGCCGGTCATGGCCTTGCCGCGGCGACCGTTGTCGAGCAAGCTGTCAACGGCTTCCTGCAGCATGCGCTTTTCATTGCGGGCAATGATTTCCGGCGCTTTGAGTTCCAGCAAACGGCGCAGGCGGCTGTTGCGGTTGATGACGCGGCGGTACAGGTCGTTCAAATCCGACGTGGCAAAACGGCCACCGTCCAGCGGCACGAGCGGGCGCAGGTCGGGCGGCAACACCGGCAGCACGTCGAGCACCATCCACTCGGGCTTGATGCCGGACTTCTTGAAGGCTTCGAGCAGTTTGAGGCGCTTGGTGTTCTTCTTGATCTTGAGCTCGGAACCGCTTGGGTCGTTGCGCAGCTTCTCGATGGAGGAGTCGATGTCGAGGTTTTGCAGCAAATCCTTGACGCCTTCGGCACCCATCTTGGCCTGGAATTCGTCGCCGTATTCCTTGAACTTGGCGTCGAAGTCGTCTTCCGACATGATGCTGTATTTCTTCAGCGGGGTCATGCCGGGATCGGTCACCACGTAAGCTTCAAAGTACAGCACACGCTCGATGTCGCGCAGCGTCATGTCCAGCACCAGGCCCAAGCGGCTGGGCAGGGACTTCAGGAACCAGATGTGGGCGCAGGGCGCGGCCAGGTCGATGTGACCCATGCGCTCACGACGCACCTTGGTTTGTGTGACTTCAACGCCGCATTTTTCGCAGATGACACCGCGGTGCTTGAGCCGCTTGTACTTGCCGCACAGGCATTCGTAGTCTTTGATGGGGCCAAAGATCTTGGCGCAAAAAAGACCATCGCGCTCGGGCTTGAAAGTACGGTAGTTGATGGTTTCCGGCTTTTTGACTTCGCCAAAAGACCAGGAACGGATTTTCTCGGGCGAGGCCATGCCAATTTTGATGGCATCAAAGTGCTCGTCAGGCGTGAATTGCTTGAACAGGTCGAGTAATGATTTCATGTCTTAAATTCCTCTCAATTACGAGCGTTCGAGCTCAATGTCCAGACCCAGGGAACGAATTTCCTTGACCAGCACGTTGAAAGATTCCGGCATGCCGGCTTCGATCGAGTGTTCGCCCTTGACGATGCTTTCGTAGACCTTGGTCCGGCCCTGCACGTCGTCGGACTTGACGGTGAGCATTTCCTGCAAGGTGTAGGCGGCACCGTAGGCTTCCAGTGCCCACACTTCCATCTCACCAAAACGCTGACCCCCGAACTGCGCCTTGCCGCCCAGCGGTTGCTGCGTGACCAGGCTGTACGGGCCGGTGGAGCGGGCATGCATCTTGTCGTCCACCAGGTGGTGCAGTTTCAGGTAGTGCATGTAGCCGACCGTGACCGGGCGCTCGAAGCGGTCGCCGGTGCGGCCGTCGTACAGGTAAGCCTGCGTGCGGGTGGGCGTCAGGCCCTTGGCCGCGGCCAGCTCATCCGGGTAGGCCAGCTTGAGCATGGCGCGGATCTCGTCCTCGGTGGCACCGTCAAACACCGGCGTGGCAAACGGCATGCCGCTGGTCAGGTTCTCGGCCATGGCCAGCAACTGACCATCGTCGAGCTGCGCCAGGTCTTCCTTGCGGCCCGTGCTGTTGTAGATCTCGCCGAGAAATTCGCGCAGCTCAGCCACGCGGCTCTCACTCTGCAGCATGTCGCCGATGCGTTGGCCAATGCCCTTGCCGGCCCAGCCCAGGTGAACTTCGAGCACCTGGCCCACGTTCATCCGTGACGGCACGCCCAGCGGGTTCAGCACGATATCGCAAGGGGTACCGTCAGCCATGTGCGGCATGTCTTCCACCGGCACGATCTTGGACACCACACCCTTGTTACCGTGGCGACCGGCCATCTTGTCACCGGGTTGCAGGTGGCGCTTGACAGCCACATAGACCTTGACCATCTTCAGCACGCCGGCGGGCAACTCGTCGCCCTGCGTGAGTTTCTTGCGCTTCTCTTCGAAAGCCAGATCGAAGCGGTGGCGGGTTTGCTCCAGCGAATTCTTGATGCTTTCCAGCTGGGCCGACACGTCGTCGTCGGCCGGGCGGATGTCAAACCAGTGGAACTTCTCGACCGCAGCCAGGTAAGCGGCGTCGATCTTGCTGCCCTTGGCCAGCTTTTGCGGGCCACCGTTGGCCGCTTTGCCGACCAGCAGTTTCTCGATACGGGCAAAGGCATCGGCTTCAACAATGCGCAGCTGGTCGTTCAAGTCCAGGCGGAAGCGCTTGAGCTCGTCGTCGATGATCTGCTGGGCGCGACGGTCGCGCGTGATGCCTTCACGGGTGAACACCTGCACGTCGATGACGGTGCCTTGCGAGCCCTGGTCAACGCGCAGCGAGGTGTCTTTCACGTCGCTGGCTTTTTCGCCAAAAATGGCGCGCAGCAGTTTTTCTTCAGGGGTCAGCGTGGTCTCACCCTTGGGTGTGACCTTGCCGACCAGCGTGTCGCCCGGCATGACTTCAGCACCAACATAGATGATGCCGGACTCGTCGAGACGGTTGAGTTGCTGCTCGGACAGGTTGGGAATGTCGCGGGTGATTTCCTCAGCACCCAGCTTGGTGTCACGCGCCATGACCACGAGTTCCTCGATGTGGATCGAGGTGTAGCGGTCTTCGGCCACGACACGTTCGCTGATCAAAATCGAGTCTTCGAAGTTGTAGCCGTTCCAGGTCATGAAGCCAATCAGCATGTTCTGGCCCAGCGCCAGTTCACCGAGGTCGGTGGAGGCGCCGTCGGCGATCACATCACCCTTGGCCAGCTGGTCGCCTTTTTTGACGATCGGACGCTGGTGGATGTTGGTGTTCTGGTTGGAACGCTGGTACTTGATGAGGTTGTAGATGTCCACACCGACTTCACCGGCCTGTGCTTCAGCGTCGTTGACGCGAATCACGACACGGGTGGCATCGACATAGTCGACCACACCGCCACGGGTGGCCACCACCACGGTGCCGGAGTCAATGGCGGCGACGCGCTCGATCCCAGTGCCGACCATCGGCTTTTCAGGGCGCAAAATCGGCACGGCCTGGCGCGACATGTTGGCGCCCATCAAGGCGCGGTTGGCGTCGTCGTGCTCCAGGAACGGCACCAGCGAGGCCGCCACCGACACGATCTGCGCCGGCGACACGTCCATGTACTGCACGCGGTCGGCGGCCACCATGATGGTCTCACCCGCTTCACGCGCCGAGATCAGCTCGCCAGTCAGGCGGCCTTCCTTGTCCAGCACCGCATTGGCCTGGGCAATCACGTACTTGCCTTCTTCAATGGCCGACAGGTAGTCGATGTCCATGGTGACCTTGGCGTCGACCACACGACGGTACGGCGTCTCAATGAAGCCGTAGTCGTTGAGGCGGGCGTACAGGGCCAGCGAGTTGATCAGGCCGATGTTCGGACCTTCGGGCGTTTCGATCGGGCAGACGCGACCGTAATGGGTCACGTGCACGTCACGCACCTCGAAGCCGGCGCGTTCACGGGTCAATCCGCCCGGGCCAAGCGCCGAGACACGGCGCTTGTGCGTGATCTCGGACAACGGGTTGGTCTGGTCCATGAACTGGGACAGCTGCGAGGCGCCGAAGAACTCCTTCAAGGCCGCCGAAATCGGCTTGCTGTTGATCAGGTCGTGCGGCATCAGGGGCTCTTGCTCGGCTTGACCCAGGCGCTCTTTCACGGCCTTTTCAATGCGGGCCAGACCCATGCGGTACTGGTTTTCAGCAAGTTCGCCGACGCAACGCACACGGCGGTTGCCGAGGTGGTCGATGTCGTCAACCTGGCCGTGGCCGTTGCGCAGATCCACCAGCACCTTGACCACGGCCAGGATGTCTTCGTTGGTCAGCACCATCGGGCCAGTGGACTCCGGGCGGCCCATCTTGGCGTTGAACTTCATGCGGCCGACGCGCGACAGATCGTAGGTGTCGGGGTTGTAGAACAGGCGCTGGAACAGGGCTTGCACCGCGTCTTCGGTCGGCGGCTCGCCGGGGCGCATCATGCGGTAGATGGCGACACGGGCGGCAAACTCGTCGGCGGTTTCATCGGTACGCAGGGTCTGCGAAATGTAAGCGCCCTGGTCGAGCTCATTGGTGTAGATGCAGGCCAGATCCTGCACACCGCTGGTGCGCAGCTTCTTGAGCAGCACTTCAGTCAGCTCTTCGTTGGCCTTGGCGATGATTTCGCCGGTCTCGGCGTCCACCACGTTGCGGGCCACAATGCGGCCGATCAGGAAGTCTTCCGGCACCGAAATATGGGTGGTTTCGGACTGCTCGAGCTCACGGGTGTGGCGCACGGTGACGCGTTTTTCCTTGGCCACGATAACCTTGCCGCTCTTGTCGGTGATGTCAAAGCGTGCCACTTCACCGCGCAGGCGCTCGGCCACGAATTCCATCTGGGCACCGCTGTCCATCAGGCGGAAATTGTCATTGACAAAGAAGTTGGCCAGGATCGACTCGTTGTTCAGGCCAATGGCCTTGAGCAAAATCGTGACCGGCATCTTGCGGCGACGGTCAACGCGGAAATACAGGATGTCCTTGGGGTCGAACTCGAAATCGAGCCAGGAACCGCGGTAGGGGATGATGCGCGCCGAAAACAGCAGCTTGCCCGAGCTGTGGGTCTTGCCCTTGTCGTGTTCAAAAAACACACCGGGCGAACGGTGCAGCTGCGACACGATGACCCGCTCAGTGCCGTTGATGACGAACGAACCTTTTTCGGTCATCAGGGGCACTTCGCCCATGTAAACTTCCTGCTCCTTGACTTCCTTGACCACCTTGTTTTGCGAGGTGGAGGACTCACGGTCATAAATGATCAGTTGCACACGGGCGCGCACGGCCGACGAATAAGTCAGCCCACGGGTCTGGCATTCACGCACATCGAACGCTGGTTTGGCAAGGTTGTAGTCGAGGTACTTCATCTCGACAAAACCATTGTGGGACACGATCGGGAACGCGGCATTGAAGGCGGCCTGCAGGCCTTCATCGGTACGTTTTTTCTGCGGTACTTCGGCCTGCAAGAAGGCGGTGTAGGCATCTTTCTGCATTTGCAGCAGGTAAGGGATCTCCAGCACGCTGTCGCGGCTGCCAAAGTTTTTACGTATCCGTTTGCGTTCGGTGTATGAATAAGCCATGAAATCTCCGGGCAAATGAGGACTGGGGTGGTCCTGAACGACGTTAACGCTTGGTGATTGGCCACTACCAATCAATGGCGGACGGTTGCACCTTGCATGCAACCCGAACCAAGGTATCTTCTGCTGTCGGGGTTAGAAGACACTGAAAAAAGGGCGATTTACCCGCTTTCCAGTGTGTTCTGCAAAAACACCAAAGGCTGGAGGCCTTTGACAGCACTCCAGCCTCAGGGAAAACTCAATTATTTGAGTTCGGCCTTGGCACCAGCGTCCAGCAGCTTCTTCAGAGCGGCATCAGCATCAGCCTTGGAAACGCCTTCCTTGACGTTCTTCGGAGCACCGTCAACCATGTCCTTGGCTTCCTTGAGGCCCAGACCGGTGATTTCGCGCACGGCCTTGATGACCGACACTTTTTGTGCGCCTGCGTCAAGCAGAACGACGTTGAATTCGGTCTTCTCTTCGGCCACAGCAGCAGCAGCGCCACCGCCAGCAGCGGGTGCAGACATGGCTGCAGCGCTGACACCAAACTTCTCTTCGATGGCTTTCACCAGGTCGTTGAGTTCCATGACCGTCATGCTGTCCAGCGCGGTCAAAAATGCGTCTTTATCGAATGCCATTTTGTATCCTAACAATTGATTAATTTCTGTGCATTGCAAGCGTTACGCTGCAACGGCCTCTGCGGGGGCTTCTGCGCCGCCGCCCTTTTGCTCTGCCAAAGCCGCCATGACACGCGCAATGCGCGAAATGGGAGACTGCATCAAGCCCAGCAACTGTGCCAGCAACACTTCCTTGGAAGGAATGCTTGCCAATTGCTTTACGCCGTTCACATCCAAAGCCTTGCCGCCGTATGCACCTGCGCGAATCACCAACTTGTCGTTGGTTTTCGCGAAGTCAGCCACTACGCGTGCAGCAGCGACAGCATCTTCGGAAAAACTGTAGATCAGCGGGCCGGTCATCTGGTCAGACACGACTTCAAAACCACTACCAGCGACAGCACGGCGGGCCAGGGTGTTTTTCAACACACTCAGGCTGACACCGTTGCTGCGCGCGATGGTGCGCAGTTTGGTCATGTCGGCGACCGTGATGCCACGGTATTCCGCAATCACGAGCGTTTGAGCTTTAGTGGCGAGGCCGGTCACTTCACTGATGACCGCTTCTTTCTCACTGCGATTTAAACTCAAGGTCAACTCCTTAAAAAGTACCCGTTTGTGCTGTCTGTAACTTCACATCAGGGCACACCATATTGCAGCGACCAACTGTTTCGGAACTTTTCAATTCTTTGGCAGCGGGATCGCCATCTGCGTTGGCTGTTCAGGATTAAGCGCTTTCACCCAAGGGCTTGGCACACCAACGGTCTTGGATGGCCTGCAGCAACTAAGTTCACTGCAGCCCACCACGTCAGGCTGTCCTTGCGGACAGCCCAATTTCTCGCCTTAGGCGCTGATCGATTGCAGGTCGACACGCACGCCAACACCCATGGTGCTGGAGATAGCGGCCTTGCGCAAATACAGACCCTTGCTGGTCGCAGGCTTGGCTTTTACCAAGGCATCGACCAACGCGGCCAGGTTACCTTGCAGCTTGTCGCTGTCAAAGGAACGGCGGCCAATGGTGGAATGCACAATACCGGCCTTGTCAACACGGAACTGGACCTGACCCGCCTTGGCGTTACGCACCGCAGTGGCCACGTCAGGGGTCACGGTGCCAACCTTGGGGTTAGGCATCAGGCCACGTGGGCCGAGGATCTGACCCAGGGTACCCACCACGCGCATCGCGTCAGGGGCGGCAATCACCACGTCAAAGGGCATATCGCCGGCCTTGACCATGGCAGCCAGGTCGTCCATACCGACGATGTCAGCGCCAGCGGCCTTGGCTTCTTCAGCCTTGGCACCCTGGGCGAACACGGCCACGCGCTTGGTCTTGCCGGTGCCGTTGGGCAACACGACAGCGCCACGCACCACCTGGTCGGATTTCTTGGCATCGATGCCGAGCTGCACCGCCACGTCGATGGATTCATCGAATTTGGCGTTGGCGAATTCCTTCACCAGACCCAGAGCGTCACCAATGAGGTACAGCTTGCCGCTGTCCACTTTGCCTTGCTGGGCTTTTTGTTTTTTAGTCAAGCGTGCCATTTAAACACCTTCCACGTTGATACCCATCGAGCGGGCTGAGCCGGCGATGGTACGGACGGCTGCATCCATGTCGGCAGCAGTCAGGTCCTTGATCTTGGTCTTGGCGATTTCTTCGAGCTGAGCGCGCGTGATCTTGCCGACCTTGGTCTTGAGCGGGTTGGCCGAGCCCTTGTCGATCTTGACCGCTTTTTTGATCAGGATCGATGACGGGGGTGACTTGATGACAAAAGTGAAGCTCTTGTCAGCAAAGGCAGTGATCACCACAGGCAGTGGCAGGCCGGGCTCGACACCCTGGGTCTGGGCATTGAATGCCTTGCAGAATTCCATGATGTTCAAACCACGTTGACCCAAAGCCGGGCCAATGGGGGGGGATGGGTTGGCTTTACCAGCTGGGACTTGCAGCTTGACAAAACCGACGATTTTTTTCGCCATGTTTAACTCCTAACGGGTGCTAACGCCTTCACCTGCAAACTGCAGTTCGGGCTCCCCGACATTAACGACTCACTTCAAACATTCGCACCGAGTCGGAAAGTGCGAACTTAACTTAATCAGTTGGGGTCAGAGCACGTTGCTACGCAAGTGGTCTGACCCACAAATTCTCACCAAGGTCAGAGCACGTTGCTACGCAAGTGGTCTGACCCGCAAATCCTCAGATATCTCAGGCCTTTTCGACCTGGGAAAACTCCAGCTCAACGGGTGTCGCGCGACCAAAAATGGTGACCGCCACGCGGACCTTGCTCTTCTCGTAATTGACTTCTTCGACCGAGCCATTGAAATCGGCAAAGGGGCCTTCCTTGACACGCACATACTCACCGACCACAAATTCAACCTTGTGACGCGGCTTCTCGGTGCCCTCTTGCATCTGGCTCACAATTTTCTGGACTTCGGCTTCGGAAATGGGCGACGGACGTGTCTTGCCACCGCCGACAAAGCCAGTTACCTTGTTGGTGTGCTTGACCAAATGCCAGGTGTCATCGTCCATGACCATCTCAACCAGCACATAACCCGGGAAAAATTTGCGCTCGGTGGTTTTTTTCTGACCGTTCTTGATCTCGACCACTTCTTCCATGGGCACCAGAATACGACCGAACTTGCTTTGCATGCCGGCACGGTTGATGCGCTCCAGGATGTTGCGCTCGACCGCTTTCTCCATACCCGAGTAGGCATGCACGACATACCAGCGCAGATCAGGATTCACCGGCGCAGCCACGGGGGCCGCGACTGCGTCTTCTGATCCGTCCAAGGGGGAGTTCACATCATCCGTCATTATTATTTCCACCCCAAAATAAGGTCATAGAAGAACCATTCGAGCGTCTTGTCAGTCAACCAGAGAAACAGCGCCATGATCAACACAAAGCCAAACACATACACCGTCATCTGAATGGCTTCCTTGCGGGCCGGCCAAACGACTTTTTTGACTTCACGAACAGCATCCTGACCAAAGGCGGTCAACGATTTACCGGTCTCCGAGAGCAGAAAGACCACCACGGCCAAAGCCAGAAGCGCCAGCAAACCCAACCACTGGAACAAGGGGCCTTGCTTGCCCAGCGCGTAATAGGCAACCAGCCCTGCAAGCACCAAAGCAGCAGCGAGCGCCAGCTTGGCTTTGTCGGCGGTAGTGTTGACGGTTTGTACTTGAGGGGTGGCCATGTTATGTTGATGTTGCCTGTTTAAACCAGCGCTGAAATAGAGTGAGCTTGAGACGCATAAGCCCGCCAGGTTAGTAGCGGGCTTTTTGACCACCTAACAACATCGTCAGGTGGCAGGGGCAGTAGGAATCGAACCTACAACCTTCGGTTTTGGAGACCGACGCTCTGCCAATTGAGCTATGCCCCTTTGATATCCGGGTCGTCCAGATCTGATAGATTACGCAATCACCTTGGCCACCACACCGGCGCCGACGGTACGACCGCCTTCACGGATGGCGAAGCGCAGGCCTTCTTCCATGGCGATCGGGGCAATCAGCTTGACCGTGATCGACACGTTGTCACCGGGCATGACCATTTCCTTGCCTTCTGGCAACTCGATCGCACCGGTCACGTCCGTG
>NZ_JAURYQ010000017.1 GCF_030653815.1 Rhodoferax sp. | reverse complement strand
GCCTGAACAAACATTTCCACAGTTCAAGGCGGTACCCGCAGCCCCCGGCATGCGCCAGGTGCTGCCACGCATCCAGGCCTATTTCGCGGGCAAGGGAGACACGAAATGACCCAACTCGCCCTCGTCATCGACCTCAATGTGTGTGTCGGTTGCCATGCCTGCGTGACCAGCTGCAAACAGTGGAACACCTCCGGCACGGCCGGTGCATTGGTCGACCTCAACCCCTACGCGGCGGATCCCAACGGCACTTTTTTCAACCGGGTGCAGACCTTTGAGGTGGGTGAATACCCGAACACACAAACCGTACATTTTCCCAAAAGCTGCCTGCACTGCGAAGACCCGCCCTGTGTGCCGGTGTGCCCCACCGGCGCGAGCTACAAACGCGCCGAGGACGGCATTGTGCTGGTCGACTACGACAAGTGCATCGGCTGCAAATACTGCAGCTGGGCCTGCCCCTACGGTGCGCGCGAGTTCGACGAAGAACGCAAGGTGATGACCAAATGCACGCTGTGTGTCGACCGCGTCACCGACACCAAGTTGCCCGAGCCCGAGCGCAAGCCCGCCTGCGTGCTGGCCTGTCCGGCCAACGCCCGGCTCTTTGGCGACGTGCACGACCCCGAGTCGGTGGTCTCCAGGGCCATTGCCGAGCGCGGTGGCTACCAGCTCATGCCCGAGTGGGGCACGCGCCCGGCCAACCACTACCTGCCGCGGCGCAAGACCGAAATCCGCATTCACCCGGAAGACCTCGAGCGCGTCGACAACCCGCTCAAGCTCGACGGCAAACAGCCCGACCACGCCGGCCGTGGCGCCGGGCGTGAAGACTTTGCAACCTGAACCTCGGACGGACTTTTAATGCAACCCGCTTTTTCCGTGATCTTTTTAACCACGCTTGCCGGTGCGGCGCAGGGGCTGTTCCTGGCCCTGTACGGCACCGAGCTCAGTGGCCTGGGCGCACTCTCTGCAGCAGAGAGCCGGCAGTTCCTGTCAACGGCTAGCCTTGTCGCACTGGTGCTCACCGGGATGGGCCTGTTGGCCTCGTTTTTTCACCTGGGGCACCCCGAGCGCGCCTGGCGCACTGCCACCATGTGGCGCACCTCCTGGTTGTCGCGCGAGGTGATTGCCCTGCCGTTGTTCATGCTGGGCCTGTTTTTGTATGTTGCCGCGCATTGGTTTGGTGTTGGCAACACCCAACTGATCGGTGCGGTGACCGTGGTGTTGTGTCTGGCGCTGTTTGTGGCCATGGCCATGGTGTATGCCTCGGTGCGTTTTTTGCAGGAATGGGCCAGTCCGCTGACACTGGTCAACTACCTGCTGCTGGGTTGCGCCTCGGGCTTGACGCTGGCCACGCTGCTGGCGGCCGGCACCGGCATGTCGACGCTGGTCACGCCTTATGCCATTGCCGCTGCCGTGCTGACCCTGCTGGCCTGGGTTACGCGCAGCGCCTCGCTCATGCGCAATGCCCGGCTCAAGCCCAAGTCCACCCTGCAAAGCGCCATCGGCATCAAACACCCGCGCATTGTGCAGAAGGCGCAGGGTTTCATGGGCGGCTCGTTCAACACCCGCGAGTTCTTCCATGGCCGCAGCACCCAGCTGCTGCGCTCGGTCAAATGGGCGTTCTTGCTGCTGGTGTTTCCGCTGCCGCTGCTATGCCTGGCGCTGGGCGTGAGCAGCGCGTCCACTGCCTTGCTGTTCTTGGCCTTTGCGCTGCAATACCTTGGCTTGCTGGCCGAGCGCTGGTTCTTCTTTGCGCAGGCCAACCACCCGCAAAACCTGTATTACCAAACCATTTCCTGAGCCCGTTTGCACATGCTCAAGTTATTCACCCGCACGCTGGCCAGTTTGCAACAGCTGGGCCTGTTGGTTGCGGTCTATGGGATGACGGCCCTGCACGCACACGCCGCCGATACTGTGGTGCCCGCAAGCGCCATGCCCTGGTGGTTCTGGCCGCTGGCGCTGTTTGTCACCTGTTTCCTGATTGGCATCGTGGCGGTGCCCGCCGGTATTGGCGGTGGCACGTTGTTTGTGCCCATCATTGGCGGCTTTTTCCCGTTTCACCTGGACTTTGTGCGCGGGGCAGGTCTGCTGGTGGCATTGGCCAGCGCTTTGGCGGCCGGGCCCATGCTGCTGCGTGGCGGCCTGGCCAGCGTGCGGCTGGCCTTGCCATTGGCGCTGCTGGCCTGCATGAGTTCGATCGCGGGGGCCTTGCTGGGCCTGGCGCTGCCGGCTTCGGTCATTCAGATCGCCCTGGGCCTGATCGTGCTGGGCATTGTGGCCCTCATGCTGGCGGCCAAGAAATCAGAATTCCCGCATGTGGCGCAGCCTGACCGGCTGTCGACTGCCCTGGGTATGCATGGTGTGTTCATCGACGGCGCCTCCGGGCGCGCCATTGACTGGCAGGTGCACCGCACGCCGCTGGGCCTGTTTGTGTTTTTGCTCATCGGCGTCATGGCCGGCATGTTTGGCATTGGCGCCGGTTGGGCCAATGTGCCCGCGCTCAATTTGCTGATGGGTGTGCCGCTCAAGGTGTCGGCGGGCACCTCGGGCCTGGTGCTGTCCCTGGTGGACTCTTCTGCCGCCTGGGTTTACCTGAACCGTGGTGCGGTGCTGCCGATGATTGCCGTGCCGTCGGTGGTCGGCATGATGCTGGGCGCACGCATCGGCGCGCGCCTGCTGCATGTGCTCAAGGGCTCGGTGATTCGCAAGATGGTGATCACACTCCTGCTTTTTGCCGGGGTGCGCGCCCTGCTCAAGGGTTTGGGAATCTGGATATGAAAGCTGAGCAAGCATGACAAGCGAAACACTTACCACTGCGCAGCACTTGCACGCCCAACAGCAACGGGATGAGTCCCGGCGTTACGCCCTGTTGCTTGACTGGAGCACACGCCTGGGTGTGCTGGCCCTGCTGCTGGCTTTTGCGGCTTACATCTTTGGCATCCTGCCCCCGCACGTTCCGCTGGACCAGTTGCCCGGCCTTTGGAACTTGCCGGTCGACGTCTACCTGCAACGCACCGCGACTCCCCAGGGTTGGGGCTGGGTGGCACTTGCCTATCATGGCGACCTGGCCAACCTGGTCGGCATTGCTTTGCTTGCAGGCAGCTCCCTGGCGCCGCTGCTGGGTCTGATGCTGCTTTATGCCAAGCGCAAGGACAGGGTTTATGCGGTGATTTGTGCGGTCATTCTGGCGGTGTTGTTGTTGGCCGCCTCAGGGCTGCTGACGGGAGGTCACTGAGCATGACGCAATTGTTCACCCACTTGCTGCTGGCCACCGAGCACAGCGAATATGACACCGGTGCCGAGGCCATGGGCTTTGCCCTGGCCCAGCGTTGCCAGTTGCCGTTGACCACCGTGCTGCCGCTGGTCAGCAACCCCGAATTCGAGGCCATTGCACCGCAAATTGCCGCCAAGGCCGAGCAGGAAGCAGCGGTGAAAATTGCCGAGCTGCGTCAACAGGCTCAAGCCGTTGGCGTGGCCATCGACCTGCGTCTGCGCCGGGGCCAGGAGCCCTACCAGGAAATCGTTGACGAGGCCCGTCAGCAGGGCAGCGATGTCGTCATCATCCGCCGCCGTGGCAAGCGCGGCTTGCTGGCCAATTTGCTGGTCGGCGAGATGGTCAGCAAGGTGGTCACTCACGCGCCTTGCCATGTGTTGATCGTGCCGCGTGAGGCACAGTTGTGGCAACAGCGTGTGTTGGTTGCGGCCGAGGCCGGTGAATCCGGGCGGCAGGTGGTGGCAACCGCCATCGCTGTGGCGAGCGAATGTGCGTTGCCCCTGAATGTGGTGAGTGTGGTGGGCACCGAGGCCCAGCGCCCTGCCGCCGATGTGTTTGTTGCCAGCGTGGTCAAGCAGGCCAGCGCGCAAGGGCTGGTGGCCCAGGGCGAAGTGCGGGTGGGTAAGGCCTACACCGAAATCTTGTCGGCCAGTGCCGCCTGCCGGGCCGATTTGATTGTGATGGGCAGCCGCGGTGATGCCTCGATTGGCCGCGCCCTGATTGGCGGTGTGGCACAAAAGGTAATGGGGCTGTCGGAGCTGCCGGTTTTTGTCTTGCATGTCTGATGTTTTTAATTTTCGTAACTACTCAGGCCGTTTTCACCAGCCGCACCCAATTCACGCGAAGCAGGGCTGAGGCGGTGCACCCTTGAATGCTGCCACAAGCGACTCAAAGACATTTCCGCCTTGCTTGTACATGGTGGCGCAATAGGATCGAATGACGAGTAGGCCTGCGCTCCCGGCAAGGTGCGAAAGCAGCCGGAGACTTTTTGCTTGACCTTGGGCATACGCACGGCTTGCTCAGCCAGGTTGTTGGTAAACGGTACATCGGGCTGGGTCATGAAGCGCCAAACATCATCCTTGTAATCGCGCAGTCGGCCAATCAGATTGGTGGCCTTGCTTTGCTTGGATCTGCCACGCTTGCCAGTAGAAGTCACCACCGGGTTGTCCACTTCAGCCTGCGCCAGGATGGCCTCATACAGGTCACGCAGTTCGCGTACTCCGGTTTGATATTTTTGTGAGCTGTAGTTCGGTGATTGCCCGCCAGCGCAGTTGAGGTTATCGAGGTGGTTGGCGTGCGTCAGCAGCTCAATCATGTCGCCTGCCCAGGCGTGGTCTTGTTCTTCCAAAAGGTAGGTCAGTTCGCGCAAGTGGTGGGCGTTGCACAGGGCGTGTTGGCACTGCAATGCTTTGTAGGGCATCCAGCCGTCATGCACCAAAACACCTTTGAACTGCTGTGGCAGCGCCAGAGACTCAAACGCCTCGCCTCCTCGCTTGGGGTGACAGCCCATCCAGGTCAGCGTGTCGGTGGCCAGCACATGCAGCCAATGCAGCTTCTTGATCACCCGTAACCCGGTCTCATCGGCATGCAGCACGTCCGCGTTGACAGCGGCTTGGCCGATGGCATTAACCGTGGGCTGCAAGATGGCCGCACTTGCTACGCCCGCCTTGATAACTGTGGCCTGACTGACACTCAGGCCAAAGAGGTCTTGCATGAGGGCCGCCGTGCGCTGCACTGAGACGGCATGGTTTTGATTGAGATGCATCATGGCAGCCTGTGCGCGTGGGCCGTATTGAACCGTCGCGCGCACACCGGCGGGGAACTCTGCTGTATGCACCTGCCCGCAACTACAGATGGCTTGCATGGCGTGATGTTCGGTCACCTCAAATTGCAGTACGGGCAAATCAAAGACCTGGCGGGTTTCGCTTACATAGGCAAAGGGCAATTTCTGTTGGCAGGCCTGGCAATGGTCCGGGACGTCGTGGACAACGATTTTGTGGGGTTCGGTGACTTGGCACAAGGTGCTGCCGGGGTGGCCTTTTTGTCCGCCTGTGGGTTTGTCACCTGCAACGCGCAATGACTTCGGTGCGGGCTTGTTCAGGCCGTTGCTCGAGGGTGGCTTGCTGGAGTTGCGGCTGTTTTTGTGAAGCTGCGACTGCAATTGCTTGACCGCTGTCTGCAACGCCTTGATCTGCTCTTGCAGCATCAAAATCAGCGCATCCTTTTCGGCGTGGCTTAAATGACTCAGACTTGTTGGGATTGGCATTGCCGAGAATTTTCGCTTATCGCTTCAGGGGGCTGAGTAGTTACCATGCGTTTTGCCCAAAGTGTAAGAACCTGAGTGCGGTTTGCGACTATGCCTGCACAGGGTGATAGTTTGTTGCCCAGCGGAAGTCGAACGAATTCGGGCAACCCATGAAAAAAATACTGATTCTTGTTACCGCCGCCTTGTTGGTGGTTGCATTTTTTGCGTTGGATCTGAACCGCTACCTGACTCTGGACGGCATGAAGGCCAGTCTGGGGCAATTTGAAGCGCAACGTGCCGCCTCACCTGTGGGTGTTGGTCTGGCATTTTTTGCCGTGTATGTGGTGGCCACTGCGCTGTCACTGCCGGGCGCGGTGATCCTGACCCTGGCAGCAGGCGCCCTGTTTGGTCTGACCGTGGGCACCGTCATTGTGTCATTCGCGTCAAGCATCGGTGCCACTTTGGCTTTTCTGGCATCGCGCTATGTGCTGCGCGAAGCCATTCAACGCCGTTTTGGAGACCGCCTCAAAGCAATGAACGAAGGCATGGCCAAGGATGGGATGCTGTACCTGTTCACCCTGCGGCTGGTGCCAATCTTCCCGTTCTTTCTGGTGAATTTGCTGATGGGTTTGACGCCGGTGCGTACCCTGAGCTACTACTGGGTCAGTCAGTTGGGCATGTTGGCTGGCACTTTGGTCTATGTCAACGCTGGCACTCAGTTGGCCCAAATTACCAGCTTGTCGGGCATTGTGTCGCCCGGCCTCTTGCTTTCTTTTGCACTACTCGGAGTCTTCCCCATGTTGGCTAAAAAGTTCATGAATTTTCTGCAGAGTCGCCGCGTCTATGCCAAGTGGCAACGCCCTAAAACCTTTGACCGCAACCTGGTGGTCATCGGTGGCGGTGCCGCAGGCTTGGTCACTTCGTACATTGCGGCGGCGGTGAAAGCCAAGGTCACTTTGGTGGAAGCGCACAAGATGGGCGGCGACTGCCTGAACTACGGCTGCGTGCCGAGCAAGGCCCTGATCAAGTCATCGCGCATTGCCAGTCAGATGCGTCATGCCGAAAATTATGGCTTGAGCGCCGTCGATCCCAAGTTCAGTTTCAGCAAGGTCATGACCCGTGTGCATGAGGTGATTGCTGCTGTGGCTCCGCACGACAGCGTGGAACGTTACACCGAGCTTGGCGTGGAAGTGCTCCAAGGTTACGCGAAGATCGTTGATCCTTGGACTGTTGAAATCAAATTGAATGACGGTGGCACCCAGCGTTTGACCACGCGTTCCATCGTGATTGCCGCTGGTGCCCGTCCTTTCGTGCCACTGCTGCCAGGGCTTGATGACGTCGGCTATGTCACCAGCGATACGCTGTGGGACGAATTTGCCAAACTTGATACGCCACCGGCGCGCCTGGTCGTTTTGGGTGGTGGCCCCATTGGTTGCGAGTTGGCACAGAGCTTTGCCCGCCTGGGTTCGAAGGTAACCCAAGTCGAGATGGCGCCGCGCATCATGATTCGCGAAGACATCGAGGTTTCTGACTTGGCCCGCGATTCTTTGACCCGCGACGGCATCGACGTTCTGACCGGCCACAAGGCTTTGCGCTGCGAACGACAAGGCGATCGCAAATTCATCGTGGTCGAGCATCAGGGAATTGAAAAACGCATCGAGTTTGATGCACTTTTATGTGCCGTGGGACGCGTGGCCCGCTTACAAGGTTATGGATTGGAAGACCTGGGTATTCCCACCCAACGTACCGTAGCCGTGAACGACTATCTGGAAACCCTGTACCCCAACATCTATGCGGCAGGCGACGTGGCCGGGCCCTACCAATTTACCCACACGGCTGGCCACATGGCCTGGTACGCGGCGGTCAACGCGCTGTTTGGAGATTTCAAGAAGTTCAAGGTGGACTATTCGGTGGTGCCCTGGGCGACCTTCATCGAGCCCGAGGTGGCGCGCGTGGGTCTCAATGAGCAGGATGCCAAGGAAAAGAACATTCCCTATGAAGTCACCAAATACGGCCTTGACGACCTGGACCGCGCCATCGCCGATGGCACAGCGCACGGCTTTGTCAAAGTGCTCACCGTGCCAGGCAAAGACCGCATTCTGGGCGTGACCATCGTCGGCGAACACGCCGGTGATTTGCTGGCAGAGTTTGTATTGGCGATGAAGCATGGTTTGGGCTTGAACAAGATTTTGGGCACGATCCACACCTACCCGACATTGGCCGAGGCCAATAAATATGTGGCAGGTGAATGGAAACGCGCGCACGCACCGCAAAAAGTGCTGGCCTGGCTGGCACGGTTTCATGCCTGGAAGCGAGGCTAATCGAGATGCTTAGAAGGATTTTTCTTGCACTGTGCCTGCTTGCAGGTTTGACAGGGCTGGCACAGGCACAAGGGTTCGACAATGCCCCATGGGACGCGCTGCTCAAAAAACACGTGCAAATACTGCGTGCTGGGCAGGCCACTGAGGTGGATTACGACGGGTTCAAGGTTGAACGCGCCTCACTCCAATCCTTTCTGGACAGCACGTCCAAAGTTACGCGGCCTGAGTTTGACCGCTGGAGCAACCCCGCGCAACTGGCGTTTTTGATAAACGCCTACAACGCCTGGACGGTAGAACTGGTGCTCACCGGCTACCCAGGCATCAAGTCCATCAAAGACCTGGGCTCGTTCATCCAGTCTCCCTGGAAAAAGCGGTTCATCCCCTTGTTGGGCGAAACCCGGTCGTTGGACGATATTGAACACGGCCTGATTCGCGGCTCGGGGCGCTACAACGACCCGCGCATCCATTTTGCGGTGAACTGTGCCAGCATTGGTTGCCCGGCACTGCGCGCTGAAGCCTATGTGACCGAGCGCTTGAACGCCCAGTTGGAGGATGCGACCCAGATGTTTTTATCTGACCGAACGCGCAACCGTGTCGAGTCCGACACGCTCAAGGTTTCAAGCATTTTCAAATGGTACCGGCCAGACTTTGAAAAAGCATGGCGTGGTGCCAATACATTGGGTCAGTTTTTGGCGCTGTACGGTGGACCATTGGGGCTGAATAGTGATTCGGCCAGCCACCTGTCAGCGGGCAAGCTTGGCATAGAGTTTCTGGACTATGACTGGCGACTGAACGTCATATCCAGCTCGACCAGGGGTGGCAAGCCGTGATGCTTTCCATCATTATTCCAGTGCTCAATGAAGCGTTGGTTCTTCCGGCGTTGTTGGAGCGGCTGCTGCCCTTGAGCCGCCATGGTTGTGAAGTGCTGTTTGTCGATGGCGGCAGTACGGACGAATCGGTCGCGATGATCGAGTGTGCTGGCTTTAAGGTCGTGAATTCTCAGCCAGGGCGTGCAAGGCAAATGAATGCCGGTGCGGCGTGCGCCAGCGGCCAGACCTTGCTATTTCTCCATGCCGATACCGAATTGCCATCCAGTGCTGTTGACTGTGTCAATCAGGCGCTCAGCAGAGGCTTGCACTGTTGGGGCAGATTTGATGTCTGCATCACCGGCCGTCACTGGATGCTGCGTATCGTGGGTCACATGATGAATCTACGCTCACGTTGGAGCGGCATTGCCACCGGCGATCAGGCCATGTTTGTGACTCGTGCAGCTTTTGATGCCCTGGGCGGCTTCCCGGACCAGCCCCTGATGGAAGACATTGAACTCTCCAAACGCTTGCGCAGTCTGTCTCGCCCGGCTTGTATAGGTCGCTGCGTGACCACCTCGGGGCGACGCTGGGAAACGCGTGGTGTTTGGCGCACGATTTTTCTGATGTGGCGTCTGCGCTGGGGCTACTGGCGTGGGGTGCCGGTTGGCCTATTAGCGGGTGCCTACAAATGAAAGCTGTGCGCATTGTTGTCTTTGTCAAAGCGCCGCTGGCTGGTTTTGCCAAGACCCGGCTGATTCCGGCCTTGGGGCAACAAGGCGCAGCCGATCTGGCGCAGCGTTTGCTTGAACATACCCTGGATGAAGCCTTGAAGTCACAGGTAGGGCCAGTGGAATTGTGTGTCACGCCATCAGCCTCCGACCCCGTCTGGCAGACCATGCCCCTACCCGAGGCTGTGCGCTTGACCGATCAGGGCGAAGGTGATTTGGGCGCGCGCATGGCGCGCGCGACAGAGCGTGTGATTGATGCGGGCGAATCTATCTTGCTGATCGGTACCGACTGCCCGCAACTCGATGCGGATCAGCTGCGACGAGCCGCCCTCGCCCTGCAACATGCGCAGGCCACCTTGGTTCCAGCCTTTGACGGCGGCTATGTGCTGCTGGGATTGACACGCTTTGATTCGTCAGTTTTTTCGGGAATCACTTGGAGCACTGAAAGCGTGATGATTGAAACAATGGCTCGATTGAATCGGCTCGGCTGGCGTGTGAAAACGCTTCCAACCCTCCACGATATTGATGAGCCGTCCGACCTGAAATACTTGCCCAAGCCCATGGCGTTAAGCTTGCGCGCTGCATGACTTCCATCCGCCTAACCATACTCACCCTGATCACGATGCTGTGTTTCGCTGGTAACTCGGTGTTTTGCCGACTTGCGCTGCGCCAGACATCCATTGATGCCGCCAGTTTTACCTCGGTGCGATTAGTCTCTGGTGCATTGGTGCTTGCATTATTGGTAGTTGGGCGGCAACGATTTTGGCGGGCTGGGGCAGCACGACCTGCCGGATTGGGCGGCAACTGGATTTCTGCTTCTGTGTTGTTTGTCTATGCCAGTGCTTTGTCGTTTTCATACGCAGACATGTCAACCGGTATAGGTGCCTTGCTGCTGTTTGGTGCGGTACAGGTCACGATGATTTTGACCGGACTGTGGCGTGGTGAACGGCTTAATGCCCAACAATCCGCAGGACTGGTCATGGCGTTCGCTGGGGTTGTCGCCATCCTGTCGCCCGGACTGGATGCACCACCTCTGGCCAGTGCGTTGATCATGCTGACTTCGGGCGTTGCCTGGGGTGTGTATTCGCTGCGCGGACGCGGTGTGGCAGACCCCACTGGGGATACGGCAGGTAACTTCTTGCGCGCAGTACCTATGTCGTTGCTGTTGAGTGTCCTGTTTCTGACGCACCAAGACCTCGATGGCCGGGGCGTGCTGTATGCGCTGCTGTCAGGTGCGATTACTTCGGGCCTGGGCTACGCCATCTGGTATGCCGTGTTGCCCAAACTCACGAGGACGCGCGCGGCAGCGGTTCAACTGAGCGTGCCGGTACTTGCTTCACTGGCCGGTGCTCTGTTCGTGGGTGAACCCATCACCCTGGGTCTGATGCTGACGTCAACGGCGGTACTGGGCGGTATTGCCTTGGTGGTTTACGGCAAACGCACCCCGGTTTAGTTTTGGGTAGGCGAACCACGTTTCAATGAAAATGGCCTGAACAACTGGCTGCCAGTGGCCATCCGCGTGTGGCAGGCGCCGCGGCACGATGTGCGTCGCCCGATCAAACATGGTTGTGCTGCCAATCACTGATTTCGATCACCCGACCCCCTTGCGGCACATCGGCCGGGTCATGGGTGACCAGTAATGTGGGAATGTCTTGACGTTCAATTTGCTCGAACACAAAGGCGCGAAACTGGGTGCGCAACACGGCGTCCAACTTGGAAAACGGCTCGTCCAACAACAGCGCCAAAGGTTCTGCCAGCAGCGTGCGCATCAAGCTGACCCGCGCCCGCTGACCACCGGAAAGCGTGGCCGGGTCTCGGTCATGAAAACCAACCAGACAAATGTTTGACAGCGTTTGCTCCACGCGCTGGCGGCGTACCTTGGTATCCCTGATCGTGGCCGGCAGTGCAAAAGCCAGGTTTTGCCCCACACTCAGGTGAGGAAACAGCAAATCATCCTGAAATAAAAGACCGATGTGGCGCGCCTCGATGGGCAAGGTGTCGCAGCGCACATTGTTCAGCCATAACTCACCGACGGCAGAAAAATTGGGATCCAGATCACCAATCATCCAGTTCAAGAGCGTCGATTTGCCAGAGCCGGACACCCCGGTGAGGGTCACAACCTCCCCTTGGTCGACTACCAGTGATAGGGCCGAAAAAAGAGACTTCTCTGCGTGTGAGATCGTCAGGTTTTTGATGTTCAGCATGTCAACGCAATCCTTTTCGATGTCGCCCAAGCCAATAGGCAGCGAACGCAGCCAGCCCGAAGGCAGCTATGGGCAAAGCGATTTGCAGCAGTGCCTGCACCGCCAGCACGCGCCGGTTGCCGCCCGCACTCAGTGCCACCGCTTCGGTAGTGACGGTGACGAAGCGGCCACCGCCAGCAAACAAAGTCGGCAGGTATTGGGCCACGCTCACCGCAAACCCGACGGCCAGAGTTGCCAGAATGGGGCGCAGCAGTATCGGCCACTTCACGTGCAGGCAAGCACGCCACGGTGAGTAGCCCAGAGCCCGGGCACTGGTCATCAGACGGAGATCAAACGCCCGATACGGCCCGATGAGTGTGAGCACCATGTAGGGCAACACCCACAGCAGGTGGCTCCAAACCAAAGCGACAGCAGTACCGTCCAGGTGCAGATGCAGCAAAGTGGCATATTGCCCGGCTACCAATGGCAAGGCGGGCACGATCAGTGGCAGGTACAGCAACGCGTTCAGCCGCTTGGGCCCCCACTCCAGCCAAACCAGCACCGCGGGCAAACACAGCAAACTCGCTGCTATGGCCAACCACAAAGTCGTCCAAAACGGTGCCCAGTCTGCCTGATGCCAACTCTCAAGTGAAAGGGCATCGGGCAGCAGCGCCGGAAAAAACCATTCCTGCGCCACCGACCAAAGCAGCAACACGGCCACCACCGCATAACCGACGAGAAAAAGAGGCGTGTGCAGCTTGAGCCAACGCCGACTTGCGGTTGGCTTGCGCTGCCCAGCCGGATAAGGCTGATGCCGTTTCATTAGCCACAAAAGACCGCGCGCAGCTAAAACGCAAGTAAGCAGCACGATCAGAAGAATCATGGAGGCCGCGCTGCCGCGTGCCTGCAACGCGGGGTCAGTGTCGGTCAGCCAGCGCCAGATCAAAACGGCCAAAGTTGGCGGCGTGCCTGGCCCCAGAATGATGGCCATGTCCACCACCGACAGACCGTAAGCAAACACCGCCATCACCGGCCACATCAAGCGCGGCAACAACTGCGGCCACAGAATTAGCCGCCAGGATTGCGTGCGGCTGTAACCTAACGAGCGCGCCATCACCATCTGACGCGAGACGACCTGCTCACCCAGCACTGCTGCGAGCACCCACAGCAAAAACCAGCTCTCTTTGATCGCCAGTGCCAGTGCCAGACTCAGGCCATAGGGGTCTTGAACCGTGACCCATTCCGGCGGGCTGCTCCATTGAGAAAAATGGGCGATGGCCCTTGCCAGCCAACCGGAGGGCGCTATTAAAAAAAACAAGCCGACGGCAAATGCAGCGTGTGGCACCGACAACAGCAACGGCAAGCGTCGCTGCAGGGCCCCCCACAACCGACCGGGGTAGTGCAGCGTGGCCAGCAAGGCTGCCACGCCGCAGGCCAGCAACGTGCCCAGCACACTGGAGATCAGGGTTGATCTCAGGGCCTGCGGCCACTGGGCATCTAGCCACAGGGCCTGCCAAACCGTAGCATCCAAAGCCGGACTTAATGCCCAATAAAGTCCCGGCAGCAAAGGTCCAAAGATTAGCAAGACCGGCAAAGCAGCCAGCCATTGCCTGGGCAGCCCAGGGCGGTTTTGGGGGACCAGTGGCAGAGTTTGCTCTATCGCGAGCCGTAACGCTTGAGCCACTCGGCCTCCAAGGCTTCCACCCAACTGGCGTGCGGTTCAGGCAAGGTTGGCACAGTCTCGGACAATGCACCTGGTACTGTTTTGCGAATCAGGGCTTGTGAAGCGGTCGGCAGTTTGCTGATGTCCAGCACCGTGCCATCGCCCCACACGGTGATGTCTGCCTTGCGGGTCTGTGCCTCGGCAGAGAGCAGGAAGTTGGCAAATACCTGGGCCCCTGCCTTGGCGCGCGCATTGACGGGTATGGCGACAAAATGAACGTTGCCGATGGTGCCGCCCGTGAATCCAAAACTATAGGCGCTGGTGGGAAGTTGTTTGCTGGCAATCAGGTTGGCCGCTTCGTTGGGGTTGAAAGTGATCGACATTTTGAGCTCACCATCGCCCAGCATGCGGTGCATCTCGGCGGCGCTGGCTGGAAAAGTCTTGCCGTTGCGCCAAAGGCTGGGGTGTAACTGGTCCAGATAGGCCCACAGCGGCTGCGTTGCGGTGGCAAACGCTGCTGGAGTAACGGGCTGCTGCAATACCGCTTTGTTAGGTGTCAACTCCAGCAGCATCTGTTTAACGAAGGTCGTCCCATGAAAGTCAGGCGGTTTGGGATAACTGACACGACCCGAATTGGCCTTGGCAAAGGTCAGCAAATCGGCGGCAGAACGTGGCGGTGCGGGTGTTTTGGCGCTGTCCGAAATAAAGGTGAGTTGTGCTGTGCCCCAGGGCGACTCATAACCCTCGGTGGGGACCGAGAAGTCCGTGCGCACGGGTTTGTTCAAATCCACCAGACCCCAGTTGGGCAAGCTTTGCGCCCAGGGGCCGAACAGCAAACCGCCGTTTTTAAGGTTACGGAAGTTTTCGCCATTGACCCACATTAAGTCGATGGAGCCGTCGCTGGTGCGCCCGGCCGACATCTCAGTCTGCACCCGTTTCACTACCTCAACGGTGTCGGTGATCTTGACGTGCCGCACGTCGATGCCATAACGAGTCTTGGCCTCTTTGGCAGCCCAGGCAATGTAGGCGTTGGTTGCTTCGCTGCCACCCCATGCATTGAAATACACCGTCTGACCTTTGGCCTCGGTTTGAATCTGCGACCAGTCGGCGTTGGCCCAGCTGGATACGCCCAGGGTGAGTGCTATGGCAGCGAGAGTTGAAAGCTTCATGCAGGAAAACTCCATTCGAGGTTGATTTTGCTGTTTAGTCGCAGCAAACCGTCAAAACCTTACACCTTCGGTTTTCGTATCAGCTTGAATGGGCAAACAAACGATCCAACTCGCTGAACTCGGACAGTACTTGATTGACGGTGGAAATACTCAGATAGTCATCCACACGCGCGCGAACATGCTGAATCAATAAGGCGTCGCTATTCGCCTGTGACCAATCTTCGCCACCCGCGCCGCTTGCGTGTTTCGGTTTCACAGACTCGGTCAGCCATTTTGCGCACCAGGTGACTGACCAGAGCCACATCAATTCTCGCAAGGGGACTAACGCAGCAAGGTAAGGCTCGGCGATGCCCCCCGCTGCAGACATCCAAACTTCATAAGCGCGCGCTACTTGTGCCATGGAAAGCGAGAACGATGCATCGACATCCCAGGTGGTCGACGTGTAAAGCGTCGCGTGCGCCAAGTCAAGCGGTGGGTAGCTGTAGCGCAGCTTCTCCAAGTCGACCAGCACCGCCTTGCCAGTCGGAGTGATGAGGAAGTTGCCAGGATGAGCATCAAAAGTGATGAGTCGAGGCGCTAGGCCATCGCAAATTTGAGGAGCTGTGACAGTTAAATCGTTCAGTCGCTTGGTGATCGTACGGCGCGAAGATTCAGAAATCAAGGGATGATCAAGGTAAACGGACTGTGCAAGTACCAGTCTCAACATGCCGTCAAGCGGATCGCTTTCGCTCAGAAGAGGTGCGCGTTCCCTGGCTGTCGGTACCGGCAAGACATGAATCGATGCCAAGGCCTGCATGATGGTTGCCACATGGTCCGGGCCGATTGCGGGCGACCCGGTGATTTCCTCAACCAGCAGCGCACCCCAAGGCAAATCGTCTGATGGCGGAATGACACGGTCGAGTCTTGGCACATGACCACAGGCCGCTGCGCGCTGAAAACAAGCTGCTTCATAAGCCAGATTGTCCAGTGAACCCAGCCCCATTTGGCTTTGTTTCGGGATTCTTGCCAGCAACCCTGTGCCCTCCAGTCGAACATGCCAATGCGCCAGACCCTTGTCAGCCAATTGGCGAAGATCAAAATCACATTGAAGCGTACACCCAAGATGAAGTCGTAGATTTGAGAACACCTGTGCAATCAGCATGAGATTCTGCTGAAGGATTTAATCATGATGGAGAAATTCATCCATTGAGAAACCTTTCTAGGGGGCATCGGTGCCACGATGGAATCACCTGCGTTCGCGGCAATGTTACATAGTCGTTTATTAAACGAGAAGTCTTACACCCAGCTTGAAGTTTGCGAAATTCGATGCCCCTAACCCGACACTGACAACAGACTCCTTTGGTCGAGTCCGGGTACTCCAGTTGGCGAAATCAACGCCACATTGCCGACTTTTCGGTGTACGCCGGACCGACTGGATTGGAGCAAACCGACCGATAAGTCTCATAACTGAACCTCGCTCTCGTCTTGGATCGGCAGTTCGAAATCTTTCAGACGAAAACCGCAGGAACTGGCAGGTAGCTGCGTGGCTATACGTCACGAAGATGTCACATAGGCTGGTTAATCTCACTGCAAATCAACATGTATAGATAACCACATGAGTCTTTACGCAGTCAGCCGGGATAACGGCGAATCGCTTTATGTGCAGATTGCACGTCAACTTGAACAGGAAGTCGCCACTGCCTATGGCCCAGGAGATTGCCTGCCCGCAGAGGGTTTGCTTGCGGTGCGATTCGGCGTCAATCGCCACACACTGCGCCGCGCGATTGATGAATTGGTCGAAGCTGGCCTGCTGGAGCGCCGCCACGGACGTGGCGTGTTTGTGTTGGACAGCCAGATCGACTACCAGATTGGCACCGGCACACGTTTCACAGAAAACCTTGCAGCCCTTGGGTTGCAATCGGAAAACCGCATTCTGTGCCTGCAAACACTGGCAGCCACCGAGCGTGTCGCACAACGCCTGGCGCTCAACATAGGTGAGCGGGTGTTCTGGATCGAAACTCTTCGCACCGCGTCTGATCGGCAACTGTGTGTGATTTCCCATTTCATCCCCGCTGACCGATTTCCCGATCTGGATACGCGCTACAGCGGTGAGTCACTGCACCAATTCCTGGCGGCCAACTATGGCTGCAAGATAAAACGAACCGAAAGCCTGGTGACCGCAGTGCTCCCGCAGGGAGATGACGCGAAGTTGCTGGGCATGCCGCAGAACCGACCGGTGCTGCGCGTAAAGAGTGTGAATGTAGACGAGCGGGATGGAACCCCAATCGAATACGCCATTACCCGGTTTCGCGCAGACCGGATCCAACTGCGAATTAACCCTTGACCTAGCCGTCTGACAACCCCGTTTTTCTACCCTACAGGAGCCTTTTAAATGTACCCGAAACAATTTGCCCGTCGCGCCCTTTTGGCACTTAGTCTGAGCGCCGTCACGTTTGCATCGCTTAGTGTGAATGCACAATCCCAACACGACGGTAGTGCTGTTAAGCCACTGCGCGTTGTGCTGGTGCCCGCTGATGGCGGCACCGAAGATGGAACCAAAAAAGATTTTGAGCCGATTTTCTCGGCCATTGGCAAGTCCACCGGTCTGGTGTTTGACATCAAAGTCGGCCAAAGCTATGCCACCGTGGTTGAAGCCATGTGCAGCGGCGCGGCTGACATTGCGTGGTTCGGCCCTGCCAGTTACTTGCAGGCCAAGGGTCGCGGTTGCGCCGAATTGCTGGCGCTGGCTGTGCGCCATGGCGAGTCGGTGTATTACTCGGGCATCTTCGCCCGCAACGATGCCGGTATCAACAGCATCAACGACCTGAAAGGCAAGAAAATTGCACTGGGTGATGTCAATTCCACCTCCAGCTTCAATGTGCCGGTGGCCATGATGTTGGCAGCTGGTGTCAGCCCGGCACGCGATGCGGGCAGCGTCAACATGGCCGGTAGCCATGCCAACGTGCTCAAGGCTTTGGCTGAGGGTCTGGTGGATGCGGGCGGTGCTTCGTTTGACTCGTTTGAGAAAGCCGTCAACGCCAAGGCCATTGACCCAAGCAAGGTCAAAGTCGTGGTCAAGAGTGCGCCTATTCCCTATCCGCCGATTGCCGTTCACCCCAAAGTGTCTGATGCCATCAAGGCCAAGCTGCGCGACGCCTTTAACAACGTGGACAAATTGCCTGGCATCACCAAAGACCAGATTCGTGGCTACGGTGGCGGCAAGGTTGACGGCTACACAGCCAAAGTCAGTGAAGCTGACATGGCCAATGCAGGCAAGATGTTCGACCTGGTGACCGACCAGGTCAAGACCGACATCATGAAAAAAGCCAGCGCACGTTAATCCCGGTTTTCACAACTTGAGTGTGCGGGGCAGGTGCCTCGCACACCACTTAAAAGGAGGAACGGTCATGATCCGCTTCAACTCGCTTTCCAAAGTCTGGCCGGATGGTACGCAGGCGGTGTCCAATGTCTCGCTGGAGATCCCGCGCGGTCAGTTTTGCGTCATTCTTGGACCTTCGGGTGCCGGTAAATCTACACTTTTGCGTGCCGTCAACGGCCTGATGAAGCCAACCCAGGGCAGTGTCAGCATCGACGGCGTGCAACTGACCACAAGCAGCGAGCGGGCTTTGCGCCAGCGCGTGGCCATGATTCACCAGCACTTCAATTTGACCAATCGCATGAGCGTGGCCGGCAATGTGCTGGCGGGTCTGTTGCCGGTGGTCTCCACTGCGCGCGCCCTGCTGGGCTGGTTTCGCACAGAGCATCGGGCCAAAGCCTGCCAATTGCTGCAGGGCGTGGGCCTGTCCCCTGCGCATCTGCAACGCCGGGCGGGTGACTTGTCGGGCGGCCAACAACAGCGTGTGGGCATTGCGCGCGCTTTCATGCTCGACCCCGAAGTGGTACTGGCGGATGAACCCGTGGCCAGTCTTGACCCGAAAATTTCTCGCGATATCCTGACCTTGGTTCGCGATGCGGCCCGTGAGCGCGGCACAACCGTGCTGTGCAGCCTGCACCAGATTGACCTGGCGCGCGAGTTTGGCGACCGTATCGTTGGCATGCGCGATGGTCAGGTGGTGTTTGACGGTACGCCGGCCGAATTTACCGACGAGCGCGTGCGCGCCCTCTACCACGGTGCGCAATGGGAGGACAAGCCAGCGCAAGTTACCGAAATTGCCGACACCTTGCACACGCACCCTGCCATGGAGCCAGCGCTGGCCTAGGAATACCGCATGAACATCAACATAAAACCGATACCCGTGCCCGCGGCGGGCACCGCCTTGCATTGGCAACTGGACGCACCCTACACCGCGCGCCACGTGCTGATCACCCTGACTCTTTTGGCTGTCATTCTTTTCACCGGCCACCGCACCGAAATGGACAAGATGGCGGTCATGAGCGCCCAGGCTGTGGGCAATCTGGTGGGCGTGGTGGATGACTCCCAAGTGGTGCGTGGCCTGTCTCGCGTGGGTCAATCCATGTGGCCACCGGTCATGGGTGAAAAAGAAGAGATTGCCCGCCTGCCCAATCTGGACAAAAATAATTTGCCCTGGTTTTCCTACATTGAGGTGCAAGAGCGCACCGAGCAGCGGCTGAACCCGCAAACGCTGCAAATGGAAAAAGAGACCGAACGGCTTGAGTACCTCGTCCAGCCCGTCGGCTACCTGTGGACGGTGTTCATCAAGATGATCGAAACTTTTGAGATTGCCATCTGGGGCACCTTGCTGTCAATCGTTGTGTCAGCCCCGCTGGCCTACTATGCGGCGCGCAACTACAGCCCTAACGGCACCACATACACCCTGGCACGCGGCACCATTAGCCTGTTGCGTTCGGCCCCCGAGCTGATCGTGGCGCTGTTTCTGGTGTTGGCCTACGGCTTTGGCCCAATCGCCGGGGTGTTGGCCCTGGGCCTGCATGCTGCAGGTTTTCTGGGCAAGTTTTACGCCGAGGACATTGAAAACGCCGACAAGAAACCGCAAGAGGCGCTGGAAGCCATTGGCGCGGGCAAGCTAAAGACGCTGTGGTACGGCGTGATCCCCCAGGTCATGCCGCAATACATTGCGTACTCCATGTACATCCTGGACCGCAACCTGCGCATGGCTACTGTGATTGGTCTCGTGGGTGCCGGCGGGATCGGACAGGAACTCAAAGGCCGTTTCGACATGTTCCAGTACGGGCATGTCGCCACCATTTTGCTGGCCATCTTCATTGCGGTGTTCTTGCTGGACCAGTTTTCGGCCCGGCTGCGTGCCAAGCTGATCTGACGGAGTCGCAGAACGATGTCAACTCGATTTTCGAAATTATCTTATCTAGATATCTGTATCAATCTATTGAAGCAAGGATTCCGCACATGATGCCTTCTATATCCCCAACGGGTGTGGTGCATGGGCGCGCCCAATGGCCGCGTCTGCTGTTGGCCTGCCCGGCCGACTCGGTTCGCAGTCTGGCACGCAAGCTGTGCGAACAGCACGCGGTGCAAGACATCCAGCTGCCCCAATCGGGCCTGGCACTGCTCAAGCTGCGTGACAGCGCCCAGGGCGATGCTTATTACCCCGGTGAAGTGCCGCTGGCGATAGCCCACGTGCGCGTTACCACGTCAGAGGGCAAGTCTTGCGAAGGCGCGGCGCAATTACTGGATGACCGCGCCAGTCTGGCACGCGCCATTGCCGTGATGGATGCGGTGCTGGCAGCCCAGTTGCCCGGCCATGAAGAAGCCCAAGCCTTGATCGCAACCGGACAAATCCGCCTGGCCGAACAAACCGCACAGCGCCGCGCCCTGCTGGCCAGCACGCGGGTCGATTTTTCGCTGCTGGGCACATCCGAAGAGGAGACCGAAGATGAGTGAAGTTCAAAACCAGGACCTGAAGGCCTGGGGCGCCCCCCACCAGCAAACCGTGTTTCGCCAGTTAATGCGCGCCTTCAGCTTTCCCGGTCGTCTTGAAACCCTGTCTGATGGTGAAGCCTTGACGCAAACGCTGGCCACACTGGTAGACCGCGAGGCCACGCTGGCCGACCCGCAAAACCTGCTCGACACTTTGACGCTCAAACGCCTTCAAGCCCGCATGACGGCACCCGAGCTTGCGCAATTCATTGTGGCCGACGGTAGCGTGCCACCACGCTTTGAACCCTGCCTGGGGACGCTGGAGTCTCCAGAGGGTGGCGCAACGATTTTGCTGTGGGTCACTGCTTTGGGCGAAGGTGCGCCATGGCAGCTCACTGGCCCAGGCATTGCCACCACACAAGCGCTTGCCATCACTGGCCTTGATCCGGCCTGGCTGGAACACCGGCAAGTCTGGAACGAAGGTTTTCCGTTGGGTGTGGACCTGATCCTGATCGATGCCAACCATGTCGTCGCCCTGCCCAGAACCACAGTGGCCACCCATGCCACACCGATGACCAAACAAGGAGAAACACCATGGGCTATGTAGCCATCAAGGGGGGTGGGCGGGCCATCGAAGGCTCGCACGCCGCCGCAGAAGCCCTGCGCACCGCAGAGGGGGATACAGGAACGCCTTTAACTTTATCGACCATTGAGCACCAGTTGCGCCTGTTGACCTCGCGTGTGGTGTCCGAAGGCGGGCTTTACCACCCACGCCTGGCAGCACTGGCCATTAAACAAATGCAAGGCGACACACTGGAAGCGGCCTTTGCCTTGCGGGCCTACCGATCGACCAAGCCGCGACTGCTGGAGATGCCGGTGCAAGACACCTCCAACATGCGTCTGATCCGGCGCATCTCGTCGGCCTTCAAGGACATTCCTGGCGGCCAGATGCTGGGAGCCACTTACGACTACGCCCTGCGCCTGATGCGCATGGACCTGGCCGATGAGTCGCCGCAGACGTTTCGTGACGTGGCCAGGCGCTTCAGACAAGCGCAGCCCGAGACAGACCTGCCCGATACCTTCCCCAAAGTGCTCGATGCCCTGCGCGCCGATGGATTGTTGCCACCACTCGCAACACGCTCTGCGGATGCCTTTGACATCACGAGGGAGCCGCTGGTGTTCCCGGTGCCGCGCTCAGCCGCACTCGCCACGATGGCGCGGGCTGAAACTGGCTCGCTGCTGGCTATTGCCTACTCCAATATGCGCGGCTATGGCGATGTGCATCCCACCATTGCCGAATTGCGCGTGGGCTACCTGCCGGTGCTGCTGCCACACCCGGTAACAGGTGAATTGATTGAGGCGGGCGAGGTCTTGATGACCGAGTGCGAAGTGGTCGCCATGTACGAAGGGGGCGACAACGACGGGCCACCGGTCTTCACGCTGGGCTACGGGGCCTGCTTTGGCCAGAACGAAGTCAAGGCCATCGCCATGGCCATTCTCGACCGCGCGCTGCAAAAAGGCATGCGCGATGGCCCCTCCAACCCGTCAGAAGACCCGGAGTTTGTGCTGCTGCACGTGGATGGTGTCGATTCGATGGGTTTTGCCAGCCACTACAAGATGCCGCACTACGTGACCTTCCAGTCCGACATGGACCGCCTGCGCACCACACAAAGCAAGGCGAGCCAAACCGCAACTGCTTCCAAACAAGGAGTCAAGGCATGAACCCCGGTTACGAACTCCCGCTTGACGAAGCGGCCTACAGCTTTGGTTTTCTCGATGAATACGCCAAGCGCGAGGTGCGCCGCTGCATTCTCAAGGCCATCAGCATCCCCGGTTACCAAACCCCTTACGCCTCGCGCGAGATGCCGATGGGGCGCGGCTTTGGCACTGGTGGCCTGCAGGTGACCTTGTCCCTGATTGGTCAAAACGATGTTTTGAAAGTGATTGACCAGGGCTCCGACGACTCGGTCAACGCCGTTAGCCTGCGCCAGTTTGTGGAGCTCACCTGCCCCGGCATTGACACCACCGAGTCCACGGTGGAAGCCACGCTGATTCAGTCGCGCCACCGCATTCCGGAGATAGCGTTGACTGAAGATCAGGTGCTGGTGCTGCAAGTGCCGTACCCGGACCCATTGGTCTTGGTCGAGCCCTCGGAGGCGCGGCGCAAGGTGATGCATGGCGAGGGTGATTACTCGCGCCTGTTGACCAAGCTGTACGAAGACCTTGTGTATTTCGATGAGATCACCATCTCGCACCGTTACCCCACACGCATCAACGGCCACTATGTGATCGACCCCAGCCCGATCCCGCGCTACGACGTGCCGCAATTGCATCAGTCCAAGGCGCTGGTGCTGCTGGGGGCCGGGCGTGAAAAGAAAATCTACGCCGTACCGCCATACACCCGCGCCGAACCCTTGGTTTTTGACGATGTGCCGTTTCGCACCGAAGACTTCACCAACGCGCAGGGTCAGCGCCACACCTGTATGCGCTGTGGTGCGGTGGATTCTTTCCTGGACGAAATCATTCCAGCCGATGGTCAAGACGGCGCGCAAAAATTCTGGCAGTGCTCGGATTCTGACTACTGCAACCAGCAGTTGGCCCAGCACAAGCTGCTGCCGGGGGAAAACGCATGAAAAAAATTCTTGAAGTCCGTGGCCTGTCAAAAATCTATGGCCGGGGTTGCCCGCAATGTTTTGACTCTACCGGCCCCGAGGCTGACACCAATATCTGTCCCCACTGCGGCTCGGTGGTGGCAGCGCATAACGTGAGCCTGGACCTGCACGAAGGTGAGATTCTCGGCATCATGGGCGAGTCGGGCAGTGGCAAGTCCACGGTGGTCAAAAACCTGTTTTTTGACGAAGCGCCCACAGCAGGCGAAGCCATCTTTTTCGACAATGCGCAAGGCGCGCAGCAGTGGGACATGTTCGCACTCAACGCTGCCCGCCAGCGCTGGCTGCGCAATCACCGCTTTGGCATGGTGTACCAAAACCCGCACCTGGGGCTGAACTTCAACGTCTCGGCAGGCGGCAACATCGCTGAGCGGCTGCTCATGAGTGACATCAGCCACTACGGCGACATCCGCGAGCGGGCGCGCCAGTTGCTGGCGCGCACCGAGGTGCTGATTGACCGCATGGACGAGTCGCCCAAGAAATTCTCGGGTGGCATGCAGCAGCGCGTGCAAATTGCCAAGGCCCTGGCGACACGGCCACCCCTGTTGTACCTTGACGAAGTCACCACCGGGCTGGACTTGTCGGTGCAGGCTCGCATCCTGGACTTGATTCTGGAAATTCAGCAGGAACTGCGCACCGCCATGATCGTCGTCACCCATGACCTGGGCGTGATCCGGCTGCTGGCGGGGCGCACCTTGGTCATGAAATACGGGCGCGTGATCGAGTCTGGCCTGACGGATCAGATTCTGGAAGACCCGCAGCATGCCTACACCCAGCGGCTGGTCGCCTCAGCCTTGTAAGGAACTTTATGACGCAACCTATTCTTGAAATCGACGGCCTGAGTAAACACTTTCAGTTGCATGAGCAAAACAAGCTGATTCCCTCTTGCGCCAACGTACACCTGCAAGTTCACACCGGGCAGCTGACCGCGCTGATTGGCCCCACCGGCGCGGGCAAGTCGTCGGTGCTGAAGTGCGTCTACCGCACCTACCTGCCCTCAAGCGGGCGCATGGTTTACCGTGACGGCGAAGGCCACAGCACGGATCTGGCCCAGGCCTCGGAGCACCGCATGCTGGAGCTGCGCCAGCGCGACATCGGCTTTGTCACCCAGTTCTTGCACTGCCTGCCACGGCGCAGCGCGCTGGACGTGGTGTGTGAGCCGCTGGTGGCGCAAGGTGTAGAGCGGGAAGTGGCCCGCGCGCGCGCCAGTGAACTGCTTGGCCTGCTCAATGTGCCCGAGCGCCTGTGGGGGGTGCCACCTGCCACCTTTTCGGGCGGCGAAAAGCAACGCGTCAACTTGGCGCGGGGTCTGATTGCGCGCCCGCGTTTGCTGCTGCTGGACGAACCCACAGCCAGCCTCGATCCGACGACGACCGAGCGCGTCATCGAACTGATTAACAGCATCAAGGCCGAAGGCGTGGCCATGTTGGCCATTTTTCACCACCCCGAACTGGTACAGCGGCTGGCAGACCGCGTGGTGGAACTCACACCGCCGGTGGCTGTATCTGACATTCTGGAGACCTGTGCATCATGAGCCGTTTACTTTTGACCCACGCCCGCGTTGTGTTCGCCCAAGAGGTGCGTGACGACGTGGCCATTCTGATCGACAACGGAGTTATTACGGCGATTGATCCTGAGGCGGTAGGCAACACCCGCACCCTTGACCTCTGCGGACACCTATTGATCCCTGGCATGATTGACCTGCACTGTGATGCCCTTGAAAAGGAAGTTGAACCCCGCCCAGGCGTTCACTTTCCTTTGGACTTTGCCTGCGCCCAAGCCGACAAGCGCAACGCCATGGCGGGCATCACCACGGTGTTTCACGCCTTGTCGTTTGCGAATCATGAGCTGGGTGTGCGCAACAACGGTTTTGCCGCCGAAATTGCGCGTGCAGTTCACGCTTGGCAGGCGCACGCACTGGTGGACAACCGGGTTCATGTGCGCTACGAGGTCACGGATGAAACCGCGCCTGCGGTGTTGTCAGAGCTGCTGCAGCACGGCCATGCGCACTTGCTGTCTTTCATGGACCACAGCCCGGGGCAAGGCCAGTTTCAGGATGTGGCTGCTTACCGCGCTTACCTGGCCCGCACTTACAAAACGTCTGATGCCGAGTTCGACGTCTTGCTAGCGGGTAAACAAGCTGCGGCCGTGGGTGCCATGGCGCGTATGTCCGCTCTTGCAGCAGTCGCGCGTGAGCGGGACGTGTCCATTGCCAGCCACGATGACGACAGTGTTGAGAAGGTCGATGCACTGGCCAGTCTGGGCGCAGTGATCTCGGAGTTTCCAACCAATCTGGCGGCTGCCCAGGCAGCGCGAGCCCGTGGGATGGCCACCCTCTTTGGTGCGCCCAATATCCTGCGCGGCAAGTCACAGTCTGGCAATATGCGCGCGCTGGACGCGGTGCATGAAGGCGTGGTCGATTGCCTGTGCGGCGACTACTCCGCTGCGGCGCTGCTGCCGTCGGTGCTGAAGTTGCCCGAACTGGGTGGCATTGGCCTGGCAGATGCCGTTCGCCTGGTCACCTGCAACCCGGCACGTGCGGCCGGGCTCACTGACAGGGGTGAGATCGCCGTTGGCAAACGGGCCGATCTGGTGGCGGTCAAGCATCTGGGTGGCCTGCCCCAGGCTGACCGGGTCTGGGTGGCCGGTGTGGCCGCGCTGTCGGCGCACTTTGACCATGCGTAAAGGAGCAGCCATGAATGCACGTCTGATCTATGTGGTGGGTGCATCGGGCAGTGGCAAGGACAGCCTGATGAGCTATGCGAGGAACTGCCTGGCCAACGAGAGCCAGGTGGTGTTTGCCCATCGCTACATCACCCGGGCTGCTGATGCGGGTGGTGAAAACCACGTGGCGTTGACGCAAGTTGAATTCGATTCGCGCCTGCGAGCGGGGTTGATGGCCATGCATTGGGAGAGCCACGGTCACGCCTATGGCCTTGGGATTGAAGTCAACCAATGGCTGGCCAAGGGCATCACGGTGGTGGTGAATGGGTCGCGGGAATATCTGACTACGGCAGCGCAGCGCTATCCCGAGTTGATGCCGGTGTGGGTTGAGGTGTCGCAAGAGGTGCTGCGGACTCGGTTGCTCACACGGGGTCGTGAATCTGCAGAAGAGATCGAGAAGCGCCTGGCACGCTCGCCTAAAGGGCCATCTTTGGGTCGCCGTGGCGAGCTTATCCGCAACGATGGTGAACTGCGAGTGGCCGGTGACACGTTGGTGGACTTGATTCGCCGCTGCGACAGCGTGCCCCCTGTGTTGCAAAGCGATCGTCAAAAAATGGGTGGCAACGGGGCTGTTCCATGCGCATTAACTTTTTAGGCACGGGCGCTGCGGGCGGCGTGCCGTTGTTTGGGTGCACCTGCGTCGCCTGTGAGCGTGCGCGCTTGGATCCGGTGTTTGTACGCCGTCCATGCTCGGCGCTGATTGAATCAGGCAACACACGTATCTTGCTCGATGCAGGTCTGACTGACCTGCATGAGCGATTCAAACCCGGTGAGCTCGATGCGATTGTGTTGACGCACTTTCATCCCGATCATGTGCAGGGTCTGTTTCACCTGCGCTGGGGTGTGGGTACGCGTATTCCTGTCTATGGGCCACCCGACTCGGAGGGCTGCGCCGACTTGTACAAACACCCAGGCGTGCTGGAGTTTCATGCCCTAACCAAGTTCGAGCCGGTCAGCATTGGGGCTTTGACACTAACACCCGTGCCCCTGATTCACTCCAAAGTGACGTTTGGTTACGCCATCGAATCTTCAAGCGGCATCCGCTTTGCCTACCTGACTGACACGCTGGGCTTGCCGCCCCGCACCGAAACGTTTTTGACCGACTGGCATCCACACGGCTTGGCACTCGACTGCAGCTTTCCGCCGCAGAGTGAAGCAAAAAATCACAACGACTGGACCACTGCGTTGGCGGTGATCGACAAAGTCAATCCCGAGCGCGCCTGGCTCACGCACATCAGCCATACGCTGGATGCCTGGCTACTTGGCACAGGCGAGTCATCCTCTCGCGCTGCCATCGCAATGGATGGTGATCGGATTGACTTTCAGGCAAGTTCCAATAGCCCGCAACCATGATGATCAGCGGCGCTGCGCTTGCCGTGGCAGCATCAGTCGTCATGCATGTCGCCTGGAATTTGATTGCCCGGCACCAGGCGCGGGATGCCTATCCGCTGTGGTGGGTTCTGCTGGCCCATCTGGTGTTGTTGGGGCCGTGGGGTGCTTATTCACTTTTCACCGAAGTGCAGTGGACGCCCACTCTGGGCAAATGGGTACTGATTTCTGCGACTGCCAATGTGGTGTATTTCGTGGGTTTGCGTCGCGCCTACGAGCATGCGCCCGTGGCCTTCGTTTACCCACTTGTGCGCAGCTCCCCGATCCTTATTGCGTTGTGGAGCACGCTGTTCCTGGGCGAAACGTTAGGCGTTTTTGCCTGGACAGGACTCCTCGTGAGCGTCCTTGGACTGGTCGTGCTGGCGCGCGTCGGTGGCAATGCACACGACATCAGGGCCCTGCCATGGGCCTTGCTGGCGATGTTCGCAACCAGCATTTACTCTCTGACGGATAGGGCGGCCACCGCCCACATCCCGGGCTTTGGCGGGCTGGTCGGATTCATCACGATCGGCTACTTTGCATCGTGGCTGGCGCTGACGATCGATCTTCGTCGCACCACAGGGTCATGGCGACCCAAAGCCCGGATTGGCCTGCCCGTAGCCGTCGTCGGTGGACTGTGCGTTGGCTTAGCCTATGCGCTGGTTATTCACGCCATGCGTTCGATGCCTGCCGCCATCGTTGTCGCGTTTACAAACGCCGGGATTGTTCTAGCGAGCGGTGCCTCCATCTTTGTTTTCAAGGAAAGGGCGGCTTGGAAAGCAAGGGCATCCGCCGCCTTCATCATTTGCGCAGGTTTGCTGATGCTTTCATTCAGAAACTGATGCAGGTTACGTGTTGAGGCGGTCCAATGCCGCATGTAGTGGCTCAGTCTAATTTGAGACCAATTGTTTTGAGCAAAATTTGATCGTTGGTCACTCTTGAACTTGTTTACCCAAAAGTCTTGACACTGCCAAAGCAGTTACCGGTGAATTCCCGTAAATGGTCGAGTCCGGGCACTGAAATCGTCGGCACATTGCCAACTTTTCGGCGCACGCCCGATTGACTGCGTTGGAGCAACCCGACCAATAAGTTATGTAACAGCATCTCGCTCTCGTCTTGGACCGGCAGTTCGATATCTTTCGGACGGCACAGCAGGTCTTGGCAGTCATAAGCGACTTGGTTAACCGGGTACCGAAAGTCTTCGAATTGTGGGACGTTTCCCATGGAAGCGGAAAGTCGTCCAGGCATTGCATTTGCGCCTTCGCGGTATGGGTAAAGCCAGTCCAGCGGGGGTTTGCCACCTTTCCCCCAAAGTTTTGATGCTGAACTGGCCTTCCTGAAAGGAATGCCGTCCCATGCAAAAAAATTCCGCTTTCATTTTGCTGCTAGCCCACGGTGTCGCCGCAATGGCGCAAACCGTCGGCGGCAACGTCTTTTGCGCTGGCACGGCGTATGACCCATCACCCGCTTCAGTGTCAATCAGTGGCACCGTTGCCGCATCCGATGTGGGCCTGCCCGGTGCCATTTGGGTGGGTATTGAAGACCCAGGGGTGCCCGGTTACCCCGCTGCATTTTTGACACCCAGTGGCTGGGTGGCCTGGACGACCGGCGGCTTCCCCACTTACGTTGAAACACCGGCACTGGGGTCAACTTTTGCGTACTCCGCGTGCATGCCCACTTCACCTGCCGGGGGTGGCTGTGCCTCAACCAGCACCGATTTTGTTGGTTGGAAAGTCTATGCGGGCTATGGCGTCTTGACGCCTGAGCATCAAACCTTGATTGGAAAACGGCGTGTATCGCTCGACCTGGCCAAGCCCTGGCTGCAACAAAAGGGCAAGTGGCGTGCTGCCTATGAAGATGACATGGCCTTTCGCAATGCGCTGATTCAAAAGTCAGCCAATGAGGGCCGCTGGGGACCAGCACTCACCATCCCACTGATCGACTGCACCCCGCCTGATTCCGGTGGTCAATGAGTTTGTACCTGAAAGGCCACCTATGGAAACTTTGACTGGTGAACAACAAAAGCGAATTGCCCTGCTGGATGCCTTTGAGGCCAAAACTGCCCCTGCGCGAGAAATTCGCAATGGCGGGATTGATCAGCACGAACAGAAATACCGCGAAAAATGGCTGCAATTGCAGTCCAGTATTGAAGCAACCCGTGGCGATCTGCAAACCAGACTGAAGGGGCTGGGTGCGTCTGATCAATCGATCTCCGCGTCGGTGGCCATGGAGCTGGCCAAACTCACTGAAGGCTATTACGCTGAAAAAGACAGGGCCGCTCGCGAACTCGATGGCACGCTGGTCAAGCCGCAAAGCTGGCTTGATTTCCTGAAAGAGTCAAAACTTGAACAGCCCGATGACCCCATTTTTGACAGTCTGATTGAAGAAGCAGAAAAGACGCCGGATTCCGGCCTGGAAGGCTTCACCCAACAAACAGCACCCAACATTGTGCTGGCCGATTTGCAGGCGCGTGAAGGTAAGGACGGCGTCATGGAATACACGCGCGGCTTGACGGTGGCCGTGCGTGATGTCGGTGACCGCCTGGATGTGCGCAAAACCGATGATCGCGATGTCGAAGCGGCACTCAAGATCGCCGCCAAAAAGTTTGACATCGACAAAGGCCTGCTGTTGACCGGTGACACGGCCTTCAAGGTCCGTGCAGCGGAGATCTCTGGCAAATTGGGCTATCCATTGCAAAACACAGAGCCTGAGGTGTTAAGGGCCTGGATGAGAGGTAAACAGGTCGCCCAAGGCATTGAACGCGCAAATATCCCAAGTGTTGAAGCGGGCATCACGGGTGATCCGGTCAAGAACCTGAAGATTGCGCCTGTGGGCAAGTCCGTTCTTCGCGCCGATCAAAGAACGATTGACATCCTCACAAAAAGCCCCGTGGCAGATATTGACCTGCTGGGTGACGGCAAGATTTCCATGCCCGATGAACGCATGCTTGCGGCCAACGCCAGTATCAAAGATTTGGGCTATCAGGCAATTCACCAAATAGCCAAGGTTGACCTTGAACAGCAAAACGGTGGCGTTGACCCCGGGTCTGTCGATCTGCTACGCGAGAAAGGCATTTTGGACACGGACGGCAAGCTCACGCAGCTTGGAACGGATGTGGTCATGGTGCGCGATGACCGCGTCATCAGGGAACGCGAAGCGCTGGAGCCATCGCAGAAGGCGAACATTGCACAGTATTTCAAAACGTCTGGCGACTACGTGCGGGAGGCTTTTTTGGCGGAGCGGGAAAAGGCCGCACCTGAAGTGGCCGAAGAGAGAAGAGAACAAGCGCTCGAAAATAAAAAAGCCTCTCAGATGTGGAAAAAAATGCCAGTGTCGCCTCAACTTGACTTGGAGGAATATATTGAACGTTGATCGACACCGCCCGACCATATCGGGCATTTTTATAGGAAAAACCATGCAAGCAATGACACCCATCTCTCCGCAAACAATGGCTGAACTGGGCATACCAGCCGACGCCCAAGTGCATTCGGTTCGCGATGCCGACAAGCTCGGCATTGAGCTCTCCGGCCCTGAACATGACGATGTTGACGCCCTGGATTTTGTCGAGGTGCATCATGACTGAGCCCAAAAAAGACCTGCGTGAGCAAATCACGGATCGCATCGTCGCCTCCCTGGAGTCGGGTGTCATGCCCTGGCGCAAGGGTTGGAGCAATGAAGGTGGTGTTGCTGCCGGACTGCCCCGCAATGCGGTTTCTGGCCGTATTTACAGCGGCGGTAACCGGCTCATGCTGATGATGCAGGGAATGGACAAAGGCTACGCCGATCCACGCTGGCTGACCTACAAGCAGGCAGCCAGCCTGGGCGGTGGTGTCACCCAAGGCGAAAAGTCAACGCCCATCGAATACTGGGACGAGTTGCCTTTTCATCGCCGCCGGGACGTTGACATCACCCACAATGGCGCTCGGGTAACGCTTGCTGAAGCGCCTGAGAAGCATGCGCAAACGGTCAAACTTGCCAGTGGGCTGCAGGTGGACACGCGTCAATTGGTGGTGGAATCTGACGGGACCAAATACAGTTGGCGGCAGGCTGAGCGGACCTTGAGCTTGCTGTTCGAAAAAACCAGCCATGCCTTCAATGTCGAGCAATGCAACGGCTTGACCCTTGAACCTATCGCCACAACAAAAGACCGCCCTGCTGTGGAAAAGATCGCTGCAGTAGAAAAAATTGCCAGCGGTATGAAGCTCGACGGCTTGACGCTTGAACACGGCGGTGATCGGGCTTTTTACTCGCCTGCACGCGATGCCGTTCAAATGCCGAATCCTGATCAGTTTGAAAGCCCTGAAGCCTACTCCGGCACGCTATTGCATGAACTCGGCCACGCGACCGGCGGCGAAAACCGGCTCAACCGGCCTCTCGCCAACGGCTTTGGCACGAGTGAGTATGCCCGTGAAGAATTGGTGGCGGAGTTGTGCAGCGCTTTCGCCAGTGCCGAAACCGGCGTACAGTTTGACGACAAAAATCATGCCGCTTACATCGGGTCATGGCTGGAAGCACTCAAAGGCGACAAGCACGCCGTCTTTGCAGCGGCCAAGGACGCGTCAAAAGCGGTGGACTATTTGATTGAGAAGAGCCTGGGCGTTGAGGTCGAAAAAGACGTTGGCCTGGTGGCGGATGAGGTTAAGGTAGAACCCGTGAAAGAGGAGACCCTGAAGCCCTCGAAAGCCAGGGCAAAAAAAGTTGCTAAACCTGAAACTGAACTGGAAATTTAGAAATTGAAGGCTCTGCATGTCCCAATCGCAGCGACAGCAGCTCTACGTTATCCCCCGCACCCAAGGGGACATTACTCACTTTGTATGGATTGCCTTCCTGATATTCGGAGTTGTCACTGCGCTGACCTTCGTGCTGGTGACGCAATATACGGCCTGGCAATTTCGTTTTCACCCGACACTCGGATCACCCGCCGCGATTCTTGGCCAGACGCGGATTTACTGGCCGTGGGACATCCTGATCTGGATATTTCGGTATTTCCGGCCAGACTCATCACCGGATGTCATGGCCGTCATCAAGACAGCGCAACTGATGCTGGCTGGAGGCGCCATGACCGCCATTGTTTTTCCGGTGGCCTACGTGTTTCGGCGAACCCGCAAGCTGAAAGACGAACGCAATGACCTGCACGGTTCAGCGCATTGGGCGGTGGCAGACGAAATCGAAGCTGCAGGGATCTTGCCGACACGGGAAAACGTCGGCGGTGTGATGCTGGGGGCTGTTGAGATTCCAGTCAAAACTGTCGGTTTCAACCCGTTTGGCGCAACAGCCAAAACTATCTATTTGCGCCATGGCGGGCCGGAACACATTCTGGTCTTTGCTCCAACGCGTTCGGGTAAAGGTGTTGGTATCGTGATACCGACACTTTTATCCTGGTCAGAATCTGTTTTGGTGCATGACGTCAAGGGAGAAAACTGGGCGCTGACGTCCGGCTTTCGTGAGAAGGTGTTGAAACAACGTTGCCTGCGGTTTTCGCCATCAGAAATCGAGTCGGCCCGCTTCAATCCCCTGTCTGAAATTCGCCTTGACGACAACCTGGTCAAGGACGTGCAGAACGTCTCGACCATGATTGTTGACCCTGACGGCAAAGGCCTGCAAGACCATTGGGCCAAAACCGGCTTTGACCTGATGACCGGTGTCATCATTTTTGTGCTGGTGTCCGATGAGCTGGAGGATTCGCAACGGAATTTGTCAACCGTGCAGGCGATTTTGTCGGACGGTGGCCCCGTGCGTGAACTGGCTGAGCGATTGGCCGCTGACAAAGATACCGATGCTGACGAAAAAGCCAAAATTGCAGAGGGCTTTCGGGCGGTGATGGAATACATCCGGGACACCGGCTACGAAAAGATCAGTGCCGGGCACTGTACCGATGTTGATCTGGTCGCCTGGAAAACTGCATCGCAGGCGGCTCAATCGTTCTTGAACAAGGCATCCAACGAGGCCTCTGGCGTGCTGTCGACGGCCTTGTCGTTCCTGTCGCTGTACCGGGATCCGATTGTGGCTGCCAACACCAGTGCGTCGGACTTCACCATCGAATCGCTGATGCAGCGCAGAACCAGCTTGTACCTGGTCGTGCCGCCCTCCGACAAAGACCGCCTGAAGCCACTTTTGAGGCTTATCATCAACCAGGTGGTTCGTCGCCTCACAGAAAAAATGGAGTTCGACGAGACCGGCGCTTCGAAGTCGCGCTTCCCCCACAAGATGTTGCTGCTGATTGACGAATTCCCGGCGCTCGGCAAACTGGAAATTTTTGAGGAGGCCCTGGCATTTATCGCTGGCTACGGGCTCAAGGCGCTGTTGATCACACAAGATTTGTCCCAGCTGACAAAAGCCTACTCAAAGGACGAGTCGATCATGTCGAACTGCCACATCCGGATTGCCTTCGCGCCCAACAAAATCGAAACGGCAGAACTGCTCTCCAAAATGAGTGGCGCCTCTACGGTGGCCCACACCCAAAGAAATTTCTCGGGATCACGCCTGAGCGTGGTGCTGAACAACGTCAGCACCAATGAACAATTGAGCCAGCGGCCCTTATTGACACCGGATGAAACCATGCGCCTGCCACCCACTGATGAGCTCGTGTTTGTGGCTGGTCACGCGCCGATCTACTGCCAGAAAATCATCTATTACAAGGATCCAGCGCTGGTGAAAAGACAGATGCTGGGGGCCGCCAAACTGATCGGGAATTCGGTGATTGACGCGCGGGAGAAAGCCGCTCGAAGCTGAATGACCAAACTCTTGCAACATGCAAGCAAAACAACTGAACCTCATCCCTCTCTATGTGACGCTGCTGGTGTTGTCGGTGGTAGCGATTTTTGCCGTGACGGCAAAATCATCTGGCATCGTTTTGAATGTCACTGGCTCGATGCCTGGCACGGTCTACAAAGTGGGTCATGGAGAAAAAGGCAGCCTGACCAGCTTTTGCTCTCCGATTCCACATCCCTCCATCGGTCACGGCTCGTGCCCTGATGGCAGCATGCCCTTGATCAAAAGAGTGGTTGGGGTTGCTGGTGACTTGGTGACGGCAACGGATGACGGGGTTGAAATTAACGGACAGCCAGTGCCGAATTCAAGGCCGCTTGACCTGGATACCAAGGGACAGGCACTTCCCCATATGCGCGGATGTTTTACGCTCAAGCAAGGGGGAATCTGGACCGCCGGTGAGCATCCGAACAGCTTTGATTCGCGGTATTTTGGGCCTGTGAAATTTCCAAGGGACCACCACAACAGGCCACGCAAATCCTCTTTCGGATTTGTCGAAGATTGATCGGTTTGCTGTGCGCGTGTGTCGCGCCAGGCGAATTGCGTAATCCGACCAAAAAAGCCAGCCATTACGATCCAACGAAACCACTGATTCCGGTGTCAACGTTGCCAGTCATACTAATTCAAAACCGCAACTTGTGAGTGCGCACACTGGATGAAACCTAGGTCAGTTCCAGACCCGAAGAGGCCAGCCAACTTGCCGAAATGACCCATCCAAACCGGCCGTTCATCTCTGCCTCTGAAGGTCAGCAGGTGTTGATTTCGATGGCAGCCACATCAGCAACGATTGGTTGATTCAGTGGTAATCATCTTCCCGTTGGTGACGAATCGCACCGATGATGACGGTTCTGTCATCGACAATTTCATAAAGTGCCACATAGCCTGAGCGTCCAAAAGTGATCACTAGCTCTCGGATAAAAGGACTCTCCCCAACCTTTCGACAGGCAAATGGAGATGACCTCAAAAAGCCTATGCCCTCTTTGATGGCTTGTAGCGCCCTCTCGGGAATGTCAAGATCACCAGCCTCACTGTCCAGTTCACGCTGAAGAATGAAATCAAAAAGCCTCTCCAAGTCTTCGTCGGCAGCGGCACTGAATTGAACGGCATAGATCATCGATGGTGCTGAGACTGGGTTCGACGCGCAGCCGCCAGTTTGGCTTCAAGCTTGGCAACTACAACCTCCGCAGCAATGCCACCACCTACTCGCTTTGTTTCCTCGATGGCTGTGATGCCCCGATGCAGGAATTCAGCTTGATGCTTGCGCTTCAAAACCGTTTGGCGTACGGCGCTTTCGACGAATTGTGAAAGCGATTCACCCTGCTCAAGGACACCTTCAACTTCGATCCTGAACTCAGGTGCTACGCGAATGGGGGGGATTGTTGCAGTTTTCATCGCTGTATTGTATTGCGATTGCAATTCACGCCAAGGATGGCGGGCTTCCGTGGCCGGTTCACATTGGTAGCAACGTCAATAACGGGCACCTTGCCAAAGTCTGCGAACAGCCGTTGACCAGCCACCAAATTCATGAAATCGGCTCACCCGGAAGCTGGCATTCGTGGCTGTCGGGAAACGCTGCCTAGCCGGTGCTCGTCCCAACAGTTTATAGCCACATCAGGTGGCTATATCAGGTCGGAACTGGTGGCGTTTTGGTGCCGGTTAGAGCGGCTTCATTGGTCAGATTACGTACGAACCTCGCCCCTAAAGCACTGTTGCGCGAACTGTGGCAATCAGATCGTCGGGGGTAATGACCTTTTGAGGCAAAAATGGAACAGATCGCATTGGCAAATCTTTGATCACCCCAGCACTTTGCAGTGCCATGGCCACCAGCTCAGTGCAATAGAGCTTTTTGCCGTTGTCATCCAGCGCTAACTGGTCATCAAAGGGACGACCCAAAAGCGATTTGGCAGCGTTTTGAACCGCATCCACTTTGTCCACCGGCATCAACAACACTTTCCCCTCTGAGGCCTGCTCGGCACTGAAAAATACCTCCGGTTTTTCGAGCTTGGTGCCAAAGCCTGGCATGGCACTTTCAATGTAGATTTGGCCATCTGGTATCAACTGCACGGCGATGCCCACATGACTCCATTTGCCGCCACCCTGACCGAACAGTACCGCTTGCGTGATGGGATCATTGTCAAGGCCGCGCCGCGCCACAACGGCTCCAGGTCGAACTGCTGCAACAACGTGATCTCTCCAAGCCTCTGTTTCTGCCCGGGAAAAAGTGGCCGTCATCAGGAAGACCATGGTCACCACCATGCTGCTGGTGGGCTTCACCGAGGAGAAAAGCCAGCGTTCGCCAGCCCTATGCGAACTCTGTCGAGGGCATCACGAATGAGGTACGCCTCAAAGTCGTCTACTGCATTGCTGCGAATTTCTGAGAATCCAACCCGCTTGACAAATTGGGCCAGCGCGATTACCAGTGTTTCATTCATTTTCACCGTTAAAGTAATCATTTTAAAATAACAAAATAATCTGTTTGAATGGAAAAATAAATATTAATCATTGCCGTCATTCAAACTTCCTAGGTCATGGAAAAAATTTTACAAGAAGCGATAATTAATACATCTAAAGAACCGTTTGATGACCTCGATGGATATAAACCAAAATACTGGAAAAACATATCTGCAAACTGTCAACCATGCACCAAATCCCATCAGAGCCAGGATGGCACCTTGCTTTTGATCCCAGGCTAGCGACCCAAACCAGAGCGCGCCTCCCCAGACCAGGCAAGTGATCGCAAGGCAAAAGAGCCATTTGGTGTAAAAGACCACTTGCCCGTACCGATATACAGCGCTATTGATCCAGCGTCTTGCTGTAGTTCTACGATTGTTGGCCATGGGAAAGTAATCTAATCAGATGAAAATAAATATGATTCACTATTATTTTTAGCAGCATGAAGTCATTATCTATTTTAACTCAGAGTAGCTATAAAGTTAATAGGTAAATTAATACGATGTTGTTTTTAAAACTCATAATTCCAATTCTTTATCCCTTGTCTTCTCAGCGGCTAAAAATGCCAATTCCGGGTTTTTCACTTTGATACCCATTTGCAGAGCTTCTTTGGCAGCCAACTCCCGAAACGTCACTGACCCTGTGACGAATACTTCACCACCAAATTTTTGAGAGGCCAGTAACAGCCCTGCGCGCATGGCTTGTGGGTCGTTCTCTTGCGTCACATCGATCCGCGGTCCACTGTCGGTCAGTCGTACCGTGCCACGGGTGTCAAGGTATTCAATGCAGTGCTCTGGAGTGATCCTGAGCCGGGCTGTGCGGATGTCGAAGTCGTCGGGTCGTGCCGTGCCCCTGATGCTGTTTTCCCGGCTTGCTGCGGGGGCGGTATGGCCGAGGTCTTCGCCCTCGATGCCTGCCTTTTGTTTGGTTTTGTCTCGCTGGGACCGATAGCGCAGCCCGCGAAGTGCGGAGATTGCCGCCTCGTTGCCTAGCGCCGCCTGCCGCTCCAGCCACGGCAACCATTCCATCGCGTTGGCATGTGTAAGCGCCAGGCGTTCACGCTTTTGCCGGTCTGCCAAGTCTTCCATCGCCGCCGTGCGCTGTGCTGCCCACAGGAGTCTCGCCACCTGGCTCCCATATTGATTTTGCAGATGGGTCAGGGTCCCGGTTTTAGAAGCCGCAAGCTGTTGGAGCAGGTCAGATTTTTCTGCTTTGTAAAGCTCTCGCAGCTCCAGCCTTGCGGCCTTGCGGTTGTCTTTAGCCGTGTATTTTTCTGACTTGTATTGCTCAAAGAGTGCTGTGCGTGCAATGGCACGATCAATTCTGGCTTGATCGCGCTGTTCGCCTCGCCCGGTGCACCCGGGATATTCCTGCGAGTCCGGGTCAGTACCACAGGCAACACGGGCAACGTAATCGTTGTAAGTGGCTCCGTCAATCGACCGGTTGGTCGATGAGGTCTGCCCTATGGGAATGTTGGGCGGCTGGTACTCACCAAAGCGCTTTTGCAAGCGCCCCAGACTCAGTGCATAGTGAACGGCTGACGCTTTGGTTTGCGTTGCCTTGTCGAGCATGTCGGTCTCGAAAATCAAGCCGGATTTGACTTTCACCACACGCAGGCCTCTGGCGACGCATGCGCGATGGAACTCCTGCCAGTTCTGCGTTGCAACCAGCTCTGGTGCAACCTTGTTGTTGAGCCAGCCGGCCAGTGAGGGCAGTCCTGCCTTGACTTCCCCCATGCGCGCCTTCACGGCAGGTGCATGCGGTGCAAGTGACTTGTCGGTTTCAAGTCCAAGCTGGCGGCGCAGCGCATGCGTCAGCCGCTTGATTTGACCGTCAATGACCACGTGGGGGCCGTTGTCATGCTGCCAGCCCTGTTCAAGTTCGATCTCCCGACAGGTTTTGTCCAGCACAAGGAAGTCATAGCGTGGTGGCCCGGTCAGTACCAAATGCTCAGGGTGGACACGGTTGGCAATGATGTGAATGTGGTGGTGGTGATCTTTGTCGCGGTGGATCGCAAAAAATGCCTGGTTGTCGGCCATGCCAACCGCTTTGAGCGCCTTGGCGGCTGCAACCGCGGCCTGGTCAACGGTCGGCTGCTCGCCAGCCTTCCATGAAAGGACTACGTGATAAAACGGATTGGTTTTGGGATGCGCTCTTGATCTTGCCGCCCAGGCCCGCGCTGTGCTGTCCATCCACTTGATGATTTGCCTGCGATCATCCGGGTCAGTGGGGTTGAGGCCCTCCATGTTGAAGGATGCAGCTTCCAGCACACCATCGCGCGCAAGGTAGTCGGCGCCGTCCTCTGGCCCGTAGTAGTCGGGCTCTGGTTGTGCTGGTGCCTTTTTGAGGTCGTCAACGACATAGTTTGCTGCGCTGGCCACCGTTTTCCAGGACTTCTTCAGCATGATGACCTTAGCCAGCATGAACCATTCCGGCTGCCCTGTCCTTGCCACCTGAGGCGGTTGCTTCCAGCGTGTCAGCGCGCTCACGCAGCTCATGGATCAATGCCCACCATTTTTTTCGGTCTTCTGCCGTCCAGCGGATATCTCTGGCCGGGTACAGGTGCTTGAGCATGGCACCCAGACGACGAAATTCGTAGCCAGCCTGAGCTCTGTCAACGGTGACATAAACTGCGCCATGCAAGGTGGTGTCGCGGATCATCTGCGACACACTGACGCCCAGCGCTGCTGCACGCGCGTTGAAGCGGTCTGCTTCATCGGGCGAAACCCTGAGTTTCAAAAACGTTGAACGCGGCATGATCAAAAAAGACCACGCGACAGTTCACCGCGTTGTGCGCGCCGTGTCGCCACGACGACGGTAGACAGGCTGATTGACAGTACCACGCCGGACATTCTTTTCATTTGCATCTCCAATCGACTATCCGCCACGACGGCGGATAGCCAATACGGGTGCGTCGCAAGTATGGACGCGCGCGCCTGTGGTGAGTTTGGCTGTTGGGCTGAAACGGACTGACAAGGCAAACAAAGCGGAGCGACTTTGTTTTGACAGTCCGTTTGAGCGTCGCCCAGGGGTTAGCCTCACGGCTGGGGTTGTCGAATGACATCCCCAATGAGTTGAATCATCCTTTCGGATGTTGCGACAACGATCGTTGTCGGGGTGGCATTAGGCAAACCGGGTGCCTTGCAAGCTTGGCTGGGTTTCGGGCAATTCGCAAAGAATTTTTTCAAATTGACCAAGATTGCAAAACTTGCGTGACCATTCGGACACGAGACTGAACCTTTCTGCTGGGCTGAAACGGACTGACAAGGCGAACAAAGCGGAGCGACTTTGTTTTGGCAGTCCGTTTGAGCGTCGTCCAGGGGTTAGCCCCACGGCTGGGGTTGTCGCACGGCATCCCCAATGAGTTGAATTTTGAAAGGCGTTAGCGCATTAGCCCCACTTGCACACCAGCGGTATCAAGCAACTACCAAACATGCTGGCGTCATCTGTCCAGCTGGAGTAAATCATGTTTTTCCGAACAAACAAGCTCACCATATCGCTCAATAACGGCCCACGCCGCTTACACATGACAACTGTTGCACTCGGAACGCCGTGAATGCCCGCACAGCCTGTCGCGCAAGATCAACTCATTGCTATGGCTAAAGTTTGTGGCTCCTGACGATATCTGACTTTTGCAAATGGACCACAGCAACGAACCCGACGAGATGGAAGAATGACCAAGGATGCCATCATTACCATCAAGCCACTGTACCTGGCGCGGGAGCAAGCGGCGATGTATCTGTCGATCAGCGATTCAATGCTAGACAAGCTGGTAGCCCAGGGTGACGCGCCCAAACCTCGGCGCATTTCTGCCGGGCGCACCGCCTGGTTGGTGGACGAGCTCGATGCCTGGGGGCGCGCTCGGCCAGTGTCGGACTTTGTGCCACCCATCAACAGCGGCCATGGTCGCGCTGGCAAGCCGACTTGATCACTTTGGCATCAGGCTTTGCATACGGTCTGACAGTTTTTTGAGCCATTCAATACGCTCAGCGTCGTAGCTGTAGGCGTTGTATATGCCCTCAACGCCCGGCTGAACGTGACCCAGGATCGCCTCACGGTATTCCTTGACGCATCCGAGACTCGATAGCATGGTGCTGGCCGTGCGTCGCAGATTGTGTGGCGTCCAGTGCGTTACTGGTAGCACCAGCCCGCTGATGCTCTGGCGCCCTGTCACCTTGGGGCTGTAAGGCTGCAGGTTGTAGATGTAGGTCGAAAAATCATGCTGGCTATATGCCTTGCCCTTGGCATCCTCCCACATCAGGCCGGACGGCCCAATGGACGCCATCCTGCGCTGCACCACGGCCAGTGCTTGGCCGAACAATGGGACGCGTAAATCGACTGCCTGCGGAACGTTGGCGTTCTTGGTAAGCGACTTGGGCACCGTCCACCACCACTGCTCGTCAGTCTGCGTAATGTGGTCGCGCTGCATGGACAAAATTTCGGCGCCGCGTGTGGCCGTCCATAAGTGCATCAGCACCAGATCGCGCCCGGTGGCGTGCATGTTGGGAATCCAGGACAGCAGTTGCGAAACTTCATCCGGGTGCAGCACGCGCCGCGTCTGGCCCTGATGCTTGCCCCCAATCACCTTGCCCTTGCTTTTGATCCGGCCGCGCTGCACCAGGCGCCACCAGTTGGTCGCATCACCATCGAGCTTGCCGGCATCGAGCGCATAGTCCCAGGCCGAACCGAATAACGAGCGTAGCTTTTGCGCCATCGTTGGCGTAGCTTTTCGGCTTTCCAGAACCTCGAACGCATCGGCGCGCGCAACCTCATCAGCGGGTTTGTCGGCAAAGCCGGGTTTGTCCTCGAGGATGCGATCGAACATGTTTGCGGCTGCGTCAAATCCTGCCGGCTTGCGACTCTGGCGCAAATGCCCGTCCTTGAAATCCTGCAACAGCTTACGCACGGTGTAGACCGCGGGCGCTTCGACCTTGACAGCCTGGCGCTGGGCCTTGCGCTGTGCAGCCGGGTCGACGCCAGCCTCGCGCTGGTCGCGCAACGCTTGCCAGTCCGTAGCTGCTACGTGCGCCGGCATCACCGGCCACTGACCGATGCGCACCTGCTTCATTCGATTGGCGGCATCCTTGTATCGGTAGGTCCAGGTCTTGCCGGTCTGCGTAGCCACTAGACGCAGCCCAGGACAGCCGTCGATAACCATATGTTCTCCGGGTGGCAGCAGCTTTGCGGCGCGGGCATCAAAATACATCGAACTACAATCTCCATGTGATCAAGTCGTCGGGGGGATTTCCCAGGCGGCGTAAGTTCCAAAAACCTACGCCAAAACCTACGCCTAGATCATAAGTGAATGCGGTTTAATGTGGTTTGATGTGGTGATAAAATTTTCAACGAAAGTTTAAAAAACGTTGAAAATCAATCACTTATCTGAAAACTTATAGAAGAATCAAGCAGTTACAAAACGCGGGTGTAGTTCAATGGTAGAACTTTTGCTTCCCAAGCAAATAGCGTGGGTTCGATTCCCATCACCCGCTCCACTCCCCCCAAATCTCCCCGATCACCGCCTCGTAGCCCTCGCGCCATGAGACATAGCTTGCAAACGCCCACAAAAAAAGCACTTGACGTTGCCGCTAAGTGCTTGATTTATCTACCAAATTTGGTAGGCGCGATTGGACTCGAACCAACGACCCCCACCATGTCAAGGTGGTGCTCTAACCAGCTGAGCTACGCGCCTAAGGGTCTCTAAAAGAGAACGAGAGTATAGCCGCAATATTGCGCCGATCCGAGGCCCCGGGAGCGAAAATTCACAGTGGGCGCTTGCGCCATAATTGACGTTTACGTTCACGTCAATCACTTTTTGGAGTTCACCATGGAAATTGCAGGCAAAGTATTCGTCGTCACCGGTGGCGCCTCGGGTCTGGGCGAAGGCACGGCCCGCATGCTCGCCAGCAAGGGCGGTACCGTGGTGATTGCCGACATGCAGGCCGACAAAGGGGAAGCCGTGGCCAGGGAGATTGGCGGCGCGTTTGTCAAATGCGACGTCAGCAGCGAATCTGACGCGCAAGCCGTGGTGGCCTGCGCCACTGGCTTGGGCAAATTGATGGGCCTGGTGAACTGCGCCGGCATTGCACCGGCCGAGAAAACCGTGGGCAAGACCGGCCCGCACGCCCTGGCACTGTTCAGCAAATGTATCAGCGTCAACCTGGTCGGCAGCTTCAACATGATCCGCCTGTGCGCGGACGCCATGAGCCGAAATGCGCCCGAGGCCACGGGCGAGCGCGGTGTGCTGATCTCCACCGCCTCGGTGGCGGCTTTTGACGGCCAGATCGGCCAGGCCGCCTACAGTGCATCCAAGGGTGGCATCGTCGGCATGACGCTGCCCATTGCCCGCGACTTGGCGCGCAACGGCATTCGCAACATGACCATTGCCCCCGGTATTTTTGGCACCCCGATGCTGTTCAGCTTTCCCCAGGAAGTGCAGGACGCGCTGGCGGCCAACGTGCCGTTTCCGTCGCGCCTGGGCACGCCGCAGGACTACGCCAAGCTGACGGTGCATATTTTTGAGAACGACATGCTCAATGGCGAGGTGATCCGGCTCGACGGCGCGATCCGGCTGGCGCCGCGCTGACCGGCTGACCGGCCGCGACAGCGCTGGACCCGCCGCGATAGTTCGGGCTGGCGGCTTCCTACAATCCGGTCATGTCCATCCCCCAAACCTTTGTTCAGGAATTGCTCGCCCGTGCCGACGTGGTGGAGATCGTCGGGCGCTATGTGCCGCTCAAAAAGGGCGGCGCCAACTTCATGGGCCTGTGCCCGTTTCACAGCGAAAAGTCGCCCTCTTTTTCAGTCAGCCCGACCAAGCAGTTCTACCACTGCTTCGGCTGCGGCAAGACCGGCAACGCCATCGGCTTCCTGATGGAGCACGCGGGCATGAGCTTTGTCGAAGCGGTGCAGGACCTGGCCCAGCAATTTGGCATGAAAGTGCCCGAAGACGATGCCAGCCCGCAGGACCGGGCGCGCGCGGCCGAGCAGCGGCAAAAACAAAGCACGCTCAACGAGGTGCTGGAAAAAGCCTGCCTGGCCTATCAAAAGCAGCTCAAGGGCTCCGAGCGCGCCGTGGCCTATTTCAAGGGCCGGGGGCTGTCCGGGCGGATTGCCAAGCAGTTTGGGCTCGGCTACGCACCCGAAGGCTGGCGCAGTCTGGCCAGCGTCTTCCCCAATTACGACGACCCGCTTCTGGTGGAAAGCGGCCTGGTCATCCTGACTGAAGAAGAAGGCCAGGAAGCCAAACGTTACGACCGCTTTCGTGATCGGGTGATGTTTCCGATCCGGAACATCAAGGGCGAGTACATCGGCTTTGGCGGCCGCGTGCTGGGCGATGACAAGCCCAAGTACCTCAATTCGCCAGAAACCCCGGTTTTCAGCAAGGGGCGTGAACTTTACGGTTTGTTTGAGGCGCGCAGCGCCTTGCGCGAGCAGGGTTACGCACTGGTGACCGAAGGCTACATGGACGTGGTGGCGCTGGCGCAGTTGGGCTTTCCCAATGCGGTGGCCACACTGGGCACGGCCTGCACGCCCGAGCATGTGCACAAGCTGTTTCGCTTCACCGATGCGGTGGTGTTCAGCTTTGACGGCGACAGCGCGGGCCGGCGCGCGGCACGCAAGGCGCTCGATGCCGCACTGCCACTGGCCACCGACGTGCGCTCGGTCAAGTTCTTGTTTTTGCCGGCCGAACACGACCCGGACAGCTTCATCCGGGAGCACGGCAAGGACGCCTTTGCCCGCTATATCAGCGAGGCCGTGCCCCTGAGCCGCTTTTTGATCGACGCCGCGCGCGACGGCTGCGACCTGCACAGCGCCGAAGGCCGCGCCCATCTGGCCAGCAATGCCAAACCCTTGTGGGAAATGCTGCCCGCGGGCGCCCTCAAACAACAACTGCTGGCCGAGATCGCCGACCTGGTCCAACTCAGTCCGCGCGAACTCACCGACATCTGGCACCCGGCGCCAACCAAGGTCAAGCGCGAAAAATCTGAACGTTATGGCAATGACGGCCCAGCCCGTCAGGACTTCCCCGACTACAGCCCCAGGAACTACAAAAAGAAAGCGCCCACACGCACCCCAGGCGGCCGTCTGCCCGCCAGCCGGGCCGACCATGCGGCGCGCATTTTGCTCGACAACATGGCCGCGCTGGAATCCCTGTCGGCCGAAGACCACACCCTGCTCTGCGGTCTGCCAGCACCTCATGGTCCGTTGTTTACCTGGCTTGAGAGCCAGCTTCATGAGCACGGCCCGATCCCCTGGGTCGCCTTGCGCGAAGGCCTGCAAGGGCATGAGAGCGAAGACTTTGCGCTCAAGCTCATGGCCGGCTACGAACTTGGCGCCGACAGCGATGCCGCCGAGGAGCTCAATGAGTTGCGCCATCTGATCAACCGCATGCTGATCGAGCACCTCAAAACCGAAGAAACCCTGGCGATCGAGGCCGCCAAGGTTGATCCCGGGGCGCTGCAGCGCTACCGCGAGTTGCAGGCGCGCCGCTTGCTGCTGGAGTCTGCCACCTGAATCCGCAATGGCCATCAGGTTGATGCCAAAAGGTATAATCCGACGCTTTCCGACAAGCGCGACAGCAGCACCTCCGGTCCCGGCCACGTGATGACACATTTTTCATCCGGCCAACTTACCGCAAGGACTGCACACCAAATGTTCGCCCACACCTCTTGTCTGACCAGGTTGATTCCTTGTCCTGCCCAACGCTGGCTGCCAAAGCGTTCGTTCATACTGATATTACTGTTTTGAGGTGTCAACATGCCCGCTACCAAGCCCCATAAATCGGCTGTTCCCGCAGCAAAGACCAGCGTTGCCAAGACAAGCGCCGCCACCCCTTCCACACCGAAAGCCGCACCCGTGACCGCATCCAAAGCCAAAGCCCTCCCAGAAGACAAAAAAACAGTGATTGAAGCGGCTGCGCCTGCTGAAAAGAAGAAAGCCGCCAAGGCCAGCAAAGCCGTAGACGCGGCCACGCCAGTCAAGGTGGCTGCCAAGCGCGGCCCGAAGGCCAAGACGGTCAAGGCGGGTAAAAAGGGCGAGGACCATGACATCGACATGAGTGACATTGAGGAAGACTTGGTGGGTGAGCCCGAAGTGACCGAAGTGACCGAAGTGGCCGAGGCATCGACCGAGAAGGTCAAACCCCTGCGCATGAAAATCAGCAAGGCCAAGGAACGCGCCTTGATGAAGGAATTCGGCCTCGATGAAACCGTGCTGTCCGAAGAAGACTTGGCCAAGCGCCGGTTGCGCCTGAAAGCCCTGATCAAGCTCGGCAAAACCCGCGGCTACCTGACACACGGCGAGATTTCCGACCACCTGCCCGACAAGCTGGTCGATGCCGAGACGCTTGAAGTGGTGATCTCGATGCTCAATGACATGGGCGTGGCGGTGTACGAGCACACGCCCGACGCCGAGACCCTGCTGCTCAACCAGAACGGCCCGACCGCCGCCACCGAAGAAGAGGCTGAAGAAGAAGCCGAAGCCGCTTTGAGCACGGTGGACAGCGAGTTTGGCCGTACCACCGACCCAGTGCGCATGTACATGCGCGAAATGGGCACGGTCGAGTTGCTCACGCGTGAGGGCGAAATCGAAATTGCCAAGCGCATCGAAGGTGGCCTGATGGCCATGATGGAGGCCATCTCGGCCTCACCCGCCAGCATTGTTGAAATTCTGCAGTTGGGTGAAGACATTCGCAGCGACAAGGTGGTCATCACCACCATCGTCGACGGCTTCACCAACCCGAACGAGGCCGACGACTATGTGGCTGAAGAAGACTTCGACGAATTTGATGCCGACGATGACGATGACGGCAATGGCGGCTCCAAAGCGCTGACCAAAAAGCTCGAAGAGCTGAAAAAAGAGGCCATGAGCCGCTTTGACCGGCTGCGTGAGTACCACGAGAAGATCCTGAAAACCTACGACAAGGAAGGGTACGGTACGCCTACCTACCTCAAGACGCAGCGGCTGCTGTCTGACGAATTGATGTCGATCCGCTTTACCGCCAAGACCATTGAAAAGCTCTGCGACATGGTGCGTGGTCAGGTCGACGAGGTCCGCAAGAAAGAGCGTGAACTGCGCCGCATCATTGTCGACAAATGCGGCTACCCGCAAGAGCACTTCATTGCCGAATTCAGCGGTCGCGACAAACATCACCACAAGGTTGCCAGCCATTTGCTCGACCTGAAATGGATCGAAAAACATTCCGCCGCAGGCAAGCCCTGGAGTGCAGTGATGGCGCGGAACATTCCGCCGGTGCAGGAGTTGCAGCAGCGCCTGATTGACCTGCAAACCAAGGTCGTGGTCCCGCTGGACCAGCTCAAGGACATCAACAAGCGCATGAACGAAGGCGAATACGCTTCGCGTGCCGCCAAGAAAGAAATGATCGAGGCCAACTTGCGCCTGGTCATTTCCATTGCCAAGAAATACACCAACCGTGGCCTGCAGTTCCTCGATTTGATTCAGGAAGGCAACATCGGCCTGATGAAGGCGGTGGACAAGTTCGAATACCGTCGCGGCTACAAGTTCTCGACCTATGCCACCTGGTGGATCCGCCAGGCCATCACCCGCTCGATCGCCGACCAGGCGCGCACCATCCGGATTCCAGTGCACATGATCGAGACCATCAACAAAATGAACCGCATCAGCCGCCAGCACCTGCAGGAGTTTGGTTTTGAGCCCGATGCGTCGGTGCTGGCCGAGCGCATGGAAATTCCCGAGGACAAGATCCGCAAAATCATGAAGATTGCCAAGGAGCCGATCTCCATGGAGACGCCGATTGGTGACGATGACGACAGCCACCTGGGCGACTTCATCGAGGACGGCGCCAACACCGCGCCCATGGAAGCCGCGATGCAGGCCGGCCTGCGCGACGTGGTGAAAGACATCCTGGACAGCCTGACGCCGCGCGAAGCCAAGGTGCTGCGCATGCGCTTCGGCATCGAGATGACCAACGACCACACGCTGGAAGAAGTGGGCAAGCAGTTTGACGTGACGCGCGAGCGCATTCGCCAGATCGAGGCCAAGGCGCTGCGCAAGCTCAAGCACCCGAGCCGCTCCGACAAGCTGCGCAGCTTCACCGACAACCTGTAAGCTGCGCGAAGGCATGTTGGGACAGCGCCATGCACGAAATGTCGCTGGCCGAAGGTGTGTTGCAACTCATCGAGGACGCGGCACGCCGGGACCAGTTCAACAAGGTCAGCGCCGTCTGGCTTGAAATTGGCCAACTCTCGGGTGTGGAGCCCGAAGCCCTGGCCTTTTGTTTTGATGCGGTGACGCGCGGCACGGTGGCCGACGGGGCCAGGCTGGAGATCATCACCCTGCCCGGCCAGGGTTGGTGTGAGGCCTGCGCCCGGACCGTGCCCCTGACCGAGGTCTTTGGCGAATGCCCGCAGTGCGGAAGCTACCCGCTGCAAGTGACGGCCGGCACTGACATGCGGGTGAAGGAACTTGAGGTAAGCTGAGCACCAACGTGGTCCCAACGGATCCAATCGAGGAGGCAGGCAATGTGTGTGACATGTGGTTGCGGTGAAGGTGAGGTCAGGATCGACGGCGCGGCAGTGCAACATGACCACGTCCATGAACATGTGCACGCCGATGGCACCCGCCACGCGCACGAACACCCCCATGACCACGAACACACGCATGACGCAGCACCTGCGCATTCCCATGCGCCGGGCGTCACGCCCACCCGCAGGGTGCAAATCGAGCAGGACATCCTGGCCAAAAACAAGGCCTATGCCCAAGCCAACCGCCGGCTACTTTCCGAGCGCGGCATTTTTGCGCTGAACCTGGTCTCCAGCCCGGGCTCGGGCAAAACCACCTTGCTATGCAAGACCATCGAACTGCTGAAACAGCAGACAGTCGCCGTGATCGAAGGCGACCAGCAAACCAGCCAGGATGCCGACCGCATTCGCGCCACTGGCGCGCAGGCGATTCAGATCAACACAGGCAAGGGCTGCCATCTCGATGCCCACATGGTGGGCCACGCCCTGGCCCAGCTCAAACTGGCCGAAGAGTCCCTGCTGATGATCGAAAACGTGGGCAACCTGGTGTGCCCGGCAGCGTTCGACCTGGGCGAAGCGCACAAGGTGGTGATCCTGTCGGTCACCGAGGGCGAAGACAAACCCATCAAGTACCCCGACATGTTCCGTGCCGCCAGCCTGATGTTGCTCAACAAAACCGACCTGCTGCCCTACCTGAATTACGACGTGAAGGCCGCCATTGGCTATGCGCGCCGGGTCAACCCCGAGATCAAGGTGATTCAAGTCTCTGCCACCAGTGGCGCAGGCATGGATGAATGGCTGGATTTTTTGCGCGCGGGCGTGGCCCAGGCGCGTGCTGTTCGACGGCATTGACCTTGCAAACCCAGCACCTCCGCGTTACCGGCATTGTTCAAGGCGTCGGTTTCAGACCCTTTGTCTGGCGACTGGCGCAGCAACTCAATCTGAGCGGCTGGGTGCGCAATGATACCCAGGGCGTTGAGATCCTGGCTCAGGGCAGCCCTTTCGCCTTGGCTGAATTGCGAGCGCGCCTGCGCACCGATGCCCCACCGCTGGCACGTGTTGACAGCGTGCAGACGCGGGGCCTGGCGGCAGAGTCCTTCACCGCGTTCAGCATCATCGCCAGCCAATCGGGACAGGCCGCCACCGCGATTGGCCCTGATGTGGCCGTGTGTGCCGATTGCCTTGAGGAACTGTTTGACCCATCCAGCAGGCGCTGGCGCCACGCCTTCATCACCTGCACCCATTGCGGCCCACGTTTTACCGTCACGCGCGCCCTGCCCTACGACCGACCACAGACCAGCATGGCCGCGTTTCCGCTGTGTCCGGACTGCAGTGCTGAATACACTGCCCCCGCCAACCGACGCTTTCACGCCGAGACCACCTGTTGTCTGCAATGCGGACCGCGCCTGAGTTTATCGGATGCACAAGGCCAGACCATCGCCGGCGACCCGATCACGCAAAGCTTGCACCTGCTGCAAAGCGGCGGCATCGTCGCCATCAAGGGCCTCGGCGGCTTTCATCTGGCCTGTGACGCGCGCAACGTTGAAGCGGTGGCGCGGCTGCGCTTGCGCAAGAACCGTGACGCCAAGCCCTTTGCCGTGATGCTGGCCAATGTCGCCAGCCTAGCACCTTTCGCTCACATTCGTCATTGCGAACGCAGTGAAGCAATCCATGACTTCCGCAGCCATGGACTGCCGCGCTACGCTCGCAGTGACGAAGACCCGATGCTGGGCGCGCACGACGAAAGTGAACGCTCGCTGCTGGCAAGTCGCGAGCGTCCCATCGTGCTGCTGCCGGCCACAACGGCTGGTGCGGTCGCCCTGCCCGGTGTCGCCCCGGGCCTGCTGAGCCTGGGCGTGATGCTGCCCACCACGCCGATCCACTACCTGTTGTTCCATGAAGCCGCGGGGCGCCCCACGGGCAGCGCCTGGCTTGTCGAGCCGCAGGCCATGGTGCTGGTGATGACCAGCGCCAACCCGGGCGGTGAGCCCATGGTGCGGGATACACAAGAAGCCCACACCCGCCTGGCTGGCATTGCCGACGCCTTTCTGGACCATGACCGGGAGATCGTGGCGCGCTGCGATGACAGCGTGATTCGCCCCGTGGGCAAGACCTGGCAATTTGTCCGCCGCAGTCGCGGCTACGCACCGGCCGCCATTCGCCTTACCCATGCCGGGCCATCGGTGCTGGCCTTTGGTGCCCACCTCAAGAACACTGTCTGCGTGACCCGGGGCGATGAAGCATTTTTGTCCCCGCACATCGGCGACCTGGACGACGTGGCAAGCTGCGAATTTCTGGATGAAACCGTGCTAGGTCTGTGCGCTCTGCTTGATACCCAACCAGCTTTGGTCGCGCACGACCTGCACCCCGACAGCTACAGCACGCGCGCTGCCTTGGCCTATGCGCAGCAACACGACCTGCCCACCTTGGCGGTGCAGCACCACCATGCCCACTTGGGCGCCGTCTGTGCCGAGCACGGCTGGTACGGCCCGGTGCTGGGTCTGGCGCTGGACGGTGTCGGCCTGGGCACCGATGGCACGGCCTGGGGCGGCGAGCTGCTCAGGGTCGATGGCGCAACGGTCGCGCGCCTGGGCCATCTGCAACCGCTTCCGATGCCCGGCGCTGACAGTGCCGCACGCGCGCCCTGGCGCATGGCGGCTGCGGTGCTACATGAGCTCGGCCGCAATGACGAGATCGTACGCCGCTGTCAGGACCCAGCCGCCAGCACGGTGGCGGCCATGCTGCTGCGCCAGTTCAACTGTCCGCGCACGTCCAGCATGGGCCGCTTGTTCGACGCAGCGGCGGGCCTGCTCGGCATCAGCGCCACCCTGGCTTACGAGGCCCAAGCCGCCATGCTGCTGGAGCAGGCGGCCACAGGTTTTGTCGATACCCATGGCTGGCCCGAACCCCTGCCGGGTGGCTATGCCATCAGCAACGAGGGGCAACTGAATTTATTACCGCTGCTGGCTTCGCTGATCGATGCCGGTGATGCCGCACAGGCCGCCGCCAGCTTCCATGCCACCCTGGTGACCGCCTTGACCGATTGGGTGCTGCGAGCCTCACAATCCACCGGATTGACCACCCTGGCCTGGGGCGGCGGCTGCTTTCTCAATGCCCTGGTGTCCACCCACCTGCGGCAAAATCTGGAACGCCATGGCATCATGGTGCTGGCGCCCCGCATGACTTCGCCGGGCGATGGCAGCATCGCGCTCGGGCAAGCCTGGGTGGCCATGCATTATTTGGAGAAAAACTGATGTGTCTGGCACTTCCGGTCAAGGTGATTGAAGTCGGCTGCGGCCCAGCGGGCGACATGGGCCTGGTCGATCTGGGCGGCGTCAAAAAGAAAATCTCGCTGGCGCTGCTTGACGATGTGCAGGTGGGTGATTACGTGATTTTGCATGCGGGTTACGCCCTGTCCAAACTCGACCCCGAAGAGGCCGAGCGCACGCTGGCCCTGTTTGCCGACATCAGCGCCCCCCCCGTGGCAGCGGCATGAAATACGTCGACGAGTTTCGCGACGGCGAGATTGCCAAAACCCTGGCATACAAAATTGCCCGACTGGCACAGCCCGGGCGCCGCTACAGCTTCATGGAGTTTTGTGGTGGTCATACCCACGCCATATCGCGCTACGGCCTGCCCGATCTGCTTCCGCCCACGGTGCGCATGGTGCACGGCCCCGGTTGCCCGGTGTGTGTGTTGCCGATCGGCCGCATCGACATGGCGATTGAACTGGCCCTGAACCGCGGTGTCATCCTGTGCACTTACGGCGACACCTTGCGTGTGCCAGCCTCCAACCACCTGTCACTGCTCAAGGCCAAGGCACAAGGGGGCGATATCCGCATGGTCTATTCCACGCTGGATGCGCTGCAGATTGCACGCGACAATCCGGGCCGTGACGTGGTGTTTTTTGCGATTGGTTTTGAGACCACCACGCCGCCCACGGCACTGGCGATTCTGCAGGCGGCCCGGGACCAATTGACCAACTTCAGCGTGTTGTGCTGCCATGTGCTCACACCTGCTGCCATCACCCATATTCTTGAATCGCCCGAAGTGCAGCAATGGGGCACGGTGCCGATTGACGGCTTCATCGGCCCCGCCCATGTTTCCACGGTGATCGGCAGCCGGCCCTATGAGCCGTTTGCCACCAATTACAGCAAGCCCGTGGTGATTGCCGGCTTTGAGCCGCTCGATGTGATGCAAGCAATTCTCATGCTGATCGCCCAGGTCAACGACGGCCGCGCCGAGGTCGAAAACGAATTCTCGCGCGCCGTCAGCCGCGACGGCAACAAGAAGGCGCAGGACCGCATGGCCGAGGTGTTCGAGCTGCGCCCTGCGTTCGAGTGGCGAGGGCTCGGCACCGTGCCCGAATCGGCCCTGAAAATCCGCGAAAGCTACGGCAGTTTCGATGCCGAGCGCCGTTTCAAAATGGACTACCGCTCAGTGCCCGACAACAAGGCCTGTGAATGCGGCGCCATTTTGCGCGGTGTCAAACGGCCGCAGGATTGCAAGATTTTTGGCACCGTCTGCACTCCCGAAAACCCGGTGGGCTCCTGCATGGTCAGCAGCGAAGGTGCTTGTGCCGCGCACTACAGTTACGGCCGCTATCAGGACAAGGCGCCATGAGTGGCGTCAAGCGCGGCTACGCGCGCGCACTCGACCTGAAACATGGCCGGGTCGACATGAGCCATGGTGCGGGTGGCCGTGCCATGATGCAACTGATTGCCGAGCTGTTTACCCACCATCTTGGCAATGCTTACCTTGGTCAGGGCAACGACGGCGCCGTGCTGCCCGCACCCGTGCTCAACGGCAAGGTCGCTCGCCTGGTGATGGCCACCGACGGTCATGTAGTGTCTCCGCTGTTCTTCCCCGGGGGCGACATCGGCTGCCTGTCGGTGCACGGCACGCTCAACGACGTGGCCGTGATGGGCGCCACGCCGCTCTACATTGCCGCCGGTTTCATTCTGGAAGAAGGTTTTGCCCTGGCCGACCTGGCGCGCATCGTCGAATCAATGGCCAGCGCGGCCAGGCAAGCGGGGGTACCCGTGGTGACCGGCGACACCAAGGTGGTGGAGCGCGGCAAGGGTGACGGCGTTTTCATCACCACCACCGGCGTTGGTGTCATGCCCGACGGGCTGGACCTGGGCGGCGCCCGCGCGCGGCCAGGTGACGTGGTGCTGGTGTCGGGCACGATGGGCGACCATGGCGTGGCCATCATGAGCCTGCGTGAAAACCTCAGCTTTGAGGCGGCCATTGCATCTGACACCGCCGCGCTGCACGGCCTGATTGCCCAACTGCTGGCCACCGGTGCCGACATCCGCTGCCTGCGCGACCCCACGCGCGGCGGCCTGGCCTCGACCCTCAACGAAATCGCCACGCAGTCGGGCGTGGGCATGGTGCTGCAGGAGAAAGCCATTCCAGTCAAACCGGTGGTGGCTGCCGCCTGCGAATTCCTGGGGCTGGACCCGCTCTATGTGGCCAACGAAGGCAAACTGATCGTGATTTGCACTGCCGCCGATGCGCCAAGCCTGCTGGCCACCCTGCAGGCCCATCCGCTCGGAGCAGACGCGGCCCAGATCGGCACCGTGGTTGCCGACGCACACCACTTTGTGCAACTTCATACCGCTTTTGGTGGCCGGCGCATTGTGGATTGGCTGACCGGGGAGCAGTTGCCGCGCATTTGCTGAACGCAGGGCACGGGCACGCGGTGACTCAAATCGTCAAGTCGTAAATTCGCATGGCATTTTCCCCCCAGAAAGCACGCTGTGCCTGGCTATCAAGACGCGATGCCGCCCAGCGTTGCGCAATGGCGTGAACGCCCTGGTAGTTGGCAGCCATCTGACAGACCGGCCAATCAGAGCCAAACATCAGCCGCTCCGGCCCGAAGGCTTGCAGGGCCACGTCAAAACATTGCTCGATGTGCGCCATGTCGGCCACGCTGGGATCATCCTGATGCTGCCAATCGGTCTGCGTCACCAGCCCCGAGACTTTGCAACTGACATGGGGCAAGCGGGCCAGTTGCTGCAGGTCTTGCGTCCATTGGTGCCTTGCCTCGGGTGCGGTCAGCCAGTCCCTGAGTGCGGGTTTTCCCACATGGTCCAACACCAGCGCATGCTCGTCATGGCGAGTGCAAAAATCAAACACGGTGGGTAACTGATGCGCAAAAACCAACACCTCAAAGACCAGTTGCTGTCGCTGCAAACACGCCACGCCCTGGTTGAAGGCCGGGTTGCTGATGACTCCAGCCAGGTCCGGCTCGTATTGCAAAAAGTGCCGAAAACCCTTGAGTTTTTCCTGACCCTGCCAGCGCGCGAGGTCTGCCTGCAGTGTGGCACTGGTCAAATCGGCCCAACCGATCACCCCCAAAATATGCGGATGATTGGCCGCCAGACCGAGCAAAAAGTCTGTTTCCTCGGGTTCGCACCGTGCCTGCACGGCAATCACCCCCAACACGCCACTGCTGTCCATGCCAGGCCGGCTGTCAGCCGGGCGTTGATGCCGGCGCAGGATGGGCATGTCTTCCGATATCCAAGGGAAAGCCTGCGGTTCAAAGTGCCAGAAATTCTGGTGACTGTCGATTTTCATGGTGGCTATATTGCCGGTCCACGGCCCGACTGGGTATCGGGGTAAACGTGAGGAACGCATAAAAAAAGCCCCAAGCGCCGGCGCGCCATGGGGCTGTCATCAAACCGTCAAGGACGGCTTGTTCAGTCAATTACATGTGGTCGATCATGACCTGGCCAAAGCCAGAGCAGCTCACTTGCGTGGCACCGTCCATCAGGCGGGCAAAGTCGTAGGTGACCTTTTTGCTGGCAATCGAGCGCTCCATCGACTTGATGATGGCGTCTGCGGCCTCGACCCAGCCCATGTGGCGCAACATCATTTCAGCCGACAAAATTTCAGAACCCGGGTTCACATAATCCTTGCCGGCGTACTTGGGCGCTGTGCCATGGGTAGCCTCAAAACAGGCCACCGAGTCGGACAAGTTGGCGCCAGGTGCAATACCAATGCCACCCACCTGCGCGGCCAGGGCGTCCGACACGTAGTCACCGTTCAGGTTCAGCGTGGCAATGACGCTGTACTCGGCCGGGCGCAACAAAATTTGCTGCAAAAAGGCGTCGGCAATGCTGTCCTTGACCGTGATGTCTTTGCCCGTTTTCGGGTTCTTGAACTTGCACCACGGGCCGCCGTCAATCAGCTCCGCACCGAACTCTTTCTGTGCCAGACCGTAGGCCCAGTCACGGAAGCCGCCTTCGGTGAATTTCATGATGTTGCCCTTGTGAACAATCGTCACGCTGGGCTTGTCGTTGTCGATGGCGTACTGGATGGCCTTGCGCACCAGGCGCTCGGTGCCCTCGCGTGACACCGGCTTGATGCCGATGCCAGAAGTGTTGGGGAAGCGGATCTTGGTGACACCCATTTCGTCCTGCAGGAACTTGATGAGCTTTTTCGCCTTGGCAGATTCAGCCTCGAACTCGATCCCGGCATAGATGTCTTCGGAGTTTTCGCGGAAGATCACCATGTTGGTCTTGTGCGGCTCCTTGACCGGGCTGGGCACGCCTTCGAAATATTGAATCGGGCGCAGGCAAACGTATAAATCGAGTTCCTGGCGCAAGGCCACGTTGAGCGAGCGAATGCCGCCACCCACCGGTGTCGTCAGCGGGCCCTTGATGGACACCACGTACTCGCGCAAGGCAGCCAGTGTTTCCTCTGGCAACCAGACGTCTGGGCCGTAAATTTTGGTGGACTTTTCACCGGCATAGACTTCCATCCAGTGGATCTTTTTCTTGCCGGCGTAGGCTTTGGCCACGGCAGCGTCCACCACCTTCATCATCACGGGCGTGATATCGAAACCAGTGCCATCACCTTCGATAAAAGGAATGATGGGCTGGTCGGGCACGTTCAATGAGTAGTCTGCATTGACGGTAATTTTCTGGCCTTCTGAGGGCACCTTGATGTGCTGGTACATGGTCTTGTGTCTCCGGTAGTTGATCAATCTAGGCACAGGCCAGCGAGCAAACCGACCCGTGTTGTTTAGACTTTTTCATTCTAGTCCCATCCAAGCGTCCAACACGGTCAGTCCAGTCAAGCTTGCGATGACAAGCTGCGCAGGGATAGTCAGCGCTATTTTTTGGGTCAAAATCGGGCCATGAACCCTTTCGCCAGCTTTTTTCTGACCTTGGCCCTGCTGTGCTCAGGCACCAGTTTCGCCCAGGACGCACCTCAGCTCGATTTGCCGCGCGTCAGGCTCACCGCAGGCATGTACCTGGTTGACGCCCAGGTGGCAGGCACACCCGCACAACGCAGCACCGGCCTGATGTTTCGCCGGCAAATGCCACACGCTGAGGGCATGCTGTTTGTCTTTGAGCAAGCTGGCCAACAATGCTTCTGGATGAAAAACACCTTGTTGCCCCTGACTGCCGCTTTTGTGGCTGATGACGGCACCATCGTCAACCTGGCCGACATGACACCGCAAAGCAGCGACTCCCATTGCTCGGCCAAGCCGGTGCGTTATGTGCTGGAAATGAACCAGGGCTGGTTTGCCCAAAAAGGCATCAAGGCAGGCTTCAAGCTCAGTGGCCCACCGTTCAAGCCAATCGCAAAAAATGGAACGTCTGCGCCTTGACAAGTGGCTGTGGGCTGCGCGTTTCTACAAGACGCGCAGCCTGGCCTGCGACGAAATTGACAAGGGTCGGGTGCAGGTCAATGGCGTGGTGGCCAAACCGGCGCGTGAACTCAAGGCCGGTGACAGCGTGCAGTTGCGCAACGGGCCCATCAGCCGCACCGTGACCGTGCTGGCCGTCAGCGACAAGCGGGGCCCGGCGCCGCTCGCCGCCCTGCTCTACCAGGAAACCGAAGACTCCATTCGCCAGCGCCAACAAGCAGCCGAGCAGCGCCGGCTGGCACCCGAGCCGGCCCTGAGCCTGAGTCAGGGCCGCCCCACCAAGCGCGACCGGCGCGACACCGAGCAGCTGCGCCAGCATGACTGGGACGAGCGCTGGAGCGCCAGCCTCAAACCCTGAGGTTTGCGGGTCAGACCACTCGCGTAGCGACGTGCTCTGACCCCAACTGATTAGAACTTAATGTTCATGATGGCGGTGTCCTTGACTTCCTCCATCACCACATAGCTGTGCGACTGCGACGGCACCGGGATCTTTTGCAGAATGCTGCTCAGTAACTCACGGTAATCGGGCATCGCATTCAGGCGCGCCTTCACCAGGTAGTCAAAGTTGCCCGACACCAGGTAACACGCCATCACCTCCGGCATGTGCAAAAGCGCCTTGCGGACCTGGTCAAACACATCGCCCGACTTCGTGGTGAGCGTGATTTCAACAAACACCAGCAGCGTTTTCCCCACCGACTTGGGGTCGACCTGGGCGTGGTAGCCGGTGATGACACCGCTGCGCTCCATGCGCCGAACGCGCTCGGCGCAGGGTGAGGTCGAGAGCCCGATCTGCTCACCAAGTTCGGTCATCGAGATGCGACCCTGGCGCTGCAGGATATCGAGGATTTTTCTGTCAATGCGGTCGAGTTCAGCCATTTTTCTGGTTTGGATCGAGTTTTCCAGTTGTAGTTTATATTTTTCGCTGAAATCATAGTTTAAAACAGCGAAATTTACTGCTAATGCTTACATAAACTTCATAAATCAATTGTTCAACATGAGGTTCGCATGAAAGTTGTTGTTTTAGGCGCTGGCGTCATCGGCATTTCAACGGCTTATGCCCTGGCCCGCGCCGGGGCCGAGGTCACAGTGCTGGAACGCCAGCCTGGCGCAGCGCTGGAAACCAGTTTTGCCAATGCGGGCCAGGTTTCGCCCGGCTACTCAACTCCTTGGGCGGCACCCGGCATTCCGCTCAAAGCCCTCAAATGGCTGTTTCAGAAACATGCGCCGCTGGCCTTGCGCGCCGATGGCTCACTGTTCCAGTTGCGCTGGCTGGCGGGCATGCTGGCCAACTGCACGCCGTCGCGTTATGCCATCAACAAGGAACGCATGATGCGCGTGTCGGAGTACAGCCGCGCCTGTTTGCAGCAACTGCGCCTGGACACCGGCATCCAGTACGAGCAGCGCACGGGTGGCACGCTGCAGGTGTTTCGCTCGCAGGCGCAACTTGACGCCGTGACGCGTGACCTGGAGGTGCTGCGCGCCTGCGGAGTGGCGCATGAGGTGTTGGACCGCGCCGGACTGGCCCGCGTGGAGCCCGCGCTGGCCCACACGCAAGACCGGTTGCTCGGCGGCCTCTGGCTGCCCCATGATGAGACCGGTGACTGCTTCATGTTCACCCAACAACTGGCCGAGAAAGCGCGGCAATTGGGCGTGCAGTTCCGCTACGGCGTGGATGTCAAGCAGCTGCTGTCTGACGGCCAGAGCCTGCAGGGCGTGCAATTGGCGGGGCCTGAGGCCGAAGTGGTCAAGGCCGACAAATATGTGCTGGCACTGGGCAGTTACACGCGCCAGCTGTTGCAACCCCTGGGCCTGAGCATTCCGGTGTATCCGGTCAAGGGGTACTCGCTCACGGTGCCTTTGCTGGACGCCAGCCTGGCACCGCAGTCCACCGTGCTGGATGAGACCTACAAGGTGGCCATCACGCGTTTTGACAAGCGCATCCGCGTTGGTGGCATGGCCGAGTTGAGTGGTTTTGACCTGAGCCTGAACCCCAAACGCCGCGCCACCTTAGAGATGGTGACGGCCGACCTGTTCCCCGGCGGCGACCTGCCCAAGGCGGAGTTCTGGACTGGCTTGCGCCCGCAAACGCCCGATGGCACGCCCATCATCGGCGCCACCCGGCAGTACCCCAACCTGTTTTTGAACACCGGCCACGGCACCCTGGGCTGGACCATGGCCAGCGGCTCCGGGCAATTGCTGGCCGATTTGGTTACGGGGCGGCAGCCTGCCATCAGCACGGAAGGTTTGGCGCTGGACCGCTACAGCGCCCCCGCACCGATTCGCAACCTGCCCAAACGGGCGGTCAGCGCCACCGCCTGAGCCTATTTCTCCAGCACATAGGTGCCCGGCGCATCTGCCAGCGCCGGAAATTTTCGGCTGGTGGTGGCATAGGCGGGCACCATGTCACCGGTGCGCGCATGCAGCCAGGCGGTCCAGTCGGGCCACCAGCTACCCTGCTTTTTCTCGGCACGGCTGAGCCAGCGCTCTGAGTCGTCATTGGCCTCGGGATCAGCCACCCAGTAGCTGCGCTTGGGCGGATTCACCGGCGGGTTGACGATGCCCAGAATATGCCCGGAACTTGACCTGACAAAGCGCACCGGGGTTTCGGGGTGGATGTCGCGCCGGATCAGATAACACTGTTGCCAAGGCGCAATATGGTCCTCTTCGGCGGTCACCGCATACAGTGGTTGGGTGATGCGGTTCAGATCGATGGACTCGCCCCCGATGCTGAGTTGGTCACGCTTGACCAGCTTGTTGTGCAGGTACATCTCGCGCAAGTAATAGGAATGCATGGCTTGCGGCATCCGCGTGGTGTCGGTGTTCCAGAACAGCACGTCGAACGGCGGCAGTTTTTCGCCCATCAAATAGCTCTTGACCCAGTAATGCCAGATCAGGCTGTTGGAGCGCAGCAGACGGAAAGAACTCGCCATCTCCCCGCCGTCCAGATAGCCTTTTTTCGCCATCGATTCCTCCAGGGCGCTGATGCAGGCTTCGTCGATGAACACTTCGATCTCGCCGGGATGGGAAAAATCGGTCAGCGAGGTCAGCAGCGTCCAGTGCGCCACCGCCATTCTGTCGTCGCCATAGCGCTTGTTGGCCCAGGCCATGTAGGTGGCAGCCAGTGTGCCACCAATGCAATAACCCACCAGGTGCACTTGCGGCACCTTGCAAAATTCGGTGGTGGCGTTGACCATGGCCTCGACGCCTTCCAGCAAATAATCGTCAAGCCGCACTTCAGACATGTCCGCGGTCGGGTTCTTCCAGCTGCTGATGAATACCGAAAAGCCCTGGTCAGTCAGGTGCTTGACCATGCTCTTTTGCGCGGTCAGGTCCAGAATGTAAAACTTGTTGATCCAGGGTGTGACGATCAGGATGGGCATGGCGCGCACCTGCTTCGTGGTGGGCGCGTAGTGGATCAATTCGACCAGCCGATTGCGAAAGATCACCTTGCCCGCGGTGGTGGCCAGGTCCTTGCCCACGGCAAAGGCATCGGGCTCGACCATCTGGATGTTTTTGGCCGCCGCATCGCGCATGAAATTGTTCAACCCTGCCTGCAGGCTCGCCCCTTTGGTTTCGATGGCGCGGGCCATAGCCTGCGGATTGAGCCAGAAGAAATTGGTGGGCGACACCCGGTTGAGCCAGTTGCGTTGCCAGAACGCGGCCTGACGGCGCGCGTGACCTGACAAGCCGGGCGTTTCCAGACAAATTTTTTGCAGCCGGTTGGAAAATGTCAGGTACCACTCTTTGTAGATGTCCCAGATCGCGGACTCGGTCCAGATGGGGTCGGCAAAGCGGGCGTCTTCAGGGTTTTGTTCGAACACTTCGTGGGTAGGCATGCCAAGCATGCGACGCAGCGCATGGTCATACAGGGCGATCCAGTCCGAGGACAAGTCGTCCACGGCTTTGAGAAATTCCTGCGGGTGCATCATCAAGGCCACCTGGGCATTGATCTGAGAGGAGATGATGCCGAAAGGATCAGCCTGCTTGTTGATGGCGCGAATGGCGGATTCGAGGCCAGCCATGCTTTCAGGCCCGTCCCGGTGTGCGGTGTGATGATTTGACATGATGGATCACCTCAGTTTTGATGGCCAACATGCTACACCGCAAGCCCAAAGAAAGAATCCCACCTGGATCAATAGATGGGGGAAATTCCGGCACAACCGGGTCTCCCGCCAGACGGCATGGGAACGGCAAGACGACTATTTTTGATTTCAGTCAAAGATCTCGCTGAGCCATGACTTTTTGCGACCGTGCTGGTAGCGCTGGCGGTCGCGGAAATCCGAATCTTCAAAGTCGGGTTGTTGCCGACTCCGTGGGGGCGCTGCAGCAGCTGATGTCGCGGGCAGCGGTGCGGTGGCGGCCCGGTCCAGCAGTTTGTCGAGTTCTCCGCGGTCCAGCCAGATGCCACGGCAGGCGGGGCAGTAGTCAATTTCGACACCCTGACGATCACTCATGACCAGGGTGGTGTCGGGGCAGCTTGGGCATTTCATGGTTTTCTCCTAAAGGTTGCAGATGATTTGACGATAGCAGTGGGAACGATCTTAAAAAAGCAGATAATTTTTAACCGATACTCTTAAAAAACAAGACCATGAGCAAACCCTTCAATTACAAACACCTGTACTACTTCTGGGTTGTGGCCAAAGAAGGTGGCATTTCACGGGCTGCCGACAAGTTGGACATGGCGGTGCAAACCGTCAGCGCCCAAGTGCGCGAACTGGAGCGTTCGCTCGGCTTCGCGCTGCTCAAACCGGCTGGGCGGGGCCTGGTATTGACCGACGCGGGCCTGGCCGCCATGCAACAGGCGGACCAGATTTTTCAGCTTGGCGAAGACCTGCCGGCCAGGGTGCGCGACGCTGTCAGCGCGCCCACGGTGCGCCTGGCCGTGGGCATCTCCGACGGCTTGCCCAAGCTGGTGGTGCATCGACTGTTAGGGCCGGTGATCCCCGAGCCCCATTTGCGCCTGTTGTGCAATGAGGGCGAGTTTGACGAGTTGCTGGGGGATCTGGCCCTGCATCGATTGGACGTCGTGTTATCAGACCGCCCCGCACCCACCAACCCCAACATCAAGCTCTACAGCCATGGCATGGGGTCCTCCGCGATCGCCTGGTATGGCACGGCGAACATGGTGGCAGCCGCAGGCAAAAACTTTCCCCAAAGCCTGGCCGATGTGCCTATGCTGCTGCCCACTGCACACACGGCGGTCCGAGCGCGCCTGGACCACTGGTTTGAGCAGCGCGCGATCCGGCCGCGCGTGGTGGGCGAGTTTGAAGACAGCGCTTTGCTCAAGACTTTTGGCGCCAGCGGCATGGGGATCTTCCCGGCCGCCGAGTGGGTTCACGAAGATTTGCTGGCCCATTACGCAGTGCAGCGTTTGGGTGCTTGCGAGGGGGTGGTCGAACATTTCTTTGCCATCGGCACTGAGAAGAAAGTGCAACACCCGCTGGTGCAGCGTTTGCTGGAGGCAGCGCTTTAACGGAATTTCTGGCGTGAAGATCTAGGCAATAGAAATGAGATAGCCGGTGTAGGTCGCATAAGCGGCAATAAAGACCCAGCCCTCCCAGCGCTGCAGTTTGGCGCCCGTGCGAGCAAAGTAAACGAGCAAGCCTGTCGCCACCAGCATCACCCAAATGTCAAAAGCCGCAATCTGGCGAGGCATCTCGATCGGGTGGACGATGGCTGTAGTGCCCAGAATAAAAAGCACGTTGAAGATATTCGAGCCCACGATGTTGCCGTAAGCCACATCGGCATGCTTGCGCAGCGCCGCCATCACGGAGGTCACCAACTCGGGCATCGAGGTACCCACGGCCACAATGGTCAGCCCGATGATCGTGTCCGATATCCCCAGGCCTTTGGCCAGGCCAATCGAGCCGTCCACCAGAAAGCGCGCACCAAAAATAGTGATCGCAATGCCAGCCACTGCCATGGTCAACGAGAGCGCCATCTTGCCCGGCCCTTTACGCGCATCCTCCGCGCGGTGCTCGGCCACCAGGGCCGCCTCGTCCGGCGCGCGTTTCTCCTGCACAGCCACAAACACAATATAGACCAACAAGATCGCAATGAAGGCCGCGCCCATCAGCATGTCCATGCGTCCGTAAAGCACCACACCCAGGCAAGCCAGCGCCGCCGCCGTCATCATGAGGGCGTCGCGCTGGAAGCCCTTCGGGTTGACGGCCATCGGGTAAATCACCGCGGACAGCCCCAGAATGAACAAGATGTTGGCAATGTTCGAGCCCACCACATTGCCCACCGCAATGCCCGGCGAGCCGTTGAGTGCGGCCGTCACACTCGTCACCAACTCCGGCGTCGAGGTGCCGAACCCGACCAGCGTGAGCCCGATCAGCAGCGGCGACACGCCCATTGACTTCGCCGACGCCACCGCACCGCGCACCAGCAGTTCCCCGCCCAACAACAGCATCGTCAAGCCCAACGCGATGGTCATCCAGACATCCATCGGCCTTATCTCCAGATCGGGCAGCTCACGCGACGATTCACTCCTTGATTCGCACAGGGGTCGTGCGCAGGCTCAGCAGCATGGTAAAGGCCAAAATGCCCGCGACCACCCCCAGCGACACATGCACCGGGATTTTGTACACATCGATCAAGGACATCTTGGTACCGATGAACACCAGAATAACCGCAAGGCCATAGTTGAGCAAGTGAAACTTGTTGGCCACCGCGGCCAGCAAAAAGTACATGGCACGCAAGCCCAGAATGGCAAAGACGTTGCTGGTCAGCACGATGAACGGGTCCTTGGTGATGGCAAAGATGGCGGGGATGGAGTCCACCGCAAAAATCACATCGGTGAGCGCAATCAGACAAATCACCATGAACAGCGGTGTGGCAATGCGTTTGCCGTTTTCGACCGTCCAGAACTTCTCGCCGTCATAATGCTTGCTGACCGGCAGCAGCTTGCGCAGCAACTTCAAAGCGGGGTTGTCGTTCAGGTCAGGCTCTTTGCCGGCGGCCCACCACATCTTGATGCCAGTCAGGATCAGGAACGCTCCGAACACATACAAGATCCAGTGGAACTCAGCCAACAACCAGCCCCCCACCAGAATCATGATGGTGCGCAACACAATGGCGCCGATGATGCCGATCATCAGCACCCGTTTCTGGAAATGCGTCGGTACCGCAAAGTAAGTGAAGATCAACAGAAAGACAAAAATGTTGTCCACGGCCAGTGATTTCTCAATCAGGTAACCGGTCAGGAATTCAAGCGATTTGGTGTTGGCCATCTCGGTCGAGCCGGTGGCGTCCCTGACTGCCCACCAAAAAAGTCCGTTGAACAAGAAGCTAAGCGAAATCCAGACCAGCGACCAGTTCAGCGCCTCCTTGACACCGATGTCATGCGAGCCCTGCTTTTTGAGCACGACAAAGTCAACGAACAGCGACACCAGCACGATGCCGCCGAAGGTGACCCACAACCATAGCGGGGCAATTGTTTCCATAACGTCCTTTCGAATTGATGTCGAAGTTTATCGAGATATCAACATGTTTATTCTGAAAAAACAATAGGAATAGTTCGCAAAAAAAGGAATGTCGTGGCGAATTGGTTGTTACGCACGAACCTGACGGCACACGAGAAAGGCATCTGAAGCCTGGGTAAAAAACGACCGACTGAAGCGCTTTGATCCTGATGGCCTGCGCACTGTTTGGCATCGACGCCAATGCCGCCATGCAGGTGGTGGCGATCGGCTTCGTCATGCGACGCCGTCATGCCGCTGTGCTGCACATCAGCCCGGACATAAAAAAACCCCAAGTAAATCAATCACTTGGGGTTTAGTACTGGCGGAAACGGAGGGATTCGAACCCTCGATGAGGCTCTACACCCCATACTCCCTTAGCAGGGGAGCACCTTCGGCCACTCGGTCACGTTTCCTGAAAATCAGAGCCGCGATTATGTCACGACTTCAAGGCTTTTTTCAGGCTGGCGCCTGATCCAGGCCAAAAGCTTTGTGCAGTGCCTTCACGGCGAGTTCCATATACTTCTCGTCAATCACCACCGAAGTCTTGATCTCGCTGGTGGAAATCATCTGGATGTTGATGCCTTCTTCGCTCAAGACGCGGAACATGGTGCTGGCCACACCCACATGGCTGCGCATGCCGATGCCGACGATCGACACCTTGCAAATCTTGGTGTCGCCCACCACCTCTTGCGCACCCAGTTTGGGCAGCACCACGTTTTTCAGCAAGTCCATGGCCTTGGCGTAGTCGCCGTGGTTCACGGTGAAGCTGAAGTCGGTCTTGCCATCCTTGCTGATGTTCTGGATGATCATGTCGACTTCGATGTTGGCGTCGGCCACAGCACCCAGGATCTGGTAGGCAATACCGGGCTTGTCGGGCACGCCCAGCACAGAAATTTTGGTCTCGTCGCGGGTAAATGCGATGCCTGAAACGATGGCTTGCTCCATGTTTTCGTCTTCCTCAAAAGTGATCAGGGTGCCAGATTTGGCTTCTTCATTGATGTCGATGTCCCACGGCGTGAAGCTCGACAGCACACGCAATTTGACTTTGTACTTGCCGGCAAATTCCACCGAGCGAATCTGCAGCACCTTGGAGCCCAGCGAGGCCATCTCCAGCATTTCCTCGAAGCTGACGGTGTGCAGGCGGCGCGCGTCGGGCACCACGCGCGGGTCGGTGGTGTAGACGCCGTCGACGTCGGTGTAGATCAGGCATTCGTCGGCCTTCATGGCCGCTGCCACAGCTACCGCCGAGGTGTCGGAACCGCCGCGGCCCAGCGTGGTGATGTTGCCTGCTTCGTCCAGGCCCTGGAAACCGGTCACGATGACGACCCGGCCAGCATCCAGGTCGGCGCGCACGCGTTTGTCGTCAATCGATTCGATGCGGGCCTTGGTGTAGGCGCTGTTGGTGCGAATGGGCACCTGCCAACCGGCATAGCTCACCGATTCCAGGCCCTGGGCCTGCAGCGCGATGGCCAGCAAGGCACTGGAGGCCTGCTCGCCAGTGGCGGCCAGCATGTCGAGTTCACGGTTGTAGGCATCGTTCAATTTGGCAGGTGCCAGCTCTTTGGCCAGGGCCAGCAAACGATTGGTTTCGCCGCTCATGGCGCTGGGCACCACCACCATCTGGTGGCCGGCACGCGCCCATTTGGCAACGCGTTTGGCGACATTGCTGATGCGCTCGGTTGAGCCCATCGAGGTGCCGCCGTATTTGTGAACAATCAAGGACATGAAGGGTTTGAAGAGGGTTGCAAAGGATGGGGATTGTACCAATCGAGGACTTTCCCCCGCCTGACACAAAAGCCCTGACCCACTTTCAGGTGGATCTGATGACCCCGGGTGCGGCAAGCCGCAATCTGGGCCGTCAGGGCTTCCAACTGCGCGCTGGTTGGTGTCGCTTGGTGCGCGCTCAGCAACCAATGGCGCAACAGATTGGCCAGCCGCGCGGGACTCAGCGCCTGCAAGGCCTTGACGTCGGGCGGCACGCCCACGCGCGCCAGGTCTTCAGCCGCCACCTCCTGCAACAGCACCTGGGCCTGAGCGGCATGCCGGCTGCTGCGGGTGAAGGTGTCGCGAAACTGCGGAAAACAGGCTTGCAACACAGGTAACACGCGGGCGCGAATGCGGTTGCGGGTAAACCGCTCATCGACGTTGCTGGGGTCTTCAATGAACCGAGCGCCCTCGGTCTGCAGCCAGTCCCGAATGGCGATGCCGCTGACCTGCAGCAAGGGCCGGCAATAAGTCAGCCCGCCACGCTGCCACTGCGCGGCCATGGCGCTCAGGCCCGGCAGGCCGGCACCCCGGCTCAGCGCCAGCAGCAGGGTTTCGACCTGGTCGTCGGCGTGCTGCGCTATGGCGATGGTTTGAATGGCGAGCTGCCCATGCAGGGCCAGCGCATCAATGGCCTGGTAGCGGGCGTGGCGCGCCGCCGCTTCCGGGCTTTGCCCCGGGGCGTGGCGGGCATCGACTTTTTGCACCACCAACGGCACATTCAGGTCGGCACAAAAGCTGCGGCAATGGCGCTCGAAGTCGTCACCCGCCGCCTGCAAACCATGGTGTACATGGACGGCAGTCACCTGCCCCGGCCATTGGCGTGCGCAAGCCAACAGCAGCGCCGTGGAATCTGCGCCGCCGCTGTAGGCCACGGCCAAGGGCAACGCTGGCGCAAAGTCTGCAATGGCCTGCTCAAACGAGCGTGTCATGGCATGACGGCGATTTACTTGCCCGTGTTTTTGGTGTCGGTGAAACGGCCATAACTCTGCAGACGCTCGTAGCGCCGCGCCAGCAGTTCGTCGACCTTGAGGTCGCTGACCTGGCGATACGCATCGGTCAACGCGCGCTTGAGGAAAGCCGCCATTTGCCGGGGGTCGCGGTGCGCACCACCGACCGGTTCGTTGACTATCTTGTCGATCACACCCAGGGCCTTGAGGCGGTGCGCGGTAATGCCCAGCGCGTCAGCCGCTTCTTGGGCCTTTTCGGAGGTTTTCCACAAAATGGAAGCACAACCTTCGGGGCTGATCACCGAGTAAATCGAATATTGCAGCATCAGCACCTGATCGCCCACCGAGATCGCCAGCGCGCCACCGGAGCCGCCTTCGCCAATGATGGTGACGATCACCGGCACTTCCAGCTGCGCCATCTCGAAGATGTTGCGGCCAATGGCCTCGGACTGGCCACGCTCTTCGGCATCAATGCCCGGGTAGGCGCCCGGTGTGTCGACAAAAGTGAACACCGGAAGCTTGAACTTTTCAGCGGTTTTCATGAGCCGCAAGGCCTTGCGGTAACCCTCGGGCTTGCTCATGCCAAAGTTGCGAGTGGCGCGCTCGCGGGTGTCGCGCCCTTTTTGCTGGCCAATCACCATGCACGGTGTGCCATTGAAACGGGCCAGCCCCCCCACGATGCTGAGGTCGTCCGAAAAATGGCGGTCGCCGTGCAGTTCGACAAAATGGGTGAACAGTTCGTTCACGTAGTCCATGGTGTACGGGCGCTCGGCATGGCGGGCAATTTTGGTAATTTGCCAAGGTGTCAGGTCACTGTAAATGTCTTTGGTGAGCTGCTGGCTTTTTTTGGCCAGTTGGGTGATTTCAGCCGAAATATCCACCGCCGACTCGGTCTGCACATAGCGCAGCTCTTCAATCTTGTTTTCCAGCTCGGCAATCGGGTTCTCGAAATCGAGGAAAGTTTTTTTAGCCACAACAACTCCATCTCATCAATTCAAAACAAGTCTAACCCGCAAGGTTGACATCCAACATCCGACGATCGGATGGGGTCAAAGCTAAAGATCTGACCCACAAGGTCGACATCCAACAATCAGTTGGGGTCAGAGCTAAAGATCTGACCCACAAGGTTTCAGTATTCAACCGGCACCGGATCCAACGAGCGCCAAATATACCAAGTTGCCACGGTCCGGTAAGGAGCCCAGGCGAGCGCCACCTCGCGCGCATCGCTGCGGCTGACCACTTCGCCTGAAAAATAGCTTTTGCTGATGCCGTTGATCAGGCCCACATCGTCCAGCGGCAGCACGTTGGGGCGCATCAAATGAAAGATCAGGAACATCTCGGCGGTCCAGCGGCCTATGCCGCGAATGGCCACCAGCTCGTCAATGATGGCCTCGTCGTCCATGGCCACCCAATCCTCCACATGCACCAAGCCATTGTCAAAGTGCAGCGCCAGGTCCACCAGGTATTCCACCTTGCGGGCGCTCAAACCGGCCGCCCGCATGTCGTCAATCTTGAGCCGGAGCACCTGCGCCGGTGTCATCTGCTGCGGCAATTTCGCAAAGCGGTCCCACACGGTTTGGGCCGCCTTGACCGAGATCTGCTGACCCACCACGCTGCGGGCCAGGGTGGCAAAGGCATCGCCCCGGCTTTGCAGGCAGGTCTGACCAAACTGTGGGATCAGCCGCTTCATGACGCGGTCTTTCTTCATCAGATGCTTGCAGGCATCTTCCCAATACGCCGGCGTCGCGATACTCATACTGTCTGTCGCACCCATCACGTCATTGATCTCATTTGGCGGCTTCCCAGGTGGTGCCGCTGGCGCTGTCCTTGAGCACGATACCTTGCACCAGCAACTCCTGGCGAATACGGTCAGCCTCGGCAAAGTTTTTGGTGGCCTTGGCAGCCGCGCGCTCGGCAATGCGCTGGGCAATGTCGGTGTCGCGGACCGCCGTGCCCGACTGCAGGTAGCTTTGCGGGTTTTGCTGCAACAGCCCCAGGCAGCCGCCCAGCGCCTTCAGCAAACCGGCCAACGCGCCCGAGCGGGTGCGGTTGACCTCACTGGCCAGATCAAACAGCACGGCCACCGCTTCCGGCGTGCCGAAGTCGTCGTCCATGGCGGCCTTGAAGCGCGCCGCAAACGGGTCGCTCCAGTCGATCGTGACCGCCTCGGGCGGCACCAGCGCCAACGCGGTGTACAAGCGCTTGAGCGACTGGCGGGCATCTTCGAGGTGCACATCGCTGTAGTTCAAGGCACTGCGGTAGTGTGCGCGGATGATGAAGAAGCGCAGCGTCTCGGCGTCAAAGCGGGCCAGGATTTCGCGAATGGTGAAGAAATTGCCCAGACTCTTGGACATTTTCTCGTTGTCACGCGTGACAAATCCGTTGTGCATCCAGAAACGCGCCAGCGGCTGCCCGTTGGCGCCTTCACTTTGGGCAATTTCGTTTTCGTGGTGAGGAAACTGCAGGTCGGCACCGCCACCATGGATGTCCACCGTCTGGCCCAGCAATTCGCCACACATGGCCGAACACTCGATGTGCCAGCCCGGGCGACCAACACCGTAAACGCTGTCCCATTTGGCGTCGGCAGGTTCACTGGGTTTGGCCGATTTCCACAGCACAAAGTCCAGCGGGTCGGTCTTGCCATCCACCACAGCCACGCGCTCACCGGCACGCAACTCGTCGAGCGATTTGCCACTGAGCTTGCCGTAGCCATCAAATTTGCGCACCGCAAAGTTCACGTCGCCGTCACCGCTCTGGTAGGCCAGTCCCTTGTCCTGCAACTGGCTGATGAGCTTGAGCATGGAAGGCACGTAGTCGGTGGCACGCGGCTCGTGGGTGGGCCGCTCAATTCCCAAGGCGTCGGCGTCCTGGTGCAGTGCGTCCACCATGCGGTCGGTGAGGGCGCGGATGGTTTCACCGTTTTCCAACGCACGTTTGATGATTTTGTCGTCAATATCCGTGACGTTGCGGACGTAGTGCACCTGGTAGCCACTGCTTTTAAGCCAGCGCTGCACCAAATCAAAGGCCACCATGGCCCGCGCGTGGCCGAGGTGGCACAGGTCGTACACGGTCATGCCGCACACGTACATGCGAACGTGGCCGGGCTGCAAAGGCTTAAAGGGTTCAAGATCACGCGACAGCGTGTTGTAAATGCGCAAACTCATGAGTATTTCAAATTCGGTGTGAAGGGCAAAACTGCGCCAGGCAAGGGGCACAGCGCGTTCATGGTGCATGGCTGGCAGTGGCCGGCAGGCGTTCCAATCAACGACCCTCAGCTACAATTCACCTCAGTATAAGGCCCTGCATTCACCCGCTTTCTGGCAGGTCAAGCCCACCCTACCGGACCCATCCACCCATGAAGCACGCCCGTTCAATTGTTTACACATCCTTGCGCTGGCTCACCCTGTTGGGAGCCTTGACGGCCCTGTCGGGCCATGCGGACGAATACGCAGACACCAACCAATTGGTGCGCGCCAACAAATTCACCGAAGCCCTGGCCAAGGTTGACAGCTACCTGGCCAGCAAACCCGCCGACCCCCAAATGCGTTTTCTCAAGGGCGTGATCCAGCGCAATCTGGGCAAACCGGCCGAGGCCATCAATACCTTCACGCTGCTGACCCAGGACTACCCTGAACTGCCCGAGCCGTACAACAACCTGGCCGTGCTTTACGCGGGCCAGGGCCAGTATGACAAGGCGCGCGTGACGCTTGAAATGGCCATTCGCACCAACCCCAACTACGCCACCGCCCACGAAAACCTGGGTGACGTCTATGTCCGGCTGGCCAGTCAGTCCTACAACAGGGCTTTGCTGCTGGACAGCGGCAACACGGCGATTCCACCCAAGCTGACCCTGACGCTTGACGTGTTCAAACCCAAACTGGCACCCAAGAAATGAGCGGCACCATGCATCTAAAAACCCTTTTTTCCTTGGCCCGCACCACGCTGGTCGCGGCCACATTGCTTTCCGCCGCCCATCTGGCCCTGGCGCAAGCCGCACCAAAGGTCAAATTTGCCACATCATCGGGTGATTTTGTGGTCGAGGTGTACCCCGACAAGGCGCCCAAAACTGTCGAAAATTTTTTGCAGTACGTCAAGGACAAGCACTATGACGGCACCGTGTTTCACCGGGTAATCAACAACTTCATGGTGCAGGGCGGCGGTTTTGATGCCAATTTCCAACAAAAGCCCACCCGCGCCCCCGTGGTGCACGAAGGCCGCCAGGCCATGGAAAAGGGCTTGCGCAATGCGGTTGGCACGCTTGCCATGGCGCGCACCAGCGACCCGCAGTCGGCCACCGCCCAGTTTTATATCAACGTCAAGGACAACGCCTTCCTGGACCCAGGCACCCAGGGCTACGGCTACACCGTGTTTGGTAAAGTCGTTTCCGGCATGGACGTGATCGACAAAATCAAAGTCGTGCCCACCGGCATGGGCCCGGTTGGTGCCGACGTCCCCAAAACCCCTATTCTTATCAACTCTGCAACCCTGGTGAAATAAATCATGAGCAACCCCCAAGTCGAACTCCACGTCAAAAACTACGGCACCATCACGCTTGAACTCGACGCTGACAAGGCGCCCAAGTGCACGGCCAACTTCCTGGCCTATGTCAACAAGGGCCATTACGACAACACCATTTTTCACCGTGTGATTCCCGGCTTCATGGTGCAAGGCGGCGGCATGGAACCCGGCATGGCGCAGAAGGGCTGCGACGCCCCGATCGAGAACGAGGCCAACAACGGCCTGAAAAACCTGAACTACACCGTGGCCATGGCGCGCACCGGCGACCCGCATTCGGCCACCGCCCAGTTTTTCATCAACGTCGCCGACAACACCTTCCTGAACCACACCGCACCCAGCCAGCAAGGCTGGGGCTACGCCGTGTTCGGCAAGGTGGTGGCAGGCACCGACGTGGTGGACAAGATCAAGGCCGTCAAGACCGGCCGCAAGGGCTACCATGACGACGTGCCGCTGGAAGACGTGGTGATCGAGAAAGCCGTCGCACTGTAAGCCAACAAGCAGCTCACGCGGTGAAGGCTGAACCGGCTTGGCGCACGGTTGACTTCATCTCTGACCTGCACCTGCAGGTCGGCGAGCCTGCCACGGCCGCGGCCTGGCAGCGCTACATGGCCAGCACGCCTGCCGATGCGCTGTTCATTCTGGGAGATTTGTTCGAGGTCTGGGTTGGTGACGACCTCATGGCTGCCACGGACGACCCCGACGCTGCCTTTGCGCGGCAATGCCAACAAATTTTGCAAGCCACCTCCAGGCGCCTGCCGGTGTATTTCATGCACGGCAACCGGGATTTTTTGCTCGGTGAGGACGTCGCCCGAGCCAGCGGCATGACGCTGTTGCCCGACCCGACGGTACTGGACTTTGCTGACCAACGCTACCTGCTGTCCCATGGCGACGCGCTGTGCCTGGGCGATGTGGACTACCAGCAGTTCCGCGTGCAGGTGCGCCAGCCCACCTGGCAAGCGCACTTTCTGGCCAAACCCCTGGCTGAGCGCCAGGCCTTTGCGCGCGGCCTGCGGGCCCAAAGCGCAGCCCGCAAAGACAGCGGCGCCACGTATGCCGATGTCGACACCGCAGCCGCGCTGTCATGCTTGCACGCTCATGGCGCCAGCACCCTGATTCACGGCCACACCCATCGGCCGCAGGACCACCTGCTGGATGCCGATGCACAGCCGCCATTGCGCCGCCTGGTGCTGAGTGACTGGGATGCTGTGGCCCAGCCACCGCGGCTGGAGGTGTTGCGCTTGCGCGCCGGCCACGCACCCGGGCGCGTGGCACTGGCCCCAACGCCTTAAGGCTTCAGCAACACTTTCAGGACATTTTGCAAACGACGCACCTGTGCCGCATCAAAAGCCGATGCCAGCACCGTGGCGGCATCCTGCGCCCAGGTTTGTGCCGGTGCCGGGTCGTTGCGCTTGGTCAACAACTGCAACTGGTACATGCGCCGTGCGCTCAACTGCTCAGCCGGGGTGGGCACTTCGGCCGCCATCTCCAGGCGCAGCAGTGCTGTGGCAGCCTCACCGGAAGCAGGCTGGGACACGGCCTTGACCCAGGCCGCCCGCGCCGCCGGGCTGACCCGGCTGCCGAGTTCCTGCACGCCGGGCACTTGGGCGGCATCACGCGTTTCCCAGGCCGTCAGCAAATGCGTCAGGGCCTCGCCATGGGCCTGCGCCGCCAGCTTGCGCAAGGCAAACTGAGCCTGCTCCAGCGCGTCGCGCTGAGCCCGGAAGGCAGCATCGCCCAGGCGCGGCGCATCAGAGCGCTCGCCATAAGCGGGGCGGTCAGGGCGTGCATCGCGGCGCGGACCACGGTCATCCATGCGGCCGGGACCGCGCGCATCACGCGCGCCGTCACGACCCGCCGGACGGCCGGCGTCCTTGCGGTCACCAAACTTGCCACCCCGGCCCATGGCAGCAGGCTCTTCTTTTTTCATGCCCGGACGATCATCGCCACGCATGGCCACCACGCGTTTGGGCGCAGCCACGGGTTTGACGACTTCGGGTGCAGCTTCTGGCGTCTCGCCAGGGGCTGCTTCTGATGACGTTTCTGCCGTCTCGGGCGCTTCAGCCACAGCCTCAGGCTGAGCCATCGCGGTGTTGGTCTCGGCAGGGCCGGCCGCCGTGACAGCCGCCTGCGCCAGCGCCTGACCGCTCAATGCGGCCTCAAGCGCGCTCATGGCACTGCGAATGGCCTGCGCATCGCCTGAGGCATTGGCGGCCTGCAGCGCCTTGGAGGCGTCCAGCACGACGCGGTCGCGATCGCTCAGGGCACTTTGTGCCTTTTCGCGCTCGGCCGTCTTCCGGTTGAAAGCTTCATCAATCGGTTTGCGGAAGGCGTCCCACAGCTTTTGTTCGTGGCGGCGGTCGATCGGCACGCGGTGCGCCTCGGCCTGCCAACGCTGCTGCAGCGCCTTGACGGCGTCGATACGCAACATGGCCTCGGCACCCAGCGCGCGGGCCTCGTCAATCATGGCATGGCGCGCTTCCAGGCTTTGCTTTTGCAGGGTCTCCAGCGGCTCGGCCGCGTGGTCAATGGCGGCTTTCCAGAGCGGTTGCAGCTCGGCAAACATTTTTTCACCAATGTGGCCGGCCTCACGCCAGCGGTCGCCAAACTGGTGCAACACGCGGCTGAAGCCTTTCCAGTCGTCGTCCAGCGCGACCCGGTTGGCCTCGGCCCAGGCCTTGACTTCTTCGATCAGGGCCAGGCGCTGGGCACGGTGCTCGGCCGACTCGGCCTTCATTTTTTCCAACCAAGCCTCGACCACCTTGTGGGCTTCGTTGCAGGCTTCGTCAAAACGCTTCCACAGCGCATGGTTGGGTACACCACCCTGGTCGGTCAGCTTCCATTGCTCACGCAAACCACGCAACTGGTCCTGCATCTTGCGACCACCCATGGCCTGGCCCTCGGGGCGCTTGAGCAGGCCCTCGGCCTTGGCCACCAGTTCTTCGCGCAGTTGGTCGGCACGCCAGCGCTGCCAGCCCTCAAGTTCACCCGCAGCCACCAGCGCCGCGTGCGCCTGGGCTTCCAGTTTGTCGTCAATCAGGCGGCCGTTGTCCTTGAGCACCTGGCGCAGCGCATTGGCCGCGCCCGCGCTGGCCTTGCCATGGCCCTGGGCCATTTCATGTTCCAGCTTGGCCAGCACCTCGGCCACATGGGCAGAGGCCTTGGCGCGAATTTCGGGGTCGACCTTGGGCTTGGCAGGTGCAGCCACCGGTTCCAGCGGAATGCCGCGCGCAACGCGCAGCTCGTCAGCCCACACCGGCACCTTGGGCAAAGGTGCTGCCGGGTCCTGGGCAGCGGCGACCGTGAGCGCCAGGGCATCCTGAAAAGCTTGCCAGACCAGCTGCAACTGGGCTTGCGCATCGTGCAGCTGGGTGACAAAACGAACGTCCACACTGGACCAATTGGCATCCGCCACCAAAGCCTCTGCCTCGGTTTGCCAATGGGCGACATCGGCGGCCAAGGCCTCCTGGGCAGCCTGGGCGTCGGTCCAGGGCTTGGTCGACAGCACCTCGATGCGCTGCGCCAGCAACACCGCGGCCTCGCGCTGCACCTGCACCCGGTGCTGCAGGTCTTCAATGGCACGCACGCGTTCCACCAGTTGCGCCTTCAGGCCGGCCAGCGGCTCCTTGCTCAGCGGCGCACCGGCCTTGGCGGCATCGCGCTGCCAGGCCAGGGCGTCGGCCAGATTGAGTTTGCTCAAGGCCAGCAGCGCCTGGGCCTTGTCGGCCCATTCCAGTGCGATGCTGGCCTGCGTCTTGCTGCGCTTGATCTCGTCAAGCTTTTCGCGCAGCAGTTTGGCAGCACCCTTGTCCTTGCCGCTGAGCTCCTTGAACACCTGCTGCAACTGCTCGTTGCCCGGACTGGTCGCCAGCCATTCGCGGATACAGGCCATGCGCTCGCCCGAGGTTTGCGCAGAAAACGCCCCATGCGTGAGCGCATCCAGCGGATGGACCTCGGGGGTTTTGGCGCTGACGGCGGGCACGTCAAGCGTGGGGTTGGCTTTGCTTTGGGTAGAAAAAGGGAACATCGACATCGCGCACTAAATTGAGAAAGTGCCCACTGCAGGGCAGCGGGAATAAACAGCTATTTTCGCCGGGTTTTGACACCCGGCCAAAAAACAATTTGCCACGCTATTGGGTGGCCAGATTGAGCTCGGCCCGGGGCTGCCATTTGGCATCCTCCGGCGCGGCTTTGGTGGCGCCCAGAAACAGGCGTTCCATGGGCAGCTTGAGGCTGGCCAGGTAGTCGCGCACCGCCACGCCCCGTTGCTCGGCCAGCGCCCGCATGGCCGCTTCGGTCACGCTCAGGTTGGCCAGCAGCAAGGCTTCCATTTCCGGTACCGGGATGTCCTTGGCCAGCCCGATCAGGTTGCGCGGCTTGGGAAAGTCAGCCCGCTTGTAAACCGCCTTGAGCAGCACCGGGTAGTCTTGCGCTGACACGGCAAGCGCCCTGGCGTCTTCCGCCGTGGCACCATCCAACACCGCACCACGCCGCTTTTCAGCCAGCACCAGCGCCTGCAACTGTGCCCGCTTGTATGCATCGCGCTCATGCGCCAGGCTGGCACTGCCCACCACCGTCATGCTCAGTGCCGGGCGCTCCAGCAGCGCCTTGGCGACCTTGTCGAGCCCGGTACGGGCCTCCGGGCTCAGGCTGGCGCTGCCGGGCGCAAAGTTGACCATGCTCAGTTCTTCACCGCCGCCGCCCAGCGCGCTGGCCAGCAGGGAAAACGGCGCAGTAATGGCTTTCACGATCAGATTGACGATCAGCTTGAACACAATCGGCCCGATACGAAACTGCGGGTCGCTCAGCGAGCCACTGACCGGCAGGTTGATGTCAATGACGCCATGGCGGTCGGCCAGCAGCGCCACCGCAAGCTTGACCGGCAAGGTGTCCTTGGCATCCGGCACGGCATCGCCAAACTTGAGCTGATTCAGCACGATCTTGTGGTTGGCCGAAAGCCGGCCGTCGGGCTGCACCTGGTAGTTGATGTCGACACTGAGCTTGCCGCGCTCAATGCCGTAACCGGCATAGCGGGCCGAATAGGGGGACAGCGGGGGCAACTCCAAGTCGCGCACCTTGCCCGTGATGTCGAGCGCGAGCGGCTTGACCAGTGGATTTATTTTGCCCAGCACCTCCAGCGAGGCCGTCCCCTGGGCGCGTCCGTGCAGTTCCATGTCGGCCAGCTGCACCGCGCCGTTGGGCGCCTGCGACGAAAACGCGCTGAGCTTGCCGGTGAGCTCGGTCAGATCAGCCGAGTAGTTGGGCTGGATGAAACGGTCGCTGAAGTCCACCCGGCCACCCAGCAAACTGACCGGGCCAAAATTCACCACGGCAGACAACTCCGGCGCCGAAGCGGATACCGCCGGCGCGTCGGCCACCGTGGAGGAAGGCGCGGCGGGTTTGAGCACGTCCTGCAAGTTGAAGCGACCCGCCGGGCTGAGGATCAGGCGGGCATAAAAATCACTGAGCACCGTTTCCTTGACGTCGAACCGGGTCGCCACGCCCGGTGCCAGCTCCAGTGACAAGCCGCGCAGGCTCAGGGCTTTCCAGTTCAACAAGTCCTCACCCGGCACAAAAGGCTGCGCCTGCGCCAGGGTGTTGGCCCGAAAGTCTTCAAAGCTGGTGTCGCCCTGCACTTTCAGCCGCATACCACCGGGCTGCTGGGCAAAGTTGACCTGGCCTTGGAAGCTGGCATCGGCATGCAGCAGTTCCACGTTGAGCTGCTCAGTCAAATAAGGCTCGAGCGCATGCAGCGGCAGACGCTGCGCCGTCAACTGCCCCTGAATTTGCAGTGGCGTCAATTTGCCCGAGCCACGCCAAGCCAGGCGACCAGCCTCGTTGCGGCCCTGCTGCACGCGCGCAGCCAGGTTCAGGCCGAAACTCTTGCCCTTGACCGTTGAAAAGTTTTTGAGCTGCAGCGCGATGGCCGACCCATTGATGCTCACCGGCTTGTCGCCCGACTGGTCGACAAAGCCCAGCAGTCCGTTTTGCACGTCGAGTTGTTGCACGGCGAGCGTCCAGGGCTTGCTGGCGGATGACTTGACGGCCGCAGCGCCCACAGTACGCGCTTGAGGCGGCTGGGCTTTGAGCCAGTCTTCGAACATCCAGCGCCCATTGGCGGCCCGCAGCACACGGGTTTGCGGCTGGCTGACGCTGATCTGGCCCAGACTGGCGCTGCGCCCGGTAACATCAATCGTCACGTCACGCAGTTGCAGTTGCTTGATGCTCGCCAGCGACGTTTTACCGGCCTTGCCGCGCTGGACGGGTGCCAGAGTCAACTGGTCCAGCGTCAACTGTGGCAACTGGACTTCAAGTTGCTGCGCTTGCCCTGCCTGCACGGGAGCCTGCCAGTGCAGGTTCAGCGCCGTGTTCAATATCCCATCGAGGCGCGGCTGCAGCACTTCAGCCAGGTAAGGCGCAGCCACCGCCAGCGGCAAGTCAGCCAGCTGTGCGCTGAGCTGCATGCTTTGCGCGTTGGTGCTGCCCTTGAAAGCGAGGCTGGCGCCGTCGAACCGGGCCTGCCCTTCAAAGGGCATCGCGTCCGTCATGGGCCATTTGAAGGCAGACGCGCTCACGTCCAGCGCGCTTAGCTGCAGGCGGCCGGGCGCGGCGATGCTGGCATCTTGCCACAGCACCTGGCCACCCTGCACAGTCAATTGGTCGAGGCTGACTTTCCAGGGCTTGGCCGCCTTGTCAGCGGTCGCCGGGGAGGCCTTGGCAGGTGGCAGCAGCGCCAGCCAATTGAGCCGACCGGCCCGGTCGCGCGTCAAACTCAGGCGCGGCTCGGACAGGGTCAGGCTGGCCAATTGCACGTTTTGCAGCAGGGGTTGCACATCTTTCAATTCGAGCGTGAGCTGACTGAACGCAAGCAAATCAGGCGACGGGCTTGCGTTGCCTGCCGCGTTCGACACCAATGTGACCTGGCTGGCCTGAATCTGGCCCTCCAGCCGCACGCTGGCTTCCGACGTCTTCTCAAACGCCAGCTTAAGGTCGGCATCCAGCACCGCCGACGTCAAGCGCAAGGGCAGACTGGCCGGTTGGTAGCCCAGATACGGAGCCAAGTCGAGTTTGGACACTTTCAGGCTGAGTGCGGTCTTCTGGCTTTGGGCGAACGGCGTGCTTTGCGCCGCCGAGTCAAAGCGGCTGCCATCGAGTGCAAACGCCAGCTGCGGAACCACCACCACGTCACGTTGCGTGGCCAGATTGCTCAGGAACGGCAGCTTGATCTGGAGCTGGCTGAGCTGGTGTGTTTTTTGATGCGGCGCGTCGGTGAATTCAATCGCACCGTCGGCCAGCACCAGGTTGTACAGGGCAAACCGCAGCGGGTCCGACGCTGGCGTGCTGGGCTTGGTGGCCAAGCGGTCCATCACGTCGTCAAGGTCATAACGTCCCTGTCCCAAGTGCGTCAGCCGCAACTGCGGCGCTTCCAGGGTGATGGCGTCCACCACGGGGGCCCACTTCAGCAAGGACTGCAGTTCGGCATCTAAATAAAGACGCTTCACAAACAACTGCGGCACAGCCCCTGCGCCAGCCCCCGCCTGCGCAATTTTGAAGTCATGGACAGTGAGCTCCAGAGACCAGGGCTTGAACTCGATCTGCCCCAGACTCACCGGGCGCCCGAGCTGTTCACCCAGCCGGGTTTCCAGCTGCGTCTTGAGCCAGGGCGGCAGCGCCAGCCAAGCCAATCCCCACAAGAGCAGCACGGCGGCCAGCGCCACTGCCAGACGGCGCAGCCACTTGGAATGATGAAGCTTTTGAACGTCCATCAGTGTATTTTCCGCCTCGTTTCAAGGCTGATAAAGCACATGAAAACAAAATTTACAATTTCTTTTTAGAATATAAAACCTATTTCTTATGGTTGACTTGGTATATCCAGTCCCCCTAGAATCCGGCGACCTTGACAAAATCAAGGGAAAACCCTCACCCGCTGCCGACCCCGGCAACATCAAATCTCTGCACCAACGGGCCAGAATCCGCAGGATCTTGATAGCGTAACAACCCATGCCTGGATCATTGATCCGCTTGAAGCCAGCTCTTCAAGTGACATCAACCCTCGCGCAAGAAGGAGAAGCTATGACAGCGTCTAACAACATGAGTTCCAGCCTACGGCAAGCCACGGCAGCCGTGACCAAAGGCTTTTTTCAACTGACCCACAACAGTTTTGCCCTGATTGGCCTGGCTGTTTTATTTGCCGCCATGGCCCTGGTGGCACGCCCCGAGCTGCGCCAGGTGGGCGAAATCAAGCTTTTCAGCTGGTTGCAGGAGCGCCAGCAAGAAGTGAGCGGCATGGTCAGCGACCTGGTCGCCATCGACCGCGCCACCGCAGCCGACCCCAAGGAACTGCCCAAACAGCAGGCCGCCGTGGCGTTCTGGTTGAGCAAAAAATACCGTGTGGCACCGGAGCCCATCAGCGCCCTGGTGTCCGAGGCCTACAGCATTGGCGCGCGCGTCAAGATTGACCCCACGCTGATCCTGGCCGTGATGGCCGTTGAATCCGGCTTTAACCCGTTTGCCCAAAGCTCTGTGGGCGCGCAAGGCCTGATGCAGGTCATGACCAAGATCCACAGCGACAAGTACCAGAGCTTTGGTGGCAAATTTGCCGCCTTTGACCCACTGGCCAACCTGCATGTTGGCGTGAAAGTGTTGCAAGACTGCATACGCATGGCGGGTTCGGTTGAAGGGGGCCTCAAATACTATGTTGGCGCCGCCAATATGGAAACCGACGGCGGCTATGCCTCCAAAGTCATGGCCGAATACACCCGACTGCAACAGGTCGCCCAGGGTCGCGCAGTGCCGCGAGCCAATGCGGCTCCCACATTGACCAAGGCGACGCTGCCCCCACCCGCACCGGAAGCACCCGCAGCCACGCCAGACAAAGCAGCCACCCTGGCCATGGGCTGAGGACCTCAGCTAAAATCAGACAGTACGCGACTGGCGATAGGCAACACCCTGTGACGGGACACGTTGCCGAAGTGGGAACACCACGGGGGAGCGTGCCGCAGGACCTTGACAGGTTTTGTGATCAGCCGTTCGCCTGGGCACCTCAACCCGTAAGCCCCACGCCTTCAAGGACTGACATGTTCAACCGAAACATCCTCATCGAGCAAACCGACCCCGAGCTGTTTGCCGCCATCCAATCTGAAAACCAGCGCCAGCAAGACCACATCGAGCTGATCGCCAGCGAAAACTATGCCTCGCCCGCCGTCATGGCCGCACAGGGCACCCAGCTCACCAACAAGTACGCCGAAGGCTACCCCGGCAAGCGCTATTACGGCGGCTGCGAGTTTGTCGACATTGCCGAGCAACTGGCGCTGGACCGCGTCAAGCAACTCTTTGGCGCTGAAGCCGCCAACGTGCAGCCGCACTGCGGCGCCTCGGCCAACGAAGCCGTCTTTCTGGCGTTTTTGAAGCCTGGTGACACCATCATGGGCATGAGCCTGGCCGAGGGCGGCCACCTGACGCACGGCATGGCGCTGAACATGAGCGGCAAGTGGTTCAATGTGGTCTCTTATGGCCTGGACGCCAACGAAGCCATTGACTACGACGCCATGGAGCGCAAGGCGCATGAGTCCAAACCCAAGCTGATCATTGCCGGCGCCAGTGCCTACAGCCTGCGCATTGACTTTGAGCGCTTTGCCAAGGTGGCCAAAGACGTCGGCGCCATCTTTATGGTCGACATGGCGCATTACGCCGGCCTGATCGCGGCCGGTGTCTACCCCAACCCGGTGCCGCACGCCGACGTGGTCACCAGCACCACCCACAAGAGCCTGCGCGGCCCGCGCGGCGGCATCATTTTGATGAAGTCGCAGCACGAGAAAGCCATCAACAGCGCCATTTTCCCCGGCCTGCAAGGCGGCCCGCTGATGCATGTGATTGCAGCCAAGGCCGTGGCTTTCAAGGAAGCGCTGCAACCCGACTTCAAGCTCTACCAGCAACAGGTGCTGACCAACGCGCGCATCGTGGCCGAAACCCTGACCGAGCGCGGCCTGCGCATTGTCAGCGGCCGCACCGAAAGCCACGTGATGCTGGTGGACTTGCGCTCCAAAAAGATCACCGGCAAGGAAGCCGAGGCGGTGCTGGGTGCGGCGCACATGACCATCAACAAGAACGCCATTCCCAACGACCCCGAAAAACCCATGGTGACCAGCGGCGTGCGCGTGGGCACCCCGGCCATGACCACGCGCGGCTTCAAGGACGAAGAGGCACGCCTGACCGCCCATCTGATCGCCGACGTGCTGGACAACCCGCGTGACGAGACCAACATCGCCGCCGTGCGCGCCAAGGTCCATGCCTTGACCTCGCGCTTCCCGGTGTACTCTGCCTAGTCATGAAATGCCCCTTCTGCAGCCATCCGGAAACCCAAGTGGTGGAAACCCGGGTTTCTGAGGACGGGGGCTTCATACGGCGGCGGCGGCGCTGCGCTTCGTGCGACAAGCGCTTTACCACCTACGAGCGCCCGGAGGTGAACTTTCCGGCCATCGTCAAAAAAGACGGCCGCCGCATCGAATACGAGCGCGCCAAACTGCTGGCCTCCATGAAACTGGCACTGCGCAAGCGCCCGGTGAGCACCGAGCAGGTGGACGGCGCGGTGGAGCGCATCGAAGAAAAACTGCTCAACCTGGGCCTGCGCGAAGTGCTGTCCACCCGCATTGGCGAACTGGTGATGTACGAGCTGAAAAAGCTCGACAAAGTGGCCTACGTGCGCTTTGCCAGCGTCTACCGCAGCTTTGAAGACATCGACGACTTCAGGACACTGGTGGATGAGGTTGGGCGGTAATATTCCCAATTACACGGCTTTAGATTCCCTGATTTACGTTGATTGATTCCCAATTGCACGGTACCATGTGCAATCATGAACACCCCAACCCCACTCTATTCACGGCTCATAACGGCGCGAGTTGCCGAGGCACTCACAGACACGCCCGTCGTCATGATCGCGGGTCCAAGACAGGCCGGAAAAACCACGTTGGTACGCCAGATGGCGAACCAGGAGCGACGCTACCTCACGCTTGATGATGAGTTGACCCGGTTGGCGGCCAAGGAAGACCCCGTAGGAACGATTCGCAACCTAGATAGGGCCATTATTGATGAAATCCAGCGTGCCCCGCAACTGCTGCTGGCCATCAAGAAGACTGTTGATGAAGATCGACGCCCTGGGCGCTTCCTGCTGACCGGATCGGCCAACTTAATGACGCTGCCCAGCGTGGCAGATTCGCTGGCCGGGCGAATGGAAACCTTAACTTTGCTACCTCTGTCGCAAAGCGAAATGCATGGCACCACGCTCAACTGGCTGGACAGCGCCTTTGCCGGAGTTGTCCCAAAAGTGTCCACCCCAATCGTCGGTGAAGCGCTGGTCGAAGCAGTGTTGCGTGGCGGTTATCCGGAAGCGGTCTCGCGCGCCACGCCACGCCGCCGCACCGCTTGGGCCCGCCAGTACATCGATGCCATCATCCAACGTGACGTGCGCGATGTGACAGGCGTTGACCGGCTTGACCAACTGCCTCGTTTTTTACAGGCCTTGGCGCAGGTCTCAGGTCAGATGTGCAACTACACCCAATTGGGCGGCCAGGTTGGGCTGGATCACAAAACGGCAGCCCGCTATGTCAGTGTGTTTGAGCAGATGTACTTACTCAAGAGAGTCGAAGTTTGGGCCAGCAACCGACTCAACCGGGTGGTGAAAACTCCCAAGGTACAGTTCATAGATTCAGGCCTGCTGTCCGCCCTGATTGATCTCACGCCAGCCACAGCCGCACAAGATCGCAGCCGCTTTGGTCATGTGTTGGAAACCTTCGTTTACGGGGAAATACTCAAGCACGCTACCAGCGCAGAGGGTGACTACCAATTGCTCTACTACCGCGATCACGATCAATTCGAGGTGGATGTGGTGGTGGAAAACGCAGGCGGACAATTGGTGGGAGTGGAGATCAAGGCAGCAGCCTCGGTCGGAACGAACGATTTGCGCGGCCTCAAACGGCTGGCCAGTATTGCTGGCGACCACTTCAAGCTGGGCATAATCCTCTACGATGGCACGGAAACCCTGCCGCTCGGAAATCGCATCTGGGCGGTGCCAATATCAAGCTTATGGGGTCAGTAGGGCGTTGATCACAACGGGCATTTGGCCACCGTCGTCCTGACGGTACGCGGCCGCCCTGCACTGCTGATCACGATCTGACGCGCCTCCTGGCTGTCTGACGAAGCCACACAAACGGTGAGTGTCCCCGCCTGGAAAGCCCCCGAGGCGTAGGCGGTTTGCCCCATTGGGGTGTAAGACACGTAACTGACCAGCGGGGCATTGCCATTCAGCATAATTGGTGCCGGTGTGGCTTGCTGGTGCGACACGATCACCTCCCCCGCATCGCGTCGTGCGTTGTTGTTGGCGTCATGAAACACAATCCAGCCCTGCTGCCAGCCCCCGGTGGTCACGCAGGTTTCACCAGTGACAGATTTGCACACCACGGCACGCCCATTGCGCTTGATGGCCTCACTGCGCGCGAGCAACAAACTGGTGAAAAGGGAATTGACTGCCGCGGTCAAACGCATCGAGTTGACCATGCCCGTGAACGCGGGCGCCGCCAGTGACTGAAGCAACGCGGCCACGGCCACCACCACCATCAACTCGATCAAAGTGAAACCAGCACTGGCAGACCGCTTGTCCATGGGTGTCTCCTCCCTGAGTGGGCAGACCGGTCTTGTGCCGGGTGCGAGGGGGAAGACTACATCTCAGGGCTTGTGTGCGGTATCCCCCATTTGGGGGGCCGGTAGCTTTTATTTTGCGTCAGGAACAGGAGCCTGTTCTGGTGGTACTGACGGATGCGCGCCCCGTCGCGCTGATCGAGATGACACGTTCCTGACCGCCTGGAGAAGGTGTCGCCCTGCATAACGTCAAGTTGGCGGCGGTGGCACCGGCACCAATTGGCTGAAAATCGATGCTGTACACGTTCCCGGTCAGCCGGTAATCCGTTGAGAGGGCTTGTTGGTGTTGAATGACGGTAGTCCCACCCAAAACAATCCAGCCCTGTTGCCAAGTGCCTGAGCTAGCGCAGGTCAAGCCATCAGCCGAGCGACAAAGTTTGACGATTACGTTACGCTTGATTGCTTCACTGCGGGCCAGCGTCGCGCTTGCTACAAAGCTGTTGGCATAGGAAGTCAGCTTGTTGCTCAGTATGGCTTCATTGAAAGATGGTGCAGCTAGGGCTGCCAGCACGCCAAGTACGGCGACCGTGACCATGAGTTCGATCAGGGTGAAGCCTCCTTCAAGACGATGCACAAGGTCATTGACAACTCCCACCGTCCTACTTTTCTGACTCAACGTACGACCTCTTGGAATTTGCAACCTGTTTATTGAGCAGATCATTTCTGGATGTACCAGTAAACTCGGGACTTCGGCTGATTCGCACCGGGTGGTGGGGGCGGTGGTGGACCGGGCGGGATAGGTCCCTCGCCGCTGCTGCCAAATACTGTAGTTACGGTGCTTCCATCGTCAAGCGTGACCCTGGCGAGTACAGGGTTAGTCGACAAACCATCTCCTGCACGATCAGCATCGCGACTAGTTCCCCTACCCGGTGCAGCATTGAGGTAATTGATGTTATATACACGGGCCTCACCCAAGTTCGAACCACAAGAACCCACAACGGCTACGGCAGGCTGGTGCGTACTGAATGTCACTACGCCAAAAAGTGTGACTGCGCTGGTGACCACTTGCTCAGTTGAACGCAAACCAAGATACCAACCTTTTGAAGTATTCAGATCTGTCTGTTCCGGATTAGTGCCGGTCAATATCGGTGTCAATGAAGCCAAGCAGATCACATCTGCGCCGCAGGTAACATTTTGCGATGTCAACCAGGTGGCGTCTGTCGGCTTATCCTTTATCATGAAGAAATAGTTGGTTACCGCCGAAGTTGCCGTGTAACCAAGCAAGGGCTTTTCACGGTCACCTGACCCCACCAACAGATAATAAGTACCAATATTATTACCATCCTCGACTACATCGGTGGAAAACATGAATTTTCGAGCCGCAGTACCGCTACCGCCAAGCGAGGCGACCTTGGTAATTGTCCAGTTCGCCGGCGTTGTAGCTCCTATGGGAGTGTTGGCGTTAATGCCAGAAATACGGTAGACATTACCGCCCAAGTCGGTCGCATAAGCGTACTTGATCAAGCCAGTCGCGTCCGGCACCACAAAGACATCACCGACCACGCTGCGGTCCGTAGTCAGCGTCTTGAGCAGCGTACCAGTATCCGCATCCATCACATAAACACTTTTCCCCTTATTCGCAGTTGTGCAAGAGTTCGAATCGGCATCCTGGCAGGTGTCATAGCCCCCACCCATGATGAGCATAGGCGCAGTTCCAGACCCGTAGCCACTGGACTTAATCACTTGCGGTGTAGACCATGTTTGACCAATGGCACTAAAACCTGTGCTGCAATTCGTGTCGTCCACAGTACCTAAAGCAGAAAAATTATTAGGACAACCCTTTTTCCATTTAAGCGCAGGACTTGCTGGCGTCGTCACGTCAAAAGCGTACAGCGCACGCCCGCCGCGCCTCATCGTAGCGAAAATGAAAGCTTTAGGCGTTCCACTGACATTCCCCTGATAGGCCGAGACTGGTCCATCGATACCATAAGGTTTTGGCAGCGGCGTAGGCGTGCCCGAAGTGTTGCCAGGAAAGCTTATTTGCGTCGTGTTGTCACGGATACGTTTGATTTGCCGATAAAACTCGGGGGGAACAAAGGCCCACAATTCCCCGCCGGGGGTGACCGCACCAATATTGGGCGTTGGTTTGTCAGGACGATTGCCATTGATTGCGCGCAACATACCGTCGTTGCCACCATAAAACACGACTACCTGAGGTGAAGCGTCCGATCCAAAATTGATCGCAACCGGCCTCGAGTGCACCACATCACCATGCACTGAAGGGCGCATTTCAGTCAAGGTGATCCCGTTGACATTCTCATCGCCATCGATTCCATCAGGATTCGGAATAGGTACGGCTACATCCAAGCCTTTCATCCAGTTAATCAAACTATCCCGCTCAGTCGTATCCTCTGCGCCAAGGCCAAGCATTCCCGGGGTAACATTAGTGTTATTAAAATCGGTCAAACTTGTACAAGATGCAAAAGTTGAAGAGCACGTTTTAACTGTGCGGGTAATGGAGGCCCGGCGTGTAAATCCCTGTCCACCTTTTTCTACAATGTTACCGTCCGGATAATTTGAAACATCTGAATTTGCAATAGTAATGCAGTCCCCTTGTGGCTTGAATGTCCAATAAGTATCCAAGACACTGGGTGTCCAAAAACTGCGTGCGCACTCAGTAATAAAGCCGGTCTGACTGTTGTTGGCGTCTTTGCTGTCAGCATCTTGTAGCCTCAATACACCATTGATAAACCCAATCTTGTATTGCTTCAAATTACCAGACCAGCGCGGATAGGCATTTTGATCAGGCCTAAACATTCCAACATAAACTTGATTTAAATAGGTGCCTTGAGTGCTTACGCTAACTGGTAAACTGACAGAAGCAAATACACTATTAACAGACTGAATTTCTGAAAAAATATCCCCAAGTGCATCTTTAATTTCTTGACCTGCATTTGCAGCTGAGCTTACATCAAAGTACTTTCCACTACTCACCCCAGCCATACTTTTCAGAAGTGCTGTCCAACCAGGACCTTGCCCGGTCGTAACTTTATTCACATCCACCGTGTAGGTAGTGATGTTTAGATCGCTTTTTTTCATAAAACGAGCCCATTCATCGCTGAAATTATCCTGCGACCCACTCGGTGAAATAGGTATTGGTATGGTCGCTCCTGTTATTCCCAACGACGTTGCCGCAGCTGTCAGCATGGAACTGGCTTGATTGGAAACAGAAGTATTGTCATTTGATGCACCGTTGCTAATATAAATAATGAAGTTCTTTTGACAACCGGAAGCAATCGGGGAAACATACGTTGTATCATTGAACGACTCCAACGCGTTACCAGAAAGTGCATATATGGCTTTTGATTGTGCCGTACCAGAAATATTTCCAATATAGTCAGTTTTTACTTTTCCATTGCCGCCGTATGGAGTTCCAGCTGAAAAATAGCGATACGCCTCAGCCATTACCAAACTTGCAATACCACCATTACCTGCATCTCCTATCTTCTCAAAACTATTAATCAAATTCTGATATGTTGTTTTGTTAGCACTATTTAGCAGACGAATAGCTGCCCTCACATATCCCCCACGTGTGTTATTGTTAGGGTTACCCGTTTCGTTCGCAAACATGATGCCTACTCTGAATTTATCAGCCGGGAGTGCTTCGACAGTGGCAGCCAAAGCAGCCATTTCATTGTCAAATGCAGTATTCCAATTAGCCGTGTTATCCATAATGATCAACACATTTGGCACCTCGGTAGTAACAGGATCCGCCCCCACAAACAGATCAATGTCTTCCGCCGACGCCACCAGAGTGAACGTAAGCAAGCCAGCAGCGAGTACTCTTTTAAAAAGATGGTTGTGCATATTGAACTCCAAACTATTGCCCAATTACGGACAGACTGCATCTTTTTGGGCTTGCGTAAGCAGTACACGCACACCCTGATGCACACGAACGGATGCACCACTTCCGGCTTCCATCACCGTGGCATCAATATCCCAGCTGGTGGTGAAATTTGTTGCAGGCGCAATGAAACCAACGCTACTTGGGGGAGGAGTGCCTGCTACGGCCACGGCTCTAATGCAAGTGGGGACGGCAATGGCCACCACATAATCAACGGTGCCGTCATTGTTGATATCCACATCAATCGACTCTGCAACTGGTGCATTTGTGAAGGGTGACGCTATAACTTGCTCAATCGCCACATTGGCTGCTGCAATTGTTTCCTCCCGAATTTGCATATTGCCCACGGATTTGAGGTTGGTATTGCTCATCATGAAGGCACTCGTCACCATCAACGTAATGATTACGAGCATGATGAGGCCGATAACGAGTGTGGCGCCGCGTTGTCGGCGGGGCAGAACGATCCGTTTCATGGGGTCTCCCGTCTGCCGGCAACATTGGTCAGGCGCACGGTAGTGGCAAAGGCATGGCGTTTGAAGCGATCATTAAAAGGGCCTAGGGTGGTGGCGCCCAAGGTGTAGGTTTTGGTATCGGTATAGCCGGGTGAGACCTCTCTGGCACGAACCAGTACATGCAGCTTGACCGCAACAACATTGGCCAACTGGGCAGCAGTACAAGGGACAGCGTCTGTACATTGCACGAATGGGTATTCGGGATTACCGTCGCCCCGATTGGTGGGTGAAGTTTTGGCACTTGGGTCTGCCCACACGATGGCGGCAGTTGGCACCACAGCGCCTCCGGAGTCGCTAACACTGTCGATTCCGAATTCCACGCTAAAGCCTTCGATGCCTTCGATCAGGGGTTCAGCGGCCTGATGCGCCAACGTGCCAGCAGCCAGGTCAAACTGTGACCGCATCAAGGTGGGTATGCCGTCGCCGGCTGTCACGGCGTAATCACGGATGTAATAGATATTGGAAATGAATTTGCGTTTGTCCGCAAAATCGGTCGACGTGATGGGCAAGGCCGGCGGCGTTCCGGTTCCAACACAGGTTCGCTTGTGAAGCGTGAACCCCGTGGTATCTAGCACGTACGGTGTGGCGTTTTCCAGTTCGCATAGCGATGCCTGCAAATACAGTTTGCCCGCAGTGTCGGCCTCGCAATTACCCACACCGGGCAAACAGGTTTCGGCATGCCGCACCACCAGCACATCGGTATTGACCTTTTTATTGGTAGCGAAATTGGTGACACAACCTGCCCCTGACGGCGGAGTAGTGCCATAAGCTTGGAGTGAGATGCCAATAATGTCTTTCTTGTAGGCCGCCGTCCAGGGTGCCGAGTAAGCTAGACAGGGATCGGGGACGGTGGCGCTGGGGGCATCATTGGGAACTGTTTCAAAAGTCAAGTCGTCAAACTGTGGAACAAAACCACCCCAGAATCCAGCATGAACCAGATCGTTCTGAATCAACTGGATGGCGAATCGGCCGTTTTCAATCTGGCTATTGGTCTTGGCCATTTCGCTGTTATTGCGGTTGACGTTGATGAGGAGTGTGATCAGCGCCAGCACAATCAACAGGCCGATGGCCATGGACACCATTAACTCAACCAGCGTAAAGCCAGCTTGCAATATGTGACGGGAATGCTTGTTCATCACAATGTCGCAATACGCACCAACGTTGTCACAGTTCGTCGACAAAGATCGTTGACACATGAGGAACCCGCAGTATCGTAACCATTCGCACCACAAGCGACTGAAGCTGGCGGGGCAGCAATGGGTATCAGACCCTGCCAGGCAACTGTAATAAAGTATTCGCCGCTGCCAAGGTCTTCCACGCATCCGCGTCCGCCAATCATGGCACCGACATTGTTGCCTCCAGTCGTCTCGCCCGCGCCTTGTAGCGCGTTGCACCATTCGCGCAAATCGGCCTCAACAACCGAAGCAGTAGAGGTAGGGCAATTCATTCCTGCCCCCAACGGACTATCCACGTCTGCGCCAGAAACGTAGGCTGCTGCGTTGCTGCGGTTCGTCGTAATACGGTTCGCCATGTCATTGAGGAGCAGCAATGCCTGGCTTCGCTGGTATGACTCCATTTCAGACGTTTGCAGGCGGGTTTGAAGTCCAGCCAAACCGAGCAAACCAAATGAGACGATAACGAGTGTGACCAGCACCTCGATCATCGAGGACCCACGCTGCCGTCGCTGCGCAATGGTGAGTGCTGGCGCTACCATTTGGCAATTGGAGTTTTGGCCCCTTCGCTGTTTAGTGTGAGCACGCCATCGCTAGACTGAGAGCCTTTGGGGGTAAAAGTAATTACAAAAGAAGGGACGGTACCCGTACCAGGTGCGATGGTGTAGCTATATTTGGCATCCACCTCAGAGGGCAAAGAATAGCTATTAGTCCAAAGCGTGTCAGTCTCAGAAACATAGGCCCGGTTAGCCAGCAAGAACTGCTGCTGTCGGTTGGCTATGTCCATCATTTGCGCCTGCGCTGCTGACCTGTTTGCTCGAATAACATATTGCGTATAAGACGGGTAAGCCACCGCCGCCAGAATCCCGATCACCGCCACGGTGATCATGAGTTCAATCAGGGTAAAGCCGCGTTGTTGTCTGGTGTTCATGGAGTTGGGTGCCTTCAAATGGATTTTGCCCGCCGATCTTATCGCCCCGCGCGCGCCACCGACAAATGGGCAGGTCGGGCAGACAAGCGGTGGGAGTCATGGGAATCTGAAATCTGCCAGCAAGCTGATCTGCCCCTCAAGCCGGGTTTTGTTGTAGTAGCGCTCATCCGCTGTGACCAACACCGCGCCCGGGGTGTTTAGCGCCACCGCATGGTAGAGCGTGTCAAACAGGTGATGCCGATAGCGCAAGGCCAAGTCCAACGCCGTGGCATAAATTTCAGGACTGGCCAGAGTGCTGAAGCTGATGTTCAAAAAATCGTCCAGGTCGTCGTGCGCGTCGGTCGGTTTGAGTCGGGCCAACACAGCGGCCACTTCAGCCACAAAATGGCCCGGCTGCACCATGGTCAGAAAGCCAAGAACCGATTGCTCCAGCAAGCGCAAAGCCAGATCTGTACGTTGTTCACCTACGCGCAACTGTCCAGACTCGGAACGACGAAATTGATATATCCCCGGCTGTGGCCCCAAAGACTTTGAAAGACTTGCTGCTACTGAAGCTGTTTTGGGGTGCTCCTTGCCCACTGAAACAAGCGGTTGTCCGTATTTTGTCCGTCCAGCCAACAAAAAAGCACCTAGCGTTACCGCTAAGTGCTTGATTCAATTGGTATTTTTGGTGGGCAGTACAAGTTTCGAACTTGTGACCCCTGCAGTGTGAATGCAGTGCTCTACCCCTGAGCTAACCGCCCTTTCCCTGTTCAGGAAAGACGCGAATTATGGCACAGTTTCTGGCGTTTTTTGCTCTTGCGAGCGCCAAAGTGTCTTGGCATTGCTTGACTTGTCGATTTGCTTCAAAACGTCTTCGTGCGCGGCCAGTTCCTGCTCGTTGGCGCAGATGACCGGCAGCACAAACTGGCTCAGGTCCAGCGCGGTGACACATGCGCCGTTGGCATCAGTGGTCGGGGTCTCGTCCATGAGCAGAGCATCCTGGCCACGGGTGAGGTTGATGTACATGTCGGCCAGCAGCTCGGCATCGAGCAGCGCGCCGTGCAGCGTGCGCCCCGAGTTGTCGACCTCAAGGCGATCACACAGGGCGTCGAGCGAGTTGCGCTTACCCGGAAACAGCTCCTTGGCCATGACGAGCGTGTCGGTGATGCTGGCCACCACACTTTTCACCGGCGGCTGCTTGATGAGCGCCAGCTCCATGTTCAAAAAACCCAGATCGAACGGCGCGTTGTGGATGACCACGTGCGCGTCTTTCAGGTAGTCCAGCAGGTCCTGGGCCACTTCGACAAACTTGGGTTTGTCCTTGAGGAATTCGGTGGTGATGCCGTGCACCTTGAGCGCTTCCTCGTGGCTGTCGCGCCCCGGGTTGACGTAAAAGTGGCGGTTGTTGCCGGTGAGCTTGCGGTGCAGCATCTCGACACAGCCGATCTCGATGATGCGGTCGCCGTTGTCAGCTGACAGGCCCGTGGTTTCTGTGTCGAGGAAGATTTGACGCATGGCTCTACGGTATCAGTGATTTTCCTTGGCGTGGTTAATCGAGTATTTGGGAATCTCGATCACCAGGTTTTTCTGCGCCAGGATAGCTTGGCAACTCAGGCGCGAGTTGGGTTGCAGACCCCAGGCCTGGTCCAGCAGGTCGTCCTCATCTTCTTCCGACGGCGCCAGCGACTCGAAGCCTTCGCGCACGATGACGTGGCAGGTGGTGCAGGCGCAGCTCATTTCGCAGGCGTGCTCGATGTTGATGTGGTGCTCCAGCAGGGCTTCGCAAATGGAGGTGCCCGCCGGGGCGGACAGCTCGGCGCCCTGGGGGCAGTATTCGGCGTGGGGCAGGATTTTGATGATGGGCATAGTTAATTGGGTGGTCTGACCCGCAAGTTAGATAGTTGCAATATTCTTGCCGGACAAGGCCTTCTGGATGCCACGGTTCATGCGCAGCGCGGCAAAGGCTTCGGTGCCTTTGGCCAATGTCAGCGTGATGGCCTCGATCGCCTTGGCGTCTTCCAGTGTACGGGCGGCCTGCACGTCCTGCATCAGGCGGTCGATGTCGGCACGCTGGGCACCGTCGAGCAAATCACCATCAGCATGGAGCGCGCTCACGGTGGCCAGAATCATGCGGTCGGCGTCCACGCGCGCCTCGGTCACGGCGCGGGCCTGCATGTCGGCCTCGGCGGTGGTGAAGCTTTCCTGCAGCATGCGCGCAATCTGGTCGTCGGCCAGGCCGTAGGAGGGTTTGACGGCAATTTGCGCCTCCACGCCGCTGGCCTGCTCGCGCGCCGACACGCTCAACAGGCCGTCGGCATCCACGGTAAAGGTGACGCGAATGCGCGCTGCACCGGCCACCATCGGCGGGATGCCGCGCAGCTCAAAGCGCGCCAGGCTGCGGCAGTCAGCCACCAGGTCACGCTCGCCCTGCACCACATGCAGCGCCAGCGCGGTCTGGCCGTCGATATAAGTGGTGAAGTCCTGCGCCTTGGCCGTAGGAATGGTCTCATTGCGCAGCACGATGCGCTCCACCAAGCCGCCCATGGTCTCGATGCCCAGGGACAACGGAATCACGTCCAGCAGCAGCAGGTCGCCGCCCGGGTTGTTGCCAGCCAGCTGGTTCGCCTGAATGGCCGCGCCCAGCGCCACCACTTCGTCGGGGTTGAGGTTGGTCAGCGGCGTCTGGCCAAAAAAGGCATTCACCGTCTGCTGGATCTGCGGCATGCGGGTGGAGCCACCCACCAGCACCACGCCCTTGACTTCGTCGGCCGCCAACTTGGCGTCGCGCAGCGCCTTGCGCACCGCCTGCAGGGTGCGCGCGGTGAGCGCTTGGGTGGCGGCTTCGAAGTCTGCGCGCGTCACAACCAAGCTGAGTTCTGCGCCGCTCAGTAAGGTGCGAAAAGTCACGGTGTCAGCATCCGTCAAGGCTTCCTTGCAGGCGCGTGCTGCGGCCTTTAGTGCGGCTTTGTCGGTGGCATTCGCCACAACAGCACCCGTTTGCGCCAGCACCCAGTCGGCCAGCGCATGGTCGTAGTCGTCTCCCCCCAGGGCCGAGTCGCCGCCGGTGGCCACTACCTCAAACACGCCCTGGGTGAGCTTGAGAATGGAGATGTCAAAAGTGCCGCCGCCCAGGTCATAAACCGCGTAAACGCCCTCACTGGCGTTGTCCAGGCCGTAGGCAATGGCTGCAGCGGTGGGTTCGTTGATGAGGCGCAGTACGTTCAGACCAGCCAGTTGCGCCGCGTCCTTGGTGGCTTGACGCTGGGCATCGTCAAAATAAGCCGGCACCGTGATGACCGCGCCGTACAGGTCGTCATTAAAAGTGTCTTCGGCGCGGTAGCGCAGCGTGGCCAGGATGTCGGCACTCACCTCCACCGGAGACTTCTCGCCCTGCACGGTTTGCAGGCCCAACATGCCGGGGTGGTCAACAAAATGGTAGGGCAGTTTGGCGGCCAGCACCACGTCTTTCAGGCTGCGGCCCATGAAACGTTTCACCGAAGCAATGGTGTTTTCGGGGTCGCCCACGCCACCCACCACGGCATCGTCGCCAATCTGACGGCCGCCGCCCGCCAGGTAACGCACCACCGACGGCAAAATCACCCGCCCTTGGGCGTCAGGCAGGCATTCGGCCACGCCATGGCGCACGCTGGCCACCAGCGAATGCGTGGTGCCCAGGTCAATGCCGATGGCAATGCGGCGCTCGTGCGGATTGGGCGTTTGCCCGGGTTCGGAGATTTGGAGTAAAGCCATGGTCAGTTGGGTAAGGATGGATTGCGGATCAGGTCCGCAATGACAGCTCGCGGCTTGGGTATTGACGCAATTTTCGTTATTCTTAAGTTTCGATCTGGTCAAGCCGGTCGTTGACATCTGCTGCAAAGCGCTCGATGAACATCAGCGCCCTGACTTGCGCCACGGCGCCGGGGTAATCGTGCGACTGGTCCAGCAACTGCTCGATTTTAAGAAGTACATCGCGTTCGGCCTGGCGGCATTGCTGGTTGATCTGCTCCAGGTCTTGCGCGCCCTGCGCCTCGTCCAGCTCTTCGCGCCACTGCATTTGCTGCATCAAAAAGGACGCGGGCATGGTGGTGTTGTTTTCGGCATTGACCGGTGCACCGTGTAATTCACACAGGTAGGCGGCACGTTTGAGCGGATTTTTCAGGCGCTGGTAAGCCTCGTTGATGCGTACCGACCACTGCATGGCGATGCGCTGGGCCGCAGCGCCCTGAGCGGTAAACTTGTCGGGGTGGGCCTGACGCTGCAGGTCTTTCCAGCGTGCATCCAGCGCGGCACGGTCCTGGGCAAAGGACCGCGCCAACCCGAACAGCTCGAAATCGTCAGATTGGAGATTCACACCCGAAAAGACTCGCCGCATCCGCAGCGGTCACGCTCTTTTGGGTTATTGAATTTAAAACCTTCATTCAGGCCTTCGCGCACGAAGTCAAGCTCGGTGCCGTCCAGGTAGGCAAAGCTCTTGGGATCCACCAGCACCTTGACGCCGAAACCTTCAAACACCATGTCTTCCGGGCCGATCTCGTCAACGTATTCCAGCTTGTAGGCCATGCCGGAGCACCCGGTTGTTTTGACCCCCAGTCGCACACCCACACCCTGGCCACGTTTGCTCAGATAGCGGGTAATGTGCCGGGAAGCGGCTTCTGTCAGCGTCACAGCCATGATGAATTCGTAGGTTTCGTTTATGCGGATTGCGCTTCGGCGTGCTTTTGGCGGTAGTCGTTAACGGCCGCCTTGATGGCGTCTTCAGCCAAAATGGAACAGTGGATTTTGACAGGTGGCAGCGCCAGTTCTTCGGCAATCTCGCTGTTTTTTAGTGCAGCGGCCTGGTCCAGCGTCTTGCCCTTGACCCATTCGGTGACCAGCGACGACGAGGCGATGGCCGAGCCGCAACCGTAGGTCTTGAAGCGCGCGTCTTCGATCACACCGGTTTCGGGGTTGACCTTGATCTGCAACTTCATGACATCACCGCAGGCCGGCGCACCGACCATGCCGGTGCCCACCGAGTCGTCGCCCTTGTCAAAAGAACCCACATTGCGGGGGTTTTCGTAGTGATCTACCACTTTTTCTGAATATGCCATTTTGATTTCTCCTTTAGTGAGCAGCCCATTGAATGGTGCTGATATCAATGCCTTCTTTGTACATGTCCCACAGCGGGCTGAGCTCGCGCAGGCGCGCCACATTTTCCTTGATGGTGGCCACCGCATAATCAATTTCTTCTTCGGTGGTCCAGCGGCCAATCGTCATGCGCAGGCTACTGTGCGCCAACTCGTCGCTGCGGCCCAGGGCGCGCAGCACATAGCTGGGCTCGAGGCTGGCCGAGGTACAGGCCGAACCGCTTGACACCGCCAAGCCCTTGATACCCATGATCAGTGACTCGCCCTCAACATAATTGAAGCTCATGTTGAGGTTGTGCGGCACCCGCTGGGTCAGGTGGCCGTTGATGAAAACCTGCTCCACGCCCTCCAGGCCGGCAATCATGCGGTCGTGCAGCGCCTGGATCTTGACCAGTTCAGCGGCCATTTCTTCCTTGGCAATGCGGTAGGCCTCGCCCATGCCCACAATCTGGTGCGTGGGCAGCGTGCCCGAGCGCATGCCGCGCTCGTGACCGCCACCGTGCATTTGTGCCTCGATGCGGATGCGCGGCTTGCGTCGCACAAACAGCGCACCAATGCCCTTGGGACCGTAGGTTTTGTGGCCGGTCAGGCTCATCAGATCGATGGGCATTTTGCTGATGTCGAAAGCCACACGGCCGGTGGCCTGCGCGGCATCCACATGAAATACCACACCCTTTTCGCGGCAAATGGCGCCAATGGCAGCCACGTCCTGAATCACGCCGATTTCGTTGTTGACATACATCACGCTGGCCAGGATGGTGTCGGGGCGAATGGCCGCCTTGAAGGTGTCCAGATTGACGAGACCGTCGGATTGCACATCAAGGTAAGTCACCTCAAAGCCCTGGCGCTCCAACTCGCGGCAGGTGTCGAGCACGGCCTTGTGCTCGGTCTTGACCGTGATGATGTGTTTGCCCTTGGACTGGTAAAAATGCGCGGCACCCTTGAGCGCCAGGTTGTTGGACTCGGTGGCGCCTGAGGTCCAGACAATCTCGCGCGGGTCGGCACCGATCAGGGCAGCGACCTGTTCGCGGGCGTTTTCCACCGCGGCTTCAGCCTCCCAGCCCCAGGCGTGGCTGCGCGACGCCGGGTTGCCAAAATGGCTTCTGAGCCAGGGGATCATGGCATCCACCACCCGCTGATCGCAGGGGTTGGTGGCGCTGTAGTCCATGTAAATGGGAAAATGGGGGGTACTGTCCATGTTGAAGTCTCTTGCTGAATAAACGAAACGGAGCTTACATCTTGGCGTAACTGGCACCCAGCGCAAACACCGAATTGGGGGCGTTGATGCGAATGGGTTTCATGGCCGGCATGCTGGAAATGGCGCGCTTGAGGGTGGGCTTTTCTTCCATCTGGAAGCCCTTGGCCAGTTGCTCGTCGACCAGCTTTTGCAGGCTGACCGAGTCCAGGAACTCGACCATCTTGACGTTCAGCGAGGCCCACAGCTCATGCGTCATGCAGCGGGCGCCCTCGCCAAGGCAGTTTTCCTTACCACCGCACTGGGTGGCATCAATGGGCTCATCCACCGAGGTGATGATCTCAGCCACGGTGATGTCGGCTGGTGAACGCGCCAGCGTGTAGCCGCCACCGGGGCCGCGGGTGGATTCCACCAGGGCGTTGCGGCGCAGCTTGCCGAACAATTGCTCCAGGTAGGACAAGGAAATTTGCTGACGCTGGCTGATGGCGGCCAGCGTGACGGGACCCGCCGATTGGCGCAAGCCCAGATCAATCATGGCAGTGACCGCAAAACGGCCTTTGGTGGTTAAACGCATGGCAACACTCCTGAAGTTGTGTTATCGATCAAATTGATGTTTGACTGTGATAACGTGGTTCAGTATAACCAAAAACCAAGCGTTTTAGTCGGGTAACTAGACTGGTCAGTAACTTTTTAAGGTTATTGACATGTTACCCCACCAGCACATGGTCGCCACCTGCCGCGCCAAAGGCCTGCTCCTTCAAAATAGCCAATTGATCACGCACCCGCGCGGCCTTTTCGAACTCCAGGTTGCGGGCGTGTTCCATCATGAGTTTTTCCAGCCGCTTGATCTCGCGCGAGATGTCTTTCTCGCTCATGTCTTCCACCTGCGCGCGCTGCATGGCATCGCGCTCCAGCTTCTCGGCTTCCTTGCCGGCCTTTTCGCTGTAAACCCCGTCAATCAGGTCACGCACTTCTTTCACGATGGAGCGCGGCGTGATGCCATGCGCCAGGTTGTGCGCCACCTGCTTGACCCGGCGTCGCTGGGTCTCGTCGATGGCTTTGCGCATCGACTCGGTCACCTTGTCGGCGTACAGAATGGCGCGGCCCTCCAGGTTGCGCGCGGCGCGGCCGATGGTCTGGATCAGCGAACGCTCCGAACGCAAAAAACCTTCCTTGTCGGCATCCAGAATCGCCACCAGCGACACCTCGGGAATATCCAGCCCTTCGCGCAGCAGGTTGATGCCCACCAGCACGTCAAAGGTGCCGAGGCGCAGGTCGCGCAAGATCTCGACCCGCTCCACGGTGTCGATGTCGCTGTGCAGGTAACGCACCTTGACGCCGTTGTCGCTCAAATAGTCGGTGAGTTGCTCGGCCATGCGTTTGGTCAGCGTGGTGATCAGCACCCGCTCATGCTTGTCGACGCGGATGCGGATTTCCTGCAGCACGTCGTCGACTTGGGCTGAGGCCGGGCGCACCTCCACTTCGGGGTCGACCAGGCCGGTGGGGCGAACCAACTGCTCCACCACCTGGCCGGTATGGTCCTTTTCCCACTGGCCCGGCGTGGCCGAGACAAAAATGGCCTGACGCATCTTGGTCTCGAACTCTTCAAACTTGAGCGGACGGTTGTCCAGCGCGCTGGGCAGCCGAAAGCCGTACTCCACCAGCGTGGTCTTGCGCGAGCGGTCGCCGTTGTACATGCCGCCAAACTGGCCAATCAGCACATGGGATTCGTCCAGGAACATCACCGCGTCCTTGGGCAGGTAGTCGGTCAGCGTGGCGGGCGGCTCGCCGGGCGCTGCGCCGCTCAAGTGCCTTGAGTAGTTCTCGATGCCCTTGCAGTGGCCGACCTCACTGAGCATTTCCAGGTCGAACCGGGTGCGCTGCTCGATGCGCTGGGCTTCCACCAGCTTGCCTTGCGACACAAATTCCTTGATGCGCTCAGCCAGCTCAAGCTTGATCGCCTCCACCGCGCTCAAAACCTGTTCACGTGGCGTGACGTAATGGCTGCTGGGGTAGACGGTAAAGCGCGGGATCTTTTGCCGGATGCGCCCGGTCAGCGGGTCAAACAGTTGCAGGCTCTCGATCTCGTCGTCAAACAACTCGACGCGGATCGCCATCTCACTGTGCTCGGCCGGAAAGATGTCGATGGTGTCGCCGCGCACGCGAAAGGCGCCACGAGAAAAATCCACATCGTTGCGCTGGTATTGCATGCGCACCAGTTGCGCGATCATGTCGCGCTGGCCCATTTTGTCGCCCGCGCGCAGCGTCATCACCATCTGGTGGTAGGCCTCGGGCTGGCCGATGCCGTAAATGGCCGACACCGTGGCCACAATCACCACGTCGCGGCGCTCCAGCACGCTCTTGGTACACGAGAGGCGCATCTGCTCGATGTGCTCATTGATGGCCGAGTCTTTCTCGATGAACAGGTCGCGCTGCGGCACATAGGCCTCGGGCTGGTAGTAGTCGTAGTAGCTGACAAAGTACTCGACCGCGTTTTTCGGGAAAAACTCGCGGAACTCGCTGTACAGCTGCGCCGCCAGCGTCTTGTTGGGCGCAAACACGATGGCCGGCCGCCCCAGACGCGCAATCACGTTGGCCATGGTGAAGGTCTTGCCCGAGCCCGTCACGCCCAGCAGGGTCTGAAACACCTCGCCGTCGTTGACGCCATCCACCAGCTGCGTGATGGCCTCGGGCTGGTCACCGGCGGGCGGGTAGGGCTGGTACAGCTCAAACGGGGAGTCGGGGTAGCGCACAAAGGTGCCCGGGCGAATCTGCTCAGACGCATCGCTCACGGCCAGGGTCAGGGGTTCAGACATTCAGGAGGCTCACAATTTAAATCAGAAGCGATGTTATCCAATGCACTCGCATGCCAGCGTCAAACTGGGCTCAAGCCCTGACATCGGGTCTTGCTTGCGCCTTAAACCAACGCTCCACATCGGCAGGATCATGGAAAGTGCGTACTTCGGCAAAGGCCGCTTGCGCCTGCGGGTAGACCCGCCGCAACAGGTTGAGCCACTGCTTGAGGCGCCCGGTTTGCTGGTCACGCGTCAGGTGCGCACAAACCAGGCGCCAGAATTCAGAGATCAGCACCATGAGCTGCGGCCAGCTCAGGCTGGCCGACGCAGAATCGTCCCCCAAAGCCGCGCGAATGCCGCGTGCCAGCGCCGGGTTGGCCACCATGCCGCGGCCCAGCATCAGGTTCTGGCAGCCCGACACCTGTTGGCAACGCAGGGCATCGGCCACCGTCCAGATCTCGCCATTAGCCACCAGCGGCAAGCGCACCACCTGACGGATGTCGGCAATCCGCTCCCAATAGGCTGGCGGCCGGTAACCGTCGGCCTTGGTGCGGGCGTGCACCACCAGCTCAGAAGCGCCACCGGCTTCAAGCGCCAGGGCACAGGCTTCTGCCCGACTGTCGTCGTGCAAGCCGAGCCGCATCTTGGCCGACACCGGCAGATGCGCCGGCACGGCCTGGCGCACCGACGCCACGATGCGGTACAGCAGCTCGGGTTCTTCCAGCAGGGCCGAGCCGCCGCGGTGCCGATTCACCACCGGCGACGGGCAGCCGAAGTTCAGGTCAATGCCCTCGGCGCCCATGTCCGCCAGGCGCGCCGCGTTGTCGGCCAGGCACACCACATCGGAGCCCAGCAACTGCGGCCGCACCGGCACGCCGGACGCCGTCTTGCAGCCCTGCAGCAGTTCCGGCACATAACGCAGGAAAACACGCTCGGGGAAAAGAGTGCCAGTGACCCGGATGAACTCGGACACACAACGGTCCACGCCGCCCACCCGCGTCAAAATATCGCGCAGGACAAAGTCGAGCAAACCCTCCATGGGGGCAAGAAGCAGGGTGGGTGGGGTCACGTGGGATCGGTCAAAATGAACAATGAATCCCGGATTGTCGTGCTCTATGCCGTGGTTTTGACAGAAACACCGACGGTCCGTACAGTCACCCTTCTTCAACCGCTACCGGAACACCGCACATGAGCATCACCGTCAACATTGATCTGGGTTACGAATTCGCCGTCAAGGCCGACTATGGCAGCGTCTTCGACACCCTGTCCGACGTGCCCAAGTCCGCCAGTTTTTTCCCCAAAGTCGATCAACTGGTGGGCCTGGGCGATGGCGTTTACCGCTGGGAAATGGAAAAAATCGGCATCGGCCAAGCCAGCCTGCAAACCATTTACGCGTCGAAATACACGTCCAACAAGGCCAAGGGCAGCGTGATCTGGACGCCCATTGCGGGAGAAGGCAACGCGCTGGTGTCAGGTTCCTGGAAAATCACTGACAAGAAAAAGTCCACCCACCTGGTGCTGGAACTTCAGTGCGAACTCACCCTGCCCCTGCCGGGTTTGATGAAAATGATGATCGCCCCGGTGGTCGAGGCGGAGTTCGAAAAACTGGTGGAGCAATACATCGACAAGCTCACCCAGCAGTTTGGCGGCGAGGTCTGATGCACGGTTCTTAACACAGGTGCCGCGCGATCCAAGCCACCGCACCCTGCGGCTGCTGGAACTCATCGACAGAGCGTGCCGGAATGCCGGGATAGCGCTCGTTCCACATTTTGGCCAGCGCTGAGCCGGCGCCAATTTCCAGTACACAGGCCACCTGCCGCTCGTTGACCGCTTCCATACAAGCGGCCCATTGCACCGTGCTCGCAAGTTGCCGGCTCAGGACCTGACGCAACACGGCCGGATTTCGGACCAGCGCGCCGTCGGCATTGGTGGCAATGGGGCAGCTTGGTGCGGCAAACGGCAAGGTGGCCAAGGTCTTGGCAAAGGCCCGGGCGGCCGGCGCCATCCAGGACGAATGGGAAGCCACACGCACATCCAGCCGCTTGCACACGGCGCCCAAAGCCAGCAGCCGGGGTGTGGCCTGGCTCAGGGCATCATCGGTCCCCGCGAAAACCGACTGGCCGGAATGGATGCGGATGGCGCATTCCAGCCCCAGGCCGGCGCAGGCTGTCAGCACGCGGGGCTCAGGCAAACCCGTCACCGCCATCATGCCAGTCTGCTGGCCCAGCACGGCTTGATCCATCAAGGCGGCACGCTGTTGCGCCAGGGCAAGAGCCCGGTCTGCCGAGAACACACCGGCACCGGCAAAAGCCGCCAGTTCACCCACGCTGTAACCAGCGACCACGGCGGGTGCTTGCGACAATTGATCCTTGATGGCCGCCCACGCCGCCAATGCTGTGCCGGTGATCAGCACCTGGGCAAAGGCATTGTTGCTGCGGCTGCTCTCATCTTGCAGCGCCGTGCGCCAGTCAAGGCCAATACGCTCACCCATGGCGTGCAATGTTGCCGCTGCCCTGGGCTCGGTGTCGAGCCAGGGCAGCATCTTCGGGTGCTGGCTGGCCTGCCCTGAAAAAACAAGGGCGTAACTCATGCGGCAAGCTCGGGCAGGGATTGCATGGAACTCGCTGACATTTGGCTCTGTAGCGTCAACCGAACCCAGCAGGCACTGGCCAACACGTCGGCGGAACCACCGGGTGACAGTCGGCGCGCTACAAACGCGCTGTGCATCGCGCGTGCCTGTGGCACCCAGTCAGCTTGCAGCACGCCGCCCGCCTGCAGAAATTGCCGCGCCGAGGCTTGCACAAAGCGCAAGCCGTCAATGCCGCCGCGGTGCACACAATTGGTGTCGTCCAGCGCGGCCATGGTGGCAAACAGCGCTTGCACGCGGGCGGCCCGCTCACCAGCCCCCGCCCGCAGGGCGGCTTGCAGGGCCGGCAGGGTGACATCAAACAGCACCGGGAACGCCTGCGCCGCTTCATCGCCCGCGCTGCGCAGCTCAAACCGCCGAATCGCCCTTTGGCCATTGGAAACCGGCGCGCTCAGCCGTGCCGCTTTGGCGCGCTGCGCCAAAGCGTCGCCCCAAGTGGACAGCAACGCGCCACGCAGATGTTGTGACGTGAACGGCAAGCCTTGCGCCTGCAACTGGCCGGCGCTGGCGCACAGCAGACCCAGGCCAAAAATGGCACCGCGGTGGGTGTTGATGCCACCGGTGGCTGTCAGCATGCGGGCCTCGGCATTTTTTCCCAGGCCTTCCAGAACGGCGAACGGTGCCCCGGTATGACCTGCCCGCACCATGCGCGGGAAATAGCCGCGCAAGGCAAACAGGCTGCGCATGAAAGTCTGGGCATCCATGTCGGTATGGCTGCCGCAGTCGCGAAACGACACCAGGCCCGGTTTGGGCTCCAGCGCCACCTCGGCGTAAAGCGCGCGCACCGCCGCCAGGCCGAATTTTTGTGCTGCAGTGGAAACAGGTCCAGACATCCATCGGCCCGAGGGCGGGCCTCCTACAAGGGCATCGTCCGCGAGCTGCGCCCTAACCACAATCGCATTTGGCTCATGACAAGGCATGGCATGGGCAGCTTCATCAGGCGTGCATATTCCCAACTTTTGCAACTCTGCCAGCGTCGCCAGCCGGATACCTTGACGTTCTTTCAGCAAGGCCTGCGCGGTATGGCCTGTCAGCAGGCGCTGCAACTCGCGCCAGGCGACGGCCTGGCCGTCCGGGAAAACGATTTCGCCGTCAAGTCGCGGCCCTAGATCAGCCGCAGCCAGCAGCGCCAACACCTCGCAGGCGGCCTGGAAATCGGGCACCTCCAGCGTCACATCAATGTCCGAATCGCCGTGCAGGTAAGGCATCTGGGTGAGCCACTGCCAGGCATGGGAGCCGTAAACCCTCGGCGTCACCGCCAGCTCAGTCAAGGCCCGATCCAGTTCCAGCGCGGCAGGCCCCCAGGGCAGGGCCTGCGCCACTTGACGCAACGTGGGGAAGTCCCCAATGACGGCCACCTGGTCCCGCCCGACCGTCAGCGCGAGGCGGCGCCGCGACCATTGCCGTGGTGCCGGCAAACCCAGGCAAAGCTGATCTGGCGCCACATCAAGACGCTGGCGGCACACCACCAGCGGCAAATCATGGTCACACCAGTGTGCCAGCAAGGCTTGGGCCTCAGCGTCCCAGACATGCGATTGGACCTGCAACCAGCCCTGCGGATCGAGCCACACCAGTTGGTTGCGTCGCAAGTCCTGCATGCCGTGCCTCACGCTGGCCTAAAGCACTTCAGGCATTGACCACACGCATGGCAACCTGCGCGGCCAGGGTGCGCCCGCCGCGCGCCGCGCCCTCGGCCGCACGCGTGTCCTGGGTGGTGGCCTGCTGCAAGGCATCGACCAGACAGGCCTGCAAATCACCACGCCAAAGCGCCTCGATGCCGCCCATGGTCACATAGTTTTCCACGCCCGGCGCAAACACCGGATTGGATTTGGAAAGTTCAGCGAGGCGCTGCTCGTCGAGCTTGGTCACGCGCGCCATGGCCGGCAGACGCATGACACGGATCTCGGCCTCGGGCAGCGCGTAGCAGGCATCGGCCATCAGGCCCGAGGTAATAAAACCACCCGACAGCGCCTGGTCGTACACCAGGCCTATGACGCGGTGCCCGTGCTGGCGCGCCAGCGCGATGCAGCAACCCATGTGCGCCATGTAACGGTTGATGCCGAGCAACTCGTCGCGGTGCCGCAAACGCTGGCCCTGGGTGTCGACCAGCAGCACAATGGCCCGCCCGGGAAAGTCGCGCACCGTGTCGAGCACCACACGCGCCTGCGCCAGGGCGAGCTCGACGCCAATGGCCGCGTGGTGGGTGGTGCCCACCACAGTGATAGTCTGGCCGTTCAGCTGGGCGCTGCCGTGCAGCAGGTCGCCGTCACACTGAACGTTGTGCGCCGAGCCGAACAGCGCGCTGAGCAGTGTTTCCCAATTCATGCCGGCTCCTTTGACAGGTGTTCCATCGTGTCCTTCAGGCGTACGATGGCATCGGCTTCCATGTCGGTCACCCGCAGCGGCTCTGGCACTCCGGCACGTTGCCAGATGTCCAGCGCATCGCGGCAGTCGCCGTCACGCCTCAGGCGCTCGGCCAACAGCGCATGTTCGGCCTCCAGCGCCGCCAGGCTCAGGGGCCGGGCCTGGTTCAGCAAGCCGATGGCAGCGCGGCGAAATTGCGCCACGTCGTCTTCCACCAGCACGTCGCAATCACCCGTCAGGTAACGGTGTTTGCCGCCGGTGGTGCGCCACACCAGCGCACGGTCGCGCGAGTCGAATTCTTCGACGCCGTGGGACGACTCGATCACCTCGGGGCCCGACATGGCCAGACGGCCCATGTCGCTCATCACCACCCAGTCAGCACAGCGCGCAATCAGGCCCATGCCGCCAAAACAGCCATTGGCGCCGCCAATCAGCATCAGCACCGGAATGCCCGCCGCACGCACCGCCAGCAAGGCGCGCATCACCTCCGACACCGCGATCAGCCCGGCGTTGGCCTCGTGCAGGCGCACGCCGCCGGACTCGGCCAGCACAATGACGGCCGCAGGCCGGTGGATTAGCGCGCGCTGGAACAGGCCGACCAGCTTGGCGCCATGCACTTCACCCACGCCACCGCCCATGAATTCGCCTTCCTGCGCGGCGAGCAAGACCGGCTGGCCAGCCAGCGAACCGCTGCCAATCACCACGCCATCGTCGAACGCCGAGGGCACGCCCAGCAACGCCAGATGCGGGCTGACAACGCGCTCAGCCGGGCCCAGAATTTCCTGAAAACTACCGGTATCAAGCAGCTGGGCAACACGCTCGCGGGCGGTCAATTCGGCAAAACTGAGTTTCATAGCAAGTCACCTTCGACGACCGAACTGGCTGTTGGCAATGCCGCTGCGGCCTGGTCCAGGCGCAAACTCACTACCGCTGGCGTGGCTCCCATGTCGTTGATCGACACCGCCACCCCAGCCAGTCTATGCCTTGCCTGAAAGTCGTTGGCCACCGCCTGCCAGATGGGCGCAAAACCGCGCGCCGAGGTGGTGATGTCGATCTGGCAAGCCGCGCTTTGGGGCTTTGGCTCGATCATCACTTCCAGATTGCCCGAACCCACCACACCCACCAACACGGGAGCAAAGTGACCTGGAGCGCGTTGCCCGGCAAATTCGTAGTGCAATTTTTCCATGCTGTTCTCCTTGGGCGCCACCAAATCTACCAATTGCGAAAGCGTTTGGGCGGGTCATAAAGCCCGCCAGATGCCCTGACCAGGTCGCGCATGTTGCGCGCCGCCAGCAGGCTGCGGGTAGCGTCACGCTTGTCAATACCGAGGTCTTCGGCGCGCACGATGATGCCACGGTCGCGCAGGTTTTCCACCATGGCTTTGTCGCGCGCCAGGCCCACCGGGGTGTAGCCGGCCACGCCGCGAATGGCCTGCTCGCGCTCTGCGTCGCTGCGGCACAGCAGCAAATTGGCGATGCCTTCTTCGGTCAGGATGTGGGTGACGTCGTCGCCGTAAATCATCACCGGCGGAATCGCCATGTGGGCCTGTTCGGCCAACTGCCAGGCATCGAGGGTGTCAACAAAGGCCGGCTGCATGTGTTCACGGAAAGTTTCCACCATTTGCACCACCAGCTTCTGCCCGCGTGGCATGCTGGACACGCCGCTGCGCCCCTGGCGCGCCTGGGCGCCGGCTTTGAGCCAGGCCGGTGTGGCGTGGCGGCGCCCGCGCGCATCGGCGCCCATGTTGGGCGCGCCGCCAAAACCGGCAATGCGCCCCGTGGTGGCGGTCGAACTGTGGCCGTTGAGGTCGATCTGCAGGGTGGAGCCAATGAACATGTCGCAGGCATAGTGGCCGGCCGCCTGGCACAAGGCCCGGTTGCTGCGCATGCTGCCATCAGCCCCGGTAAAGAACACATCGGAGCGCGCCCTGACATAATTTTCCATGCCCAACTCGGAGCCGAACGAGTGCACCGACTCGACCCAACCCGCCTCAATGGCCGGAATCAGCGCCGGGTGCGGATTGAGCGCCCAATGCTGGCAAATCTTGCCCTTCAAGCCCAACGACTCGGCGTAGGTGGGCAGCAGCAGTTCGATGGCCGCTGTGTCAAAGCCAATGCCGTGGTTGAGGCGCTGCACGCCGTATTCGGCATAAATGCCCTTGATGGCCATCATCGCCATCAGCACCTGAATCTCGGAAATCTGCGCCGGGTCGCGCGTGAAAAGCGGCTCGATGGCGTGCGGCTGCGGAGCCTGGATCACGAAATTGACCCAATCCCCCGGAATATCGACCCGCGGCAGGGTGTCCAGCAACTCATTGACCTGGGCAATGACAATGCCGCCCTTGAACGCCGTGGCCTCCACGATGGCGGGCGTGTCTTCGGTATTGGCGCCGGTATAAAGGTTGCCCTGGGCGTCGGCCGCCTGGGCACAGACCAGCGACACGCGCGGCGTCAAATCGACAAAGTAACGGCTGAACAACTCCAGGTAGGTGTGGATGGCACCGATCTGGATTTGCCCGGCAGAAACCATCTTGGCCAGGCGCGCGGCTTGCGGGCCCGAGAATGAAAAGTCGAGCTTTGAGGCAATGCCGTTGTCAAAAATATCCAGATGTTCGGGCAGCGCCAACACCGACTGCAGCATGTGCAGGCTGTGCACCTGCGTCGGGTCCAGCCGGGTCAGGCAGCGCGCCAGAAAGTCGGCCTGCTTCTGATTGTTGCCCTCGATGCAGACCCGGTCGCCCGGCTCCAGCACCGCCGTCAGCAACGCCGTGGCCAGCTCGGCCGGCACCCGTTTACCACCCACCAGGCTGGCTGCGCGCTTGAGCCGGGCGCTGCGGTTGTCGGCCAGACTGTTCCAGTTACGCATGATCGACCCGCATCAGCCCATGACTTTGGTCGGCAACCAGGTCGCGATTTCAGGAAAGACACACAAAATCAGAATAGCCACCACCATGCACAACATGAAGGGCACAGCCCCCTTGAGGATGGTGGTCAGCTTGATGTCGGGCGAAATGCCATTGATCACAAACAGGTTCAGGCCGACAGGCGGCGTGATCAGACCCAGCTCCATGTTGATGGTGAGCACCACACCAAACCAGATCGGATCAAAACCGGCGGCCGTGATCACCGGCATCAGGATCGGCGTGGTCATCAAAATGATGGCTGCGGGCGGCAAAAAGCAACCGGCCACCAGCAGCATCAGGTTGATGGCGGCCAGCACCACCCAGCGGTTCACCTGCAAGGCGCCAATGGCTTCGGCCACGGACTGCGTCACCTGCAGCGAGGACATCATGTAGCCGAACAGGATGGACGTGCCAATGATCAGCAGCAGCATGCCGGACTCGCGCAGCCCGTCGCGCAAAATATGCCACATGTCACGTGGCCGCCAGACCTTGTAGATCACGGCCACCATCACCAGACACAGCATGGCGCCGACCCCGGCCGCCTCCGACGGTGTGGCAATGCCGCCATACAAGGAATAGACCACGCCCACAATCACCGCCAAAAAGGGCAACAGACGCGGCAGCAGCTCAACCTTTTCCTTCAGCGAATAAATACGGTCTTTGTCGATCAGCACCGTGCCGCGCTTCCAGCTCAAAAACAGCGCCCAGGCCATGAACATGCCGGTGAGCATGAGGCCTGGCAGGATGCCGGCAATGAACAACCGACCGATCGAGGTTTCCGAGGCAATGCCATACAGGATCATGGTGACGCTGGGCGGAATCAAAATACCCAGAGTGCCGCCCGCAGCGATAGCGCCAGTAGCCAGGTCGGCGTCGTAGCCGCGTTTGCGCATCTCGGGGATGCCCATCTTGCCAATGGCAGCACAGGTGGCGGGGGAAGAGCCCGTGAGCGCAGAGAACAGCGCGCAGGCACCGATGTTGGAGATCACCAGCGAACCCGGCACCTTGTGCAGCAGGCGCGCCAGCGCTTCATACAGATCACTGCCGGCACGCGATGAAGCCACCGCTGCCCCCATGATGACAAACATGGGCAGCGACACCAGCGTGAAGTCATCCAGACCCGAAAAAATGGTTTCCGGCAGGAAGTGAACACTGGACCAGCCATCAAAAATGATCATGAAGCCCAGCGCCACCGCCCCCAGGCCAAAGGCGATGGGCAGCCCGGTGGACAGCACCAGCATGGTGGTGGAAAAGACCAGCACACCAATCAACAACGGACTCATAGGTGGACTCCTGGCGTCATGCCGTAGGGTTCTTCTTTTCCGCTCCAGACCAGCCAGATTTCGGTCAGGTACTGCAGGCATAACAGCCCCAGGCCCACCGGCACGCTCAGGTGCGGAATCCACAGTCTGGCGCGCCACATCGACGAGGTGGTGTGGCCCGAGGTCCAGGTTTCATACCACCACGACAGCGAGGCATAAAAGAACAGGCCGCAAAAGAAAAGCGCCACAAAGCTGCCGACAAAAAAGAGCGCGCGCCGTTTGTTGCCAGCTACCATCATCGGCAAAATGTCGACACCCACATGGCCGCGTGTCAGCAAAATGTAGGGGGCCCCCAGAAAAGTGGCCGCCAAGATGGAGAAAGTGGAAAACTCGGTCTGCCAGATGGACGACTCACCGAGCACCGCCCGGACAAACACCATCTGGCACACCACCACAATCGCCAGCACGAT
>NZ_JAURYQ010000005.1 GCF_030653815.1 Rhodoferax sp. | reverse complement strand
CGCAAACGACTGCTGCCCAGCATCCAAAATCACGCAACTGATTTACCAGGACGCTGACTGTCGCGAATGACTTCTGACGCATTCCGGTCCAAGCGGATGTGAGTTCGACTGGCTGGAATGGTCGAATTCCGCCCTTGAATCGATGGGTGAGACCGAATCGAAGGGATGCGAAAACTTGCGTTTAGTGGGGGAGGGGTTGGCAGGCGCAAGTACCTTCCCGTATCCTTCAGCAGGGTCATAGCGGGTGTTATCAGATGTCTATATTCACGGTATTGAACCGGGGTCCGCAGTACACCACCATACATAAAAAGCCCTGCTGTTTCAGTTGGGCTTTTTTTCGTTTTAAAACTCATTGACGACGGGTGCTTACGTGAACTTCTCCTGGAGTTTGCAAGATCTCACTGGCTGATGCGTCATCAAAAGATCATGTCAGCAATGGCCAAGCCGGTGGCAACAGACACGACCGTGGCCACCAGACCGGGAATCATGAAGGAGTGGTTCAGCACGTAGCGGCCGATCTTTGTGGTGCCTGACAGGTCAAAGTTGATGGCGGCGATCAGTGAGCCGTAGGTCGGAATGAAGAAATAGCCATTGACTGCCGGAAACATGCCAATCAGAAACTGCGGGGGTATGCCCAACACCACGCCCAGCGGCATGAGCGCGCGGGTGGTGGCCGCTTGGCTGTAAAGCAACACGGACGCCAGGAACAAACCGAAGGCAAAAGTCCAGGGTGCCACTTTCGCCCATTCACCAATGGCGGGAATGATCAAGTCCTTGTTCGCCGAGATGAAACTGTCGCCGAGCCAGGCCAAACCGAAAATGCCGATGACGGCCACCACACCGGCACGCAAGGTGGCGGTTTTGGGGACTTCGTCGACGGGCACTTTTGTGACCAGCAGCATGATCGCCGCGATGGACATCATGATGACTTCAATGACGATGGGCATCGACAGCGGGCTTTTCGCGCCAGGGAGTTGCCGCAGTTGCGGGAAAAACCCGAACAACACGACCAAGGCCACACCGCTCAGAAAAACGTAGGCAGCAAGCTTGGCCGCAGGCTTGAGGGCAGGGCGCTCGGAGGGCGGTTGTGGTGCGGGAATCTCACCTGCAGCAAGACGCGCCTGGTAGACCTGGTCGTCCTTCAGGTCCTTGCCGATGAACATCGAGACGATGGCGGCGGCGATGACACCAATCAGTGTGGCGGGTACGCAAATCAGCAAAATCTCCCGCAGTCCCCACTCGGCCATGCCTTTTTCAGCAAACAAACCAATCATGGCTGCGGTGGCGGCTGCCACCGGGCTCGCCGTGATGGCCTGCTGCGAGGCAATGGTGGCCACCGCCATGGGCCGTTCCGGGCGAATGCCGCTGCGGTGCGCTGTTTCATAAATCACGGGCAGCAGGGGGTAAACGATGTGACCGGTGCCGGCCAGGAAGGTGAACGTCCAGGTGGTCAGCGGTGCCACGATCGTCACGTACTTTGGGTTGGCGCGAATGATGCGCTCGGCGATGCCGACCAAAAAGTCAATGCCACCCGCCGCCTCCATGACCGATGCGGCCATGATCACCGCCAGGATGATCAGCATGACGTCGATGGGCGGTGAGGTCGGGGTGATGCCAAAGGCGCCGATCAGCACCGCCAAACCAACCGCACCCCAAAGGCCCAGGCCGATACCTGAAGACCGGGCACCCATCCAGATGGCGGCGAGCACCACCATGAATTGCAAAACAATCGATAAAGTCATTTTCTTTTCCTCTGTCTTTCAATGGCGGGCGTTAGCCCGGTTGGGCCACGATCATTGCGCGAACTTCGGGCTGATCAGGTTTTCAAACGAGAACACTTCGTCCCAGTGATGCTGGGTCATCAGCTGACGCTCATGGACGACGATGTCATGCAGCGATTTGCCGGTCTCGTAGCCTTCGCGGGCGATCTCTGCACATTGCTTGTAGCCCAGGGACGGTTTGAGCACCGTGATGATGCCGAGCGAGTTCAGCACCATGTCGCGCGTGTGTTCCGCGTTGGCCGTGATGCCCTGGATGCAATTGACGTTCAGACTGTTGACCGCGTTCTCCATGGTGGAAATGGAGGTGAACAGCGCGTAGGTGATGACGGGTTCCATCACGTTCAACTGCAATTGCCCGGCCGAGGCCGCCAGCGTGACCGTCAGGTCCAGGCCAATCACCAAGAAGCTGGTCTGGTTGACCACTTCCGGGATCACCGGATTGACCTTGCCCGGCATGATGGAGCTGCCCGGCTGCATCTGGGGCAGGTGAATCTCGTTGAAGCCACAGCGTGGCCCGGAGGCCAGTAGCCGGATGTCATTGCAGATTTTGGTGAGTTTGGACGAGGTGCGTTTGAGGACACCTGACAGCAGCACGTAGGCACCGGTGTCGGAAGTGGCCTCGATCAGGTCGCCGGCCAGTATGAATTCGGCACCGGTTAGTTCGGACAGATATCGGGTGGCCAGTTCCGGGTAACCGGGTGCCGCCGTGACCATGGTGCCAATGGCGGTGGCCCCCAGGTTGATTTCATGCAGGAACTGGCGAACCTCGGCGATGCGCTGCACTTCTTCGCCCAGGGTGGTGCCCCAGCCGTGGAATTCCTGACCCAGCGACATCGGAACGGCATCTTGCAGATGGGTACGGCCCATTTTCAAAACTTTCTCGAACTCCTTGCCCTTGGCGAAGAAAGCGCTCTGCAGCCGCCGCAGCGCGTCCATATAGCTCTCAAGCCGCAGAATCAACGCCAGCCGGAAGGCAGTCGGGTAGACGTCGTTGGTGGATTGCCCAAAGTTCACATGGTCGTTGGGATTGACAAATTGGTACTCGCCCTTTTTGTGCCCCATCTGTTCCAAGGCCAGGTTGGCAATCACCTCGTTGGCATTCATGTTGGTGGAGGTGCCGGCACCGCCCTGGATGAAGTCAGTGACAAACTGGTCGGCCATTTCCCCCGCAATCAGGCGGTCACACGCGACGGCAATGGCGTTGGCAATATCGGCTTCAAGCACACCCAGATCCCGATTGGCCAAAGCGGCGGCTTTTTTGACGTAGCCAAACGCCTTGACGAAGTAGGGCTCCGTCGACATCGGGATGCCCGTGATATGAAAGTTCTCCTTGCCGCGCAAGGTTTGCACCCCGTAGTACGCGGTGTCCGGCAACTGCTTTTCACCAAGAAAGTCTCTTTCGATTCGGTAGCTCATCGGGTTCTCCAAAACAGGTTGATTGATCAGGTGTATGCGCAAAATTCTAGGTAGTTACCCTAGGATGAAACGGTCATACGACGTCAATCTATGACGCTATGCAAAAAATGCATGATGGAGAGTTTTTCCGATGAGGCGCTCGACGGTCTGCCGTTGGGCAGCTACTTGCTGGCGTGCTTACTGGCTTGGCAGTAGCTTGGACTGGGCCGCAAAGCGCTCTGAAAACACGGACATACGCGACTTGTTTTTGCCAAAGTCATACCGGCCCACCAAGGATTTCGACCGGTAGTTGATCTCGCCAGTTTTGGCATCCAGCACAAAGTCGACCTGGTCCCTGAACCCCAGCGTGGTGGTGAAGATGACCTCCAGCCAAAGCGGGTCACTGCGCACGATGTTGGCTTCAGGAAAGCTGGCCAGCGTGGCGCGCAGCAGGGTCATGCCCTGCACAGGGTCGCCGGTATGGCGAAGTGCCGCAAGCCCATTGCCGGGCAAGGAGTTGACGCAGTTGCTGGTGCGAGGGCAAGTCAGGTCGGTCGGATGGGAGCCTGACGCCAGTTTGATTTCTGCGCCCACTTCCTGCGCAGCACAGCCGCCCAGCAAGAACATCGTGAACAGCGTCAAGGCGGGTGTGATGGGACTTCGGATTGAACTGTGCTTCATGGCGATGGATTAGTTGTAGCGCTGGCGCATGACCCGGGAGTTCAGCAACAAGCCGGCCAGCAGCGTTAACAGGGCGACTGCGCCCAGAATGATGGCGGCCACGGTCCAGGGACGTCCGATTTGCTGTCGCATTTGGACCAGCAGCAGCGCGACGATCAGCCAATTGGCCGCGGCGCCGTATGCGGCCAGTTGCAGCAGCACCAGGCTCGCCGGCTTGCGGTACAAAAACAGCAAGGGCGTCGCCAGGCTCAGGGCCACCATGGCATAGTTTTCTGCCCTGAAAAAATGGGCGGCCGTCAGTGCTGCGGCGAGGATGAAAAGGACGAGTCGAAAAGCCATCGAATCCATTCAGAAGTGCATCAATGGCCATCATTTTTGCATTGTTATGATTATTTGGCTTCTGTTCAGTTCGGGTTCAGGCAGGCGCGTGCAAACTGCAGGCCATACCAACCCAAGGAGTTTTCCATGAAACGTATCGTTCTCACCAGTCTGTTTGCCGGCGCCTTGTTCGGTGCCCAGGCCCAAACCTTTACCGACAACGCGCGTGTTCGCAGTGCCGAGCCACAGTACGAAAACGTGAATGTGCCGCGCAACGAATGCAGCAGCCACTGGGTGCCGGAAAATGGCGGTCGCGTCAATACGCAGCGCCAGACCAGCCAGGACCGGCAGTACGGCGGCGCCATTGTGGGTGGATTGGCCGGTGGCGTCTTGGGGCACCAGGTGGGTGGTGGCAGCGGCAAGGATGTGGCCACCGCTTTGGGCGTGGTGCTGGGCGCCATGGCGGGCGACCAGCTTCAGAACCGTGACGCACGGTCCCCGTATGACAACGGCCAATACCGCAACAACCCATACGACAACGGTGGCTATGAAACGGCGCAGCGCGAGGTACAGCGCTGCCGCACCGTGTACGACGCGCAAACGCGCATCAGCGGCTACCGCGTCAGCTACGACTATCGCGGGCAGAACTACACCACTTTCATGCGCAGCAACCCGGGCAACAGCCTGCCGGTGCGCGTGACCGTTGAGCCGATCACGCAGTAATCAGCTTGAGCCGGGCGGTAGTAACATCGCCTGACGCAAGCACTCCCAACTTCTGCACGCCATGAAACTGTTGACCACCCTGATCACTGCCCTGATGCTGGCGCTCAGCCTGCCGGCCTGGGCCGATGTGAGCCGTGATGATGCTGCCGCCATGGCGCAGCAAGCCACGGGCGGCCGGGTTCTGGCCGTGGAGCAGGTCCAGCGCGAAGGTCAAACGGTCTGGCGTGTCAAGCTGCTGACGCCGAAAGGGGAGGTCATCGTGGTGCTGATCGACGCTGCCAGCGGGCGCAGGCTTTAAGCACATGCGCCTGCTGTTGATTGAAGACGATGCCGTGTTGCGGCTGAGCCTGAAGCGACAGCTCGAAGCCGATGGTTATCGTCTCGACCTGGCTGCCGACGGTGAAGATGGCCTGTTCCAGGCCCGCGAATACCCGTTGGACCTGGCCATTGTCGACCTCGGCCTGCCCAAGCTCAATGGACTCCAGGTGGTGCAAACTCTGCGCGCCGAGGGCCGAAACCTGCCGATTTTGATTCTGACTGCGCGTGGCAGCTGGCAGGACAAGGTGCTCGGGTTGGAGGCTGGCGCCGACGACTATCTGGTGAAACCTTTTGAGTACCCCGAACTGGCGGCGCGCGTCAAGGCGCTGCTGCGGCGCGCCCACAAGGCGACATCGGAAGTGCTGACGCTGGGCGCCTTGAGTGTCGACTTTTCGGCTCAGAGCGCCCGCTTGAATGGCGAGGCGCTCGAGCTGACCCTGTTTGAGTACCGGGTGCTGGAATACCTGGTGCGTGCCCGCGCCAGGGTGGTGAGCAAGCAGGAGCTGTCCGACTACCTGTACCCGCATGACGAGGATCGAGACAGCAATGTGCTGGAGGTCCTGATCGGGCGGCTGCGGCGCAAACTCGACCCCGACGGGCTGCTGGCACCCATCGAGACGTTGCGCGGTAGGGGTTACCGCTTCGTGCTGCAGTGAGAACACCGCTGTCCATACGTGCCCGCCTGATCTGGGGTGCCTTTATTGTGTTGCTGGTCTTTTTGGCCGGTGCCGGCTGGGCGGTGCAGCAGGCTTATGTGGACAGCGTGCGCGCCCAGCGCTATGCACGCTTGCAGACCACCATTTACCTCTTGATGGCGGGGGCGGAGCTGAACGCCCAGGGCACGCTGGTCATGCCCGCCACACTGGCCGAACCCCGCTTGTCGCTGCCGGCGTCCGGTTTGTACGCCAACATTGCCAACCTGAACAAAAACGAAGAATGGCAGTCGTCGTCCACACTGGGTCTCAATCCTCCTTTTCAGCGCACCCAGGCGCCGGCTCTGTGGCAGTTTGACACCGTGACCGCTCCCCAGGCGCAGCACGGCGCCACATCCGGGTCTGCGCGCGCCTATCTCGCCGCCAGCTACGCCGTCAAGTGGTCGGTGAATGACCGGGCAGCGCCGCTGGTTTTTTCTGTGCTGGAAGACAAGGCCGCCTTTGACCTGGAAGTGCAGGCCTTCGAGCGCACGCTGTGGAGCTGGCTGGGGGGGGCCGGGCTGCTGTTGTTACTCACGCAAACGCTGCTGCTGCGCTGGGCGCTGGCCCCGCTGAGCCGCATGGCCCGGGAAGTGCAGCACATTGAAAATGGCGAGCAGGCGCGGGTCGAGGGAACTTATCCGGATGAACTGGCCGGTCTGACCCACAATCTCAATGGCTTGATGGACCAGGAAAGAGCGCGGCAGACACGCTACAAGGATGCGCTCGATGACCTGGCCCACAGTCTCAAAACACCGTTGGCGGCGTTGCGCGCCTCACTCGATGAGCCGGCTGAATTGCCCGGCATGGTGGCGCGGCAAGTGGACCGCATGAACGACATCGTGGTGCACCAGTTGGGTCGGGCTGGGGCCAGTGGCGCCGCCCGCTTTGCGCCACAGTTGGTGCTGGCCCCTATCCTGAACCGGATTCGTGACACCCTGGTCAAGGTCTACGTGGACAAGCCGCTGGTGTTTGCGCTGGACTGTCCGCTCGACTTGAGCTGGCGCATGGATGAAGGTGATGCCTTTGAAATGCTTGGCAACGTGCTCGACAACGCGGCCAAGTGGGCGAAGAGCCAGGTGTCTGTGCGGCTATGGGTGGACGGCAAACGCTTGCACATTCGGGTTGGTGATGATGGCCCGGGTTTTGCCGACCCTGGTGCCGTACTGGCGCGGCGTGTGCGCCTGGACGAGCGCGTACCCGGTCACGGCATCGGCTTGGCCGTGGTCAAAGATCTGGTGGCCAGCCATCAGGGCGAATTGAAAGTGTCCCAATCGGAGCTGGGTGGCGCCCAAATCGACATCGTTTTGCAGTCGTTGTGAGACCTTGCGGGTCAGACCACTCGCGAAGCGACGTGCTCTGACCCCAGCTGATTAGCTCGGTTGCCCAAACCTTGCCAACTTGTCCTTGAGCGTCTGCATTTGCATCCCAGCAGCCCGTTCACCTTCCAGGATGGCCTGGTGGCGGTTGTCGAAATCAACCGAGCCCAGCCTCGAAATATCGGGCCGGATCATGATGTCGGCCACCGGCTGTTCATAGCGCCGGATCATCTGGCCCATGATGGCCAGGGTCTGGAGCGCCACGTCCATGGTGCTGTTGATGCTGCCATTGGCCGGCTTGTCGGAAATGTCCACGCCAATGACAAAACTGGCGCCCATGTCATGAGCCAGCCTGACGGGCACCGGGCTGGTCAGGCCACCATCGACGTACTGGCGGCCGCGAATGGTCACAGGTTGAAATGCCAGCGGGACGCTGCTGGAAGCCAGCACGGCAATGCCAGCATCACCCGAGCGAAAGACGATGGGCTCCCCCGATTGCAGGTCGGTGGCCACGGCGCCATATTTCTTGGGGAATTTCTCGATGGCGCGGCCGCCGACGGCCGCATTCACGAACTTGGTCAGGGCGTCGCCCTTCATCAAGCCGCGGTTGGGCATGCCCCAGTCAATGAATTGCCATTTGTCAAACGGGATTGCCATTTCCTGCAGCTCGAATCCGGTTTTGCCTGAGGCGTACAGCGCGCCCACCAGCGAACCGGCGCTGGTGCCGATCACGATGTCGGGGACGATGCCCTGTGCTTCCAGTGCCTTGATGACACCAATGTGCGCAAAGCCCTTGGCGGCGCCGCCGCCCAGGGCGAGCGCAATGACCGGTTTGGCCTTTGGCGCGTTCACCGCGGCTTGGGCGGGAGGTGTGGGGGGCGTGCTGCTGCAGCCCGTCATGGCGAGCACCAGGGCCAGCAAAGCGCCCAAGGCGGTCACGCCTGTCTTCTTGTAGTTCATGAAATGGATCGTACGCTATTGGCAAGCGCTTTCTTTTTTGCCTTGCAGTGCAGCGGCGCACTTGCGCAGTGCTGGAGACTCTGACGCCTCGGCCAACGCCAGAAAGCGTGCCGCGTAGACGGGGTCCTGGTGAAAACGCACCATGTCAATCCACAGTCCCATGCCCGCCAACAGCCACTTGAAATTGACCTCTTCCAGCAGCAAGACGCGCTCATCAGCCTCAGGGACTGACGCGTTGGCCTGTGCCGAGTGTTCGGTTTGACCTTGCATGTTGATCACTTTGTGCTGGCTCGAAAACACAAACGGCACCCTGAAGTGCCGTTTGTGTCATTCTTGCCAAATCAGGCAGCGAATCATGCGGACTTGGTGGCCTTCTTGACAACGTCAGTCGCTTGCTTGGTGGCTGCGGTGAAGTTGGCTTGGGCGGCGTCAACTGCTTGCTGGGCCGAAGCTTGAGCTGTTTTGAATGCGTTCTGGCTGGCGTTCATGGCCTGGTTGAAAAAGGCCATGGCGGACTCGGAACCAGCAGGCGCACCTTTGGTTGCGCTTTCCATCAGGGTGGCGAAACCCTTTTGCACGTCGGCCATGTTGGCCTGGGCTGCGCTGGTGAATTCGGCACTGGCACCAGCGACGATCTTCTGGAATTCCTGAGCGTAAGCTGTTGTTTTTTCAGCCAGGGGCTTGGCCAGGGAAGCCTGCAGGGCTGCCAGTGCTTGCGGGTCCTTGGCGCCCAGAACGGCTTGGGCGTGCTCAAACGACTCGCTCATGGCAGCCTTGGAGGTGGCCATGTTCAGGTCGACCAGCTTTTCCACGCCAGACTGTGCCTTGGCGGCCAGCGCTTGGGCGGCTTCCAGGTTGGCTTTGGCGGTGGCGGCGAATTTTTCAGCAGATTGGTTCATTTCAGTTTCCTTGATGGGTTGACCGCATTTGCTTCGGCAACCCGGCAGGATTGCTATGTTGCAGTGCAGCATGGGTGAATTGTAGTGGGAATATGCGTGAATGGTGAAAAATTGTTGCGTTGCAGCAATTATTAGTGACCCGTCACTAATTCCAAGCATTCACGGGCAAGACAAATCACGAAAAGGCGCTGCCTTAGACTAAACCACCCATGCGAATCCAATTGCTGTCAGACCTTCACCTTGAGTTGCACCCCGATTTCACGCCACAAGCTGCGCCCGACGTGGATGTGCTGGTGCTCGCAGGGGACATTGGTTCTTACCAGACCGGGTCGCTGCTGACGGAGGATGATTTTGGCTTGGCGCGGTTTTCACCCTTGCAAGCCGGATCGCCTTGGCCCCGGGTGCTTTTTACGCCGGGAAATCATGAGTTCGATGCGCTGGAGTTTGCCGACACTTACGCCAGATTGCGCCAGATTTGCCAAAACCTCGGGATAGAGTGGCTGGAGCGTGAAATGGTCACCATCGGCACTGTTCGCTTTGTCGGAACCACCTTGTGGAGTGATTTTGACGCCTTTGCCAAGGCCGAGAAGACCTTGACCAAACAGCTGCAGCAGCGTGAAAAAGCGTTTCGGGCCGCCAATTACTATCTGTCGAAAAACACCACCTTGAGTCAAGGCCTGCCCATGCTGGCAGATGCCCTGCGGGAGATGTCACTGGAATGCCAGGTCTGGCTGCGCGGCGCCTTGCAGACGCCGTTCGACGGCACCACCGTGGTCGTCACGCATTTCGCGCCCACGCTGCACAGTGCCGACCCCAGGTATGGCAAGCAGCCGGGCACGGCCGGATTCTGCAACGCACTGGACGAACTGTTGCCCTTTGCGCAGGTCTGGATGCACGGCCATTTGCATTGCCCCAACAATTACACAGTGCGGGGCACTCGCGACGGTCACGAGTTTGCCTGTCAGGTGGTGGCCAACCCGATGGGCTACGTGCACAAAGGCGAGCAGGAAAGCTTTGTCGAGGGCTTCGTGGTTGACGTGCCTGGCTAGCCTGCAGTCGCGGGCATGGGCAATGCCTTATTTCAAGGCCTCTTCAAACTCTGCCAACTCCTTGGCAATGGCTGCGTACTTTTTGGACTTGGCCCGGTTGTCGGCCCATTGAAGTATGGCGGTTTCCAGGTCTTCCTTGAAATGAGCGAGTGCCGAGGCCTTGACGGTTTTGGTCACCGTCTTTGAGGTACTGGACCACAGGTCGATCAGCTCTGACAGACCATTGTCAAAATCGTCGAAGGTTTCCAGGTGCTTCCATTGGCCGCTTTGATCGAACATTTTTTCTTTCGTGATGAGATAGGCTTGAGTTTAAGCGGCGATCACCTGACGCAGTTTCAAGCATTTGGCAGCCCCGACAAGGGATCGAACCAGGTGCCTACGGCTTTGCCGTGTGCGCGCAATCTTCCCAGGGCAGGACGTCACAGCCACAGTGCGGCACCTCTACGGTGGGCCCTGTGGTGGGGCCCTTGAACTGATTGACAGGCGCTCTTGATGGACTTTTCGCCAAGGGGGTCGGGCTACCCGACGAGTTTTCCAGGGCTGCTTCCATGTTTGGAATCCAGCGTAAAAACGGCGTGAGGTCGGCAACATCAATGATGTACCAACATTTTTTGGCGGCATCCCAGCGTGCGCCGAGGGCTTTGGCCGCGTCTTTTTCAGCGAACGGTGTGACCAGATTGATTCTCATGGGGTGGAATTATCCGCGTTTGGTCAGGTCGTCGGCCAGTCGGGAGACTTCGAGCGTGTGACTTCTGTCCACCATTTTCTTGAATCGGTTCAGCTTGTGTTCACACACTGACGCGCAACATGGAACCCTCAACAACCCAAGGAGTTTTCATGAAACATCTCATCTCCATCAAATCGCTCGCCACCGTGGCCGTTGCGCTGGGCGCTATTGCGGCAGCTTCGTCGGCGCAAGCCCGCAGCGATGTGTATTTTTCTATCGGCGTGCAGACCCCGGGCTTCTATGTGCAGCCAGCGCCCGTGTACGTTCAGCCCCGGTCGTATTACACGCCCGCGCCCCGCTACTACCAGCGCCATGACAATGGCCGGCACTATGGCTGGCAGCAGCAGCAGCAGCAGCGCCGCGGACCCTACGGTGATTTTGACCGCGACGGCATCCGGAACCAGCAGGACCGCGATCGTGACGGCGACGGTGTTCGTAACCGTTTCGACCGCTTCCCGAACAATCCAAACCGCCGGTGAGCCGTGGTTTGTTGAGGTGAGCGCGGGCTCACTGGTGCAGCAAATTCGCCAAGCGCCAAGCTCCAGAATGCTATTTTCCAGGGCCGGTTGTCAGTCATCATCACCATCCGGCAGCACCACATCGGCCACCGCGCCAACCGTCTTGGCGGCAATGGTGACGCCGGTGGCCACCACCGTGACAGCGGCGCCAGCGACAGCCACCACAGCACAGGCTTGAAGGGTGGTGATGAGGCAGGCCGTGGTGACCAATTTGAATAGGAAGCTGAACATGGAGAGTCGGAAAAATTGTTGAAAAGCAAATTGTCGGGGAAGGTTGGACACCATCAGCTTGTCGCTACGGTGCGCTGGCAAACAGACCTTGGGTGTGGTCTGCTGCCATCATGCTCTCCCGCACACATTAAATGAATGGATTGGAAATTTTATGAACCTGAATCTTAGTTTGACACCCCTGATCTCGCTCGTCGCCGGGATTCTCATCCTGGTCGTGCCCAGGCTTCTGAACTATATCGTGGCGATCTACCTGATCGTGATCGGCTTGATCGGCTTGGTTGGTGCTGGCGGAATGCGGTTGTAGTATTTTTCCCTTTGTTGAATGAGAAGTTTTTCGTTGTGAAAGTCGTTGACTACTGAAAAAATGTGGAGCAGAATTTAGTTGTGACCGGGTTTTCACTCCCGGTGAAGGAGCCCCATAGATGACCATGGACCACACTTACGCTCACAACTGAATGACGGTTTTCCGTCATGACGCTTCCCATACATGAGGAAGCACCCAAAAGGGGCAGGGTTCGTTATGAACTTTGCCCCTTTGTCTTGTGGCTACCGATCTGCTAGACCGACTTGCCGCTGCGTGGCCCAAGGAAAAACCACAGCAGCAGACCCAGAATCGGCAGCAGCACGACAGCGATGATCCAGATCAATTTCTTTTCGTTGGACACAGAGCTTTGGAGAATGTTGAGAATGGCCCAGATGTCCCCAGCAAGCACCAGCACCCCAATAAGTCCGTTGTATCCAAAGTTCATCATGTCGGTTTCCTTTTTCGCGTGGTTCAAGTTGTTGATGCATGAGTATGAGGCAATATGACGTGAATGACCGACACCGAGCTCAGAGGGGGAGGCTAAAATGCGTGTGAGGCGGTCTGTTCACCTGCACCACTGTTCCGAGCCCATTGTGTTTTTTTGTGCCCCGTCCTTTTTAACCGGCAACGCCAAATGAACCTCGATACATGTACATCAAAAATACTGAACAGTGCGATAGCCTTCGATTCGGCAGGCTAGCAATTAAAAGGCCAGCGCTCAACAAACTTCGACACCACATTGTTGTCGTGTTGTGCAGCCTGTGGGTCAGTGCACCGGTGTTGGCGGCAGATGCACCACTTGATGCGGTGCCCTTGGCCGGCGGCCAAATGACGGTTGCCACAAAGCCTGTTGAGGCCATCATGCAGGTAAGCTCGACTGCCGTGACATCGGTCAGTTCGGTTGCGTTGGCGGTGGCCTCAGTAGGTTCAGTGGCGTCCAAGACCGTCCTTGACGCTGCTGGCGTGCTTCAGCATGGCATTGCCTCATGGTATGGAGAGAGATTTCAGAACAAGCGTACAGCCAACGGCGAGCGGTTCAATATGAACGCCCTGACTGCCGCACACCCGACACTACCGTTTGGCACCAGGTTATGCGCCCATTCCCCCAAGACCGGGAAATCAGTCATTGTGCGCATCAACGACCGTGGTCCATTCGTCAAGCACCGGATCATTGATTTCAGCAAGGCTGCAGCCCAGGCACTTGGCATCCTTCATTCCAGGCCCGATGTCGTTGCACTTCTGGATTCGTCAGACAAGCGCTGCGAAAAGGGGTGAGCCGTTTGGGTTCGACGCGCGACCCAACGAAATATCGGCGCCGTGGCTCAGTTGGTGACCGGTACCAACAACCGCCAACCCCATCTGATCTCGCCCAGCCCGCCTTGTAGTCTGCAGTTTGACTTCCGTTTCTAATGGAATCAAACACTTACGCGCAGGAAGTGTCGAACTTATGAGGCCTACATCACATGAGAAAGATAAGAGCCCAGTCGCCCATCTGCGGTGAGGATATGCACGGTTAACCAACGCTCCAGAAATTGGATATGTTCATCCGCGAAGGGCTTGTCCGACCCAACAATCTGCTGCTGGAGTTCCCTGGTGCTTTGAATCAATTCCTGGTGCTCGGCTTTGTGCTCTTCATATTCCTGATAACGATGCTTCAGCATCAACCGCTCCTCGTGACTGAAATGCCAGACCGTACAGTTGATCAACTCTTCCAAGGTCGCCGCAAGATATTCTTTGGATTCCCCATCCGTGATGGCATGGTTGAGAATGTTGAAGATATGGATCAGCTTGCGATGATCTTCATCGATCTCAGCGACGCCGACACTCAGTAAGTTGTCCCAAACCAGATCTTTCATAATTATTCTCCTGCGTCAAATTAGCCCGACTTGCCGTTGCGCGGCCCAAGGAAATACCACAGCACCAGCACGCCAATGAATGAGTCCGCTGTATCCAAAATTCATCATTCCAGGTTCTTTTTGCTTGCAGCCCACATCGTAACCGCGTGAGTATCAGGCAATATCGCTTGGATGCCCTTGAACGAGGCTGCCATGGAGGTGATAAATCGAAAAATTGGTGTGCATCCAACTTGTGTTTTCACGTTCCGGGGCAAACCGGTAACGCAGGTGTCCACCAAGGCATGGCGGGAGGCCCTAATACGGGCTGGAATCGATAATTTCCGCTGGCATGACCTTCGGCACACGTTTGCCACGTGGCATCGTCAGGCCGGCACGCCTACGCATGAACTGCAGCGTTTGGGCGGTTGAGCATGGGCATGGGGCGGTGCGAAAGTCCGGCGCATGGCGACACCAAACCAGACGTTAAGTCTTCCCTCAATACATATCGGGAAAAACGCTCAGGCACGCGCGAGACAGGGGGGCGGCTGGAAACTGTCACCAAAACAGGGGCAATAAGCGCGAAACTGTCACCGGACTAAAAAACAAAAAAGCCTGCTACGTTATTTGAAGCAAGCTATTCAAGTTTTAAAAGGGTGTTTGGTGGGAACTGAGAGATTCGAACTCTCGACCTACGGATTAAGAGTCCGCTGCTCTACCAGCTGAGCTAAGTTCCCCGGGTTTCAGAGAAACAGCGTGTGTTTCCTGAAGGGGCAAATTCTAGCAGAGCAACTTCGAGGGAAAAGACGCTCTCCCGCTTGAGCAGAGCCGATGAAACCCCTTGGTCGCTGGTGCCTGCAAACGCCTCATGTCGCAGCCGCGCTGGTGGCCATGCATGCTTGACCTGGCGCAAAGACAAAGGTTATTTGCCGCCGGAGCAACGGTCGACGGGTTCCACAGGACTAGACTATCTTCTTTATCCTCTGGGATACAACCATGAAACATCCTCTTCTTGCAGGCTTGGGAGAAGACTATCCGGTCTATCTTGAACAGCACCATGACCGTGTGCTCAACAAGATCGATGAGCTCTGGGAGACGCCAGAAATCGATGACTACCTGAGTGATCTGCTGATCGACAAACGCGGAGGACGCAAGGGCTTTGCGCCTGAGGCGACCCAAGAGATCAATGCCTTGCGGGAATTCAGAATGCTGGAGACTTTTCTCGCGGTAGAAAAGAAGGAAACCGCGATCCGGGAACTGGAAAAACGCGGCGTTTTTCTCAATGGAAATAGTTTCTTGAGGGCACTGGAAAATGGCGATGTGGAACTCATCGATTTGTTTGTCCGGGCCAATTTCAACATCCACCTGACCGACGACAACGGGACGCCGCCGCTGCTGGTGGCCTTGAAGAAGGGCTACACCATCATTGCCAGGATTCTTCTGAATGCGGGTGCCGACGTCAATGAAAAGGACAAACTGGGTTTGACGCCGCTGATGCTGGCGTGCGGCAAGCCCACATTTGGCTACCGGGACATTGCCGAAACCTTGATTAAAAAAGGCGCCCACATCAATGTGCGTGACGCCCTGGGCTACACGCCGCTGTTGCTCGCGCTCTCGGGGGGCACGATCGACATTGCGGAACTGTTGATCAATAAAGGTGCCGATGTCTCTGCGCGCACCCGCAAGGGCGAAACGCCTTTGTCTCTGGCGCAACAGGCGCAATGCACGGACATCATTGACCTGTTGATCAGCAAGGGGGCTAAACCCTGAAAGGTCGTTGAAGCATGGCTTCAGCGCGGGTTTACATCAGCAAATGCTCACCCGCGTTGTCACCGCCCAGGGTGACGTAATTGACCTTGCGGATGTCCATCAGTTTCTTGCCACCGGAGTAGCTGATGGAGCTTTGCACGTCCTGCTCCATCTCGATCAGCGTGCCGGCCAGCTTGCCCTTGATGGGTTCCAGAATGCGCTTGCCTTCGACGTGTTTGTACTCGCCCTTGTTGAAGTCGCTGGCCGAGCCGTAATATTCCTTGTAGAGCTTGCCGTCCACTTCCACCGTCTGCCCCGGGCTTTCCTCGTGGCCGGCGAACAGCGAGCCAATCATGACCATGGTGGCGCCAAAGCGGATGCTCTTGGCAATGTCGCCGTGGTCGCGGATGCCGCCGTCGGCAATGATGGGTTTGGTGGCTACGCGGGCGCACCATTTCACTGCGCTCAGCTGCCATCCGCCGGTGCCAAAGCCGGTCTTGAGCTTGGTGATGCAGACCTTGCCCGGGCCAATGCCGACCTTGGTGGCATCGGCACCCCAGTTTTCCAGGTCGATCACCGCCTCGGGCGTGGCCACGTTGCCGGCAATGATGAAGGTGCTCGGGATTTTTTCGCGCAGGTAGCCGATCATGTTTTTCACGTTGTCCGAGTGGCCGTGGGCGATGTCGATGGTGATGTACTCCGGCGCCAGGTCCAAAGCCACCAATTGGTCGACCGTGTCGTAATCCGCTTTCTTGACGCCCAGGGAAATGGAGGCGTACAGGCCGCGCGCGTGCATGGCTTTGACAAACTGCACGTTGTCCAGGTCGAAGCGGTGCATCACGTAAAAGTAGTTGTTTTGCGCCAGCCAGATGCAGATGTCCTCGCTCACCACGGTCTTCATGTTGGCGGGCACCACCGGAATGCGAAAGCGCCGCGGCCCCAGTTCCACGCTGGCATCGCACTCGGAGCGGCTTTCCACCCGGCATTTGCGGGGCAGCAGCAGGATGTTGTCGTAGTCAAAAATTTCCATGGTCTGGCGCCTATCAAAAAAAACCGGGCCGCAATTGCTTGGGCCCGGTGCTTGATTCTATCGAAGTCGGGCGGCTTTCTACAATGCCCTCATGTTTTCAAACCTGACTCCTCCCAGCGCGCCAGATGCCGGCCTGCTGAACAACCTGAACCCCGAGCAGCTGGCCGCTGTCACCTTGCCGGCCGAACATGCACTGATTCTGGCCGGGGCGGGCTCCGGCAAGACCCGGGTGCTGACCACCCGCATTGCCTGGCTGCTGCAAACCGGGCAGGTGTCGCCCGGCGGTATCCTGGCGGTCACCTTCACCAACAAGGCTGCCAAGGAGATGATGACGCGCCTTGCAGCCATGTTGCCGCTCAATGTGCGCGGCATGTGGATTGGCACCTTCCACGGCCTGTGCAACCGCTTTTTACGCGCCCATTACAAACTGGCGAACCTGCCGCAGAGTTTCCAGATTCTGGACATGCAAGACCAGTTGTCATCCATCAAGCGTCTGTACAAGCAGTTCGGCATTGATGACGAGCGTTTTCCACCCAAGCAAATGCAGTGGTTCATTGGCGGCTGCAAGGAAGACGGCCTGCGCCCGAACATGGTCGAGGCGCGCGACGACGAAACGCGCAAGAAGATCGAGATCTACCAGCTGTACGAGGAGCAGTGCCAGCGCGAAGGCGTGGTCGACTTTGGTGAGCTGATGCTGCGCAGCTATGAACTGCTGCGCGACAACGATCCGATTCGTGAGCACTACCAGCGCCGCTTCAGGCACATTCTGATCGACGAGTTTCAGGATACCAACAAGCTGCAATACGCCTGGATCAAGATGCTGGCTGGCACCGGCGCCCACAGCACGGTAGACGGTGCCTTTCAGCCCACCGGTTGTGTGCTGGCCGTTGGGGACGATGACCAGAGCATTTACGCCTTTCGCGGCGCGCGGGTGGGCAACATGGCCGACTTTGTGCGCGAATTTGGCGTGCGTCACCAGATCAAGCTGGAGGAAAACTACCGCAGCGGCAGCAACATTCTGGACAGCGCCAATGCATTGATCGGCCATAACAGCAAACGCCTGGGCAAGAACCTGCGCACCGCCCAGGGTCCGGGTGAGCCGGTGCGGGTGTTTGAGTCGCCCAGCGACTTTGCCGAGGCCAAGTGGATGGTCGACGAGATGAAGCAGTTGGTGCGCGAGGGTTATGAGCGCAAGGAAATTGCCGTGCTTTACCGTTCCAACGCGCAAAGCCGGGTCATCGAGACCGCGCTGTTCAATGCCGGCATGCCGTACAAGGTGTATGGCGGCTTGCGCTTTTTTGAGCGCGCCGAAATCAAGAACGCGCTGGCCTATCTTCGCCTGCTGGAGAACCCGCGCGACGACACCAGTTTTTTGCGCGCGGTCAACTTTCCGCCGCGCGGCATCGGCATGCGCAGCCTGGAGCAGTTGCAGGATGCAGCGCGTGCCAGCGGTTGCTCGCTCAGCGACGCCGTCAGTGGCCTCAGCGGCAAGGCGGGCACCAACATTGGCGCCTTTTTGGCGGGCATCGACGTGCTGCGCGAGCAAACGCAGGGCTTGAGTCTGCGCGAAACAATTGAGCTCACGCTGGATCACAGCGGCCTGATCGACCACTACAAGGCCGACCGCGAAGGCGCCGACCGGGTGGAAAACCTGGAGGAGTTGGTCAATGCCGCCGAGAGTTTTGTCAGCCTTGAGGGCTTTGGCCGCGACGCCGTGGCGCTGCCGGTGGACGAACTGGGTCAGCCGCTCACCCAGTCGCCCGCATCCCAGGGCCTGGACCTGAACCAGCCGCTGCTGGACATTCCCGCGCCCGACGCCGAAACCGGTGAAACCCTGTCACCGCTGGCGGCCTTTTTGACGCACGCCGCGCTGGAGGCGGGTGACAACCAGGCGCAGGCTGGCCAGGACGCCATCCAGCTCATGACGGTGCACGCCAGCAAGGGCCTGGAATTTGATGGCGTGTTCATCACCGGCATCGAAGAGGGCCTGTTCCCGCATGAGAACTCCATGAACGACCGCGACGGCCTGGAGGAGGAACGCCGCCTGATGTATGTGGCCATCACGCGCGCGCGCAAGCGCCTCTACCTGAGCCATTCGCAGACCCGCATGCTGCACGGCCAGACGCGCTACAACTTGCGCAGCCGATTCTTTGAAGAGCTGCCCGAAGAAGCGCTGAAATGGATCACGCCCAAGCACGCCGGTTTGGGTCAGTCCGACAGCTTTTCTGATGCCCTGTATTCGGGCCAGTCCAATGCCTATGGCAGGCGCCCGGCAAGCCCCTTCGGCACGGATTATTCGCGCTTTGCAGCGGCTGCGCCCGTGCCAGTGACGCAACCCAAGGCCGAGGCGCAGGGCAGTCTGCGCACAGGGCAAAAGGTGTTTCATGCCAAGTTTGGCGAAGGCACGGTGTTGTTGCTGGAGGGCAAGGGCGACGATGCCCGGGCGCAAATCAACTTTCCGCGCCACGGTGTCAAGTGGCTGGCGCTGTCGGTGGCCAAGCTCACGCCCGTGCCTTGATTCCGGGTGAATTGATGTCACGGTATTGACATCAATTCGCCATGAAGTCGTCATCCGGGCTTGCCATCATCGTGTTGTTCAACCAAGGAGTACAACATGAGAGATTTGCCCACCCCGACGTTTGCCTTGTCTCCGGTCGCGATGCCCAGGGGGTCACTTCACCGACCTGGTACCGGCAAGCTGGAAACGCTGCTTTCTGCGCCCAAGGTCGAGCGCGCTCCCTTGCAAGTGTCCTGGGCCCGCCATGCTGACGAAGTCCGTCAGGCCCAGCGCTTGAGGTACCAGGTTTTTGCCGATGAGATGGGCGCCCGCCTGACCACCACGGTGCCGGGTCACGACGTCGACCTGTTTGACAATTATTGTGAACACCTGTTGGTGCGCGATGCTGCCAGCCAGCAAGTGGTGGGGACTTACCGGGTGCTGACCCCGGCCCAGGCCAAGCGCGTGGGCAGCACCTACAGCGACACCGAATTCGACCTGGTGCGGCTGCGTGCCTTGCGTGAACGCATGGTCGAGCTTGGCCGCAGTTGCGTGCATCCGGACCATCGCCACGGTGGCGTCATCATGGCGCTGTGGGGTGCGCTGGCCGAATTCATGGTGCGCAACCAGCTCGACACCATGATCGGCTGTGCCAGCATTCCGATGTTGCATAACGGCATGGTCAGTGGTGACGTGGCGGCCAGCATCTGGCACCAGCTCAAAAGCACCCATTTGGCGCCGATCGAGTTTCATGTGCGGCCCCGGTTGGCGCTGCCGGTGGACGAGTTGGACAGCAGCCTGGCGGTGGAACCTCCAGCGCTGATCAAGGGTTATCTGCGCCTGGGCGCCAAGGTGTTGGGCGCGCCCGCCTGGGACCCCGACTTCAACACCGCCGATCTGCCCATGCTGATGTGCATTGATGATCTGCCTGCGCGCTACCGAAAACACTTTCTGGGGGCCTGATCCCTCAACCGGCTCATGCCTTCAGCATGGCCGAAATCTCGGTCCGTGCGTCCGCCGCCCAGGCCTGGCGGTTGCGTCCCGCGCAGTGTTGCGCTGGTCCGAAACTGAGCACCACGCGCTGCTGTGGTGCGCGCAGGGTGCGCCATACCGAACCCAAAAAAGTGTCGTCGTCAATGTAGCAGGCCGCCAGGCTGGGCTGGCCGCTGGCCGCATCCTCAAAGCGCAAGGCCACGGTTTGCACCGGGGCGTCGGCCGAAATGGCAGCTTGAAACAGATTGGCGTGAAAAGGCAGCACCTGCAGCCCGTTGCTGGTGGTGCCTTCGGGAAAAATGGCCAGCACCATGCCGCTGTCAGCGTGCAGTTTTTCTGCCATCTGGTGCACCACGCGCAAGGCATCACGCCGGGAACTCCGGGCAATGAACAGCGTGCCTGCGGCGCGGGTGAGCGCGCCCACCACCGGCCATCGGTCGATTTCGGACTTGGACACAAAGCGGCAGTGGCACGAGGCCAGCAAGACCACGATGTCGAGCCAGGACACGTGGTTGGCGACCAGTAGCACCGGGCCCTTCGCGGGTGGCGTGCCGTTCAATTTCAGGTCAATGCTCAGCAGCGCCAGCGCGGCCTGGGCCCAGGCCTGGATGCGCTCGGATTTTTGATCGGCCCGCCAGCCAGGGAAATGCCGGTTCACGATCCAGAGGCCCCGCACCAGGTGCAGCCCGACACGGGTCAGCCGGGTCAGCGCAAAGAAATTTCTCATCATCCGCGTACGGTGTTCCGGTTTATTTGGCCTGGACTTCAGCCGGGTGCTGTTTGTCGGGCTCGTCTTCCATGTAGCCGCGCCCGTTCCAGAGCCCCTTTTTGCCCAGAATCTGCCAGTTGGTGCGCTGCTTGACCAAGCCCGCCAGCGCTTCCAGTTCCTCATCGGTGTGGTTGATGGCCTTGGCTGGAAACAGGAATTGACCGTTTTTGGCGACCGGTTCGGCCCAGAACGACTGGTGGTAATCCGACTGGCTGAGCACCTTGTCGGTTCCCGCGCCCACTTCCACCGTGCCGTAGCAGTTGCAAAAGTAGCTGCGAAAGCCTTGTTCCGGGAAGACCTCGGTGTAGGTGCCGGTGCCGCGTATGCCCAGGGTCACGGTCGGTGTCGCAATGCGGCGCAGCGTGCCCTTGCCCCAGACGCCGATCACCGCACCCGTGAGCAAACGCAGCCCACTCACCACGCTCGGGCTGGCGCCGCGCTCCACCACCAGGCGGCTGTTCTGGCGCACCTGGAACGAGGAATCGCCCAGCACAAAAATCAGGTTCGAGTTGGGTCCTGTCGTGATTCCATCACCGCTCTGGATGGTCTGGCCAGGCAACAGGCGCCGGCCGTTGAGCAGCACATCACCCGTCAGTTCCACGATATTGCTGCGCTGCTGGGCCTGTGCCGAGGCCGCGCCACCCAAGGCCACCCAGACGCTGGCGGCCTGAACAAAACTGCGGCGCTGCATCCACAGCAGTTCCCGTTCGTTGCGCCCGACCAGGGTGTGAACGTGACTCACGCTGCGTCTGGCGCCGGGAGCGGCGTTTCAAGTTCGAAACTGTCTCGGTAGGTAAAGTACAGCGAGGTGAAAAACATCGACGCCAGCAGCATCAGTGCCGGGAACAGCATCACGCCCAACATCGCCGGGTTGCCCAGCACGCTGCCCAGTGTGCCAAGGGTCAGCACGGCGACGACGATGGTCGCCATCCAGGCGAGGCCAAACACGGTGAATGCCCAGAAATTGCGAAAACACGCAACGATGCTGAAAAACATGCTTTTCAGCGGTGGCAAGTCGTGCCAGAACACCAGCGCCGGGGCGTGCCAGAACATCAGTGACAGCGGCAGGTGCAAGCTAATGAAGGTCCACATCGCGCTTTGAAAGCCTGGCGACTGCAGCAACTCTGCCGTGGGCGCGCTGCCGCCCAGGTAAAGCCGGGCGAAGCCGCCGCCGTCCACCAAATAGGAGACGCCCATGGCCAGCATGAAGCCGCCGGCGTACAGGGCGCCCAGCGTCAGCATGGCGCGCAGCTTGGCCGGCCCGGCGCGCAAGGCCGTGAACAAAATCAGCGGCATCGGAAATTTGCCTTGCGTAGCTTCGCGGGTGGCGGCCATCAGGCCCAACGTGGCGGCAGGCAGCAGTGTCATGGCCAGTGGCAAGCCGACGACGGGCACCATGGTGGTTACAGACATGACGGCCATGAACATGAAAAACAAGCCGGCCAAGGCCAGTGGTTGCTTGAGGAATGTCTGCATGCCGAGCTTGACCCAGACAGCACCCGTGCGGGCAGGAACGAGCTTGAGTTTCATGGGAGCGCCTCCAGCGCCGTATAGTCGAGTCCCTGGCTGGCCCGGTGTTGCAGGATGCGTTCAAAATGTACCGGGTCGTGGGCTTGCAGCATGCTGGCCTGACGCGGCAGGTAAAAGTCCCACAGGCGTGACAGCCAGAAGCGCAAGGCACCAGCGCGCAACAGGGCGGGCAGCAGTTCTTTTTCTGCGGCTTGCAGTGGGCGCACGGCGTTGTAGGCCGCCAGAAAATGGTGCGCATTGACCGCCAGGTGCGTGCCGCTGGCCTGGTCGATGCACCAGTCATTCAGGCACACCGCCAAGTCAAACAGCCAACTGTCCACGCCAGCAAAATAAAAGTCAAAAACACCGCTCAGCACCGGCTGTCCGGCTACCGTGCTGAACATGGCGTTGTTGCAGAACAGGTCGGCGTGGATCGGGCCACGCGGCAGGGCGGCATAGCTTGGCAGGGCGGCCAGCGCGTTTTGATAAGCCAGTTCGCCGGCGATCAGGGTTTTCTGGCTGTCGCTCAGGTAGGGCAGAACCTCGGGCACCGTGTCGTTCCACCAGCTCAGGCCACGCAGGTTGGGCTGGCTCAAGGAGAAGTCGCGCCCGGCCAGGTGCATGCGAGCCAGCATGGCGCCCATCTGGGCGCAGTGCACCGGGCCGGGGGTGAGCACGCTGGCACCGTGCAATTTGTCCACCACGGCGGCGGGTTTGCCTTTGACATGGAGCACCAGTTCACCCTGGGCGTTGGCATGCGGCTCGGGGACTGCAATGCCACGCTGCGCCAGGTGGCTCATCAACTGCAAATAGAACGGCAATTGCTCAAAGCCCAGCCGTTCAAACAGTGTCAGCACATAGTCATGGGCCTGACCGTCGCGCTGGGTGGTGACGAAATAATTGGTGTTCTCGATCCCGCCCACGCAGCCTTGCAGACTCTCTAACGCGCCCAGGCCAAGCGCTTGCAGCAGCTCATCGGCCTCGGAAAAAGAGACTTCGGTGTAAACCGCCATGGCTCAGAAGCCCAGCACTTTCCAGGTGCGTTCACCTGTTTTGGGCGCCACCTGATACGCAGGCATGCCGACTTTGGGCTGCACGGTGATGCTTTGGGTCTCGCCGCCCACGCGCACCTCGTCAATGCGTGCGCCGGCATCTTCGACCTGAAGGTGCTCAACGCGCGCCTGTGCCCTGGCCGGGGCCTCGCGTTGCGCCGTGGCACTGGCGGCCTCGGACGGGGGAGTGGCAGTTTGGCTCCAAGCCAGGCCACAGGCCAGCAGGAGGGGGAGAACGGTATAAATTGAGCGCATCATTTGATTGTAGATAAAGCGGCCGTGCGCCCGGCTGCAGGCAAAATGCCGGCATGAACAATGCCCCACCCAAAACCTTGCTGCTGGTCGATGGCTCCAGCTACCTGTACCGCGCTTTTCATGCCATGCCCGACTTGCGCGCGGTGCCGGGCGACCCGGGCAGCGCGCCCACCGGGGCTATTCGCGGCATGATCAACATGCTGCAGAGCTTGCGCAAGGAGGTGCCCGCTGCGTACGCCGTCTGCGTCTTTGACGCCAAAGGCCCCACCTTTCGTGATGATTTGTACCCCGAGTACAAGGCCCACCGCTCGCCCATGCCCGACGACTTGCGCGCCCAGATCGAGCCCATCCACGAGGTGGTGCGGCTGATGGGCTGGAAGGTTCTGGACGTGCCCGGCGTCGAGGCTGATGACGTGATCGGCACGCTGGCCGCCACGGCTGCGGCGCAGGACATGCAGGTGATTGTGAGCAGCGGCGACAAGGACCTGGCGCAGCTGGTCAACGAGCGCATCACCATCATCGACACCATGAATGGCCGCGTGCGTGACGTGGCTGGGGTCACCGCCGAGTTTGGCGTGCCGCCCAGCCTGATGGTGGACTACCAGACTCTGGTGGGCGATGCCATCGATAACGTGCCAGGCGTGCCCAAGGTCGGGCCCAAAACGGCTGCCAAGTGGCTCAACGAATATGGTTCGCTCGACGCCATCGTGGCCCAGGCCCACACCATCAAGGGGGCGGTTGGAGAAAATTTGAGGAAATCGCTGGACTGGCTGCCCACCGGCCGCCTGCTGCTGACCATCAAGACCGACTGCGACCTGAAAGCCTGGCTGCCGGATTTGCCCGACATGGACGACATTGCCGTGGGCAGCATGAACACTGCAGCGCTGGCCGAGTTTTATGAAAAATACGGCTTCAAGGGCCTGGCGCGGGCGTTGGGGTCGGGCTCTGGCTCTGGCCCTGGCCCCATTTCCGCTGTCAAGTCCGTCACCAGCAACCGTGAACCCGGTCTCTTCGACGATCTGGAACCCGCGCCGGCCCCCGTCACCCCCCGCGTCAGCACCGTCAGCTACGACACCATCCTCACCTGGGACGCCTTCGATCATTGGCTGGCCAAGCTGCAGGCCGCCGAGCTGGTGGCCGTGGACACCGAGACCACTTCGCTGGACGAAATGCGCGCGCAGATTGTCGGCATCAGCTTCAGCGTCACCCCGGGCGAGGCGGCTTATATTCCGCTGGCCCACGCCTACCCGGATGCCCCCACCCAGTTGCCCATCGACGAGGTCTTGGCCAAACTCAAACCCTGGCTGGAGGACGGCAAGCACAAAAAGCTCGGTCAGCATGTCAAGTACGACCGCCATGTGTTTGCCAACCACGGCATCGAGGTGCAGGGCTACGCGCACGACACCATGTTGCAAAGCTACGTGCTCGAAGTCACCAAGCCGCATGGCCTGGCCAGCCTGGCCGAGCGCCACCTGGGGCGCAGCGGCATCAGCTTTGAAGACCTGTGCGGCAAGGGCGTCAACCAGCTCTGTTTTGATCAGGTCGAGGTGGCCAAGGCGGCCGAGTATTCGTGTGAAGACTCCGACATGACACTTGACGTGCATGGGGTGTTGTGGCCGCTGCTCCAGGCCAACGACAAATTGCGTTTTATCTACGAGCTCGAGATCGCCAGCAGCGAGGCCCTGTACCGCATCGAGCGCAATGGAGTGCTGATTGATGCGCCCACGCTGGCGGCGCAAAGCCACGAACTCGGCAAGCGCATTCTGCAATTGGAGACCGAAGCGCACGAGCTGGCCGGCCAGCCTTTCAACCTGAGCAGCCCGAAGCAGATTGGCGAGATTTTCTTCGTCAAGCTCGGCTTGCCGGTGGTCAAGAAAACCCCCACCGGCACGCCCAGCACCGACGACGAGGTGCTGCAAAAGCTGGCCGAAGACTACCCGCTGCCGGCCAAGATTCTGGAACACCGCAGCCTGTCCAAGCTCAAGGGCACCTATACCGACAAACTGGCACAGCTGGCGCACCCGCGCACCGGGCGCGTGCACACCCATTACGCGCAGGCCGTGGCCGTGACCGGGCGCCTGAGCAGCAACGACCCCAACCTGCAGAACATTCCGGTGCGCACCCCTGAGGGCCGGCGTGTGCGCGAGGCCTTTGTGGCGCCGCCCGGCTGCGTCATTGCCAGCGCCGACTACAGCCAGATCGAGCTGCGCATCATGGCGCACATCAGTGGCGACGCGGCCCTGCTGCTGGCCTTTCATGACGGCATGGACGTGCACCGCGCCACCGCCGCCGAAATCTTTGGCGTGGACACCGCGCAGGTCAGCGGCGAGCAGCGCCGCTACGCCAAGGTCATCAACTTCGGCCTGATTTACGGCATGAGCGCCTACGGCTTGGCCAAGGCACTGGCCATCGACAACACCGCCGCCAAAAACTACATCGCGCGCTACTTTGACCGTTACCCCGGCGTGAAGCACTACATGGACCAGACCCGGGCGCAAGCCAAGGCGCAGGGTTACGTCGAGACCGTGTTTGGCCGTCGCCTGTACCTGCCCGAGATCAATTCGCCCAACGGGCCGCGGCGCAGCGGTGCCGAGCGCGCCGCCATCAACGCGCCCATGCAGGGCACGGCGGCCGACCTGATCAAGCTGGCCATGGTCAAGGTGCAGCAGGTGATTGACGCCGAGCAGCGCGCCACCAAAATGATCATGCAGGTGCACGACGAACTGGTGTTCGAAGTGCCCGCGTCCGAGGTGGACTGGGTGCGCCATGAGGTGCCCCGTCTCATGGCCGGGGTCGCGCACCTCAAGGTGCCGCTGCTGGCCGAGGTGGGGGTGGGGCCGAACTGGGACAAGGCGCATTGAGCGTCTGTGCGGCACAGCACATAGTTGTGTGAACTGGCGTGCTTAAATGCTTGGCGTGTTTCACGCTCTGATGCCGTCGGTGTCGAAGCTTGAGTGAGGCGTTACAGAGGAGATTTCATGAATTCAATCAAACTTGTCGGTGTCGTGCTCATCGTGTTGGGCGCCCTCGGGCTCGTCTACGGTGGCTTCAGCTACACCAAGGACACCACGGCGCTCAAAGTCGGGCCGCTTGAAATGACGGTACAGGAAAAGAAGACCGTCAACGTGCCGCTGTGGGCCGGCATTGGCGCCATTGTGGTGGGTGGCGTGCTGCTGGTCATGGGCGGCAAAAAGGGCTAACGCCCACGTTCAGAGGTAGCCCAGCACCGACCACCAGATACCGCCCACGACAATCAGGATGAGCAGGTTGACCACGCTCATGACCAGGCCGGCGCCCCACCATTCATTGAGCGTGGTGTAGCCCGAGCCAAAAATGATGGGTGCGGTGCCGGTGCCGTAGTGGGTCAATGACATCATCAAAGACGACGAGAACGCCAGCACCAGCGCCAGCAGCATGGGCGGCGCACCGAGCGCCACCCCGGCGGTGAAGAAAGCGGCAAACATGGCGGTGATGTGCGCCGTGGTGCTGGCAAAGAAGTAGTGCGCGTAAAAGTAGATCGCCACCAGAATGGCGGTGCCGGTCATCCAGTCCAGGCCCAGGTAGCTGATGCCGGTTTGAATCGAGCTTGAAAACCAGGCGATCAAGCCCAGCTTGCCCAGGAAGGTGGCCATCATCACCAGCGCCGCAAACCAGATCAGGGTGTCCCAGGCGCTCTTGGCTTTCAGAATGTCGTCCCAGTCCAGCACGCCGGTCACCAGCAACAGCGACAGGCCGATCCAGGCGGTGGTGGTGGCATTGATCTCGTAGGCCGGACCAAACAAATAGGCCGGCACGCTGGCCCACATCAGCAGCATCAGGCCCAAAACCCCCAAGGTAATTTTTTCTGAAGTTTTGATCGGCCCCAGTTTGGCCAGCTCGCTGTCGGCCAGTTCCTTGGCGTTGGGGGTGTTCTTGATCTCGGGCGGAAACAGGAAATACAGCACCAGCGGCATCACCAGCAGCATGACCAGGCCGGGCACCAGGGCGGCCAGCGCCCACTGGCCCCAGGTGATCTTGATGGCCGAGTCGGTGGCTTTGGCGACCAGATCGACGATCAGCGGGTTGGGTGCCGTGGCGGTGATGAACATCGCCGAGGTGATGGGGTTGGTGTTGTAGTTCACCAGCGCCAGATAACGGGCAATTTTTTTCGAGGTGCCGAGTTCCGGGGTCGAGCCAAAGGCATCGGCAATCGAACGCATGATGGGGTGGATGATGGCGCCGCCGCGTGCCGTGTTGCTCGGGGTCACCGGGGCAATCACCAGCTCCGACACGACCAGACCATAGGCCACGCCCAGGGTCTTCCTGCCGAACAGGGAAATGAAGTAGTAGCCAATGCGGGTGCCCAACCCGGTCTTGGTCAGGGCCACGGCAATCATCACGGCAATCGCGATCAGCCAGATCAGCGGGTTGGCAAAGCCGCTCAAGGCATCGGCAATGGCGCCCTCGGGCTTGCCCGGGCGGGTCACGCCGGTGATGGCCACCAGCGAAATGGCGATGATCGACAGCGCGCCGATCGGCATCGCCTTGCCGATGATGGCGGCAATGGTGCCAATGAACAGGGCCAGCAAATGCCAGGCTTCCGGGGTGACTTTCTCCGGCACCGGAATCCCAAACCAGATCAGCAGGCCGATGCCGATGGCGATGGCCGATGGCACCAGTTTGGGTAAGGACGAGTTGTTCATCGCATTGACCTTCCAGGGTTCGAGTTGTCGATCAAGCCGAATCTTAAAGGTGAATATCAGGGTTTTCCCTGATATGTATCAGCTTGTGGGCTCTTTGCTTGGCAGGGTTGCCACAAACGCCATCACCACCGGTTCTGCCGCGGTGCCCCGGCAGGCTTGCCGCCATTGCTGGCCCGCCTGCAGCAACTGGCGTTCCTTGACATGGCCAAAGCCGCGCACCTCCGTCCCAATGCCGGCCAGCTTGACGGCAGCGGCGTGGTTGCCGGCGGTCAGGCTTGGCAGCAGGGCCTCGATCATGGCCGGGTACATCCGCGCCAGGCTTCGCTCCAGGCGCCGCTCAGCGGTTTGGCAGAAGGGGTCGAGCCAACCGCCACGCAGGCCCTTGAAGCGCGTCAGCACGCGCATCACTGACAACACCCAGGGGCCGTAAGCCTTCTTTTTGAGGTGGCCGGTGGCGGGGTCGCGCTTGGCCAACAAAGGCGGCGCCAAATGGAAGCTCAGCTTGGTGTCCCCATCGAACTGTTCACGCAGTTGTTTCTCGAAGCGGCCATCGGTGTAGAGCCGGGCCACCTCGTACTCGTCCTTGATGGCCATCAGCCGGTAGGCCTGGGTGAGCACGGTGCGGGTCAACCGCTCGCTGCCGGGCAGGGCTTGTTGCTCGGCGTGTTGCACTTGGCGCACCAGGGTCTCGAAACGCGCGGCGTAAGCCTGGTTTTGGTAGGCGACCAGGTCCGTGCTGCGACGCGCTATCAAGGTCTCCAGCGTTTCTTTTTCAGGTCTGACCAGGCGTACCACCTGCGCCGGGCTGCTCTGGCGCAGCACGGCGTCGAGGTCCAGCGCGGCGCGACGGCCCCAGTCCAGCGCGGCCAGGTTGGCCGCCACCGCAACGCCGTTGATCTCGATGGCGCGCTGGATCGCCTGCAGCGACACCGGCAGCCAGCCCTGCTGCAGGGCATACCCCAGCATCAGCATGTTGGCCGCAATGGCGTCGCCAAAGAGCTGGGTCGCCAGACGCGTGGCCGGGAGGGCCTGCACGCGCTCGGCACCCGCCGCGTTGTCGATGGCGCTGCGCAACTGGTCTTCGCCAAACTCGGCGCCCACCGGGTTCAGCACAAAGGCGGCGTGCGGCGCCAGATGGGTGTTGAGTGCCACCCGGGTGCGCCGCGGTGTCATGGTCGCCAGGGCGGCCGGGCTGGCCGCCACCATCATGTCGCAAGCCAGCACCAGGTCGGCATTGGCCGTGGCGACACGTGGTGTGTGCAAATGTGAGGCATCGCGCGCAATACGCACATGCGACAGCACGGCGCCGTTCTTTTGCGCGATGCCGGTTTGGTCCAGGCAGGTGGCGCTCAGGCCTTCCAGGCGCGCAGCCATGGCCAGAATGGCGCCAATGGTGATGACGCCGGTGCCGCCAATGCCGGTGATGACCGTTTCATGCGCGGGCAGCACGGGCGCGCGTCGCGGCGCGGGCATGGGAGGCGAGGGCGGCGTGGCATTGGGCGCTTGCTGCTGCGCTCGCGTGCTCTTGCGCGGCCTGGCCCCGGTCAGCGTGACAAAGCTCGGGCAAAAACCGTCGACACATTTGGTGTCCTTGTTGCAGGACGACTGGTTGATCTGGCGCTTGCGGCCGAGTTCGGTCTCCAGCGGTTCGATTGAGATGCAGTTGGATTGCACCGAGCAGTCGCCGCAGCCCTCGCACACGGCTTCGTTGATGAAGGCGCGTACATCGGGGTCGGCCAGCGTGCCGCGCTTGCGCCGGCGCCGCTTCTCGGCGGCACAGGTCTGGTCGTACAGCAGCACCGTGACGCCAGCGGTGTCGCGCAGCTTGCGCTGCAAGCCGTCAAGTTCGTCGCGGCCGTGCAGTGTGACCCCCTGGGGAAAACCGCCGTTGGGCGCCGCCATTTGTTGGTACTTTTCCGGGTGATCCGACACCACCACGACTTGGCCCACGCCCTCGGCCAGCAACTGCGCCACGATTTGCTGCGGCGAGAAGGTATCAGAGATGGCCTGGCCCCCGGTCATGGCCACAGCGTCGTTGTAGAGCAGCTTGTAGCTGATGTTGGCCTTGGCATACACGGCGGCCCGCACCGCCAGGATGCCCGAGTGGTGGTAGGTGCCGTCGCCCAGGTTGGTGAAGACATGTTGGCGGCTGGAAAAATTCATGGCGCCAAGCCAGCTCACGCCTTCGCCGCCCATCTGGCTGAAGGTCTCAGTCTGCCGGTCCATGAACAGGGTCAGCCAGTGGCAGCCGATGCCGGCCAGGGCGATGCTGCCCTCGGGCAATTGGGTCGAGCTGTTGTGTGGGCAACCGGAGCAAAAATACGGCGTGCGGGCTGCCAGCGCCGGGGCATTTTGCAGCGCTTGCGCCTTGGCCTGCCACAGCGCGAGCCGGGTTTGCGCCGCCGGGCTGCTGACCAGTTCGGGCAAGCTGCGGGCCAATACCTGCGCCAGCAGCGCGGGGCTGGTTTCGCCGTGCTGCGGGATCAGCGTCTGGCCATCGGGCCCGAGTTTGCCCAGCACAACAGGGCAGGGCGCGCTGCCAAACAAAATGCTTTTGAGCTGGTCTTCGATCAGGGCACGTTTCTCTTCCACCACCAGCACGGTCTCCAGCCCTTGGGTGAATTCAAGAATCTGTTGCGCATCCAGCGGGTAAATCATGCCCAGCTTGAGCAGGCGCACGCCGTGCTGCGCCAGATCCTGCTCGCTCAGTCCCAGGTCATGCAGCGCCTGCATCAGGTCAGCCCAGGGTTTGCCAGCCGAGATGATGCCGATGCGTGCGTCGGTAGCCGCGCCGCTGATCCGGTTGATGCCGGAAAAGCGCGCAAAGCTTTTGGCGTGCGCCAGCTTGACTTCATACAGGCGGCGCTCCTGCTCGACCCGGTTGTCGGGCCAGCGAATGTGCACATCGGCGGTTTGCTGCAGTTCGGGCCAGTCGGCGCGCACACGGTCGATGTCCAGGTCCACAATGGCGGAGCTTTCGGCAATGTCGGTCACGGCCTTGTAGCCAACCCAGCAGCCGCTGTATTTGGAAAGTTCAATGCCCATGACACCGAAGTCGAGCATGTCCTGCACGCTGGCGGGGTAGAGCACCGGCATGCCGACCGAGACAAAGTCGTAATCCGAGCAGCCGGTCACGGTGCTCGACACCGCATTGGGGTCATCCCCGGCAATGGCCAGCACACCACCCTGGGGCGAGCTGCCGGCCTGGTTGGCATGGCGCAACACGTCGATGCTGCGGTCCACCCCGGGCGCCTTGCCGTACCACAGGCCAAAGACGCCATCAAAGGCGCTGTCACCGAGCAAATGCACTTGCTGGCTGCCCCAGACGGCGGTGGCGGCCAGTTCCTCGTTGACGCCGGCCTGGAACGTGATGTCACGCGCGTCCAGATGGGCCTGGGCCGCCCACAGCGCCATGTCGTAGGTGCCGACCGGTGAGCCGCGGTAGCCTGAAATGTAGCCACCCAGTTTTTTGCCCGCGCGCGCGCCGCGCTCGTGCAGGGTCAGGGGCAGTCGCACCAGCGCTTGCATGCCGCTCATGAAAGCCTGGCCCTGGGTGTTGACGTACTTGTCGTCCAGCGAGACGTCGGCAAGGGGCGGGTTCATTTGGTTCATGGGCAGCGTTCGGAATCAATTTTTAAAAGCACGAACCGATGGTGCCACAGTCCAGACCGATTTCAGGTCACCAGCAGTGTTCCCGGGCATTCCAGATAACCGCGAATTTGCTGGATGAACTCCGCCGCATTCATGCCGTCCACCACCCGGTGGTCAAACGAACTCGAGACGTTCATCATCTTGCGCGCCACCACCAGCCCGCCCCTGATCATGGGCCGCTCGACGATGCGGTTCGGGCCGATGATGGCGACCTCGGGATGGTTGATGACGGGGGTATGGGCAATCCCAGCCAGCGGTCCCAGACTGGTGACGGTGATGGTCGAGCCACTCAGTTCCTCGCGCGTGGCTTTGCCGCTGCGGGCGGCTTCGGCCAGGCGCAGGATCTCGGCGGCGCAGGCCCATAAATCGAGGGTTTCGGCGTGTCGGATCACCGGCACCATCAGGCCGCCGCTGGTCTGCGTGGCCAGACCCAGATGCACGGCGGCAAAGCGCGTGACCACGGCGGCCTCGTCGTCATATCGGGCGTTGACCTCGGGGTGCTGCCGCACCGCCAGCACGATGGCACGGATCAAAAACGGCAGCAGCGTGAGTTTGCCGCGTGTACCACCATATTGCGTGTTCAGGCGCGCGCGCAGGTCTTCGAGCTCGGTGACGTCGATTTCTTCGACATAGGTGAAATGCGGAATGCGGCGCTTGGCTTCCTGCATCTTTTGCGCAATCTTGCGGCGCAGACCGATCACGGGAACCGCTTCTTCCGCTGTGCCTTGCGCATAGCGCGGGTCGCTGGCTACCTTGCCCGGGCTGGCGCCGCCGTGCTGCGCGTGCGCGTCCAGGTCCGCCTGCGTGATGCGCCCGGCCGGGCCGGTGCCCTTGACCGTGGCCAGTTGAATGCCGAGTTCCCAGGCACGGTGGCGAACCGCGGGTGCGGCGATGGGTTTTGAACCCTGTGGGGAAGGGGCTGAATTCGGTGGGGCAGACGCTGCGACGGGTTGGATAGTGGGCGACTGTGGGGCAGTCTTTGCTCGGCCATAGTCGACTGAAGTCGACCCCACAAGCACCTCGATGTGAATGATCTCGGTGCCGACGGCCACCACCTGACCTACAGCCGCATCGAGTGACACCACGACGCCGGCCACATGTGAGGGAATTTCGACCGTGGCCTTGTCGGTCATGACGTCGGCCAGGATCTGGTCTTCAGCCACGCTGTCACCCACCTGCACATGCCAGGCCACCAGTTCGACCTCGGCAATGCCTTCACCGATGTCGGGCATCTTGATGGTTTGTATGCTCATGTCAGGCCTCCATCACGCGTTGCAGGGCGGCGCCAACGCGCGCCGGCCCCGGAAAGTATGACCATTCCTGCGCGTGCGGGTAGGGCGTGTCCCAGCCGGTGACACGCTCGATGGGCGCTTCCAATTGGTAGAAGCAATGCTCCTGAATGAGCGCGCTGAGCTCCGCCCCCAGCCCATTGGTGCGCGTGGCTTCATGCACGATGACGCAGCGGCCTGTTTTCTTGACCGAAGCCACCAGCGTGTCGAGGTCCAGCGGCCACAGGCTGCGCAGGTCGATGACTTCGGCGTCGATGCCGGTTTCTTCGGCGGCCACTTGCGACACGTACACGGTGGTGCCGTAAGTCAGCACCGTGACGGCCGAGCCTGGACGCACGATGGCAGCCACATCCAGCGGCACCGTGTAGTAGCCGTCCGGCACCTGGGCTTGCGGGTGTTTGGACCACGGGGTCACCGGGCGGTCGTGGTGGCCGTCGAACGGGCCGTTGTACAGGCGCTTGGGTTCCAGAAAGATGACGGGATCGTCGTTCTCGATGGAGGCGATCAGCAGGCCCTTGGCGTCATACGGGTTGGACGGCATCACCGTGCGCAAGCCGCAGACCTGCGTGAACATGGCCTCGGGGCTCTGGCTGTGGGTTTGGCCGCCATAAATGCCGCCGCCACA
>NZ_JAURYQ010000002.1 GCF_030653815.1 Rhodoferax sp. | reverse complement strand
ACCTGCTCGTAGGCCGGCAGCGCCAGTTGCTGCTCCATCAGGTGTTTGGCCTGTTTTTCGTGGGCGGCAAAGGCGGTGAACAGAAAGTCGGCGTCAGAGTGTTCAAAGTTGTAGGTGGACTGTTCCACCTCGTTCTGTTTGTACACATCGCCGTAGCTGAGCTTAGAGCCATCGGCGCCTTCGGTCCATGTCAGGTTGTAGACGTTGTCCACCCCTTGCAGGTACATGGCCAGGCGCTCCAGGCCGTAAGTGATCTCGCCGGTGATCGGGCGGCAGTCAATGCCACCGACCTGCTGGAAGTAGGTGAACTGCGTCACCTCCATGCCATTGAGCCAGACTTCCCAGCCCAACCCCCAGGCGCCCAGCGTCGGGTTTTCCCAGTCGTCTTCAACAAAGCGGATGTCGTTTTTCTTCAGGTCAAAGCCCAGCGCCTCCAGGCTGCCCAGATACAGCTCCAGAATATTGCTGGGCGCGGGCTTGAGCACCACCTGGTACTGGTAGTAATGCTGCAGCCGGTTCGGGTTTTCACCATAGCGGCCGTCCTTGGGCCGGCGGCTCGGCTGCACATAGGCGGCTTTCCAGGGCTCCGGCCCGAGTGCGCGCAAAAAGGTGGCGGTGTGCGAGGTGCCCGCGCCGACCTCCATGTCGTAGGGCTGCAACAACGCGCAGCCCTGGGCGTCCCAATACGACTGCAGTTTCAAAATGATTTGCTGGAAGGTCAACATAAGCGGTAAGGACAGCGCATAACGCGGCCCAAGAGTAAATGAGTTTGACGCAAGCCCCTGCGTCTGAGTGGGCAATTTTACGGGCTTATGCGCGTCTCAAAAGGCAGGCGGATGCGATTCAAACTGAAGTCGCTGCGCGAGTGGTCTGACCCGCAAACTTTTCAAACAACAGGCATGACGCCAAACCCGGCGCGGCGACCGGTCCATGCGCATGCGGTTTTGGGGGCAAATCACGCACGAAATAGAGAGTGCCTTTCGCCGACCTGCTGTCTGCGCGCGCCTTTGCCCCCAAAGCCCGGTCGCATGACCCCATCCCCGCACCTATGCGCCTGTGTGGCACGTCGTTTTTGTCGAAATTTCCCCTGCGGGTCCACTCACCAGCGCATCAAATCAGTCGGGTGATGGGGCAAACACCGTGATGCAGCCTTTGATCCGGCATCTCACCCAGTTTGAACACATCCCAGGCACCCGAATGGCGCTGCGCTTCAGCCGGGCTACAGTCCGAGTTTCATGCGGTCCGGGCGCATCCACCAGGCCGGCAGAAGCAGGCCCAGCGCCAACAGCAACAGGGGCCACAGGCCACAGCGCGCCAGCCACCCGGCGTAGGGCGTGACGCCGGTGCGCCCTTGCACCGTGCCGTGCAGCGCCGTGGCCGTATGGGGCGTGGCCGCGTGGGTGATGCGGGCGCGGTGGTCGACGATGGCGGTGCGCCCGGTGTTGGTGGCCAGCAAGAAGGGCCGGTCAAACTCCAGCGCGCGCAGCCGGGCGATCTGCAAATGCTGGTCCATCGCCAGGCTGTCGCCGAACCAACCCAGGTTGCTGACATTGAACAGGATCGTGGGGGCAGAAGCCTTGTCAAGAAACTGCTTGGCCAGCTCTTCGCTGAACAGGTTCTCATAACAAATGGTGGCGGCCAGGCGTTGCCCCTGCCAGTCAAAGCTGGGCTGCGGCAGGGCACCCCGGTTGAAGTCACCCAGCGGGATGGCCATGAGATCGGTGAACCAGCGAAAAAACGGCGGAATGAACTCGCCAAAGGGCACCAGATGGTGCTTGTCATACTGCCAGGGCGCTGCCTGCCCGGGCTTGAACCCGACCACCGAATTGGTGTAGCCCGCACTGAAACTGCCCAGCGGAACACCCACCAGCGCGGCCTGATCGCCCACAGCAAAGCGCTGCTGCAAGGCTTGCCAATAACCGTCGGGCAGTTGCTCGGGCAGCAGCGGCAGCGCCGTCTCGGGCGTGATGATGAGCGGGCTTCTGTTCTGTTGGAGCTGCTCGCCGTACCAAGTCAGGGCCCTGAGCACGCCGGTGGCCGAATCGAATTTTTCATTCTGGGGAATATTGCCTTGCAGTAGCGTCACATCCAGCGTGCCGGCCGAGCCGCCCTGCGGATCAGGCAGACACGATGGCAAGAACAGCAGCCCCAACAGCAGCACAGGTCGCCAGGCCTCGCCCCAGCGTGCACCCAGGGCAGCCAGCCAGCCCAAGGCCAGGCCAGCCGCCAACAGGGCAGCGACAAAACTGACACCATACAGGCCCACCCAGGGCAGCAGCCCGGCCAGCGGACCCGACAGATGCGCGTAGCCAATGGCACCCCAGCCAAAGCCAGTCCACAGCACGCCCCGGGCCAGTTCGGCCAGCAGCCACAAGGCGGCAAACACCAAGGCAGCCCATACCGGGTGATTAGGCGCCAGCCACCTGAAAACACCGGCCGCTACCGCGTAATACAGCGCCAGCAAACCGGCCAGCGTGATCACGGCCAACACGGCCAAAGGGGCAGCCAGCCCGCCGAAGGTATGCATCGAGGTAAAAAGCCAGCCAAAGGTGCCCGCCAACCAGGCCGTGACAAACAACCAGCCGCGCCAAGCCGCCACTCGCCAGCTGGCACTGGTGCGCAGAAAAACCACCAAGCTGGCCAGCGCCAGCGATTGCAGCAACCACAAGGCTTGGCCCTGCACCAAGCCGAGCCAGGCCAGACTTGGCGGCAGGTCCACAGGCCAGGCCAGGCTGGCCGCCTGCAACGCACCTGCCAGCAACAGGGCCAAGCTCAGGCCCAAACCGGCGACAGGCCGATTACTCAGCGCCATCCGGCACCGGGGACACCTTGAACCATTTCACCGCACCACCCTTGGTGTGCATCACCACAAAGTCCAGGCCGGCACGCATATGGTGCTCGCCGCGCCTGGGCACGTGGCCCATCTCATGGGCGATCAGGCCACCAATGGTGTCAAAGTCTTCTTCCGAGTCGTCACTGGTGAGCTTGACACCAAACGCGGTTTCGACCCGCTCGATGGTGGTGTCACCACTGACCCGGTAACTGCGGTCGGCCAGGCCGAAAATGTCGCCTTCATCGTCGGCAATGTCGAATTCGTCCTCGATCTCACCGACAATTTCTTCCAGCACATCCTCAATGGTGACCAAGCCAGCAACGCGACCAAACTCGTCAATGACGACCGCCAGGTGGTTGTGGTTGCTTTGAAAGTCGCGCAGCAAATCGTTCAGGCCCTTGCTTTCGGGCACAAACACCGCCGGGCGCAACAAGGCGCGGATATTGAGCTCGGGTGCCCGCTGCAACTTGAGCAGGTCCTTGGCCATCAGGATGCCGATGATGTTTTCGCGCTCGCCCTCGAACACCGGGAAACGCGAGTGCGCGGTGTCGATCACCCCGTGCATCATGGTGTCGTAGGGGTCGTCGATGTTGACCAATTCCATGCGGGTGGTGGGCACCATGACGTCGCCGGCGCTCATGTCGGCCATGCGGATCACGCCTTCGAGCATCTTGCGCGAATCGGAGCCAATCAGCTGGTTGTGCTCGGCTTCGGCCAGGGTTTCAATCAATTCATCGGTCGAATCAGGACCGGGGTGGATGAACTCGGCAATCTTTTGCAAAAAAGTTCGTTTATCTTCCCGGTCGGGACGCGTGGGGTAGGGGTCGGACACAGCCAGTCAGGCAGGACATGCGGTTGTTGAACAAGCCATAAGGATAGCGGATAACACAATTGCCTGGTCAAAGCGTTAGCCCGACCGGGGCATCAGTCGCGTTTTTCAGCCCCTGTCGTGCCCAGCCAGGCGCTTTGCAAACTCGACAAAGTGTGGCGAAATTGCTTGGCCTGCACCTTGATGCGGTAGTTGGCCTGGGCCATGTGCTCCTCAACCATTTCGGTGACCTGGCTGTTGAAGGTGGCGGGCGGCAAAGTCAGGTGGCCTTCGGTTTCGGACCCGTCAATGACAAAGGTGGCACCGGCGTGGCGGGCAATCCGGAGCATGGCAGTGTTTTCGCTCAGCACATGCACATACAGCCTGCTCACACCCACGTTGCGGGCGTGCATCATGGCGCGTTCGAACAACCGACTCCCGTAGTGCCGGCCACGCGCCTGTGCCAGCACCGACACGCCGAACTCGGCACTCGGGCGGGCACCCGTCTCCGGGGCATAGGCCAGGTGCGCCACCGCAATCAGCACCAGATTGCGGTTGTAAATGCCAAAAATTTCATCGCGCTCAAAATTCAGACCATTGACATAACGGTCAATCTGCTCGTCGTTGGCGACAAAGCCAAAACGGAAATAACGATCATGGGCGTCGAGCGTCTTGAGATGAATGGCGATGCGGGCGCGGTGGTTTTCACCCAGCGAACGAATCGGCACCATGACATCGGGTTTTCTCGCGACGCGGGCGCGCAGAGTCGCTCGCGTCGCAGCGGCAGCAACATCAGCAGAAACCAGAGGATCAGAAAGAATGTCGGTCATGGGCCTCTAATATAAGGGTTTTCCCTAGGTATTGATCTCTAGAGCCGATAACTCCCACGAGTTTGTCGGTTTTACCGCAGTGGGTCTGGATAAACTTGAGGCACGATGCAAGCTTCAACCCAGATACGGGAGTCTATCTCCCGGGTGGTCGCACTGCGCCAGAAGGTTGCCGATCAACCTGATTTGGCGCTGGCGCTTCACACCATCAAACATGTTCAGGCGCAGCGTTTTGCCGGCACTTACCAGGACCTGTTGCACTCGGCCAGCTATGCGGCTTGTGCCAATTTTTTCCTGGAAGAGCTTTACAGTGCCAAGGACTTCGCCGAGCGCGACGCACAGTTTGCCCGCATTGCCGGCGCCCTGGAACGCACTTTTCCCCAGCAGGTGGTCGCCACCGCCGTGGCCTTGGCCGAGTTGCACCACCTGACCGAAGAGCTTGACCTGGCCATGGCCCTGAACTGGCAACGACAAGCGGGCCTCTCCGAGGCACAAACTTATGTGCTGGCCTGGCGCAATGTGGGTCGCCGCCAGGACCGGCTGTGGCAACTCCAGACCGTGCTGGACATTGGACTGGAGCTGGGGCAGTTGACGCGTAAACCGGGCCTGTATTTCATGCTGAAAATGATGCGCAAACCGGCACAGCTGGCTGGCCTGGGCTCGCTACAACATTTCCTGGAATCCGGTTTCAGGCACTTTGCCGATCTGGCCCGCAACCAAGGCACGGTCAGCAGTTTCCTGGACACCGTCAAAGCGCGAGAATCGGCCTGGCTGGACCGCCTGTTTGACGCCCCTGCTGCCACTTGCTCGGCTGAATTAAGCCGAACCCTGGCCGCCGCCGCGACGGACAGGACCTGAAGCCAGCCACCGCAGCGCAAGCACCGCTGACGTCCATCATCTCTTCTGTTTTAAAGGTTCTTTGTGCAACTCCCCCAAGGCATCACCCTGTTCGAGCGCGGCTGGCTGTCCTCCAACAACATCCTGATTCGCGGCACAAACCACTGCGCGTTGGTCGACAGCGGCTATGCCAGCCACGCTGCCCAAACCCTGGCGCTGGTGAGCTCGGCCCTGCAAGGCCAGCCGCTGGACCTGCTGCTCAACACCCACTTGCACAGCGACCACTGCGGTGGCAATGCCCTGCTGCAAGCCCATTATTCGCAGCTGCAAACCCTGATCCCACCCGGCCACGCGCGCTTTGTGGTGCCCTGGGATCCGGTCGCCCTGTCCTACCAACCCACCGGCCAACTCTGCCCACCCTTTGGTTTCAGTGCCACGCTGCAGCCCGATACCGAGTTGGTGTTGGGCGAGCAGACGTGGCAAGTGCACGCCGCGCCGGGGCACGACCCGCATTCGGTGATCCTGTTTCAGCCCGAACACCGCCTGCTGATCTCGGCGGATGCCCTGTGGGAAAACGGCTTTGGCGTGGTGTTTCCGGAACTTGACGGCGCCGACGCCTTTGACGAGGTGGCACAGACCCTGGAGGTGATCGCGGCGCTGGCCCCGGCCATCGTCATCCCCGGCCATGGCGCACCTTTTGCAGACGTGACCGAAGCCCTGGCACGGGCGCACCGACGCCTCGACAGCTTTGCCCAAGCCCCCGAGAAACACATCCGTTATGCGGCCAAGGTGCTGCTGAAATTCAAATTGCTCGATGCCCGAAGCCTGCCGTTGGCGGACTTGCTGCAATGGGCCCGGGCGACGCCGCTGCTCCAGCAGATTTACCCGTCTGGCGCAGCGGCCGGACAGCCATTTCAGGACTGGGTACTGGCCTTGCTGGATGAACTGGTGCGCAGCGGCGCTGCCAGCCGCGACCAGCAGACCGTCAGCAACACTTAAACATTGGGGTCAGACCACTCGCAAAGCGACGTGCTCTGACCCCAACCAATCAGACGAGGTGGTTGCGCACGCCGCTGGCGACATGGCCGGAAGGCACGTGCCGGGCGGCCGATTCGATGTGGCCGGTCTGGTCGTCAAAGAAAAAATCGGGCTCGAATTCACGCAGGAATTCGCCCTTGTCCAGGCCGCCCAAGAACATGGCTTCGTCGACCTCGATGTTCCAGTTCATCAGCGTGCGAATGGCGCGCTCATGCGCTGGCGCGCTGCGCGCGGTGACCAGCGCGGTGCGAATGCGCATGGCCGGCGTGCCGGCCTGCTGCAGCCGCTGCAAGGCAAACAGCAGGGGCTTGAACGGGCCGTCGGGCAGGGGCAGCGCGGCCTTTTCCATCTCATGCTGGTGGAAGGCGTGCAGGCCCTGGCTTTGGTAGACCTGTTCGGCCTCGTCGCTGAACAACACGGCGTCGCCGTCAAAGGCAATGCGCACTTCAGCCGGGTGCGCGTCGCTGGCGTGAACCGAGCGCGGGTAGACCTGGGCAGCCGGCACACCGGCATCGAGCGCGGCGCGCACATCGCTCAGGTGCGTGCTTAAAAAAAGGTTGGCGTGCAGCGGTTTCAGGTAGCGCCAGGGCGGCTGGCCGCGGGTGAAGCTGCCGCGCTCGATGGCCAGCCCGTAGTGCTGCGCCGAGCGAAACACCCGCATGCCCGAGACCGGGTCATTGCGCGACAGCACGACGACTTCAACGGGGTGGGGCGGAATTTTTACAGCGTCCAAAGCATCAGCCCGCGCCCCGTTGAACGCCAACAACTTTTGCACCAACGAAAACGCCACGCCGGGCTTGGCGGGAATGTCCAGGCGCTGCAGTTGCAGCGCCATGTAGGCGCGGTCATCACCCTGCTCAAAGACCTCGTTTTCTTCCTCGAAGTCAAACAGGGCACGGCTGGAAATCGCCACCACCAGCTTGCCGTCGAGTGTCATGGCCATATCCAGTCCTAATTAGTTGGGGTCAGAGCACATCGCTTCCCGAGTGGTCTGACCCGCAAGGTTTCAATTTAGTTGGGTCAGAGCACGTCGCTACGCGAGTGGTCTGACCCACAAGGTCTTTTCATTGCTGCAAAAACATCCGGAACACCGGATTCGCGGTTTCTTCCACGTAGGGGTAGCCCAGCGTGGTCAGAAATTCGTCGAAGGCCTGCGCATCACTTGCCGGCACCTGGATGCCCACCAGAATGCGGCCATAGTCGGCACCCTGGTTGCGGTAGTGGAACAAACTGATGTTCCAGTTGGGGCGCAGCAGGCTCAAAAACTTGAGCAATGCACCCGGGCGCTCGGGAAAGACAAAGCGCAGCAGACGCTCATCATCGGCCAGCTGCGAGTGCCCGCCCACCATGTGCCGCACGTGTTCCTTGGCCAGTTCGTCGTGGGTCAGGTCCAGCGCCTCGAAGCGGTGCCGGCTCAAGTGTGCGGCGATCTTGCCGGACTCGCCCCTGGCGGCAGTGGTCAGGCCGACAAAAACATGGGCTTTTTTGGCGTCGCTGATGCGGTAGTTGAATTCGGTCACATTGCGCAGCGTTTTGGGGCCGCCAAAACTGGGCAAGTTGCCAATCAGCTCGCAAAAGCGCCGGAAGCTGCCGCGCTCTTCGGGAATGGTCACGGCAAACAAGGCTTCCCGCTCCTCGCCCACTTCGGCGCGCTCGGCGACAAAGCGCAGTCGGTCGAAGTTCATGTTGGCGCCGCACAAAATGGCGGCGTAGGTCTCACCCTTTTTCTTGTGCGTGGCCACATATTGCTTGATGGCCGCCACCGCCAGCGCACCAGCCGGCTCCACGATGCTGCGGGTATCCACGAACACGTCCTTGATGGCCGCGCACACCGCGTCGGTGTCGACCAGCATGTAGTCGTCGACCAGTTCACTGGCGACACGGAAGGTCTCTTCACCCACCAACTTCACCGCCGTGCCGTCCGAGAACAGGCCGACATCGGCCAGGGTGACACGCTGTTTGGCGGCCACCGATTGCGTCATGGCGTCGGAGTCGTTCATCTGCACACCAATCACCTTGATCTCGGGGCGCAGCGCCTTGATGTAATTGGCCACGCCGGCAATCAGGCCACCACCGCCAATCGCCACAAACACGGCATCCAGGCGCCCCTGGTGCTGGCGCAGCAGTTCCATGGCAATGGTGCCCTGGCCGGCGATCACATCGGGGTCGTCAAAGGGGTGGACGAAGGTCAGGCCTTCCTTTTTTTCCAGCGCCACCGCGTGGCCGTGGGCGTCTGAATAGCTGTCGCCAAACAGCACCACCTCGCCACCGAAACCGCGCACCGCATCGACCTTGACCTGCGGCGTGGTGGTCGGCATGACGATGACCGCGCGGCAACCGAGCCGCTGGGCGCTCAAGGCCACGCCCTGCGCATGGTTGCCGGCCGAGGCGCAAATCACGCCCTTTTTCAGGTGCGCCGGGCTCAGGTGCACCATCTTGTTGTAGGCACCACGGAGCTTGAAGCTGTGCACCGGTTGCTGGTCTTCGCGCTTGAGCAGCACGGTGTTGTGCAGGCGCGCGCTGAGGTCCTGCGCAATTTCCAGAGATGTTTCCACCGCTACGTCGTAGACGCGGGCCGTCAGGATCTTTTTGAGGTAGTCAGCGGGGGTCAGTGCAGCAGGGCGAGTCATCGCGTTCATAAAAATTTGAATAAGGAAAAAGGAATGAGATGGGCCTAGAGACGCTGCAGCGCGCTGCGGTAAACCCTGTTTTTTTCACGCTTGCCCGCCGCAATGACGGTGACAAAAATATCGGCATCATCCACGCGGTACACCAGCCGGTAGCCGACGCTGTGCAATTTTATTTTGTAGCAATCGGGCATGCCGTGCAAAGCCGCCGATGGGACACGGGGCGTCAGCAGACGTTCTGCCAGTTTCTTCTTGAAAGGCTCGCGCACGCTGGCGTCGAGCTGCTGCCACTCACGCAAGGCGAGTTCATGAAAGCGAAGCTTAAAGCTCGTCAAGACGCACCTCGACAAACGGCCCGTCGGCGCGTTCGCGCACCAGTTTGGCGTCTTCCAGGTCTTCGAGGTGCGCCATCAGCCGCTCGTAGTGGCTGGCCGGAAGCAGGTAGGCCTCGGGGCGGTTGTGGTTGAGCACGGCCACCGGCGCGTCGTCAGCTTGCTTCAAAATATCGGCGTAATTGCGTTTGAGCTCAGTGACACTCACCGCAAAATGGGAAAGAACAGTATCCATGGCAGACCTATCAATGTTTTATAAAGCATTTTATATGGCGTCAATTAAAGCACGAAATACAAACACGGCTTCATGCACAATGACGCTTTTTCGTTAACAGGATGCTTGACATGGAATGCACAGTCAATTGGACCGGCGCGCTGGGCACGCGCTCGGGCATGGGTTTTGTCGCCGAAACCGGCAGTGGTCACACGCTGGTGATGGACGGCGCTCCCGACGCGGCCAAGCCCGAAAACGGCGGCCAGAACCTGGCGCCGCGACCGATGGAAACGCTGCTGGCCGGTGCTGGCGGCTGCACCGCTTATGACGTGGTACTGATCCTGAAACGCGGACGCCACGACGTGCGCGGCTGCACTGTCAAGCTCGACGCCGAGCGCGCCGACGTCGACCCCAAGGTGTTCACCAAAATCAACATGCACTTCACCGTGACCGGTAAAGGTGTACCCACCGCTGCGGTCGAGCGCGCCATTGCCATGAGCCACGAAAAATACTGCTCGGCCAGCGTCATGCTGGGCAAGACTGCAGAAATTACCACCAGCTTTGAGGTACTGGAGAGTTAAAGACCAAGCCCGGACAGCCATCGGCCCGAGGGCGGGCCTCCCACAAAGGCAATGTGCTCCTTGTGTGCAACATCATGCTTTTGGTGGGAGCGGCGCCCTCTCCGCGATGGCTTTTGCTGATCAGATCCGGTGCGCCACGGTGGTCATGACTTTGGCGGCTGCGGTCATCAGGCCCCTGACTGGCGGGGGCAAGTCAATGGCACCCAGCTCTTTGGCGTCGAGCGCGTGGCGCGCTTCGTCGTCCTTCATTTGCGCCACGATGGCGCGTGAGGCGTGGTCCCCCGCAGGCAGGCGGTTCAGGTGGCTGTCCAGATGCGCCTCCACCTGGTTTTCGGTCTCGACCACAAAGCCCAGACTCACCTTGTCGCCCAACTTTCCGGCCAGCAGCCCAATGCCAAAGGCACCGGCGTACCACAATGGATTGAGCAGCGAGGGGCGCTCGCCCAGCTCTTTCAGGCGCTGTTCAGTCCAGGCCAGATGGTTGGTTTCCTCGGCACTGGCCTTTTGAAAGTGGGCGCGCAAGGCTTCATTTTTGGTGGCGAACGCCTGCGCCGTGTACAGCGCCTGGGCGCAGACCTCGCCCACATGGTTGACGCGCATCAGCGCGCCCGCCTCTTTTTTGTCAAGTTCCGAAAGCTCGGTGACATCACCCGGCACCGTCGGGCAGGCCGCGGTGCCACGATGCTGCGCGAACACCGTGCGCAGGGCGTCATCCACGGTGCTTAAAAATCGGTCCATCATGTTGATTCCAGTTTTTTTGAGTTAGGGCTTGCGCAAAATCGTCCCGGCTACGCGGACCGACGCAGGCAGTACAAGACGTACGACAAGGAGGAACAACAACGCTGGGGCGATTTTGCGCAAGCCCTATTGTAAATTTGTGCGCTATATTGCTCTCCATGAACGCCAATTCAACCCTGTCTGCGCAGTCGGCGGCTGAACTTCAGTCCTTGCTGCGGCGGCATGGCAACGCGCCTCATGCCCTGGTGCAAATCCTGCGCGAGTTTCAGGCTTTTGCCGGCTGGTTGCCACGTCCGGTCTTGCAGCACCTGGCCAAGGCCTTGAACCTGACGCTGGCCCATGTGCAGGGGGTGGCTGATTTTTACCGCTTTTTTCATACCCGGCCGGTGGGCAGCTACCGCGTGCTGTTCAGCGACAACATCACCGACCGCCTGCTCGGCAGCGAGGCCCTGTTGCGGCAATTGTGTGGCTTGCTGAAGGTCGCACCCGACCAGATGCGTGCCGATGGCCGCGTCAGCATCGCCACCAGCTCGTGCACCGGCCTGTGCGACCAGGGGCCGGCCCTGCTCATCAACCACCATCAGGTCATCACCCGGCTCACGCCAGAACGCATTGTCCAGATGGCCGAATTGATTGAACAGCAGGTGCCCCTTGCGCAGTGGCCAACGCCATGGTCGCAGGTGGACGACCAGATTCGCCTGGCCGATGTCAAGCTCGGCCCGCAACCCGACCCCGGTGCCGGCATTGCGGCTGCGCTGGCGCGCACGCCCCAGGCCATGCTCGACGACCTGAAGCGCTCCAAATTGCGCGGCCGGGGCGGCGCCGGTTATGCCACCGGCACCAAATGGCAACTGTGCCGCAACGCGGCGGGGCGGGCGCATTACGTGGTCTGCAACGCCGACGAAGGCGAGCCCGGCACCTTCAAGGACCGGGTGCTGCTGACAAGTTACGCCGACACCCTGTTCGAGGGCATGACCATCGCCGCCTGGGTGGTGGGCGCCAGCCAGGGCCTGGTCTACCTGCGCGGCGAATACCGCTACCTGCTGGAGCACCTGCAAGCAGTGTTGCAGCGCCGGCGTGAACAGGGCCTGCTGGGCCAGGCCATCCAGGGCAAGGCCGGCTTTGACTTCGACATCGGCATCCATGTGGGCGCCGGGGCTTATGTCTGCGGCGAGGAGTCGGCACTGATCGAATCGCTCGAAGGCAAGCGCGGCGTGCCCCGCATCCGCCCGCCTTTCCCGGTGGAGCACGGTTACCTGGGCCAACCCACCACCGTCAACAACGTGGAAACCTTCTGCGCCGTCACCCACATTGCCGTGCATGGCGGCGCCTGGTGGGCGCGCATTGGCACGGCGCAATCGACCGGCACCAAGATCCATTCGGTCTCCGGCGACTGCGAACGCCCGGGCATTTACGAGTACCCCTTCGGCACCCGCATCGGGCGCATCCTGGAAGACTGCGGCGCGCGCGACACGCAGGCGGTGCAGGTGGGCGGCCCCTCGGGCGTGTGCCTGTCGGCGCTGGAATTTGGCCGCCGCATCGGTTTTGAGGATGTGCCCACGGCGGGCGCCTTCATGGTGTTCGACCGCAGCCGCGACCTGTTCGAGGTGGCACGCAACTTTGCCCACTTCTTTGCCCACGAGAGCTGCGGCTTTTGCACGCCCTGTCGCGTCGGCACCGAGCTGGTGGTGCGCCAGCTGGACAAGCTCAAGCGCGGTTACGGCTCGAGCGCCGACATCCAGGTGCTGTACGAGCTCGACAAACTGATGCACGGCGCCACCCACTGCGGTCTGGGCGCCGCCGCCTGCAACCCGCTGCACGACACCATCGCCAAGTTCCGCCCGGCCTATGAGCAGCATTTGAAGTCGCTGCACTTTGTCGCCGGTTTTGACATGGACGCCGAGCTCTCGCAAGCGCGGCGCGCCACCGGGCGCAACGACAGCGGCGCGCACCTGGAGAATTTCGAATGAGCACCGACCACCGCATCGACGCCCTGAGTCCGGGCACGTTTTCGCTCGATGGCCAGGAGGTCGAATTCGGCCCCGGCGACACCTTGCTGCAGGCCGCCCGCCGCGCCGGGCACTACATTCCGCACCTGTGCTGGCACCCTGACTTTGCCGCCCATGGCTCCTGCCGGCTGTGCACCGTCAAGGTCAACGGCCGCAGTGGCGCCGCCTGCACGATTGCAGCCAGCAGCGGCCAGGAGGTCGAGAGCGACACGCCCGAGCTCAACGCCCAGCGCAAAACGCTGCTGCAAATGCTGTTTGTCGAGGGCAACCACTTTTGCCCGTCCTGCGAAAAAAGCGGCAACTGCCTGCTGCAGGCCACGGCCTACCAGATGGGCATGGACGGCCCGCATTTTGAAGAGTTCTACCCGAACCGGCGCGTCGACGCCAGCCACCCCGACCTGCTGCTGGACCTGAACCGTTGCATTTTGTGCGGCTTGTGCGTGCGCGCCAGTGCGCACGAGGGCAAGCATGTGTTCGCCATGGGCGGGCGCGGCGTGGCCAGCCATTTGCTGGTCAACAGCGACAGCGGCCAACTGGCCGACAGCACCCTCAGCGCCACCGACCACGCCGCCAACATCTGCCCGGTCGGGGCCATCCTGCCCAAGCGGCGCGGCTTTGTCATCCCCATTGGCCAGCGCCGTTTTGACAGCCACCCGGTGGCGCAGGAGGACGAGCCATGACGCGCACGTTGACCGGGGCGACACCCCCGCACGCGCCGCGCAAGCTCAAGGTGGCCACGGTGTCACTGGCGGGCTGCTTTGGTTGCCACATGTCGATCCTCGACATCGACGAACGCCTGCTGGAATTGCTGGAACACGTGGAGTTTGACCGCTCGCCGCTGACCGACATCAAGACCATTGGCCGCTGCGACATCGGCCTGATCGAGGGCGGCCTGTGCAACGCCGAGAACGTGCAGGTGCTGCGCGAGTTCCGGTCGCACTGCAAGACGCTGGTGGCGGTGGGTGCCTGCGCCATCAACGGCGGTCTGCCGGCCCAGCGCAACCAGCGTGACGTGGGCCAGATGATGTGCGATGTGTATTGCAGCCACAGCGGCACGGTGGCCGGCAGCCAGGTGCCCAACGACCCCGAACTGCCGCTGCCGCTGAACCACGTGCACCCGATCCACGAGGTGGTGCATGTGGACTATTTTTTGCCCGGCTGTCCGCCCAGCGCCGACGCCATCTGGTCATTTCTGACCGACCTGCTGGCGGGGCGCACGCCGCAACTGGGGCCTGGGTTGATTCACTATGACTGAAAGACACCCCCCATGACCTTTGCACTTGAAACCGCCACCCACCCCGAAAACCTGCGCCGGGTGGCGATTGACCCGGTGTCACGCGTCGAAGGCCATGGCAAGGTGACGCTGCTGCTCGACGCCAACAACCACATCGAACAGGTGCGCCTGCACATTGTGGAGTTCCGGGGCTTCGAGAAATTCATCGAGGGCCGCCCTTACTGGGAGGTGCCGGTGATGGTGCAGCGCCTGTGCGGCATCTGCCCGGTGTCGCACCACCTGGCAGCAGCCAAGGCCTTTGACCGCGTGCTGGGAGCCACCCCGGTCAGCGCCAGCGCCAACGCGGTGCGGCGGCTGATGCACTACGGGCAAATCCTGCAGTCCCACGCACTGCACTTTTTTCACCTGTCGTCGCCCGACCTGCTGTTCGGCTTCGACTCCGAAGTGGCCAGGCGCAACATCGTGGGCGTGGCGCAAGCCCACCCCGAGATCGCCAGGAAAGGCATCTTGCTGCGCAAGTTCGGCCAGGAAATCATCCGCATCACCTCGGGCAAGCGCATCCACGGCACCGGCGCGGTGCCGGGCGGCATCAACAAACTGGTGACATGGGAAGAACGCAACAGCCTGCAGCGCGAGCTGCCGCAAATGCTGGCCTGGGCGCAGGATGCGGTGGACATCGCCAAACAGCTGCATGCGCAAAATCCGGCGCTGTACAACAACTTTGGCAGCTTCAGATCCAAAGTGATGTCGCTGGTGCGCGCTGACGGCGCCATGGATTTGTACGACGGTGTGCTGCGCGTGCGCAATGAGGACGGCCACATTCTGTTTGACCAGGTGGACGACCAGCGCTACCTGGAACTCATCGAAGAAGAAGTGCGGCCCTGGAGCTACATGAAGTTCCCCTACCTGCGCAGCCTGGGTGCGCAACTGGGCTGGTACCGCGTGGGGCCGCTGGCGCGGGTGCAAAACTGCGACTTCATTCCCAGCGCCCGCGCGGAAGAAGAGCGCCGGGCTTTTGTCGCCTGGGGTCAGGGCGAGCCGGTGCACGCGACGCTGGCCTACCACTGGGCGCGCATGATCGAGATGCTGCACGCCGTCGAAGTGATTGCCGAATTACTGGCGGATCCGGCACTGCTGTCGGGTGACCTGGTCACCAGCGGCGTGCGCCAGCGCCATGGCGTGGGCATGATCGAAGCCCCGCGCGGCACCCTGATCCACGACTACGAGGTGGGCGACGACGACCTGGTGACGCGCTGCAACCTGATCGTGTCGACCACCCACAACAACCAGGCCATGAACGAATCGGTGCGCGCGGTGGCACGCGATTACCTGGACGGCCATGAACTCACCGAAGGCCTGCTCAACCACATCGAAGTCGCCATTCGGGCCTATGACCCCTGCCTGTCCTGCGCCACCCATGCGCTGGGTCAGATGCCGCTGGAGGTGACGCTGCTGGCGGCTGACGGCACGCTGCTGGACCAGGTACAGAAATCGGCACAAGGCGGGCTGACGCGCGCCCCATGACGGCCCGCGTATTGGTGCTGGCCTGGGGCAATCTGAGCCGGGGTGATGACGCGCTGGGGCCGCTGTGCCTGGCGGCGCTGCGCGAACAACTGCCAGACAGCTTGCAAGACCAGGTGGAGTTTCTGGAAGACTACCAATTGCAGGTTGAGCATGCGCTGGACTTGGTGGGCCGACAACGCGTGCTGTTCATCGACGCCAGCCTGAGCGGCCCCGCACCGTTCGAGGTCACCCAATTACAGCCGGCGCAAGACGCCAGCTTTACCACCCACGCCCTGTCGCCGCAGGCCTTGCTGCAGGTCTACCAGGACATGCAAGGCGAACCGCCACCGCCCTGCACTTTGCTGGCGATCCGTGGCGAAGCCTTTGAATTGGGCGAGCCACCCTGCCCGGCGGCGCTGGCCAACCTGAACCACGCGCAGGCATGGGCCAGCCTGTGGTTGCTGGAGGCTGCTTGAGCCTTGCCAAATCAACCCAGCGCGTCGTTTACCTGCTCATTGAATTCCGCCAGACTTTGCGCCGTTTGCACCTCACGCGGCAAGGCATCGCGGACTGAAAAGACCCCCAAAATCTTGTTGGCGTCGGTCACGATGGGCAAGTGCCTGAAGCCGCGCTCGATCATGATCAGCACCGCGTCGGCCACCTTGGTCTCGGGGGTCACGCAAAACGGGCTGCGCGTCATGATGTCGGTGACCGTGGTGACGGCGGGGTCGAGCGACTTGGCCACCAGGCGGGTCATCAGGTCGCGCTCGGTCACGATACCCAACAGCGTGTTGCTGGCGTCAATGACCAGCACGCTGCCGCAATTGGCCCGGGTCATGACACAGGCCGCCGCGTAAACCGTGGCAGTGGGCACCACGCTGACCACATGGCGCTGCGCCATCGATTGAAAAACAGTGCGTTCGGTCATGGCAGGCTCCTCGGATGCTTATGGGTTGATGGGTTCAGCGCAGCGCAGCGTTGATTTTTTCCAGCGCCTGGGAGCCTGGGTTGAGCTGCTTGGCGCCCAGGGTGTTGAGCGGCACGGCGCAGGTGTTCATCGCCATATGCAAATCCGTGGCCAGCGGGTCCACGTACAGCAGGCCGGTCACCACCTCGCCGCGCGCCTGGTGCTGCTGCATGTAGCTCATGGCGGCATAACGGTCGGTGGGGTCGTAGTCGGTGTGCAGCTTGCGCAGGCGCAGCACAGAGCCATCGTGCTGCTCCACCTCAACCACCTCACCCGGGGCGTAGTCGGTGGTGATCTCGTGGCCTGGCGTGATGAAGTCGATGCGACTCACGGCCTCGTTGTGCTGGCGCACGTAGTCGTAGCTCTTGGTGCTGCCGCCGTGGTTGTTGAAGGTCACGCAGGGGCTGATGACGTCAATGAACGCCGCGCCGCCATGCGCCATGGCGCCCTTGATGAGCGGCACCAGTTGCGCCTTGTCACCCGAAAAGCTGCGCGCCACAAAGGTGGCCCCCAGTTGCAGCGCAATGCCCACCAGGTCGACCGGGCTGTCGCTGTTGACCACGCCCTTCTTGCTCTTGGAACCGCGGTCGGCGGTGGCCGAGAACTGGCCCTTGGTCAAGCCATAGACCCCGTTGTTTTCCACAATGTAGGCCATGCGCACGCCGCGCCGCATGGCGTTGGCAAACTGGCCCAGGCCAATCGAGGCCGAGTCGCCGTCGCCCGAGATGCCCAGGTACAGCAGCTCGCGGTTGGCCATGTTGGCGCCGGTCAGCACGCTGGGCATGCGCCCGTGCACGGTGTTGAAGCCGTGCGAGGCGCCCAGAAAATAGTCGGGGGTTTTGGAACTGCAACCAATGCCTGACAACTTGGCCACGCGGTGCGGCTCGATGTCGAGGTCCCAGCAGGCCTGGACGATGGCCGCCGAGATCGAGTCATGGCCACAGCCCGCGCACAGGGTGGAAATGCGGCCCTCGTAGTCGCGCCGGGTGTAGCCCACCTTGTTGGTGTGCAGGGTCGGGTGATGCAGCCTGGGTTTGGCGATAAAAGTCATGCTGTCTCCTTCTGCACGCTGTCGTGGATGTTGCGAATGATGAAGCGCGCGGTGATGGGTGTGCCGTCGTAATGCAGCACGCGCACCAGTTTGGCCGGGTTGACCTCCAGCTCGTTGATGAGCATGGTGCGCATCTGGCCGTCACGGTTCTGTTCTGCAACAAACACCTTGTCGTGCGCGGCGATGAATTCCCGCACGGAATCCGGAAACGGGAAAGCGCACAGGCGCATGGCGTCGACATGGTCGCCATTGGCTTCCAGCACATCCAGCGCCTCACGCATGGCCGGGGTCGTGGAACCATAGTAGATGATGCCCAGCCGGGTGGGCTTGGCAGCCTTGCGGAACACCGGCTGGGGCACCAGGGTCTCTGCTGTTTTGAATTTATGCAAGAGCCGCTCCATGTTGTAGATGTAGTCGGCCCCAGCCTCGGAATACATGGCCTGCGGATTGCGCGAGGTGCCACGGGTAAAGAAGGCGCCCTTGCTGGGGTGGGTACCGGGCAAGGTGCGCCACGGAATGCCATCGCCGTCCACGTCCTTGTAGCGGCCAAAAGGCTTGCCGGCCTCCAGTTCTTCAGCTGTCATGACCTTGCCGCGGTCGTATTCCTTGGCGTCGTCCCAGACAAAGGGTTTGCACAGCCGCTGGTTCATGCCGATGTCGAGGTCGGTCATGACAAAGATCGGCGTTTGCAGCCGTTCGGCCAAGTCCAGCGCCGCCGCCGAATGGGTAAAACACTCGTGCGGGTCCTGCGGGAACAGCAGCACATGCTTGGTGTCACCATGCGACGCATAAGCGCAGGCCAGCAGGTCCGCCTGCTGGGTGCGGGTGGGCATGCCGGTGCTTGGGCCGCCACGCTGCACGTTGATGATGGTCACCGGAATCTCGGCAAAGTAAGCCAGGCCGATGAACTCGGTCATCAGCGACACCCCGGGGCCCGACGTGGCGGTAAAAGCGCGTGCGCCGTTCCAGCCCGCACCCACCACCATGCCGATCGAAGCCAGCTCGTCCTCGGCTTGCACGATGGCAAAGCGATGTTGCCCGGTGGCGGGGTCGATGCGGAATTTCTCGCAGTATTTCTGGAACGCCTCGGGGATTGAGGTGCTTGGGGTGATGGGGTACCAGGCGGCCACCGTGGCGCCACCGTACACCAGGCCCAGGCCTGCCGCGCTGTTGCCGTCGGTAAAAATCTGGTCGCCCACGTTGTCGGCGCGCTGCACCCGGATGCCCAGCGGCGCCTGCATGTGCTGCTTGACGTAGTCACGCCCCATGTGCAGCGCCTTGATGTTGGATTCGAGCAGGCGCTCCTTGCCCTTGAACTGCTCGGCGAAGAGTTTTTCGAACACCTCGGCATCCACGTCCAGCAGCACCGACAGCGCGCCCACATAAATAATGTTCTTGAACAACTGGCGCTGGCGCGGGTCGGTGTAGGCGTTGTTGGCAATTTCGGTCAGCGGCACACCCATGTTGTGCACATCGCCGCGAAATTTTTCGGGCGGCATGGGCCTTGTGCTATCAAAAAACAGGTAGCCTCCGGGCTCGATTTCGGCAATGTCGGCGTCCCAGGTTTGCGGATTCATGGCCACCATCATGTCAACGCCGCCGCGCCGGCCGTGGTAGCCCTTTTCGCACACGCGGGCCTCGTACCAGGTCGGCATGCCCTGGATGTTGCTGGGAAAAATATTGCGCGGGCTCACCGGCACGCCCATGCGCATCACTGCCTTGGCGAACAACTCGTTGGCCGAGGCCGAGCCCGAACCATTGACATTGGCAAACTTGATGACGAAATCGTTAATGGCTTCTATGCGCTTCATGCGGCCTCCGGTTGGGCAATGTGGGCTGCAGGCGTGGGCTGGGTGTCACGGCACCTGGGTCCCGCCTGCGTGGTGTTGAGCAAAAATTTCTGCATGTCCCAGGCGCCGGTCGGGCAGCGCTCGGCACACAGGCCGCAGTGCAGGCAGACGTCTTCGTCCTTGACCATGACGCGGTTGGTTTTGAGTTCGGCCGACACATACAAATCCTGCCCGGTATGCGTGGCCGGTGCCTTCAGCCGGGTACGCAAGTCGGCCTCGTCGCCATTGGCGGTGAAGGTGATGCAGTCCATCGGGCAAATGTCGACGCAGGCATCGCACTCGATGCAGGTGTTGCGGTTGAACACGGTCTGCACGTCGCAGTTCAGGCAGCGGCTGGCTTCCTTGAAGGCCGTAGCGGCGTCAAAACCCAGTTCGACTTCCACCTTGATGTTGGCCAGCGCCTTCTCGGCGGCAGCCCAGGGCACCGCGTAACGGATGTCGTTGGACACGTCGTTGCGGTAGCTCCACTCGTGGATGCCCATTTTTTGCGACATCAGGTTGACCATGGGCGGAGGGCGCCGCGCCACGTCTTCGCCGCTGAGCATGCGGTCGATCGACACCGCCGCCTCGTGCCCGTGGGCCACGGCCGTGATGATGTTTTTGGGCCCGTACGCGGCATCACCGCCAAAAAAGACCTTGGGCACTGTGGACTGGAACGTGCCCTCACCCAGTACCGGCAAGCCCCATTTGTCAAATTCGATGCCACAGTCACGCTCGATCCAGGGGAAGGAATTTTCCTGGCCAATGGCCACCAGCACCGTGTCGCATGCCAGCAGCACGTCGGGCTCGCCGGTCGGCACCAGGCTGCGCCGGCCCTTGGCATCGTATTCGGCACGCACGATCTCAAACGTCATGCCGGTGAGCTTGCCGTTCACATGCTCCACCGACTTGGGCACGTGGTAGTTCAGGATCGGAATGCCTTCGTGCTGTGCGTCCTCCTTCTCCCAGGGCGAGGCTTTCATTTCCTCAAAACCGCTGCGCACCACCACCTTCACGTCCTTGCCGCCCATGCGGCGCGCTGAGCGGCAGCAGTCCATGGCGGTGTTGCCGCCGCCAAGCACAATCACGCGCTCGGCCACGGTGGTGGTGTGGCCGAACGACACGTTGGCCAGCCAGTCGATGCCAATGTGAATGTGCGCCGCGGCCTCGGCCCGGCCCGGCACATCGAGTTCGCGCCCGCGCGGTGCGCCGCAGCCAACAAACACCGCATCGAAGTTCTGCGCCAGCAGCGCCTGCATGGAGTCCACCCGCTGGTTATTGACAAACTTCACGCCCATGTCGAGGATGTAACCCGTCTCCTCGTCAATCACCTCTTCGGGCAAACGAAAACGCGGGATCTGCGAGCGAATGAAGCCGCCGGCCTTGGCCTCGCCCTCAAACACCGTGATCTCGTAACCCAGTGGTGCCAGGTCTCGTGCCACCGTGAGCGACGCCGGGCCGGCGCCCACACAGGCAATGCGCTTGCCGTTGGGGGGTGAAATGGCGGGCATGCGGGCGGTCACGTCATCCTTGAAATCAGCGGCCACGCGCTTGAGACGGCAAATCGCCACCGGTTCGGGCTTTTTGCTGTTGTTCTCCTCCACCCTGCCACGCCGGCAAGCGGGCTCGCACGGGCGGTCGCAAACGCGACCCAGAATGCCCGGAAACACATTGCTCACCCAGTTGATCATGTAGGCGTCGCTGTAGCGACCCTGACCAATCAGGCGAATGTATTCGGGTACGGGGGTATGGGCCGGGCAGGCCCATTGGCAATCAACGACCTTGTGGAAATAGGCCGGGTTGGCGATGTTGGTAGCTTGCAAAGTTGTCTCCTTGCCCTGCAAACGCTTGCGAAATGATGCTGCAGGTGAGGGGGCATCCTACGCCCATCCGCCGCGCTGGCGCTCCATGAAAACCCGCAATTCGCGAATTTGCTGATCCAGATCAAAAAACAGACTGCCAAAAAAATAGGCTGAAAACTTGATTTGGCTCAAACATCCCAACCGATCGGCCGCCAAAATGACCTCCTCACAGCCCAGGAGAAACCATGAATCCACTACAACACATTGAACAATTCAAGGCCCTTGACGCCTGCCACCAAAAAATTCACGAGCAGCTGGCCGAGCTGGCAGATTTGCTGGAACGGCTGGATACCGAGAGCGACAGCCCGCATTGCCGCCAAAAGGCCAAAACCATCGAAGCGTTTTTTTCCGAGGTTGCCCGCCCCCACCATGCCGAAGAAGAAAAAAATGTGTTCCCGGCGCTGCTTGCAAGCGACAACGCCGAACTGGTGCAGGCTGTGCGCACCTTGCAGCAAGACCATGGCTGGATTGAGCAAAACTGGCTGGAACTCGCCCCCATGCTGCGCGCCATCGCCCTGGGCGAAGACTGGGCTGACGTGACTGAACTCAAACACAACGCGGAAGTCTTTGTGAACCTGTGCCACGACCACATCATGCTGGAAGAATCCTTGATCTACCCCGAGGCCAAAGCCCACCTGATCAAGGACTTTGCCAGCCGTGCGGCGCGGCTGGCAAAGTCATAGGCGTTTGGCCGGTCAACTGAAGTCGACCCCACAAAAATTCGGGGAAACATTAGCGGGCAGGATCCCTCCTCCATCACGTATGCGCATAAAATTTGCGCATATGTGATGGAGGATACGAATGTTGAATTTTGAAAATTCGCCAAAAAAAGCGACCAATTTGTCACTCAATATCGGCTTGCTTGAAGCGGCTCGCCAACTGGGGTTAAACCTGTCGCAAACGGTTAACACGCTGTTAGCAGACGAAGTGAAGCGCCGCTACTGGGCAAAATGGAACGAAGACAACAGGGACGCGATTTCAGCCTACAACGACAGAATTGCCAAACACGGCCTGCCGCTCACCCAATACCGCAGTTGGGGCCAGTCGCTGGGTGATGGCCGGACGGAGCGCTGAGATGGCACGTTTTGATGTTTATGCCAATCCTGATGCTGGCGAACGCGCTCTTATTCCGTTTTTTCTAGACGTCCAAAATGACTACATCAAGGGGCTAGAGACCCGCGTGGTCGTTCCTTTGTGGTCCAGCGACTCATTGGTGACCAAGGTCGCTGACTTGAACCCTGAATTTGAAGTTGGCGGAAAGCGGGTGGTCATGGACACACCTGCACTGGGTGCGGTCCCTAAGGCGGTACTCAAGCAGTTTGTCGGAAATTTGGCATCACAACAGCTACCGATTCAAAACGCGCTCGATACCTTGTTTGGCGGGTTTTGAAACGCTCTTGGCTAATAAATTCCACACTCGCAATGCATCCCGCGGATCTGGCGGTACATCCGGGCTGGCGGCCAACCAGGCGTCAAAACCAGTCAAATCACCGCGTACCCATAAACAAAAAGCCCCGTCAGGGGCTTTTTGCTGGCTGGCCGGAAAGGCCGGGGATCAGAAGCGGTGGCGAATGCCGAAGGCAAAGCTGTTTGAGTCAGTTCCAGGCGAAGCCGTTACACCTCCAATGTAACCATTGCCGCCAGGTGCTACCTGTGCAGTGTTCTTGTTGTTGTAACGCACCGCCACCAAGTTCAAGTCAGTGCGCTTGGACAGCGCGTAGGTGTAAGCCGCACCGTAGGACGACACATCAGCATTCGATGGCCGCTTGTCATCGTACGTCGTGTAAGCAACAGAAATGGTGTTTACTCCAGCGGTGTAGCGATACCCAAGGTGATATAGCGTGCCATCTTGTTTAAGGGCTTGTGTATAGGCGTTTTGAATAGCAGAGGCGACCGTACCTGGCAGTCCACCAGCGACCAGAAGTGTCCCAATCGTCGTCATATTGGAAGGATTGTCGTCAGTGATTTGAATCACCATACCGGAGACTTTATGCGCGTTCATTGTCATGGAAGCGCCAAGCACCGTGGTCTTTAACGAATCCTGTCCCAATTCGTTTTTGGCGGCATTGTAGCCAAGGCCCACGGCGAAATTACTGGCCTTGTAGCTGGCGTTAAAACCCAGCATCTTGCTCTTATCGTTCGCGGCTTCTCCATTGTCACCCAAGGCATACATCAAAGAGCCAGAAAAACCATCTTTGACGATTCTGTATTGCAAGGCATTCGATTTACGAATCTCCAACACGGCAGGAAAGGCCACAATCTGACCCGCCGCCAACCCCGATTGGGTTTCCATAATGTCAAACATGGAGTTTGTCTCGAAAGCCGGTGTATACATGCGACCAGCCAATACCGCGCCTACAGGGGTGATCATGCCAACGTAGGCCTGACGGTCAAAAAACCGATTGCCATATTGACCCACGTTGACGCCAAAAACCTCATTGGCCAAACTGGCAACCAGTCCACCGTTGCCAGTCGCACCGGTCAAAATAGCTTGTGTCGGCGGTAGCAATGGCGAAAAAGAGGCTGGCAAACCAAGCTGGCTCGCTGACATGAATCGCTCAGACAACTGTGTGCCAGAAATCGGCGTGCTCTTGTTCGCACCGGTATCCAGTTCTACGCGCGCTTCAAGGTTAAAAATGGCCTTGTAACCGCCACCCATATCTTCAGTGCCCTTGATCCCCCAGCGTGAGCCTTCCATGATGCCGCTGGCCACTTGCGTCACCGTGCCGGCCTTCAAGCCGCTCACCGACGTGATACCGACATCTGCCAGACCGTACAGCGTCACGCTGGAATCGGTTTGCGCCTGCGCCAGGCCGGCACAGCACAGCGCGCTGGCCAGTGCCACATGACGCAGACCCAGCACAGAAGCCTTGGATGAAGATTGATTGTTCATGATGTTTAAAAAGAGTTGAAAGAACGACCGGCAAAGAAAAAAGAACGACCGTGCCTATTTTGCAGAGACTCCCGCCGCACCACAAGGCATCCAGGCCCAAGAATGCACCTGATTAGTGATTTTTCCCACAAGGGTTTTCCCTGATTTGGTGCATTTCATCGCCACGTCCGCCGCTCCAATTCGCAGGGCGTTCTGTGACAGAAAGCTCTCTTCTAGGTCCATTCAAAGGCTCGCGTGATCCCTATTGGCAAAAATGTCGCGACAACACCACAAAAACGCGCTCACAAGGCATGCAAATTGCATTCACCCACGACTGTTGGCACTTTTTAGGTGTCTTCATGGTGAAATAAATCTTGTGATGATTAGTTCGTCGCCTCAAAACAAGCTCTCAAGCGCGTTTTGATTTTTTAACTTAAGGAGTTTTCATGAAAAAAAGTCTTATTGCCTTGGCAGTGCTC
>NZ_JAURYQ010000001.1 GCF_030653815.1 Rhodoferax sp. | reverse complement strand
CCAGCGTCAGTTGCTGGCGTTTGCCGCAGACGCGTTCGCCGCCCACACCCAAGCCGGACAAGGCCTGCGTGACACTGGCCATGAAGGCCACCTCGTCGGCATCCGTTGCGGCCACATGAAAGGCGTACAGCGTGGTGTGGGCAACCAGTTCGCGCACATGCGGCACGTCCAGGCGCAGCGCCTGACCCGCCACCTGCAGGTCAATGGCCTTGCCGCTGATCAGCTCGGTGGCGCGCTCGCGCGACAAACGCAGCAACAGCTTGGCTCGCCCCGACAGCATGGCCTGTGGCTCCAGGCCGGACACCAGCTTGATGCCCTGCACGCCGGCCAGCGGCTCGGCCTCGAGCCAGGGCCAGGCGCGGCACAGCGCGTCCTTGAGCGCCTGGGCATGGTCGCGCGGCAAAAAGCGCCCGCTGAGCGGAAAAATCAGGTCAACTGTGGGGCACAGTTCGGTGTCCGCAGCGGTCATTCAGACGCCTCCGGCGGAATCTGGTTGTCGGGCTGCTCGGCAGCCCAGCGCAGCAAGGCCTCACCCCACAGCCGGGCCGACTGGGCGTCGATGTCAAACACGGTAAAGCGGCTTTTCTCGCGGATCCGGGTGCGCAGCAGGCGCATGCTGCCACCCTCGAAGTCGACTTGTTGCAGCTCAACGACCTGCAAACCCACGGGAATGGTGAATTTAGCCAGTGGTGTCAGGGTGGTCATGGTGTGGATATTGATCGAAAAATGAAGCCAAAGACAAAAAATCAGGGCCTGTTGTCAGGGGGCAAAGGGTCCTGTTTGCCCGGCAACACACATACCGCTATTGGGCGCAAAGTCGGGCCCGGTCGTCTATTACCGGGACGGGTGGGGGGATATAACCCATATGGGTAGCCCCAAATACCCAACGAGGGGGATAGCAGACACCCGCTTGCGGCTCGTACTATTTGCCCTGCATCAACACACCCGGTTCGACGAATCAGCGCAAGATGTGCGCGCCCTTGACAGGAGACACCCAATGAGCATTAAGCAACACGACACCCCCATGCTTGACCAGCTTGAAAGCGGTCCATGGCCCAGTTTTGTCACCGGTCTGAAGCGACTGGCCAAAGACAGCGACTACATGACCGACCTGGTCGGTCAGCTGGAGCATTCGTACAAGACCCGCAAGGGTTACTGGAAGGGTGGCACGGTCGGTGTGTTCGGATATGGCGGCGGCGTCATCCCGCGCTTTTCCGAAGTTGCCGAGATGTTTCCGGCCTCCAAGGAATTCCACACCCTGCGCGTTCAGCCACCGGCTGGCATGCACTACACCACTGACGTGCTGCGCAAGATGTGTGACATCTGGGAGCGTCATGGCTCCGGCTTGATTGCCTTTCACGGCCAGTCGGGCGACATCATGTTCCAGGGCGCCAGCACCGCCAACGTCCAGGGCGCTTTTGACGAGATCAATGAACTCGGCTTTGACCTCGGCGGCGCCGGTCCGGCCGTGCGCACCAGCATGTCCTGCGTCGGTGCCGCGCGCTGCGAGCAGTCCTGCTTCGACGAGGCGCGTGCCCACCGCCAGGTGCTCAACACTTTCCTCGACGACATGCATCGTCCGGCCTTGCCGTACAAGTTCAAGTTCAAGTTCTCGGGCTGCCCCAACGACTGCATGAACTCGATCCAGCGCGCCGACATGGCCGTCATTGGCACCTGGCGCGACAACATTCGCACCGACGAAGCCCTGGCGCGCAAATGGTTTGAGAAACACGGCATGACCGAACTGGTCAACGATGTGGTCAGCCGCTGCCCGACCAAGGCCATCATGCTCAAGGAAATCAAGGACGTGGCCACCGGCGACAAGATTTCCAGCGTCAAGCTCAGCGACAGCCATTGCCTGGAAATCGACAACAGCAACTGCGTGCGCTGCATGCACTGCATCAACGTCATGACCGGCGCGCTGGCGACCGGTGTTGACAAGGGCGTCACGGTGCTGATGGGTGGCAAACGCACGCTCAAGATCGGTGACCTGATGGGTACCGTGATCATGCCTTTCATGCCCATGAAGACCGACGAAGACTACCAGGCACTGGTTGAACTGGGCCAGAAGTCGATTGACTTCTTTGCCGAAAACGCCCTTGAGCACGAGCGCACCGGCGAGATGATCGAGCGTATTGGCCTGATCAACTTCCTGGAAGGTATTGAGGTCGAGATCGACCCCAACATGGTCTCCACCCCACGTACCAACCCTTACGTTCGTACCGACGGCTGGGATGACGAAGTGGCCAAGATCAACGCCCGCAAAGCGGCCTGAAGCCGGCTTGTCCTCAACTGATTAAGAAAGATCACCATGGCAACTATGCGCACCCCCATTGAGAGCGGCGTACCCGATAACAAGCCGTTCCTGCATCCCCTGATGGCCAAAAACTATGGCAACTGGAAATACCACGACCGGCCCCGTCCGGGTGTGCTGCACCATGTCGCCCACGGCGGCGACCAGATCTGGACGGTGCGTGCCGGCACCCAGCGCCAGATGGACTTGTTTACCATCCGCAAACTGTGCGACATCGCCGACGAATACGCCGATGGCCATGTGCGCTTCACCATCCGCTCCAACATCGAGTACATGGTGTCGGACCCGGCGCGCGTCGAGCCGCTGGTGGAAGCGCTGACGAACAACGGTTTCCCGGTCGGTTGCACCGGCAACTCGGTGTCGGCCATCGCCCACACCCAGGGCTGGCTGCACTGCGACATTCCGGGCACCGACGCTTCGGGCGCCGTCAAGGCCCTGATGGATGACCTGCACGCCGAGTTCATCAAGGAAGACATGCCCAACCGCGTGCACCTGTCCACCTCGTGCTGCGAGATCAACTGCGGCGGTCAGGCCGACATTGCCATCGTGATGCAGCACACCAAGCCGCCCAAGATCAACCACGATCTGGTGGCCAACATGTGCGAGCGCCCCACCGTGGTGGCGCGTTGCCCGGTGGCGGCCATCCGCCCCGCCATGGTCAACGGCCGGCCTTCGCTGGAAATTGACGAGTCCAAGTGCATGTGCTGCGGTGCCTGCTTCCCGCCCTGCCCCCCGATGCAGATCAACGACCCCGAGCACAGCAAGCTGGCCATCTGGGTGGGCGGCAAGAACTCCAATGCGCGCGGCAAACCGACCTTCATGAAGATGGTGGCCTCGGGCCTGCCCAACAATCCGCCGCGCTGGCCCGAAGTGTCGGCCATGGTCAAGAAGATCCTGTACACCTACAAGGAAGACGCACGCTCCTGGGAGCGCGTGTCGGACTGGATCGAGCGCATCGGCTGGCCCGCCTTCTTTGAAAAATGCGACCTGCCGTTCACCAAGTACCTGATCGACGACTGGCGCGGTTCACGCTCCAGCCTGAACGCATCGACCCATATCCGGTTCTAAACATCCGACAAACAGTTGAGGACAGAGCTAAAGATCTGTCCCGTAAAGTATCAGGAAGCAATATGAAATTCGGCATCCTCGTCAACGAAGGACCCTACACGCACCAGGCGTCTGACAGCGCCTACCAGTTTGCCGTGGCCGCCCTGGCCAAGGGCCATACCATTCAGCGCGTGTTTTTCTACCACGACGGCGTCAACAACGCGACCCGGCTCACCGAGCCGCCGCAGGATGATCGCCACATCGTGAATCGCTGGTCGGCCTTGGGCGCAGAGCACAAGGTGGACCTGGTGGTGTGTGTGGCTGCTGCCTTGCGCCGCGGCATCAAGGACGAAGTGCTGGCCCCGGGCTTCCGTATTTCCGGCCTGGGCCAGTTGGTGGACAGTGGCATCAAGGCGGACCGCCTGGTCACCTTTGGCGATTAACCCGATCAAGAGAGACACACCATGAGCGAACAACAAAGCACTGCGCCCAGCGGCCCCAAAGTGAAGAAATTCATGTTTGTCAACCGCAAGGCGCCCTACGGCACCATCTACGCCCTTGAAAGCCTGGAAGTGGTGCTGATCACCGCCACTTTCGACCAGGACGTGAGCCTGGTGTTCATGGACGACGGTGTTTACGAACTGGCCAAAGGTCAGCAAACCAAGGGCATCGGTATCAAGAACTTCTCGCCCAGCTACCGTGCGCTGGAAGGCTACGACATCGAAAAGCTTTATGTCGACCAAGCCTCGCTCGATCAGCGCGGCCTGACCGAAGCGGACTTGCTGGTTCCTGTCGAGGTGCTCAACGACCAGCAAATGGGCGAACTGATGGCGCAGCAAGACGTCGTCCTGAGCTTTTAAGAAAAAGGATTGAGCCATGTTGCACATCGTTAATAAATCACCCTTTGCCGCCAACGCGCTTGACACTTGCCTGCGCATGGCGCAAGCCGGTCAGGCCGTGCTGCTGATCGAAGACGGCGTTTACGCCGCTACGCTAGGTAACGCCATGTCCGAGCGCATGCGCCAGGCCGCCAGCAAGCTCAGCCTGTTTGTACTGCAGCCCGACCTCGATGCGCGCGGCATGACGGCCAAGCTGCAGGACGGCATCACGCCGGTGGACTACGCCGGCTTTGTTGACCTGGTCGAGAAATACCCCACCTCGCAATCGTGGCTGTGAGCCAGCCCTTGCCCCCTTACATATTTTTAACTGGAGAACACCATGAGTTTTGAAATCAACGGCCAAACCTACGAAACCGACGAAGAAGGCTACTTGCTGAACCTGGCCGAATGGACGCCTGAAGCTGCCGTCCACCTCGCCGAAGAAGAAAAAGTCCCGCTCAGCGACAACCACTGGGAAGTCATCAACTTCCTGCGCGAGTACTACAACGAGTACCAGATTGCCCCCGCGGTGCGCGTGCTGACCAAGGCCATCGGCAAGAAATTTGGCGAAGAAAAAGGCAACAGCAAGTACCTGTACGACCTGTTCCCCTACGGCCCGGCCAAACAGGCCTGCAAGATTGCCGGCTTGCCCAAGCCGACTGGTTGCATCTGATTCTTGACTTGATACCAACGAATTTGCAGGCTTGCCCATGTCCCTCCTGACCATCATTTATGCGCTGCTGTTTTATGTCGCGACCGCGGTGTTGGTGCTGGGTGTGGCCCGCAAGATTCGTTCGTATGCAAAAACGCCGGCACCCCTGAAGATTCCGACCACTCCGGCACCCACCACGGCGGCCGGCGTGCGCTGGCGCATGACGCGTGAGGTGGTGCTGTTCGAGAGCCTGTTCAAGTCCAGCAAATGGACCTGGATTTTTGGCTGGCTGTTTCATGTGACCTTGCTGCTGGTCACCCTGCGCCATTTGCGCTATTTTCAAGACCCGGTGTGGCTGCCCGTGGTGCTGGTGCAACCCTTTGGCACCTATGCCGGCTTTGCCATGGTCGCCGCTTTGGGCGGGTTGTGGGCGCGGCGCTGGCTGGTGGACCGGGTGCGCTACATCTCCACCCCGTCGGATCACCTGATGCTGGCGCTGCTGCTGGCCATTGGCCTCACGGGTCTGGCCATGCGTTTTGTGGCGCACACCGACATCGTCGCACTCAAGGCCTTCATGTTGGGCCTGATGCGTTTCAACTGGCAGCCGCTGCCGGCTGACCCGGTGCTGCTGGTGCACCTGGCGCTGGTGGCCCTGCTCATGATCATTTTCCCGATCAGCAAACTGCTGCATGCGCCCGGCCTGTTTTTCAGCCCGACCCGCAACCAGGCTGACAACGCCCGCGAAGTTCGCCATATTTCGGCCTGGGCAGCCGCGCTGGACAAAAAAGCCTGAGCACCCACACCATGGCAACTGCTAAGTTCGACACCCCCAAGCTCAAGAGCTACCCCGTGATTCCCCTGGTGCAAGTCGGGGCGATGTCGCACATCAAGTCGTTCCCGGCCTCGGGTCCGATCCAGAAAGCCCTGGGTTTTCCGGAGGAACTGGCGGAAGACTGGCAGGAAAAAGCCATCGCCAAAATGGGCGAGATGCTGGGCAAGTACCGCTCACTGCAGGTCTATATGGACGCCTGCGTGCATTGCGGTGCCTGCTCCGACAAATGCCATTATTTCCTGGGCTCGGGTGACCCCAAGAACATGCCGGTGGCACGCCAGGACCTGATGCGCAAGGTGTATCGCCGCTACTTCACCTTCGCCGGCAAACACTTTCCCAAGCTGGTGGGTGCGGTCGACCTGACCCGTGAGGTGCTGGACGAGTGGTACAGCTATTTCAACCAATGTTCCGAATGCCGCCGCTGTTCGGTGTTTTGCCCCTACGGCATCGACACCGCCGAGGTCACCATGGCCGCGCGCGAAATCATGGACTCGATCGGCCTGGGCCAAAAGTACTCGAACGAGATCATCGGCAAGGTGCACCGCATCGGCAACAACCTGGGTCTGCCGGGCCCGGCGCTGATCAACACGCTCGAAGGCCTGGAAGAGGACACCAAGGACGAAACCGGGCTTGACATCAAGTTCCCGATTGACGTCAAGGGCGCCGAGGTGCTGCTGATCACGCCGTCGGCCGACTTTTTCTCCGAGCCGCATGTGGAAAGCCTGATCGGTTACGCCAAGGTGTTCCATGCCGCCGGCATCAGCTGGACGCTGAGTTCGCATGCCTCCGAGGCGGGCAACTTCGGCATGTTCATCGGCAATTACGAGCAGATGCGCAACATCTCGATGCGCGTCAAGGAAGCCGCGCTGGAGCTCGGCGTAAAACGCATTGTGGTGGGCGAGTGCGGTCATGCCTGGCGCGTGGCCTACAGCTTCTGGAACACCTTGATCGGCCCTTTCGATTACCTCGACCAGCGTTACCCGGTGCCGCAGCACATCTGCGAACTCACCGATGACCTGATCCAGCGCGGAGCCATTCAGTTTGACAAGGAAGCCAACGACAACCGCATCATCACCTTCCACGATTCGTGCAATGTGGCGCGCGGGTCCCGCATGGGCAGCATGGCGGGCGGCCAGTTTGTCATTCCGCGGCGCATCATCACTTCGGTGGCCAACCATTTTCATGACATGGCGCCCGAAACCATCCATGAGAGCACCTTCTGCTGCGGTGGCGGTGGTGGTCTGCTGACCGACGACCTGATGGAACTGCGGGTCAAGGGCGCCTTGCCCCGCATGGAAGCCCTTAAATATGTGGTGGACGAGCACCAGGTCAATTTCATGGCCACCATTTGTGCCATTTGCAAAGCCCAGTTCACCAAGGTGCTGCCTTATTACGGTTTCAACATGAGCATGGTGGGCGGTGTCCACCAGTTGGTCAGCAAGGCGATTCGCCTGGGCGACAAATAGCCTTGTCCCGCCAAGCTCTGCATTCAAATTTTCAAGCATAAAACCAGGAGACTCCGACATGTCTGCGACCCCCGAAACCATTGCTGCCAAACCCCTGAACTTCCGCCGTTACAAAGACGGTGACACCAAGGTCAAGACCTGGCAGGCCAAGATTTTTGATGCTGGCCATTCGCACAAATGCCCGACCTACATTCAGAGCACGCCGCCCTGCCAGGGCAGCTGCCCGGCCGGTGAAGACATTCGGGGTTACCTCAATATTGTGCGCGGCATCGAAAAGCCGCCGGCCGGCATGGTCTGGCAGGAGTACGCGTTTCGCCGCCTGACCGAGGCCAACCCGTTTCCGTCCGTCATGGGCCGGGTTTGCCCGGCGCCTTGCGAGTCCGGCTGCAACCGCAACCAGCTCGAGGACTTTGTCGGCATCAACTCGGTTGAGCATTTCCTGGGCGACTACGCCATCACCAACAAGCTGGCCTACAACAAGCCGGCGCAACTGACCGGCAAGACCGTTGCCGTGATTGGTGGCGGCCCGGCCGGCATGTCGACGGCCTACCAGTTGGCCCTCAAAGGCCACTCGGTCACCATTTTTGACGAGCGCGCCGAGCTCGGCGGCATGATGCGTTACGGTATTCCGGGTTTCCGCACGCCGCGCGATGTGCTCGACGCAGAGATCCAGCGCATCCTGGACCTGGGCGTCAACGTGCGCATGAATTGCCGCATTGGCACCGACATCACCATGGCGCAGATCCGCGAGCAGTTCCAGGCCGTGTTCCTGGGTCTGGGCGCGCAAGCCGGCCGGGCCCTGCCGGTGGAGGGCGCTGATGCACCCAACTGCGTCACCGCCACCTCGTTCCTGAAGGCGTTCAACGACGGCCGTCTGCGCCATGTGGGCAAGCGTGTGGTGGTGATTGGCGGTGGCGACACCTCAATCGACGTCGCCACGGTGGCGCGCCGCCTGGGTCACATCGACAAGGTCCATGAGTCGGACCGTCCCGAGCACGCCATTACCGGCCATGTGGCCCACGACGTGGCTGCCGCGTCGGTGCGCCAGGGTGCCGAGGTCACGCTGACCACCATTTTCGACATCGAGAAAATGCAGGCCTCCAAACACGAGGTCGAGCACGCCTTGTCCGAGGGCATCACCATCCGCGGCAGCATGGCCCCGGTGGCCGTGATCCGGGGCGAAGACGGCCGCGCCGTGGCACTGCGCATCGTGCGCTGCGAAGCCAAGATGGTCGGTGGCCGTTTGGAAATCAAAAATATCGAAGGCACCGAGGAAGACATTCCGGCCGATCTGATCGTGTCGGCCATTGGCCAGGCAGTCGACTTCACCGGCCTCGAAGAATTCAACAACGGCAAGGGTGCCATCAACTCCGACAAAAACTACCAAGTGGCGGGCCAGCCCGGTTTCTTTGTCGGCGGCGACGTGGTGCGCCCGCACCTGCTGACCACGGCCATTGGCCATGGCGCCATTGCCGCCGACGGCATTGACCGCTTCCTGCAAAACGAAGCGTTGGAAAAACGCCCGAAGATTGATGTGCACACCTTTGACTTGACCCGCAAGCTGATCGAAAAGGGCATGACTCTGACCGAAGTCCACGAACCCACTCGCGGCACGGACAAGAGCACGGCGGCCATTCATAACTTTGACAACCGCTCGGACCGCTATGTGATCTCGCACAAGGAGCTGTTCCTCGGGCACTTCGGTTTTGCGCCGCGCAACAAGCGGGGCATTGTGTCGCTCACTGCCGAAGAAGCGCTGGACAACTTCGAGGAGCGCCTGCAACCCCTGCTGGAAGCGCAGGCGGTGAATGAGGCCAAACGCTGCATGAGTTGCGGCCAGTGTTTTGAATGCGACAACTGCGTGGTGTATTGCCCGCAAGTGGCGGTGTTCAAGGTACCCAAGGCCAAGTCCACCATCGGTCGTTATGTCGACACCGACTACAGCAAGTGCATCGGCTGCCACATTTGCGCCGATGTCTGCCCAACCGGCTACATCCAGATGGGTCTGGGGGAGTAAGACCATGTCTCGGCGCACCTGGAGTTCCTTTGTTCGCTTGTGGCAGGCGCTGCTGCTGGGTGTGTTCCTGGCGGCCTGCTTGCCTGCAGCCGCACAAACCACGGCCGGCGCCAGCCAGGGCTTGGGGCCGCTGGTGACCAAGGCGCGCGGCGGCCAGTGTGTGGACGATCCGGTGTTCATGCGCCGCAACCACATGTCGCTGCTCAAGCACCAGCGTGACGACACCATGCACGGTGGCGTGCGCAGCGGCAAGTATTCGCTGAAAGCCTGCGTGGCCTGCCACGCCAGCGAGGCCAGCCAGAGTGTGAGCACTGACGCCGGTGATTTTTGCCAGAGCTGCCACACCTTTGCCGCCGTCAAAATTGATTGCTTTGGCTGCCATGCCAGCAAGCCACCTGCTGCGGGCGCGCAAGCCGCGGTGGCACAGCCTCAGGTAAAACCATGAACAACGATACCAACAACCCGGGCGCCGAGCCGACCCCCAAGGCGCCCAGCCGCCGTGGCTTTCTGGGTGTTGCCGCCGCCGGCATGGCCGGCATTTTGCTGGCACCGGGTGTGCGCCTGATCGAAATTGCCCAGGCCGCGCCGGCCGCGGGCAGTGCGGGCGCCAGCAGCAAGGTGCGCTGGGGCATGCTGATCGACAGCGGCAAGTGCGCCAGTGGTTGCACCGACTGCGTCACCGCCTGCAATACCGAAAACGGCTTGTCGGGTGGCAAGTTGCCCACCGACTCGCAGTGGATCCGCAAGATCGAAATCCGGCAAGTGCGCACCGGCAAGACCCAGTCGCTGCCCATGATGTGCCAGCACTGCGCCGAGCCGCCTTGTGTCGATGTCTGTCCCACCGGTGCCTCGTTCAAGCGCGCCGACGGCATTGTGCTGGTGGACAAGCACATCTGCATTGGTTGCCGCTACTGCGTGATGGCTTGCCCATACAAGGCGCGCTCCTTTGTGCACGAGCCGCTGAGCAACCAGAAGACCGACGTGCCGCGCGGCATGGGCACGGTGGAGGGTTGCACCCTGTGCGTGCACAAGGTCGACAAGGGTGAACAACCGGCCTGTGTCACGGCCTGCGCCAGCGCCGGCCACGGTGCCATTCTGTTTGGCGACCTGAACAACCCGGAGAGCGAGATATCAAAACGTGTGGCCAGCTACCCGTCACGCCAGATCCGCGAAGACCTGAACCTGAACACCGGCGTGCGTTACAGCGGCATCTGAAGAAAGACTCACCATGAAAGTCGTTTTGCGCCCCCTGAAAGACACCCCCCAAGGTTTTTACCTGCTGCTCGGCGGTTTTGCCGTGCTGTTGACCCTGGGCCTGGGCGCCGTGGGCTACATCGAGCATTACGGCCACATCGTCACCGGCATGAACAACCAGATCGTCTGGGGCTTGCCCCATGTGTTTGCGGTGTTTCTGGTGGTGGCGGCCTCGGGCGCACTCAATATTGCCTCGATGTCCTCGGTTTTCGGCAAGTCCGAATTCAAGCCGCTGGCGCCGCTGTCGGCCTTGCTGGCCATTGCGCTGCTGATCGGTGGCCTGATGGTGCTGATGCTGGACCTGGGTCGACCCGACCGCCTGATCATTGCCATGACCTACTTCAATTTCAAGTCGATCTTTGCCATGAACATCTTTTTGTACTCGGGCTTTGTCGGCTTTGTGGTGGCCTACCTGTGGACCATGATGGAGCGGCGCATGAACCGCTTCACGCCGCTGGCCGGCTTCATGGCCTTCATCTGGCGCATGGCACTGACTACTGGCACCGGCTCCATTTTTGGCTTTCTGGTGGCGCGTCAGGCCTATGACTCGGCGCTGCTGGCACCGCTGTTCATCGCCCTGTCGCTGAGCTACGGCCTGGCGGTGTTCATTTGGGTGCTGATGCTGGCCAGCAAGGGCAGTGCGCGGCCTTTGGGTGACGTGCTGATGGCGCGCCTGGCACGCTTGCAGGTGATCTTTATTGCCGCTGGCTTTTATTTTGTGCTGGTCTACCACCTGACCAACATGTACTTCACCAAGCACCACGATTTTGAGCGTTTCATCCTGCTTGACGGCGGCATTTACACCGCCATGTTCTGGCTCGGCCAGGTGGCGCTGGGCACGGCGCTGCCGCTGGCCTTGCTGCTGGCGCCCGGCATTGGCGCGCTGCGCAACCGCATTGCAGCCAGCGCCGGGCTGGTGATTCTGGGCGGTTTTGCCCAGATGTACGTCACCATCATCGGCGGCCAGGCCTTTGGTCTGGTGCTGTTCCCGGGTTATGAGGTGAGCAGCAGCTTTTTTGATGGCGTCACCGCCAGCTACAGCCCCAGCGTGCCCGAGTTGCTGCTGGGCTTGGGTGGTGTCGCGGTGGTGGGGCTGATCGTGATGCTGGCGCTCCGTGTGATGGGTTTCCTGCCCGAGCGCATGGACGATGCCGCGCTGGAAATGGCACCCGCCCAGCCCACCCCGGCTGCCGCCTGACGTTCGTACACCATGGCACGCTTCCTGGTTTCAGCCGCGCACAAGTCGTCTGGCAAAACCACGGTCAGCATCGGCCTGTGCGCCGCCCTGACGGCGCGTGGGCTTAAGGTCCAGGCCTTCAAGAAGGGACCGGACTACATTGACCCCATGTGGCTCGGGCAAGCCAGCGGCCGGCCCTGCTTCAACCTCGACCCTTACCTGATGACGGCTGAGCAGATCAGCGCCAGTTTTGCGCGTTTTTCTGCGCAGGCTGACATCCGCCTGGTGGAAGGCAACAAGGGCTTGTACGACGGCCTGGCACTCGACGGCAGCAACAGCAATGCGGCGCTGGCGCACTTGCTGGACCTGCCGGTGGTGCTGGTGCTGGACGCGCGCGGCATGACGCGCGGCATCGCCCCGCTGATTTTGGGCTACCAGGCCTTTGATGCGCGCATCCGCATCGCCGGCGTCATCCTGAACCAGCTCGGCGGCAGCCGCCACGAGGCCAAGTTGCGCGCCGTCATTGAGCATTACACCAACGTCACCGTGCTTGGCGCCATTGCCCACGACCCGCAACTCGCGTTGGTGGAACGCCACCTGGGTCTGATGCCCAACCAGGAATGCGACGATGCCGCGCAGCATGTGCGGACCATCGGTCGGCGCATGGCCGAGCAGGTGGACCTGGACAAAATCATGGCGCTGGCACAGAGTGCGCCCGCCTTGCCAGAGCCGCCAGTCAACACCCCGGTGGCCGATTTCCCCGGATCTACCGCGCCTGTTGTTGCCAGCCAGCCCCTGCGCCTGGGCATCCTGCGCGACAAGGCCTTTGGTTTTTATTACCCCGACGACCTGTTGGCGCTGCAAGCCGCCGGGGCTGAACTGGTGCCGGTGAACGCTTTGCAGGACAACGCCTTGCCGGTCGTGGACGGCTTGTTCATTGGCGGCGGTTTCCCCGAGGTCTTCATGCCCGAGCTGCAGGCCAATGCCGCCTTGCGCAGCAACATGCGCAGCGCCATCGAGGCCGGCTTGCCCGTTTATGCCGAATGCGGTGGCCTGATGTACCTGGCGCGCACACTGCGCTGGAAAGACAGTGTGGTCGACATGGTGGGTGCACTGCCGGTGGACGTGCTGATGCACGAGCGTCCCGTGGGTCGCGGCTATGTCACGCTGCAAACCACGCCAGATGCGCCTTGGCTGACAGCAGAAGCGCCCGCCGGGCAAACCCTGCGCGGCCATGAATTTCATTATTCCAGCCTTGAAAATGTGGCGCCCGGCCTGAAATTTGCTTACAAGGTGCTGCGTGGTCATGGTGTGGACGGTGCGCGTGACGGTGTGGTTTATCGCAACGTGCTGGCCTCTTATGCGCACCTGCGCACGGGCGCCGGCTCTGACTGGGCAAACCAGTTTGTCAACTTTGTACGGAGGCAAAAAATGGCAGATCAAACGCAAGTTCCCGCCGCGCCACGCACCGTGCTCGTCAATGGGCAGCCGGTGGCCACCGACGTGGAAGGCTACCTGAAGAACCTGGACGACTGGTCGGAAGATTTTGTCCGCGCCCAGGCGGCGGCCGAAAGCCTGGAACTGACCGAGGCCCATTGGCAAATCATTCAGTTCCTGCGGGCCTACTATGAAGAGCATCGGGTGCAGGCGCAAGTGCGCGCCATGATCCAGCACTTCACCCAAGTTTGGGGCCCCGAGTTGGGCAACAATCACCATTTGCATGCGCTCTTTCCAATTGGGGGGCCGCAAAAACAGGGCAACCGATTGGCCGGTTTGTTGAAGACCAAGGGCGAACATTAATTTTTACAGGAGCTAAAACCATGTTTAACCTCACCCCTGCTGCTGCCCAGCAAATCCAGCAAGCGGCGCAAAGCAGTGGCGCAGCCGAGCTGGCCCTGCGCGTGGCCGCCAAAAAAGATGCCGATGGCGAAATGCAGTACGGCATGGGCTTTGACGACCCCAAAGACGAAGACATGAAGCTCGACCTGGAAGGCGTGGCCGTGGTCATTGGCGGCGAGTCGCAGGAACTGCTGTTCGACACCGTGCTCGACTTCGTTGAGCTCAATCCGGGTGAATTCAACTTCATCTTTGTTCCCACCAATCATCCGTCCTGCGGTTCTGGCTCGGTGTCCACCAGCAGCTGCGGCAGCGGCGGCTGTGGCGGTGGTGGCTGTGGCAGCAAGGGGACCACCCATTGAAAGCCGATGTGAAAAACTTTAAACCTGATTCCGGGCGCGTTTACCTGGTCGGTGCCGGCCCGGGCGACCCCGAACTGCTGACGCTGCGCGCGGTGCGCCTGCTGCAGCAAGCCGATGTGATCGTCTACGACAATCTGGTGTCGGACGGTGTGCTGGCTTTTGTGTCACCCACGGCCGAGCGCATTTACGCCGGCAAACGGCGCAACGAGCACACCCTGCGCCAGGAGCAGATCAACACGCTGCTGGTCAAGTTGGCCAGTGAGGGCAAACAGGTGGTGCGCCTCAAGGGTGGTGACCCGTTCATCTTTGGCCGTGGCGGCGAAGAGCTGCAAACGCTGGCGGCGTCTGGCGTGGCCTTTGAGGTGGTGCCCGGTGTGACCGCAGCCTCCGGCGTGTCGAGCTATGCGGGCATTCCGCTCACGCACCGCGACTACGCGCAGTGCTGCCTGTTCGTCACAGGCCACCTCAAGGACGGCACGGCCGACCTCGACTGGCCCAGCCTGGTGCGCCTGAACCAGACCGTGGTGATCTACATGGGCCTGGGCGGTCTGCCGGAAATCTGCCGCGAGATGGTGGCCCACGGCGCATCCCCCGAGCTGCCGATTGCGGTGGTGCAGGACGGCAGCCTGCCAACCCAAAAAGTGGTGACCGGCACGCTGGCCAACATGGCCGAGCGGGTGGCGCAAGCCGGCCTCAAATCACCCTGCCTCACCATTGTGGGCGAGGTGGTCAAGCTGCACCAGGAACTGGCCTGGTTTGAGTCTGCGCAAAAAACCGTGGCGGTCTGACGGACTGTTCCTGCTCGTCAGGCTTGCGGCTGCCGTCCAAGTGAACCCGTGCCGCACTCTGCGGGCTGGTGATGTCCAGTCCAAGGGCTTTTCCTCGGTGGGTGTCGGAGCGGCTTCATCCGGGATCTTGGGGTCGTCGGACGCATGATGTTCCAAAGGCGTCTTCTTCCCCGGATGTGATGTCTTGTCCGCACCCGACGCAAGCTCTTCGCTGTGGTGTTTCTTTTCTTGCGCAATCTTCGCCTGAACTGCTATTTTTCACGGACGAGGAGTAACGCCACTTGACATTGGGCCGCGACGCGCGTGGCGACTGACCCGAGGACAGAAGACTCCAGGGCACCGTAGCCGTGCGAACCCAGCGCCAGCAGATCGAGCTTGCTCTTTTTGGCGTATGCCGCGATTTCGTCGCCCGCATTGTTGCCAAACAGGCAGACCTCAGCGGCCGACAATCCAGTTCCTTCGAGCAGCTTTCGCGCTGGTGCCATGGCATTCTCGAACGCCGCACTCTGCATCGCTTCGGCTTGCTCTGGCTTGAGTCCCGGCGCAGGCGCGCGACCGAAGAAGCCTGGAACCACGAGATTCAACGTATGCGTCCGGCCAACACATATTGAAGGGGAGCTGAAATCCGGAGATAGTGTGCACGATGAACATCATGCACACCATGGCGAGCGAGGCTCGCACCACCCAAGCCCGCAAGAGGCGGTTCTACAGCCCCGAACTCAAGC
>NZ_JAURYQ010000043.1 GCF_030653815.1 Rhodoferax sp. | reverse complement strand
CGAACACCATGATCACCATGGCAACCATGCACACCACGATCAGCAGTTCGAGCAATTTGAAGAAAAAATGAGTACTCTTTTGCAATGCAGGCTCCACAATAATTAATTCGTCACGCTCGCCTTGAGCAGGGAGGCGGGCATCATGTGCAGCGCCACCGATCAATACGCGACGCGGCAGCCCAGGCCCCGCTCTGCGGCCAGGCGCACGGCCAGATCGGCCACCACCAGATCCTGCAAGGCCACGCCGGTGCCATCGAACAGGGTGATTTCCTGTGCGCTGCGTCGCCCCTCGCAGAGGCCGGCGATGACCGCGCCGAGGCTGCCGCGCAAGCTCTGCTCCGTGATCAGTCCGGCGTTAAAGGCATGCTGGCATTCGCCGATGGTGATGGCCTGCGCCGCCTCATCGACGAACAAGGCGGCGCAGGCCACCAGCGCTGCCTCCAGTTCCTGCTTGCCCTTGGTGTCGGCGCCCATGGCGCTGATATGGGTGCCGGGACGGACCCAGGATTTTTCCACCAGGGCCCGCTGCGAGGGCGTCACGGTGATCAGGATGTCGGCGTTGGCCGCCACCGCCTGACAGTCGGTTTGCGGCGCATAGGCCAGCCCCAACTCGGCCACCGTGCGGCCAAAGGTCACGAGGTTTTCCGGGGACGGGTCCCACGCATAGACCGTGCGAACGGGGCGCACAGCCAGCGTCGCACGCAACTGGTAGGCCGACTGAACGCCGGTGCCGATGATGCCGAGCACACTGCTGTCCGGACGTGACAGGTACTTGGTGGCGATGGCACTGGCCGCGCCGGTGCGCACCCCGGTCAGGTAGTTGGCGCTGACCAGAGCCGAGGCGCGGCCCGTTTCCGGATCGAACAGCACGGTCGAGGACTGGTGATTGGTCAAGCCCTTGGCCAGGTTGTGGGGCCAGTAACCACCCGCCTTGAGGCCAAGCAGGGGGGCACTGGTGTCGCAGCCGGTCTTGACGCCATACACCGCATCCTGATAGCCCACCAGCTCGCGCACGACCGGGTAGTTGCGGGCAAAGCCGCGCGCCATGGCGGCGAAAGATTTCTCAACGACGGCGATGGCGTCTTCCACGCTCACCAGGGCGCGGGCGTCCTGCTCAGATATGACCAGCATGTTGTTTCCTTTTTGTCTTTACCAGCCGCTGAAACGCGGCCAGGTCGCAGTGATCTCGTGATCGGCTCCCAGCACCTTGTAGCTGGGATACTGCGCTGCGGTGGGGCAGGCATGGTTGGGCAGGATCCGGACCTGGGTGCCGACCGGCAGATGCAGCGCCGGGTCCGTCTTGCCGGAGCGGTGCGCCATGATGCCGTGCTCCTGATTGGCACCCACCAGAATGAAGTCGTCCAACGGCCGTCCATCAAGGTCACAGACGATGCCATAGCCCTGGTCCACCGCCTGCTTGGCCGTGCCACGGTCGCGCGACATGGCCATCCAGCCGGCATCGAGAATGGTCCAGCCTTTTTCGCGCTGGTGCCCGATCACCGTGGCCAGCACCGACAAGGCGATGTCGTCCACCCGGCAGACATTCAGGCCGGCCATCACGAGATCGAAGAAGACAAACACGCCGGCCCGCACCTCCGTCACGCCCTCCAACTGTTCGGCGAACAGCGCGGTCGGTGTCGAGCCCACGCTGACCACCGGGCACGCCAGGCCGGCCGCGCGCAGGCGCTGCGCCGCATGGACGACCGCGGCCCGCTCCTGCTCGGCCATGGCGCGGATCGCCTCGACGGACGCACAGTCGTAGGAGCTGCCAGCATGGGTCAGCACCCCTTTCACCACGATGCCGTTTTCCTCGAGGAAGCGACCAATTTCGACCAGTTCGTCCGCGTCGGGCGCCACGCCCGAACGGTGACCGTCCGAATCAACCTCGATCAGGACGTCGAAGCTACGCTGCGCGAGCTTAGCTCGTTCAACCAGCAGCCGCGCCGTCTCCATGCTGTCCAGCAGAATCGATAGCCGCACGCCCTTGTCCTGCAGGGCCATCACATGGTCCAGTTTATTGGGCGCAATGCAGACGGCATACAGGATGTCCTTGACACCGTGCGCCGCGAAGTAATCGGCCTCCAGCAGGGTGGAGACCGTGATCGGGCCTTCGGGTGTTTCCATGAACCGGCGCGCCACGTCGATGCACTTGTTGGTCTTGACGTGCGGGCGGAATGAGACCCCGAGACGACGCATCTGACTGCGCATGCGTTCGATGTTGCGGTCCATCCGGGCCTCATCAAGAATCAGCGCCGGTGTCTGCAGTTGTTCCAGAAGTTGTTTTGACATCTTAATTCTCCGTTTCTTGCGTTTCACGTGCCAGTACCCGCCCGGGCCGCGCGCCGGTCGAACGGCCATCGCGCCAGACCACGGCACCATTGACGATCACCGTGTCGATGCCGCGTGCCGGCGCAATCGGCTTTTCATAGGTGGCGACCTCATCCACCGTGTCGGCGTTGAACAGGGTCAAATCGGCGTAGGCCCCCTCCTTGAGCACACCCCGGTCTTTCAGGCCAAAGTTCTTCGCCGTCAGCCCGGTCATCTTGTGCACCGCTGTCTCCAGCGGGAACAGCCCGAGCAGGCGGCCATAGTGGCCCAGCACACGGGCAAAGCTGCCCCACAGGCGCGGATGCGGTGCCGAGTCATGCGGCAGGCCGTCGGAGCCAATCATGGTCTGATCGAACTTCAAAATGCGCTGCACATCGGCTTCGTCCATGCGGAAGTAGATCGCGCCGGCAGGCAGCAGGCGCTGCACTGCCTCGTCCTGGGAGACCCCCATCTTTTGCGCGATGTCGGCCAGATCCTGGCCGGCATACTCGGGCAGCGCTTTCGACCAACTGACAATGACCCGTGTGGCAGTGGCCGCGCGGTCGGCGGACAGGATGGTGGAGCCGGCGGTGTAGGGATAGCAGTCCAGGCAGATCGGCTGCTTGGCCATGTTTTTTTCGATGAAGGCCAGCGTCTCCCCGGAGCGACCGTAATTCGCCTGCCCCACCAGTTTGTGGTGCGAGATCACCACCGGCACCCCGACCTCGCGGCCGATGCGAAAGCTTTCCTCCAGCGAGTCGATCACCCGGTCGGCTTCGTCGCGCATATGGGTGCAGTACAGGCCGTTGAATTCCTTGAGCGGGCGGCAGATCTCGATGATCTCCTCTGTGGGCGCGGCAATCGCCGGCTCATAAAAAAGCCCGGTGGACACACCAATGGCGCCGGCGCGCATGGCCGCATCGACCAGTTCGCGCATGGCGTCAATTTCGGCCGCCGTCGCTGGCTGCGTCAGGTCATCCATGGTGGCCACGCGCAAGGTGGTGTGACCCACCAGCATGGCGCAGTTGGTGGCGGCCGGTGCGCTGCGCAGCGCATCCAGGTAAGCGGCAAAACTGGGGAAACGGAACCACTCGCCCTCGCCGTCGAGCAGGTTCAGCGGCGGCGTGACGGGGTCTGGAATCGGGCGCGGCATGGGCGCCAGCGAGACGCCGCAGTTGCCGCCGATCACCGTGGTCACGCCCTGACTGACCTTCGGCGTCATATCGGGGTTGGACAGCATGAATCGGTCGTCGTGGGTGTGCGCGTCGATGAAGCCCGGCGCCGCAATGCGACCCGCCAGATCGATTTCCAGCGCACCCCGCAGCTTTGAGAGATCGCCGATGCGCGCGATGCGATCGCCACGAATGCCGATGTCGCCCGCGAAACGGGGCGCTCCCGTGCCGTCGACGATGCTGGCGTTGCGAATCAGAAGGTCAAAAATTTCCTGCATCAGAGGTCTTTTGTTGAGAAACTGGTTACTTGCCGCACAGTGGCGCGCCATGCATGCCACAAAGGATGTTGAGCAGTTCGGGAATCATTTTTTCACCCCCCCCCACATTCGAAGCGGTGATAAAGGTCTGGTGCACCGCCTCCCCGACATAAGCGCCGACCTGCAGGTCTTCTGCCATGTGCGTGAAGTAGCGCAGATCCTTGCCCGCATTGATCAGGGAGAACAACATGCTGCCCGGCTCGCCGCTGTCGAGAAAGGGCATCAGGCGTTTCAGCACGGCACTGTCGCCGCCGCCGGTGGCCAGCACCTGGGTCAGCACTTGGCGGTCGACCCCGGCCTTGCCGGCGCAGGTGTAGGCTTCCGCCAGCAGGGCCAGGGTGCCCAGGGAAATGTAGTTGTGCAGCAACTTCATGCGGTGGCCGGAGCCGACCCCGCCTCCGATGAAAATATTCTCGGAGTAGGCTTCGATCAGTGGGCGGAGCTCCGCAATCGTTGCGGCATCGCCACCGAGCATGGTATTGACACAGCCGTCCTCGGCATGCTGCGAGGTACGGGTCATCGGGGCATCGATATAGCGCCCGCCGCGCGCTTGCACCGCCGCCGCCACCTTGACCGTCGAGACCGGATCGGCCGTCGTGCCGTCCACGACGGTAGCCCCGGCCCGCAAACCTTCCAGCAGCCCGTCTGCACCATAGACACAGGCTTCGACCTGGGTCGATCCGGTGACACACATGAAGACCACATCGGCGGCGGCCGCCACGGCTTTGGGCGTTGCCACCGTTTGTGCCCCCATGCTGATCAAGTCATCGATCGGCTGGTTGCCCGGATGGTCCAGCAGCGTCATGGCGTGGCCCTGTTTGAGCAAATTTTTCGCCAAACCGTGCCCCATCAGGCCGACACCAATAAAGCCGAGTTGTTTTTTTTCAGACATGTCGATTCCTTTCAAAGTTTATTTCAATCAGCTTGCGTACTCGGGGTGCTCGCAATCGAGCTTGCGACGCAGCGCGTCCAGATGCAGCCGGGCCCAGTGCTCGCGTTCACGCCCGAACTGGCTGACCGTTTTATGCGCAATGTCATCCGGCACCATCCTCAGCGGCCGGTTGCAGCTCATGGCCAGGACCTGCAATTGGGCCGCACGCTCCAGGTAATACAGGTGATCAAAAGCCTGGGCAACCGATGGGCCGACCACGATCACGCCATGGTGCGCCAGGAACAGCACATGTTTGTTGCCCATCCGGCGGGCGATGCGCTCACCTTCGCGCGGATCATGGGCCAGGCCGTTGTAGCTGTCGTCGTAAGCGATATCGTCATAAAAACGCAAGGCCTCCTGCGAGGCGGGTTCCAGTCGGCCCTTGTCGAGCATCGTGATCGCGGTCGCGTAAGGCATGTGCGTGTGCAACACGCAACGCGCCTCGGGGTGGATGGCATGAACCTGCGCATGGATATTGAAGGCGGCAAAACCGCCATCCCGGCCACCCACCTGGTCAACGCCGTTCTCGTCCACCAGCATCAGCTCGCTGGCCCGGGCTTCGGAAAAGTACATTCCCCAAGGGTTGAGCAAAAACCGCAAAGGGTCATCACTCACCCGCAGGCTGAAGTGGCTGCAAACCCCGGCCTGTCCGCTGAACATGGCGGCGCCGCGGAAAACGGCTGCGAGATCCTTTCGGTCTTCCATGAGACGACTATCCATGTGATGAGCTCCGGCGAAGAAAATCGGGGTCAGGCCTAATCGACCTTGGCGCCAGAGAACTTGACAACCTGGGCCCATTTGACTGACTCACGACGCGCCAGCTCACGAAATTCATCGGGCGAGCTGGGAGCAACCTCGATACCCATTCCGCGGAAACGTTCCCGCACCTCCGGAGTGGCCAGCGCCTTGCGCATCTCGGCATTGATCCGCGCCACAATATCCGCAGGCATCTTCGCCGGACCGACCAGGCCACCCCAGGCCACCACTTCAAAACCGGCCACGCCCTGCTCGGCGATGGTCGGCACGTCCGGGAAAGCTGGCGAACGCTGGGCTGCCGAGATACCCAGTGCCCGCAAGCGACCCGCCTGCACATGCGGCCCGGTGACCGGGGTATTGGCCATCATGAGTTGCGCGTTGCCGCTGATGACATCGGTGATGGCAGCGGTCGCAGCCCGATAAGGCACGTGCAGCATGAAGGTGCCGGTCATGGACTTGAACAGCTCAACACCCAGGTGGGCGGTGGTTCCGTTGCCATCCGATGCATAAGCGATCTTGCCGGGATTCTTCTTCGCATAAGCGATCAGCTCAGGCACGTTATTGACCGGCACGTTGTTGTTGACCACCATCAGGTTGACCGCCCGCAGCACATTGCCGACCAGCGTCAGGTCGCGATCCACATCATACGGAACGTTGGCCAGCAGGGAGCGGTTGGTCGCCAGTGACACGATGTTGCCGTAGGCCAGCGTGTAGCCGTCGGCCGGTGCGCGCACCAAATCCATGGTGCCGATCACGTAGGAGCCACCGGGCTTGTTGTCGATCACGATGGGCACGCCCATCTGCTGCGACATCTGGGTGGCCAGCGCGCGCATCAGAATGTCGGGTGCGCCACCCGGCGCTGACGGCACAATCAGGCGGATCGGCTTCTCGGGATAGGCCGCGAGACCCGGCATGGCCACAGCGGCCAGCGCGGCAAAAACAACATTGAGCAGCAGAAGGCGTTTACGCATCACACAGTCTCCCTAAAAAAGTAATTCAACCGGTCACACAAAATAGTCTGAGAAAATTATTTTAGGATCCGCATTGATAAAAATATGCTACATAAAACTACATCAATAGTTTAATTATTCTTACGAATGACGGGGACTTCAGACGCCCACCGAGCCAAGCCCGGGCGCCCATGCGGTCCGGATGGGCGAGGTTCATGCGGCGTGCCCAATCCGGTTGCTCAGCGCCAAGGTGGCACGGGACGGAAGCGGTCCTGCAGGAAGGTCAGGAACAGCTTCACGCGCGCCGCCATCCGGTTGCGCCGATCCACCAGAGCCACAATGTCGGCGTCCGGCAGGCGCCAGTCTTCCAGCACGCGCACCAGGCGGCCAGTGGCCAGACTCTCGGCGACGTCCCATTCAGAACGCATGATCAGCCCCTTGCCCATGAGCGCCCAATGCCGCACGACGTCACCGTCGTTGCTGCTCAGATTTGCAGCCACCCGAACCGACACATCGCTGCGATTCTTCGTAAAGCGCCACAGGGTCACGTCTTCCTGGTTTTCACGCAGCGCGATGCAATGGTGGGTCAGCAGGTCCTGCGGTTTGCGCGGTGCCGGGTGACGGGCCAGATAGTCTGGGGCCGCGCAAACGAAGCGTGCATTGGGCGCAATCGGATAGGCGACCATGTTCGAATCTGCCAGACTGCCAATATGCACGATCATGTCAAAGCGATTGGCATCGGCCACCGTGACCACGTCGCTGAGTGACAGGGAAACGATCAGTCGGGGGTGCAGGGTATGAAAGTCGGCAATGGCGGCCGCCAGATGGTGTCTGCCAAAGCCCAGCGGAGCACAGACATTCAGTGTCCCTGCGACCTCTCCCGAGCGCGCGCGCAAGGTGTCGGTCAGTTGATCGAGGTCTGCGATCAGCCCAACCGCGCCCGCATAAAACAGCTCGCCCTCATCCGTCAGGCTGAAACGCCGCGTGGTGCGGTGGACCAGGTGCAGGCCCAACCGGGCCTCGAGTTGGCGCAGCCTCTGCGACACGGACGACGCCGTCACGTCCATGCGCCGTGCGGCCTCGGCCAGGGATCCGCCTTCGGTGACGGCCACAAAAAAGCGGAGATCGGTGATGTCGTTCGACATGGGTCAGGCAATGGCGCGCCCTGTCACAGCACCCGACCCGGGCGGGTGCCCGTGGCGCGCCCGTCGCGCCAGACCACGGTGCCGTTGACCACCACGGCCTCGATGCCGCGGGCTTGCGCCATCGGCGACTCGTAGGTTGATGCGGCATCCACGGTGTCGGCATCGAACAGGGCCAGATCGGCATAGGCGCCCTCCTGGAGGACGCCCCGGTCGCGCAAACCGAAGTTGCTGGCGGTCAGGCCGGTCATCTTGTGCACCGCCATCTCCAGGGAAAACAAACCGAGCAGCCGGCCGTAATGGCCCAGCACCCGCGGGAAGGTGCCCCACAGGCGCGGATGGGGGGCAGCATCATGCGGCAGGCCGTCCGAGCCGATCATGGTCGGCCCGAATTTCAGGATGCGCTGGACATCCGCCTCGTCCATCTTGAAGTAGATCGCCCCGGCCGGACTCAGGCGCTCGACCGCCTCCTCCGGGCTGACGCCGAGCTGCCCGGCGATGGCATCGAGGTCCTGACCGGCATACTGCGGCAGCGCCTTGGACCAGCTCACCAGCACACGCTTGGCACCGCGCAGGCGGTTGACCGACAGAATGGTTGAACCCGCGGTATAGGGATAACAATCGAGACAGACCGGCTGCTCACGCATGCGCTGCTGGATCAGCGCCAGGGTTTCGACGGAGCGGCCGAAATTGGCGACCTCCTGCACCTTGTGGTGCGAGATCACCACCGGCACGCCCAGCGCACGCCCAATGCGGAAAGTTTCCTCCAGCGCCTCGACCACCTTGGCGTCCTCGTTGCGCATGTGGGTGCAATACACCCCCTTGTGCTCGGCCAGCGGCCGGCACACCTCGATGATTTCCTCGGTTGGCGCCGCGAACGCGGGCTCGTAAAACAGGCCGGTTGAGACACCGATCGCCCCGGCCGTCAGGGTCTCGTCCACCAACTGCCGCATGGCGGCAATCTCAGCCCGGGAGGCAGGACGCGACAGGTCGTCCATGGTGGCGACGCGCAGCGTGGTGTGACCGACCAGCATGGCGCAGTTGATGGCCGCGGGCTGCGCCCGAAGCGCATCCAGATAATCGGAAAACCTGCGGAAACGAAACCAGTTGCCGCTGTCGTCGAGCAGGTTCAGCGGCGGCGTCACCGGACTCGGAATGGCACGCGGCATGGGCGCCAGAGAAATGCCGCAGTTACCGCCGATCACCGTGGTCACGCCCTGGCTGACCTTGGGCGCCATGTCGGGGCCCGACAACAGCAGGCGGTCGTCGTGGGTGTGGGCATCGATGAAGCCGGGCGCTGCGACCCGGCCGGCCAGGTCGATCTCCTGCCTGCCGCTGGCGCCAGACAGGTCGCCAATACGGTCAATGCGATCGCCCCGGATGCCGAGGTCGCCGCTGTAGCGGGCCGCTCCGGTGCCATCGACGATGGTGGCGTTGCGGATCAGCAGGTCAAAGTTTTGAGTCATACGGCGGACGAGGAAAATGGGAAACTCAGAGCAAGGCACCGCGCGCGGCGATCGGCCAGATCGCCTCGACGCGGTCGCCGCGGATACACACCAGTTCATCGTAGAGGTTGACGGTGGGGTCGCAATGCCCTGGCACCAGCATCAGCGCCTCACCCAGGGCCAGGGAAGAATCCGCCGGGACCTCCAGCACGCCATGGTCGTCGGCGGCCTTCACGTACTTGAGCTCGGGGCGCTGCCAGACCGTGGGCATGCCTGAGTCGATGCTGGACGCCTTCAGGCCCGCGTCAAGGACTGCGCGGGTGGGCTGGGTGCGGCTCAGCACGGCGCTGCGAACAAACAGCGCATGCTCAAAACGCACGTCCTGGGCTCCCGGCTGGTTGTCGCCATAGTCGCGGTCCATGAAGATGTAGGAGCCCGCCTGAATCTCGTTGAAGACGCCGGAGTCGCGCTCCAGCAGAAAAGTGCCGGTGCCCGCGCCGGTGATGCGTTCGACCTGCAGGCCGTCGGCCTCGATCAGTGAGCGACTGATCCTGGCTGCCTCACACGCCTGAGCAATCGCCTGCTCCCGCTCCAGCGCTGTGCGTTTGTGCTGCGCCGGACCGTGGTAGCACTGCAGGCCGGCAAAGCGCAAGGGTGGACGGTCGGCAATCAGCCGCGCCAGGCGGGCGACGTCCGCGCCGGGCGCGACGCCACAGCGGCGTCCACCCACATCGATCTCGACATAGACATCAATGGCCACGCCCTGGCTGCGCGCCACGTCGGCCAGCGCCAGCACCTGCAGCGGGTCGTCCACCAGCACCCCCATGCGCGCGCGCCGGGCCAGGTCGGCCAGGTGCATCAACTTGGCAGTGCCCACCACCTGATTGGTGACCAGCACGTCGTTGATGCCGGCCTCAACAAACACCGCGGCTTCGCTGACTTTTTGACAGCAAATGCCAATGGCACCCAGCGCAATCTGACGGCGCGCAATGTCAGGGCATTTATGGCTCTTGGCGTGGGCGCGCAGTCGCACCGGATGGCCCTTGAGCGCATCCACCATGCGCTGCAAATTGCGCTCGAAGGCATCGAGGTCGAGCACCAGTGCGGGCGTGTCGATGGCGTTCACAAGATCGGCGGGATGGGCGGCTTTCCAGGGAGTCATGGTGGAGGTACCTTGGTGAGAGGGTCAAAAAAACAGGCCAATGCTCATGCGCCCAGGCCCAGCGACCCGGCCGCTCCGGCGGCGCCACTCATGAGCAGGCGACGGACATCGGCGGCGTAAACCACCTCGGAGTCGTCCTGCGGGCGGTAGCCCAACTGGTGCCGCGCCGAGCCCAGCGACCAGAAGGCCCGGGTGTTGTCGGAGATGCCGTAGGCAACGACCCAGGGCACCGCGCCCTCGGCCACGATGGCCTGGGCTTCCACGGCACAGCGCACCAGCGCCGCGCAATCACGGTCGCTGAGCCAGGCACCCAGCGCGCGCTTGAAGGCGGCAAGCCCCGAGGGGCGCGGCAGCGAGGACGCGACTGCCGGGGCGCCGGGCTCGTAGCGCGCCGCCTGGATCGGGTAAGGCGAGCCAATGCGCAGCATCACCACCTCCAGCTGGCGCCCGAAGCTGCCGCAGGCGTAGGGGTGGCCCAGCAACTCGTAAGACGCCTTGGCCCAACCGTAAAAATTGTCGGCCAGCGGCAGGTCGCCCGGATAAACCATGTCGCGCTGGCGCTGGTGCACCTGCGCGTGTTCGTACCAATCGGCGGCATGGTTGGACGACACCATCACCACACGCCGCACGCCGGCCTGCAGCGCGGCGCGGTAGACCCGCTGTGCCACGCGAATGTTGGCGAACTCGGCCTCAAAACGCTCGATCTGGGGCGGCTCAGCGCTGTAGACATCGATGGCGCCCGAGGGGATGTAGGCGCTGTGCACCACCACGTCGACGCCCGCAAACAGCGCCTCCAGTTCCGCGTCGCCGGCCTCCAGCAGGTTGAGCGACTGGAAGCGCGCACCGGGCGGCAACCCCACCGGCGGGCGCAGGTCAACCAGCAGTAGCTCATGACGGCCTGAGAGTCCGGGCAGGGCCAGCGACCCGACATGACCGGCCGCGCCGGTGACCAGCAGCTTCATGGCAAGTCTCCCGCGGCCGCCAGCCCCTGGCGGATCCAGTCGAGGCGGTTGAGCGGCATCATGGCGTAATGGTAGAACTCGATGCCGTCGACACCGGCCTGCACGGCCTGACTGATTTTCTGCCGCAGGTTGGCCTCGTCCCGGCAATCCGGCAGCAGCGGCCTGAGCGCCACCGACAGGCGAGCCTGCGGTCCGAGCGCCTCGCGGTAGCGTGTCAGCACCGCCGCCACGCGCTCGGGCGTGTCCTGGTAACCCAGCACACAGAGCTCGTCGGCCACGGCAGCGATGGCGACCGGGTCAATGCCCAGCCGACGCGAGGCCGACAGCACGTCGTCGTCCGCCACCACACCATGCATGACATGGGCCATGGTGCCGGCATGGTCGACAAAAGTCAGCGGCACGCCGCTGGGGGCGATGGCCTGGCGCACCTCGGCCACCAGGCTGGTCACGGTGGCGCATCGGACCGCCACGTACTGCTTCAGGGCGTCGCGCGCCGCCTCGGCCAGCAGCACCTGGCCCGGCAGCACCGTGCCGTCCCAGACCGGCTGCAGCGCGGCGCGCATGGCCGCCGCCAACGCGGGCACATCAACCCCGGCATCGGTGGCCGCGCTGCGGCAGTGCGTGCAAAAACACAGCGACATCAGGGCGCGCGCCTCCAGCGGCAGCGGGATCAGGTAACGCTCATGGTGCTCGCCGTGCTCCAACGGCCGGTAATGCAGGCTCTCGGCCAACAGGCGCTGCACCGGGCGGCGCACGACGTCGGCCGCCAGCTCGCAGCAGTAGCTGCGCACGCGCGGATTGGCCGGGCACAGATCGGTGAGGTAGGGGTCGCCGTAGACATTGCGCGTGGCGCAGTCGGGGTGGGCCGTGGCGAGCACCGAATTGTGGGTGAAGATGGTCCAGGCCGTCACCGCCATGCCGCGCGCCTGCGCCCGCTGGCACAGGTCGGCGAGCACGTCGGCCCCTTCGGCGGCCAGCGCCTGGCGCGGCACCAGGCCACTGGCGTAGTGCGAGGGATCGACGGGAAACCAGGTGACGTCGCCCTCATTGCGAAAGACATGGCGCCTGGGGTTGTGCGGAAACACATCCCGGGCGTCGTGGTAACTGGCCGAGAAGCTCACGCTGTCGAGCCCGCCGCGTTGCTGCAGGTTGTCGAGCACCGTCGCGTGGCCCTCATCGAGGAGGTCGGTGCCGAAGATGAATGCGGATGCGCGCATGGCGTGTCTCCTCAGTACCAGAGGGCCTTGTCGACCACATTGCGCAGCGGCAGGCCGGCTTCGAAGCGGCGCGCGTTGTCGCACAGGACTTCAAGGCGGCGTTGGGGAATGTAGGGACCGACCACGGCCACATGGGGCGTGAGCAGCGCGCGCGGCTCGCGCCACAGCGGGTGCGCCGGCGGCAGCGGCTCGATCTCGAACACATCCAGCGCCGCGCCACCCAGGCGCTTGTGCTGCAGGGCCGCCAGCAGCGCGTCGAGCTTGACGGTGGCGCCGCGGCCGATGTTGACCAGCAAGGCATGTGGGCGCATCAGCGCCAGCCGCCGCGCATCGATCAGGCCCTCGCTCTCAGGCGTGTGCGGCAGCGTCAGCACCACGGCATCCACATCGGGCAGCAGGCTGTCCAGCGCCTCGGACGGGTGCATGCCGACAAAGCCTTCGGGGCAGACCGTGCAGCGCGGGTCCACGCCCAGCACCCTGGCCCCAAAAACATGCAGCTGGCGGCCAATCTCGGCGCCGATGCCGCCCACACCGACCACCAGCACGGTGCTCTCGGGCAGGTGCAGGATGTCGCTGTCGGCCAGATGGCGCGACCAGTCGCCGCTGGGCTGCTGGCGCATGTAGGTGTGCAGGTTGCGCACCATGGCCAACAGCATGGCCACCGCGTGAATGGCGACGTGGTCGTTGTAGATGCCGCGAAAGTTGGTCACCTGCACCGGGTGTGCCACCAGCTCCGGGAAAAAATAGCCGGTCGGCGGCGCGGCTTGCGGCGCCTGCAGCCACTGCAGCGCGTCGGCGCAGGCCAGCAGCTCGGGGTCGAGCGTGCCGTAGGCGGCAACCGCCTGCGGCAGGTATTTCAGTGCAGCCGCCCGGTCGGGCGCAATGACCACGTCCAGACCGGGTGCCGCCTTGGCCACCGCAGCGGCCCAGGCTTCGGTCAGCCCATCGACGGGCGGCAACATTACCAGCTGTCGGCTCATGTCAGGGCTCCGTTGGCGGCCACCGCATTGCGCCAGACACCGCCATGGCGAAAAACGTCCAGGTTGTGCGCAAAGATCGTCCCCCAGCGCGGCCCGAAGCCGGGACTGTCGCCGGCATTGTGGGCGCTCAGGACCACACACGGATCAGCCCACAGCGGCGAGCTGGCCGGCAAGGGCTCGACTTGCGTCACGTCCAGCCCGGCGCCGCGCAGCCGCCCCTGTTGTAGTGCGTCCACCAGCGCGGTTTCGTCAACCAGGCTGCCGCGTCCGACGTTGACCAGCCAGCCCGCACCCAGGCGCTCCAGCTCGGCTTTGCCGATCAGCACACGTCCGCCCGGCAGCGCCGGCAGGCACAGCATCACAATGTCAGCCCAGGCGCAGACCTCGGGCAAGGCCTCGGGCGGGCGCACGTCGGTGAGGCAGCCGGTGTAGTTCGCCGGGTTGCGCTTGATGCCCACCATGTCCAGGCCCCAGGCCTGGGCGCGACGGGCCACGCCCTCCCCGATGCTGCCCAACCCCACAATGGCCAGCTTCTTGCCCCCCAGCTCTTCGCCGGGCAGCGCGACCCAGTGGGCACGGGTCATGTTGCGCACCGACTCGCCGATGCGGCGTGTCAGCGCAAGCATCAGGGCAAAGGCATGCTCGGCCACGCATTCGGCATGCACGCCTGCCGCGGTGGTCAGCGTCACCCCCTGCGCCTGTAAAGATGCCAGCGGGTACTGCTCGATGCCGGCGCCACAGCCGGCGATCCATTTCAGACCCGGTGCCAGAAAGTCAGGTCGCCAGGTGTAGGTGACCAGCACCTCGGCACCTTGCTGCAGGGCGCTGGCAACACCCTCATCGTCGGCCGGGGCGTGGAGCGTGAGGCCCGGGATGCTGCGCACGAAGTCGGCAACGCCGGGCGGCAGCTTGTGGTGAAGGACAACGGAGAGTTCAGTCATGGAGTCACTTGTTGGTGCTAAAGCGCGGTGTCGGGACGGGCGACGGCGCCGGCGTGGCGCGGGTCCATCACATCGCGGATGGCATCACCCAGCACGTTGAAGGCGAGCATCAGCAACACCAGCGCGGCGGTGGGAAAAAAGACCAGCCAGGGCGCCACCGTGATGAAATCGCGCGCCTTGGACAACATGCTGCCCCAGTCGGCCTGCGGCGGGCTCACACCGAGCCCCAAAAAACTCAGCGAGGCATAGGCCAACTGGGCGGTGGACATGCTCAGGGCCGCCAGCACAATGACCGGCGGCAGCACGTTGGGCACAAAATGGCGCAGCAGGATCACCGGCGTGCTGACGCCCGCCAGCCGGGCGGCATCCAGGTACTCCGCGCTGTTGATGCTCAAGGCGCTGGCGCGCGCAATACGGGTGAAGCGCGGCGTGTAGACGATGGCGATGGCCACGATCGCGTTGGTCAGCCCCGGCCCCAGCACCGCCACGATGATGATCGCCAGCAGCAGCGTGGGAAAGGCAAACAGCACGTCCTGGCTGCGGTTGAGCAAGGTGTCGACCCAGCCGCCAAAGTAGCCGGCCACAATGCCGATCACCACGCCCACAACCATGGAGATGGCCACAGAAAACAGCGCCACGGCAACCGCGATGCCCGAGCCCGAGATGATGCGGCTGAGCGTGTCGCGACCGAGTTCATCGGTGCCGAACAGGTGGCGCGCCGAGGGGCCGGACAGCGTGGCGGCAAAGTCGCTGACATTGGCGTCATACGGCGCGACAAAGCGCCCGAACAGCGCCAGGAACACAAACAGCGCAACGATCACAAGACCGAACCGGCCGCCCTTGTGTCTCAGCAACGCGCGCAGCACGCTGCTGCCCCGCTGCACGGGGATGTCGTCAATCAGGTCAGCTGCCAAGGGGGCGAGTGGAGGGGCTGTCATCGGGGGCGTTGCCTCGGGTCTAAAACGGGATACAGCAGGTCAATGACCGCGTTGATGAAAACGAAGGCACCGGCAAAGACCAGCGTGGTGGCGGTGACCATCGGGTAGTCGCGCGTCAGGATCGCCTCCAGCATGCCCCGGCCCAGGCCGGGCAGGCTGAAAATCTGCTCCACCACAATCAGGCCGCCGAGCATCACACCGAACTGAAAACCGATGAAGGTGACGATGGGGGGCAAGGCGTTGCGTAGCGCATGCAGGTACTGAATGCGCTCGTTGCGAACACCCACGGCGCGCGCCGTCACGATGAAGGGCTCGGACAGCACCTCGATCATGGCGCTGCGCGTCATCTGCATGGTCATGGCCGCCATCGGGAAAGTGATGGTCAGCAACGGCATGGCCATGGAGCGCAAGTGCAGCATCGGATCCTGCGACCAGGGCGTGAACGCCACCTGAAACAATTGCGGCGCCAAATGCGAGCCCAGCAGCAGGACCAGAATGCCGATCACGAAGGTCGGCACCGAAAAGATGATCAGCAGCAGCGTGCGGATGCCCACATCCAGCCGCCGGTTGGCATGGACCGCCGCCACAATGCCCGCCGGCATGCCGATCAGCGTCGACAGCAGCAGGCACAGGATGGCGAGTTCCAGCGACACCGGGATCTGGCTGACCAGGTCATCACTGACCTGACGCCCGGTGATCGGCGACTTGCCCAGATCCCCCTGCACCGCCTGGCCCAGCCAGCGCACGTACTGCACCGGCAGCGGCTGATCGAGCCCGAGGTCACGGCGCACCTTGGCGAACTGCTCGTCGGTGGCCCCCTCCTGGCCCACGATGACGCTGGTCATGTCGCCGGGGATCAACGACCCCATGGCAAACACCAGCACCGAGACCGCGAACATCACCGCCACCAGGGAGGCCAGTCTGGACAGGACAGCTTTCAGCATGGCAGGGCTCCCTGGGTCGAGGTCGGGCCAACAAAATGACAGGCGACGTGATGCTCCGGGCCGACTTCGCGCAGCAGCGGTTTGTGCTCGGCACAGATTGGCTGCGCCATCGGGCAACGGGTGCGAAAGCGACAGCCCGAGGGCGGATTCATCGGACTCGGCACATCGCCGCGCAGCGCAATTTCGCCACGCTGGCGCTCCAGCACGGGGTCGGGCGTGAGTGTGGCCGCGCGCAGTGCGATGGAATACGGGTGCTGTGGCCGCTCGGCGAAGTCCCGGGTGTTGGCGGACTCCACGATTTCACCCAGGTACATCACGATCACCCGGTGGCTGATCGCCTGCACGGCGGCCAGGTCATGGCTGATGAACAGATAGGCCGTGCCCATGTCCTCCTGCAATTCAACCAGCAGATTCAGAATCTGGGCTTGCAGCGAAATGTCAAGCGAGGCGATGGCCTCGTCATGAACCACCAGGGCCGGCTGGGCAATGAGTGAGCGCGCAATCGACGCGCGCTGCTGCTGACCGCCCGAGAGCTGGTGCGGCATGCGCGAGGCAAACTGCGCCGGCAAACCCACGCGCTCGAGCATCTGCGCCACCGCGTCGTCGGTCTTGCGCACGCCGCGCGCCTGCAGGGGTTCGGCCACACTGGCGCCGACCGTGCGTCGCGGGTTCATGGATCCGGCCGGATTCTGAAACACCATCTGGCACTGGCGACGCCGTTCCTGGCCCGCGGCACCAGGCTCCCAGAGGTCGCCGCCATTCACCAGGATACGGCCTGTGGTGAGTGGCAACAGGCCCACCACCAGGCGCGCCAGCGTCGACTTGCCGCAGCCGGACTCGCCCACGATGCCCAGGGTCTGTCCCCGGTTGAGCGACAGTGAAACACCATCCACGGCACGCAGCAGGCCGGCGCCGGCACTGCCGGAAGCACGAATATGGAAATGCCGCACGGCTTGTTCAACCGCAAGCAGGGAAGGTTTGGCGTCACTGGCCACAGAGGCTCTCCGGAACAAAAGCTTCCTGGGCGATCCAGCAGCGCGCCAAATGGCCCGGCATGGTCTCCCGAAGCTCGGGATGGGTTTCACAGCCCGCCCGGGCCATCTCGCAGCGGGGGCGAAAACGGCAGCCCGGCAAGGGTCGTGTCATGTCGGGGGGCGCACCGGCAAGCGAGGGCATCTTGCCGCGCGTCTGATCCGCACGCGGAATCGAGCGCAGCAGGCCCTGGGTGTAGGGATGGCGCGGCCGGGCAAACAACTCGTCGACCGGCGCCTCCTCGACGATTTCACCGGCGTACATCACCGCCACGCGGTCGCACATGCGCGCGATCACGCCCATGTTGTGGGTGATCAGCAGCAGCGCCGTACCACGCTCGCGCGTCAGGTGTTTCATCAGGTCGAGCACCTGCGCCTGGATGGTGACATCCAGCGCGGTGGTGGGCTCGTCGGCAATCAGCAGTTGCGGTTCGTGCAGCATGCCCATGGCAATCACCACGCGCTGGCGCATGCCGCCCGACATCTGGTGGGGGAAGGATGCCGCCTGGCGCGCGGGGTCGGGCATGCCGACGGCCGCCAGCGCCCGCGTGATGGTGGCTTGCGCGTCGCCCTGGTGCCCGTGGGCGCGCAGGGCCTCGCGCATCTGCCAGCCGATGCTGTAGACCGGGTTCAGCGCGGTCATCGGATTCTGGAACACCATGCCGACCTTGGTGCCGCGGCGCTGGCGCATCTGCTCTTCGTTGAGCGTCATCAGGTCGGTGCCGTCAAGCACCACCGCACCGGCCTCGATGCGCCCTGGCGGCGCCACCAGGCGCAGGATGGACATGGCGGTGACGCTCTTGCCCGAGCCCGACTCGCCCACCAGACCCAGCGTCTCGCCGCGATTCACACGGAAAGAGACCCCGTCGACCGCCGTGATGGGGCCGTGGGGGGTGGCAAAGCGGGTGGTGAGCCGGGAAACCTCTAAAACGGCGGGTTGGGTCACTATTTCAGGGCCACACTGGCGAGGAAGGTACGCGACAGCGTCGCGTCCGGCTTGGCGGCCGCCACCTTGGCACTGTGGGCCACCCAGGCGTTGCGCGCCGCCACGGAGATGTCAGGGTAGACCAGGTCGTCCTGCATCACGGCGATCTTGCGCAGCGAGGCCGCGTAATCCTCGGCGGAGCCGGTTTGCGTCTTGGCAATCAGGTCGGCCATTTCGGGCGGTGTGGGGCCCTGGCGGCCGGGACGCGGCATCAGGTAGAACATCGGGTCGGCCTGGTAGGCGTACTCGTTGGTCATGATCTCGTAATCGGCCCGGTTCTGCTTGTCGAGCCAGACCGCGTTCTGGTTGGCCTGGATGGTCACACGGATGCCGACCTGGGCCATCTGGGACTTCAGCACCTCGGCAAAACGGTCGAGGTAGGTGGCATAACCCGCGAGGTGGTTGAGCGTGATGTCCACGCCATTGGGGTAGCCGGCCTTGGTCAGCAGCGCCTTGGCCTGGGCCACATCGTGCTTCTGGTACTTCAGCTCGGACAGCTTGGGCGCCCAGCTGTAGGAAGGAGGCACCTGCGCGCTGGGCACGCCTTCACCGAGGAAAGCGCCCTGCACGATCTCGGCCCGGTTCAGGGCCAGCGACATCGCGCGGCGGAAATCCACATTGCTGAACGGCGCCCGGTTGGTATTGATGTTGAGTCGCACGGTGTTGGTCGAGCTCACGGCCACGGTCGTGATGCCAGGCGCGCTGCCCAATTGCAGCCGGCTTTCAGCACTCGGGAACATCAGGTCGATCTGACCCGAGCGCAGGGCCGCGATCTGGGCCGATTGCTCCGGCATGTAACGAATGGTCAGGTCGGTGACCTTGGCGGCGCCGTCCTTGTTCCAGTAGTTGTCGTTGCGCTTGAGCACCAGCTGGGTATTGGGCGTGTACGACACCATCTGGAACGGGCCGGTGCCCATCATGGCCAGCTTGGCGTCATTGGACTGCAGCCACTTGGCGCTGAGGATCGCCGACCCCACGACAAACGGGCTGCCCAGGTTGAGCATGAAACCCGCATCGGGCTGCTTGAGCTTGAAACGCACCGTGCGGTCATTCACCTTGGTGACGGCCTCCAGATGCTTGAAGCGGTCCTTGGCATAAGGCAGACCGCGCTCGGTCAGCCGCTGAAAGGAGGCCACCACGTCATCGGCGCCCATGACCGAGCCATCGGCAAACTTGACACCCTCGCGCAGCGTGAATTCGTAGGTGGTCATGGCCTTGTCGACGGTCCACTTGGTGGCCAGTACCGGCACGATGCTGCCATCGGCGTCTGCCCGCACCAGGCCTTCGTAGACCAGTTGCCATGCATACCAGGTGCGGATCTGCGAGGACTGGGTCGGATCGAAGGTCTGGGGTACCACGTCTTCGGCGACGACCAGGCCGGTAGGCCGGGCAGCCTGCGCGTGGGCCGTGTTGACAGCCATCGCCATGACCAGTCCGGAGAGAAGGCCACCTGCGAGGCGGCGAATACTCAAGCTCATACGATCTCCTTTTAGTGAGGTCGGCCCTGGATTGGGTCAACCGGTTTTTCCAACAACACCTCATGCATCAGAGACACACGAGGCCAGATGAACGACTCAACGCAAAAATCAGTCCAACCTTACTTATATCAAAATCACCGTATTGGCAGCTCGGTGATTTCCCCTATTGGCTCCGTCACCAAAGGCGCCATCAGACGCAGCGCCCGCCGTCCACTTCAATACAGACACCGCTGATGAAGGCCGCTTCGTCGCTGGCCAGGTAGAGCGCGGCATTGGCGACATCGAGCGCGGTGGAAAACCGGCCCAGTGGAATCGTGGCGCGGAATTTGGCCAGGCGGTCATCGGTCAACGGGCCACCGGCGAATTCGGCTGACAGCCCGGTCTCGGGGTTGAATACCGGGTTGACGCAGTTGACGCGGATGTTGTCGGGGCCAAGCTCGGCCGCCAGCGACTTGGACGTGACGATCACCGCGCCTTTGGAGCCGTTGTACCAGGTGAGACCGGGGCGCGGGCGCACCCCCGCCGTCGACGCGATATTGATGAAACTGCCGCCGCCCTGGGCGCGAAACACCGGCGTGGCATGCACCGTGGCCAGGTAAATGCTCTTGACGTTGACCGCGTAACATTTGTCAAACTCGTCCTCGGAGACTTCCAGGGCGGGCCGGTTGCGGTGCGTCCAGCCAGCATTGTTCACCATCACGTCGAGGTGGCCATAGCGCTGCACGGCAGCGTCCACCAAGGCCTTCACCTGCGCCGAGTTCGTCACATCGGCCGCCACAAACGAGGCCGTGCCGCCGGCATCGACGATCTCTTTCACCACGCTTTCGCCCAGGCCTGCGTCGATGTCATTGACGATCACTTTCGCTCCTTCGGCGGCCAGCCGCAGCGCAATGCCCTTGCCGATGCCTTGACCGGCGCCAGTGACGATGATGGATTTGTCTTGAACGCGCATGTGAAATGCTCCTTGAATCAGTTTGGAAACAACGCTTTTTTTGTACTCAAGGGTCAGCCGTGTTTGATGGCGACCGTTTTCAGGGTGGTAAAGCCCTGCAGCGCTTCAAACCCTTTTTCACGACCATAGCCGGAGGACTTGACACCGCCGAACGGCAACTCAACACCGCCGCCGGCGCCGTAGTTGTTGATGAAAACCTGGCCGCTGCGCAGGCGCCGGGCCATGCGGAACTGGCGCGCACCGTCTGCCGTCCAGACGCCTGCCACCAGTCCGAATTGGGTGGCGTTGGCCAGCGCCACGGCATGGTCTTCGTCGCGGAAAGCCATGGCGCACAGCACCGGGCCAAAAATTTCCTGCTGCGCCAGCCGATGCTCTACCGGCACGTCACGCAGCAAGGTCGGTGCCTGGTAAAACCCGGTCTCGGGTGCAACATCGACCACACTGCCCTGCGCCACCATGCTGATGTTGTCGGCCTGGGCGTCGCTCAAAAAGTCCCAGACGCGTTGTTGCTGGCTCTGGCGTATCAGCGGCCCCAGGTCCAGGTCCATGCTGGCCGGTCCGGCACGCAACTTTTCAAACATCGCGCCCAGGCGCTCCAGCAGTGGCTCGTAAATGGCCTGGTCCACCAACAAACGTGAGCCGGCCGAACAGGTTTGTCCGGCGTTTTGCACGATCGCGTTGACGATGGCCGGCAAGGCCGCGTCCAGGTCGGCGTCGGCAAACACGATTTGCGGGCTCTTGCCGCCCAGCTCCAGCGTCACCGGGCAATGCCGCTGCGCCGCCACTTGCTGGATCAGCGTGCCCACCGAGGGGCTGCCGGTAAAGCTGATGTGGTCGATGCCAGGATGGCGCGCCAGGGCATCACCCACCTCGTGGCCGTAGCCCGTGACGATGTTGATCGCCCCAGCCGGAAAACCCACCTCGGCGGCCATTTGCGCCACCCGGATCAGCGACAGACAGGCATCCTCGGCCGGCTTGACGACACAGGCGTTGCCCGCTGCCAACGCGCCGCCAATGCTGCGGCCAAAAATCTGCATCGGGTAATTCCAGGGGATGACGTGCCCGGTGACACCGTGCGGTTCGCGCCAGGTCAGCACGCTGTAGCCGTCCAGGTAGGGAATGGTGTCACCATGCAGCTTGTCACAGGCGCCGGCATAAAACTCGAAATAACGCGCCAGCGCCACCGCATCGGCGCGCGCCTGGCGCGTGGGCTTGCCGCAGTCACGCTGCTCCAGCGCGCACAGCTCGTCCACACCCTGGGCCACACGCGCTGACAGGCGCATCAGCAGGCGACCACGTTCCGCCGCCGGGGTCTTGCTCCAGACGGTGTCAAAACACTGGCGCGCGGCGCGCACGGCGTCATCGATGTCTTTCGCGTTACTGCGCTGGATCTGGTCAAACACCGCGCCGTCCGACGGGTCCAGCATGGGAATGGTCAGACCGGAGGAAGAGACCTGGGAGGCGTTGCCAATGAAGTTGAGTTGCATGGTTGGACTCGGTGCAAAAAGAAAACGGCGTGCGAGCTTCAGTCTTTTTTGGGCTCAAGGGCATTGCCGTTGAGCGTGTTCAGGCTGTTGATCAGATGCGGGATGAACTGCGGCGTGTAGCCCTGGTTGGTGGCCACGGTGTAGGTGTTGTGCACGGCGTCCCCCAGGTAGGACACGGCTTTGGCCTCGCCGGTCATGCGAGCGTAGTAACGCATGTCCTTGTGCGCGTTGCCGATCGAAAAACGGAACATCTGGTCGTTGCCTTCCAGCACATAAGGGCGCAGGCGCTGGAACGCCGTGCTGTTGGCGCCACCCGAATCGATCACGTCACACAGCACGGCCAGGTCGACCCCGGTCTTGCTGGCGCAGGAAAATGCCTCAGCCAGGATGGCGGCATTGCCCAGCACGACAAACTGGTGCAACAGCTTGGTGGTGTGCCCGGCCCCGACCGCGCCGCAGTAGAAAATATTTTTTGCAAAACACGCGAACACCGGTCGCATCCGCTCCAGCACCGCCGGGTCGCCACCCACCAGCAGGTTGAGTTGGCCCTCCTCGGCATGTTTGGGCGTGCCGGTCAGGGCCGCGTCCAGAAACAGCGCGCCTTTGACCGCGAGGGCGGCCGCCAGCTGGCGCGTGGAGTCAGGCTGCGAGGTGGAGCAGTCCACCACCACGGTGCCCGGCTTGATGCCTTCCAGCACGCCGTGCTGGCCCAACACCACCTCCTCGACTTCAGGCGAGCCGGTGACACAGATGATCAGGACATCGGCCATGGCGGCGACTTCGGCCGACGTTGCCAGGCTGCGGGCGCCCGCTGCAGTCAAATCGGCGCAACGCGCCGCGCCCTCTTCCGAGCGCACCAGCAACCCTGCGCCATAGCCCTTGGCCAGCACGTGCCCGGCCATGCCGCGGCCCATCATGCCCAGGCCAATGAAACCGATGTTGAGGGGACGGGAAGCATCTGTCATATTTTTCTCTGCTGTCTGGAAGGATGGGAGTTGTGATGCCGGTCGGGTCACAGATAAGCTTTGAGCCAGCCCAGACCAGCCGAGGTGCCGCCCGGCTGCGCGTTGGCAGGACGGTACTCGCAACCAATCCAGTCGCTGTAACCCAACTCGTCGAGCAAGGCAAACAAATAGCTGTGGTTGATCTCGCCCAGGTCCGGCTCGTGGCGTTGCGGCACGCCGGCCACCTGCAGGTGGCCGACCTTGCCGGTGGCCAGGTACTTGCGGATCTTCATGGCCAGGTCGCCCTCGACGATCTGGCAGTGGTACAGGTCCATCTGCACCTTGAGGTTGGCCTCACCCACGTCGGCCAGCACGGCGTGCGCCACGTCCTGGCGGTTCAGGTAAAAGCCGGGAATGTCGCGCGTGTTGATGGGTTCGATCAGCACGTCGATGCCGTGTGGCGCAGCCGCTTGCGCGGCCCAGCGCAGGTTGGCGATGTAGGTGGGGTAAAGCGACTCATGCGTGGCGCCAGCAGGCAGCAAGCCGGCCATCACATGCACACGCGGGCAGCCCAGCGTGGCCGCGTAGTCCAGCGCTTTGACCATGCCGGCACGGAATTCTTCTTCGCGTCCCGGCAGGCAGGCCAGGCCACGCTCACCCGCCTCCCAGTCGCCCGGCGGGGCATTGAACAGCACCTGCTGCAGGCCATGAGCCTTGAGGCGCGCGGCAATGTCTTGCTTGTCAAACGCGTAGGGGAACAAGTACTCCACGGCCTTGAAACCGTCTTTGGCGGCGGCCTCGAAACGGTCCAGAAACGCGTGTTCCTGGTAGAGCATGGACAGGTTGGCAGCAAATTTGGGCATAGGGGTCACCATCGGGCGCCGAAGGTTTGGCGCAGTTCGTTGATTTGGGAATCGGCCAGTGGCTCGGGCGCGTCAGCGCTCAGGCACATCAGCCGGGCGGTTTCTTCAAGTTCTTCCAGGGTCGCCATGGCAGCGGCAGGTGAGTCGTGCCAGACGTTGGGCCCCAGGCGCGCCAGCATGACCGCACGGATCGGCGTGTCGGCTTCGCCATAGCGGGTGATGGTGTCGGCCACCACTTGAGCGGCTTGCGGATCGCCGGGACGGTGGTAGGGGATGAGGGGCACATGGCCGACCTTCATCACAAAATAAGGCGTGAGGGCGGGCAGCAACTCGGCTGATTCGGTTTTTTTGGCACGCAGCGTCAATGCCACACAGTGCGTGCTGTGGGTATGGATGACACAGCGGGTCTGCGCATCGAAGGCACTGGCAGCCCGGTAAATCTGGCGGTGCAGCGCGATGGTTTTGCTGGCTTTGTCACCGCTGAGCTGCTGGGCGTGGGCATCCAGCCGTGCCAGACGGGCGGGTTCAAGATAACCCAGGCAGGCATCGGTCGGCGTGATCAAAAAACCGCCGCCCTCCGAGTCATCCAGCCGCACACTGATGTTGCCGGCGGTGGCATGCACATAGCCGCGCTCGAACAGGCTACGGCCGATACGGCAGATTTCTTCACGGGCTTCCGATTCGGTCATGTCAGCCTCGTGAACGCTTTGCTGAAAAAGTCATCGGTACCAAAGTTGCCGGACTTCAGGGTCAGGTGCAGGCCGCTATCGGGCGCAGCATCACTCTGGGCATGGCACCAGGGCACGCCGGGGTCAATTTGCGGACCGATTTTCATTTGTGAAATGGCCAGCGCCTGCACACAGGCACCCGAGGTTTCACCACCAGCCACCACCAATTGGCGCACGCCTAAATCCACCAGACCGCGCGCAATGGCGGCCAGGGTGTGTTCCACCAGGTCACCTGCGGCCTGCACACCCAGTTGGACCTGAACCGCCTTCACGGCATCCGGGGTGGCTGAAGAATAAATCAGCACCGGGCCTTGGGGCAGCAGGTCTTTGGCCCAGGCCAACGCCTGCGACACGGCAGTTTCACCACCGCCACTGGCAGCCAGTTGCAAGGGGTCGATCGCCAAAGCGGGACGACCCGAAGCAACAAACGCAGCCACCTGCCGATTCGTTGCCAGCGAGCAACTGCCCGACACCACCGCCTGAAAGCCGGTGGCGGGCGGCAGGGCGCTGGCGGTGTTGCTGGGTGCAATGCCAAAATTGGCCGGCAAGCCGATGGCCACGCCGGACCCTGCGGTCACCAGTGGCAGGCCTTTCAGTGCCGGGCCGAGGCGCATCAGATCGTCGTTGGACACCGCATCCACCACCGCCAGGCCGACACCGTCAGCGCGCAATTGATCGATGCGGCTGCGAATGGCCTCGGGCCCTTGGGCGACCACCTTGTAGTCGATCAGCCCGACCTTGCGCCGGCATTGGGCTTGCAGCACACGCACCAGGTTGGCATCGGTCATGGGCGTAAGCGGATGATTCTGCATGCCGCTCTCGTTGAGCAGCACATCGCCCACAAACAGATGGCCCTTGAACACCGTGCGTCCATTGTCAGGAAAGGCCGGCGTGGCGATGCTGAAGTCGGCGCCCGGCTGCTCGGCCAGCGCCTCCATCAGCGCTTCCGTCACCGGGCCGATATTGCCCTGTGCCGTGCTGTCAAAGGTGGAGCAATACTTGAAGTAAATCTGCTGCGCGCCCTGCGCCTGCAGCCAGCGCAAGGCCGCCAGCGACTCCTGCACCGCGTCAGCCGCCGGCACGGTGCGCGACTTGAGCGCCACCACCACCGCATCGGCCTCTGCGTCGAGCGGCTGGCTGGGCACCCCCATGGCTTGCACCACGCGCATGCCGGCGCGCACCAGGTTGTTGGCCAGGTCGGTGGCGCCGGTGAAATCGTCGGCTATACAGCCGAGAAAAATCTTCTTCATGATTGTTTGGGCAACTCAATGCCGGGAAATATCTTGATGACCGCGCTGTCGTCCTCGCGCGCAAAGCCCGCGGTGGACGCCTGCATGAACATCTGGTGCGCGGTGCTTGACAGCGGCAAGGGAAACTTGGTGGCGCGCGCCACATCCAGCACCAGCCCGAGGTCTTTGACGAAAATGTCGACCGCCGACAAAGGCGTGTAGTCGCCGGCCAGCACATGTGCCATGCGGTTCTCGAACATCCAGCTGTTGCCCGCGCTGTGGGTGATGACGTCGTACAGGGCGGCGGCATCCACGCCTTCGCGCAGGCCCAGGGCCATGGCCTCGGCCGCTGCCGCGATGTGCACGCCGGCGAGCAACTGGTTGATGATCTTGACCTTGCTGCCCGCGCCAGCCTTGTCACCCAGCCGGTAGACATTGCTGGCCATGGCATCGAGCAAGGGGCCCACGGCCGCGTAAGCCTCGGGCGTGGCGGCGGTCATCATGGTCATCTGGCCGCTGGCGGCCTTGGCGGCGCCACCCGAGATGGGGGCATCCACGTAAAGAATGCCGAGCTTGGCCAAGCGTGCTTCCATGGCGATGGACCAGTTCGGGTCGACCGTGGAACACATCACAAACACGCTACCCGGTGCCATGGCGCTGGTGCAGCCCTGCTCGCCAAACAGCACCGCCTCGGTCTGGGCGGCGTTGACCACCACCGACACAATCACCTTGCAATGCGCTGCGAGTTCGGCCGGCGTTGCACAGGCCACGCCGCCCTGCGCCGCAAAGGCCTGCGCCGACTCGGCACGCACATCAAACACATGGACCTGGCAGCCATGGCGGCGCAAGGAGCCCGCCATGCCGCTGCCCATGGCACCTAAACCGATCAGACCGACATTCGTTTTCATTGAGTTACTCCAATTCCCTTTAAAAAATCAAGACGCAGCCGGCAAGCCGTGCACCAGCGTGCTGGCCAGCGCGTCGCCGGTTTGTTGCCAGAACGCCGGGTCGGCCTGCTCGATGCGCACGATGGCGTTGTTCATGTGTGCGCCGGCCGCCCGGCGTGCCGTTTCCGCATCGCCGGCTTCGATGGCCTGGCAAATCACGGCATGCTCGTCACGCACCTGACGCGCAAAATCGTCCCGCCGGGCTTCGTTGGCGCGGGTCACCCGGGTGGCGCCCTGCAAGAACTGCCCAAGGTACTGCAGGGTGCCCATCAGAAACGGGTTGCGCGCCGCCTCGGCAATGACCAGGTGGTATTGCACGTCTTCCAGCACGCCATCACCGCCCACCGCCACCGCCTTGTCCAATTGGGCAATCGACTGGTGGATGCGTTTGATGTCCGTCTTGGTGCGGCGCTGCGCCGCCAGTGCTGCCACCTCGGCCTCCAGGGCACGGCGCACTTCCACCATCTGGATCACGGCTTGTCGCGACGCCACCGACTTGGTATCAAAATTCAGCGGGGGAAAACCGATTTCCTTGACAAACACACCGCTACCCTGGCGCGACTCGACCAGCCCCAGCGACTTGAGCCTGGAGAGTGCCTCCCGCACCACGGTACGGCTCACCGAAAACTGGTCCACCATGGCGGCTTCAGTAGGCAACTTGTCACCCGCGGCCAGGCGTCCAGCCCGAATTTTGGCGGCCATCACATCGGCCACCTGATCCGACAGATAGGCACCGGGCAGGACAGGTTTGAAGGGCGCAGTCATGGCCTGGCTTGTCCAACGCGCTTAGCGGGCATAGACCAGATCGCGCAGCGTGAGTGACAGCGCCGGCACGTAGGAAATCACCATCAGGCAGACCACCACCACCAGCACAAATGGCACAAGGTCCTTGATCATGCGGTCCAGCGAAATGCGTGCCACCGTGCAAGCGGCAAACAGGTTGACCCCAAACGGCGGCGTGATCATGCCGAGTGCCAGGTTGACCACCATGATCAGGCCGAAGTGCACCGGATCAATGCCGAAGTGCATCGCCACGGGCGCCAAAATCGGGGCCAGCACAATGATGGCGGCACCGGTCTCGATGAACATGCCAATGATGAACAAGGCCGCGTTGACGCCCAGCAAAAAGTAGACCGGTGACTTGAGCACGTCCTGCAGCCAGATGCCAATGGCCTCGGGCACACCGGCTCGTGTGATCAAAAAGGCAAACAGCCCGGCATTGGCAATGATGAACATGATCACCGCCGCTGACAGCACCGATTTGCGCAAAATCGTGTACAGGTCGGGCAGCTTGATTTCGCGGTAGATCACCAAACCCACGATCAGGGCATAAAACACCGCCACGGCGGAGGCCTCGGTCGGCGTGAAGACACCACCGTAAATGCCGCCCAGAATGATCACCGGCATCAGCAGCGCCCAGCCGGCTTTCCAGGTGGCCTTGCCCACCGACAAGCGGCCGTCACCATCACACTTGCCCCAGCCCTTGTACTTGCAGTAAGCCCAGACAAACAGCATCAGCGCACCGCTGATGAACAGGCCGGGGCCAAAGCCCGCGATGAACAGTTCACCGATGGAGACCTCGGCGCTCACACCGTACAGAATCAGCGGAATCGAGGGCGGGATGATGACACCCAGCTCGGCACTGGTGGCCTGTAATGACGCGGCCCAGGTGTTGGGATAACCGTGCTTCATCAGCGCCGGAATCAGGATGGTGCCGATGGCAAAGGTGGTCGCCACTGACGAGCCCGAGACCGACGCAAAAATCATGCAGGTCAGCACACAGGTCATGGGCAGGCCGCCCTGCACGCCACCCACGATACTCTTGGCGAATTCGACCAGGCGGCGCGATATGCCGCCGGTTTCCATGATGTTACCGGCCAGAATAAAGAAGGGAATGGCGGCCAGCGGGAAGCGGTTGATGGCGTTGAACATCTCCTTGACCGAAATCAACATATTGATCTCGGCCACCTGGATACCCAGGATGGCGGCCAGCCCGATGGACACGGCAACCGACACGGTGAGCGCAAAGCACAACACCATGGTGATGAGCATGGCAGTGGTCATTGTGCGGTCTCCAGTTCCAGACGCTGGGGATCCAGCAGATTGCCAATGATGCTGATGACACTGAACACCCCACCCACCGGCATGGCCAGGTAAGCCCAGAACATCGACAGTTCCTCCAGCCCAGCCATGGTTTGCACCTTGCCGCGCTGGGCATAGTCCCAGCCCCACCAAATGATGATGAAAATCAGCGCAAGAGCCGCCAGGCAGACCACCCAGTCAAGCACGCGGCGCAAGCGCGCGGGGCTCCAGCGGTACAGCACATCCACGCTGACCATGGCGCCCTGCCGAAAGGCCATGGGCACGCCCAGAAAGACCATCCAGATCAGGCTGAACCGGATCAGCACCTCGGTCCACTCGGCCGGGGTTTCCAGCACAAAGCGGGTGATGATCTGGAACATGCCCAGGCTGGCCGCCACCAGCAGCATGGCACAGGCCGTGACCAGCGCCAAGCGGCTTGTCCAGTGCTCCAGCCGCAGAAATTTATCTCTCATCGCGTTCTCCGCCTGACATGGGGTCAAAAAAACGCCCGAACGTTTTTAACCGTCGGGCGCTTGAACTCACCGAAGTTGATTATTTGGTGTTGCGGATCTTGTCCATGTTGTCCTTGCCGAACTGCTTCTCGAACTCGGCGTACACGGGTGCCAGCGTGGCGACAAACTTGGACTTGTCCAGGTTTTCGGTCACGGTCATGCCCTTGCCGCGCAGGTAGGTCACACCCATGGCATCGTCGGCGTCGACACGGTCACGGTTGACCTTGACAGCGGTCTTGGCAGCTTCCAGGAAGACCTTCTGGTCAGCCGGTGTCAGCTTGTCGAACGTGGCCTTGTTCATCAGGAAGATGGCGGGCGAATACACATGGCCGGTCAGCGATACGTGTTTTTGCACCTGGTCCAGCTTGGCCGCCATGATGACCGACAGCGGGTTTTCCTGGCCATCAACCGTGCCTTGCTGCAGCGCGGTGAACACTTCAGCCATGGCCATCGGCGTGGTGACAATGCCCAGACCCTTGTAGGCCGCCACGTGCACCGGGTTTTCCATGGTGCGCAGCTTCAGACCTTTCAGGTCATCAGGTGTCACGACAGCGCGCTTGTTGTTGGTCACGTTGCGCATGCCGTTCTCACCCCAGGCCAATGCCTTGAAGCCCTTGGAGTCAAACTTGGTCAGCATGTCCTGGCCGATGGGGCCATCGAGCACACGACGCGCATGACCCTTGTCACGGAACAGGAAAGGAATGTCCAGGATCTTGGCTTCCGGCACGAAATTGGGCACCGGACCGGTGGAGGTGAAGGTCAGCTCCTGGGTACCCAATTGAACCGACTCGATGGACTCGCGCTCGCTGCCCAGTGACGCGTTGAAAAAGGTTTGAATCTTGTAACGGCCGGCGGTGTTCTTTTCAACTTCCTTGGCAAAGGTATCAATGGCCACACCCTGGTGCGAATTCTGGGCAATGGCAATGTTGATCTTCATGTTGGTCTGCGCGGCAGCCGTGGCCACCAGACCGACTGCGAGGGAAAGGCCGATAAACAGTTTGCTCAATTTCATGCAATGTCTCCTAGATTTAAAAATAAACGACCGAAAAGTTGTATGACAAGTTTGATTATTACGCGGATGCCTGCTTGATGAAATCAGGGTTTTCCCTGATGTACGCCCTGATGATGTCTTCAAAACTGGTGTCGGGCAACAGCCCCAGACCGGCGGCGCGGCGGGCATTGATGCGGGCTGGCCAGGTTTTCACAATGTTATGAATGGCGGGGTCGGGTTCCCAGTCGATCAACGCCGCCACCGCAGGCCCGGCGACGGCTTCCAGCGCCGCAGCCATCTGGGTCGGCGTGGTGGTCAGCGCCGGCAGGGTCAGGGCGGTACGCGGCCCCCAGGCGGGGTCGCTGGCCTGGGCCGCGCCGATCAGGCCGGCGATGGTGCGTTCGGGCGACGACAAGGCCACCGGGGTGTCGGCCGGCACAGGACAGACCGCGCGAACACCCGCCAGCGGTTCGCGCAACATGCCGCTCAAAAAACTCGAGGCTGCGCCATTGGGCTTGCCGGGGCGAACACTCACGGTCATCAGGCGCACGCTGCGGCCCTGAATGAAGCCTTTGCGGCTGAAGTCCGCCATCAGTTGTTCGCCGATGAATTTCTGGATGCCGTAACTGCTTTGCGGTGTTGGCAGGGTAGTGTCCTCGATCACCGGGGGCAGCGGCACACCGGGTGCATCGCCAAACACCGCCAGCGAGCTGGCAAACACCACGATGGGCTGGGTCTTCAGGGCACGGCAGGTCTCCAGCAGGGACAGCGTGGCAGCAAAGTTGCTGCGCATGCCAAGGTCAAAGTCAGCCTCGCATTCGCCGCTGACTGCGGCCGCCAGATGGAAGACAACCGACGTTTGCGGGGTCACCACCGGTGTTGCCGTGTCTTTGGCTTCCAGCAGGGCATTCAGGTCGCCAATCAGGGCGCTCACACGGGTGTCGGCCAGCAGGTCGGCCGGCGGTGGCGCGCGGTCGACCAGCGTGATGTGGCGGATGTCGACCGGCGCAGCGCCGGCGAGGGACAGCTTGCCCTGTGCCAGCAGGGCGCGCGCCAGACGCACGCCCAGAAACCCGGCACCACCGGTGATCACGACCTCGCAGGACCCCGGAATCGGGGCGGCTTGTTTCAACATGGTGTTGGCTCCAAAAAATAATTCAGTTGCTGACATAAACGGTCTTCACCGTAGTGAAGAACTCCTGCGCATAGCGTCCCTGCTCGCGCGGGCCGTAGCTGGAGCCCTTGCGCCCGCCAAAGGGCACATGGTAATCGACCCCGGCGGTGGGCAGGTTCACCATCACCATGCCGGCCTGACTGTGGCGTTTGAAATGCGTGGCGTATTTCAGCGAGGTGGTGGCAATGCCGCTGGTGAGTCCATAGGGCGTGTTGTTGGCCTCTGCCAGCGCCTCCTCATAGCCCTTGACGCGGATGATGCTGGCCACCGGGCCGAACACCTCCTCGCGATTGATGCGCATGGCGCTCGTGGTGTCGCTCAGGAGTGCAGGCGCCATGTAGAAGCCCTCGGTGCTGCAGGACAAACGCTGGCCACCAGCCACCAGCACGGCACCTTCGGCCTGCCCGATGTCGACGTAGCCCAAATCCTGTTCCAACTGGGCCTGAGAAGCTACCGGTCCGATGTCGATGCCGGCGGCCAGGGCGTCGCCAATTTTGAGGCTGGCCATGCGCTGTTTCATGGCCTCCAGGAATCGGGGGTAGATGCCATCGGTGACGATCAGCCGGCTGGCAGCGGTGCAGCGCTGGCCGGTCGAAAAAAAGGCGCTTTGCACGCTGAGCTCCACCGCTTGCGTCAGATCGGCGTCGTCCAGAATGACTTGCGGGTTCTTGCCGCCCATCTCCAGTTGCACTTTCTTGAGGTTCAGCGCGCATTGCTGGGCAATGCGTCCGCCCACGCCTTGCGAGCCGGTGAAGCTGATGGCGTTGATGCCGGGGTGGTTGACCAGCGGGTCGCCGATGACGCTGCCGCGGCCCATCACCAGGTTGAAGACGCCCGCTGGAATGCCAGAACGGCTGATGATCTCGGCCAAGGCCCAGGCACAGCCGGGCACCAGGTCGGCCGGCTTGAGCACCACGCAGTTGCCATAGGCCAGCGCCGGCGCGGTCTTCCAGGCCGGGATGGCGATGGGGAAGTTCCAGGGGGTGATCAGACCGACCACGCCCATGGGCTCGCGGGTGATCTCGACGCTGACGCCGGAGCGCACCGAGGGCACGACTTCACCACTCAGGCGCAGGCATTCACCGGCGAAGAATTTGAAAATGTTGCCGGCGCGGGTCGCCTCGCCAATCCCCTCAGGTTTGGTCTTGCCTTCTTCGCGCGCCAACAGGGTACCGAGTTCTTCGCGGCGGGCCAATATCTCGCTGCCGATCTTGTCCAGCGCATCGGCTCTGGCCTGGATGTTGCCGGTCGACCAGGCGGGGAACGCGGCCTGGGCGGCCTGGACGGCGGCGTCAAGCTGCGCGACATCGGCCTGGGCGTAGTCGCCGATCACGTCCGCCAGGTTGGATGGGTTGATGTTGGGGGCGTACTTGGCCCCCGCGACCCATTGGCCGTTGATCAGGTTGTCGTGTTGTTGTGTCATGGCTTTTACTCTTTCGTTTCATCAGGCCCGCAGACAAGCGGGGTTTTCAGTGGGAAAAGGAGGCTGCACGATAGGCAGAAATGAAATTCATGGCATGCGCTTGAACCTGATTTGCCGTCATGCCGGATTTGTAGAGGGCGGATCCAATCCCAAAACCAGAGGCGCCCGCAGCGAGGTAACTGTGCATATTCTCGGGGGTGATGCCACCCACCGGGAACACACGCGTGTCGGCTGGCAAGACCGCGCGCAGCGCCCGAACCACGGCCGGACTGATCATCTCGGAGGGGAAAAGCTTGAGCCCCGTGGCACCCGCCTCCAAGGCCGCAAAGGCTTCGCTGGCCGTCATGATGCCAGGCAGGCAGACCAACCCCAGGCGCACGGCTTCGCGCACGACGGCCGGGTTGAAATTGGGCGACACGATCAACTGGCCACCGGCAGCATGGACGTTGCGCACATCGGCTGGCGTGAGGACCGTGCCGGCACCGACCAGTGCCTGCGGCAAGCTGCTGGCCAGGGTGGCAATGCTGGTGAGCGGATCGGGTGAATTCAGGGGAACCTCAATCAGGGTCCAGCCCGTGCTGCCGAGCGCCTCCCCCATCGCCAGCGCCTCGTGCGCCTGCAGGCCGCGCAGGATGGCAATCAGCGGAAGCTGGTTCAGTGCCGTGTCAAATTTCTGATGTGCATGCATGATCATTTCAGCAAGTTGGGAGAGAGCGTTTGCGCGATGGCCCACAGACCGGCCCAGGTGGCTTCTGCGCCGACACACTGCGCCGGAATGTGTTGCAGCGCCAGCGCCTGCTGGTAACGCTGCGTCAACGACGCCGAGCCGATGATGACCACCTCGGTAGTGCGCTGCAAGGTCTGGGCACGCAGCTCCTCGCCAATCACCAGACCGGACAAATAGCTGGGCAATGCGGCCACAGGCAGCCGGTCGAACAGCGACAGGGTACGCGCGCTGAAGGCGGTGTGCAGCAGGCTGTTGCTGCGCAGCGCATGGGTCACGCCCTGGTCGAACGCGTCGCTGTCGAAGTCGCCATCGCTGGCAGGCAGCGTGCGCGACAAAATGGAATGTTGCCGCAACAGGGCAAAGAATTCGCCCGTCATGAAGGTGGCAAACGACTGGATTCGCCCGGCTTGCACGCGCACCCATTTGCTGTGCGTGCCGGGCAGCACCACCAGCGCTTCTTGCCGTCCGAGCAGTTGCAGGGCGCCAAAAATCTGGGTCTCTTCACCCCGCATGACATCAGGAATACCGTCGTTTTCACAGCACAGCCCCGACACGATGGCGATGCGGGCGGGCTCGACCCAGCTCAGGGTGGCGGCGACTTCGGCGAATCCGGCTGGACAGGCGCAATAGGGCGCCTCCAGCCATCCCTGCTTGCTGCCGACCATGCCGGACATCAGGCACCAGGCACCCGGCCTTTGCATCCAGTCGCCAAAGCAGGTCTGGAACACGGAAGGGAATTCGCCCGGCGCCACCGACAGAATACCGCGGGGGAATGCGCGCTCTTCCAACGCCTGGCCGCGGTCGTCAAGCCAGGCACCGCGCAGCGACGTGGTGCCCCAGTCAACTGCCAGCATGCTCAAGCTCCACTGATCACCACATAGGATGGACGGCCATTGCGCGCCCAATCAATCAGATTCTGCGCCGCCTTGCGCCGGAGTTCCTGTTCGGCGATGACCGAATAGAACGCCGCGTGGGGTGTCAGCAAAACACGGGGATGCTGCACGATGCGTGAGTCGACCGCGGGCGGCTCGGTGGGCAACACATCCAGCGCGGCACCGTCGAGCCGGCCTTCATCGAGCACGGCCAGCAAGTCGTCAATATTGACGACCGCACCGCGCGCGGTGTTGACCAGCACGCTGCCGGGCTTCATCAGGCCGAGCAAGGATGCATTGACCATGCCACGCGTCTCGTCGGTGAGCGGCACGTGCAACGAAATGGCGTCGGCCTGCGCAAACAGCTCTTCCAGCTTGACACGCTCGACATAGGCCGGAAAATCACCGTCGATGATGTAGGGGTCACAGGCGATCACACGCTTGAAACTGTTGCGGCTGACGTGGGCCATGCGTTTGCCAATGCGGCCAAGCCCCAGAATGCCAAGCGTCATGTCGGCGACACGCTGTATCTTGCCGGCGCTCGAGAAATGCCATTTGCCAGCCTTCACGTCGCGATCGTAAAACGCAATGTGCCGCAGCAGCGACAGGGTCATGCCCAGCGCATGGGTGGCCACCTCGCCGACGCCGTAGTCAGGTGAGTTGCCGACCCAGACACCGTGCGCTTTCGCATCAGCGGTGTTGACGGTGTCAAAACCGGCACCGTAACGGCTGACAATGCGAATCTCGGGCCGGGCCGCGAAGACCTTGGCATTGATCGGCGCGTATTGCACCAGCAGCCCCTGGCAGCCTTCCGATGCGGCAATCACTTCGTCCTCGGTGCGGCATTGCGCCACCACCAGCTCGACGCCAGCCGCACTGTACAAGGCCCGCTCCAGCGCAAGGTCGGGAAAATCATAGTCGGTGATCAGGATTTTCATTGGGCAGCGCCTTAGTGGTTGTCTTTGGGTACAAATGCGCCGCGCTGACCCACCAGAAAGTCAAAGTCTGCACCCTCATCGGCCTGCAGCACATGGTCCACATAGAGCTTCCAGTAACCCGACAACAGCGGCGGCTCAGGCGCCTTCCAGTGGGCCAGACGCCGCGCGAGCTCCTCGTCGCTGATCAGCAATTGCAGCCGGCGCTCGGGCACATTGAGCTCGATCATGTCGCCGTTTTGCACCACCGCCAGCGGGCCGCCGGCGGCCGCCTCGGGCGCGGTGTGCAACACCACGGTGCCATAGGCGGTGCCGCTCATGCGTGCGTCGCTGATGCGCACCATGTCGGTGATGCCTTTTTTAAGCACTTTCGGCGGCAGCGGCATGTTGCCGATCTCGGCCATGCCGGGATAGCCCTTGGGACCGCAGTTCTTGAGCACCAGGATACAGGTCTCATCCACATCCAGGCTGTCGTCGTCGATGCGGGCGTGGAAATCGTGGCTGTCCTCGAACACCACGGCGCGGCCCGTGTGCACCAGCAGAGCGGGCGTGGCCGCGCTGGGTTTGATGACGGCACCGCGCGGCGCCAGATTGCCGCGCAGCACCGCAATGCCGGCCTTGTCCTTGAACGGCTCGTCGAATTTTTTGATGACGCGCGGGTCGTAGTTTTGCGCCCCGGCGAAATTCTCGGCCACGCTCTGGCCGCTGACCGTGATGATGTCCTTGTGCAGCAGATGGCCAATTTCCTTCATCACCACCGGCAGACCGCCGGCGTAGCAGAAGTCTTCCATCAGGTGCTCGCCCGACGGCTGCAGGTTGACCAGGCAGGGCAGTTCGCTGGCCAGCCGGTCGAAGTCGTCGACCGTGAGCTTGACGCCCAGTCGGCCGGCGACGGCGATCAGGTGGATCACCGCGTTGGTTGAACCGCCAATGGCCGCCAGCGTGCGAATCGCGTTCTCGAAGGCTTCGCGCGTGAGCACCTTGGAGATGAACTGGTCCTCGTGCACCATCTCGACGATGCGCCGGCCCGCGTTGCGCGCCAACACGTTGCGCCGCCCGTCCACCGCCGGGTAAGCCGCATTGCCGGGCAGGCCGATGCCCAGGGCTTCAACCATGCTGGCCATCGTGGAGGCCGTGCCCATGGTCATGCAGTGGCCGTGGCTGCGGTGCATGCAGCTCTCGGCCTCCATGAATTCTTCCAGCTTGAGCGTGCCGGCGCGCACCTGCTCGCTCATGCTCCAGACCCCGGTGCCCGAGCCCAGCTCCTGGCCGCGCCACTTGCCGTTGAGCATGGGGCCGCCGGAGACGCCAATGGTGGGCAGGTTGACACTGGAGGCGCCCATCAGCAGCGCGGGCGTGGTCTTGTCGCACCCCATCAGCAGCACGACGCCGTCAAGCGGGTTGGCGCGGATGCTTTCCTCCACATCCATGCTGGCCAGGTTGCGGTACAGCATGGCGGTCGGGCGCATCAGGGTCTCGCCCAGCGACATGACCGGGAACTCCAGCGGAAAACCGCCAGCCTCGTACACGCCGATCTTCACCTGCTCGGCCAGCGTGCGGAAATGCGAGTTGCAGGGGGTCAGTTCACTGAAGGTGTTGCAGATACCAATGACCGGGCGGCCATCAAACTGGTCGTCTGGCACACCCTTGCCCTTGACCCAGCTGCGGTAGACAAAACCGTCGCGGTCTTGCCGGCCAAACCACTGCTGGCTGCGCAGTTCTTCGGGCTTTTTTTTGGGCTTGCTTGAATTGGTCATAGGGTAAATCCTCGAATTAAACATATTATCGTCATATGATATCAATTAAAAACCAAGGGAAAACCCTCGCGAAACAAAGGATCCTATCGTTCTATGATGGCAAGCTAAGATGATAAACAACACGATAAAAAACGTCCATGGCAACACCGTTGACCATCTCGGCGAAGCCATCGTCGCGGGACGCTACAGCGCCGGAATGTCGCTTCCACCCGAGCCAATGCTGGGTGCGGAACTGGGCGTCAGTCGGACCGTGATACGTGAATCCGTGAAGTCGCTGATCGCCAAAGGCTTGGTGACCACCGGTCCCAAGGTGGGCACCCGCGTGCTGTCCGAAGATCACTGGAACTGGTTCGACTCCGACGTCATCGCCTGGCAAGCCAAGACCGGCTTGACGCCCGAATTTCTGCGCGATCTGATGGACTTGCGGCGTGTGGTTGAGCCTGCCGCTGTTCGGCTGGCAGCCCAACGCGCGACCCCAGCGGATATTGCCGACATTGAAAGCGCCTTTGCAGGCATGGCGCGCGCCGTCGAGGAGGGCGGCGACTATGTCTCTTATGACCTGCGCTTCCACCAGGGATTGTTGCGGGCCTGTCGTAATCGCCTGCTCATACAAATGAGCAAGGCGCTTGGGGCATTGCTGCGGACCAGCTTTGAGTTGACGACCAGTAAACCAGGAGGGCCGGCCAGCAGCCTTGCGGGACATCGCGCGGTGCTTGACGCGGTGATTGCCCGCAAGCCGACCAAAGCCGAGAAGGCCATCCTGGTGCTGATTGACGGCGCCCACCAGGATGTTGAAGAAATTCTGGCATCGAGCCACTCCCTGCCCCGACTGAATATGCCCGCCTCCCTGCTCAAGGCGAGCGTGACGAATTAATTATTGTGGAGCCTGCATTGCAAAAGAGTACTCATTTTTTCTTCAAATTGCTCGAACTGCTGATCGTGGTGTGCATGGTTGCCATGGTGATCATGGTGTTCG
>NZ_JAURYQ010000042.1 GCF_030653815.1 Rhodoferax sp. | reverse complement strand
AGAACAAGCCGGGCAAGGTCATTGTGGTGGCGTGTATGCACAAGCTTCTGGCAATTGCATACGGCGTCTTGCGGTCAGGAAAACCCTTCGACCCCAATCACTTGAGGCAGATTACCGCTTGACAAAGACAACGGTGTCTTTACCTGCGCAGAACGCTCTGCCGCCCAGGCTCCCAGTATCAAAGGGCATCTTCCAGCCAGCCAGCCGGTCCCAGGTATCGCCAGCACGCCCCGAAACCAGGCGCAGCCGCCGGCCAATCCACCGCCATACGCACCTCACGCTGACCCAACGCGATCAGTCGCACTGCCCGGATCACCCCGGCATGGGTCAGCCAGACCTGCGGCACCCCTGGCAAGGACTCGGCAACCGCCGCATCCCACACCTCAGCGACCCGGCCCATAAAGTCGCCCACGCACTCCCCGCCCCCCACGCGGTGGTGCCAAAAGTCACTGGTCCAGGCATCAAAAGCTTCAGGCGGCAAGGCGTCCCAGCGCTGGCCTTCCCAAGCACCAAAGTTCATCTCGGCCAGCCGTGCATTGGTATCAAATCGCAGATCAGGTCGCAACACCCGCAAGGCCTGCGCCAATTGCTGGCAGCGCAGCAGCGGCGACACAAGTACCCGCGCGTCGGGTGGCAAACGCTGCGCCAAACCATGGGCCGCTTGCTGCGTGGCATCCACCTCGGCAGGCACATCCAGCGCACCGTAACAAACGCCAGGGGCAATCAGCGGCTGGGCGTGGCGAACCAGCCAGATCACAGGCTCAACCCCAAGCCCAGGTAAAACGCGACCTCACAAATCTGTTGCGTGGCCCCCAGACAATCCCCGGTAAAGCCACCCAGACGCCGCCAGAACCAGCGCGTCATGACAGCCCACGCCAACCCAGAGGCGATGAGCGCGTTGATCAGGGCCTGCAGCAAACCCTCGTCGGTCACATGAATGGCAATGTAAGCGGTGTCTGCCTGCACATAGACCACCAAAGCCAGCGCCAGGCCACACCAGAGCAAACCGGCGCACAAAGCCAACAGGCTGATCTGGTCCGCCAAAGGTTTGGACTTGGAACCCGCCACATCACCCACATGCGGCAGCAAACGGATGGTCAGCAGTGGCCAAGTGCGCGACACCACATGGGCCACAAACAGCGCAGCCACCAGCAGCGGTGCGCTGATGTCGCCCAGCAGTGCCAGCAAGGCCACCTTGCACAGCAGCACCAACACCACCGCAATGGCGCCAAAAGCACCCACCCGCGAGTCTTTCATGATGACCAAAGCCCGGTCCCGGTCGGCACTGCCACCCAGACCGTCGGCCACGTCAGCCAAGCCGTCTTCGTGGAAAGCGCCGGTCAACAACACCCCCAGGGCGGTGCCCAGCGCCGCGGCCACCAGCGGAGCCGAACCGGTGGGCGGCAACCCGACCAGCAAGCCGGCGGTAAACAACGCCAGCAAGCCACCAATCAACACCCCCACCCCCGGAAAATGGCCAGCGCTGGCCCGCAGCATGGCCGGGCTGAAACCCACCCAGTCCGCCAGCCGCCCGGTGACCGGAATGCGCGTGAAAAACTGCAGGCTCAACAAATAGTGGCGAACGAATTGAAGCAAGAATGAGGGCATGCGTTTGGCCAAAAAAGGGACGCCGGACGGCGTCAAAAAAGTGCTCAAGGCTATCAGCTTTTTGGGCGCCAATAGCCTTACGCGCCAAGGCCCACCAAACAGAAGGCCAGGCTGCGGTAGGCTCAAGCTGTTAGCATTTTCCTGATTAGTTGGGGTCAGAGCAAGTCGCTGCGCGAGTGGTCTGACCCACAAGCCCGTCAATTTAAACTTCTTGGAGACAAGCCCATGACCGACGACACACGCTGCTGCGGCACGGGCACGTGCCTGATTGACGCCCAAGGGCGCTGCTGGTGCGGCCAGCAATGGGACGGCGAACAAATGTGCCGCCCGTCTTCTGAAGGCGGCAAACCCGACGCAGCATCGACAGACCATGACCACGGGGCGCCTGCCGTCGACGCCGATTGAAAACTGCACACCGTTTCATTTTTTTGGTGGCGCTGACGCTGCCTGGAGCTAGCGCCATGGCAACCGAAGAACCCAAATTTGAAGTCTTGTCCCAGCACGGGCACATCGAGCTGCGCCGCTACCCGGCGTTCGTGATCGCCGAGACTACCGTTGAAGGCGACATGGATGCGGCTTCCGGCAAGGGTTTCAGGGCGATTGCCGACTACATTTTTGGCAACAACCAAGCCAAAACGCCCGCGGCAGACCCGACTTCCGAAAAAATTGCCATGACCGCGCCCGTCACCATGGAACCGCTGGCCCCCGCGTCACAAAAAATCGCCATGACGGCACCGGTGGCCATGGAACCGTTGGCCAGCCCGGCGGTCGACGGTTTACCGGCCATGAAGGGTGCCACACAATGGCGCATGCATTTTGTGATGCCCAGCCAATACACGCTGGCCACTTTGCCGCAACCCAACAACCCAGCGGTGCGCCTGCGCAAGGTGCCCGCCAAGACTTGGGCCGTGCTGAGTTACTCGGGCTTCAACACCGAAGCCAAAATCCAGGAGAAAACCGATGCGCTGGTGGCCTGGCTGGCTGGTCAAAAAATCAAGTCCATTGGCAGCCCGCAACTGGCACGTTATGACCCGCCCTGGACGCTGCCCATGTTCCGGCGCAACGAGATCATGCTGGAAATTCAGCAGCCCTGAGGCAGCCCCCATCCCGACCTTCCCCCAGCGGGGAAAGGCGTCATCCCGGTATCACGGGGTCTGCGGCAGTTTTTTCTGACACCCCAGCGGATTCGAAACTTGCCATCTCGCACAGCATGGCGCAGGCGGCCTGCAACAGTGGCCAGGCCAAGGCTGCGCCCGAGCCCTCACCCAGGCGCAGGCCCAGGTCCAGCAAGGCCTGCACACCCAGATACTGCAGCATGAATTCATGGCCGCGCTCGCCCGAGCGGTGGGCAAACACACAACGTTGCAGCACCAGCGGTTGCAGCGCATGCGCCACCAGCACCGCACTGCTGGCAATAAAACCGTCCACCACAATCACGCGGCGCTCATGGGCGGCCTGCAGCACGGCACCGACCATGGTGGCGATCTCGAAGCCACCTAAGGCGGCCAGTGCATCCAGCGGCGCGGTGGCCTGCGGATGGCGCGCCAGCACCTCGCGCAGGATGGCCGTTTTGCGTTGCACCGCGTCCGCGTCCAGGCCAGTACCGGCACCGGTGCACACTTCTATTTCCAGGCCCGTCAGGCGTGACAACAAGAGCGATGCCGCCGAGGTGTTGCCAATGCCCATCTCGCCCAGCAGCAGCGCATTGCCGGGCAAGGTCTTGACCAGTTCGATACCGTTCTGCAGGGCCTGCTGGCACTGCAGCGCGGTCATCGCTGCCTGCTCTGACGAATCGGCAGTGCCATGTTCTGCGCCAGGCACCTTGCACACCCGCAAGCCCGGGCGCTGCGTGCCTGCGGGCAAACCCGCCAGAAAATCATGCTTGACACCGCAATCCACCACGGTCAGCGCAATCTGGTTGGCGCGTGAAAACACGCTCACAGCCGCGCCACCGGCCAGAAAGTTTTCCACCATCTGCCAGCTCACGTCGCTGGGGAATGCCGACACGCCACGGCGCACCAACCCATGGTCACCGGCAAACACCACCATCTGCGGGTCTTGCAAGGTGGGCGAATCCGTGCCCAGAATTGCACCGATTTGCAGGGCCAGGGCTTCCAGCCGGCCCAAGGAGCCCAGCGGCTTGGTTTTGGTGTCAATTTTGTGCTGCAGCGCTTGGGTGAAGGCGGGGTTGCGGAGGTCGGTCAGTTGGGGAAAGTTGGTGTTCATAAGCTTCCTGGTGAATGAATGGCTCTGTCAAAAATCAAGGTGTGTGCATGTTCATGAAGCGCCAGCACCGGGCGGCGCATGGGCCAGCAAACCGTCGAGCACGCCCGCCTCAAAATGCGTTTCAACAAAGTCGGCCATGCGCTCAAACACGGTTTCCAGCGTCGGCACCGGACCGCTCAGACGCGTACCAAACAGCGCCTGCAGCACTGCGGGGTCTTCAAACAGGCCGTGCAGGTAAATGCCCAGCACGTTGCCAGACGCATTGAGCCAGCCCAAGCCACCCGGCAACACGGCACGCGCCACGTCACCGGCCTGGGCCATGGCGGCGTGCTGCGCGGTCTGGCCCTGGTGGATTTCGTAGCCACTGACCGGCACGCCTGCCAGCGCGGCCCAGGGTGAGGCCAAGGCCGTATCAGCACCGGTTTGGGGCACGCTGGTGCCCTCCAGCATCGTGGTGTCAAAACAAGTCTGTGTGCGGCATACTGTTTTAGCCGCCGCAAACACGGTCACCAACGGCAGCAGACCCAGGCCCGGGGCATTGCCTTCGATGTCCTGCGGGTCAATCAGCGCCTCGCCCAGCATTTGCAGGCCACCACACACGCCCAGCACCGCCCCACCCTGCGCCGCATGACGCGCCACCGCGGCATCCAGCCCCTGCGCGCGCAGCCAGGCCAGATCGGCGCTGGTGGCTTTGGAGCCGGGCAAGACCACCCAATCCGTTGCCGTCAGCGCCGCCAGATCGGCGGGTGAGCGCACCCACATCAAGCGCACACCGGGGATGTTTTTCAGCGGCTGGAACTCGTCCAGGTTGCTGATGCGCGGGTAGGCCACCACCGCCACGGTCAGGCTGACCGCGCCTTGGCTGGTGCTGCGCTCATCAAAAACGCCATCTTCTTCTGGCAACCCATGCTGCCACCACATCGGCAAGGTCGCCACAGTGGGGATGCCCGTCAAATCCTGCAGCATCTGCGGCGCGGGGGCCAGCAGGCTGGCATCGCCACGAAATTTGTTCAACACAAAACCCTTGATCAGCGCGCGCTCATCCTCAGGCAGCAGCGCCCAGGTACCGTACAGATGGGCAAACGCACCGCCCCGGTCAATGTCGGTCACCAGCAGACAGGCGGCGTCGCAATGGCGCGCCACGCGCATGTTGACGATGTCACTGCCCGACAAATTGATCTCGGCGGGCGAGCCCGCGCCTTCGATCACCACCACATCGTTGCCGGCGCGCAGTGCATCCAGCGCCGCGGCGACCTGCGGCCAGACGTGCTTGCTGCGGCTGCGCCAGGGCATGGCCGTCAGCGCCTCACTCACCTGCCCCATCAGGACCACCTGGCTGTGCGTGTCGGCCTCGGGTTTCAACAGCAGCGGGTTCATGCGCACCTCGGGCTCAGCCTTGGCGGCCAATGCCTGAAAGTATTGGGCGCTGCCGATCTCGCCCTGGCCGTTGCTTGACGCCACGACTCTGGCGTTGTTGCTCATGTTCTGTGCCTTGAACGGCGCCACTTTCAAGCCCTGACGCGCGTAATGGCGGCACAGCGCGGTGGTCAGCCAGCTCTTGCCCGCGCCGCTGGTGGTGCCCAGCACCATGATGCATTTGGCGGTCATTGCACGTTCTCCCATTCCGTTGTTCGCAACTTGTTTTCTTGCAATCCACACGCCAGCAATGCTTGCGCCTGCGGCGCCAACACCCCCAGCCGCACCCAGCCTGGCAGGCCAAACGAGGCGCAATCGCGCAGCTTGATGCCGTACTCCGCTCGCAAGGCGGACAGGTCGAGCGGCTGCAGCGGTTGGGCGCAGAAAAAATTCGCTTCGCTGGGCAGGCAGGTCCAGCCCAGGTTTTGCAGCATGTCGATCTGGCGCGCTTTCCAGTCGCGCAGCGTCGGCAGGCACGCAAGCAGCCAGGCTTGCACCTCTGGCATCACCCAGGCTTGCAACAGCGCGACCCCGTGCGCGCCCAGCGGCCACGACGGAGCGGCCAGATTGAGGCTTGCAACCGCAGCCTCGATGTGACCTTGCTCCCTTGTGGATGCGCCGGCTGGCGCGATCACATACGCAGCACGCACACCCGTCAGACCCAGCGCTTTGTTGGGTGTGAACAGCTGCCAGACGCGGTCGAGTTGAGCATCACTCAAGGACGGCGCGCCACTCAGGCGCAAGGGTGCGTAGGCACGGTCCAACACCACGGTGTGCGCGGCGTCCAGGCACCAGGGCCTGTGCGCCTGCCCCAGCGGGCTTGACGGCTCACACGCCCAGACCAGCGCGCCAGCGCCATCCGCGGCAGGCTGCAGCCCCCAAGCCTGCGTGGCGCGGGCGTTGTCGCCGTAATGGTGGGCGGGCAACTGCACACGGCGAACGCCCTGCTGCCAAGCCCAGGCGGTGATGCGAAAGATGAATTCGCTGGCACTGCCCGCCAACACCACGCGCTCTGGCGCGACCCGGTGGAACGCGGCCAGACGCTGGCGCAGCGCGGTGTACAACGGGTCGGGGTAAAGCGTGGCATCAGCCGCCTGCACGGCGGCCAACGCTTGCGGGCAGGGGCCACAAGCGTTGCTGTTGGTGGAAAAATCCACGCGTGGCACGCCCAGTGCATCGGCGCCGCCATGGGTCCAGCTTGTGATCGGATGTGCTGTCATGACACCACCATCGATCGCAAAACAAGCGCCAGCAATGCCATGAATACAAGGGCCATGGTCACTTTTTCTGCATGGCTAATGGCACTTGCCGTATCCATCCGGGTGGGCTGGCGGCCTGCCGGGTTGAGCACATAGACACCGGGTTTGCCGAGCCGGATGTCCAGCGCCAGCGCCATCGTCGCCATCGGCCAGCCACTGTTGGGCGACAGGGTTTTGGTGGACTCGCGGCACACAGCACGCCAGCGCACCCGGCTGACGCATACCAGCAGCAACGCCGTCAAGCGCGCAGGCAGCCAGCTCAAGATGTCGTCGGCACGCGCCGCCCACTTGCCCGCCCATTCCCAGTTCTGACCTTTGTACACGCCGCGGTAGCCCCACATGGCATCGGCGGTATTGGCAAAGCGGTACAAAGCCGCGCCGGGCAGACCCAACAGCACGAACCAGAAAATGGGCGCGACCACCGAGTCATTGAGATTTTCGGCCAGCGACTCGATGGCGCTTTCGCGCACCTGCGCTTCACTCAGGGCAGACACGTCACGGCTGACCAGCCAACTCAGTCGTTCTCGGCCCGCATCAAGCGATTGCCCCAGCGCAGCGTCCACTGCCCGCACCTCGCCTTTGAGCATGGCCCAGGCCAACAGGGGTTTGAGCAGCAAGCCCAACAACAGCGCCGCCAGCCACGCAGGCAGTTGCATCACCACGCGTTGCAATGCGTCAAACGCGATCAAACAACCAGCTGCTCCCGCAATCCAATAGGTGGCTGCAAGCCAAAACACCTTGAAGTCTTTGGGGTACGGCACGGCCGCCGCTCCGGCCTCCATGGAAGACGGCTGCCAAGCCACGCGCTGCACCCTGCGCCCGGCCCAGCTCAGGTAATTGCCCATCCACACCACTGGGTGCAGACGCGCGGGCGGCTCACCCAGGACATGGTCAATCAGCAAGGCGACCAACAGGGCCGCGGCCAACGCGTGAGCGCTGGTCTGCCCGGTGAGCAGGGTCAATGCGTCAAACAAGAGGCATCCTTCAAGGCCGCGCCACCGGCTGCCCGGCCTTGAGGCCAAGGCGTGCCAACAAGGCCAGGTCATCATTGCCCTGCGGGTTGGGTGTTGTCAACAGTTTGTCGCCATAAAAAATCGAGTTGGCCCCGGCCACGAAGCACAGCGCCTGCACCGCGTCGCTCATGCTCTGGCGGCCGGCCGACAGGCGCACCCGGGCCATGGGCATGGTGATGCGCGCCACCGCAATGGTTCGCACAAATTCCAGCGGGTCCAGGTCGGGCTGGTCGGCCAGCGGCGTGCCCGCCACCTTGACCAGATGGTTGATCGGCACCGACTCGGGGTACGGCGACAAATTGGCCAGCTCGGCGATCAGCCCGGCGCGCTGCAGCCGCGATTCACCCAGGCCGACGATGCCGCCGCAACACACGCTGATGCCCGCATGGCGCACCCGCGCCAGGGTGTCCAGGCGGTCCTGATAGTCACGCGTGGTGATGATGTCGCCATAAAAGTCGGGCGCGCTGTCCAGGTTGTGGTTGTAATAGTCCAGCCCGGCATCGCGCAAAGTCTCGGCATGGCCGTCTGCCAGCATGCCCAGCGTGGCGCAGGCTTCCAGACCGGTGGCCTTGACGGTTTTCACCAGTTCGGCCACGGCCTCAATGTCGCGGTCTTTGGGCGCGCGCCAGGCTGCGCCCATGCAAAAACGGGTAGCTCCGGCGGCTTTGGCGGCCAGGGCCGCGCTGTGCACCGCATTCACGCCCATCAGCTTGCTGGCCTCGACCCCGGTGTCAAAGTGCACGCTTTGCGGGCAGTAACCGCAGTCCTCCGGGCAGCCGCCGGTTTTGACCGACAGCAGCGTGGCTAGCTCGACCAGGTTGGGGTCAAAGTGGGCACGGTGAACGGTTTGCGCCTGGAACATCAGGTCTGAAAAAGGCAACTCCAGCAGGGCCAGAACCGCTTCAACCGACCAGACACGCTGACCCGCGGCTGGGGGTTCGGGGTGGGTATCAAGGCAGGCGTGGAAGTGCAAGGGATGGGTAGTCGATGGATCGACAGTGTGTTCAGTAGTCATTGGTTTTTCGCGTAAAAAATAGGTCAATCTTCAATGCCACGCTGCGCCGGAATGCCCGCCTTGAACGCGTGCTTGACCATTTGCATCTCGGTCACGGTGTCGGCCAGTGCAATGATTTCAGCGGGGCAGCGCCGCCCGGTCAGCACCACGTGCACCTGGCCGGGGCGGGCCTTGAGGGTCGCCAGCACATCGTCCAGCGGCAACCAGCCGTAGATCAGCGGATAGGTGATTTCGTCAAGCGTCACCATGAAGTAGTCACCACTCATGATCGCAGCCTTGGCCTTTTGCCAGCCATCTCGGGCCAGTTGGGCGGAGTGTTCCAGGTCCTGGCTCTTCCAACTGAAGCCGTCGCCCAGGCCTTCAATGGGAATGCCGAGTTGCTCGAACATGCGGTGCTCGCCAAAGCGTGCCGTCGGCACTTTCATGAACTGGAAAATCTTGACCGCTTTGCCGCGCCCGTGGGCGCGCAGCGCCAAGCCAAACGCCGCCGTGCTTTTGCCCTTGCCGTCGCCGGTGTTGACGATGACGATACCGCGGCGCTCGCCTTCGGGTTTTTCATAGGGCTTGTCGGTGGGGGGTGTTTCGATTTGCATGGATTGGAGAAAAGTTTAATTGGGCAGGGCGATCCATTGATCGGCAATCGGGTAGATGCTGATGCGCTGGTCAAACACGGCTTCCAGCGCGCGATGGGTGGCAGCATCGGCACACGCGCCCTGGTGGGTCACACGGCCAGCGGCCATGATGACCATCTCGTCCGAGTGCAGCGCCATCGAGATTTCATGCAACACGCTGACCACGGTAACCCCGCTCTCCAGCAGGCAACGCACCACGCCCAGCCAGTCGGCCTGGTGCGGCGGATCGAGGTTGGCCAGCGGCTCGTCCATCAACAGCACTTGGGCCCGCACCGCCAGGGCGCGGGCCAGCAGCACTCGCTGGCGCTCACCACCCGAGAGCTGGCCCAGGGCGCGTTGCCGCCAGTCCCAGGCGCCGGTGGATTTGAGGGCGATTTCCACCGCAGCGCAGTCGGCCTCGCTGGGCGCGGCCAACCAGGCCTGGTGCGGCAGGCGGCCCAGCATGGCCACATCCCATACCGTCAGATCGTCACCAGCGGCTTCGTTCTGGCCCAGCCAGGCCAGCTGGCGCGCCCGCACCCGGCCTGGCAAGCGTTGCAAGGGCTGGCCCAGCAACGTGACTGTGCCGCTGTGCGGCAGCAGCCCCACCAGCACCTTGAGCAGCGTCGACTTGCCCGCCCCGTTGGGCCCGACGATGCTGGTCCAGCGGCCCTGCGGCAAGCCCAGCGTGATGCCGTGCAGTATCTGGCTATGCCCGATACTGGCCCTGATGTTTTCTGCCTGAAGAGCGATTGCATGTGCCACGTTTTTCACAGACCACCTCCGGCTGTGATGCGGCTGTTGCGGCGCATCAACCACAGCAGGTAGCCACCGCCCAGCACCGCGGTCAGCACCCCCACCGGCAGTTCTTGCGGGGCCAGCAAGCCGCGCGCCAGAATGTCCGCGCCCGTCAGCAACACGCCGCCCACCAGGCTGGACAAACCTATCAGCCGGCCATGCGTGGTTTTGATGACCGAGCGCACCAGGTGCGGCGCGGCCAGCCCGACAAAGGCGATCAGCCCGGTTTGCGCCACCGCCGTGCCGGTGGCCAGCGCCAGCACCGCCACCAGCGCCAGGCGCAACGGCGCCAGCGGCAGGCCCAGGCTGTGCGCGGTGGCCTCGCCCAGGCTCAGGCCGTCCAGCACCCGCCCCAGCAAGCCGGCGCAGAGCACGCACAGGCCCAACACCCCCAGCATCAGCGCGCAGGCCGTCCAGCCGACAAAGGCAGTGGAACCCAGCATGAAGGCCTGCATGGCCTGCAATGAATCGGGCGAGGCCAGCAGCACCAATTGGGTGGCCGCGCCCAGCACCACGCCCACCACCACCCCGGCCAGCAGCAGGCGCAGCGTGTGCTGCACCCCGCGTGACAAGGCCAGCGTCAACAGCACCGCCAGCACCGCCCCGGCAAAGGCCGCGCCGGTCAAGCCCAGGCGCACCAGCACGCTGCCGGAAAACACGCTGACCACCGCGTCGCCATTCATCATGTTGCCGCCCAGCATGCCGGCGCCGCCCCCCAACACGGCCAGGACCAGCGCCACACCCAGCGACGCACCGGAGGCGCTGCCCAGCAAATACGGGTCCGCCAGCGGGTTGCGAAACAAGCCCTGAGCCACCGCCCCGGCCAGCCCCAGCAGGGCACCGGCGGCCCATGCCCCCAAGGTGCGCGGCAGGCGGATCTGGCCCACAATTTGTTGCGCCATGGCGGTCGCCGACGGATCCACTTCCGGGTGCCATAACGGCGCAAGCAGGTTCTCAAAGCCGGTGCTGCCCACGCACACACCCAAGCCCAGCAGCCCCAAACTCAGGGCCAGCAAAATCCCCACCAGCGGTGACAGGCGCTGCAGTGTCACGGAATTCGCTTTCTGGCCACCGACGGCGCCTTGTCTGCCAGGCACTGCGCCATCAGCCGCGCACCTTCAGCCATGCGCGGGCCCGGGCGCACCAGCGCATTGGCCTGCTCGGTGGCGAAAATGCACAGCCGACCTTCGCGCACGGCGCGAATGCTGTGCCAGCCGGGGCGCTGCGTCAGGCCGCCCGCGCTACGCTCGCCGATCATGATGACGTCGGGGTTGGCGCGCACGATGAACTCAGGGTTGAGCTTGGGAAACGGCCCCAGCGCGGCGGGCACGATGTTTTTCACCCCCAGGCGCGTCAGGGTTTCACCAATGAAGGACGATTCGCCCGCCGCATACGGCCCCTGGTTGACCTCAAAGTACACCCGCGTGCTACGCGCACCGACTGGCAGCGACTGCGCCGCCGCCGACACCGCCGCGTCAATGGTGCGCCAGATGCTGGCAGCGTCCGCCACGCCCAGCACCTGGCCAATTTTGAGCATCACCCGCTGCACGTCGGCATGGGTTTTGGGCTCCAGCGACAGCACCCGGATGCCCAGCGTGCGCAGCCGCTCGCTGGCACGCGAGGAGGTGGCCATCAACACCAGGTCGGGGCGCAGGGCGACAATGGCCTCGATGTTCGGGTCGAGCCCGCCGCCCACTTGCGGCAGTTTCTTGAGGCTGACCGGGTAATCCGAATAACGGTCCACCCCCACCAACCTGGCACACTGGCCCAGCGCGCACACGGTCTCGGCCAACGAGGGCAAGAGGCTGACGATGCGTTGCGGCGGCTGCTCAAAATACACCACCACCCCGGTGTCGTCAGTGACTTCATAGGTGTGGGCCAGTGCGGCAAAAAACATCAGGGCCAGGCATATCAAACGCTTCATGACACGTCCTTCAAAGTCAGGGGCAGGCCCGCGGCCATCAGCGTGACACGCGCGCAGGCGGCGGCCACCTGCTGGTTGAGCAGGCCCAGCGCATCGACAAACACGCGCACCTCGCGCCCCAGCGGGATCACGCCCAGGCCGATCTCGTTGCCGACCAGCACCAGCGGCCCGGGAGCGTTGCTGATCGACTGCAACAGCTGCCCAGTTTCAGCTGGCAGCGTCTGTTCAGTAACCGCCGCATTGCCATGCACCGGCATGAGCCAGTTGGTCAGCCACAGCGTCAGGCAATCGACCACGATCAGGGTGTCAGGGGTGCTGTGACGCTGGATGGCCTGGGCCAGGTGCAAAGGCTCTTCCACCGTGATCATGCCCGGTACGCGCTGCGCCCGGTCTGCCTGGTGGCGGGCAATGCGCTGCGTCATCTCGTCGTCCCAGGCTTGCCCGGTGGCAATCATCACCGCGCGGTGGCTTCCAGATTGCGCCAGCCAGCTTTGCGCCAGCACTTCAGCCCGGCGCGACTTGCCACTTTTCTGACCGCCCAGAATCAACTCGCTGCGGGCGACTGGCAGGACCTTATCCATGCAGACGACTCCAATCCATGATGATGCGATGCAAGGCGGCCACACCATCGGTCAGTGCGGCCGGACCGGGTTGCAAAATGTCGGCGGACTTGATCTCGAACAGTTGCCCGGTTTTGACCGCCGCCACTTCGCCCCAGCCTGTCCGCGCCGCCACCAGTTCCGGGCGAAACTTCTTGCCGCACCACGAGCCAATGATGATGTCGGGGTTGCGCCGCACGATCTCGGCACCATCCGCAATGATGCGATTTTTGCCCAACGACTGGGTCGCCAGTTCAGGAAAAATGTCGTCACCCCCGGCCAGGCCGATCAGCTCCGACACCCACTGGATGGCGCTGATGTGCGGCACATCCCATTCTTCGAAATAGATTTTTGGACGACGGGGCAAGGCAGCCGCTGCCTTGGCGATGGCCGCCAGTTGCTGCTGCATCTCGGCAATGCGGGCCAGCCCCTGCTCGCCCTGCCCCACCATCGCCGCCACCTGGTAAAGCACAGAAAAAATCTCGGCCACGCTGCGCTGGTTGAACACCGTGACCTGCACGCCAGCTCGAATCAGCGCCGCAGCAATGTCGGCCTGCATGTCGGAAAAACCCAGCACGCAGTCCGGTTGCAGCGCCAGAATCTTGTCGATCCTGGCGCTGGTGAAAGCACTCACCCGTGGCTTTTCCTCCCGCGCCCGTCGCGGCCGCACGGTGTAGCCAGAAATGCCCACAATGCGGCTCTCCTGCCCCAGCAGGTAAAGCCACTCGGTGGTTTCCTCGGTCAGGCAGACGATGCGCTGCGGGCCTTGGGGCAAGCTGAACGCCTGAGCAGCGACCATGATGGTTGACTAGAAATTCACCCGCATAGCCGCAGTGACAGCACGCCCAGCTTCCGGGTAAATGCCGTTTGTGACCCCGGCGGTGCAAGTGAAGGCCTGGGTGTAGTACTTGGCGTCCAGCAGATTGCTCAAGCCCAACGACATCTCCACATTGCGCCACTGGTAGGCATAGCGCGCATCCACCGTGGCATAACTGGGTACCGTACAGGCGTTGTCATAGTCCACATGCTGCGAGGACACCCAGACCACACCGGTATTCACCGAATGGGCAGGAGCAGGTCGCCAGTCGGCACGCAGTGCCAGCGTCGTACCCGCCACCAGCGGCACATTTTTACCACTGTGCGCACCTTGGGTGAACTTGGCTTCACGCAAGCCCAGGGTCAGCTGCAAGTCGAGCGTTTTGGTCAACGCATGCTGGGTTTCAAGCTCCAGTCCTTGGCGCAGCGTAGGGTCGAAGTTGACGTTGGCGCCAAAACCGCTCCATGAATTGGCATTGGCCACTGTGGGGTCATATCCCAATTCATTCGTCAAGCTGTTGCGGTAGTAACGCAACTCAACACGTCCACCCGCATATTTCCAGCGGTTACCCAACTCGACATCACGCGAGGTCTGCGGCTGCAGTACCGCACCGGGTGTCGTAAATCCCAACTCATCGATGTTGGCCAGCCGGAAACTGTTGCCCAAGCGCCCATAGACGGACCAGGTTTCAGACAACGGCTGTGTGATCCCGATTTCCCAGGCTGCCTGATCCCTGTCTGTGCTGGCGGTGTAAGTGTCGGTTTGTTTGATATTTTCAGAGCGATAACCAACTGACAAACGCGTGCCACCGTCAAGAATCAATTCATCTTTGGCATAGAGGGCGCTTGTCTTTTGTTGCGAGACAGAGCCGTAAGTGCCAGGCACCGTACGCTTCCAGTCCGCCTGATCATGACCCAGCGTCAGTGCGTTGCGAACCTTGCCAAACTTGGTCTCATATTTGGCGCGCAAGGCCAGCGTGCTGGCATCAATGTCATAGCGGTAGGTCGAGACACCATTGTTCAGGCTGTTGAGATTTTTTGTCCGTTGACCTGCGTCCAGTCCCAGTTGCCAAGCCCCCAGTTCCGCGCTGGCAAACAGGGTGTCACGGACGTTTTTGATACTGGCCGTTTTGTTGGCATTGGCAGCGGAGGTCTGGCTCGGGTCGGCCTGGTATTGCGCGGCTGTCAAGGAGCCGGGCAAACCGCTGTTCAGCATGTCATTGGCATGGCTGGCACCCACACGCAGCCAGTCATTGCTCCATTGACCCTGAACAAAATTGCCTTCAGCCGTGGATTTGAAGTTGTCGCGGTGGTTGTCCGTGTCACGTTTATTACCAGCCACGTCCATCGAGAAACCTCCTGAGGCCAAGGTCGCGTTGGCGCGTATCTCGTTCAGCCCGTAACTGCCAGTTGCGGCATACAGGTCTGCAGAATTCTTGCGCGCGACGCCTCGTCCGGCCTTGGTGGTGATCACAATCACACCACCCGTCGCCCCTGCGCCATACAACACCGAGCCACTGCCCCGCAGCACTTCAATGCGCTCAACCGTGTTGATCGCAATGCCGGCCAAGCGGGTGCCGCCCAAATCTGCCTCATTCATTTTGATGCCATCGACAATCACCACCTGGTTGCTACCGGCAGTCGTCCCGAACCCTCGCAGGTCCAGTCCGTAGTCACCACCACCGTAATAGTCCACCCGCCCCGGCACGCCCAGCAGTTTGATCACCGCCTCATTCACGGTGGTCACGCCAGCGCGAGCGATGTCGTCCTTGGTGATCACACTGACACCAAACGGCAAACTGGAAGCTTCTGCTTCAAAGCGTGCGGCACTCACCACCACCTCATCGAGCGTTGCCGTCTGTCCCTGCGCCAACACCGGAAACGCAGCCATAACGGCCACAACAGACGCGCACAAGCGCACGGGAGCGCGACCGCGCATCGAAAAAATACAAGTTTTCATAATTGAGATAAGAACCATCAAAATGCCCTCACCGTCGTCCCCGACAGTGCATGAGCGTCACGGTTGCACGCTTGCGCGCGCAGCCACCGTGTTGGCCGGTATCCGGGCTGGTGGAATCAACCTCCATCGCCTTCCCAAGCGCGTGTTCAAAACGCTCAGTGGCTGTGATGGAAGCGGCATCTTGCGATGCGTCCACTTACCGTTGCGGGGGCAGCGCAGGTTAGGCTTGCCAGTTTGGCTCACCCTCCTGCTTCCCGTTGAACTGCGACGTGTGAACCACATCGCGAGCACCAACGAGGGAATTTTAGTGGTGTATTTCCCAAAAACCATTTTTCCCCGGCGCAAATGTAAACTGGCGTAAAACTGTCTTGACCAAAAACCTTTTGCAGTACGATTGACACCCATGCGCTTAGCCAGTCGAGACACGAATCACAGCCTTGTTATTGAGCTTCCACAAGGGCCGGTCATTCGAAAAATTAAAGGTATGGCATGAAAGTCAAATTTTGGGGAGTCCGCGGTTCCATCGCCTCGCCGGGCCCCAACACCGTCCGTTATGGTGGCAACACCACCTGCATCGAAATTCGCACCGACAACAACGAGCTCATCATTCTTGACGCCGGCACCGGTATTTTCCCGTTGTCGCAGACCCTGCTGAAAGAATTGCCGGTGACGGCCAATGTGCTGATCACCCATTCGCATTGGGACCATATTCAGGGCTTGCCGTTTTTCGTACCCAACTTTATTGCCGGCAACACCCTGCGGCTGCATGGCGCCCATGACCCGGTGTCGGGCAAAGGGATCGAGCAGGTCATGGCGGTGCAGCTTCAATACAGCTATTTCCCGGTGCGCGAAGAAGAGATGAAGGCGCGCATCGAGTACGTCACGCTGGCGCCCGATCAAAGCATTCAAATTGGCAGCGCCACCGTCACGCCGTTCATGATGAGCCACCCGGTGGTTGACTTTGGCTACCGGATTGAAGCCAACGGCAAGTCCCTCTTTTTCACCGGCGACCACGAACCGCCCTACAACATTTACGCGCCCGATGACGCCGGTTATGCGCAATGCCAACTTGAGCTTGAAGCCCGGAATGACTACCTGATTCGCGCCATGCAGGGGGTCGACGTGCTGATCACGGACGCCTCCTATACCGCCGACGAATACCCGGCCAAGAAAGGCTGGGGGCACGGCACTTACCAGTCCAGCATTGACTATGCCAAGAAGGCCGGGGTCAAGAACCTGTTCTGCACCCACCACGAACCCTCGCGCAGCGACGACGCGCTGGAGGCCGCTTTTGCCGAGGCTGTCGCAGCGCACCCGCACCGCCCCGGTGACCCCACCTATCGCCTGGCCCGCGAAGGTGACTGCTTCGAGTTCTAAGCCTGGAGTCGCGCCGTGCAACGGGTCAATTTTCACAAACCCCAAGCGCTGTATGACGTGGCAGCGACACGGCTGCTTGAACAACAAGCGCAACAAGTCCTGCCCCCGCACACCCTGATGTCCCGCGCCGGGCTGGCTGTGGCCAAGCTGGCGCTGGCTGTGGCGCCACACGCCCAACGTATCTGGGTGGCGGCCGGCCCCGGCAACAACGGCGGCGACGGCCTGGAAGCGGCCATGCATTTGCAGCGCTGGGGCAAACAGCCTGTGGTGAGCTGGCTGGGCACGCCCGATCAAGGAGCCTGGGCGGCAGAGCGTTCTGCTGCGTGTCCCCCGCCCTGCGGGCTCCTCCTTTTACCTGCGCAGAACGCTCTGCCGCCCAAACTCCAAGCGCCCGAAGACACCAAAACTTCCTGGCTTAACGCGATGGGCGCGGGCGTGCCCTTTGTCGACACACCTCCTGAAAATTTTGACCTGTGCATTGATGCGTTGCTGGGCATTGGCTCCCAACTGCGCGAGCCTGCCGGGCAAATGGCCGACTGGATTGCGCACATCAACCGCCACGGCGCACCCGTGTTGTCCGTTGATGTGCCCACCGGTTTGCAGGCAGACACCGGAGCGGCATGCACGACAAGCGTCAAAGCCAGCCACACCCTGAGCCTGCTGACCCTCAAGCCCGGCCTCTTCACCGGCCACGGGCGCGATCTGGCAGGCTGCGTCTGGCTGGACGATTTGCAGCACGGGCAAGCAAGTACCGTGGAACCCAGCGCCTGGCTGGGTGGGGAGCCGACGACAGCGGTCCGGGCGCATGCCAGCCACAAAGGCAGCTATGGCGATGTGGTCGTGGTCGGTGGCGCCAAAGGCATGACGGGTGCCGCGCTGCTGGCGGGTTCGGCGGCGCTGCATGGCGGTGCGGGCCGGGTGTTTGTCAGCCTGCTGGACGACCGGGCCATGCCTCTCGACCCAAGCCAGCCTGAACTGATGTTCCGGGCTTTGGAAACACTGGCCCTGGACAGCATGAGCGTGGTGTGTGGCTGCGGCGGTGGCACCGACATCGCAGCGCATTTACCCGGGCTGTTGAACTCGGCGGCAAACCTGGTGCTGGATGCCGACGCGCTCAATGCCATTGCCCAATCCGCGCCGCTGCAAGCACTGCTGTGCGCGCGTGGCCAGCAACAACGCACCACCGTGCTGACCCCACACCCGCTGGAGGCAGCCCGACTGCTGGCGTGCAGCACGGCTCAACTTCAGGCCAACCGGCTCGGCTGTGCGCAGCAACTGGCCCAGCGCTTCGCCTGCACGGTCGTGCTCAAGGGTTCCGGCACGGTCATTGCACAAGCCGACCGGACGCCGGTCATCAACCCGACCGGCAACGCCAAGTTGGCCACGGGCGGCACCGGCGATGTGCTGGCGGGTTTGATTGGTGCGCGCCTGGCGCAGGGTTTAAATGGCTTTGATGCCGCCTGCCAGGCTGTTTATCAGCATGGCCAGGTGGCCGACCATTGGCCGCAGCGGCAGGCGCTGACGGCGTCGCAACTGGCCCACGCGCTGGCTTAACCGCGCCCGGCGAAGGGCATGTTGGTGGCCATGACGGTGTGAAACATGACGTTGGCCTGCAAAGGCAAATTGGCCATGTAAAGCACCGACTGGCCCACAATCGCCACGTCCATCACCGGCTCGACGGCGCGAGTGCCATTGGCTTGCAAGATGCCGGTCTGCATGGCTTGCGTCATGTCGGTGGCGGCGTTGCCAATGTCGATCTGGCCCACCGCAATGCCGTACTTGCGACCATCGAGCGAAGCGGTTTTGGTCAGGCCCGACACCCCGTGTTTGGTGGCGGTGTAAGCCACCGAATTGGGGCGCGGCGTGGTGGCCGAGATGGAGCCGTTGTTGATGATGCGCCCGCCCATCGGGCTTTGGGCCTTCATGACGCGAAAGGCCTGGCGCAGGCACAAGAACATGCCGGTCAGGTTGATGTCCACCACCTTTTGCCAGTCGGCCAATGACAGGTCTTCCAGCAACACACCGGGCGGTGCGCTGGTGCCGGCGTTGTTGAACAACACGTCGACACGGCCAAACTTCTGCACGGCGGCATCAAACAAGGCCACCACCGAAGCCTCCTGTGAGACATCGGCCGCCACGGCCAGGGCACGCTCAGGTGCGCCTGACAAGGCCACCACGTCCTGCAAGGGCTGCAAGCGCCGCCCGGCCAGAACCACCTGCCAGCCACCCGCCAACAAGGCCAGCGCGGCCGCTTTTCCAATACCGGATCCTGCCCCGGTGACCAGGGCGACTTTGTTTGTTTCTGTCATGTTATTTTGTTTGATTGATTGATTGAAATTGATCAACTGCGACGGCGTGGTTTGCGCGCCTTGTCCTTGGCTTTGGCAGGCGCAGGCACCTTGGCACCGGCGCGCTTGGCAGTCCCTGCGCGCGGCAAAGGCTCGGTGATGTTACGGCTGCGCCGGCCGCCCTTGGCGCCACCGGCATCGTCCTCAAACACTTTTCTGTCAGCGCCATCGCTGCCCAGGTCACGGTCCTTGGACAAACGGGGCAACAGGCCATCACCATCGGTGAGCAGGCGGAAATCAATGCGCCGCCCATCCAGGTCGACCCGGCTCACCTGCACGCGCACACGGGTGCCCAGCACGTAACGCATGCCGGTGCGCTCGCCGCGCAACTCCTGGCGCGCTTCATCAAAGCGGTAGTACTCGCCGCCCAGCTCGGTGATGTGCACCAGGCCTTCGACGAACATGGCATCGAGCGTGACAAAAATGCCGAAACTGGTGACGGCACTGACCACACCGCTGAATTCCTCGCCCAGATGCTCGCGCATGTACTTGCATTTGAGCCAGGCCTCGACGTCACGGCTGGCTTCGTCGGCACGGCGTTCGTTGGCGCTGCAATGCAGGCCCGCAGCCTGCCAGGCCTGCATGTCAACGCTGAGCTTGCGGGGTTTCTGACCCGGCTCCTTGACCTTGGCGGCCAGGTTTTTCTCAAGGCGCTTGGACAGCTTGGCGTGCGCCTCACCCGGTGTCGGCAAGGTAGGCAACTGGTATTTGCTCTTGAGCAAAATCGCCTTGATGACGCGGTGCACCAGCAAATCAGGGTAGCGCCGGATCGGGCTGGTGAAGTGGGTGTAGGCATCAAACGCCAGGCCAAAGTGGCCGTTGTTGTCGGGCGTGTAAATGGCCTGCTGCATGGACCGCAGCAGCATGGTGTGAATCTGCTGCGCGTCCGGGCGGTCCTTGGTGGCGTTGGCAATGGCCTGGAACTCACCCGGCGCCGGGTCGTCGCTGACGTTCATGCCAATGCCGGTGATCTTCAGGAAATTGCGCAGGATTTCAATTTTCTCGGGCGTCGGGCCTTCGTGCACCCGGTACAGGCCCACGTGTTTGCCTTGCGCAATGAAATCGGCACTGCACACATTGGCCGCCAGCATGGCTTCTTCGATGAGCTTGTGCGCGTCGTTGCGGGTGCGCGGAATGATCTTTTCAATGTGGCCGGCGTCGTCGCAAACAATCTGGGTTTCCACGGTTTCAAAATCAACCGCACCACGGCGCGCGCGCGACTTGAGCAGCGCGCGGTACACATCGTGCAGGTTCATCAAATCGGGAATGCGCTCCTTGCGCTTGGACGCCTCGGGGCCGCGCGTGTTGGCCAGAATGGCCGCCACCTCGGTGTAGGTGAAACGCGCGTGGCTCCACATCACCGCCGGGTAAAACTGGTAGGCGGTCACGTCGCCGTCCGGGCTCACCATCATGTCGCAGACCATGCACAGGCGCTCGACCTCGGGGTTCAGCGAACACAGGCCGTTGGACAGTTTTTCGGGCAGCATCGGAATGACACGGCGCGGAAAATACACACTGGTGGCCCGGTCGTAGGCGTCGATGTCGATGGCCGAACCGTTTTCCACGTAATGGCTGACATCGGCAATGGCCACCAGCAAGCGCCAGCCGGACACTGCCGCCTTGCCCCTACCGATCTTGACGGGCTCGCAATACACCGCATCGTCAAAGTCGCGCGCGTCTTCACCGTCGATGGTGACCAGCGGCACGTCGGTCAGGTCCACACGGTGATTTTTGTCCTGCGGCCGCACCGCGTCCGGCAAGGCCCGCGCCTGCGCAATGCAGGCGTCCGAAAACTCATGCGGCACATCGTACTTGCGCACCGCAATTTCAATCTCCATGCCGGGGTCGTCCATTTCGCCCAGCACTTCCTTGATGCGCCCGACAGGTTGACCAAACAGCGCCGGTGGCTCGGTCAATTCGACCACCACCACCTGGCCCACTTTGGCCAGGCCGGTGGCGGCTTTGGGGATCATCACATCCTGGCCATAACGCTTGTCTTCAGGCGCCACGATCCAGATGCCGCTCTCGCAAAGCAGGCGGCCAATGATGACCCGGGTGCTGCGCTCCATGATCTCGACCACCCGGCCTTCGGGTCGGCCCTTGCGGTCGCTGCGCACAATGCGCACCTTGACACGGTCCTTGTGCAGAACAGCGCGCATCTCGTTGGGCGCCAGGTAGATGTCGGACTCGCCGTCGTCGCGGATCACAAAGCCGTGGCCGTCGCGATGACCTTGAACTATTCCTTCAACTTCTTCCAACAATGCGCTGGTTTGCTTAATATTTTTGATACAATGCCTTTCTTTCCTGAAATGCCCAGGTGGCGGAATTGGTAGACGCACTAGTTTCAGGTACTAGCGAGTAACTTCGTGGGGGTTCGAGTCCCTTCCTGGGCACCAATATAAATGAATTCCGGTTCATTTTTATGAAAGAAACCGGATGCTTTGAATAAAAAGCCGCTGCAACAGTTTTTGACTTTGCAGCGGCTTTTTTATTTGCTGAAACCATGTCGAGCCGAACGGTCAAAACGGCTGTCCGACCAGGTCGTGCCCTTGCGCGGCCACGATGCGCGCCTTGGTAAATTCGCCCACCCGCAGCGTCTTGCTGATTTTTTCGGGTGGCAATAACTTCACCACACCATCAATTTCAGGGGCGTCGGCGTAAGACCGGCCAACACCCCCCTTTTTACCCAGGCCCGGTGCCGAGTCCACCAGAATCTGCAGGGTGGCACCGACCCGTTTTTGCAGCTTGGCGGCAGACACCTGTTCGGCCACCGCCATGAAGCGGGCACGGCGTTCTTCACGCACTTCCTGCGGCAACATGCCGCCAATGTCATTGGCGGCGGCACCCGCCACCGGGCTGTAGGCAAAGCAACCCGCCCGGTCAATTTGTGCCTCGCGCACAAAGTCCAGCAGGTGCTCGAACTCGGCCTCGGTTTCACCGGGGAAGCCGGCAATGAAGGTGCTGCGCACCACGATGTCGGGGCAAGCCTCGCGCCAGCGCAAGAGCCGCTCCATGTTTTTCTCACCGCTGGCCGGACGTTTCATGCGCTTGAGCACGTCGGGGTGGCTGTGCTGGAACGGCACATCCAGGTAAGGCAGGATGAGTCCGGACGCCATCAGCGGCAGGATGTCGTCCACACTGGGGTAGGGGTAAACATAGTGCAGCCGAACCCAGGCACCATGCGCTTGCGCCATCTCGCCCAAGGACTGTGCCAATTCAAACAAGCGGGTCTTGATGGGCTTGCCGTTCCAGAAACCGGTGCGGTATTTCACATCGACGCCGTAGGCCGAGGTGTCCTGGCTGATCACCAGCAGCTCTTTCACGCCGCCGTCAAACAAGGCCTGCGCTTCCTTGAGCACGTCGCCAATCGGGCGCGACACCAGGTCACCGCGCATCGACGGGATGATGCAAAAGGTGCAGCGGTGGTTGCAACCTTCGCTGATCTTGAGGTAAGCGTAATGCCGTGGCGTGAGCTTGATGCCGGCAATGCCAAAGGCATTAGGCACCAGGTCAACAAACGGATCATGCGGCTTGGGCAGGTGGGCATGCACCGCGTCCATCACTTCCTGGGTGGCGTGCGGGCCGGTGACTGCCAGCACGCTCGGGTGCATTTGCCGCACCAGGTTGCCACCGCCCTCGCCTTCCTTGGCACCCAGGCAACCGGTCACGATGACCTTGCCGTTTTCTGCCAAGGCCTCGCCAATGGTGTCCAGGCTTTCCCGAACCGCATCGTCAATGAAGCCGCAGGTGTTCACGATAACCAGGTCCGCGCCCTCGAAGGTTTTGGAGGTTTGATAACCTTCGGCGCTGAGCTGCGTCAGGATCAGTTCAGAGTCGGTCAAGGCCTTCGGGCAACCCAGGCTGACAAAGCCCACTTTGGGGGCGGCCGCAGCCGCTGTGATGGGAGCATTCATGACGTCATTCAACCTTTTTTGGGTGGCACATTGTTAAGGCCAAAGGCACCCAACATCTGGCCGGCCTGCTTTTGCATCTGGTCCTGCATTTGCGCCAGCCAGGACTTGGATTGATCCAGGCTGCCGCCCAGCATGGCTTGCATCACCGGGGGCTGCATGGCCGTGTACTGCGTCCACATCTCCGGCGTGAAACCCTTGGTTTGCTCGGCAAAACGGGTCTGCGTGTCGATCAGCGTCTGGATGTTTTTTTCCAGGTAGCCGCCCAAAAAGCCCTGCATGGCATGGCCATAAAAACGGATCAGACTCTCCAGCACCGGCGCGGTGAACATGGGCGAGCCACTGGTCTCGGCCTCCAGAATGATCTGCAACAAAATGCTGCGCGTCAGGTTGTCGCCGGTCTTGGCGTCCAGCACTTCAAAGGGCTCGCTTTGCATCACCAGGTCTTTGACTTCAGACAAGGTGATGTAGGTCGAAGTGGCGGTGTCGTAAAGCCTGCGGTTGGGGTACTTCTTGATGACGCGGTGGGCAGTTGGCGTCTCGGGGGTCTTGTTTTCCATGTCGGGTCAATCGTGAGCAGTCAAGCTCGTATTTTCAAGGGCAATGCCCCATTTGGCCAGTGCCGCGTCATCACTGACACGGGCATCCACCCAGCGTGCGCCGGTGGGCGTTTGTTCTTTTTTCCAGAACGGGGCCTGGGTTTTAAGGTAATCCATCAAAAATTCGCAGGCCTGAAAGCTCTCGCCCCGGTGCGCTGACGTTACCGCCACCAGCACAATTTGGTCCAGCGGCGCCAGCAGGCCGACACGGTGGATGACGCGGGCGCCAAAAATGTCAAAGCGCTGCAGCGCGGCGTCAATCATGGCCTCGATCGATTTTTCGGTCATGCCCGGGTAATGCTCCAGTTCCATGCTGGCAATGCTGCCGGGCTCGCCCGCCGTTCGGTCACGCACGGTGCCAATGAAACTGCAGACGGCACCGACACGCGGGTCCTGCGCACGCAAGGCCGCCACCTCGGCGCTGAGGTCAAAGTCGGTGGTCTGAATACTGACGCGGGGGCTGTTGTGCGTTGGCATGGTTCTCAACCTCCGGTCACAGGCGGGAAGAAGGCCACTTCGGCGCCGTCGGTCAACGCGGCCGACTCCTGGCACATCAGCTGGTTCAGCGCCAGGCGCACCGACTTGCCACGGGCCAGACTGTCGGCATAGGCGCCACCCAGGGCGATGAGTTCGTCGCGCAGTGCGCCCAGCGTGGTCGCTTCGGTCTCGCGCTGCTCGTTGGCCACACCGATCGCCTCGCGAATGGACGCAAAATATTTCACCGTCACCTTCATGCCAGCAACTCCGAAAAGGGAATGAAACGCACCACATCACCAGGCGTGATGGTCGCGCCGGGCGGGGTGTCGACCAAGCCGTCGCCCCACACTGCCGAGGTCAGCACACCCGAACTCTGGTTGGCAAACAAGTCCAGACCACCGTTCGGGTTGCGTCTGACGCGCAGGAATTCGCGGCGTTTGTCGGCTCGGGGCCAGCTGAAGTCGGCGCGCACGGTCATCGGCGTTGGGGCCAGTTGGGTCACCCCCTGCAATTTCAGCAGGAACGGGCGCACCAGCAGCAAAAAGGTCACAAAGCTCGACACCGGGTTGCCCGGCAGGCCAATGAAATGGGCGTCAGCAACGCGGCCATAAGCAAAAGGCTTGCCCGGCTTGATGGCAATCTGCCACAAATCCAGATGGCCCAGGCTCTGCACCGCGGGCTTGATGTGGTCCTCTTCACCCACCGAGACACCGCCACTGGTCAGGATCAGGTCGTGCTGTTCCGCGGCCCCGCGCAACGCCGCAATGGTAGCCTCGCGCTGGTCCGGCACGATGCCCAGGTCACTCACCTCACAGCCCAGCCGTTTCAGCAGGGCCTTCAGGAAAAAGCGGTTCGAGTTGTAAATGGCGCCGGGCGGCATGTGTTCGGGTGCCACGGCGCCTGGCATCACGAGTTCGTCGCCGGTTGAAAACAGCGCCACCCGGGGTCGGCGCGCCACGCTCAAAACATCCATGCCAATGCTGGCCGCCAAGCCGAGTTCGGCCGGCGTCAGGCGCGCACCCCGGGCCAGCACCACCGCACCCCGGGTCACATCTTCGCCGGCACGGCGGATCCACTGGCCCGGCTTGGGCTGCGCCGTCATGCGCACCGAACCATCGGCTTGCACGTCGCAGTCTTCCTGCATCACCACGGCGTCGGCACCCGCAGGGATCGGCGCACCGGTAAATATGCGCGCCACCGACTGGGGTGCCAGCGCAGTGCCCGCACTACCCGCCGGAATGCGCTGGGACACCGGCAATGCCCGGCTTGGGTCAGTCAGGTCTGCGCAGCGCAGCGCATACCCGTCCATGGAACTGTTGTCCTGCGGCGGCACATGCAAATGCGACACCAGGTCTTGCGCCAGCACCCGGCCGTCGGCGTCAAAGGTGGCCAGCTGTTCCACGCCATCCAGCCTGGCGGCATACCCCAGCAACTGGGCCAGCGCCTCATCCAGCGACTTCATGGGCTTGGCAGCGGGACGCTCAGCAGTCATGCAACATTCTCAAAGTCATAGTCAAAACGTGGGCCTTGCGAAATCAGCCAATCGACCACCGCGTCCGGCTCATTGAGGTCCAGTACCGGCAATTGGGTCGGCACCGGCAATTGGTCTGGCGAATCGGTCGCAATGGCGGTGATGAAGTCGTCCTCCGCGTAGCGCGCGGGTTTGCCGGTGCTGGCACGCCAGACCTCGATTTTCAGCAGGTCAGACTCCTTGAAGCCTTCCACCAGCACCCAATCCACGCCCTCGTACAACTCGGCCAGCAGCTGGTGCACGGTGGGCCGCTTGGCCATTTCAAATTCACGCATCAAGGCCAGGCGCTTGTCTGACGCCACCACCACTTCAAAGGCACCGGCCTCGCGGTGGCGGTAAGTGTCCTTGCCTTCATGGTCAATGTCGAAGCGGTGATGGGCATGTTTGACCACCGACACGCGCAAGCCCCGCAGGCGCAGCGCCGGAATCAAACGCTCCACCAGCGTGGTCTTGCCGGAACCGGAAAACCCTGCAAAGCCAACCACTTTCATGCGCAGTGCCCGGCAATGAAGGTCTTGATGGCCTGCGCATCCGCCGCCATGTCGACCACGCGCTTGGGCAAGGCTTCGATGCCGTTGAACTTGGCCGGCCGATCCGGTTCGCGGCCGGTGGCTTCGACGATGGTTTCGGCAAATTTGATGGGCAGCGCGGTTTCCAGCACGATCATCGGCACACCCGCCTGCACGTGTTCGCGCGCCACCTTGACACCGTCGGCGGTGTGCGTGTCGATCATCGTGCCGTGGCGTTCCCAGGTGTCCTTGATGGTGGCCAGGCGGTCCGCATGGCTGCTCTTGCCACTGTCAAAGCCGTAGCGCGTGGCGGCCTGGCTGAAGGCCGGGTGCGCTTCGAGGTCAAAGAAACCGACACGCGCCAGGGCGTCGCCGAACAGCGCTTTTGTGCGCGCGCCGTCGCGCCCGAGCAGGTCAAAGACAAAGCGCTCGAAATTGCTCGCCTTGGAAATGTCCATCGACGGGCTGGAGGTCTCGTGGGTGTCGGCGCTGGCACGCACCCGGTAAACGCCGGTCTTGAAAAATTCGTCGAGCACGTCGTTTTCGTTGGTGGCCACCACCAGGCGGGCAATGGGCAGGCCCATCATGCGCGCCACATGGCCGGCGCAGACATTGCCAAAATTGCCGCTCGGCACGGTGAAGCTGACCTTTTCCGTGTTCTGTTGCGTGGCCTGAAAGTAGCCGGCAAAGTAGTAAACCACCTGGGCCAGCAGACGCGCCCAATTGATCGAATTGACCGTGCCAATCTTGTACTGGCGCTTGAAGTCGAGGTCGTTGCTGACGGCCTTGACCATGTCCTGGCAGTCGTCAAACACGCCGTCCACGGCAATGTTGAAAATGTTGTCGTCCATCAGGCTGAACATTTGCGCCTGCTGGAATGGGCTCATGCGACCCTTCGGGCTGGTCATGAAGACGCGCACGCCCTTCTTGCCGCGCATGGCGTATTCGGCCGCGCTGCCGGTGTCGCCGCTGGTGGCGCCCAGAATGTTGAGCTCTTCGCCGCGGCGTGCCAGTTCATACTCGAACAGGTTGCCGAGCAATTGCATGGCCATGTCCTTGAAGGCCAGCGTCGGGCCGTTGGACAAGGCTTCCAGCCAGATGCCGTTCTCCAGCGCCCTCAACGGCACGATCTCTTTCGAGCCAAACACCTCGGCGGTGTAGGTTTTCTGGCACAAGGCTTTCAGGTCAACGGCAGGGATGTCGTCAATGTAGAGCGACAGCACCTCGAACGCCAATTCGGCGTAGCCCTGGTTCTGGTACAGGCCGCGCCAACGGCTCAGGGTGGCGTCGTCCACCTTGGGGTAGTGCTCGGGCAGGTACAAGCCGCCATCGGGCGCCAGGCCTTCGAGCAGGATGTCGCAAAAATGTTTGGGGCTTTGGTCACCCCGGGTCGAGATGTATTTCATGTCAGGCCAGTTCTTCCTTGCGAATGCGGGTGATGGGTTCCAGCACCGTGGGCAGCGCCTGCATCTGCGCAATGGCCGCATTCATGCACGCCTCCTGGCAGTCGTGGGTCAGGATGATGACATCGGTCTGGGCCACCTTGGCATCGGCAGACACCTCATCGGCTTCGCGCTGCAGCACCGCATCAATGCTGATGCCGGCGTCGGCCAGAATGCCCGTGACCTTGGCCAGCACACCGGTCTCGTCGGCCACACGCAAACGCAGGTAGTAGCTGGTGACCACCTCGCCCATCGGCATCACCGGCAGGTCGCTCATGGCGTTGGGCTGGAACGCCAGATGCGGGACGCGTTGGGCTGCGTCTGCGGTGTGCAGGCGCGTGATGTCGACCAGGTCGGCAATCACCGCGCTGGCGGTGGGCTCGGAGCCCGCGCCCTTGCCGTAATACAGCGTGGTGCCCACGGCATCGCCCTGCACCACCACGGCGTTCATGGCGCCTTCCACGTTGGCGATCAGGCGCTTGGCCGGAATCAAACAGGGGTGCACGCGCAGCTCAATGCCCTTGGGCGTGCGCTTGGTGATGCCCAGCAGCTTGATGCGGTAGCCCAGCTGCTCGGCGTACTTGATGTCGGCCGCGCCCAGCTTGGTGATGCCTTCCACGTAAGCCTTGTCAAACTGCACCGGAATGCCGAAGGCAATGGCCGACATGATGGTGGCTTTGTGCGCCGCATCAACGCCTTCGATGTCAAAGGTCGGGTCGGCCTCGGCGTAGCCCAGGGCCTGCGCCTGCTTGAGCGCCACGGCAAAGTCCAGCCCCTTGTCGCGCATTTCGCTCAGGATGAAGTTGGTGGTGCCGTTGATGATGCCGGCAATCCACTGAATGCTGTTGGCCGTCAAGCCTTCGCGCAGCGCCTTGATGATCGGGATACCGCCGGCCACCGCGGCCTCAAACGCCACCATCACGCCTTTGCTTGATGCCGCCGCAAAAATCTCCGTGCCATGCACGGCCAGCAAGGCCTTATTGGCCGTCACCACATGTTTTCCCGCCGCAATGGCCTCGAGCACCAGGGTCTTGGCCACACCGTAGCCACCTATCAGCTCGATCACGATGTCGATGTCGGGGTTGGCAAGGACGGCGCGCGCGTCGTTCACCACGGTCACACCCGGCCCCACCAGCTCGCGCGCACGCTCAACGTTCAGGTCGGCCACCATGGTGATCTGGATGCCGCGACCGGCGCGACGCTTGATTTCTTCCTGGTTGCGCAGCAGCACATTGAAAGTGCCAGAGCCAACAACCCCGATGCCCAACAGACCAACTTGAATAGGTTTCATAAAAATTTAAAAGGGAAAATGAATTAATTGCTGTGCCGCTTGCGGTAGCCTTCGAGAAATTTGGCCACGCGGCCAATGGCTTCGCGCAAATCATCCTCGTGCGGCAAAAACACAATGCGGAAATGGTCCGGCGCCGGCCAGTTGAAGCCCGTGCCCTGCACCAGCATGACCTTGGTGTCCTTCAACAGCTCCAGAAAAAACTGCTGGTCGTCCGCAATCGGGTACATCACCGGGTCGAGCTTGGGGAACATGTAAAGCGCCGCCACGGGCTTGACGCAACTCACGCCCGGAATCGCGGTGATGAGTTCATAGGCCAGGTCGCGTTGCCGCCGCAAGCGCCCGCCTTCACACACCAGGTCGTTGATGCTCTGGTAACCACCCAAAGCGGTCTGAATCGCCCATTGGCCTGGCACGTTGGAGCACAGCCGCATGTTCGAGAGCATGTTGAGTCCTTCGATGTAGTCCTTGGCGGGCTTTTTGTCGCCAGAAACAACCATCCAGCCCGCGCGGTAGCCGCACGAACGGTAGCTTTTGGACAGCGAATTGAAAGTGAGCGTCAGCACATCGTCGCTCAGCGAGGCCATGGCCGTGTGCTTGACGCCGTCGTACAAGACCTTGTCATAGACCTCGTCGGCAAATATCACCAGCCCATGTTCACGCGCAATCTGCACCAGGGCTTTCAGCAACTCGTCAGAGTACATGGCGCCGGTCGGGTTGTTGGGGTTGATCACCACCAGGCCCTTGGTGCGCGGCGTGATCTTGGCCCGCAGGTCGTTCAGGTCGGGCATCCAGCCATTGGCTTCGTCGCACAGGTAATGCACCGGTGTGCCACCCGACAGGCTGGCGGCCGCCGTCCACAGGGGGTAGTCGGGCGACGGCAGCAGGAGCTCGTCGCCATCGTCCAGCAGCGCGTTGGTGGCCATCACAATGAGTTCACTGGCGCCATTGCCCAAATAGATGTCGTCGAGCGTGACCCCCTTGATGCCCTGCTTCTGGGTCTCGTGCATGACCGCCTTGCGCGCCGCAAAAATGCCCTTGCTGTCCGAATAGGCCGCCGAATTGGGCAGGTTGCGGATCATGTCCTGCTGGATTTCTTCAGGCGAGTCAAAGCCAAACACGGCCAGGTTGCCGATGTTGAGCTTGATGATCTTGTGGCCTTCTTCCTCCATCTGACGCGCGGCGTCCATGATGGGGCCGCGAATGTCATAACAAACGTTGGCCAGTTTGGCTGATTTACGTATGGTCTTCAAAGTCCCTCCGGGCGTGCTCGCCACGTGGCGAAACCTATAATTTGACCACAAGTCTCGCCCGCGTCGCTTTAAGTCAACGCCGTTCCCATAACCAGCCCTGCCTCATGAAAATCCACCCCGACATCATCAGTGCGCCTTTCATCAGCTCCTATGGCAAGGGCTGGGTGCAGATGGCGGGCGAGCAACTGACCCGCAGCGTGGTGCTTTGCTCTGATGGCCGACGCTTTGACTGGGCCTGCACACGCTTTGACGCGCTGACAGCCGGGCACTTTGCGCAATTGGCCGAGCTGAAAACCGAATTGGTCATTTTTGGCAGTGGCGAACGCCTGCGCTTTCCGGCTGCAGCCCTGACCCGTGCCCTGATCGAGTGCCAGATTGGCATCGAAACCATGGACACCCAGGCCGCCTGCCGCACCTACAACGTTCTGGCCGGCGAAGGCCGCCATGTGGCCGTGGCCTTGTTGATGGAGACTGCGGACGACGGATGTCAATAGGCACACGATCTCAACGTGGATGTGCCCGGCCCACGAAAGTGCCAGTCAAATCAGAGTAAAATACGGGCCTTGTAGTCGGGGGCGCACAAGCGCATAAGAGGATAGTGTCCACGACTTGAGAGACCGACGCATCCTGTCACACGAGATCGAAAAAACATGGCGATAGTTGTCAATAAACCCATCCCTGAATTTGAATCTAATGCTACTGGTGGTATCCGGGTCACCAACACCTCTCACCTCGGTCATGTTGTCATCCTGTATTTTTACCCCAAGGACAACACACCCGGTTGTACCACCGAAGCCATGCAGTTTCGTGATAAATACAAAGATTTTGTAAAAGCCGGGGCCACGGTTTTTGGCGTCTCCCGTGACAACATGCGTTCCCACGAAGAATTCAAAACCAAACTCGAACTGCCCTTCGAGCTGATTGCCGACACCGAAGAAAAAATGTGCCACATGTTCGGTGTGGTCAAAAACAAGATCATGTACGGCAAGAAGGTCAAGGGCATCGAGCGCAGCACCTTCCTCATCGGCGCTGACGGCCTGCTCAAGGAAGAGTGGCGCGGTCTCAAGGTGCCTGGCCATGTGGACGACGTGCTCAATGCCGTCAAGGAACTGCAAAAAACACCGGCCCTGGCCTGACCCTGACCGGGGTTCTGATGACCCCAAACACACCCACCCAGCAGTTCCGTCACAAGGCTCATGCATAATCAATCGCATGCCGAAGACCACATTCTGTATTTTGAAAAAGCCGCCCGGTTGACCTGGCGGCTTTTTTATTTTTGACCTCACAATTTTCCAACGCGCAGGAGTTTCAAATGCCTTTGCCCACTGCCCCGACCAAACGCGCCGCCTTGTTGTCGCAACAGGACTTCAACGTGCCAGCCCGTCCCAGAACCAAAAGCAGCACGCAAAAAACGCCGTCAGCCAAGTTGCCAGAAGCCCTGGTGGCCGAGCAGCCGCCCGTCACCCTGGCCGCGCCTGCCCAGCAAACCACCGCACCCGCAGCGCTGCCACCCGCCCCGGCCAAGCGCCGGCGTGAACCAGCGCCCGCCGTGCAAGCCACCAGCCGCCCCAAACGCCGGCTGGAAGGCCCCAGCAAGCTTTTTGTGCTGGACACCAATGTGCTGCTGCACGACCCCAGCTGCCTGTTCCGCTTTGAGGAGCACGACGTCTTTTTGCCCATGATCGTGCTCGAAGAGCTCGACGGGCACAAAAAAGGCATGACCGAAGTGGCCAGAAACGGCCGTCAAACCAGCCGTTCGCTCGATGCCCTGGCCGAGCACCAGGGCTCGGACATCCGCACCGGCTTGCCGCTGAACTCCACCGGGCACACCGAAGCGCGTGGGCGCTTGTTTTTTCAGACCCAGCTGCTCAGCTACGAACTCCCCGCCAGCCTGCCACAAGGCAAGGCCGACAACCAGATTCTGGGCGTGGTGGAAGCCCTGCGCAAACAGCACGCCCCGCGCGACGTGGTGCTGGTCTCCAAAGACATCAACATGCGCGTCAAGGCCCGCGCACTGGGCCTGAGCGCCGAAGATTACCAAAACGACAAAACCCTGGAAGACGGCGACCTGCTGTACAGCGGCGCCTATGCCCTGCCCACCGACTTCTGGAACACCCATGGCAGCACGGTGGAAAGCTGGCAGCAAGGCGCCCACACCTTTTACCGGGTCACCGGGCCGGTGGTGCCGCAACTGCTGATCAACCAGTTTGTGTATTTTGAAGCACCGGGTGAGCCCAGCCTGTACGCCAAGGTCACGGAAATTCGCGAAAAAACAGCGGTTTTCAGGACCCTCAAAGACTTCACCCACCTGAAAAATGCGGTGTGGGGCATTTCGACCCGCAACCGGGAACAAAACTTTGCCATGAACCTGTTGATGGACCCGGAGGTCGACTTTGTCACCCTGACCGGCACGGCCGGCACCGGCAAAACACTGCTGGCACTGGCTTCGGGCCTGACGCAGGTGCTTGATGAGCGGCGCTACACCGAAATCATTGTCACCCGCGCCACCGTGAGCGTGGGCGAAGACATCGGCTTTTTACCGGGTACCGAAGAAGAAAAAATGGGCCCCTGGATGGGCGCCCTGGACGACAACCTGGAAGTGCTGGGCAAAACCGACACCGCCGCCGGTGATTGGGGCCGCGCCGCCACCAACGAACTCATTCGCAGCCGCATCAAGATCAAAAGCATGAACTTCATGCGCGGTCGCACCTTTTTGAACAAGTACGTGATCATCGACGAGGCGCAAAACCTGACGCCCAAGCAGATGAAAACCCTGATCACCCGCGCTGGCCCCGGCACCAAAATCATTTGCATGGGCAACATCGCACAAATCGACACGCCTTACCTCACCGAAGGCTCGTCCGGCCTGACCTATGCGGTAGACAAGTTCAAGGGCTGGCAACACAGCGGCCACATCACGCTGGCGCGCGGCGAGCGTTCACGGTTGGCGGATTTTGCGAGTGAAGTACTTTAATTAGTTGGGGTCAGAAGTCCCCACTCGCCCCACTGGCCATCGACTCGAATTTGGTGATCTTGTTCAGGAAAGTCAGCTTGACGACCCCGGTGGGGCCGTTACGCTGCTTGGCAATGATGACCTCGGCCACGCCGGGTTCCTTGCAGGCATCCTTGGTGTAGTACTCGTCGCGGTAAATGAACATGATGATGTCGGCGTCCTGCTCAATGGCGCCCGACTCACGCAAGTCGCTCATCATGGGGCGCTTGTCCGGGCGCTGTTCCACGCTTCGGTTCAGCTGCGACAAGGCAATCACCGGGCATTTCAGTTCCTTGGCCAGCATCTTCAAGCCACGGGAAATCTCACCCAGCTCGGTCGCACGGTTTTCGCCGTCACTGCCGTTGGAGCCGCTCATCAGTTGCAGGTAGTCCACCACAATCAGGCCCAACTGCCCGCATTGGCGTGACAACCTGCGTGCATTGGCGCGCAACTCGCTCGACGTCAGGCCAGCCGTCTCGTCGATGTGCAGGGAAATGGTGCGCAGCTTTTCGATGGCTTCCGACAGGCGCGGCCATTCATCATCGGTCAACTTGCCGGTTCGCAAATGACCCTGGTCAATGCGCCCAATGGAGCCCACAATACGCACGGCCAGTTGCGCCGCGCCCATTTCCATCGAAAACACGGCCACCGGCAAGCCTTCATTGAGCGCCACATGCTCGGCAATATTGATGGCCAGCGCCGTCTTGCCCATCGACGGGCGCGCCGCCAGCACCACCAGGTCACCCCCTTGCAAGCCGGCCGTCATGCGGTCCAGGTCATAGAAACCGGTGGGCACACCGGTGACGTCATTGGGGTTGTCAGCCATTTCCTGCACCCGGTCGAGCAACTCAACCACCAGCGTGTCCATGGTCTGAAAGCCCTGTTTGGTGCGGGCGCCCTCCTCGCCAATATTGAAAATCTTTTGTTCGGCTTCGTCCAGAATCGCCGCCACCGGGCGGCCCTTGGGGTTGAAGGCGTTGGCCGAAATTTCTTCGCTGGTGGAAACCAGTTTGCGCAAAATGGAGCGTTCGCGCACGATCTCGGCGTAACGGCGAATGTTGCCGGTACTGGGCACGTACTGCGCCAGCGCATTGAGGTAATGCAGGCCACCCACTTCTTCGGCCTTGCCCGAGCTCTGCAACTGCTCATACACCGTGATCACATCGGCCGGTTTGCCGCTGTTGATCAGCAAACTCAGGGCGGCAAACACCTGGCGGTGCTCAAAGCGGTAAAAATCGTTTTCCGACAGGACATCGCTCACCCGGTCCCAGGCGGCGTTGTCGAGCAGCAAGCTCCCGAGCACGCTGGACTCCGCCTCGATGGAATGCGGCGGAATACGCAACTGGGCTACCTGGCGGTCGGTGCCCAAGTCGTCGTTCAGGGAGGAGAGAATGGCAGACATGGTGTTTCCTTAAGACCCCGGATGTTACGACCTGCAGCGCGCCCTTGTGCGAACGGAAAGTAACAAATTTGCCAAATATGGGGGCTACTCTTGAAGCTACAATCGTTTGAAAATAAAACAACGCACGCTATCGGCCAATCTGTCACACGCTCACCCGGGCGCGCATTGGCTGCGGTAGCCATTCCAAATCCCACATGCCCACCCGCCGCCAGTCTGCCAACGACGACACCTTATTCTGGACGCTCAAATTGCTCCAGGACAAGCCCGGCATGACCCAGCGGACCCTGGCCAAAGAAGTTGGCATCAACGTCAGCAGCATCAATTTTTGCCTGAAAGCCTTGCTTGAAAAAGGCTGGATCAAGATGGGCAACTTCAGCAAAAACCCCAACAAACTGGGCTATGCCTACCTGCTCACCCCCATTGGCATGGCTGAAAAAGCCGCGCTGACCAAACGCTTTCTGCAACGCAAGATGGCTGAATATGAAAAGCTGCGTGAAGAAATAGCACTTTTAGAGCGAGAAACGCAAAAGCAGGATGCTTTGAAGGATGGCAAACCCCATGAATGAACCTATGCCTCAAACCCCCGAATCCGTCATTGCGAGCGAAGCGCAGCAATCCATGACTTCTGAAGACGACGAAATCAGTCTACTAGACCTCCTCCAGGTCGTAGCTGACAACCTCCGCCTGCTCATCCTCGCCCCCCTAGCTGCCGGCCTGTTGGCTTTAGGCATCCCTTGCAAACAAAGCAGCGCCGTTATTGGGTTTTAGCGGGCTGTTCAGATCACGATATTAAGGTTTAGTGGGACTTAAAGATAGTCCCCCCAGCAGCATTCCAGAATTATCAAAGTGCAGTCAGGCAACTATCTCAATGAAGCCAACAGTGACATTTGAAGACACTTACGAGCCGGTTAAACCTTAATTGAAAAAGACATTATTTTCATAAAACGAAGCAAGCTATATATGAACAAATCAAAAATTAATTACAAGTTTCTAAAAAGTGCTCTCGATACGACAGATATTGGAAAAGTAATATCATGGATAAACCAACAAAACAACGCCGTTAATGTCTCTGTACAAAAAGTACCTTTTTCTAAATTGCGGAAATGGCATCTTGATGCCAAGCTGGGAAATTTAAGACATGAATCAGGCCAATTTTTCTCCATTGATGGAATAAGAATAAATACAACAATGGGGAATATAAAATCCTGGGATCAGCCAATTATAAATCAACCTGAAGTTGGATATCTCGGATTCATAACAAAAGAAATAAATGGAGTATTGCAGTTTCTAGTTCAAGCAAAGATTGAACCGGGAAACGTAAATTGTGTGCAATTGTCACCGACCTTGCAAGCAACTAGAAGCAATTATAAGCAAATACATGGTGGCAAGAAGCCACCATACCTTGACTATTTTCAAAATGCAGATAAAAGTCAAATTTTATTAGATCAGCTACAGTCTGAGCAGGGGGGTCGATTTTTAAAAAAAAGAAATAGAAACATCATTATTCAGGTAAATGAAGAAGTACCACTACTTGAGAATTACATCTGGCTGACGCTTGGACAACTTAAATCACTCATGCAGACCGAAAATCTTGTAAACATGGATACTCGAACGGTAATTTCGGGAATTCCAATGGGATCTTTCGATCCGCAAATTATTGATATTTATGGTTTTCTAGGAAATCTTAGCTTTAATGGAAATCGGATGTTAAAGTCGGCTCTAGATTCCTCAGATAGTTTTAATAGTATTGAGCAAATCATAACTTTTATAACTGAGATCAAAAGCGGAAATAGTTTAGATATTGTAAAAATCCCTCTCATCGATATGAATGGTTGGCAAATAACTGATACTGAAATAAAGAGAATTGATAATAGATTTTTCAAAATCATTGGAGTAGACGTAGAAATTAGCAATAGAGAGGTGGCGAGTTGGTCGCAGCCGATGGTCGAGCCAGCCCAAGAGGGGTTATGTGCATTCGTTTGCAAAGAAATTAATGAAAAATTGCATTTTGCAGTACAAACAAAATTTGAATGTGGGAATTACGATATTGTGGAGTTCGCACCAACAGTTCAGACTCTTACTGGTGACTATAGGTTGCAGAAAGCCAGCATCCCGTTTTTGGAATATTTACTTTCCGCGCCTCGCGAAAAAATATATTTAGATACGAATCAATCAGAAGAAGGCGGTAGATTTTATAAAGAACAAAACCGCAACATGATTGTGATAGCAGGTGACGAGATACCTATCGAATTGCCAGAAAATTTCATATGGATGACTTTGAGCCAACTTGCAATATTTATTAAATATAATAATTATTTGAATATTCAGGCTCGAAATTTAATAGCCAGTATAACGTTCAAGTAGTAACAAAGTGAAGAAAATAAATATTGGAGTATTGGGCTGTGCGAATATTGCGAAACGATATGTTCTTCCCGCAATTAACGATCTAGAGCAATACAAACTCCACGGTATTGCAAGCAGATCAACATGTAAAGCTGAAGAGTATGCCAAAATATTTAAGACAAAAGCGTTTAATGGATATAATCAAATTTTAGATGAGGACTTGGACGCAGTCTACATACCACTTCCCAATAGTTTACACTACTATTGGATTAAAAAATCTGTCAATAAAAATATTCATGTATTGGTGGAGAAGTCATTGGCTTGCACATTGAATGAGGTTGTTGAACTCAATGACTTGGCAAGGCAAAAAAACGTTGTCCTTGTTGAAAATTTTCAGTTTCGCTTTCATTGCCAGCTATTATTTATCAAAAACCTATTAGAGAGCGGCCGGATTGGGGAATTAAGATCTATACGATCATCATTTGGTTTTCCACCATTTCGCGACAAGGAAAATATAAGATACCAAAAGGATCTAGGTGGTGGGGCACTGCTTGACGCGGGCGCGTACACCTTGAAAATATCACAAATGTTCTTGGGGAGTGAAATCTATGTCGATAGCGCTAGTCTCGAATTTTCATCAGACAAGAATGTTGATATATGGGGTAGTGCTTTCCTGAAGCAGAAAAATGGTAAGCTTACTTCACAGGTAACATTTGGATTCGATAATTACTACCAAAATAGTATCGAGATATGGGGGAGTAATGGCAAAATTACTGCCCCCAGAATTTTTACAGCAGCACCTGGGTTCGAACCATCAATAATTCTAGAATCTGATGGAAAGATAGAATGCATAAAACTTTCGCCTGATGATCATTTCAAAAAAATGTTAATATACTTTTATAATTTAGTTCATTCAAAAGTTGGTTTAGATGATGAGTACATGCAAAATATTAATCAAGCACGGTTAATAGAAGAATTGTTTGAAAAGGCTCAATGAAATTAAGTAAATCCTTGACTTACGATTAAGGCTCGGAGATGGCGCTGCACCAAACCTTAGCGCAGACCTTAAGCTGGCCATCTTCTTATGCGACCTGTACAGCCCGTTGCAGTAAGGTTCCAGCGAGAACGCCAAAAATTTGGACAATTATGAAAATAGCAATATTTGGAATTGGATTTTTGGGGGGTAAACTAATGAAGTATCTCTCTAATGAATTCGAGGTAGTCGGGGCGAGTAAAAATTCACATGATAGTTTTGTTAAACAGATTGATGCAACAGATATAAATAGACTTGAAGAATTTCTAAATATTGAGAAACCGGATATTGTAATTGACACAATTGCTCTTTCAAGCTATTTTTTGTGTGAAAAAGATCCAAAGCTTTGTAAAACGTTAAATTATGATACTGCAAAAAATATCGCCAAAATATGCAGAAAAATAAATGCAAAAATGATTTTTATATCATCATCATATGTGTTTAATGGAAAAATTGGAAATTACTCTGAAACAGATATTCCAGATTCTACAAACAAATATGCTAGGTCAAAAATTCGAGCGGAAAAATTGGTTTTAAAGTTAAAAGATGCGCTCGTGATCAGAATCGAACCATTATATGGATATGATGAGAAGGATAATCAAATTAAAGTTGGAACAAATACTTTTGAAAGTGATATTGCAGTCGGATATCCAGATATATTACGAAATCCAGTTTATATAAATGATATTCCAAAAGTTATCAAAAGTTTGATTGAAAATAATCAGAGTGGTATTTTTCATATTGCGGGTCCTCGGAAAATGAAATGGATAGATTTTTTAAAAACCCTTGCGTCAATAATACATGCAGAAAATAAAGTAACTATTGTTGACAACTCCAATTGGCTATTAAAGCCACCCCATGATTCAAGCCTAAATATTTCAAAAATTAACTCTCTTGGTATCACGACAACTTCTTTTGAAATCGCTTTAAATGAGTTGAGAAGATTTTAAAAATAGGTTATTAAAATCTAGGAAAGCTCTGCAATCGTCATCGTAATAACTGAAACAAGCCACCTTCGTCACCACCGGATTTTAATTAGTCACTAAGAGAACATGCAACGTGAGTTTCTTGGCGATATGAATCTTGTTGTGCCCAGGACTGAGTTGACTGACTTGATCAAACCTTTTGAATCTGCATGCGAAAAATTGACGCCTGCCATTTCCCATTTGCACATTGCTGATACTACTTTGATTACAGCACACAGCTCCACCAAGAAAAGCACGCATGAGCTTGCCCAAGAGATCCACCAAACCAATAGAGGCAACCATTGGCACTTCGATATCAAGGCCCAAGTTGACGCAGACGCTGAATCCGGCTTGGTTCATACGGTTACGGGCACTCCTGCCAATGAGGACGGCTTCACACAAGCCCATGCTTTGCTGCGCGGCGAAGAGGATGTTGTGTTTGCAGATCCCGGCTATCGCGGCATCACTAAACGCGAAAAGATTCAAGCGCAGCACCCAAGTGTGGACTGGCAAGTTGCCACGATGCATGGCAAGCGCCGGGATTTCAAGAAGAGGAAAACTGTAGACGCCTTGATCGACAAGTTGAAAAAGGCCAACGCGAGCATTTGGGCCAAAGCGGGATACACGTTCAGTGTCATAAAATGTCAGCTTGGATATCGCAAGATTCGGTATCGGGGCTTGATCAAATACATGGCGCAACTGATCACGCTTTTTGCGCTGAGCTACTTGTCAATGGTGAGAAAACGCATTATTCAGGGAACTGCGGGATGAGTGCGCCTGCAGCGTAAGCAGATGCCCAAAAGGAGGTACAAGAGGCCCGCAAATGGACATAAGACCTGTGAAATTCGTAAATCAGAGGAACGAAGGTTCGTCTGGTGAACTGTTCTTGATCAACTCTCGCTTATGCGGCCGTTATTAAAGACTTCCTTAAAAAACTAACTTAAAAGTAAATCGAAAGAATAATCAAATTATGAAAACTTGTATTAAAAACTGTCGCTCTTGTGGTTCTTCAAACATTGAAGCTGTATTTGATCTTGGTGAGCAGATGCTTTCTGGAGTTTTTCGTTCGGCAAATCTCGACGATATCATTTCTGGGCCTCTGACTCTCGTAAGATGCGATAACTGTCAGTTGGTACAGTTACAACATTCTTATCCATTAGATGAGATGTACAATGAAGGTTACGGATATCGCTCAGGTCTTACCGCTTATATGAGTCAACATCTTAAGAAAATTCTCGACTTTGCAATTGAGAAAATATCTTTAAAAAAGGGTGACTATGTATTGGATATTGGTTCCAATGATGGGACTCTTTTGCATCAGTATTCTGATGATATGTATCATCGGATTGGTATTGATCCTGTGGCCAAAAAATATTTGGATTTGTATCCAAAAGATGCCAAAGTCGTAACCGATTTTTTTACAAAAGAAAGCTATTTTTCTGTAGCTTCTGAAAGAGCTAAAGTCGTGACATCCATTTCAATGTTTTACGATTTAGAGAAACCTGTTGAATTTGCCAAAGCTATCGCAAGTGTTCTTTCTTTTGATGGTGTCTGGGTTTTTGAACAAAGCTATCTTCCGGCAATGTTGCGAACTAATTCGTACGATACCATATGTCATGAACATTTAGAATATTACTCTCTGACCGCCATTCAGTATATTCTTCAGCAGGCTGGAATGACCATCATAGACGCTTCTCAAAATGAGGTCAATGGTGGAAGCATAAGGTTAGCCGCTGTTCATGAGTCAGGTCCATTTGCTGATAAGATCTCTTCGGAGGCAACTTGGCTTATAGAGCAAGAAAAAAACCATGACATTTACTCCAAAAATTCCTTTGAAAGTTTTCAAGAAAATGTGCAAAGACAAAAGCTCGATTTGGTAAGGCTTCTCCAAGAACTTAAAAAGTCGGGAAAAACGGTGATTGGTTACGGAGCCTCAACCAAAGGAAATGTCATCTTGCAGTACTGTGGTATCGGACCTGACCTGTTGCCGTTTATAGGTGATATCACTCCATTTAAAGATGGGGTGTTTACTCCAGGATCAAAAATCCCAGTCATCTCAATGGAAAAAGCCAAAGCTTTGAAACCGGATTATTTTTTGGTTTTACCTTGGGCTTTTAGAAGCGATATTCTGTTACGTGAAAAAGAAACTATCTACAACGGAACTAAATTCATTTTTCCATTGCCCTTTGTTGAAATTGTAAGTTGATTTGACCTGCGCCTCCCCATAAATAGTACCTCTTGTTTCTAAAAGAAGTCCATGATTCTATACAACTCTAGCGCCCACAGCATTCGCTGCGCTGAATCGTCAGTTAGCAGCAAATTAGCACAACACCAAGACATATGCAAGTATCGACTAACCTTGCGAAATCCGTTTTAAAAAATCGGGATTGGGGGCTAGATAGATTATGAAAACTTATGATAATTTGAATCTGGTAAGTGTTGTTGTAATAACTTACCAGCATGAAAAATACATTAGACAATGCTTAGATAGTATACTAATGCAAAATATCAATTTTTCTATTGAAATTATTATTGGAGACGATTGTTCAACAGATCAAACGACAGAAATTATAAAAGAATACCAACAAAGAGTACCTCATATAATTAAACCAACCTTAAGATCCGTTAATGTTGGAGCAACAAAAAACCAATATGATTGTTTTTTAAAATGTACAGGAAAGTACATCGCTATTTTAGATGGCGACGATTTTTGGACAGATAACGAAAAGCTAAAAACTCAAACAAATTTTCTAAAAAACAATAGAAACTACATCGCTTGCACACAACGATACAATGTTGTTGATCAGGACAATAATGTTATACAAGAAACATATAGCGGTCCGGGTAGACCTGAAAGTGGTGACTATACAATAAACGATTTCACTAAATACATCTACTATGGCCATCCTGGCACGCTTGTCTTCAGAAACATATTTTTAGAGCCGCAGTATGATTATACGATCATTACTAAGGCAGACAGATTTATATGTGACATAACATTATGTTTAATTCTTACATGTCTCGGAAAAATCTACGTGTCTGATGATGTTATGACTAGTTATAGGAGTTTTCAAGTAAAAGGGGGAACAAACTGGTCTTCATCTATCACGAAAAAAAATCAAATGCTTGATAGAATTAAGTTTCTGAAAATGCTTGAGCTATATTGTCGCGAAGAATTTAAGCGAGAAATAAGACATGAAGATCGAATGCCTTACTATGTGTGGTGGTCAATTCTTTATATTATCAGATATCCGTCGTCGCATAATTGGAGATGTCTTAAAGATATCTATAGCTTGTCAAATGACAAAAAGAAAGTGTATGTATACATATTTAAGCAAGTGCCTAAACTGCCAACGATGATAACGAATTTTATAAGAAAGAAAATGTTTATAAATCAACAAATGCGCAGAACGAAGACTTGAGGAAACTCTACAAAAGTCCTCCAGAATTTGTTAAGGAAAACATACCACATCTCTTGCTGAATATGGCCTAGTTGATATAAAAATCATAGCATGAAGTTTTACACCAATCAGCCTAAGGTCGCTTTTTCTCTGTGCAACCGCAAGACCCGCAAAGCTATCTTTCTTGACGAGATTGGTCGCGTTGTTCCTTGGGCGCGTTTGGTTGACCTGATTGCACCGCACTACCCTGCAGGCCACACCGGACGGACACCGTTTGCACTGGAGACAATGCTGCCTGCGCATTTCCTGCAGCACTGGTTAAACTTGTCTGTTCCGGCGATGGAAGAGGCCTTCTTTGACACGCCGCTGTACCGCGAGTTTGTAGGCTTGGATGACAACGTGCGCTTGCCCGATGAGAGCACCATCTTGCGTTTCCGCCATCGGCTGGAAAGGCATGATTTGGCTGACAAGATACTCGCTGAGGTCAGTGCGATTCTTACTGAGCGCGGTTTGCTGCTCAAACAAGACAGCGCTGTCGATGCCAACCTGATTGCCGCACCTAGCACAATAAGCAAAGGCAAGTCCCGAGACCCCGAGATGCACTCCAGTCAAAAGGGTATCCAGTGGTATTTCGGAATGAAGGCGCATATTGGTGTCGATGCCGACTCTGGGCTGGTGCATACGGTGCGCTGCACCAGTGGCACTGAACATAGCATCACCCAGGCACACCGGTTGTTGCAGGGACAAGAGAAAAACGTCTGGGCTGATGCCGGCTATCAAGGTGTTGAAAAACGCCCTGGTGCTGACCCCGCTGTGACCTGGTACGTGGCCATGCGCCCAGTCAAGCGCAAAAATCTCAAGCACGCCAGTGAGATGGGGGAGTTGCTGGACAAGGTCGAAAAGCTCAAGGCTGGCATTTGCACCAAGGTAGTACATCCGTTTCGGGTGATCAAGCGTCAGTTCCCACACATGAAAACCCGCTACCGGGGCCTGAAGAAAAACACGGCGCAGATTGCCGCGCTCTTTGCTCTGTCCAATTTGTGGATGGCACGTCATGATTTGATGGGAGCGCGAACATGAGTGCGTCCAAGTTGGGCCAGGAAGGTTAAAGCGGGGTACGAAAAAACCCACAAACCACGGAAAACGGAATGACTATGATGATGAGTGCGATAACACATCTGTCTTTTAGATATCCAGACCGTCCTTAAATATTATAAGTTAATCAGCGGGTAAACGATCTTCAATATTGAACAAAGTATTAAAAGAGAATTGGCAGTAATGCCCATATTAATTCAAATATTGTATATTTTCTCTTTGATGGAAAAATTAACTAAAAAAATGTGGCAGCTAGATGCCAATAAATATATACGAAATGACAGTAAAAAAATTTTCCCTTAGCATATTTGAGAGCTTATCATGGAGTTTTTTATCTAGATTCATTGGCAATATAAGTCAGTTTGTAATTTATTTACTTCTTGCACGAATTTTGAAGCCATCAGATTTTGGTATAGTGGCCTCACTAGCAGTATTTATTAATATTTGCAACATGTTCGCAACCGCCGGTCTTGGATCAGCAAATATACAAAATAAAAGATCGGGTAATGATGGATATCCCACTATTTTTTACACAAGTGTTTTATTGTCTTTTTTCTTTTATTTCGTTATTTATATAAGTGCGCCATATGTCAGTAATTTTTTTGACTACACTGATTTGTTAGTTGATTACTTAAGAGTATACGGTCTTACTATATTATTTACAGCCATTAATGCTTTACAGATAAGTGAATTATCTAAAAATCTCGAATTTAAAAAAATATTTTTCTGCTCTACAGTTCCAACATTAATATCCGGAAGCGTTAGTATTTACCTAGCCTACGCTGGTTTTGGTATTTATTCATTAATTATTAATACTGGACTTACAAGTTTAATTAGTATTATATTCTGTGCATATTTTTATATTCCATTCCCAAAGTTGAGTTTTAATTTTAATATTGCTCGTGGGTCTATGGCATATTCAAGCAATATGTTTCTCGCAAGTGTTTTGGACGAAATTTATAGATCATCAACCATCATCGCAGTGGGTAAATTTTATAATAGCCAAACTTTGGGGTTTTTTAATATGGGAAGACAGATACCTGCTTTTGTTTCATCGACAATGAATGCAACAGTTGCCACCGTATTTTTCCCAATATTTTCAGGATTACAAGATGATATACCTAAAGGTAAGGAATTATTGAGAAAATCGATTAGAACAATGAACGTATTATTTTTTCCAATTTCATGCCTCACAATTTTATTGGCAGATGATATGGTAAATATTCTTTTGACGGATAAATGGCTTCCAAGTGTTATTTATTTAAAAATTTTCGCTATAATTTATGGCTTGCATCACATATCTAGTACTGCATCGTATTACGTTAATGCACTAGGACATAGCTTAGCAACGTTGAAGTTTGAGATTTTAAAGAAAACAATAGGATTTCTTACTATAGCGCTGACTATATCCCATGGTGTTGAATTTCTTCTCTGGGGGATGCTTTTTGTTGCGATAGTCTCGATATTTATTAACGCAGTTCCCAGTAGAGAATATATAAAATATTCTTTCAAGGAGCAAATGAGTGATACTTTGCCAACATTATATATTAATTCTTTTTTATATATTTTATTTTCAATAATAATATTTAAATATGAAAATAATATCGTCATGTCAATAGGTATTGGATTCGCTTATATAATAACATATTCAGTAATAATATTTGGATTTAGACTCAAGGTCATTGACGATTGGAAACATATTTACTTGGGTAATGTCCGTAATTCTTGATGTGCGCCCTTTTGGTTACATATCTATGGTACAAACCCGCACGTCACTTTTTCCCTTCAGGGCGGATGAGTGTGCAACAAGTCTGGTCGGATTACGTTCATTTCTATTGGTAACTATTTTGAACCTAGTTCTCACCTCAATAAGACTCATAAACTCGTGTTCCTGGAGCAGATCGAACAAGTCGTGTCATGGGCTACCAAAAACAAAGACAAATCCCGAGATGCACTCCAGTCAAAAGGGTCTCCAGTGGTATTTCGGAATGAAAGCGCATATTAGTGTCGATGCCGACTCTGGGCTGGGGCACATGGTGCGCTGCACCAGTGGCACTGAACATGACATCACCCAGGCACACCGGTTGTTGCAGGGACAAGAGAAAAACGTCTGGGCTGATGCCGGCTATCAAGGTGTTGAAAAACGCCCTGGTGCTGACCCCGCTGTTACTGATGAGCGCGGTAACACATCTGGGTTTTAGTTACTCAAACCGTCCCTACTTCTCTGGATAGTATACTCGGCAGTGAATAAAATACGTAATTTGTTGTGTTTGAATTCAATTTTATTCTTAGGTGTTAATCTTCATTAATTCAAATCAAAATTAATAATTTACGAGAAAATATAATGATACGGTACGGGCAACAAGACATTACACAAGCTGACATCGATTCGGTCGTTTCAGTGCTTAAATCGGTTAATCTCACCCAAGGGCCTAACATCCCACTTTTTGAGCAGAGCGTACTCGATCACACTTATGCGAAACATGCGGTGGCTGTCAACAGTGCTACCTCTGCTTTGCATATTTCCTGCCTAGCATTAGGTCTAGGCCCTGGAGACAGGCTTTGGACCACTCCGAATACATTTGTTGCATCTGCCAATTGCGCCTTGTATTGCGGCGCCCAAGTTGACTTTGTAGACATTGACCCACGCACTTACAACCTCTGCCCCCTGGCGCTCGAAGCGAAACTCATCGAAGCCGAGAAGGTCGGCTGCCTGCCCAAAGTGGTCATCCCGGTGCACCTTGCAGGCCAACCCTGCGACATGGCCGTCATTCACGCGCTGGGCCAGCGATATGGCTTCAAAATCATTGAAGACGCCTCGCACGCCATTGGTGGCAAGTACAAAGGAGAACCCATTGGCAATGGCCGCTATAGCGACATCACAGTCTTCAGCTTTCACCCAGTTAAGATTATCACCACCGCCGAAGGCGGCATGGCCCTGACCAACAGCGCCGAACTCGCCACCCGCCTGGACCTGCTGCGCAGCCACGGCATCACCCGCGACCCAGCGCTCATGACCGAGCCCATGCACGGCCCCTGGTATTACCAGCAGGTGGTGCTGGGCTTCAACTACCGCATGACTGACATGCAGGCCGCACTCGGCGTGAGCCAAATGACACGCCTGACCGACTACGTCAAACGCCGCCACACCATCGCTCAGCGTTACAACGAACTGCTGGCCGACTTGCCGCTCACGCTGCCTTGGCATCACCCCGACAGCTACAGTGCCTATCACCTGTATGTGGTCCGCCTTCAGCTGGACAAAATCAGCGCCACCCACCGCCAAGTGTTTGAAGCCCTGCGAGCAAAAGACATCCTGGTCAACCTGCATTACATCCCGGTGCACACCCAGCCCTACTACCAACAAATGGGTTTCAAACAAGGTGACTATCCGCAAGCCGAGCAGTACTACCGCGAAGCCATCAGCATCCCCATGCACGTCAACTTGACCGATCCGGAATTGCAGTTTGTGGCCAGCTGCCTGCGCGAGGCCATGGGCCTATGAGGCTGGCGGTGATCCCAGCGCGTGGCGGCAGCAAACGCATCCCGCGCAAAAACATCAAAGCCTTTGGCGGCTTGCCCATGATCGCGTGGTCGATTCGTGCCGCCATTCAAAGCCAATGTTTTGACCGCCTCATCGTCAGCACCGACGATGAAGAAATTGCCGCAGTCGCCAAAGAGCACGGCGCAGACGTGCCCTTTGAGCGTCCTGCCAATCTGTCGGACGACCACACAGGAACCATCCCGGTCATTGCTCACGCGATCGACTGGCAAAACCTGCACGGACCAGCGGCCACGCAAGTCTGCTGCATCTACGCTACTGCCCCCTTTGTTCAAGCCGCTGACCTGCAGCGCGGCCTGCAAGCGCTTCAAAGCACGGATGCTGACTACGCGTTTTCCGTTACCAGCTACGCCTTCCCCATCCAACGTGCCATACGCATCACCGCAGAACAACGGGTCGAAATGTTCCAGCCCGAACACTTCAACACCCGATCACAAGACCTGGCAGAAGCCTGGCACGACGCGGGCCAGTTTTACTGGGGCCAAGCTCAAGCCTGGCTGGAGGGCAAACCGCTGTTCAGCCAAGGCTCAGCACCTGTGCCGTTGCCACGTCATCGCGTTCAAGACATCGACACACCAGAAGACTGGGAACGTGCCGAATGGATGTTCAAGGCCATGCAACACGCCAACAAGACCACTCCCCCAAAGGCCAACGACTGATGCACATCGCATTCCGCACCGATGCATCGCTGCAAATCGGCACAGGCCATGTCATGCGCTGCCTTACGCTGGCCGATGCCCTGCGCGAGCGCGGTGCACAAAGCACCTTCATTTGCCGCCCGCACGCCGGCCACTTACAAAACTTGATCCACCAGCGCGGCCACTCAGCGACAGCGCTGGCCCCTGCAGACGATGCATTTACCGCCCCCACAGACCCAAGCCATGCCCAATGGCTGGGCACCGACTGGGCCCGCGATGCCGAGCAAACCCGACAAGCCCTGGGGGGCCAAGTGGTGGATTGTCTGGTGGTGGACCATTACGCGCTGGACCGCCGCTGGGAACAAGCCCTGCGCCCGCACACCCGAAGCATTCTGGTGATTGACGATCTGGCAGATCGACCCCACCAATGCGACCTGCTGCTCGATCAGAACCTGGGGCGCCGGCCCGAGCACTACAATGAATTGGTTCCCCCACACTGCCAGGTGCTCACCGGTTCGCATTACGCCGTGTTGCGCCCTGAATTCTCGGCCTTGCGTGCGTACAGCATGGAGCGCCGTAAGACGCAGCCGGCCTTGCGCCAGTTGCTGATAACGATGGGCGGTGTCGATCAACCCAACGCCACCGGAAAAGTGTTGCAAGTCCTAAAAACCTGCGCTTTGCCGAGAGAAAGCCGGATCACCGTGGTCATGGGGCTGACAGCGCCCTGGTTGGAAAGCGTTAAGGAGTTGGCAGCACAAATGCCATGGCCTACAGCAGTGGTGGTCAATGTCAATGACATGGCCCAGCGAATGGCCGACAGTGATCTGGCGATTGGTGCTGCGGGTAGCACCTCGTGGGAGCGGTGCTGTTTGGGGCTGCCGTCAATACTGGTGATCCTTGCTGACAACCAGAATAGCTCTTGTGCTGAGCTAGGCGCTGTAGGTGCAGCCGAGATTATTGGAAAACTGGAACACGTAGAAAAACGATTGCCGGATCAATTGTCGTCATTTCTCGCAATACCTCACTCACTTAAAATCTGCTCAGATGCGGCGTCGAGTATTTGCAATGGAACAGGTGCTACGTTTGTAGTCGATGAAATTTTAACTTGCGCCACTTCGGTGCACTAGATTAGGGGCAATATATGAGCATCGAAATAAAACTTAGATCCCTTGAGTTAGCTGATATTGATAGTGACTATTGTCGTTGGTACGAAAATGATGATGGTCATCTTAACTTCTTTACTGGCAGTGGACGAATATTCAGTCATGATGTTCTAGTGAAAGACTTCGAGGAGGGTTTGAAAACCGGCAAATGGTTCTATTACCTTATTGAAAGTGACTCTGGTGAAAAAATTGGTAATGTAAAGATTGGGCCAATAGATATAAAAAATAAAACATCTGATCTTGTTTGCTTACTTGGCAATCGAAATTACCTTGGTAAAGGTATTGCAACGAAAGCAATCGCAATTGCCAATTTAATTGCTTTTCAAACGCATGACATTCGCCGTCTGCATGGTGGTATGTATGCTAGCAATATCTCCTCAATAAAGGCGTACACAAGGGCCAATTGGTTTATCGAGGGCACATTTAAAGGCTTCTACTGGATGAATGGTGTAGCAGAGGATAGAGTTTGTGTCGCGTGTCTAAATCCCAATTACTTTTCGACCGAATCGAGTATCCAAGCATGAATCCGCAGTTATCGATCGCTGGACGCAACATTGGCCTTGATCACCACCCCTACGTCATCGCCGAAATGTCCGCCAACCACAACGGCAACATTGAAACCGCTTGCAAACTTATTGAGGCTGCCAAACAGGCCGGTGCTGATGCCGTCAAAATGCAAACTTACCGCCCTGACACCATCACGCTGGACTGTGACTCTGATGACTTTCGCATTCACGGCGGCCTGTGGGACGGTCGCACGCTGTTTGACCTTTACCAAGAGGCTCACATGCCGTGGGAGTGGCACGCGCCGCTGTTTGCGCACGCCCGCAAACACGGCATCACCATCTTCAGCTCGCCGTTTGACAACACTGCCATCGACCTGCTGGAAGACCTGAACGCCCCAGCCTACAAAATCGCATCGTTTGAAGCGGTAGACCTCCCGCTGATCAAATACGCTGCCAGCACGGGCAAGCCCATGATCATATCCACCGGTATGGCCGATGCTGAAGAGATTCAGGAAGCCATCGACGCCGCGCGCGAAGGCGGCTGCAAGGAGCTCGCCATCCTCCACTGCGTGAGCGGCTACCCCGCCCCGGCAGAAGACTACAACCTGCGCACCATTCCCGACATGATCGAGCGCTTTGGCTTGGTCACGGGCCTGTCAGACCACACCTTGGACAACACCACGGCCATCACCAGCGTGGCCATGGGGGCCAGCATCATCGAAAAGCACTTCACTCTGGACCGTAGCGGCGGTGGGCCGGACGACAGCTTTTCGCTGGAACCCACTGAATTGGCGGCACTTTGCCAAGGCGCTAAAACTGCATGGTCAGCATTGGGACGTGTTGACTATGGTTGCAAATCTAGCGAGCAAGGAAATGTGAAATTCAGAAGATCACTGTACTTTGTTAAGGACATGCAGGTGGGGCAAGTTATTACTGTAGATTGTGTTCGCAGTGTGCGACCTGGATATGGTTTGCCGCCTAAATATTTAAATGAAGCTTTAGGTAGACAAGTCTCTTCAAATGTTAGGTATGGAACACCGCTCTCGTTTGATCTTATTAAAAAAATGGAAAATAAATGAGCAAATTTGATGTAAAAGATAAGATTGATGCACTTATATATAAAACTTACAATATACTAAGCGAAATAATATATTATTTAGACTTTCCCGCTAAAAAAGTTTTAAAAAAAAATATAGATTTTCGAAACATTCACAATGGAGAGCGATGCTTCATACTAGGCACAGGACCTTCACTTAATGACTTAAAAGTCGACGAATTGGACGCCCTAAGAAGTGAAGTCATTTTTGGCGTAAATTCACTATATAAATCAGAAATAGTTTCAGGTATCAATCCAAACTATTATGCATTGATGGACAATTTATATTGGGAGCAATGGAACCACACCTTCAAAGAAGTAGTGGAGAAATACAAAAAAAAGCCACCAATCTTTGTCACAGATATTAGAGCTAAGAAAATTTTAGACAATCTTCAAATAAATATCCCTAGCATCTATATTTATTCAAAAAAATATCCTGTATCAACGATGTCTGAAAAAATTGATGAAAACATATATGGAGCCATGAATGTAATATCTTTTTCAATTTTAACAGCTATTTATATGGGCTTTAAAGAGATATATCTTTTGGGTTGCGATTATAGTGCATTCTGCACGGCCGGAAAAGGGCACTGTTACGATGATAAATCAGAAGTCTCGCAGGTAAATTATAATTTGGCATTTTATCTTAAGTTTTATTGGATAACAACGGAATTCCATTACTTGGTTGCAAAATTGGCCAGAGAAAAGGATGTTAAAGTTATAAACCTTACCCCTGAAAGTCTTTTAGATGCGTACCCAAGGATGGATATAGGGCAAGTGCTGTAATTAAGTAAAGACATTTAATGTGTTCGCAAATTAATTAGAGCAATGAAAAAAATCGCTTTTGATACTTCCTTCCTGTGCCTTTTGATGGTCGCCTTCGCTTTTCAGACGCCAATAACAATTGCTGCATCTTATATAATTGCTTTAGTATATATAATCAACGAAAGAAAATATATATCCATTAATAAAGTTGACGCATTAGTTTTTAGTGGGGCCGCGTTAATATGCTTGCCCGCTGCGGCAAGCCTTAATCATGGGATTGCACCGATTTTTTATTTAGCTGTCGCCCCTATAATATTTATTGCAGCACAGCAATTGAGTAAAAAGGATCATGGGCATATTTTACTTTGTCTTAAATACTTTTACTGGATTTTTGTTTTCGCTATCGCAATTGGTCTTGCAGCGCACTGGGGTGACCCGGAACCATTTGAGTTGATGATTCCTGGTGCCGGCGGAAATGGTCTTCCTAGCTATTTAATAGTAGTTCAAATCGGTTACTCACTTACAAGTTACCTAAAATTTAACCGCCTACCTATCGCTTCATCGATCGCCACTTTGCTCGTTGCATTTTTTGGGTTAGGTCGAGGATCGATATTAATCGGCGCACTAATCTTAATATTCAGCATTTTCGTCAATGCTAGTACATCAAAATCAGACAGAAAAATCACGATCCGCTTTGTAGGGATAATTGCACTACTTCTTTCTGTGTATCTCTATAGCAATTATGAGAAAATTGGTTCTGCATTAGAACTGCTAATTGAACAATCAAAGTTTTCTCAAGGCGTCTTCGACGAGTCTAGGGGCCAAATTATTGCTGATTATATGAATAAAATTAATGAATGGACGCTTATATTTGGAGCAAGCTATGATAATACATCTATAGCTCACTACTTTGATGGCAATCCTCATAACTCTTTTATACGTGTTCATTCGTTTTATGGAGTTGCAGGTTTAATTTTTGTTTTGACCACACCAATTTTTATTGCCATTTCAAATAGACTCGTTACACAAAAGATCGTGGCGATATGTCTGATCTTCTTCGCTTGGATCAGGGCGACTACAGAACCAATATTTTTTCCTAGTACTTTAGATTTTTTCTATTTATTCTATTTTTTTATATTTTTTCGTTTCGCACAACAAAAACAGAAGCAATTAAGAATAGCATGTTTACAAAATTAAAGAGCTTTCTCTCCAAGATTCTGAAAAAAGCGCGACTCTCATCGATACGTTATTCAAATGTTGATCCAACCTCAAAGATAGAATCAGGTACGTCTTTTTTTTCATCTACTATGGGTAGGTATAGTTTTTGCGGTTACGATTGTGATATTTATTATGCAAACATTGGGAGTTTTACTTCAATCGCAAATCAAGTTGTTATTGGTGGTGCGAGTCATCCAATGGATTGGGTTGGGATGTCACCAGTTTTTTATGCTGGTCGAGATAGTATCAATAAAAAATTTTCTAAGTATACATTAGACACGCCGCTTAATACGACTATTGGCAATGACGTTTGGATAGGTCGATCGGCAATTATCATGTCAGGTGTGAGAATTGGAAATGGAGCTGTTATTGGTGCAGGTGCCATCGTTGCAAAAGATGTGCCGCCCTATGCAATTGTTGCAGGGAATCCGGCTAAATTGATTCGATATAGATTTTCTTCTGATCTGGTTTCCGCACTGGAGGATTCAAAGTGGTGGCTCCTTGATGAACAAAGTCTTAACTATCTGGCCAAATATATAAAAAATCCTGAACAATTCATCTCTGAATTTCGCGATTTGTTTGAAAACCAAGATAATGAAAAAATGAAAAAGTAATGAAGACACTTCAACCTACAACAATGTGCACTAAGTGCATCATGGATTTATCTGACCAAAATGTCACTTTCGATGATCGTGGGTGGTGTGATTACTGCAACAACTTTGAAGAGTTGATTAAGCCGAATTGGAATACTGATTCCGAAGGTGAGCGCCGGTTGGCACAAATGGCTGATGCAATACGCCTAGCAGGAAAAGGCAAGGACTTCGATTGCATTATCGGTCTGAGCGGTGGACTCGACAGTTCCTACGTAGCCTATGTGGCCAAAGAGAAAATGGGCTTGCGACCTTTGCTCTTCCACGTTGACGCAGGTTGGAATACTGACCAAGCCGTTGGCAACATCGAAAAACTTGTCGATGGCTTGGGCTTGGATTTGTATACGGATGTGGTGAACTGGGAAGCCGTCAAGCGCATGCAGGTGGCTTTTTTGCGGGCTGGTATTCCAGACCAGGACCTTGTGCAGGATGCGGCCTTTTTTTCCGGCCTCTACAAGTTTGCCCGCAAATACAAGATCAAGCACATTATCACAGGCTCCAATTTCTCGACCGAATGTTGCCGCGAACCGGAAGAATGGGGTGGTTATTTGGGCATCGACAAAACTCTATTTGGTGATATTTGGAAAAGATTTGGTGACGGCAAACCCAATGATGAGTTTCCACTGGTGGACATTCTGGTTTACAAGCTGTGGTATCAAAAAGTGCTGGGCATGAAGGTGTATCACCCGTTGAACTTGGTGCCCTATGTCAAGAAGGATGCCGAGGATGAGTTGGAACGCCACTTTGGTTGGCAGCGCTTTCTGCACAAGCATCACGAGTCGCGCTTCACTCGGTTCTATGAAGACTATTGGTTGCCACGCCGTTTTGGCTACGAAAAGCGCCGCGCTCACTTCTCCAGCTTGATCATGACGGAGCAGATGACACGCGACCAAGCGCTGGATCGGATTTCGCGCCCAGAGATGGATGAGCACTTTCTCACGCAGGAGTTTGAATATGTGGCGCACAAGTTGGGCTTGACGGTGGATGAGCTGCAGCAATTGTTTGATATGCCCAAAAAGACATTTCGGGAATACAAAAACAAACGTGACTTGATCAGATTGGGTACCAATGCACTGAGATGGTTGGGTCTGGAAAAGAGGCATTTTCGATGATCAAGCTGGTGGACTACGGGGTAGGGAACATTCAGGCCTTTATGACGTTGTTCAAGCGCATGGGGTTGGACGCACAGCGCGCTCAAACACCGCAAGAACTTGAAGGTGCGACGCGCTTGGTGTTGCCGGGCGTGGGACACTTTGACCACGCGATGCTGCGGCTCAATGAATCTGGCATGCGGCCAGCCCTTGAGGCAACGGTGCTGAGCAAGTGCGTGCCTATTATGGGTGTGTGTGTTGGTATGCAAATGTTGGCGGCTGGCTCTGATGAAGGCACGTTGCCTGGCCTGAACTGGGTGCCTGGACGCGTAAAGTCCTTTGCGAGCAACTCGCTTGCCGCCAGTTTGCCTATGCCCCACATGGGCTGGAACAACTTGCAGCCCACTGCAGGTGCCGAGCTGTTCAAAGAAGGGTTTGACGAAACTCCGCAGTTTTACTTTTTGCATTCATATTATTTTGATGCGCAAGACAAGGCCGACGTGGCCGCTACGGCGCACTATGGTTTTGACTTTGATGCCGTGGTATCGCATGGGCACATTCATGGAGTGCAATGCCACCCCGAGAAAAGTCATCATTGGGGTGCGCAGCTGTTAAAGAACTTTGTGGTATCTTGACCCATGCTACGTCCGCGAATCATTCCTTGTTTGCTGATCCACCAAGGTGGGCTGGTTAAAACGCAGGGTTTTAAAGACCCCAAGTATGTAGGCGACCCGATCAACGCTGTAAAGATCTTTAACGAGAAAGAGTCGGACGAATTGATTGTGCTGGACATCGATGCCACGGTTCTTGGCCGTGAACCCGATTTTGGTTTGATTGCCAAACTGGCCGCAGAGTGCCGCATGCCGCTGTGCTACGGCGGTGGCGTCAAGACTGCGGATCAGGCGGCACGAATTGTGGACATGGGGGTGGAAAAAGTGGCTGTGAGTGCTGCTGCCATCGCCAACCCGGCACTGTTGTCCGAGATGGCAGCAGCAGTTGGACGACAATCGGTGGTGGTAGTGGTGGATGTGCGTAAAAGATCCGGGCTGTTTTCCAAGGAATATGAGGTTTGCACCAACAACGGTAAAACGGTCCATAAAACCGACCCTGTTGCCTTGGCCAAGCAGTTGCAAGACGCAGGCGCGGGTGAAATCGTGATCAATTCGATAGACCGCGATGGTTTCATGCAAGGTTACGACTTGGACTTAGCCAGCCAATTCAGGGCGGTGCTTAAAGTTCCCTTGACAATCATGGGCGGCGCTGGCTCTCTGGAGCATGTGGGCCACTTGGTGTCCAGCTTAGGGGTAGTGGGTGCTGCCGCGGGCAGCTTGTTTGTATTCAAAGGCAAGTATCGTGCGGTACTGATTAACTACCCAACGCCCGCACAAAAATACCAGTTATGTCGCGATGCCTTAGAAATTTAGGAAATGACAATATGTTTACCAACCAAGTGCTATTAATTACCGGTGGTACCGGTTCTTTCGGCAATGCCGTTCTCCGCCGGTTTCTTGATTCTGAACTGCGAGAAATACGCATACTAAGCCGCGATGAGAAAAAGCAGGACGACATGCGAAAGCGGTATCACCATGCCAAACTGAAGTTTTACATTGGTGACGTGCGCGACTCGGACAGTGTGCGCACCGCCATGCGTGGGGTGGACTATGTGTTTCATGCGGCTGCTCTCAAGCAAGTGCCATCATGCGAGTTTTACCCGTTGCAGGCGGTCAAAACTAATGTGCTGGGCACAGAGAATGTTTTGGAGGCCGCTATTGCGCACGGAATCAAGCGGGTGATTTGCCTGAGCACTGACAAGGCGGTGTACCCCATCAACGCCATGGGCATCAGCAAGGCCATGATGGAAAAGGTGGCGGTGGCCAAGTCGCGTGAGAGTGATACCACCACCATTTGTGTCACCCGTTATGGCAATGTGATGGCATCGCGCGGTTCGGTGATTCCGCTGTTTGTAGATCAAATTCGTGCCGATAAGCCGCTCACGATTACCGATCCCAACATGACGCGCTTCATGATGACTTTGGACGACGCGGTTGACTTGGTCCTGTACGCTTTTGAGCACGGCAACCCCGGTGATATTTTTGTACAAAAGGCCCCAGCGGCCACCATTGGCACGCTGACCGAGGCGCTAAAGGCTTTGTTGAATGTGCCAGCGCATCAGGTCAACACCATCGGCACACGCCATGGCGAAAAGCTGTATGAGGCACTGCTAAGCCGAGAAGAAATGGTGGCAGCCCAAGACCTCGGCAATTATTACCGTGTGCCACCCGACTTGCGTGACTTGAACTACAGCAAGTTTGTGGAGCAAGGTGAGCAAAAAATATCGCAGGCCGAGGATTACAACTCGCACAACACCACCCGGTTGGATTTGCATGGAATGAAGGCGCTGCTAATGAAGCTGCGCTTTATGCAAGCCATCGCTCGAGGTGAGGCAGCTGTGACTGAGGAATAGCATCATGAAGGTACTGATTACCGGGGCCAATGGCTTCGTCGGCAAAAATCTGCAGTTGCATTTGTCTGAGCGCAAAAACGTGCAAGTAGTGTGCTTCACGCGTGGCGATGAGTTGGCCCAACTGCCCGTGCTGCTACAGGGGGTGGACTTCGTGTTTCATCTGGCTGGCGTCAACCGGCCACAAGACCCGACTGAATTTGTGTCGGGGAATTTAGGATTGACGCAGGCACTGTGTCAGGCCGTGCGCGCAGTAGTAGCAGCCACAGGTAGAAAGGTGCCCGTTGTTTACACCTCATCCACTCAGGCTGACCGCGACAACGCCTATGGCGCTAGCAAACTAGGTGCTGAAAATGCTTTATTTGCAATGCAGCGTGAGTACCACGTGCCGGCGCATATTTTCCGGCTGCCCAACGTGTTTGGCAAATGGTGCAAGCCCAACTACAACTCGGCCGTGGCGACGTTTTGCCACAACATTGCGCGCCGCTTGCCTATACAGATCAACGACCCGACCGCACCGGTCACGCTGGTGTATGTGGATGATGTGATCGAACGCTTTCTGCAATTGATGGACGGCATCGATGCAACCGCAGATGCCGCGGGCTTTGCTACTGTCGCGCCGCAATACACCACGACAGTGGGTGAGCTGGCCCGCCAGATTCAGGCTTTTAAAGACAGCCGCGACACGCTTATGACCGAGCGCGTCGGCACCGGGCTGGTTCGGGCGCTGTATGCCACCTATCTGAGCTATCTGCCGTCGGAGCTGTTTGCCTACACCCTAGCTCAACATGCAGACGCGCGTGGTGTGTTTGTCGAGATGTTGAAAACATCGGATTGCGGACAGTTCTCTTACTTTACCGCCGTGCCCGGCATTACTCGTGGCGGCCATTATCACCATAGCAAGACCGAGAAGTTTTTGGTGATCAAAGGCCAAGCACGATTTAAGTTTCGACACATGCAAACCGGCCAGACGCATGATCTGGTGACTAGCGGTGACAAGCCAGAGGTGGTTGAAACCGTGCCGGGCTGGACACATGACATTACGAATATTGGCACGGATGAGATGATTGTGATGCTCTGGGCCAACGAGGTGTTTGACCGCGCGCGACCCGATACGTTTGCTTGCCCAGTGTAAGAAAAAACATGAAAAAACTTAAAGTCTTGACAGCGGTAGGCACCCGTCCGGAAATCATTCGCCTGTCGCGCGTGCTGGCGCGACTGGACGAGCATTGCGAACACACCTTGGTGCATACCGGGCAAAACTACGACTACGAACTCAACCAAGTTTTCTTTAACGACCTGGGCGTGCGCAAACCAGACTACTTTTTGAATAGCGCTGAATGCAGCAGTGGTGCGGCTCACACCATTGGCAACCTGATCATTGCAGTGGACAAGGTGCTCGCTGAAGTGCAGCCTGAGGCCATGTTGGTGCTAGGTGATACCAACAGCTGCCTGTCGGTCATTCCGGCCAAGCGCCGCAAGATTCCGATCTTTCACATGGAAGCAGGCAATCGCTGCTTTGACCAGCGCGTGCCTGAGGAAACCAACCGCCGCATCGTCGACCATACGGCTGATGTGAACCTGACCTACAGCACCATTGCGCGCGACTACCTGCTGCGCGAGGGCTTGCCACCGGATCTGGTCATCAAGACCGGCAGCCCGATGTTTGAGGTGCTGACGCACTATCGGCCGCGCATCGAAGCGTCTGACGTTCTGGAGCGCCAGGGGTTGACGGTCGAGGGCTACTTTGTGGTGAGTGCGCACCGTGAAGAGAACATTGAATCGGCCCAATCATTCACCAAGCTTGTGGCGGTGTTGAACGCAGTGGCTGAAGACTATGGCCTGCCAGTGATTGTGTCCACGCACCCGCGCACGCAAAAGCGCATTGACGCAACCGGCGCCATCTTTCACCCGCAGGTGCGACTGCTTAAACCGCTGGGCTTTCATGACTACAACAAGCTGCAACTCTCGGCGCGTGCGGTGTTGTCAGATAGTGGAACCATCAACGAAGAGTCGTCCATCATGAACTTTCCGGCGCTGAACCTGCGCGAGGCGCACGAGCGGCCCGAGGGCATGGAAGAAGCCGCCGTGATGATGGTGGGGCTGGAGGTGGAGCGTGTGCGTCAGGGGTTGGCGATTTTGGCCACGCAGCCGCGCGGAGCCGACCGCACCGAACCGCATGGCATCCGCCAAGTGGCTGACTACAGCATGCCCAATGTCTCTGACAAGGTGCTGCGCATCATCCACAGCTACACGGACTATGTGAACCGTGTGGTGTGGAAGCAATACTGAGACGACAGACGCGTGAAAATTCTGATCGTCAGTCAATACTTCTGGCCCGAAAACTTCCGAATCAATGATCTTACGCAAGAGCTCATGCAGCGTGGGCACAGTGTGACGGTGTTGACGGGCATTCCCAATTACCCGGCCGGGCGTGTGTTTGACGCGTACCGACAGGACCCCAAGGCATTTGAACAATACAGCGGAGCCCGGGTGTGGCGGGTTCCCATGTTGGCGCGGGGCCAAGGTGCAGTGCGCTTGTTTTTGAATTACCTGAGCTTTGTTCTTGGGGCCTGCCTACATGGGCCATGGTGGTTGCGGGGCCAACAAGCGGATGTCATCTTTGTTTTTGAGCCATCACCTGTGACGGTGGGCCTGCCAGCTATCTTGCTTGGCCGGATCAAGGGTACGCCAGTTGTATTCTGGGCGTTGGACTTGTGGCCGGAAACGTTGGCTGCAATTGGGGTTGTGCGCTCTCCAAGGGTATTGGGCTGGATCGGGCATTTGGTGAAGTTCATTTATGAGCGCTGCACCTTGGTGCTGGGTCAATCGCACGCCTTTCTGGCGAGCATTGCCAAGTATTGTTCAGACGCCCAGAAGATTCGCTATTTCCCAAGCTGGGCGGAAGAGATTTTTAATCAGCCTGATTTGGTGCCAGCGCCTGAGGTACCCGTGCTGGATGGCGTGTTCAATGTGCTTTTCGCTGGCAATATTGGTGAGGCGCAGGACTTACCTGCTGTTCTGGACGCTGCCGAGTCGTTGAAGCACAACGCCGCCATCCGTTGGCTGATTGTGGGCGATGGGCGAAAGTCTGGCTGGCTTCTAGAAGAGGTGGCGCGCCGTGGATTGCAGGGTAACGTGCTGTTATTGGGTCGTTTTCCCGTGGAGCGCATGCCGTCTTTTTATGCGCATGCGGATGCGCTGCTGGTGTCGTTGAAAAAAGACCCGGTGTTCAGCATGACCATTCCAGGCAAGGTGCAGTCTTACCTGATGGCGGGTGTCCCACTTTTGGGAATGCTCGATGGTGAGGGTGCAAAGGTCATCACAGAGGCGAATGCTGGCCTGGTTTGCGCAGCGGGTGATTCGGGCGGGCTTGCCGCAGCGGTACTTCAGATGGCGGCCATGCCTGCTGATCGACGGCTTCAGCTTGGTGCGAATGGCCATGCTTTTGCACAGAAAGAGTTCGGTCGCGGGCTGCTGATGGACCGATTGGAAGAGCTGCTGCATGAAGCAGCAGACATCTATAAGAAAACAAAGGAGACGGCGTGATTTTGGTTACCGGTGGAACAGGCTTTGTTGGTAAAGAAGTCGTCCAGCGCTTGCTGGCTGACGACGAGTTGCAGCGGGTGGCGGTGGCTGTGCGTAAAGGTGGGCAGCCGTGGCCAGGGCAGGTGCTACCCCGCGTGACAGGTGACTTGGAACCCTCTACCGGCTGGTCGATTGCGCTTGAGGGCGTGTCCGCTGTGGTGCATTGCGCCGCACGGGTCCACGTCATGCACGACACCGAGGCCGATCCGCTGACTGCGTTTCGTGTCGTCAACGTTGAAGGCACCTTGAATCTTGCCCGCCAAGCTGCAGCCACAGGGGTAAAGCGCTTTGTATTCATTAGCTCGGTCAAGGTGAATGGCGAGTCCACACATCCCGGGCAAGCGTTCAATGAATCCAATGCACCCAACCCGCAAGATGCCTACGGACAGAGTAAGCATGAGGCCGAACAGGGGCTACGCCAGCTGGCTGTGGACACCGGCATGGAGGTGGTCGTAATCCGCCCGCCGCTGGTGTATGGTCCCGGTGTGAAGGCCAACTTTGCCGCCCTCATGCGCGCCGTGCAGCGCGGCTGGCCCTTGCCGCTGGGTGCGGTGCACAACCAGCGCAGCTTGGTGGCCCTTAGCAATTTGGTGGATTTCATCATCACCTGCATCACCCACCCCCAAGCGGCCAACCAGACTTTTTTAGTGAGTGATGGGCAAGACCTGTCCACCACCGAGCTGGTGCGTGGCATGGCGCACGCAGCCGGGGTGCCCGCACGTTTTCTGCCAGTGCCGGTGTGGGCGATGCAAGCGGGGGCAACGCTGCTGGGCAAGGGCGATGCAGTGCAAAGGCTTTGTGGGAATTTGCAGGTTGATATTTATAAGGCGCGTAAGCTTTTGGGATGGGTGCCGCCGGTTTCGGTTGAAGAGGGGTTGATACGGGCTATGGGGGGTCATGGATTGCCGCGCTTCGCTCGCAATGACGGCAGAAATGCGCGATGACGATATCAGACAGAAATGAAAAGACTATTTGATTTGATGCTGGCGGCTTTGGCTGGGTGCTTCTTGCTGATGCCTGTGCTGGCGGTTGCGGCGTTGGTGCGCTTGACGTCCAAAGGTCCAGCCTTGTACTGGTCTGACCGGGTGGGGCGCAACAACACCATTTTCAAAATGCCCAAGTTCCGCAGCATGCGGGTGGGCACACCTGCGGTGGCTACCCACTTGCTGGCAGACCCCAAGGCGCACCTGACACCGATTGGTTCCTTTTTGCGCAAGAGCAGCCTGGACGAGCTGCCACAGTTATGGAGCATCTTGATGGGCGACATGAGTTTTGTGGGGCCGCGTCCTGCCCTGTTTAACCAACACGATTTGATTGAGTTGCGTACGAAAAGAGGCGTTCATGCCTTAGTTCCAGGGTTAACCGGGTGGGCACAAGTGAATGGTCGGGATGACCTGCCGATTCCCCAAAAGGTGGACCTGGACGCGGAGTACTTAGTACGCCAAAACTTCTGGTTTGATATCAAGATTTTGTGGATGACCCTCTTGAAGGTGGTTCAACGTGACGGGGTGTCGCACTGATGGGCAAGACCAGGCTAATGATCTTGGGGGCCGGTGGCCACGGCAGGTCGGTTGCTGAGGCTGCAGAATTGACTGGAGTATTTCAAGTTATTGGTTTTCTGGATGACTCACTGCCTGCTGGTGAGCGCGTATTGGGTTATCCATTGCTTGGGGCTGTTGAAAGTATGCCATTGCACCGAGAGGTTTGCGATCAAGGCATCGTGGCTATCGGCAATAACTTTGTGCGTGAAGCTTTGATGAAGCAGATGGTTAATGTTGGCATCGAATTGGCTACGGTCATTCACCCTAGGGCCTTTCTGTCGCCTCGTGCATTAGTCGGGCATGGGACTGCTGTGATGGCAGGAGCGATTGTGGGTACCGAAGCCCAGTTGGGTGTGGGGGCTATTGTGAACTGTGGTGCAGTGGTAGATCACCATGCGCAAGTTGAGGATTTTGGGCATCTGGGGGTGAACGCTTGCATGGCTGGCGGCTCAGTGCTGGGTCGGGGCGCATGGATGCAAGCGGGCTCTTCTCTAGGTTATGGTGTTTCCGTGACTGCGGGATCCATTTTGCAGCCAGGGGTTGCATTGAAAAATTGTTAAAGAAATCAAGGTGGTTTTGAATCCAATTCTCGTCACAGACGGTAACGGCTTCATTGACGCAAATGTCGTGTTCGACTGGATCGCTGGTTCCGGTAAACCGGCGATCAATCTTGACATCTGCAAGTCGCTGCAGTGGTATCTAAACACCCAGGAGTGGGTGAAGAACGTGCGGAGAGCGAGCTAATGGTGCCTGCCCCGAAGAGATTGTCTTCAGGCAAGGTTGGATTGATACTGAGCAGTGTCATAAGTTGGCGAATCCCTGTGCAAAACAGTGGATGGTCAATATTTACTCAATTTGATTAATGGCTGATATTTAATAGAATTTATGCAAATCTCAATTGCTCTTGCTACATTTAACGGTTCGAAATATCTAAATGATCAATTAATAAGTCTAGCCTGTCAAAAATTGCTTCCTTATGAGGTCATTGTTGTAGATGATGGTTCTACTGATGAAACTTTGGAAATTGTCAAGAACTTTGCTTCTAACGTTTCATTTCCAGTGCGTATTTATAAAAATGAAACCAAACTAGGCTATGGATTGAATTTTCTAAAGGCTGCTGGTTTTTGTAGTGGGGATGCTATTGCATTTTGCGATCAAGATGATGAATGGTCGCCAGATAAGCTAGTGCGAGTTGTTGAAGCCATAATGGTGCACAAAGCTGATTTTGTTGTGCATTCGGCAGAAGTAGTTAACGAGACCTTGAATTTTACCGGCTCACGATATCATGATATCGTAAAAGATAATATTTTTGGTTCAGAAATATTACGAGAAAAATTCTATCCTGGCTTTGCAATTTCTATCACAAAAAGATTTTTTACAAACTTAAAAAAAATAACTATGCAACAAGGATTTTTTGTTGATGCACATGATGAATTTATCTGTGAACATGCAGAACGCGGGTGGCGCCGTTATGAAATATCTAAGAGTTTGGTTAATTACAGACAGCATCAGTCCAATTTAATTGGTTATCATGATGCGATCAAGAAGCAGAGGGTTGCATGAAATATAAAGTTATACAAACTTCATTTCCCGAGGTGCTCATTCTTGAACCTCCTGAACTAGCGCAAGATGAAGTAGGATTAAGTTTCAATTTATCGGAATTTCAGAAAATAACTAATTCAGATTTTCGATTCGTTCAAGATAATCACAGTAGATCGGTTCAAGGCGTTTTGCGTGGACTACATTATCAAATTCAAAATGCTCAAGGTAAACTGGTCCAAGTCATCGATGGTGCTGTATTTGATGTGACTGTTGATATTCGTCCATCTTCACCGAATTTCGGCAAATGGTTTGGTGTCGAGTTATCGTCAGAAAATCGTCGTCAACTATGGATTCCTCCAGGTTTTGCTCACGGATTTTTAGTGATGAGTGCATCAGCAGATTTTTTATATAAAACTACTGATTACTATTCGCCCGAGCATGAGCGTTGCATTTATTGGAATGACCCGACGATTGGTATTAAATGGCCATTGCAGAATGAACCTTTAGTTTCGTCTAAGGATGCAGTAGGTAAATTGCTGTCGGAAGCTGAATGTTACTAAATTTTTCGTAAAAATACTGGTAGTTCTCAGGAGTGGTGCAGCGAGCCAATTTCGAGATCGGACTTTAGCACCCGAAGGCCAACCTCAATATCAGCCAGACTTTTATAACGCTGCAGCACATCTGCTGCCGGCCTGTTCCGAACAAGGTCAAGGTGGATGTGGAATACGTGCAGCGCCAGTCCATATGGTTTGACATTCGCATCCTGTAGCTCACCTTTGTCAAGGTGCTGCGACGCTATGGGGTGTCGTACTGATCAAGCCACCAAGTTAACGGACGCTTGAAACGTACTTACTTCAGCCCTGCAGCAATCCGCAATGCCTGCGCCTTGTCCGTGCGCTCCCAGGTGAACTCGGGCTCTTCACGACCAAAGTGGCCATAAGCGGCGGTCTTTTGATAGATCGGGCGCAACAGGTCTAACATTTGGATAATGCCCTTGGGGCGCAGGTCAAAATGCTCGTGAACCAGTTCCGCGATCTTGTCGTCAGGGATCACGCCAGTGCCTTCGGTGTACACGGTCACGTTCATGGGCTTGGCCACGCCAATGGCGTAGGCCACCTGAATCTGGCATTGCCGGGCCAAACCGGCTGCCACAATGTTTTTAGCCACATAGCGAGCGGCGTAGGCGGCTGAGCGGTCGACCTTGCTGGGGTCTTTGCCGCTGAATGCACCGCCACCGTGCGGGCAAGCGCCGCCATAGGTGTCCACAATGATCTTGCGCCCGGTCAGACCGCAATCGCCCTGCGGGCCACCCACCACAAAGCGACCGGTCGGGTTGATCAAATACTTGGTGTCAGCGGTCAGCCATTCTTTGGGCAACACGGGTTTGATGATGTCTTCGATCACTGCCTCAATGAAGGCGGGCCTCATCGTAAGGCCGTTGCTCATCTCGGGGCTGTGCTGGCTCGACAGCACCACCGTGTCGATGCTGTGCGGCTTGCCGTCCACGTAGCGCATGGTGACCTGGCTTTTGGCGTCTGGCCGCAAAAAAGGCAGGTGACCGTTCTTGCGCAACTGTGCCTGGCGCTCCACCAGCCGGTGTGCGTAGTAGATGGGGGCTGGCATGAGTTCGGTGGTCTCGTTGCAGGCATAACCAAACATCAGGCCCTGGTCGCCGGCGCCGATGTTCAGATGGTCGTCGCTGGCATGGTCAACGCCTTGGGCGATGTCATTGCTTTGTTTGTCATAGGCCACCAGCACGGCGCAACCTTTGTAGTCGATACCGTACTCGGTGTTGTCATAGCCAATGCGCTTGAGGGTGTCGCGTGCCACCTGGATGTAGTCCACATGCGCATTGGTGGTGATTTCACCGGCCAGCACCACCAGCCCGGTGTTGCACAAGGTTTCGGCGGCAACGCGGGACTTGGGGTCTTGCTGGAAGATTGCGTCGAGAATTGCGTCAGAAATCTGGTCAGCCACCTTGTCGGGGTGGCCTTCTGATACGGACTCGGAAGTAAAGAGGAAATCGTTCGCCATGATTTAAAGTTCCAATAAGCAGTTCAAACATCGCGCTGCTTGAGCTTGGAGGCTTCGGCGAACGCTTTAGCAGAATTTATGAATCGCCCTGCAAGTAGTTCAGTAACTCGGCGATGCGAAGATTTTAATACACCGTGTGACGCTGATGCCAAGCTTGGGTTGTCTGTGAAACAAATACGGTAAAGTGACAAAAACTTTGTTCAAGATTCGTGTGCGGTATCGGGCCGGATCCGGGAGGCTTGCAATGACGATATTTGACAATAATGAAAAGACTATTTGACTTGATGCTGGCCGTTTTGGCTGGCTGTATTTTGCTGGTGCCTGTGCTGGTGGTTGCGGCGTTGGTGCGGTTGACGTCCAAAGGGCCCGCGCTGTATTGGTCTGACCGAGTGGGGCGCAACAACACCATTTTCAAAATGCCCAAGTTCCGCAGCATGCGGGTCGGCACACCCGCCGTGGCCACGCACCTGTTGGCTGACCCCAAGGCGCATCTCACGCCCATTGGCTCTTTCTTGCGCAAAAGCAGTCTGGACGAGTTGCCGCAACTGTGGAGCATCCTGGTGGGTGACATGAGTTTTGTGGGGCCGCGCCCTGCCCTGTTTAACCAGCACGATTTGATTGAATTGCGCACGCAGCAGGGTGTGCATGCACTGGTGCCGGGGCTGACGGGTTGGGCGCAGGTGAACGGGCGCGATGAGTTGCCGATTCCGGACAAGGTGAAGCTTGATGTGGAATACCTGCAGCGCCAGTCGCTATGGTTTGATATTCGGATTTTGTGGCTGACCTTTGTGAAGGTGCTGCGGCGCGATGGGGTGTCGCATTGAGTCCGCTGTTGGGGGTCAGAGTTTCAGCAGTCGCTTGATCAAAAGCGCCGGAAAGTCCTGCCGATGCCCCGCGACCAGATACACGTAGGTGTCGTTGGCTACCCGTCGGTAAACAAGCTTGTGATGCGATGTGTAGACGTTCTGATAGTCCGCAATGCCAACCGCAGCCAGTACCTGGACTGGCGTGCCGTTGAAAAGACCAGTGTCGACTTTTGCCAATTTGGCGAAAATTTCATCTTCGGCTTTCAGCCAGGACGCTTCGCCCCAATGGTCCAACATGTATTCCTGCAGCGAAAGCAAGTCGTCTTGCGCACCGGGAAGAATGATGAGGGACATTACTTGCGGCTCTGACGTGCAGCCAGCAACTGCGCCCGTGAATCAGCGGCCGAAATGCCTTTGCCTTGCAAGCGGTCTTTTTCACCCAGGGCGATGATTTTCAAAGCCGCAATCAGAGCTTCCTTTTCCTGAAACTGCGCGACACTTTCAATCACCATGCTGGCTTCCCCATTTTGTGTGATGAAAAACGGATTGCCGTTCTGTGCCAGGTCTTCGGAAATCTGGGCAGCGTGGCTTTTTAAGTAGGAAATAGACTTGATGTTGGCAATGGACTGCATGTTGACCTCGGCGCAACGATGAGTCTGAATTTAGTACCGAATTTAGTTGAAGTCAAGTGTTGATGCACGGATAAATTGGGCATAAAGGGGACGCAACTCTTTTATCGTCATTGCTGTAGAATAAATACGGTAAAACACCGTACCACATGAAGGACCTGCCATGACCGCAACCGCCCGTCTTGATCTGAAGTTGGATGCCGCAGACAAGGACATCGTTTCCCGTGCAGCAACGCTGTTGGGTACGACGATGGCTGGTTTCGTCCGTGTGGCCGCCAAAGAGAAGGCGCTGACCTTGCTGGACAGCGAATCGCGAGTCACGCTTTCGCAGCGCGATTTTGCCGACTTTACCGCGGCACTCAACAACGCATTCACCCCTAACGCTGCCCTCAAAGGCGCTTTGACAGCGGCAGCCAAGGTGAAGCGTGCTTGAAGAGCAGGCGCTGGACTCAGCGCTTCATGACCGCGCTGGCTTCAGCTGTGGCGTGCCCGAGCTTGATGCGTACCTTCACCGATTTGCAGTGCAACATAGCCGCAAGGGTGTGAGTACGGTTCATGTGTTGGTGGACACCGACCGCCCTGGCCTGATTCTTGGCTACTACACCCTCAGTGCAGCACAGGTCGACGTGCTGCAACTCAGTGACGCGGACCGAAAGAAGCTGCCGCGCTACCCTGTTCCCTGTTTTCGGATGGGGCGGCTGGCCTGCCGCGTCGACCAGCGAGGCCAGGGCTTGGGCAAACTGCTGATGGGTTGTGCTGTTGACCGCTGCCTGCAGGCCCGCAGGCAAGTGGCGGCATTCGCGTTGCTCGTGGATGCCAAGAATCAGCAAGCCAAGACCTTTTACCAGCACTACGGGTTCACACCCTGCACAGATTCACCGATGACGCTTTACTTGCCGGCGGACTGAAGTCCGCCCCACAGGGTTCAGGGGCTGTGTGCAGTAGTTGCGCGAAGAGCGCTGATTGGCAAGCCGCTCCCACGGGGTACGCCAAAAAAAAAGCACTTGCCAGTTTCCTGGAAGTGCTTTTTTCGTTTGTATTTTGGTGGGATGTGCGGGGGTCGAACCCACGACAAACGGATTAAAAGTCCGCTGCTCTACCAACTGAGCTAACATCCCAAACGCTTCTTGACGTCGCGTTCTAGCAAGCCTCAAATTATAAACAAATTCTTGGCCCTTATTTGCTGGCAGAGCTCAATTTATTCAAAATTACACCGGCAGCGCAAAAACCAAAGCTTGCCGTGACCGTGACGACCGACCCAAAACCACTGCAGTTCAGGCTGCCGTCGCCTTCAACGCCGCAGGAGGCATCAGGGGGGGCCACGGCTTCGGGGCTATACACACAGGTGACACCCAGCTTTTTGGCAGCGCGCAATGCCGGAAACGCCTTGCGCAACTGATAGCGTACCTTGGCCAATAAGGGGTCGTGCGTCACGTCCAGCACATCGGCCACGGCCGCCCGCTCGGCGTGACGCTTGCCGCCGGCCGCGCCCACCATCACATGCAGCGCGCCCGATTTTTTGGCCCAGACCGCCATGGCCAGCTTGGCCTTGGCCTGGTCACAGGCGTCAACCACCGCATTCACACCCGCGGGCAGGATGGCCGGCCAGTTGTCCGGCTCGGCAAAGGCCTCCACACAGTTGACCTGGCATTCTGGAGAATAAGCGTGGATGCGCTCGCGCATGGCGTCGACCTTGGCTTGGCCCAGGCTGGCATCAACCGCCTGAATCTGGCGATTGATGTTGGACTCTGCCACCTGGTCAAAATCGATCAGCGTGATGCGCCCTACCCCGCTGCGCGCCAGCGCCTCCGCCACCCAGGAACCAACGCCGCCAATGCCCACCACGGCCACATGCGCGTTGCGAATGCGGTCAGCGCCAGACACGCCATACAAGCGCTCAAGCCCGCCAAAACGGCGATCCGACAAGCCGGTCATTTAAGCGTCGCGAGCCGTTCTTTGGCAGCCACGGCGGCTTCGGAGCGCGGGTAGGCCTTGAGCAGGTCCGTGAGGGTTTTGCGCGCACCTTTGCTGTCCTTCAACTCCAACTGGCAATTGGCCACCGACAACACGGCCTCTGGGGCGCGCACATGCTCGGGGTCTTTGGCAATCAGGGACCGGAAATTGGTCATCGCGTCCTTGTAGTTGCGCGTGGCATATTGGGCGTTACCCAGCCAGAACAGCGCCGGCACCACATAACCACTGAGCGGATAGCGGGAGACAAAGTTCGAAAAAAGCCCTTCTGCGTTGGCAAAATCACCTTTGCGAAACACGGCCAGCGCCGCCTCAAAGTCCCGCGTCTGGCTTTGATCTGCCAGGAACTCGACACCATCAAGCTGGACCATCACCGGTTCAATTTTGCTGAAGCGCGCCTGAATCGCCTGCAACTGGTCTTTTTGTTGCCGCTGGATTTCGGACAGCTCGCGCGCGATTTGCTCGTTGCTGCCGCGCAGCGTCGCAATCTCGGCCTTGAGCAGTTCAATCTGACGCTGCAAATCAAGCAGGCTGTTGCCCAGCCCCGTCAGCTCGGTGGCCGAGGCCCGGCGGGCTTGATCGGCCTCACCGCGCACGACCTCCACGCGCTGGCGCAAATCAAGAATGGCCTTGCGCGCTTCATCGTCTTCAAACAAGGCAGCCTGCGTGCTGCCCACCGACAACAAGCACGCCAGCAGAAAGGCTGCGGGCTTTGAAAACAAGGATGACATGGCTAGTTCAGACTTCATGGATAACGGATTTCAGCACGGCGATTTTTGGCAAAAGCGGCTTCTTCAGCACCAACGACAACCGGCTTTTCCTTGCCAAAGCTGACCGCTTCCATCTGGCCTGCGGTCACACCCAAAATGGCCAAGGCATCGCGCACGGCTTCGGCGCGTTTCTGGCCCAAAGCCAGGTTGTATTCCCGGCCACCGCGTTCATCGGTATGGCCTTCAATGGCCACCTTGCGGTTGGGCTGGGCGCGCAGAAACCGGGCATGCGCGGCAACCACGGCTTGAAACTCGGGTTTGATGACAAAGCTGTCGTAGTCAAAATAGACCAAACGTGAATCAGCTGGCGCCGGCGCTTGATCAGCCGCGCGGCCCAAATCAACCGGCGCAACGCCGCTCCCCTGAACACCTGAACCGGCAGCACCGGCACCGGCGTCAGCACCTACGGCTCTTGCCGTGGCATCTTCCACCGGCACATCGTTGAGTGGAACCGAGGTACCACAAGCGACCAACAGGGTCGACACCAGACCAGCCAAAACAAATTTTTTCATCCTGAATCACTCCAAACTGCTATTTAAAAAATGGACCCCAGTGCGGCTCCCGGATGTCCCCCTGCTGCCCACTGAGGCGCGCCCTGACCTTGCCATCGAGCGTGCTGGTCATCAAAGCCTCCCGGCCCTGCTGCTGGGTTGCGTACACCAGCATCTTGCCATTGGGGGAAAAACTGGGGCTTTCATCGGCAGCAGAGTCGGTGATGACGCTCACCGTGGCGTCGGCCAGATTCATCAGGTGCAGCTTGTACGCGCCGCCCAGTCTCGAAATGTAAGCGAGCCAGCGACCGTCCTGGCTGATGGCCGGCGAAATGTTGTAAGTACCCGCAAAAGTAATGCGCTCGACGTTTTGACCGCGTGCCGAGACCCGGTAGATCTGGGGCGAACCGCCACGGTCGCTGACAAAGTAAATATGTTGGCCGTCAGGTGAAAAGACGGGTTCGGTGTCAATGCTGCTTGACTGAATCAGGCGCCGGGGTTCACCGCCTGCCGCCGCCAGCAAAAACAGCTGCGAGCCGCCGTCCCGGCTCAGCGTCAGGGCCAGCGTGCTGCCATCGGGCGACCAGGCAGGCGCGCTGTTGGAGCCTTTGAAATTGGCGATCAGGCGGCGCTTGCCAGTGGCCACGTTGTGGACGTAAACCACGGGTTTGCGCGACTCGAAGGACACATAGGCCAGCTGATTGCCGTCAGGGGACCAGGCCGGGGAAATGATGGGCTCCGGGCTGGCCAGCGCCGACTGCGCATTTTCGCCGTCGGCATCGGCCACCCAAAGCTGGTAACGCTGCCCCGCCTTGGTCACGTAGGCAATGCGGGTTGAAAACACACCCTTGTCGCCGGTGAGTTTTTCATAGATGTCATCGGCCACGCGGTGCGCGGCAAGGCGCAAGTCAGGCACGGTGACGGCAAAACTGCGGCCCCCCATGTCCTGCCCTTTCACCACGTCCCACAAGCGAAAACGCACATCAAAACGGCCGTCGGCCAGCCTGGTCACGCTGCCCGAGGCAAAGGCGTCAGCGCCGGACTGCCGCAAGGCGGAAAGCTCAGGCCGCGAAGCCTCGTCAAAAACACCCGCTGGCGACGCGATCACGCGAAACTGGCCGCTGCGTTCGAGGTCGGCCTTGATGATTTCAGAGATCTTTTGCGGCAGCGCGTCCTGGCCCTTGAAGGGTGCGATCACCACGGGGACCTGGGTCAAACCCACACCGGAGACTTCGATGCGGAACTGGGCGAGGGCCGGACTACAAACCAGGCAGGTCAGGAAATAGCAAAGGAAACGTTTAATCATTGGTCCATTATTACAGTCTTGAGATCCGGGCATTGTCATTGAGCCGGGCCTGAGAATAGCCCAAAGTGGATCGAATCAACCCATTTTTAACACGCTCTTTGACACGTTGGGCATTCTGTGACGCCTTGTTACGATTTGCTTCCTGGTGCCACAGGTGAAACACCTCGGTAGCGCAAAACCCGTTTTTGCGCAGCACCCCGCTGTGATGCAGGCGCAGAACGAAGTCAGCATCTTCATGCCCCCAACCACTGAACGATTCATCAAATCCATCGACCCGTTCAAAATCGGCTTTCCACACCCCCATATTGCAACTGCGAATGCCTTTCCAGGAAAACGCACGTTCGATACGACGAGGTAAATCCGGCAGACGCAACAGGTGCGTGAGCTTGCTGGCATGGCCAAGGACGCGTTGCCCGAGCCAGAAAAGCCAGGAACGGCCACAAATCTGCTCGGAGCCTGCCAACACGCGCTGCGTCAGCTTGGGCGACAGCAAAACACGACTGCCATTGACAAACAAGCCGGTTTGGGCGAGTGCCTTGTGCTGCGCAATAAAGTCACGCTCTGGCACACAATCACCATCCAGGAAAATGATGTACGGACTGCTCGCCAAGGCCACGCCACGGTTTCGGATGCACGCGGCGGTAAAACCAACATCGGGATGCCAAACATGCACCAACTTGAGCGCTTTGGCGTTGGCAGATTCAACGATGGGCCGTACATGTTCCTCACGGGAGCCATCGTCGGCAACGATCACCTCAAAATGCCGATCGCTCTGACGCGACAGGCCGTCCAGAACGGCGAGCAATGCATCACTGCGGTTGTAGGTGGTGATCACCACGGAAACGGGATCGGAAGCATTCATTTTGGACTAGACTACAGAGCTGCCTTGGCTCAAAAGAGCGCATGCGACGCAGAATACTAACATCACCCATGAGCAAAATTTCTGTCTACATCATCGCGTACAACGAAGCCGAAAAGGTGTCGGCGACCATCGAGAGCGTGCCGTGGGCTGACGAAATCATTCTGGTTGACTCCTGGAGCACGGACGGCACACCCGAAATAGCCGCCAAGCTGGGCGCCCGTGTTGTTCAGGTGGACTTCAAAGGGTTTGGCGATTTGCGAAACCAGGCCATTGCGGCCTGCTCCCATGAATGGATTTTCAGCCTCGATGCGGACGAGCGCTGCACGCCCGAAGTTGAAAATGAAATCCGCGCCATCACGCAGGACCCTGCGGCCGTGGATGCCTACTGGGTACCGCGCCGCAACTTCTTCATGGGCCGCTGGATCAAGCACTCCGGCTGGTACCCCAACTACCGCCAGCCCCAACTGTTCCGCAAGGGTCGCATGCAATATGACCTGAAGCCAGTGCATGAGGGCTATGTTCTGGACTCCACCCACCCCATTGGCCACCTGAAAAATGCCATTTGGCAGTTTCCGTTTAAAAACATGAGCGAGGTCATGCACAAGGCCAACCGCTATTCCAGCCTGGGCGCCGAGAAGATCGTGCACAAGAAGATCAGCATGGGCTCAGCGCTGGCGCACGGCTTGTGGTCCTTCGTGAAGCACTATGTTTTCAAGCTGGGTTTTCTGGACGGCTGGGCCGGTTTCGTCATCGCGCTGGGGAATTTTGAAGGCACGTTTTACCGGTATGTGAAGGCGCTGGAGATGCAGAAGGGCCAGACCTGGCAAGTGCCTAAAACACTGAAAGTGCCCCGCTGATGCCGCCGAGCAATCGCGACCTGTACTTACGGCTGTTGAGCTATGTGCGACCATACTGGAAGCCCATGGCGCTGGCGGTGGGCGGCATGGTCGCAACCGCCGCGACCGAGCCAGTGTTTCCAGCCATTATGAAATTCCTGCTCGACAAGGGTTTCCAGACGGAAGACACACGTATGGTGTGGATGATACCGATGGGTATCGTGGCACTCTTCTTGGTTCGCAGCATCTTTGTTTATCTAACCGGTTACCTGATGATGTGGGTCTCCAGTCGGGTCGTGACCGACCTGCGGCGCGCCATGTTTGCCAAGCTCATTACCCTGCCCACACAGCATTTCGACCAGCACTCGGCTGGCCAGCTGATATCGCGCCTCGTCTACGACGTCAGCCATGTCTCGGAAGCGGCCACCAGTGCCCTTGTCACACTGGTTCGTGAATCGCTCACGGCAGTTGCGCTGGTAGCCTACTTGCTCTACCTTGACTGGAAGCTGACACTAATCACACTGACGATTGGTCCGGTGATCGCTTTTGCCGTGAAGACTTTTGGTAAACGTATGCGTACAGCCAGTCAGCAAAGTATGCAGTCCATGCGGCTGATAGCTCACGTCATTGAAGAATCAGCCAAAGCACAAAAAGTAGTGAAGATATTTGGTGGGCAAGCACATCAGACAGGCCGCTTTGCAGACGCCACAGAACAATTCCGCCGCGCCCAAATGCGCGAGGCCATCCCAGCTTCAGCCACCACGCCAATCACTCACATCGCGGCATCAATAGCCGTGGCGCTGATCACCTATTTGGCCTTGAGCCAGGCTATGGATCAAGGCGGCGGCTCAGTTGGCAGCTTCGTATCTTTCATTACGGCGATGCTGCTGCTCATTTCACCTCTCAAGCAACTGACCACTGTCAACACCATGCTTCAGAAAGCGTTAGCCGCTGCTGAGAATGTATTTGCCCTGATTGACTTACCCGGCGAAGCCGACAAAGGCAACAAATCACTGAATCGCGCGCAGGGAGACATCACTTTCGATCATGTTTGCTTTAGTTATCCTGGCGTCGAACGGATGGCACTCAGTGACGTCAGCTTGCACATAGCACCCGGGCAGACGGTCGCCTTGGTAGGCGCCTCTGGTGGCGGTAAGACGACGATCGGCGCTTTGATACCGCGTTTTTATCCGCTCACCAGTGGTCAAATTTTGTTGGATGGCATTGATATTCAACACCTGACCATGCGCAGCCTGCGTCAGAACATCGCTCTAGTAAGCCAAGATGTGGTCCTATTTAACGACACGGTGGAAGCCAACATCGCTTACGGCACACTGGGCACACACACCCGGGAGGAAGTGATCAAAGCTGCCCAGTCAGCCCAGGCCTGGGAGTTCATCGAACGACTTCCACAAGCTCTCGACACGATGATCGGCGAAAATGGCGCACGTCTTTCAGGGGGCCAGCGTCAACGCATAGCCATTGCACGCGCGCTGCTCAAGGATGCCCCGATATTAATTTTGGACGAGGCTACCTCGGCGCTGGATACCGAAAGCGAGCGGCAGGTGCAAACAGCTCTGCTCATGCTAATGAAAAGTCGCACAACCCTCGTCATTGCTCACCGACTAAGTACCATTGAACATGCAGACCGCATCCTGGTGTTGGACCAGGGTCGTATCGTCGAAAGTGGCACCCATGCCGAACTGAAAGCGGCCGGCGGCTATTACGCCAACCTAGTTCGTGCACAGACATGAAAACTTTGATCCTTGGGCTTGGCCGTTTTGTTTGCGCATTACAAGATAACTCACGTCTTGCACTTTGAATCGAAGGTCGAAACCTGACATGACAACCACCGTGGCTGATACCCGTCCCAATCTCTACGACGAAAAAACCAGTGAATATTTTTCAAGGGCACGCATAGAGATCGCTCCACTTTTACCTGTGTCATCCGGCCGACCCCTGCGAGTCCTCGAGATTGGGTGTTCAGAAGGTCACACCCTTGAATGGCTTAAGAAAACCGGCTACAGCAATTGGACCGCCGGGGTTGAGCCCTATGCAGATCTGCGCGTTGGCCCTGGCGCGGTTGATTGCTTCTTCAAGATTGACATTGAAAAAGCAACGCCTGAACTACCCCTGGAGTCAGTCGACCTCATACTTTGTCTCGATGTTCTGGAACACCTGGTCAACCCTTGGGAAACCATACGACGTCTTGACTCACTGCTCAAACCTGGTGGACACTGGATCATCAGCGTACCCAACTTGCGGAACTATCACGTTCTGGCTGACCTGGCTTTCAAGGGTAAATTTGACTACGTTGAATCCGGTATTTTGGATCGTACACATCTGAGGTTTTTCACCCGCTCGAGTGCTATTGAACTTGCTGAGACTAGCGGCGCCAGCGTTAGCAAAGTGCTGGGCACCGAAACACGTCGATGGCAAAAACGCCTGCTTACTCTACTCGGACTAGGGGATCTTTTGGCGAAGCAATTTGTGATAGCCGCAAGGAAGCCTAGTTAACTTCGGCTGATCTAGGAAATTAGCCTGAAAACATTGTTACGACCATGTCAACGCCCATCGCACTTTACTGCAAGAGCTACAGAACAGACCTGAAGCGTGTGATTAGGTTAGCGGACTCAATCGCCAAATTCAATGTCGATCGTATTCCGTTTTATTTATCTGTCCCAGGAGCCGATCTCGCATTGTTCAGGGAACACTTGACAAATCAGTCGATAGAGATCATTGATGACGATCTCATCGTCTCGCACAACTCCAGCATCGATAAACAGAAGCTGCACAGCCTGCCCGGCAGCATTTCTCAGCAAATCGTCAAATCGGAATTTTGGCGACTGGGGATTTCAGACACCTATCTGTGTCTCGATTCAGATGCAGTGTTTATTCGACCATTCTCCCGAAATGACTTTCTCTGGAAAGACAATATTCCTTACACGGTCATTGACGAGAGTCGGGAGTTTCTTGAGGCGTCCCTGCAGGTCGGAAAGCAGCGCATTTTGACCGTCTTTCGTAATGAAGCCGAGCGCGTTCAGCGATTGTTCGATCGTCCAGGAAAAGCCTACGCTTTTGGCCCTTTGCCACTTCTTTGGCACAGGTCTGTGTGGGAAAGTCTTGAGGAACAGTATCTCCGACCTAGGGGTATGAACCTCTTGGATGCTATCGTCTCGGCCCCTATGGAGTCACGCTGGTACGGCGAAGCGCTGCTGAGTTACCGAGCGATTCAGCTCATGCCCTGCCAGCCTCTCTTTAAGGTATATCACTACGCTTGGCAGTTTGATAGGGACCGTCGTGCCAAAATCAACAACGATCAACTAGCTCAACTCTACTGCGGCGCTATTTATCAATCTGCCTGGGAGCGCGAGATGGATTGGCCTGCAGAAGGCGGGACACTGTCATCACGGATAGGTCGGCGATTGCGGCGTGGGCTAGGTCGGATCTGAGAGTTACTTTTTTTGGTGCCGCTGCAATCGCCATGCAGTTGCAGAAAAAGCCAGCACGAAGCCCTGCATTTGGAGCATGTGATCACGAAACACTGAGTCGGTAAGCCCCCTGGTAATCCAGAATATCGATAGGGCCGTTAAAACCAATGCCCATGGGCTCAACACCTGCCTGTCTCGCAAACCAGCTAGTCCAAGCCGAAAATACTGAAGCAAAACGGCCAAATATAAAACCGCACCAAGCCACCCAATCGCAAGCAAAGTATCAACCCAACCGTTGTGAGTGTGCGCCATGGAAATCGCCGGGTTTGGGCATACTTGCATTAAGAGCTTCTGAAACCCCTGACGGGAACCATCACTTCCCCACGGGTGCTTTGCGGCTAGTTCAACGCCCGCACGCACAACTAACACGCGTGACGCATCACCGCCTCGCACGTTGTTGATCACGCTTTGAGAGTTGTCCCCTACACCATACTTAGAGATGATTTCCTGCTCGACAGAAGCCGTTCCTTCACACTCAATCTGAATAGCATTACCCATCCAGCCAGCGGAAAGCTCCTGAGCCATACTGCGCCAACGCGAATCCTCTTTAATGGCAAAGAAGGCCATTATCACCACAGCGACCAGTAAAGTCACCAAGCCGATATTAGCAACATGGTAATTTTTTTTAGGTAATTGATTGAAGTGAGCTAACAAAAAAACAAAAAGGCCACCTAAAGCAGCAAAGGCAAAACCGGCGCGGGATTGCGCTAAGACAGTGCTCAACAGCGCAGCCAAAATAAAGGCTACAGCCCAAAAACGATATTTCCGGTCAGCAGCGACAATGGTGGCTGACATCAGTATCACCGTGTGCCCAGCGGCGTAGCCCAGATCGGCATGGTGTGTCTCACGCCCCCAGTAGCCAATGGGCAACGAACTTGTCTGCCATGCATTCAAGGCAAACAAAACCAAATGTATCAAGACTGGTACTGAGCTGATTGCACCCAGATAAAACACAACGCCCCTCTGTCGATCGATCACAATCGCGGCGACCCCCGCACCAACCAGCATAGCCAACAAGCCGCGACCCCACTGGCTACTAAAGCTATCCCAGGCAACAATGATGTCGTCTGAAATGAAGGGGAAAAGAAACAGATATGCGGCCCACAACAACACAGGCAGGCCGATCCTCAGCACACCCCACATCTTGGAAAATTGCCACACAAGACTAATCAGCAGCCCTACGACCGCCACATTGCGGAGTGCCATGGTGTTTGACGTGGACAATACTGCGAGATAAGTCGAAGCAAATAAAATCGACCAGCTCGTCGGTTCGGCCATGCTAAGCTTCAAAGCGAACGTGCTACTTTTTTCTTCCATAACCACCTTTTTAAAAAACTGCGTGGAGCGTCGCCAGTCAAGGCCCCAAGGCGCAACTCTCTTCTGACCGCCAAGGCTGAACTCCAGAGACCAATCTGCTCCAAGGCTTTATACGATTGCAAAACGACCAAATTTCCGATGCGCGTGTGCTCGAACCGTGCGTCAGGATGTTTCATTTTCAACAATTTTTTATTGCGCTTGATCAGGGCCCGCGCCGAGGCACTGCCCTGAAACGTCGCACTGCCCAAGTGCAAGATAAAGACATCCTCTGTAATCATCTGACGGTAACCAGCTGCATTTACGCGCAGACTGAAATCGAAGTCCTCGTAGTAACCCATGCCAAAAGCCTGGTCCAAGCCACCTAGCTGATCCCAGACATCGCGGCGAACAGCGATGCAGAAAAAGTCGCACCGATAGGTAGGCATCAGCTGATGCGTCGGATGTTCATTAAGCCACTGGCCAATCTCCAGCCATTGCGAGTGGTCAGCGCCCGGTTTCCAAAGCCGTTGGCCATTACCAGCCGCATTGGTGATTGGGCCGAGCATGGCAACATCAGACGGCACCTCATGAATCACCTGCATTAGCGCGTCCAGCGTGCTAACCGGAAAAACGGTGTCGTTGTTGACCAATAGTAGCCACTGCCCCCTTGCCTGTGCCGCACCCCAGTTCATGCCGCCGGCAAAGCCGCGGTTGCTCTCGCTCAACAAACACCTGGTCTGGGGGTGCTCAGCGCACCATTGCGCCGTCTTCAGCGCTGAGTCGTCAGGCGAACCGTTGTCGACCACCAGCACTTCGACATCCGGATCATCAAGCCACGCCACGAGTGATTCCAGGCAGGCTCGCGTCGTCACATCAAAATTACGAAACCCCAGCACTACCAGTGAAAGAAGCGGCTGAGTCAAAGCGGATGCCTATATATTTGCTGAGCCCAGCCGAGCAACTGAACTACTGCAGCCTGAGTGGTGTACGGACTCATCCGTTCGTTGTCCGATAAACAGCCGGTGTGCCAGCAATCGAACAATTGTGTCAACTCAGTTGCCAACGACGGTCCTGGCAAGGACTCACCATCCCGAATGCTTGCCATGCCAGTCATCACTACCATGTGCCCCTCCCCCCGCAACATCGCCGCCATCTGCGGGTTTCGGTGAACAGTAGCGAGGATGGGGCGCTGCATCCACAGGTATTCGTAAAGCTTGGAAGGGATGTACTCTTCACAAATGGGTTCTTCGCCGTGAAGTAGCAATAACACGTCCACGCTTCGCATACGACGCAGAATCTGCTCGCGGCCGCTCAAGCCCGTGGCTGGATCAGCTTCAATACGGCCGAAGTGGCGCACGTTGTCACGCACCGGCGAAATCGCCAACCGCGCGGCAGACACGTCATCGAGCGGACCGCCATAGACCTGCAGCTCGGTAGCGGCCACCAGCTCAGGGCGGAGCGTCTTCAAACTTTCCAACGCGTCGATGATGGGCAGCAGGTTACGGGTAACCGAGAGCGAGCCAAAGTGGCCAACAATAAATTTTGTGCCTGGTCGATAGGGCGGCAGCGTCTGGAATGGTGAATCAATGCCGGGTAGCAACATCCTGCCACGCGAGCCGAGCTCGGGGTGTCGGGCTTGCGCGCTGGCAACGGCTTGCTGGGTGAACCACACCGCAAGGTCAGCGTCGCGACAAATCACGCCCTCCACGCGCGCTTGCATTTTTTGTTGCTGGGTGCGCGGGCTTGCCCCGGGGGTGATAAACGGGTCATGTACCTCGGCTAGCCAAGGCGTGCCCGTGGTTTTTTTCAAGGCATCTGCAGCCAAGTGGGCGGAAAACGCGCCGCCAGTGGAATAAATCAAGTCAAACGGTTGCTGCCGAGCCAGCGCCCTGCCCTTGATGTAGGCGCTGAGCCACCAAGACCAAGAACTTTCCACCGGGCGCAGAAGTTTTTCGATCAATAGGCCCGGAAGCAGGACCAGCGAGGCCAGCGTCATCAACGATCGATAGATCCCCCCTTTGCCAAACTGACGACGCAACACGTGACGCAACTCGAAACGAATGCCGGCTGGCCCAGCGGGCCAGAGCTGGTGATGCTCGACAAACTTGTCTTTAGTGCCAGAAACACCGCTGAGCACCACGACCTCGATCCCAGCATGGTACAGATGCGGCAATTTGTCGGTGATGGTCTGGCTGGCGGCCCGTCCGTCCATGTTGAAGGCGTGTGCCAGGATTAACCAGCGTTGCCGGGGTTGCTCGGTCATGTGTTTGTCAAAGAAATAGCCTGCCGGTGAAGTGATGCCTATTGTACGGATGCCTAGTCTCTGGACATTCTGCTGGGCAAACGCCAGCGTCTAGCACATCTGTCTATCAGCAAATATTTTTGAATACAGTTGTTCGTATTCCTTAGCCACCCACCCCCAGCTCCGCTCAAATTGTGGAACAGGGTCGCAACGGCTTAATTGTTGCTCCACCGCGTCCACCCAGGCATCCAGTGGCGCCGACAACGGCAGCACAGCACCTGACTCTGATGTGACATGCACTGCCGCACCACACACATCGGAAATCACCACGGGCACCCGGGCAGCCATGGCCTCGCTGATGACCATGCCATACGGTTCCGCTTTGGCGGGGTGTAACAACACATCAAAGCCGGGGTACGGTGACTGATCGCTCCAGCCCGCCAGTGTGTAACCGCCCTGCCAGTCTGCAAACAAATGGGCCACCTCTGCGGGCTCCGGCCCCACCACACACAGTTGCAACTCGGGGCGTTGAACGCGCAAGGCGGCGACAAGCTTCACCACCCAAGGCAGGCCTTTGCGTTGCCATTCCTTGCCAACAAAACCGACGACACCACCCCGTGGCGGCACAGCTCGTGATGCACGTACCGCGCCGGCGAGCACGCCAGGCACGATAGGTTCCGTCATTTTCTGGGCCAGGGTTGGGTAATAGTGCGCAATCAATGTCTTGATGAACTGTGAATTGGGCACAACAAACTGCGGCTGCGACAACTCACGGCGCTCCAAAAACAATTGCATCGCCACGCGCAGCGACAGCCATCGCCACCAAGGTCTTTCAAAGACCGTTGCAAACGGCGGCCCATGAAAAGTCGTGATGTGGTGAATACGCAGCCGCTCATGGCTATGGATCACACTGCCGTCATGCGGATGCGCAAGCAAAAACCGCTCGACTCGCCGACCAAAACGCAACAGCGCAAGCCACCGTGGGCGAGGTGCGATTTCACCCAACTCATGAACGTCAATACCTGCCGGCTTTTCAACGTGGCAGCGCTCACAGACCACCGTCACATGGTGGCCCAACTGTTGCAGCTCGCGCGTCAACTCCCAAACATAGCGCTCCATGCCACCCACCGGCCCGTACCGACGCACCACGTGAATCAATTCAAGCTGCGACAAAGTCTTAACTCTTGATCAAAAAGAAACGAATTGACGAAACAGGCGCATCGACATTACAGCAGCACGATGTCATATTGCTCCTGCCCCATCGCGCTCTCGCTTTGCAGCGACACCGGCTTGCCGATGAACTCGCTCAGGCCCGCCAGGTGCTGGCTTTCCTCGTCCAGAAACAGCTCGATCACCTTGGGGGACGCCACCACGCGGAACTCCTTGGGGTTGAACTGGCGGGCTTCGCGCAGGATCTCGCGAAAAATATCGTAGGCCACGCTGCGGGCGGTTTTCACAATGCCCTTGCCCGCGCACACCGGGCAGGGTTCGCACAGCATGTGCGCCAGCGATTCGCGGGTGCGCTTGCGCGTCATTTCCACCAGTCCCAGTTGCGAAAAACCACCGCACATGGTTTTGACGCGGTCGCGCGCCAACTGCTTGCGTATCTCGGCCAGCACCGCCGCGCGATGCTCTTCGGGGGCCATGTCGATGAAATCGACAATGATGATGCCGCCCAGGTTGCGCAGCCGCAATTGCCGGGCAATGGCCTGTGCCGCCTCCAGATTGGTCTTGAAGATGGTGTCATCAAAATTGCGCGCACCGACAAAACCACCGGTGTTCACGTCCACCGTGGTCAGTGCTTCGGTCTGGTCCACCATCAAATAGCCGCCCGACTTCAGCTCAACCCGCCGCCCCAACGCCTTGGCGATTTCTTCGTCAATGGCATAGAGGTCAAAAATGGGCCGCTCGCCCTTGTAGTGCACCAGCTTTTGCGCGGCGGCCGGCATGAACTCCTGGCCAAACGCCCTCATCATGGCAAACTGCTCCAGTGAATCCACCTTGATGAACTGGGTGAACTCGGTGGTCAGGTCGCGCAGCACCCGCTGCAGCAGGCTCAAGTCCTGGTGCAAGAGCGAGGTGGCGGGCAGTTTGGTGGCTGCCTGGCGAATGCGCGCCCAAGCCTTGCGCAGGTAGACGATGTCGTCTGCCAGTTCCTCATCCGTGGCCTCTTCACCGTTGGTGCGCAAAATGAAACCGCCGCCCTGCTCGCCCACCAGCGCTTCCAGCCGGCGACGCAGCTCGTCGCGCTGCTCGGGCGGGATTTTTTGCGACACGCCCAGGTGGTCGTCCTGCGGCAAAAAAACCAGCATGCGCCCTGCGATGCTGATCTGGGTGGACAGCCGGGCGCCCTTGGTGCCAATGGGGTCCTTGATGACCTGCACCACCAGGCTCTGGCCTTCGAACACCTGCTTCTCGATCGGGATTTGGGTGGCCGCATTGCGCGCTGCCGAAATGGTTTCGCCGTCCGCCGGTGGATGCCAGACATCGGCCACATGCAAAAACGCAGCACGCTCCAGGCCAATGTCAATGAACGCCGACTGCATGCCCGGCAACACACGCGACACCTTGCCCAGGTAGACATTGCCCACCAGGCCGCGCTCCAGCGTGCGCTCCACGTGCAGCTCTTGCAGCACGCCGTTTTCCACCACCGCCACCCGGGTTTCCTGCGGCGACCAATTGATCAAAATATCTTCTTGCATGGACTGGGAGTTTCGTAAACGTTAGGTTTGAAAGTCAAAAGCTCGCAACAGTTGGGCTGTTTCATACATCGGCAAGCCCATGATGCCGGAATAGCTGCCGCTCAAATGCGAGATGTGCGCCGCCGCCCTGCCCTGCACCGCGTAGGCGCCGGCTTTGCCCATGGGTTCACCGGTGGCCACATAAGCCCGAATCTGCTTGGGCGTCATCGGTGCAAAGCTCACCCGGGAAATGGACACGACCTGCTGGCGAGCCTGCAGCGTACCGATGGCAACGGCGGTCAAGACCCGATGCGTTTTACCGGACAGCGTGGCCAGCATGCGTTCGGCATCTGCGGCATCCGCAGGCTTGCCCAAAATGGTACGGCCCAGCGCCACGGTGGTGTCGGAACACAGCACGGGCGCCGGTGGCAGGTTCCGGTCCTGCAGACGCTGCAGCGCGGCATCGAGCTTGAGTTGGGTCACGCGTTGCACATAGCGCAGCGGCGCTTCATTGCTTAGCACGGCTTCCAGCGCTTCGGCGTCTTCATCGTCAGCAGGCAACAGCAACTCGTAAGCCACGCCCAACTGCTCCAGCAATTGCCTGCGGCGCGGACTTTGCGAAGCCAGGTAAACAAAATGGCTCATTCTCTGTGGTACGGATGGTTGGCATTGATGGACCAGGCGCGGTACAGCTGCTCGATCAGCAGCACGCGCACCATGGCGTGCGGCAGCGTCAGATCAGACAAGCGCACCCGCTCGTGCGCGGCTTGCCGGAAGGCGGGCTCCAGGCCGTCGGGGCCGCCAATCACCAGCGCCACATCGTCGCCCGACAACTGCCAGCTTTCCAGCTTGTGCGCCAGCGCCATGGTGGTCAAGGCGGTGCCGCGCTCGTCCAGCGCAACAACCCTGAAGCCCTTGGGAATGGCCGCCTCGATGCGGGCACGCTCGGCCGCCAGCAAGGTCTCAAGAGACTTGGAGGACCGGGGCTCGGTCTTGACCGCTTTGAGCTCGACCTTGAGCTCAAAGGGGAAGCGCTTGGCGTAGTCGTCCCACGCTGTTTGCGCCCAGTCGGGCACGCGTTGACCGACAGCAACAATCAGCAGACGCACAGCGCGGCGTCAGGCTTTACGCACAGTGGCTTTTTTGGCTGGCGCCTTCTTGGCAACCGCTTTGGCGGCGACTTTTTTGGCAGCCGGCTTGACCGGTGCATTCACCACCAGGGTTTTCAGGCGGGGCTTGGCCACGGCGTCAGCACCTGCCACTTTGCGTTTCGGCGTGGCAGCGCTCTTGGCGGCGGCTTTCTTGGCAGCCGCGGCGTCTGCTGCAGCCGTTTTGGCCATCTGCGCGCGCGACGGGAAGGCTTCCTGCACGCCCTGCTTGGCGGCACTGGAGCGGCGCAGGCTGGCGACTGGCTTGGCTGCGTCCTTGGCCGCCTTGACCTGTGCCGCGCTGGGCTCGGTGGCCGCCACGGGTTTGGCAGCGCCAAACTTCAGGCGCACCGGCTTTTCGCCCCACAATTCTTCCAGGTTGTAATAAGTGCGGTAAGTGGGTTGCATCACATGCACCACGGCCTGGCCACAATCCACAATGATCCACTCACCATTGGCTTCACCTTCCACACGCGGCTTGGGAAAGCCGGCGTCGCGCACGGCGTCGATCACGCTCATGGCCAGTGCCTTGGTTTGCCGGTTGGAGGTGCCCGAGGCCACAATGACCCGCTCAAACAGCGACGACAAGTGCTCGGTGTCAAACACCACGATGTCCTGCGCCTTGACGTCTTCGAGACCGTCCACAATGGCGCGCTGCAACTTGTTCACGTCCTTTTTTTCGACCGCGGCCGACGCCGGCCTGGCAACAGGCTTTGTCGTGGATTTGCTTGCCGTGGGCGCGGCGGATTTGGCAGCGGCCTTGGCAGGTTTCTTGGCAGTGCTTGGGGCAGTAGTTTTGGTAGTCATCAATGTGAAAGGTAGAGGTGATGGTCGGCAATATAACGCGCAACGGGCTCAGACACCAGTGTTTGTACCGGTTGCCCGTTGACAATGTTGCTGCGAATCTGGGTGGCGCTCACGTGAAGGGCGGGCAAGCCCAAGTGCAAAAACCGCTCGGGGAACAGTTTTTCAGCTTCAAACAAGTCGTTGGTATTTGACAGATGGGCACGAGTAGCTACACAAATTATAGCTAACTGAACAATGGCCTGCCATTCGTGCCAGCGGGTCAGGGCGGCGGCCTGGTCTGCACCCATGATCAATAACAACTCGGCCCCGGGTGCCTCGGCGGCGATCTGGCGCAGGGTGTCGATGGTGTAGCTGGGGCCGGCGCGCGCTATTTCCCGGTTGTCGATACAGATTTTGGGCACATCGCCAAAGGCCAGTTGCGCCATGGCCAGGCGATGATTAGCCGCGCTCAGTTGGCGTGGTTTGTGCCAGGCATCGCCCGTGGGCACCACATGCACGGTGTCGAGCCTGAGCTCATGCAGTGCGGTTTCAAGCAAGGCCCGATGCGCCAAATGCGGCGGGTCGAACGCACCGCCAAACACCCCGATGCGCCGCGCCTTGGCTAGTTGCGGCATGGGCGGCATCACATCCAATCCCGGCGCACCAGGAAATCGCTGTACAGCGCCGCCTCGGGCGTGCCTGCGACCGGCACTTGCTGGTAGGCCCAGCTCACCAAGGGCGGCATCGACAGCAAAATGGACTCACTGCGGCCACCGGACTGCAGGCCAAAATGCGTGCCGCGGTCCCAGACCAGGTTGAACTCCACATAACGGCCACGCCGGTACAGCTGAAAATTGCGCTCGCGTTCGCCGTAGGGCGTGTCCTTGCGGCGCAGCACAATGGGCAGGTAGGCGCTTAAAAACGAGTCGCCCACGGCCTGCATCATGGCCAGGCTGGGCTCAAAGCCGAGTTCCGAGAAATCGTCAAAAAACACGCCACCCACGCCGCGCTGCTCGTTGCGGTGTTTCAAGTAAAAATACTCGTCGCACCAAGTCTTGAAGCGCGGGTACTTGTCGTCACCAAAAGGGGCCAGCGCCAACTGGCAGGTCTGGTGAAAATGCACGGCATCGTCTGCAAAACCGTAATACGGCGTCAGGTCCATGCCGCCGCCAAACCAGCACACCTCACGGCCATCGGCCGCCTTGGCGGAAATCATGCGCACATTCATGTGCACCGTGGGCACGTAAGGGTTGCGCGGATGAAACACCAGCGACACACCCATGGCCTCAAACGGCGCGCCCGCCAGCTCCGGGCGGTGTTGCGTGGCCGAGGGCGGCAATTTGGGGCCGGTCACATGCGAAAACCCGCAGCCGGCGCGCTCAAAAATAGCCCCGCCTTCCAGAATTTGCGTGATGCCTTGCCCTTGCAAGGTCTCGCCCGCCGGCTTTTGCCAGGGATCGGTCAGAAACGTCGAGCCGTCCAGGTCGGCAATGGCCCCGGTGATGCGGGCCTGCAGACTGCGCAGGTAAGTGCTCACCCGTTCGCTCGGCAAAGCCTGCGCCGTCGTCATGCCTGCGCGCCCTTGATGGCGCGGTGGCCAATGTCACGGCGGTACTGCATGCCGTCAAAACGAATGCCCATAAGCACCTCGTAGGCGCGCTGCTGCGCCAGTCGTGCGTTGTCGGCCAAAACCGTGACGCACAGCACGCGGCCGCCCGAGGTGAGCAGTTCACCGTCTTGCAAGGCCGTGCCGGCATGGAACACGCAGGCATCTTCGACTTCCGGGGGAATACCGGTGATGGCATCGCCCTTGCGCGGCGTCATGGGGTAGCCGTGTGCCGCCAGCACCACGCCCAGGGCCGTGCGGCGGTCCCATTCCAGCTCGACCTGATCGAGCCGGCCATGCGGACCCGGCTCGGTCGCGGCCATCATCACATCAACCAGGTCGGTTTTGAGCCGCATCATGATCGGCTGGGTTTCGGGGTCACCCATGCGGCAGTTGAATTCGAGTGTTTTGGGGCGTCCCTGGGCGTCGATCATCAGGCCGGCATAGAGGAAGCCGGTGAAAGGAATGCCGTCTTTTTCCATGCCGCGCACGGTGGGCAAAATGATGTCGCGCATGGCGCGCGCGTGCACATCGGGCGTGACCACCGGCGCGGGTGAATACGCACCCATGCCGCCGGTGTTGGGCCCCTGGTCCTCGTCGAGCAAGCGCTTGTGGTCCTGGCTGGTGGCCAATGGCAGCACATTCTTGCCATCCACCATGACGATGAAGCTGGCTTCCTCGCCCTGCAAAAATTCTTCAATCACCACCCGCGGCACCGCCGCGCCATCGGCCCCGGCGTTGTGCACCACGCCCAAGCTGTTGTCCAGCAACATGAAGTCCACCGCCTCGTGGGCCTCGGCGACTGTCATGGCCACCACCACGCCCTTGCCGGCAGCCAGGCCGTCGGCCTTGACCACGATCGGCGCGCCTTTTTGGTCAATGTAAGCGTGGGCTGCTGCGGCGTCGGTGAAGGTCTCGAACTCGGCGGTGGGAATGTTGTGGCGCTTCATGAAGGCCTTGGAGAACGCCTTGGAGCTCTCCAGCTGGGCCGCCGCCTGCGTGGGGCCAAAAATGCGCAGACCCTGCTTGCGAAACACATCGACCACACCCGCCGCCAGCGGCACTTCCGGCCCGACCACGGTCAGCACAATTTTTTGCGCCAGCGCCCAGGCACACAATTCGTTCACATCGGTGATGGGCACATTCTCGAACCGGTCGTCCTGCGCGGTACCGCCGTTGCCAGGGGCCAGATAAACTTTGTGGGTTTTGGGCGATTGCACCAAGCGCCAGGCCAGCGCATGCTCGCGGCCACCGCCGCCAATGACCAATATCTTCATTCAATGTCCAATTCGGCGTTGTGATAGACGCCTTGCACGTCGTCCAGGTCTTCAATGGCATCCAGCAGCTTTTGCATGCGGGCGGCCTCGTCGCCACCGAGTTCAATCGGATTTTCCGGGCGCATGGTGACTTCGGCCACCTCAGGCGTCAGGCCAGCGGCCTCCAGGGCATTTTTGACGGCTTCAAAGTCAGCCACTGACGTGAGCACCTCGATCGCGCCCTCGTCGTCGACGATCACATCTTCCGCGCCGGACTCCAGCGCCACTTCCATCACCTTGTCTTCCGAGGTGCCAGGGGCAAAAATGATCTGGCCGCAATGCTTGAACTGGAACGCCACCGAGCCCTCGGTGCCCATGTTGCCGCCGTACTTGGAGAAAGCGTGGCGCACTTCGGCCACGGTGCGCACCTTGTTGTCGGTCATGGTGTCGACGATGAGGGCCGCACCGCCAATGCCGTAGCCTTCGTAACGGATTTCCTCGTAACTGATGCCGTCCAGCGACCCCGTGGCCTTGTCAATGTTGTACTTGATGCGATCGGCTGGCATGTTGGCGGCTTTGGCCCGGTCAATGGCCAGGCGCAGGCGCGGGTTGGTGCCCAGGTCACCGCCACCGGCCCGCGCGGCCACCGTGATTTCACGGATGATGCGGGTCCAGATCTTGCCGCGTTTCTCGTCCTGACGCCCTTTGCGGTGTTGAATATTGGCCCATTTACTGTGTCCTGCCACGTGAAATCCTTCAAAAGTTCGTTACGCTACTGGCTGAATTGTACTTTTGGAGCCCGACATGCCAGAACCCATCCTGATTGCCCAGCACGGCCAGACCCAGTGCTTTCTGCAGCCCGACAAAGCCAACCGCCACGGCCTGATCACCGGCGCCACCGGCACCGGCAAGACCATCACGCTGCAAACCCTGGCCGAAGGCTTTTCCAAACTGGGCGTGCCGGTCTTCATGGCGGACATCAAGGGCGACCTGACCGGCATCTCCCAGCCCGGCTCGGCCACGCCCAAGCTGGCCAAAATCATTGCGGAACGCGAGCTGCCCACACCCGACTTTGGCGCCTTTCCCACCACGCTGTGGGACGTGTTTGGCGAGCAAGGCCACCCGGTGCGCGCCACCGTGAGCGACCTCGGGCCGCTGCTGCTGGCGCGCATGCTCAACCTCAACGAAACCCAGGCCGGGGTGCTGCAACTGGTGTTCAAGATCGCCGACGACGATGGCTTGTTGCTGCTCGACATGAAAGACCTGCGCGCCATGTGCCAGTCGGTCGGGGACAACGCCCGCGAATTCACCACCGAGTACGGCAACATCAGCGCCGCCAGCATTGGCGCGATCCAGCGCGGCCTGATGCAGATCGAGGCCCAAGGCGGCGACAAGTTCTTTGGCGAGCCCATGCTCAACATCGACGATTTCATGCAGACCGACAGCGCGGGTCGCGGCATGGTCAACATCCTGGCCGCCGACAAGCTGATGAACTCGCCGCGCCTGTACAGCACATTCTTGCTGTGGATGCTGAGCGAACTCTTTGAGAACCTGCCCGAAGTCGGTGACCTGGACAAACCCAAGCTGGTGTTTTTCTTTGACGAAGCGCACCTGCTCTTCAACGACGCGCCCAAGGTGCTGGTGGAGCGCATTGAGCTGGTGGTGCGCCTGGTGCGCTCCAAGGGCGTGGGTGTTTATTTTGTGACGCAAAACCCGCTCGACATTCCCGACAGCGTGCTGGCCCAGTTGGGCAACCGGGTGCAACATGCGCTGCGCGCCTTTACCCCGCGCGACCAGAAGGCGGTCAAGTCCGCCGCCGACACCATGCGCCCCAACCCCGGTCTGGACGTGGGTGCGGCCATCACCGAGCTCGGTGTGGGCGAGGCGCTGGTGAGTTTTCTGGATGTCAAAGGTCGCCCTTGCCCCAGCGAGCGCGTCTTCGTGCTGCCACCGGCCAGCCAGATCGGCCCCATCACGCCGGCACAACGCCAAGTCCTGCTGACCGAGTCGATCGTTGCCGGGGTCTATGAAAAAACCCTGGACCGGGACTCGGCCTATGAAAAGCTCAAGGGCCACGCCGCAGCACGGGCGGCGCAAGCCGACAACAAGGCGGCCAGTGCCGGCGAGGCCCCCGCCGCGCAAGGTGGCGGCATGTTCGACAGCATCAGCTCGGGCCTGGGCGGCCTGCTGGGCGGTGGCGGTGGCCGGCGCACCTCGGCGGGTGAGCAGCTCTTTAAGAGCGCCGCCAGCTCCATCGGTCGCGAAGTCGGCCGCCAGATCATCCGCGGCGTACTGGGCGGTATTTTTGGTGGCTCCAAGCGCTAGGCCCGAACTTAAAGAAAGAAATTCCATGACCACTCCCCAAGACCCGATGGTTCACCTCATCGACCACCCGCTGGTGCAGCACAAACTCACCCTGATGCGCCGCAAGGACGCCAGCACCACCAGCTTTCGAACGCTGCTCAACGAACTGGCCATGCTGATGGCCTACGAGGTCACGCGCGACATGCCACTGCAGGACATCGAGATTGAAACCCCGCTGGAAACCATGACCGCCAAGGTGATCGACGGCAAAAAGCTGGCTTTGGCTTCCATTTTGCGTGCGGGCAACGGGCTGCTGGACGGCTTTCTGGCGGTGGTGCCGGGCGCGCGCGTCGGCCACATCGGCCTGTACCGCGACCCGGCCACACTACAGGCGGTCGAGTATTACTTCAAGATGCCCAAGGACATGCCCGAGCGCGACGTGGTGGTGGTCGACCCGATGCTGGCCACCGGCCACTCGGCCATTGCCGCCATCACACGCATCAAGGTGCTGCAACCCAAGTCAATCAAGTTCGTCTGCCTGCTGACCTGCCCGGAAGGTGTCAAGGCGCTGCGCGCAGCCCACCCGGACGTGCCCATCTACACCGCCGCCATCGACCGCCAACTCAACAGCCACGGCTACATCCTGCCGGGCCTGGGCGATGCGGGGGATCGGATTTTTGGCACGCAGTAAACATTCCGGTGCAAAGTTAATGTCGGATATGCCGCGCATTTACGATGTGCTTGTTCCACTGGGCTATAGTTCGTGTCAAATGAAACGTCGAAGGAGTGAACTCGGCGTTGACCAGATTTCGCCAGGATAGGCGACAGGTTTTAAAAGGGGCGGTCATGACTTTGATTTCTTGTGAAATTGGCTGCAAACGTCGGCGCCATGCGGTTTGCCGCTTGAAGGGGCAGCGATACCAGTGGGTTGAATTCTGGTATATCCCGTCGGATATCCTGGGATACCAGAATATTCGACGATCTACATCACGTTAGCCCGCTAGAATTGTTATCGAACAACCGGCTTGGAGATCCGGGTGCAGATTGAGGTACACGCTGCGATCTCGTTTGGGTTGGAAGTCTTCGCTTTCTTTGGTCTGGTTTCAGTCTTCATGGAGGTGTTTATGGAAAACTCAATCGCTTTCTTCTTGCAGTTGATGGCATGTGTTTGGTGCGGAATTGCGTTCCTGCGGAGCTCTGGTGAGAAAAATCTTCCAACCCAAGCGAGAGATTGCGTGTATTGAAATTTGCTACCCGCCAAGAGGGGCGCAGAGGGTTCGATTCCCTCTCTCCGCACCAAATTCAGCGTCAAGTAATGCGCGCTAACATGACAATCGACACGGACCCACAACTGCAGGGCTGCGGCTTCGCCGCTGGTGTTGTGGTCCGGTCATTTTCACGTTAGGCATACATCATGGTTCCATCCAACGCACTTCAACGCACATTTCGTATGCAGTTTGGCCACGAAACAGCAACGTGTTTTACTGTCGATATCGATGGCAAACAGTACATCGTGACTGCCAGACACGCCCTGCCCGGTATTGGGCAAGCCGTAACTATTCAACTTCAGCACGAGGGGCGGTGGAAAGATTTGAATTGCAGCCTTGTTGGAATTGCCCCTGACGAAGTCGATATCGCCGTGTTGGCTCCACCTCACCCCATTTCTCCTTCTCACCCCCTTGAGCCAACAACAAAGGACATGTTCCTGAGTCAGGACGCATACTTCTTGGGCTTTCCTTACGGACTTCAAGCTGAAGTGGGAGGGTTAAACGCCGACTTTCCGTTACCCCTAGTAAAGAAGGCGTGCGTATCAATGCTTACATTCGCTCCGGGGAAGACCAAATACCTACTGCTCGATGGGCACAACAACCCAGGGTTCTCAGGTGGTCCGGTAATATTTTCACCTCATGGGCAACCTCAGAATGTAAGAGTCGCTGGGGTGATCTCTGGGTACAAATTCGTGTGGGACAAAGTGTTCATCCAAGACAAGGAAACCGACTTGGCGGTTAAGTACAACACGGGGATCGTCGTCGCCTATTCCATTGACTATGCTGTCGAGCTAATACGCGCAAACCCCATTGGAGCACTGGTGGGGGCAACCAATGCCTAACACTGCGCTCCAAGGGACGCTGCGCGATAAAGCCGCGCAGCGTGCCTGAGCTTGAACGTTAAGTGGCTTCAATTGAGCGACGTGCTTCCTCCAGACGATCAGGGTCTCATCGAGGTAATCGACGGGACGGCTTTGGTCGAAAATCTGCTCAATCAAATTATTGAAGGGTATTGCCAGCCTAGGCGCGATCGGTTCGACTTCTTCTGGAGCATCTTGTTGGATAGTTCCATCTTGCCTCTCGGCGGTAAGGTCAAGGCGGTGTCAGCTATTGCCCAGCAGCTCAAATTCAAAGTGGACGCCTCTCAACTTCACAACATCTTGTCTCTGCGCAACGCGTTTGCGCATCATGAGACAGATTCGCATCCCCTATTTGTGGTGGGAAAGACCCCCGCCCAAAGCTCCGCACACTATCAACTACATATCATCAGTTCCAGCGGCAAGGTCACCCGCAAAAGGCGGGAAGATGCATTGAAAGAATTTCGTGTCGCGTACAAGGCGGCCAAGGCGAATTTGGTCGAACTCGTCCAGCTCGTCAAGGGAAAAAATGCGAGTGACGCCACCTAACAAGTCCAACGTTAAACCCTTCAGGTAGTTTTGCATGTTCAAGTTTGAATGGGATGATCAAAAGGCTGCCAGCAATTTGCTGAAACACGGTGTATCGTTCGACGAAGCGGTCAGCGTTTTTGGCGATGCTCGGGCACTGACATTTTCAGACAGCGATCACAGCGAATTCGAAGATCGAAGTCGAACTTACGGCATCTCAAACCAGGCGCGACTTTTGGTGGTAGTCCACACCGAACGGCGCAGCGGCATTCGAATCATCAGCGCGAGAAAGGCAACACGATATGAAAAAAGCATCTACGAAAATGGCTGACCAAGACATTCCCGAATTGAAGCGTGATCAACTTGGCAAGGGTGTCAGAGGCAAGTATCTGAAACACTTCGTCCAAGGCAGCAATGTCGTGGTGTTACAGCCCGAAATTCAAAAGGCTTTCCCTACCTCTGAAGCAGTCAACAAGGCGCTGGCAAGCATGTTGGCCTTTGCGCAAGAAACGCAGGGTTTAGCAGGTCGTGCAGGTCGGAAACCGCGCAAAAGCGTTGCCGCTTAGCTTTGAAAACTACTTGGCTTGATCGATCAATGTCAGTAGTCAGCAAAGCCGAGTGACAACCAACTGTGCTGGCTTCAACTCACACCTCCAGCCATTCCCTGCGGATGGCGTCGGCCTGGCGCAGCGCTTCGGGCGTGCCTTCAAACACCGCGCTGCCGTGGCCCATCACGTAGCAGCGGTCGGAAACGTCCAGGGCAATCGTCAGCTTTTGTTCGATCAGCAGCACCGCGATACCACGCGCCCTGAGTTGCCTGAGGACTTGCCCCAGCAACATGACCACCTGGGGCGCCAAGCCCTCGGTGGGTTCGTCAACGATGATCAGGTCAGGGTCGCCCATCAGGCTGCGGCACAGGGTCAGCATTTGCTGCTCGCCGCCTGACAGCACGCCGGCCGGCGCATGCTGACGCGCTTTCAGTTGTGGGAACATGGCATACATGTCGCCCATGGACCAACGGCCTGTTTTCTGACCCGGCTTTTGCCCCAGCATCAGGTTGTGTTCCACCGTCAGCGTGGGGAAGATGTCGCGGCTTTCGGGTACATAGCCCAAGCCCATCTGCGCGATCTCGTAAGTTTTTTTTCCCAGCAACTGCTGGCCGCGCCAGAGGACGGAGCCACGGGCATCCACCAGCCCCATGATGGTTTTGGCGGTGGTGCTGCGCCCCGAGCCGTTGCGCCCCAGCAGCGCCACAATTTCACCCCCGACCAGTTGCAACGACACCCCATGCAAGACCTGGCTTTTGCCGTAGAAGGCGTGCAGGTGGTCGATTTTCAGCATGACGCCAGTCCCGCTTGAGCGACCGGAGCGCCCAAATAGGCCGCTTGCACCCGCGCATCGGCACGCACCGCATCAGGCGTGTCAAAGGCGAGCAGTTCGCCAGAAACCAGCACCGCAATCTTGTCAGCCAGGTCAAACACCACACCCATGTCGTGCTCGACCATCAACAGGGTTTTACCTTCTGTGGCTTCCCTGATCAGTGGAATGAAGCGGCTGGTTTCGGACTGGCTCATGCCGGCGGTGGGCTCGTCCAGCAAAATCACGCTGGCCCCGCTGGCGATGGTGATGCCCAGCTCCAGCGCGCGCTGTTCGGCATAGCTCAGGTGCATGGCCGGTGTGTCGCGCTGCGGGCCCAGGTGCACTTGTTCCATCAGGGCTTGCGTCTGCGCATTGGCGTCGTCCAGACGCGCCAGGAATTTCAGAAAGCTGTACTTGTAGCCCAGACGCCAGAGCACGCCGCAGCGCAGGTTGTCGAACACGCTGAGCGTGGGGAAGATGTTGGTGATCTGAAAACTGCGCGACAAGCCCATGCGGTTGACCGCATGCGGTGGCTTGCCATCGATGCGACTCCCGTTGAGCCAAACCTGGCCTTGCGTGGGGGCCAAGCGGCCGCTGATCAGGTTGAACAAGGTCGACTTGCCCGCCCCGTTGGGGCCGATGATGCCGATGCGCTCGCCCGCCTTCACAGCCAGGCTGATGCCACGCAGAATGTCGGTGTTGCCAAAGCTTTTGTGCAGGTCCTGCAAGACCAGGGCATCGGTCTGGGCGGTCGGTTTCATGCGCCCCCCCCGCCCTGCCCGTGCTGCATGAACCTGCGCCGACTCAGCTCGAACAGCATCAGGCCAATCAGCAGAACAGCAGCAGCCCCTAGCCAGCTGTAAGACTCGTCAATGTTGAGCGTGACCCCGAAAAAGGGCAACTCTGGCCCCAGCGCTGCGCCGAGTTGCAGGTGGTACAGCATTTCCAGCAGGGCGGCAGCACCCGACAGAGCCAGCAAACCCGTGGCCAGCAGAACCCCATAGACTGGCCAAAGTCGCCGCCACCCGCCGCTCCTGACCCATCGCAGGTTCAGCATGACCAGCGATGCCACACCGCCAGGCGCCAGCGTCACCATCACGATGAAGATCAGCCCCAGATACAGCAGCCAGGCCTGGGTCAGCTCGGACAGCAGCACAAACGCCAGCACCATCAAAATGGCGCCGATGATGGGGCCAAAAAAGAAAGTGGTGCCACCCAGAAAGGTGAACAGCAGGTAAGCGCCCGAACGGTGACCGCTCAGCACTTCGGAGGTCACAATTTCGAAATTGAGTGCCGCCAAGCCCCCTGAAATCCCGGCAAAAAATGCGGCAATCACAAACGCCAGGTAGCGCACCATTTGCGGGTTGTAGCCGACAAAGGCGACGCGCTCCGGGTTGTCGCGCACCGCGTTCAGCATGCGCCCCAGTGGCGTGCGGGTAAAGGCGTACATCAGCGCGGTGCAGACCAGGGTGTAGAGCGCAATCAGGTAATACAACTCGATTTGCGGACCCAAGGTGATGCCCAGCAGCGGGCTGCCGGCCACCCGGTTGCCCGACAGCCCGGCCTCGCCGCCAAAAAAACCGGGGAACATCAGCGCCATGGCCCACACCAATTCACCTATTCCCAGCGTGATCATGGCAAACGGCGTGGCGGCCTTTTTGGTGGTGACCCAGCCCAGCAGCAGCGCCAGCACCAGACTGGCCACGCCGCCCACCAGCGGGATCAGGCTCACCGGCAGCGCCAGCCCGCCGCTCACCAGCCTGAGCGTGTGAATGGCCAAAAATGCGCCCATGCCCGAATACACCGCATGGCCAAAACTGAGCATGCCGCCCTGGCCCAGCAAGATGTTGTAGCTCAGGCAGACGATGATGGCGATGCCCATCTGGCTCAGCAGCGTGTGGCTCAGGCTGCTGGTGAACACCAGCGGCGCCAACGCCAGAATGAGCGCGTACAGGCCCCAGACCACGCTGCGCCCCATCAGTCGCCCCGCGCGCCAGCTAGGCCCCGGGGCCGAAAGACCAGCACCAGCACCATCAACAGATAGGGCAGGATCGGCGCCACGGACACATCCAGACCGACGGCAAAGGTTTGCATCAGGCCAATCAGCAGGGAGGCCAAAAAGGCGCCGCCCAGCGAGCCGACGCCCCCCACCACCACAACAACAAAAACAATGCCACCGAGCGCTGCCGCCATGCCCGGTTCGGTGACAAAGGCATTGCCGCCCAGCACGCCCGCCAGACTGGCCAGCGCGCAGCCGCCGCCAAACACCCACATGAACACGCGCGGCACGTTGTGCCCCAGCGCCTCGACCATGCCGGGGTGCGTCAAGGCCGCCTGGATGACAAGCCCGACACGGGTGTGCCTGAGCAACAGCCACAAGGCGGCCAGCATGCCCACGGCCACGCCCATCATGAAAGCGCGGTAGGCCGGAAACTGGATGCCAAACAGCGTCAGCAAGGGGCCATCCAACGCCACCGGCACGCGGTAATCGACCGAGCTGCGACCCCAGACCAGTTGCACCACCTCCAGAATGAGGTAACTCAGGCCAAAGGTCATCAGCAGCTCGGCCACATGGCCGAACCGGTGCACCCGACGCAGCAAAAAGCGCTCGAACAAGGCGCCCAGGCCACCCACGATCAAGGGAGCCAGCACCAAAGCCGGCCAGAAGCCCAGCCATGTGCTCACGCTGTAGCCAAAGTAGGCGCCCAGCATGTAAAACGAGGCATGGGCGAAGTTGAGCACGCCCATCATGCTGAAAATCAGCGTCAGCCCCGAGCTCAGCAAGAACAGCAGCAAGCCGTAGCTGAGGCCGTTGAGCAGTGAAATGGTAAAAAAAGCCATGATTGAATCAAGCCAAACCAGCCTTGACCAAGCTTTCACCCAGGCTTTGCGAACAAGCCCGAAAACTCCCGGTCGGACTTGAGCAAATGACCCGCCACCAGTTCGGACACCAGGAACCTGATCAATTTACCTTCTGCGAGGGTTTCATCCGGTGCCTGCTGCAACTCTTGGTACAGCGTTCTGGCGCGCATCAATAACTGTCCGTGCTGCTGTGCGTGGTGATTCAGATCGGCAAAGCCCAGCGTGCGCAACAGGGCTTCTTCATGCGCAAAATGGGCCGCTGTGTGCGCGAGCAGCGCATCATAGGCGGCCTCAAAAACAAGCGGCTGCTGGTGCCGCAAAGCCACCGTGTCCAGCAGCGTGTTGGCATGCACGAACAGCGCCTGATGCTCGGAGTCGAGTTCCGCGTTCCCGGTATTGAAGGCGTCTTTCCAGCGCAGGTGCACGTAGGCGTGCGCCGCCGTGGCCTCGGCGTCAGGGCCAGGCATGACAAGCAGGGGTTTGCACAAGTGGACCGCATTGCGGCCCTGCTTTTTGGCAAAGTACATGGCCTCGTCGCCCAGTCGCAACAAGTCTTGTTCGTTGGCACCGTGGTCCGGGTACAAGGCCACCCCGATGCTGGACGAAATCTTGAGCGCCACGCCCTGCTCGGTCACAAACTCCTGAGCCAGCGCACGACGGATCTTTTCTGCCACGCTGATGGCGGCCTCCGTCGACTGCAAGTCAGGCAGCAACACCACGAATTCATCACCACCAATGCGCGCCGCGGTGTCAGAGGCACGCACGCAGCCCAGAATACGCTCGGCCACGGCTTGCAGCAGCCAGTCGCCCACGGCGTGTCCGAGCTCGTCGTTGATCGGCTTGAACTTGTCGAGGTCAATGAACAACAAGGCCAGCCGACCCTGCACACGACGCGCGCGCACCAGTTGCTGTGACAGCCGCTCAAGCGCCAGGCGGCGATTGGGCAACTTGGTGAGCGGGTCGTAGAAGGCCATCTCGCGCACCTGGTTTTGCATCTGCATGCGCAAGCTGATGTTTTCCAGCGAGACCACCGCACCGCGCCTGTCTGCATCAACAAAAGGCGTGACGTTCATGCTGTACCAGCGCTCTTGCTGCGGCAGGTGACTGGCGTATTCGAGGTAAAAACGTGGCGAGCGGCCGTCCAGCACCGCGCGAATACCGTCTTGCGCGCGCAGCGCGTCAGCCCCTGCCTGATTGACCACAAGCGCAGCGCTTGCCAGCAGAAAATTGCCGCCCACATCGGTGCCTTGCCGACTTGGGTCGACGGTTCCTGTGCCATTGACTTCCTGGAGGCGCCAGGCCTCATTCACTTCCAGAATCACGCCGTCCTGGTCCAGCACGGCAATACCGGCACTCACCGAATTGATGACCGCCTGGTTGAACAACTCCCGTTGGCGCAACACATTTTGCTGCTGCACCAAACGCTCAAGGAGCCGGTTAAAGCCGGCCACGAGTTGGCCCACCTCGTCATTGCGCTCCACGGACAGTGCTTGCGGCGCCTGGTTCTGGCGCACAAAACCATCGAGTGTCTGGACGGCTGAAGTCATGGGCGCCAACTGGCGGCGCAGCATGAACCAGATCAAGCCCAGGCACATCAGCCCCAACGCCAGTGCCACCAGCCTGGCACGCCATTTGACCGCGTCGATCAGGGCAAACGTCTCTTCGGGAGTCAGGGTCACCGACGCATACCAGTGCGCCAACGGAATTTGCTGGGTGCTGACCAGCACCTCGACGCCCTTCGGATCAACCGAAAGCGTGGTGCCTTCATGGCCTTGCACAAAACTGTCGGTGCACAGGCTCGCACCCAGGGGCGGCAAGACCTCAAGCACGCGGGTCTGATTCGAGGTGGCAAAAATCAGCCGCTGTTTTGCCGCCACCAAAAAGAAATTACCGGACTCGCCATAACGGTGCGCGGTCAATTGGGTCAAAAAATTGGGCTGGTCCAGCCGAATCACCCCAGCCAAAGCACCCAACACCGTGCCCGTCGGACCACGAACCGGCACGGCCATGGCAAACCAGGCGGCCTTACGCTCGTTATCAGCCTGCACCTGACCAATCACAGGCTGCCCCTGCGCCAGCACCTGCGTCAAGTCCTGCTGCGCCAGCACCGGGGTGGCCAAAGCATCCGCCAGGTACTGTAGCTCGGTCTGCAACTGCCCCTGAGCGTTCCACACCACAACCCCCCCGTTGAACAACCCTGCCAACAATGACTGCTGGCGTAAAAAATCTTGCAGCGCGGGCGCATCTTTCTGCAGCTCAGGGGTGATCTGCAGGGCCGCCGCCTGCAACGCGGCAATCCGGTTGTCCAGCCCGTGGTTCACCTCGGACGTCAGCAAACGCAGGGCCGAGCGCTGTTGCGCACCGGTGTAGGTGAGCAGTTCTTGGCGCAACAGGTTTTTGGTGTAGAAACCCAGAATCCCAAAGCCAAAAACAACGATCAGCAGCGTCAGCAAGGTGATCCGGGTTTTGAGCGACTGCGGCGAGAAACGATGAAACAGCATGGTTTAAGATGATTTTTACCAAGGCCTGCAAAAAAATCAACTCAGCAAAAAGAGCCGCAATGGTAAGTGATAAACCGCCCGATGCCCCTGTAAACCTTGGGCTTGAACGCGCCACGACACAATTCACGCATGAATGCGATCAGCCAGCCTTTCCAAATCACGCCCACCGGCCTGAAATGGGACAACCATTTTCATCGCCTGGGGCCAGACTTTTACACCGCCCTGGCGCCGCAGGCCTTACCTGAGCCCTACTGGGTCGGCCGGTCGGTGGCGGTGGCGCAAGTTCTGAACCTGCCCGCTGACGAATTGGAGACCGACGCGCTATTGCATGCGCTGGCAGGCAACCAGCCCATCAGCGGCACGCAACCGCTGGCCAGTGTCTACAGCGGCCATCAGTTTGGTCACTGGGCCGGGCAGTTGGGCGACGGCCGGGCGTGCTTGCTGGGCGAGGCCAATGGCCTGGAGGTGCAGCTCAAGGGTTCGGGCTCGACGCCGTACTCGCGCATGGGCGACGGCCGGGCCGTGTTGCGCAGCAGCATCCGCGAATTTTTATGCAGTGAAGCCATGCATGGGTTGGGCATTCCAACCACGCGTGCGCTGTGCGTGGTGGGCTCCGACGAAGAAGTGGCGCGCGAGAGCCTGGAGACCGCCGCCGTGGTGACCCGGGTCGCCCCCAGCTTCATTCGTTTTGGTCATTTTGAACACTTTGCCGCGCGCCAGCAGTTGCCGCAGCTGAAAATCCTGGCCGACTACGTCATCAGCCGCTATTACCCGGACTGTCAAACGGCCAGCACCCTAAGCGCCAACCCGTATGCCAATTTGCTGCAACAGGTGACCGAACGCACCGCCGTGATGGTCGCGCACTGGCAGGCGGTGGGCTTTTGCCACGGCGTCATGAACACCGACAACATGAGCATTTTGGGCCTGACCATCGACTACGGTCCGTTCCAGTTCCTCGACGCCTTTGACCCCGACCACATCTGCAACCACACCGACCGCGGTGGCCGCTATGCCTTTGCGCGCCAGCCCGACATCGCCCACTGGAACCTGTACGCGCTGGCCCAGGCCTTGATGCCGTTGATCGAAGATCAGGCGCTGGCCTTGCAAGCGCTGGACACTTATAAACCGCTCTTTGCAGGCCACTGGCTGCAATTGATGCGCGCCAAACTGGGCCTGACTGCGGGCGGGGACGGCGACGACACCGGCGCAGATCAGGCCCTTGTTGACGACCTGCTGGCGCTGCTGGCGCAGGACCGGGTTGACTACACCTTGTTCTGGCGCCGTCTGAGCCAGGCGGTGGCCAGCCAGCAGTTCGCGCCGGTGCGCGACCTGTTTCTGGAGCGCGCGGGTTGGGACGCCTGGCTGCTGCGTTATTCAGCGCGGCTGGATGGACTTGACACCCAGCAGGCAGCTGACCTGATGCGCAGCACCAACCCCAAATACGTGCTGCGCAATTACCTGGGTGAACTGGCCATCGAGGCCGCCAAAGGCAAAGACTTCTCGGTGGTGGCCCATTTGCTGGCCCTGCTGGAGCGCCCTTTCGACGAACACGCCGCCTTCGACTCGTATGCCGGCCTGCCACCCGACTGGGCCAGCCAAATCGAAATCAGTTGCAGTTCCTGACATGAGCCCCGAAAAATGGACAAAACCATGACTTACCCCATCCAGAAAACCGACGCCGAGTGGCAAGCCATTTTGCAGGCCAAGGGTGCCGAAACCGTGGCTTACCAGGTCACGCGCCACGCCGCCACCGAGCGCCCGTTCAGCGGCAAATACGAAGCCCTGAAAGCCGACGGCAGCTACCACTGCATCTGTTGCGACGCCAAACTGTTTGACTCTGGCACCAAGTTCAACGCACACTGCGGCTGGCCCAGTTTTTCATTGGCCGTGCCGGGCGCCATCACCGAAATTACCGACCGCAGCTTGGGGCTAACGCGGGTCGAAACGGTGTGCACCCAGTGCGGCGCGCACCTGGGCCATGTGTTTGACGATGGCCCCGCCCCCACCGGTCTGCGCTACTGCATGAACTCGGCTTCGTTAAACTTCACCCCCACATGAAAATACTGATCGACTTTTTCCCTATCCTGCTGTTCTTTGGCGCTTACAAGCTGTACGACATCTACATTGGCACCGGCGTGCTGATGGTGGCCACCGTGCTGCAAATGGCGCTGATCTACGGCATTGACCGCAAGCTGCAGGCCATGCACAAAATCACGCTGGCTTTGATATTGGTTTTCGGCACGCTCACCCTGGTGCTGCACGATGACCGCTTCATCAAATGGAAACCCACCGTGCTGTACGCCGCCATGGCCATTGCGCTGGCCGTGGCGGTCTGGGTTTACAAGAAGAACTTTTTGAAGATGCTGCTGGGCAGCCAAATGACCCTGCCCGAGCCGGTGTGGATGCGCCTGAACATCCTGTGGATCGTCTACAGCGCGTTCATGGCGCTCCTCAACGCCTATGTGGCCGCCTACTACAGCACCGAAGCCTGGGTCAACTTCAAACTATGGGGTTACGCCTTCCCGCTGGTCTTCATTGTCGGCCAGGGGTTTTACATTTCACGCTACCTGACGGCTGACGACGCCAAAACACCCACACCATGAGCCAAGCCCCCACCGCCGAACAACTGCAGCAACGCCTGCAACAGGTCCTGCAACCCAGCCAGCTCGAAGTGCTTGACGAAAGCCACCAGCACAACGGCCATGCTGGCGCCAACGGCAGCGGCTTCGGCACCCACTTCAGGGTGCGCATCACAGCCGGGGCTTTTGCCGGCAAGTCCGCCGTGGCAAGGCACCGCCTTGTGTATGATGCGCTCCAAGATTTCATGGACCAGGGCTTGCACGCCTTGGCCATCGAAGCCCAGACACCCCAGGCCTGACGGCCCGGATCGACAATCTCGCTTTTCTAATTTAATTATTTGCAGGAAATTTGCATGAAAAACAAACTGGTATCCGGTCTTGCCTTGGCCGCCTTTCTGGGCGGTATGTCTGGCGCGGCCGTGGCGCAAAATGTGGCCATCGTCAATGGCAAGGCGGTGCCCCTCACCCGCGTTGAGGCCTTGAGCCAACAAGTGGCCCGCTCCGGCCGCCCGGTGACCCCGGAAATCCAGCAGCAGATCAAGGACGAAGTCATTGCCCGTGAAATCTTCATGCAGGAAGCCCAGAAACTGAGCCTGGACACCACGGCCGACTTCAGGAACCAGCTGGAACTGGCGCGCCAGACCCTCCTGATCCGCGAACTGTTCGCCAATTACCAAAAGACCAACCCGGTCACCGATGCCGACATCCAGGCCGAGTACGACAAGTTCAAGGCGGCCAATGCGGGCAAGGAGTACCGCGCCAGCCACATCCTGGTCGAGAAAGAAGCAGAAGCCAAGGCCATCATTGCCCAGCTCAAAAAGGGCGGCAAGTTTGAAGAAATTGCCAAGAAATCAAGCAAGGATCCGGGCTCCGGCGCCAAGGGCGGCGACCTCGACTGGGCACCTGCCGGCAACTATGTGGCTGAATTCGCCACGGCCCTGACCGCACTGAGCAAAGGCAAGCTGACCGAAACCCCGGTCAAGTCCCAGTTTGGCTACCATGTCATTCGCCTCGATGACGTGCGCGAGGCCCAGTTGCCTGCATTGGAAGAAGTCAAGCCCCAAGTGTCGCAACAACTGCAACAACAGAAACTGACCCAATACCAGGAAGCGCTGCGCGCCAAAGCCAAGGTTGAATAAGCCGGTCACTTGATCGCCCACGGAAAGCCGGCTTGCGCCGGCTTTTTTTGCTTCAGAAAAGCAGACTAAACCCACCTACCAGCGCAATCAGCACCGGTTTGTGCAGCAAGTAGTAGCTCAGACTCCAGCGCCCGTTTCCGCGCCCACCACATCACACCCAGCCGGGGGAACAGCGGCACATAGTCTTCGGTGACCGGCTTGAAGTGGTTCAGGTCGAAGACAAAATGGAACACCGTCATCCAGACCATGGCCAGGCCGCGCAGGGCATCCAGGGTGTAAAACGATGGGTTGTCCTGTGGCGTACAAGTACGATGATTGGCTTGGATTCGAGGGGTTTCTACCGCGCGCTTTTGGGTAGCTTGCGTGAGGTGTGAACCACATCCACCACTTCCCACAATTGCGCATCGATTTGCCGGAAAAATGCCACGTAAGGCAGTTTGCTGATCACCAATTTGCGGGCTCCGGGGAAAATTTCACTCTCGGGAATGCTCATCGGACAAGGCTCGATGGCTTCAATTTGTTCAAAGATGCGTCGTTCAACGGCATCTGCCACTGCCAGCCCCGCCTCAAGCTCGTAATAAAGAATGATTTCTTCGATGCTTTGCAAGGCAAGTTCTGACAATTGCAAGGCCATGATTCAGTGACCAGGTGCGCCATTGGCAAGCAAAACACTGCGGCGCGCAACCAAACGCTCGCGAAGCAGGGTCCTTGCAAGCGGGAGGTCATAGCGATTCATCTTGCCACTGTCAAGCTGCTTGACGGCAGTGGCCAGGCGCTCGCGCAACCATTGTGTGTAATCATCGTCCACATCGAGGTCCTTCTCGTTAGCCACCGCCACGGGGAAAGGCAAGGTCTGAGTCAGTTGAACTTGTTTCAGGAAGACGCGTACCGCCTCAGACGGGCTGATACCCATTTTCTGAAAGACGGCAAATGCCTCCTCCTTGACAGTCGAATCAATCCGGAATTGAACGGTCGTGTCGTGTGCCATGGTGCTTCCTTTGAATCTTCAGATGTAGGGACAGTGTATTGACAAACATTTTAAAGTCAATTCAAGCGCCATCGCGTGACGAGTTGCAAGCCCCGATAATCATGCCCCATGTCACTCCTGCCCCACCAACTCGAACTGTTAGCCCCGGCACGCGATGCCGCCATTGGCATCGAAGCCGTCAACCACGGGGCTGACGCGGTCTACATCGGCGGGCCGTCGTTTGGCGCGCGTACCAGCGCCGACAACTCGGTGGCCGACATTGCCCGGCTGGTGCAACACGCGCACCGCTTCAACAGCCGCATTTTTGTCACCATGAACACCATTCTGCGCGACGACGAACTGGAAGGCGCACGCAGCCTGGCCTGGCAACTGTATGAGGCCGGGGTGGACGCGCTGATCGTGCAGGACATGGGCTTGCTCAACCTGGACATGCCACCGCTGCAATTGCATGCCAGCACCCAGTGCGACATCCGCACGCCCGAGAAAGCGCGCTTTTTGCAGGATGTGGGTCTGACCCAGCTGGTGCTGGCGCGCGAGCTCACGCTGCCGCAAATTGCGGCCATTCGCGCCGCCACCGACCCGGCCCGCAGCACGCTGGAATTTTTTGTCCATGGCGCGCTGTGCGTGGCCTACAGCGGCCAGTGTTACATCAGTGCGGCGCACACCGGGCGCAGCGCCAACCGCGGCGAATGCAGCCAGGCCTGCCGCCTGCCCTACCAGGTGGTCGATGACAAGGGTCGTTTTGTCGCGCACGACAAGCATGTGCTGAGCATGAAAGACAACAACCAGAGTGACAACATCGCCGCGCTGATCGATGCGGGCGTGCGCAGCTTCAAGATCGAGGGCCGCTACAAGGACATGGCCTACGTGAAAAACATCACGGCGCATTACCGCAAGCTGCTCGACGACGTCATCGAGGCACGCCAGCACTCGGGCGACCCGCTGGCTCGGTCCAGCAGCGGACTCACCACCTTCAGCTTCACGCCTGACCCGAACCAGAACTTCAACCGCGAATTCACCGACTACTTTGTCAACGGCCGCCAGGAGACCATTGGCGCCTTCGACACGCCGAAAAACCCGGGTCAGCCCATCGGTTTTGTCACCCAGGTCGGCCCCAACTGGGTCGACCTGGAATTGAACGACCGCCAGACTGTGCTGCACAACGGTGACGGCCTGTGTTACTACGACCTGCAAAAAGAACTGGTCGGCCTGGCCATCAACCGCGCCGAACTCGTCAGCGCCAAAAAAGGCAGCTGGCGTGTCTTCCCCAAAGACGAGTTGGCGGGCTTGAAAGACCTGCGCAAGGGTGTGGAGGTCAATCGCAACCGCGACGTCGACTGGCTGCATGGGCTCGACAAAAAGTCCAGTGAGCGGCGCATCCAGCTCTGGGCGCATCTGACGGACGACACCCATGGCATCACCCTGACACTGACCGACGAAGACGGTTTCAGTGCCAGCGCGCACGCCACCCTGGCGCTCACGCCGGCCAAGGACAAGAGCGGCGCGCTGGAGACGCTGGTGGACAACGTGTCCAAGCTCGGCAACACGATTTTTTCCGCCAGTGACGTGCAGGTGGCCTTTGCCCAACCCTGGTTTGTGCCGGCCTCCATCCTGAATCCGCTGCGCCGTGAAGCGGTGCAAGCGCTGGAGGCAGCGCGCAGCGCCGGTTTTGTGCGCTTCCTGCCGGGCCAGGCGGTGGCGCCCCCGGCACCCTACCCCGAAGATACGCTGAGCTACCTGGCCAACGTGTTCAACCGCGCCGCGCGCACGTTTTACGCGCGCCACGGCGTCAAGCTGATCGCTGCTGCTTATGAGGCCATCGAAGAGCCGGGTGAGGTCAGCCTGATGATCACCAAGCACTGCGTGCGTTTTTCCTTGAGCCTGTGCCCCAAGCAGGCCAAGGGCGTGACCGGCGTGCAGGGCACGGTCAAGGCCGAGCCCCTGCAACTGATCAACGGCAAAGAAAAACTCACCTTGCGCTTTGACTGCAAACCCTGCGAAATGCATGTGGTGGGCAAAATGAAACCGGCGGTGGCCAAACAGTCCCGCCAGGAGCTGGCCAGCGCACGGGCAGGGACGACGACCCCGCTGACATTTTTCAAGACCCGCCCGGCGGCTGGCGGCCGCGAATTCGGCCACTGAAGCGCGTTAGCGGGGTCCGCGCAGGCGATCCGCCAGATGGATCGCGATGTTGCGGGTCAGGCGCTCGCCCAGCAACGGGTCGGCCAGGGCCAGGGCGTCAAAGCTGTCACGCGTCAGCGACCAGACCACGGCATCGGTGTCGGCGATGGCATCGGCACTGCGTCCTGCGCCGTCGAGCATCGAGATTTCACCAATCATGATGCCGGGTGAAAAACTCACAAAACGTGGCCTGACCGGGCCCTTGCCACCGATGATCGAGATCGACCCCTGCGTCAGCACATAAAGCCGGTCGCCCGGATCACCCTGGTGAAACAGGATTTCGCCAGCGCGCAAAGAATGCGCTTGCATGTGTTGCCGTACGCGCGCGAATTGATCTGCGCTCAGGCTTCGCATCAATGAGGCGTCGGCCAGGGGCACGACCGTCTGCGACGCGTCGATACCCGCCGCGCTCAGCAGCATCTGCTCGGCCGCCTCAATGGCCCGATCGGCATCCGGCCACCAGTCGGCCCGTCCACCACCGGGCAGACTCGCACGAAAACAGCCAAAGTTGCGCAGTCGTTTGCCACGGTCGTTGTCGGCGCTGACACCGGCCAGCAGCAGGGACACCCCCCGGTGTTCAAGCTGGGCCGAGAGTTGTTGCAGCAGCATGGCACCCGACGCGTCGATCATGCTGACCTGGCTCAGGTCGAGCACCAGACAACGACAATCGGGCGCCAGTGCCGACGCTGCAATGCCCAGTCGCTCGGCACTGCCAAAAAACAAGGCGCCTTCCAGTTCTATCAGCACCACGCGCTGGCGCTCAAGCTGCAGCAGCCGGGCTTGCGCAGGGCCATAGATCCGGCGCGAGGGCCGCTCCAAAGCGCTGAAGCGGCCGCGGATCAGGGAACGGTTCATGGCACTGATAAACATCAGCATGGCCAGCAAGCACCCCATGCCGACCGCCGCCACAAAGCCAAACAGCACCGTGACAACACCCACCAAGGCGACCACCACCAGACTGTGCCGCAAGTCTGGCGAACGTTCGCCAGACCACCACTGGCCCAGCAACTGGCGCGTCCAGCGGTCACTGAGCGCCACGGCAATGGTCACCATCATGCCGGCCAGCACCACCTTGGGCAGCATGGCCAGCAATGGACCAGCCAGGACATAAATGAGAAAGTAAACGATGACCGAGGCGAGCGCCGGACCGCGACCAACGGCGCCATTTTTGAACAGCAACACACAGCGCGCGTTGGAAAGCACCAGTGGCACACCGCCACACAATCCACTGACCATATTGGCCGCCCCCATCGACAGCAGTTCACGACCCGGATCATGTTGGGAATAACCACGCTGATCCGAGGCCAGCGCCACCAGCAGCGACTCCAGCGAGCCAATGACAGCCAGAATGGCACCGGTTAAAAACACCGATTTGCCGTGATCCCGCAGCAGTTCCCAGGCGCCACTGTCTGCCAGCGGTTGCAGGCCGTCGAGCCTGACCTGTCCCAGGGGCAGAGGACCAACGACGTCACCCAGGTGCAAACCCGGGACAGCGGCCAACAGGATCGCGAACAAAATGCAACCAAACGCCAAACCGATCAAACTGGCAGAAGCCCGGGACCATTTCCAGTTAACCAGCCAGACCGTGCCCGCCGTCGCAAGCCCGACAAACAGGGCCAACGGTTGCGCTTGCGACAGCACGGTCGGGTCGGTCAACCGGGTCAGCGGTGGCAGTCCCAGCAGGATCGGAATTTGCGAAAACAGGATCAACAGCGCCACGCCGTTCATGAAGCCAGCCAGCACCGGTTGTGGCACAAACCGGGCCAGGCGTCCCAAGCCCGCCCATCCCATCAAAATCTGGAACAGGCCCATCAACACGACACTGCTCGCGGCCAGCGCCATCAGCATGGCGAGTCCCTCAGGACTTTGCAGGTCAAAGCGCACATCCTGCACCAACTGTGCCACCAGGCCAGCCAGAATCAGCGCCGTGGCCGAAGTGGGTCCTGCCGACGGCGATGCCGCGCTGCCCAGCAGGGCGTACACCAGGCCGCCTGTCATCACCGCCACAAAAGCCGCAGCAATCCCCAGCGGCGCCGACGCACCCAGGGGCGCAAACGCCAGCAAGCCCAGCGTGAGCACAATGGCCACTGTCTCCAGCGCCACCACGGCGCCAGACAGGCTGCGAACGATGGGGGTTAGCGCACCCACCTTCTGGCGTTCTCCCACAACTGCATCCAGGGACTGAAGGCATCACGGTCCTGGCTGGTCCAGCTCATCTGGATGTTGCGGAACACGCGCTCGGGGTGCGGCATCATGGCGGTGAAGCGGCCGTCCGCCGTGGTCACTGCGGACAGGCCGCCCGGGCTGCCGTTCGGGTTGAACGGGTAGGCCTCGGTGGCGGCGCCATGGTTGTCAGTGAAGCGCATGGCGGCAATGGCTTTGGCGGCATTGCCCCGGTGCTTGAAGTTGGCATAGCCCTCACCGTGCGCCACGGCAATCGGCAAGCGGCTACCCGCCATGCCCTTGAAGAACAGGGACGGTGAATCCAGCACTTCGACCATGCTCAGGCGCGCCTCGAAGCGTTCGCTCTGGTTGGTGGTGAAGCGTGGCCACTCGGCAGCGCCGGGGATGATGTCGGCCAGCTCGGCAAACATCTGACAACCGTTGCACACGCCCAGGCCAAAAGTGTCGGTGCGGCCAAAAAAGGCCTTGAACTGATCCGCCAGCACGGCATTGAAAGTGATGGAGCGGGCCCAGCCAATGCCGGCCCCCAGCGTGTCGCCATAACTGAAGCCGCCGCAGGCCACCACGCCCGTGAAATCAGCCAGCTTGGCGCGCCCCGTCTGCAAGTCGGTCATGTGCACGTCAAAGGCCTCGAAACCCGCCTCGGTAAAGGCGTAGGCCATTTCCACATGGGAGTTGACGCCCTGCTCGCGCAGCACGGCCACCCTGGGGCGCGACAACATGAGGGCTGGGGCTGAGACCCGGGGGCGGGTTGTGGGTTCGAGCAAGGCCAGGTGCACATGCAGCCCCGGATCGGTCGGGTCACCGGCCGCGGCATGCTCGGCATCGGCGCAAACCGGGTTGTCGCGTTGCTGGCAAATCTTCCAACTGGTGGCGTCCCAGACCTGGTGCAGGTCAGCCAGCTTGGCGCTGAAAATGGTCTTGGCGTCGCGCCACACCTGCACCTCACCCACACCGGCGCTGATGCTGGAATCGGCCGGGCGGGTCTTGCCCACCACATGGCTGAAGGCGCTCAGATGGTGCTCGCGCAGCACCTGCATGACCGCGTCGCGCTCAGCGGTGCGTACCTGCAGCAGCACGCCGAGCTCCTCGCTGAACAAGGCTTTGAGTGTGAGCTCATCACGGCGGCCGCTGATCTGGCCGGCCCAGTTCTTGGCGTCACCCCAGTCCATGCGGCTGTCGGAAATCCCGTCGCCCTCGGTCACCAGCATGTCGACGTTGAGCGCCACACCGACATGGCCGGCAAAAGCCATCTCGCAGGCGCTGGCAAACAGGCCGCCGTCACTGCGGTCGTGGTAGGCCAGAATCCGGCCCTGGGCACGCAGGGTGTTGACGGCATTCACCAGGTTCACCAGGTCTTGCGGGTCGTCCAGGTCGGGCACTTCGTCGCCCATCTGGCCCAGGGTTTGCGCCAGGATGCTGCCGCCCATGCGGTTCTGGCCACGGCCCAGGTCGATCAAAATCAGCGAGGTGTCGTCCGCTGCGTTGAGCTGCGGCGTCAGGGTGCCGCGCACATCGGCCAGGGTGGCAAAGGCGGTCACGATCAATGACACCGGCGAGGTAACCTTTTTCGCCTCACCGGCCTCATCTTTCCACTGCGTGCGCATCGACAAGGAGTCCTTGCCCACGGGAATCGAGATGCCCAGCGCCGGGCACAGTTCCAGGCCCACCGCTTTCACAGTCTCGTACAAGGCAGCGTCTTCACCGGGTTCGCCGCAGGCTGCCATCCAGTTGGCCGACAGCTTGACATGGTCGAGCTCCATCGGCGCGGCCAGCAGGTTGGTGATGGCCTCGGCCACCGCCATGCGGCCGCTGGCAGGGGCATTGACCGTGGCCAGCGGCGTGCGCTCACCCAGCGCCATGGCCTCACCGGCAAAACCCTTGAAGTCGGCCAAAGTGACAGCGCAGTCGGCCACCGGCACCTGCCAGGGGCCGACCATCTGGTCGCGGTGCGTGAGGCCGCCCACGGTGCGGTCGCCAATGGTGACCAGAAAACGCTTGGACGCCACCGTCGGGTGCGCCAGCACATCGATCGTCGCCTGCTGCAAAGTCACCCCGGTCAAATTGACAGGCGCAAAAGTGCGCTGCACGGTTTTGACGTCGCGCTGCATCTTTGGCGGCTTGCCCAGCAGCACGTTCATGGGCATGTTGACGGGTGATTCGGCACCCGCGTCCACCAATTGAAGCTGGCGTTCCTCGGTGGCGACACCCACCACCGCAAACGGACAACGCTCGCGCTCGCACAAGGCCTGGAACAGGTCCAGCGACTCGGGCGCAATCGCCAGCACATAACGTTCCTGGCTTTCGTTGCACCAGATTTCCTTGGGGGCCAGGCCGGATTCTTCGAGCGGCACGGCGCGCAAATCAAAACGCGCACCGCGACCGGCGTCATTGGTCAGCTCGGGGAAGGCGTTGCTCAAACCACCGGCACCAACGTCATGGATCGCCAGAATCGGGTTGGCCTCGGTCATCAGCCAGCACTGGTTGATGACTTCCTGCGCCCGGCGCTCGATCTCGGGGTTGCCGCGCTGCACCGAGTCGAAGTCGAGGTGGGCCGCGTTGTCGCCGGTGGTCATGGAACTGGCGGCACTGCCACCCATGCCGATGCGCATGCCGGGGCCGCCGAGCTGGATCAACAGCGTGCCAGCCGGAAACGCAATCTTGTGCGTCTGCGTGGCATCGATCACGCCCAGGCCGCCGGCCAGCATGATCGGTTTGTGGTAGCCGCGCTGCTCGGTCTGCGGCTGCGCCAGACCAGCGGCGTCCTTCACCGTGTAATTCAGGCTTTGCTCGTACTCGCGAAAGTAGCCCAGCAAATTGGGACGGCCAAACTCGTTGTTGAACGCCGCCCCGCCCAGCGGCCCCTCGACCATGATCTGCAAGGGGCTGGCAATGTGCGCCGGCCTGCCGTAATTAATTGGAGTCTGACCCCAATTGATTTTGGAAACGGTGAAACCGGTCAGGCCGGCTTTGGGTTTGGAGCCGCGGCCGGTGGCACCTTCGTCGCGGATCTCACCGCCGGCGCCGGTCGAGGCCCCCGGAAACGGTGAAATGGCGGTCGGGTGGTTGTGGGTTTCCACCTTCATCAGGATGTGTTGCAGGGCGCTGCTTTTCTGGTAGCTGCCAACCCGCATGCCAGCGTCGGTCAGGCTGGCCTGGCTGCTGAAGCGCTCGACCTGGCCGCCCGCCATCACCGAGGCGTTGTCCGAGTAGGCCACCAGCATGTGCTGGGGGTTGGTCTGGTGGGTATGGCGGATCATGCCGAACAGGCTGTTGGGCTGGGCCTCGCCGTCAATGGTGAACCGGGCGTTGAAAATCTTGTGGCGGCAGTGTTCGCTGTTGGCCTGGGCGAACATCATCAGCTCGACGTCGGTGGGGTTGCGCTGCAGCTGGGTGAAGGCCTGCACCAGGTAGTCCATTTCGTCGTCGGCCAGCGCCAGGCCGAACTCTGCATTGGCGGCCAGCAGCGCCGCCTTGCCGCCGGTTAGCACGTCGACATGGGCCATCGGCGCGGCCGGCAGGCTGGCAAACAGCTTGAAAGCGGTGCCGCGCTCGAACATCACGCTCTCGGTCATGCGGTCGTGCAGCAAGGCGGCCACCTCGGCCAGCTGCGCCTCGGTCAGCGTGGGCTTACCCAACAATCCGGCTTTGAGGCTGATGCGGTATTCGGTGATGCGCTCGACCCGGTGCAGCGTCAGGCCGCAATTGTGGGCGATGTCAGTGGCCTTGGAAGCCCAGGGCGACACGGTGCCAAAACGCGGTGTCACCACAATCAGCGGGCCGTCTTGCGGGCCGGCGTAGGGCTCGCCGTAGGTCAGCAAGGCGGCCAGTTGCTGTTGCAGCGCGGCGCTGGGGGCCTGGTCCGAGCACACCAGGTGCACATGGCGCGCGGCGATGCCACTGATTTTTTCATGCACGGCTTGCAGACCCGGCAGAAGTTGTTGGACACGGAAAGCGCCAAGAGCGCTACCGCCCTCAAAAGGGGTGATGTGCAGAGTCAATTGGAGGGCCTCAGGGAGAGACTGACGAATGGATTAAAAAGCACGGCAACAGGGCGTCACCATGCAAAAAGTAGCCGGATTTTAACTACCCATCAGACACCACGGTAGAGCCAGGGCTGGTCCATCAGGCCTTCGCCGCGAATTTTCATGGCGGCGTTGCGGCCAAACGCCATCAGCCCGCGGGCGTGAAAGATCTTGCCATTGCGGATGGCTGTGGCCTGTACCCGGGCATTGCGCTGCCAGCGCTGCAGCGCGTAGTAGCGCAACAGGGCCGGCACCCGGGCATGGGCTTCCGGACCGCCGCCTTCCAGCACACGCGCCAGCACGTGCGCGTCTTCAATGGCCATGCCGGCACCTTGCGCCAGGTAGGGCACCATCGGGTGGGCGGCATCACCCAGCAGGGCGACGCGGCCACCGGCCTGCTCGCGGCCGCTGCGCATGGGCGGGCGAATGCTCAAGGCCCACAAACGCCAGTCCGGCACCGCCTGCACCAGGTCCCTGAGCTGCTTGCAGCAGCTTTGCAAGCGCTGCTGCAGCTCCAACGCGTTGCCGCTGTGGTCCCAATGCGACATGTCGCCCTGCACCTGGCCATGCACGATGGCCACCACATTGAGCCATTCGCCGCCGCGCACCGGGTACTGCACCACATGCATCAGCGGCCCCAGCCAGGCCGTTACTTGCAAGCTGCGCAAATGCACCGGCAGGCGCGCCTGCGAGATCAGCGCGCGGTAAGCCAGGTGCCCGGTGGCTTGCGGCGTGCCGTCGGCCAGCAACTGCTGGCGAACGCCGCTCCAGCCACCGTCGGCGCCCACCAACAGGTCACCACGCTCGATCTGATCCTGGGCCAACAGCACCGCCACATCACGGTCGGTCTCTGAAAAACTGATGACCGGCCTGCCTAGCCTCAGCGCCGCCCCACCCCGCCGCTGCAAAGCCGACAACAGCAGTGTGTGCAGGTCGGCACGGTGAATGGTGAGGTAGGGTGCGCCGTAGCGCTGGGCCATGACCTCACCCAGGCGCAACATGCCCAGTTCGGCGCCCGAGCTGGCGCTGCGCACCTGCAGCCGGTCAGGAAAAGCCGCCACCTCGGTCAGCGACTCCTGCAAGCCCCAGCCATACAGAAGTTTGACCACATTGGGGCTCAGCTGAATGCCCGCGCCAAACTCCGAAAACTCGGCATGGCGCTCAAACAGCGCGACCTCAGTCCCCGCGCGGACACAGGCCAGCGCGGCGCTCAGGCCACCAATACCGCCACCCGCTATCAGTACTTTTAGCATCTCAAGACTCGATCTCGTTTGAAAATGGCCTATTGTCGATTCCGAAGACTGCACAAGGCTGACAAGGGCGATGCAAACTGATCCCACAAGCGGGTGGAATCAGCCGGGTGATGCGCTTTGCGCAGGTCAAGGCGGAGACCGCGCAGCGGGCGGGGGACACGCAGCAAAGCGCATTGCCCGGCTGATTGCGAGGGCACCATGGTCAACAACAACTCCCCGCACGACGCCTGCGCTACCATGCCACTGCACACAACCCCAGGAGGCTCACCATGGCGCGATGGATCAAAAACCTGCTGCTGGCCTGCATGGCGCTGCCCGCTCTTGCCCAGCCGCTGCAGCACCAGGTGGTCAGCGCTGGCCTGGCGCATCCGTGGGCGCTGGCCTTTTTGCCCGAGGGCCGGTTTCTGGTGACCGAGCGCCCGGGGCGCCTGCGCGTGATCGAGGCCGACGGCCGGCTCAACCCGGCGCTGGCCGGCCTGCCCGAGGTGGCGGCCGGTGGCCAGGGCGGTTTGCTCGACGTGCTGCTGGACGCCGACTTTGCCCGCAACCGAACGCTGTTTTTCTGTTTTTCAGAGCCTGGTGCGGGCGGCAACAGCACGGCGCTGGCACGCGCCCAGTTGTCAAGCGACCGCAGCCGGCTCGAGGCCGTGCAGGTGATCTTCAGCGCCCGTCCCAAGCTGGCCAGCAGCGCGCACTTTGGTTGCCGCATCGCCGAAAGCCAGACCGCAGGCCAGCCCGACGGCCTGCTGTTCATGACCCTGGGGGAACGCTACACCCGCAAGGACGACGCGCAAACCCTGGGCAACCACCACGGCAAGCTCATCCGCGTGGCCAAGGACGGCAGGGTGCCAGCGGACAACCCGTTTGTCAGCACCGCCGGGGCGCTGCCGGAAATCTGGTCTTATGGCCATCGCAACCCGCAAGGCCTGGCCGTGGCGCCCGACGGCGCGCTCTGGGCGCATGAGCACGGGCCCCAGGGCGGCGACGAAATCAACCTGATTGCGCCGGGTCGCAACTATGGCTGGCCCGTCATCACCTATGGCGAGAACTATGGCGGCGGCGCGATTGGTGCCGGGCTCAGTGCCCAGGCCGGCATGAACCAGCCGCTGCACTACTGGGTGCCCTCGATTGCGCCCTCGGGCATGGTGTTTGTCACCAGCAAGCGCTACGGCAGCCAATGGGTGGGCAACCTGTTGGTGGGTTCGCTCAAGTTTGGTTACCTGAACCGGATCGAGCTCACCAAACCCTTTGGTGGGCGCGTGCTGCGCGAGCACAAACTGCTCGCCGGGCTGGGCCAACGCATCCGTGATGTGCGCCAGGGGCCGGATGGTTTGATTTATGTGCTGACCGACCAGGCGCAGGGCAGCCTGATCCGGCTGCTGCTGCCGTAAATTGACCCTGCGGGGCCGGGAACATGCGAATTCGCAAGGGTGTGGGGCGCTTGGCTGCTTAAAGTTCACGTTCGATCTTTTTTCAACGAGCCAACCCACACAGGAGACCCGCATGAACATGAAAGCGATTCGCCAACTGGCCAAGACCCTCCAGGTCGACACAGGCCAGTTGTCAAAGACCAACCTGATCCGGAAAATCCAGCTGGCGGAGGGCAATTTCGACTGCTATGGCAGCGCCAGCAGCGGTGACTGCGACCAGCTTGATTGCGCCTGGCGCTCCGACTGCCTGAACGAATCCGCTGTCGCAGCCACAGAGACAGAATAAAGCGGCAGCTCGTCAGATCGCCACATGGTGCGGCGAGTCACCGGAACTCTGCAGCGAAGTGTTGTCCCAGCTCACCTCAAGCCGGTCGCGGCCGGCTTTTTTGGCGCGGTACAGCGCCGTATCGCTTTCAGCCAAAAGCGCACCAAACGACTTCTGCACGGCGAGGTCGCTGGCGCCAATGCTCACCGTGTAGGCGATGCTGTGGCCTTCGAAGCTCACAGGAGATGCGCGAACGGCGGCGAGAATGCGGTTCGCCAGTGCGCAGGCGCCGTCTTGTGTGGTGTTGGGCAAAAGCACGGCAAACTCCTCGCCGCCAATGCGCCCGATCACATCCGACTCACGCAGCACTTCCTTGACGGTTTCCACAAAACCACGCAGCACCGCATCACCTGCCGGGTGGCCATAGCTGTCGTTGACGTTCTTGAAGTGGTCCAGATCCAGCATCAGCACCACCAGCGGCAAGGCATAGCGCAGCGCGCGCGCCAGTTCCTGATCGGCCAGGGCCATGAAATTCTGCCGACTCAAGGCACCGGTCAGATGGTCCACATTGGCCAGGGCCAGACTGGCCAGTTCGGCGAACTTCAGGGCCGTTACATCTTCATGCGTCACCACCATGCGGTGCGCGGCGTCCTGGACCGACGTGATTTTGACGGTGAACCACCAGCGGCCACAACGGCTCTGAAGCGGCATGGGCAAACTGAAATGGGAATCCCCGGCTGTGAGCAGCGCCGCCATGCCGCTTGTCACGGCATTCACCAGGGCCGGGTCAACGGTAAAAACAGACGCCAGCAGCGCCGGGTAGTTTTTGCCCACGGATTCTTCGAACGCGCAGTCTGCCATGTGCTTGTGCCAGGCTGCATTGGTCTGCAGGATCGTGCCGTCCCGGTCCAGCACGGCGACCTGTGCCGAGATCGAATCAAGAATGGCACGCTGGAACTGCGCGGCCTCAGCCAGCTTGGCTTCAGCCTGCTTGTTATGCGTCACATTCACCAGGGTGCCCAGCACCCGCAAGGCTTTGCCATTCGTGTCCCGAAGCACGGCGGCACCACGGGCCAGCAGCCACAGGATGCTGCCGTCCCGATGTTTCACGCGGTAGTAAATGGCATAACGATCGCTGATGCCATTGATGCAATCCTGCAGTTTGAGCATCAGCGAGGATTTGTCATCCGGATGAACAACGCGCATCAGGTCTGACGCCGTGCTGCCCAGCTCCTCGCGGGACCAACCCAAGGCCGGGGCATAAGTATCGGAAATCACGACCTCGCCGCTGCTGACCTGCCAGTCAAAAACCCAGTCACCCACGGCCGACAGCGCCAGCGTCAGGCGCTCCTCGCTGGCGCGCAGCTGCACCTCCATGCGATGGCGCTCGGACACATCCACCAGCACCAACTGCCATCCCAGCTCCGGCCCGATCCAGACCACCTTGAGCTGCACCAGTAGCGGCTCCCAGCCATTGATCTGCAGGGCCAGTTCGGCCGTCTGCCTGTCGTGCTCGGCCTGGGCCTGGGCCAGCATGGCGCTGAACCGGGCACGCTGATCCTCGGCCACAAACAGGGCGAAGCGGCTGCCGATGAGCCGGGCACGCTCGGACGCCAGTAGCTGCGCCGCGGCCAGATTGAGCCGGGTGATGTTGCCCTCAGCATCAATCAGCACGCTGCAAACCGGGGCAAAGTCGTAGAGTTCGTTGCTTTGGTTGAGTGCCTGCTCCAGTTGCGCCCGGGCTGTGTTCAGGTGCTCGTTTTGCAATTCCAGTTCAATCTGGTGGATTTCCAGCTCTTCCAGCAAACGCTGGACCTGCTGCATGTCCAGCAAGGCCGCCGCCTGCCCGCCGCTGCGCCCGGACAGCCGCGCTGTGGCCAACTGGCGCAAGGCATCGAGGTCAGGCGGGTTTTTACGGTAAGGCATGACCGCTGTCTTTCGAGTCCGAAACCGACCCGGCTACCAGCGCCTGCAAGCGCACCTGGGTCTGCTGCAGCTCGATTTCAAGCCGTTTGCTGGCGCTGATGTCGGCAAACGTGATGACCAGGCCGTCAATGCGATTGTCCTGGGTGCGGTAGGGCATGACGCGCACCCTGAACCAGCGCGCATCGGTAGCCGGCACATCACTTTCCTTGAACACCAGCGTGCGCAACACTTCAAGCGCGTCATCGGCCAGGCCGGGGTAGTCAAGGTCGCAGACGATGTCGGTGATGCTGCGCCCGGCGTCGCCCGGGATCAGCTTGAAAAGTTTGGTGGTCGAGGGCGTGAAACGGCGCACATGCAGGGTCTCATCAAGGAACAGGATCGCAATCTCGGTGCTGTCAAGCAGGTTGCGCATGTCGTTGCTGGCGCGCGAGATCTCGGCCACCTTGAGCCGCAACTCATTGTTGATGGTTTGCAGCTCTTCATTCATCGACTGCATCTCTTCCTTGGAGGTGGTCAGCTCCTCGTTGGTGGACTGCAACTCTTCGTTGGTGGACTGCAGCTCCTCGTTGGTCGATTTGAGTTCTTCCTGCGAGGTCTGCATTTCCTCGCGGGACGAGCGGGCGTCTTCGCGGGCGTGCTGCAGTTCCTGTAATACGGCCTCAATGCGCTGGCCCTCACCCACAACCACCTCTGCGGTCGCGAGGCGCGGCCGGCGCGTGCTGGGAGCGGCCACATCGCGAAACACGATCAGGACGGTGCCGCTCAGCGCCACGGGCTCGCTCAGTGGCTGCACCACCACATCGACGTAATTTGCAGGGCCCACATTATTGATTCTGACCCGCTTGAGGGTGGTGGCCTTGTTTTCGCGCACCGCGCGGTAAAACGCTTCGCTGAGGGCCTGCCTGAGCCCATCACGGGCCATGGCGAACAGATTCAGGCTGGGCTTGCCCGCAGCAGGCTCCAGGTATTTGCCGGTCTTGCCGCTGACGTACAGCATCTCACCCTTGGCGCTGACCAGCAGCGCCGCTGGCGCATAGTTGGCCAGCACCAGTTGCTCGACCAGCATTTCCAGGTCGGGTGCCATGACCGATACGCCCTGCCCGAGCGGGGTGCTGGCCGCCGAGCGTGAACCCGCATGGCTGAAGGCCGCGGGCATGCCCGGGGGCAGGGCCGGTGTTGGCACATCGAGCCGGCGGTAAATGCGCGAGCGCCCTGGCAGGCCTGCAAACAACGAACTGGCCGGACCGACCGACTCCGAACTGCCCAGCAGCAAATGGCCCCCCGGCGACAGGCTGTAATGGAACAACTGCAGCAATTTTTCCTGCAGCCCGGCCTCCAGGTAGATCAGCAGGTTGCGGCAACTCAGGAAGTCGATGCGCGTGAAGGGCGGGTCGACGATGACATTTTGCTCGGCAAAGATCACCATCTCGCGAATTTCGTTGCTGACACGGTAGCCGGCCGCTTCGGGCACAAAAAAACGCTTCAGGCGGGCCTCGGAAACGTCGGCAGAAATGCTCTCGGGATACACCCCGGCGCGCGCCCGGGAAATCGCCTCCTTGTCGAGATCGGAGGCAAAAATCAGCAACTTGTAGCGTTGTGCCGTTTTGAGCGCATCCAGCGACTCCCGGAACAGCATGGCCAGTGTGTAGGCCTCCTCGCCACTTGAGCAGCCGGGGATCCAGGCACGCAGCAAGGCACCGTCGGGGTGATTGGCGCGCAGCGCCGGCAGCACCTCGCGTTCAACCTGCTCCCAGACCCCGGGATCGCGAAAAAAACTGGTGACCCCAATGAGCAGCTCACCCAGCAGCAGGTCCACCTCTTTGGGGTTTTCGCGCACGTAGCGCAGGTAGTCGTCGATGCGGTGCAACTGGTGCAGGCCCATGCGCCGCTCGACCCGGCGCATGATGGTATTTTTTTTGTAGGCTGAAAAATCGTGCCCCGTGTGGGTGCGCAACAAGACCAGGATCTTGTCCAGAAAACCCGCCGCCGTGCGCTGAAATTCGGCTTCGACCTGGGCCTGGACGTCGCCCACGAGGCGGATGCGCTTGACAAAGGCGATGACCTTGGCGGGCAATTCATCGGCGGGTGCCACGGCGTCAACCACGTCGGCGTCAATGGCGCTGCGCGGCATGCTGTCAAACTGGGCCGAAGCCGGGGATTGCGCAAACGAGGCACCGCCAGCCTGTCGAATGGCGCGCAGGCCGATTGTGCCGTCCGAGCCCATGCCCGACAAAACGACGCCAATGCTGTTGTGCTGGCGGTCATCGGCGAGCGATTTGAAGAAAAAGTCGATGGGCTGACGCAAACCGCGTGCCTCGGTCGGTTCGAACAGATGCAGCACCCCGTGCAACAGCGACAAATCCCAGCCCGGCGGAATCACATAAACATGGTCAGGCTCGACCGGCATCTGATCAAGCGCCTGCAACACCGGCATGGGGGTGTGGCGCTGCAGCAGTTCCACCAGCATGCCTTCGCTGTGCGGGTCGCGGTGCTGCACCACCACGATAGCCATGCCGGACAGCGGCGGCACGTGCGACAGGAATTGCTCAAGGGCCGTCAGGCCGCCAGCCGAGGCACCAATGCCGACAATTGGAAAGGCCGCACTGACAGCCGCGGAGATGTCGTCATTGTTCACGCAATCAATCCCTGTGATGGTTCATCGTTTTGCACCCTGAGCATTCACAAAATTGTAAGCGCAGCCAGCAAAAGCGCGGAACAATTAATCACACGGCCTGTCAGGAAATCTGTGGCGGCAACACGGGCGCCGCGAGTCGCCCGCAGCGACGGCATGGCTCAACGGGCAGCGCGCTCAGCGCTCAAAGTTGCGCAGCGCATCACGGTCAAGAATCCGGATTTCGCGGAACTCCACTTCGATGATACCGACCTGGACCAAAGCCGAAAATGCCCGGCTGACGGTTTCCACGGTCACACTCAGGTGGTGGCCAATGTCGCGCCGGGTCATCGGCAAAATAAAGCGGCTGGGCGACCAGCCCATGGCCTCGAAGCGCCGCGACATGGTGTGAAGAAAGCGCGCCACGCGGGCCTCGGATTTGACCGAGCGGGTCAGCGAATAAGCCTCCTGCTCCTGGGTGATCTCACGGCTGCTGGCCCAATAGGCCATGTGCTCCAGATGGTTGCTGATGCGATCGGCAAACAACTCTGCCGCCGGGATGCGGATCAGGTCGCAGTCGGTCAGGGCCACCACCTCGCTCATGTAGGCATTCTGGTAGATGCCATCGAAACCCAGCAGGTTGCCTTTCATCGGAAAGCCCAGCACATGAACGCCACCATCGACGTTGGTGATCAGGGTCTTGAGGGTGCCAAGACGCACCACATAAAGCCCGTCGAAGGGCTGGCCCATGACCAGTGCCGACTGGCCGGCCTTCAGGCGCCGGCGCTGAAATAATTCCGTCTCACCACTGGTGCGCAACGGGCTGTCGTAGCGCAGCAAGTCATGAATTTCCTGCAGCGGGGAGTAGTGCGCATCGGGAGCGGGCTCGATGGCGTGGCGTCCGCCGGTGGGTTGCCATTGAGCGGGTGTGGGCATGGCCTGAACGTTCAGCATGGGAAACCTCTCTCTGTGTCTTTGGCAGGAGGCTGCGCCCAACGGGCAGCAAGACGATCCTTGCAGATAACTTTAGGTCGCAGCCAGCCAATCGTCTGTAGGGAGAGTTAAACAAGGCACGCCGGCAAGCATCAACAGCGCAAGCCAACAACTGGCAAGTGGTCAATACGTCGCAAGGGTGTCGTCCGCGTCGATCAGTTTGTGGCGCACGGCCAGCCGCACCAGGCTGGGCACATCGGACACACCCAGTTTTTTCATCAGCCGGCAGCGGTAAGTGGCCACGGTCTTGGGCGACAAATGCAGCGTGGCACCGATCGCCGCGCTGGACTTGCCTTGCACCACCATCAAAATGGTTTGCCGCTCACGCGGCGACAGCAGGTTCAGCGGGTCGGCGTCAGGCTGGGTGAGTGCATCCAACGCCAGATCGGCCACATTGGCCCCCAGAAACTTCTTGCCTTTCACGGCCAGCTCGATGGCCTGCATGAGCTCACTGGCCGGCGAGCCCTTGAGCACATAGGCGCTGACCCCCAGCTGCATCGCCTCGACCACCTGATGCGGCTGCGCCGACATGGTCAGGACCACGGTGCGCACCGGCAAATGCCGGCGCTGCAACTCGGCCTGCAGCTCCAAGCCGGAACGACCGCCCAGGTTCAGGTCGAGCAGCAGGACCTCGGGCTCCAGGCGCAGCAGGTCAGCCAGGGCCTGGGTGGGGTCGGCAGACTCACCCACCACCGTGTGGCCGCGCGCCTCGAGCAGGGCACGCAGGCCATCGCGCATGATCTGATGGTCTTCCACCAGGTAGACCCGACTCATGACGCGCACTGCCAATGAAAAGCCACGCGGGTGCCCGGCTCCGGACCCCGGCCGTAGCTGACACTGGCGCCCACGGCCTGGGCTCGCTCCTGCATGCCCAGAATGCCCAGGTGCCCCACACCCAGGCCAACGCCTTCGGGGAGCCCGACGCCGTTGTCGCTCACCGTCACATGCAGCGACAAGGCGTTACCGCTCAACTCGACGGCAATGGCGCTGGCGCCCGAATGACGCAAGGCGTTTTCCACGGCCTCGCGCACCACCATGAAGGCGGCGTACTCGACTTCGGCGGGCCAGCGCATCAGCTCGAGCTTGTGCGGTACGGTGACCGAGATGTCCATTCGCGGTGCACCCTGCGCGCGGTTGCGCAGCTCGTTGTCCAGTGCCACGCTGAGTCCCTGCTCCTCCAGCAAGGGGGGGCGCAGGTCTTGCAGCACCTGCCGGACCTGCGCAATGGCCTGTCCGATCAGCATGCCCATGCGATCATGCAGGTGCTGGCTGTCAGGGGCGGCCTGGGCGGTCTGCAGCGCCAGAATGGTCTCGTGGCACATGCGGATGGCGGCCAGCGTTTGCCCCAATTGGTCGTGCAGCACCTGCGCCAGGCGCTTCACCAATACCCGTTCCTGCGTCATGAGTTTGCGCGTCAGCTCGGCCAGCTGGGCGCGCGAATGCTGTAACTGCATCTCGGCCTGCGCCCGCGTCGTGGCATCGTGCAGCGTGACCAGCGAGCGATCGCCCTGCGGCAGGCTAACGTGACTGATGAGGCCCTCGAGCTCGATTTCCTGGCCGTCGGCGCGCAAGCCCTTGATGCGCCGCAAGCCCATCATGCGTGCGTCAGTGCCCTGGCGGGCAAAGCGCTGCATAGCCTCGTGGTGACCGGCGCGGAAACGCTCGGGCATCAGCATGTCCAGCGGTTCACCCTGCACGCTGGCGCTGCTGCGGCCGAAGATGCGCTCGGCGGCCGGATTGAAAGTTTTGATTTTCCCGGCAAGATCAACGCTGATAACGGCGTCAGGGACCAGCTTGAGGACGGCATCGAGCAAGTCGTGCTCGCGCCCCTGCCGCGCTTTGCGCAGGCGCAAGGCGCCGGCCTTAGCAAGCGTATTCATTGACTTGACTCCCCCGCCCACTGACCCTGTTGATACTGGCAAGCATCCTGACCTCCGGCTTCCTGTTGGTGAACATGGTACATGCGGGAACGCCTGCGTGGAAGTGGCGTCAAGGTGATTTTCATGAATTCTGGTGGCAGACTGCAGCGCGATTGAGAATTGTCATCTGGACAGCCAGGGCGAATCTTATTCTTCGGGTGCGGCTCTGGCCAGCGCGCCAGGGTCCGGCAAACTTTTAACCTGTAACCGAAGGAGAGTGCATCATGAACAACTTGCGAACCACTGACCCGGCCCTCAATGATCCCTTTGAATCCATGTTCCGCGGCTTCCTCGCGCCGGTACGTTTTGATCGCGGCGCTGACGAGCTTGACATTCGGGTCGATGTGGTCGAGAAGGATGACGCGTTCCAGGTCCATGCCGACCTGCCGGGCGTCAAAAAGGAAGACATCAACGTGCGCATCGACGGCAACCGGGTGCACATCGACGCCGAAGCCAAGCGTGAAAAAGACGTCAAGGAAAAAGGCAAAGTGGTGCGCAGCGAGCGCTACTACGGCACGGTGTCACGCGTCTTTACCCTGTCACAGGAAGTGGACGACGCCAAGGCCGTAGCCAAATACGAAGATGGCGTGCTGACGCTGGATCTGCCCAAAAAGGCCACCTCGTCGTCCAAAAAACTGGACATCCAGTAGGCCAGGCGGCGACATCAACGTATGAACACCCTGACCAAACTGGCCCTGGGCCTGCTCGGACAAAACAAGCCCGGGCCAGCCCAGGGTGACGCCGCCGACAGCATCACGCTGCCGGCAGCGAACACACACGGTGGCTTGCCGCTGATGCAGGCGCTGGCGCAGCGCCAGTCGCTGCGCGAGTTTGCCCCCGAGCCCCTGCCCCTGAACCTGCTGTCCAACCTGCTGTGGGCCGCCGCCGGCCTGAACCGCCCGGAGCTGGGCGGGCGCACCATACCCAGCGCCATGAACGCGCAGGAAGTGGATGTCTATGTGGCCCTGCCCGCCGGCTTGTACCGCTACGCCGCGCTGGGCCACGCGCTGCATCTGGTGCGTGCCATGGACGTGCGCCGCATCACCGGCTACCAGGACTTTGTCGACACCGCGCCGCTGGACCTGATCCTGGTGGCCGACACTTCGCGCATGAAGCTGGTGCCGGTGGCGCAACGCATGGCTTACGCCTATGCCAGTGCTGGCGCCATCGCGCAAAACGTCTACCTGTATTGCGCCTCGGAAAACCTGGCCACCGTGATCCGGGCCTGGCTCGACCGCGACGCCCTGGCCAAGGCCATGGGGCTGGGTCATGAACAACAGGTGCTGTTGTCGCAAACGGTGGGACGCAAGGCGCCCTACGCTGTTTTACCAGCCAAATAGTCGAGCACGTCGTTGAACGACACCAATCGGGCGTAGTCTGTTTCGGGGATCGTCACCCCGAAGTGCTCGTGCAAGCTCACCAGGAAGTTGAGCCAGTCCATCGAGTCCAGGTCCACCTGGCTGCGCAGCGGCCGCGCTGGGTCGAGCGTGTCAGGCTCCAGCTCGGGCGCGATGGCACGCAGCAGGTTCATGACGGTGGTGGACAGGGGTTCCGGGTTCACGGCACAGCCCCTGCCAGCATGTGCGGCTGCTGCAGCACATCCCGCAGCTCGGCCAGAAACAGCGCGCCCTGGTGGCCATCGGAGACCCGGTGGTCGGCGGCCAGCGTGGCGCACAGCACTGGCTGGGCACACACCACGCCATCCACGACCCAGGGCCGGGCCACGATCCCGCCAAAGCCCACCAGCGCCACCTGGGGCGGGTAGATCACGCCAAACACCGACCCGATGGCCTGCTCGCCCAGGTTGGTGATGGTGATGGTGGCATCCGATATCTCGGAGCTGCGCAGTGAACCTGCGCGGGCGCGCTTCACCAGGTCCGATAAATCATGCATCAGCTGTTCCAGTGATTTGCGCTGCACGTCGTGAATCGCCGGCGCCACCAGCCCGCCACCGCGCAGCGAAATGGCCACGCCGGCATGCACCGCCGCGCCCGGATGGAACTGGCCATCCAGATAAATGCCATTGAGTTCTGGCCTGTCTTTGAGCGCCACCGCCACGGCCTTGAGCAGCAGTACAGCCGGCAGCAGGCGCTCGGTGATGGGCAGGCCGGCGTTGCGCTGTTGCAGCCAGTCCAGCGCCGCCTGCAGGGAAAAGGTTTCGGCCAGGTAATAGTGCGGAATCTCGCGCTTGGAGCGGCTCATGGCCGCAGCAATGGCCTGGCGCATGTCTTGTTGACGCTGCGACGGCGCCGGCGCCATCTTCCCGTCGGCCGCGGTGGCGACGTCACCCCCCGGCCTGGCTGGCGATGCTTGTGTGGCCACGGCTAAAACCTCCGGGGAGGCTTGTTGAGGCGTTTCACCGGGCGCCAGCAGCGTGGCCAGCACGGTGCCCACCGGCACCTTGTCGCCCACCGGCACCCGCAGTTCCTGCACCACGCCGTCCTGCCAGATCTCGACGTCAATGGCCGCCTTGGAAGTGTCGACCACGGCCACCACCTGGCCGCGCTTGACGCTGTCGCCGGGCTGCACATGCCAGGCCAGCAGCTTGCCCTCCGTCATGTCGGCGCCGAGCGAAGGCAACTTGAACTCGATCATGTGATCTGCTCCATCACGGCCTGCACCGCCGCCACAATTTTGTCGACCTGCGGCAAGGCCGCCTGCTCCAGGTGCTGGGCATAGGGAATGGGGACTTCCTCGCTGCAGACCCGGGCCAGCGGTGCATCCAGCTCGGCAAATGCCTGCTCACTGATGCGCGCCATCACTTCAGCAGCCAGACTGCCCGAGCGCCAGCCCTCGGCCACCACCACGGCGCGGTGGCACTTGCGCACCGAGGCCATCACGGTGGCATCGTCCAGCGGGCGCAGCACACGCAGGTCGATCACCTCGGCCGAGACGCCGAGCCTGGCCAGTTCATCGGCGGCCTGCAGGGTCTTGAACAGACTACCGCCATAGGTGATCAGGCTGATGTCGCTGCCAGCGCGGCGCACGCGCGCGCTGCAAATGTCGACCCCGCCGGGTTCGGGCCATTCACCTTCCAGGTTGTAGAGCTGGGCGTGCTCGAAGATCAGCACCGGGTCGGGGTCGGCCAGCGCGGGTTTGAGCATGTGGCGCGCATCTTCCACGGTGGCGGGCGCCAGCACACGCAGCCCCGGCACGTGCGCGTACCAGGCCTCGAAACTGTTGGAATGCTGGGCCGCCACCTGGCGCCCGGCCCCAGTCGCCATGCGAAACACCACCGGCACCGAAAATTGGCCGCCCGACATATGGCGCAACATGGCCGCGCTGTTGACGATGGGGTCGAGCGCCAGCAGGCTGAAATTGACCGTCATGATCTCCACCACCGGGCGCATGCCGCCCAAGGCAGCCCCAATGCCGGCACCGACAAAACCCAGCTCGGACAAAGGGGTGTCACGGATGCGCTCAGGGCCGAATTCATCGAGCAGGCCCTTGGACACCGCGTAAGTGCCGCCGTAACGCCCGACATCCTCGCCCATCAAAAACACGCGCGGGTCGGTTTGCAAGGCTTCACGCAGGGCCTCGCGCAGGGCTTCGCGGTAGCTCATGCGTTGGGTCATCATGCAGCTCCGTGCGCGGTGACCACATCGCGCAGCAAGTCGGCCACTGGCTCCCAGCTGCCGGCTTCGGCAAAAGCCACGGCGGCGTCGACCTCGGCCTGCGCGGCGGCATCGAGCGCCAAAAATTCGTCCTCATTCAGGTCGCCCTGCGCTTTCAGGCGCGCGCTGAAGGTGTGGATCGGGCCACGGGTTTTCCAGGCCGCAACTTCCTGCTTGTCGCGGTAAAGCTCAGGGTCGAACATGGAGTGGGCGCGAAAGCGGAAGGTCCGGAACTCCAGGAACACCGGGCGCTGAAGTTGCAGCACCTGCTGCGCCGCCCCCAGCATGGCCTCGTGCACCGCCACCACGTCCATGCCGTCGACCGACACTGCGGCCATGTTGTAGGACGCAGCCTTGGCACACAGGTCGGTCTGCGACTCGGAGCGCGCCAGCGCCGTGCCCATGGCGTACAAATTGTTTTCGCAGCAAAAAAGCACCGGCAGCTGCCACAAGGCGGCCAGGTTCATGGCCTCATGAAAGGCGCCTTCGGCCATAGCGCCTTCACCAAAAAAGCAGGCGGTCAGGGCATTTCGGGCGCTGAGCTGGTCAGCCAGCGCCAGCCCCACCGCCAGCGGCAGGCCACCGCCCACAATGGCCTGGCCACCATAAAAGCGGGCGGCCCGGTCAAACAGGTGCATGGAGCCGCCATGGCCGCGCGAGCAACCTTCCTGCTTGCCGAACATCTCGGCCATGATGGCGTTCATCTTGAGGCCGCGCAACAGCGCATGGCCATGCTCACGGTAGGTCGCCACCACGTTGTCCTGCGGCTGCAGGGCGCGCAGGGCACCCGTGGCCACGGCTTCCTCACCAATGTAGACGTGCAGGAAGCCACGGATCTTTTGCTGCCCGTACAGCTCGATCGCCTTTTCCTCCATGCGGCGAATGCGCAGCATGTCGGACAAGGTGGCTATTGAAAAATGTTTTTCCCAGGGCACCGGGCCAGTCGGCGGTGCGGGCACGTCAAATGCATGCGCTTGCCGGGTCGTGTTCAGGTTCATCCGCCAGCCTCCAGCGTCGAGGTATCGCCCTCGGGCAGACCGAGTTCGCGCGCCTTCAACAGGCGGCGCATGATTTTGCCGCTGCGGGTGCGCGGCAACACCGCCAGAAAAGCGATTTCCTTGGGCGCCACCGCGGCGCCCAGGCGCCTGCGCGCATGGGCCATGATGTCAAGACGCAAGGCGTCTGAAGGCTCCAGGCCGCTCTTGAGCGAGACAAAGGCCTTCACCACTTCACCCAGCAGCGGGTCGGGCTTGCCGATGACGCCGGCCTCGGCCACGGCCGGGTGCTCCATCAACACGCTCTCCACCTCAAACGGGCCGATCAGGTGGCCCGCCGACTTGATGACGTCGTCGGCACGCCCGACAAACCAGAAGTAGCCGTCTTCGTCCACCCGCGCCAGGTCGCCGCTCAGGTACAGCTCGCCGGCAAAGCACTTGGCATAGCGCGCCTCGTTGTTGAGGTAGCCACGAAACATCGACGGCCAGCCGCGCTTGAGCGCCAGCTCGCCTTCGACGTTGGGCGCCTCGATCACGCGCACGCGGGGCAGCTCGCCCTCGGCCTCCAGATGTTCCACGATGCAGGCGTCAATGCCCGGCAGCGGGCGCCCCATCGAGCCCGGCTTGATGTCAAAGGCCGGCGTGTTGGCAATCATGATGCCGCCGGTTTCGGTCTGCCACCAGTTGTCATGAATCGGCAGACCCAGCACCTCCTGGCCCCACCACACCGCCTCGGGGTTGAGTGGCTCACCCACACTGGCAATGAAGCGCAGGCAGGGGAAACGGTAACGCTGCGCCAACTCGGGGCCGGCTTTCATCAGCATGCGGATGGCCGTGGGCGCGGTGTACCAGACACTCACATGCTCCTGCACCAGCAGGCCGTACCAGCGCTCGGCATCAAACTCCTCGCGGTCCACCAGGGTGGTCACACCCTGCAGCAGCGGCGCGATGATGCCGTAACTGGTGCCGGTGACCCAGCCCGGGTCGGCGGTGCACCAGTAGCGGTCTTGCGGGTGCAGATCCAGCGCATAACGCGCGCTGGCCTCGTGCGCCACCACCGCGCCGTGCACATGCAGTGCGCCCTTGGGCGTGCCGGTGGTGCCGCTGGTGAAATGCAGCAGCGCGGGGTCATCCTCGGTGGTCTCCACGGTCGTGAAACTGTCGGACGCAGCGGCCATCAGGGTGGCCAGGTCCAGCGTGTCGGGTTCGTGGGTGACGCCGCCTTCCTCGGCCACCAGCAGCACATGGCGCAGGCTGGGCAACTGGTCACACAGCTGGCGCACCTTGCGGCGGTAGAGGGTGTCGGTGGTCAGCAGCACCAGGCCGGCACCCAACTGGATGCGGGTGGCAATGGGCTCCGGGCCAAAGGCCGAAAACAGCGGCGTGACCACGGTGCCGTTCTTGAGCGCGCCGAGCAGCCCCACGTAGAGTTCAGGGATGCGTCCGGCCAGTAAAAACAGCCGGTCGCCTTTGCCGACACCCAGGCTTTGCAAGACATTGGCAAAGCGGTTGGTTTGGCGCGCCAATTCGGCGTAAGTCAGCTCAATGGCCGGGGCATCTTTTGACACAAAGCGCAGCGCGGCGTGGTAGCGCAGCACCCCGGCCGCGTGCCGGTCCACCGCCTCAAAACCCATGTTGAGCCCGCCCCCGGGAAGTCCTTGCAGCGCCAGGCGCGCCTGGTCCCACGAAAACCGGCTGCGTTCTTGCGCGTAGTCAGTCCAGTTGGGCAACAGGCCCCGCCTGACAGGCTCCTTGTGAATGACGGTGGGTCTGGTCATGGCTAACCACCCTCAGAGGGTTTCAGTCGCCCGCGCACGGGTCTCGCGGTCCCGGGCGCTGCCCAGATCGACCGCAAAGTCTGCCAACTCACGGGTCATCAGGGCCAGCACATCTTCGAGGGTCACGATACCGGCCAGATGGCCGTCAGTGTCGGTGATGACCAGACGCCGCAAGCGGTATTTGCGCATCAACTGCACGGCATCCATGGCGTCCATTTCGGGGCTGGCGGTGACCAGATCGACCGACATGATGTCGCCCGCCGTGAACACCGCGGGGTCAAGGCCTTCGGCCATGAGTTCAAGCACCAGGTCGCGGTCGGTGACAATGCCGACCGGCTTGTTTTTGTCGAGCGCATCCACCACCACCAAAGCGCCGATGTGGTGACGACGCATGAGCTGCGCCACCACCCGCGCCGAGGTCTCCGGCTCAACCACCGCGACCAGGGTGGTCGCAAACTCCTTGAGTTTCGTTGCCATGGTGACTCCTTTTGCGGAAAACTCCGCTTTAGGGCACCAGAATAGTCCGCTCAGCGCAACAGGGCGTGCGAATAATCAAGGCCGGGCGAGATGGCCCAGGCAAGTCGGCCCCCTCGGGCTTCAGCGCACCACCAGCACATCGGCGCGCGCCTGGCCCAGCACATGCTTGGTCACACTGCCCAGCAGCAGTTCCTCGGTCATGCCCGTGCCGTGCTTGCCCAGCACGATCAGGTCGGCGCCCTGCTCTTCTTCTTGTTCCAGAATGAAGTCCGGCGGGTTGGCAAAGGCCACCAGGGGTTGCCATTGCGCCGGCGTCAGGCCGGCGTCAAGCGCCAGTTCATCCAGCCGGGCCAGTGCCTCGCGCTTGATGGTTTGCCGGTGCTGCTGGATGGTTTCCTCCTCGATACCCGCGAAACGCATCTTGCCCTCGAAAGGAATTTCACAGGCATGCAGCAGCACCAGTGGGGCCTGCGGCGCGATTGAGCGCGCCAACGCGATGGCGCGCAAGGACCAGTGTGAAAAATCCACCGCCACCAGGACTTTGCGGTAGCCCAGCTGCGGTGCCTGCTTGACCACCAGCACAGGTTGCAGGGTCTTGCGCAGCAGGCGCTCCGCCGTGGCGCCGAGCAGCCAGTGGCGCATGAACCCCGCGCCATGCGCACCCACCACCACCAGGTTGCAGCCCAGTGCCTCAGCCTGTTCGGCAATGCTGGTCAGCACCGTGCCTTCATGCAGGTGGCAGTCCACACACAACGGTTGCGCGCCGGGTTGCACGCGCCCGAGTTCGACGGCCAGCTCCGCCAGCGCCTGCTGGGCCTGTTTGTGCATGCTTTGCTCCAGCGCCTCGGCGTTGGGGGCAAACAGCCGCCGCAGTTCAATCAGCGCATTTTTTTCAAGTACGTGGAGCAAGGCCAGTTTGCCGGCAGACTGGCGCGCCAGCATGGCGGCGCGCTGGGCCGCATGGCGCGAGGGGGCAGACAAATCGGTGGCGGCCAGCGGTAACAACACCATGTTCATGAGGACTCCTTGGCTTGGGTGGCTTGGTTGACTTCAGCAGCGGCAATGCGGGCGGCAATGTCGAGCGCGGCAAAGTCGGCGGCCTGGTGGAACGGCATGATCAGCTCCAGCGGGCCCAACGCCGACAACGCCTCGACATCGGATTCGTGGCGTGCCACCACCGCCAGATGGCCCCGGTAATGGTTTTCAGCCAGGGCATGCAGCAAGGCACGGTTGGCCTCGACCTCGGGCAGGCTGCTGACCAGCCAAGGGACGCCGGCAAGCGGCAGGCTCTCGATGAAGTCGGGTGCCTCGCAGTCGCCAAAACGGGCATCCAGACCACTGCGCTGCTGTTCCTTGACGACCTCGGGGTCGAAGTCAACGCCGAGCACGCGCATGCCCTGCGCCTGCAGTTTCAGGGCCAGACGGCTGCCGTAGCGGCCCAGGCCAAACACCAGCACGTCGGGGCGCTGCGTCTGGCTGGGCGCGCTTTCCACGGCGAGTTCCCGAAAGGGAGTGCTGCGCTCAAAGATGCCAAGCCAGGGCGCCAGCCAGCCGTAAAGGCGGTGCGAGTACAGGATCATGTAGGACGACAGGGCAATCGTGATCAGACCCACCAGCGTGGTCAGCCCCAGCGCGCCGGCGCCAATGTGGCCCAGGCTGATGCCCATGGCGACAAAGATGATGGAGAACTCGGAAATTTGCGCCACTGTCAGGCCCGCCAAAAAGCTGGTGCGCTTGCGGTAGCCCATGTAGCCCATGATGGCCATCACGATCAGCGGGTTGCCGATCAGCACAAAAAACGACAGCGCAATGGCGGTGCCAACTTCAGCGCCGAGTGTGGAAAAATCGAGTTTGGCACCCAGGTCGATGAAGAAAAACAGCAGCAAAAAATCGCGAATGCTGGCCATGCGGGCGCTGATGGCCTCGCGGTAAGCGGTGGAGGCCAAAGAAAAACCGGCAATGAAAGCGCCCGCCTCCTTGCTGAAACCAGCGTATTCACCCAAAGCGGCCAGCGCTGTGCCCCAGGCAATGGCAAAGATCAGCAGCAATTCCTGCGAGCGCGCCAACGTGTCGACGACCCGCGGCAAAACAAAGCGCATCAGCAGGTAGAGCAGCAGCGCAGCGCCACCGAGGCGGGCCAGCAAGCTCAGAGCCAGTGTGCTGCCACTGACAGCCTCGCCACCGATGCCGCCCAGGCCGCTCATGACCATCATGGCGATCACCACGGCCAGGTCCTGCACAATCAAAAAACCCACCGCAATGCGGCCGTGCAGGGATTCAAGCTCGCGCTTGTCCGACAGCAGCTTGACGATGATGATGGTGCTGGAAAAAGTGAGCGCCACCGCCACGTAAAGCGCTTCCAGCCAGCCGCGCCCCAGCGCCAGGATGATGAAAAAGCCGAACAAAATGGTAAAGCCGAGCTGCCCCAGGCCGGTGGCCAGCGCCACCGGGCCGATCTGGCGCACATGGCGCAGGTCGAGCTTGAGGCCCACCACAAACAGCAGCACGGTGATGCCGATCTGCGCCAGCAGGTCGATCTGGTCGTGCGCGCCGACCCAGCCAAAAACAGACGGCCCGACCAGGATACCGACAATGATGTAGGCCATCAAGAGCGGTTGGCGCAGTCGCACGGCGATGGCGCCAACCACCGCGGACAGCAACAGCAACAAGGCAAATTCGTGGTACACGCTGTTCATGGTGTTCGATGTCCGGGTGGCTGCTGCTAGCTTGGGGGCGCGCGCATTCTGCCGCGCCGCTTGACCACCGTGCGCCAGCGCCAGATGAGCGAGATCAGAGCATAGGTCAGCAGACCCATCATCACGGCACTCAGGGCCAGACCCACCAGCAGGGGCTTGCCCAGGTTGGTGATGCGCTGCCAGAAACTGGCGTCTTTATCTGCCACGGCGGACTGCGGATGGTTCAGGTCGATATTTTTGGGGTGTTCCTTGCTGCCCGTGACCCAGACCCCGAGCCGATAGGCGCCGTAATAAATCGGCCCAAAGGTGACCGGGTTGGTCACCAGGGTGCTGGCCACGGCGGTGGGGATGTTGGCCCGCATGACGATGGCGGCAGCCACCGACAGCGGAATTTGCGCAATCGGGATCAGCAAACCAAAAAACACCCCGAGCGCCACGCCCATGGCCACGCCGCGCCGCGACCAATGCCACAACTTGGGGCTGTGCAACCAGGGACCAAGCCAGGCCAGCCAGCGGTTGCGGGCGATCTGCTCACGGCTGGGCAAGCGGCTTTTCAGGCGTTGCAACAAGCGCATTCAAAAATTCCTGATGTTCATGCGTCGCAGAATCGCTTTCTCGGCCTCGACTGCCAAAAATTTGAGCCCACCCAGTCCCAAAATCACGGCCCAGGACGTCGCATCAAGCGCTTCGGTCTGAAAAACACCTTGCATCGGCGGGGCATAAGTCAACAGCAACTGCAAGCCGATCAGCAGCACGCTCATCCAAAGCGCGACCGGATTGTCGGTAAGGATACCGCGCACAAAGGCCGAGCTGGTGAAATGCCGCACGTTGAACAGGTACACCAGCTCCCCCACCACCAGCATGTTGACCGCTGCGGTGCGCGCCATCTCGAGACTGCTGCCGCGCGACAGCTCCCATTCAAAAACCGAAAATGTCACGATGATCATCAACAGGCTCACGTAGGCAATGCGAAACCCCAGGGCGCGCGTGATCAGCGGCTCCGAGGGGCTGCGCGGCTGGCGCTGCATGACACCCGGCTCGGCCGGCTCGAACGCCAACGCCAACGCCAGGGTGACGGCGGTGACCATGTTGACCCACAAAATCTGGCCCGCGGTAACCGGCAGCGCCAGGCCGGAAAACACCGCCAGCAAGATCACCCCGGCCTCGCCACCATTGGTGGGCAACATGAACAAAATGGACTTCTTGATGTTGTCAAACACCACCCGGCCTTCGCGCACGGCATGGGCGATGGTGGCAAAGTTGTCATCGGTGAGCACCAGGTCAGCCGCCTCGCGGGCGGCGTCCGTCCCCTTGTGCCCCATGGCCACGCCAATGTCGGCCATCTTGAGCGCCGGGGCGTCATTGACCCCATCTCCGGTCATGGCCACCAATTCACCTTGGGCCTGCATGGCGGCTACCAGACGCAGCTTGTGCTCCGGACTGGCGCGGGCAAACACATCGGTTTCAATCGCCACCTTTTGCAATGCCAGAGCGTCCAGGCTACCCAGCGCGTCGCCAGTGACGGCGTGGTCGGCACTCAGGCCCAGTTGCCGCCCAATGGCGGCAGCGGTAACGGCGTGGTCGCCGGTGATCATCTTGACACGTAGGCCTGCCCCCTGGCACTCTGCTACGGCTGCAATGGCTTCTTCGCGTGGTGGGTCAATCAGCCCGACCAGCCCGAGCAAGGTGAAGCGCTGGGTGATGTCGGCCATGGACAGCGCCGTGGTGCCAGCGGGCATATCAGCGCGCGCCAGCGCCAGCACACGCTGGCCGACACGGGCTGCAGCGTCCATACGAGCGTTCCACGCCGCGTGATCAAGCGGCTGCCCACTGGCGTCGGTCTGGCACAAGTCAAGCACGCGTTCGGGTGCGCCCTTGAGCAACACAAAGGCATGGGCCGCATGGTCGTGGTGCAGCGTGGCCATAAAACGGTGTTCAGACTCAAACGGAATGGCATCCAGACGGGGCGCAGCGGCGGCAGCATCCACCGGGTCCAGTCCGGCCTTGTGGCCCAACGTCAACAAGGCACCCTCGGTGGGGTCACCCACCAGATGCCAGCCTGTGCCAGCCTTGTGCCGCAGGCTGGCGTCGTTGCACAGCAGCGCACATTGCGCCAGCGCTTGCAAGGCGTCCTCCTGGGCGGCATCCACCACCGCACCATCCTGATGAAAGCCGCCCTCCGGCGCGTAGCCTGCGCCACTCACCTCAAGGGTGTTCAAAGGCAGCATCACTTGCACCGCCGTCATCTCATTTTTGGTCAGTGTGCCGGTTTTGTCCGAGCAGATCACCGTGACCGAACCCAATGTTTCAACCGCCGGCAGCCGGCGGATGATGGCCTTGTTGCGCGCCATGTTGCGGGTGCCAATGGCCAGCACAATGGTCACGATGGCCGGCAGACCCTCAGGAATGGCGGCCACCGTCAAGCCAACCACCGCCAGGAAAATGTCCAGCATGGGCATGTCGCGCACCCAATACCCGAACACAAAGGTGAGCAGCCCCGCGCCAAGAATAAAGACGGTGATCTGGCTGGCAAACTGCGCCAGACGGCGCGTCAGCGGAGTGTCAAGCGACTGCACCTCACCCACCAGGGTGCTGATGCGGCCAATTTCGGTGTCTCGCCCGGTGCCCACCACCACACCTTGCGCCTGGCCAAAGCTGGCCACGGTGCCCGCAAAGGCCATGCCACTTCGGTCGCCAATCGCGGCCGCAGCAGCCGCAGGCGCTTCATTTTTTTCGACCGGCACCGACTCACCGGTCAGGGCGGCCTCGTTGACGCGGAAGTTTTTGACATGCAGCAAACGCAGGTCGGCAGGCACTTTGGCGCCGGATTCGAGCAACACGATGTCACCCGGCACCAACTGCGAGGCATCAACTTCTTGCCGCTCGCCGTCACGGATCACCATGGCCCGGCTGGCCAGCATGGCGCGCACGGCGTCCAGCGCTTTTTCTGCCTTGCCCTCCTGAATGAAGCCGATCAGCGCGTTGATCAGCACCACGGCGGCTATCACGCCCGCATCGACGTAGTCCTTCAAGCCATAGGTGACGATACCCGCGGCCAGCAGCACATAAATCAGCGGGTTGTGAAACTGCAGGGCAAAGCGCAGCCAGGGGCCGCGCCGGCGTGATTCGGGCAGGCTGTTGGGCCCATAAGTGGCGAGACGCCGGGCAACGTCGTCGCTCGCCAGGCCGGTGCTCGCGTTAGCTGCCAAATGCGCCAGCGCCTGATCTCGTTCCAAGGTGTGCCAGGCAATATTTTTATCGGGAGGCGTGAATTCTTTTGTCATTATTGAACCCATTTTCTTACAAGGGTCATCATAAAGACGAACGGCTGATTCAGCGGTTGACGATTGTCATTTTCCGCAGGGCTTGTGATGAATTGGGAGCGGACGGTCATGGCCCAAAATGGATGAATTCGGATCATTGAGTTGGGATGTCCAATTTGTTGACGTTGCCACGTTGATAAATATCAACGCACCCCTGTCGATTTCCGGGCATTGTTGAATGGGGTCTGAACTCTCTTTCGTTTTATACAGTTGAGCAGGAATAGGGGGAGGTATGAAATCAAACATGAGCGCAATCAGCGCAGGCAGTCGCAGTTTTCAACCTGAAGGCCGTTTTATGGCTGCCTTCCTTCTGTACGCACGACGTTAGGGTCTTGGGACGTGTGGCAACGTGAGGAAAGGGGCGTCCGATGAAAGCCGCCTTTAATTTCGAAACCAGGGTGCTGGCCGCGTTTGCCGCCGCCGTGCTGGTGGTCGCGGGGCTCGCCTTCGCCACCTGGAAGATGTCGCAAGACGCGGTCGTTGCGGCGCGCCGGGTGTCGCACACCCATGAAGTGCTGGAAAGCCTCGACCACATCAAGGCAGACTCGCTTCAAATCGAGTTGAGCACGCAAAGCTACCAGCTTTCGGGCGACGCGGCGCAACTCGCCGAGCGCGACGCGGCGATTGCAGCGCGGGAAACCACGCTGCGCCGCATCCAGGCGCTCACCGCCGCCAACGCCCGCCAGCAAGAGCGCTGGATGCGACTGCGCGAGGTGGTCGACGAGCGCCTCGCGATTGCCAGGCGCACGGAATTGCTGCGCACAACCGAAGGCCTCACAGCGGCAAGCGCTTACGTGGCCAGCGCTCCGCTGCAGGAAACGCGTGAGCGCTTGTACCAGCTGTTTCGCGAGATGGATGAAGAGGAGCTCCGGCTGCTGGATGAACATAGTGCTGCCCAACAGCGCGCGGGCCAAATCGTGGTTGCCTCCGGCGCCCTCTCTGCGTTGGCACTGACCGCGCTGCTCGGGGCCACCTACATCCTGATACGGCGGCAACTGCGGGCGACCGAGGCCAGCCGCCAGGCGCTTGCCCAGAGCGAGGAAAACCTGTCCACCACGCTGCACTCGATCGGCGACGCGGTGCTGGCGACCGACACCCAAGGGCGCATCACCCGCATGAACCCGGTGGCCGAGCGGCTCACCGGCTGGCCCCTCGGCCAGGCGCAGGGCAGGTCCATCGATCAAGTGTTCCGCATCATCCACGAGCAAACGCGCGCGCCTGCTGTGGTGCCGGTGGCGCAGGTGCTCGCCACCGGTAAAACCCAGGCCCTGGCCAACCGCAGCGTGCTGATCTCGCGCGATGGTCATGAGTGCCCGGTCGCCGACAGCGCGGCACCGATTCGCGATGTCGGCGGGCGGGTGAAGGGTGTGGTGCTGGTCTTTCGCGACGTGACCCTTGAGCGGCAGGCCGAACGGACGATCCGCGAGCACAACGAACTGCTGGAGCAGGGCGTGCGCGACAGGACAGCACAACTGGAGGCGAGTGAGAAGCAGCTTCACCTCTTCATCGAACATAGCCCGGCGGCCATCGCCATGCTGGACCGCAGCATGCGCTACCTGAAGGCCAGTCATCGGTGGCTGACCGACTACCGGCTCGGCGAACAGGACATCATCGGCCGCAGTCATTACGATATTTTTCCAGATATCCCGCAGCGCTGGAAGGACATCCATCGGCGCTGTCTCGGCGGCGCGGTTGAAAAAAGAGAGGAGGATGTGTTTCCCCGCGCGGACGGCTCCACCGACTGGGTTCGCTGGGAGGTCCGTCCCTGGTACACGGATCAGGGAGACATCGGCGGGCTGATCATGTTTTCTGAAGTCATCACCGAGCGCAAACATGCCGAAGAGCGGATCACCTATCTGGCCTACTACGATGACCTGACCGGGTTGCCCAACCGGATGCTGTTCAAAGACCGCCTGTCCCAGGCCTTCATCGAGGCGAACCGCAAGGAACGCCTGGTGGGCGTCATGTTCATGGACATCGACCACTTCAAGGACGTGAACGACACCCTGGGGCATGAAGTGGGCAATGTGTTGTTGCAGGCGGTGGCCGGGCGGCTGCAGGGCTGTTTGCGGCCCGGTGACACGGTGGCGCGCTTCGGGGGCGATGAATTCGCCGTGGTTCTGGCGGATGTCGGGCACGTGGACGATGTGGTTCGGGTGGCGCAACACGTGGCTGACGGGTTCAAGGAACCCTTTGACATCCTCGGGCAGGAGCTGTTCGTGACGTTCAGCATAGGCATCACCCTCTACCCCTTCGATGACGGCGACGTTGACAAGCTGCTGCGCAATGCTGATTCTGCAATGTATGCGGCCAAGGCCACGGGCCGCAACGGCTACCGGTTTTATGCCACCGCCATGACCGAACGCGCCACACAGCATCTGGCCTTGCAGACCGGGCTGCGCCGCGCGCTGGAGCGCGGCGAGTTCATTCTTCACTACCAGCCGCAACTTGACATCGTGAGCCACCGCATCATCGGCGTCGAGGCGCTGGTGCGCTGGCAGCACCCGCAGAAGGGGCTGATACCGCCCGCGGAGTTCATTCCTGTGGCCGAAGAAAGCGGCCTGATCGTGCCACTGGGGGAATGGGCGTTGCGCACCGCCTGTCTACAAGCCAAAGCCTGGCAGGAACAGGGGGTGGCGTTCGTGCATATGGCCGTCAACCTGTCAGCCCGCCAGTTCAGGGAGAAAGAGTTTTCCCAACGCGTTCTGGAAATATTGAATGAAACAGGACTGGCCCCCCAGTACCTGGAGTTGGAGATCACCGAGAGCATCCTGGTCGATCGCCTGACATCCGTCAGCACGATTTTGCGGGAGTTCAAGCAGGCCGGCATCATGATCTCGCTCGACGATTTCGGGACCGGCTACTCGTCCTTGAGCTATCTCAAGCGGTTTCCGATCGACAAGCTCAAGATCGACCAGTCATTCGTGCGTGAGGTGTTGACAGACGCCAATGACGCCAGTCTTGTCCGGGCCATCATCGCGATGGCGCAAGCCCTGGGCTTGAAGACGATTGCCGAGGGGGTCGAGACGCGTGATCATCTGGATTTTCTGCGTACCGAGGGGTGTGACGAAATACAGGGCTACCACATTGCCCGGCCGCTGCTTGCTGAACAAGTGACGGATTTGATCTTGCAGTACAACGCGGGGCATTGCTTCGGCACGATGAAGCAGAGGGTGTAAGGGAGATGGCCATTGCAAAAGCACCCATAGTCCCCCGGTTTGTCATTGCGGCCCCGGATCAGGTCCGGCATGACAACGGTATTCCAGCCATTTCCTTCTCCTAAGCCGATGACGCCGCAGCACTCTGTCACCCCAGCTGCGCCCAGGCTTTCTCCAGCCGTTTCACGCTGACCGGCTGCGGCGTGCGCAACTCTTGCGCGAAGAAGCTCACACGCAGTTCTTCCAGCAACCAGCGGAATTCCTGCAGGCGCTCGTCGACCACGCCCTTACGCTCGGCCAGCAGGCGCATGTAGCGCTGCTCCAGCGGCTGCAGTTCTTTGAGGCGCGCCAAGTCACGCGCCGGGTCGGCACGGTATTTGTCGAGCCGCGCCGTGATGGCTTTCAGGTAGCGCGTGAAGTGGTGCAGTGAAGCCCAGGGCGTGACGCTTAAAAAACGCTTGGGCATCAGGCGCGCCAGTTGCTGGGCGGCGTCAGCCGTGGCCTCGGGGGCATTTTTGGTGTCCTTGATCTTGCGCGCCGCCACCGCGTATTCGGCCAGGATGGCCGCCGCCAGGCGCGCCACTTCGGTGGCGATCAGGGTCAGGCGGCCGCGGCCCTCGTCGATGCGTTTCTTGAAGGCAAATTCATCGGTGGGCAGGGGGTCGAGCAAAAAGGCGCGGTCGAGTGCCACCTGGATGATCTGTTCGCGCAGTTCTTCCAGCGTGCCGCCGGTGCTGGTGCCGTCGGGGTGTTTGCCCACCTGCATGTAGGTGACGGCCATTTTTTGCAGGTCGGGCACATTTTTTTCAAGGTACTTGAGCGCGTCCCTGATCTGCAGGGCAAACAGCCGGCGCAGGCCGGCGCGGTGTTTGGCGGCGGCCACATCAGGCTCGTCAAAAACCTCGATGGTCACCGCATCCCCCGCGTCAATCAGGCCGGGGTAGCCGATCAGGGTCTGGCCGCCTTTTTGAATTTCGAGCAGCTCGGGCAGTTCGCCAAAGGTCCAGGCGGTGTAGCGCTGGCTGGCTACCGAGGTGCGCTCAGGTCCGTCATCGCGAGGCCGCAGGCCGTGGTGATCCATGCCTGCGGATGTCTTGGATTGCCGCGCTTCGCTCGCCATGACGGGTCCGGTGCCAGCGCTGCCACCACTCTGCCCCAGCTTGAGCCCGGCCAGCGCCTGGAACGCACCGCGCGCCTTGGCCCCCAGTTCGGCCTTGAGCGCGCCCAGGTTGCGCCCCTGCCCCAGCTGGCGGCCATGTTCATCGACCACCCGGAAATTCATGAAAAAGTGCGGGCTGAGCATGTCTGCCTTGATGTCGGCGCGCACCACATCGACTGCGGTGGCGGCGCGCACCAGTTTCAGCACGGCATCGAGCAGCGCGCCATGGCCAAAAACTTCGGGCGCATTCAAGGTTTCAGCCATTTTGCGGGCGCTTTCGGGCAGCGGCACCAGCCTTGAGCGCGGCCGTTGGTGCAGGGTCTTGAGCAGCGCCTGGATCTTGTCCTTGAGCATGCCGGGCACCAGCCATTCGCAGGGTTCCTCGTTGACCTGGTTCAGCACAAAGAGCGGCACGGTCACGGTCAGGCCGTCCCGGGCGTCGCCGGGCTCGTGCAGGTAGGTGGCCGCACAGTCGACACCGCCCAGGCGGATGACTTTGGGAAACGACTGCGTGGTGATGCCCGCCGCCTCATGGCGCATGAGCTCTTCGCGCGTCAACAGCAGCAACTTGCTGTTGCCGGTGGGCGCCGCACCGCGCACCGGCATGGGCATCAGGTACTCGGGCTTTTTGCAGGCGTCCCGGTACCAGGCATCGAAGCTGTAGCCGCTGCACACGTCAGCGGGCAACTGCTGGTCGTAAAAGGCGTAGATCAACTCGTCGTCGATCAGCACGTCCTGGCGGCGTGCCTTGTGCTCCAGGTCTTCCACCTGCTTGATGAGTTTCTGGTTGGCCTGCAAAAACGGCCACTTGCAGTCCCACTGACCGTTGACCAGAGCCTCGCGGATGAAAATCTCGCGCGCACCGACCAGGTCGACCCGGCCGTAATTGACCCGCCGGCCGCTGTAGACCACGATGCCATAAAGCGTAGCGCGCTCCAGCGCGTTGACCTCGGCCGTCTTCTTTTCCCAATGCGGGTCGAGCAGCTGTTTTTTCAGCAAATGGCCACCCACCTGCTCCAGCCACTGCGGCTCTATTGATGCAATGCCACGGCCAAACAGGCGCGTGGTCTCGACCAGCTCGGCGGCCACAATCCAGCGCCCCGGCTTTTTGACCAGATGGGCGCCCGGGTGCGGGTAAAACTTGATGCCGCGCGCGCCCAGATATTCGCCGCCGCTGCCAGCGCCTTCCGTTTCCAGCTTGAAGCCAATGTTGCCCAACAACCCCGCCAGCATGGACAAATGCAATTGCTCATAACTGGCCGGCAAGGTGTTGAGCCGCCACTTGTGCTCGGCCACCACGGTGTGCAACTGCGAGTAAATGTCGCGCCACTCGCGCACCCGGCGCATGCTGACGAAGTTTTGCCGCAGAAGCTGCTCATACTGGCGGTTGCTCAGCTTGTGCTGCCCTACCCCGCCCTTGCCATCGTTGATCCATTTCCAAAGCCTCAGGTAGCCGCTGAATTCGCTCTTCTCGTCGTCAAACTTGGCGTGTGCCTGGTCAGCCTGCTGCTGGGCTTCCATCGGACGGTCGCGCACGTCCTGCACCGACAGTGCCGAGGCAATGACCAGAACCTCGTCCAACGCCTCACGTGTGCGCGCCTCCAAAATCATGCGGCCCACGCGCGGGTCCAGCGGCAATTTGGCCAGTTCCTGGCCGGTGGCGGTGAGCTCGTTGGCGTCGTCCACGGCGCCGAGCTCGTTGAGCAACTGGTAGCCGTCGGCAATCGCGCGGCCCGAGGGTTTCTCGATGAACGGGAAGTCTTCGACCACACCCAGGTGCAGCGACTTCATGCGCAAAATCACCCCGGCCAGTGAGCTGCGCAAAATTTCGGGGTCGGTGAATTTGGGCCGGTTGTTGAAATCCTTTTCGTCATAGAGCCGGATACAAATGCCGTTGGCCACCCGGCCGCAGCGACCGGCACGCTGATTCGCCGAACTCTGGCTGATCGGCTCGACCAGCAACTGCTCGACCTTGCTTCTGAAGCTGTAGCGCTTCATGCGCGCCGTGCCGACGTCAATGACGTAGCGGATGCCCGGCACCGTGAGCGAGGTTTCGGCCACGTTGGTGGCCAGCACAATGCGGCGCCCGCTGTGGCTGTCAAAAATACGGTCCTGCTCGGCCTGGCTCAGGCGGGCAAACAGCGGCAGCACCTCGGCACCCCGAAAGACCGGTTGGTGGCTCAGGTGGCCGCGCAGGTGATCCGCAGCCTCGCGGATCTCGCGCTCACCCGGGAGAAACACCAGGATATCACCGCTGTTGTGGGCGTCGCGCCAGAGCTCGTCGACCGCATCGGCGATCGCGTTGTTCAAATCGTAATCACGCGCTTCTTCAAACGGCCGGTAACGCTGCTCCACAGGGAACATGCGCCCCGACACCATGATGATGGGTGCCGGCCCTTTTCTTGAAGCGAAATGCTCGGCAAAGCGCTCGGCATCAATCGTGGCGCTCGTCACAATGACCTTCAAGTCAGGCCGACGCGGCAAAATCTGCTTGAGGTAACCCAGCAAAAAGTCGATGTTCAGGCTGCGCTCATGCGCCTCGTCGATGATGATCGTGTCGTAAGCCTTGAGCAGCGGGTCGGTTTGTGTTTCGGCCAGCAAAATGCCATCGGTCATGAGCTTGACCGAGCTGTCCCGGCTCAAGCGGTCCTGAAAGCGCACCTTGAAACCGACCACGTCGCCCAGCGTGGTGTGCAGCTCTTCGGCAATCCGTTTGGCCACGCTGCTGGCGGCAATGCGCCGGGGCTGGGTGTGGCCAATCAGCTTGCCGGGCGACGCGCGCGTGCCATCCGGGTTGAGCGCCGGGTAATTGAGCTTGCCGCGCCCCAGCGCCAGGGCGATCTTGGGCAACTGGGTGGTTTTGCCCGAGCCGGTTTCACCGCAGACGATGATGACCTGGTGCGCAGCAATGGCGGCCATGATCTCTTCGCGGCGGGCGGAGACCGGCAGCGATTCGGGAAACTCGATTTTCAGGGGTGGAGCAGTCAAGGCAATAACTTCGTAGAGAATCGGTGATTATCCCAACCCTTTTCACTTCAGTACGCTGTCATGCCATCTGTCTTCAACTTCACCTTCGTGCCCTGGTTCCGCTCGGTGGCACCCTACATCCACAAGTTCCGCCATCAGACCTTTGTGGTGGGGGTCTGTGGCGAGGCGATTGCGGCGGGCAAGCTGCCGAATCTGGCGCAGGACCTGGCGCTGATCCAGAGCATGGGCGTCAAGGTGGTGCTGGTGCACGGCTTTCGGCCGCAGGTCAATGAGCAACTTGCAGCCAAGGGACACACACCGCGTTATTTCCGGGGCATTCGCATCACGGATGAAGTGGCGCTGGATTGTGCGCAGGAAGCCGCCGGCCAGTTGCGCTATGAAATCGAGGCTGCGTTCAGCCAGGGTCTGCCGAACACCCCCATGGCGGGTGCCACGGTACGGGTGATTTCGGGTAATTTTTTGACGGCGCGACCGGTCGGCATTGTCGATGGCGTGGACTTTCAGCATTCGGGCGTGGTGCGAAAGATCGACACCGCGGGCATCATGCGCTCGCTTGACATGGGCGCGCTGGTGCTGATGTCGCCGTTTGGCTTCTCACCCACCGGCGAAGCCTTCAACCTGACCATGGAAGAGGTCGCCACCTCGGTCGCCACCGCGCTGCAAGCCGACAAGCTGATTTTTGTCACCGAGGTGGCCGGCATTCCGACCCAGGTCGGTCAGCCGGTGAGTGAAGACAATCCCGTAGACACCGAGTTGCCGCTGGCCGCCGCTGAAAAGCTGCTGGCCGACCTGCCCGGTGCCAACACGCCCCGCGACACGGCGTTTTATTTGCAGCACTGCGTCAAGGCCTGCAAAGGCGGCGTCGAGCGCAGCCACATCATCCCGTTTGCCGTCGACGGCTCGATCCTGCTGGAAGTCTATGTGCACGACGGCATTGGCACCATGGTGGTCGACGAAAAGCTGGAGAGCCTGCGCGAGGCCTCGGTGGACGATGTTGGCGGCATCCTGCAACTGATCGAACCGTTCGAAAACGACGGCACCCTGGTCAAACGCAGCCGCACCGAAATAGAGCGTGATGTCGGCCTGTACACCGTGATCGAGCACGACGGCGTGATTTTTGCCTGCGCCGCGCTGTACGCCTACCCCGAAGCCCGCACTGGCGAAATGGCTGCACTCACGGTGTCGCCGCAGGTGCAGGGCCAGGGTGACGGCGAGCGCGTGCTCAAACGCATCGAGCAGCGTGCCAAACTGGCCGGCCTGGAGAGTATTTTTGTGCTGTCCACACGCACCATGCACTGGTTCCTCAAGCGCGGTTTTGTCCAGGTGGATGCCGACTGGCTGCCCGAGGCGCGCAAACGCAAATACAACTGGGACCGCAAAAGCCAGGTGCTGGTCAAAAAAATCACCTGAGGCACTGAAACCGCCCGCCTTCAGGCGCTGTGCACGACTCTTGCTTGCTCTCCCTCGCTACAGCAACAATTTCAACCCACACAACAGGAAATTCATGAGCTCTCTCAATTTCATCGGCGGCGAAAAAGGTGGTGTCGGCAAATCGGTGGTGGCGCGCTTGCTGGCCCAGTACCTGATCGACAAGGACCGGCCTTTCATGGGTTTTGACACCGACCGCTCGCACACCTCGTTCACCCGCTTTTATGCCGATTACGCCGCGCCGGTGCTGGTCGACAGTTACGAGGGTCTGGACCGGGTGGTCAGCGTGTTCGAGGCCGCCAACGAGGCTGACACGCCGCGCGTGATCGTTGACCTGGCAGCCCAAACGGCGGCCCCGCTGGCGCGCTGGATCAAGGACTCCGACCTGCTCAGCCTGCTGGCCGACATGGGGGTTGCGGTGAACTTCTGGCATGTGGCCGACGCCGGCAAAGACTCGGTCGACCTGCTGGAGCGCCTGCTGGACGCCTATGGCCAAGGGCCTAATTACCTGATTGTCAAAAACATGGGGCGTGGCAGCGATTTTTCAGAGCTGGAGACATCACCTGCCATGGCCAGAGCGCTGGACATGGGCGCCAAAATCGTCACCCTGACGCAGTTGCACGAAGCCAGCATGCGCAAGATCGACCGCCAGAACGCCAGTTTCTGGGCCGCTATCCACAATCGAACGGATGACGATGCGTTGGGCCTGCTGGAACGCCAGCGCGTGAAAAACTGGCTGCGTAAAAGCTACGAGTCGTTTGACGCGCTGCCTATCTGAGACCTTGCGGGTCAGACCACTCGCATCGCTGCGTGCTCTAACCCCAACTGTTTAACGCTTGCGCCAGATCATCAGACTGGCCAGCACGAACACCAGGCTGAAGATAACAAAGGCCCAGTTGGCAATGGAGCCGCCCAAAAAGGTCCAGTCAATGGCTGAACAGTCGCCACTGCCCTTGAAAATCATGGGGATGGCGCGGTTCAGTGGAAAGTTTTCGATCATGCCGTAAAAATCACGGCCACAGGTGGCCACCTCGGGCGGATACCACTGCAGCCAGCTTTGCCGTGCTGCCACAAAGGCGCCAAAGCCGGCCGCCAGCAACAGCGCAAACGAGCCCCCAACATGGACGCGCTTGCTGCCGCTCGCACTCAGCAGCCCAGCCACAAGTGCGACCGCGAAAAGCGCATAACGCTGCACGATGCACATCGGGCAGGGTTCCAGCCCCTGGCTGTGCTGCAGGTACATGCCAAACGCCAACATGGCGACGCAGGTCGCGCTTAAAAATGCAAAAACGCGCCGAGGCGCGGTGTCGAGCATCACCAGAACTGCGTTCGCCATGGACTCAGCACACCTTAT
>NZ_JAURYQ010000038.1 GCF_030653815.1 Rhodoferax sp. | reverse complement strand
ATGGCCTGTTTGCCCAAAATGATGAGGCCGGGTTGTTCCTTGTCGACCAAAGCTTTCAGCAGCTTGGCCACGGCCAGGGGTTGCAGTTCTTCAGACGTTTCGACCAGGATGGCACGGTCGGCGCCAATGGCCATGGCGGTGCGCAGGGTTTCCTGGCACTGGGTGACACCACAAGAGACGGCGATGATCTCGCTGGCGACGCCTTTTTCTTTCAGCCGGACCGCTTCCTCAATGGCAATCTCATCGAATGGATTCATGCTCATTTTGACGTTGGCCAGATCGACACCCGAGTTGTCGCTTTTGACGCGCACCTTGACGTTGTAGTCAATCACGCGTTTGATGGGAACCAGACACTTCATGTTAGACGTTTCCTGTAAGCGCTAGGGAGCGCGAAAATGATTTGATGGCAAACAAACGCTACTGTCGGCGATTGCGCCAAGCCCGTCAGCGTCCAAATGGACGATGCCCGCTGCTGCAAAGCTTTCACAATCGATAAATCTTCACAGCAAGGTATCAACACCCATGAGCAATCCCTTCTCTCCCCTGCTTCAGCCTGCGCGCATCGGCACGCTGGAACTCCGCAACCGCATCGTGATGGCACCCATGGGCTCCAATTTTGCCGAATCGGACGGCACCTGCGGCGAGCGCATCCAGGCGTATTACGAGGCGCGCGCCAAGGGCGGCGCCGGTCTGTTGACCATGGGCGCCTGCGCCATCGCGTTCCCGGCGGGCACGGCCGAGCCGTTCCAGGTTGGCATCTCGCACGATGACTTTATTCCCGGTCTGGCGGCGCTGGCACAGCGGGTGCACCGCCACGGCGCCAAGATTGCCATGCAGTTGCAGCACGCCGGCAAAACCGCCACGCGGGACCTGGCCGCGGGCCGCGAACTCTGGGTGCCGTCGATGCCGCCGGCGGCCAAGACCGACATCATGAAAACCTTCACCACCGAAGAGCTGTCCACCTTTGTCGGCGGCATGGGCAAGACCCGGCCACAAATCCGGGTGATGAGCACAGCAGACATTGCGCTGATGGTCGACACCTTTGCCGCCGCCGCCGAGCGTGCCCAGCGGGCCGGTTTTGACGGTGTGGAGCTGCACGCAGCCCACAGCTACATGTTGGCCGGCTTTTTGTCGCCGTATTACAACCACCGCGACGATGCCTATGGTGGCCCGCTGGAAAACCGCGCCCGCATGCTGCTGGAAACCATTGCCGCTGTGAAGGCCCGCACCGGCGGCAACTTTCCGGTCTGGGTGCGCCTTGACGCCGAAGAGCTGCGCACGCCCGGCGGCATCACACTGCCCGATGCCATCGCCACCGCCCAACTGTGTGAGGCCGCTGGCGCCGATGCCATCAGTGTGTCGGCCTACGCAACCCTGACCACCGGCGTCGCCTTCACCGAGGCACCGCTGGTGCACCAGCCTGGCGGCTTCATTGCCAATGCCGCGGCCCTCAAAAAGGCGGTATCGGTGCCGGTGATTGCGGTCGGCCGCATTGAGCCGGATGTGGCCGCCCAGGGCATCAGCGCCGGTCAGTTTGATTTTGTGGCGATGGCGCGCAAGATGCTGGCCGACCCCGAAATTCCGATCAAACTGGAACAAAACCGCCCGCAGGACATCCGCCCCTGCATTTACTGCTACGCCTGCGTCAGCCAGATTTTCATCAACCAGCGGGTCAAGTGCTCGGTCAATGCGCAGACCGGCCGCGAGTTCGAAACCACGCTGGCCCCAAGCACCCAGCCGCGTCATGTATTGATTGTGGGCGGTGGCCCTGCCGGCATGGAAGCCGCGCGCGTGGCAGCCCTGCGGGGCCACCGCGTCACGCTGGCCGAGCGCAGCGACCGCCTGGGCGGCACGCTGTTTTTTGCCGCGCTGGCGTATCCTGAAAACGGCAAGCTGCTCGACTACCTGGTGGAACAAATCAAGCAGCTGCCCATTGAGGTGCGCTTGTCGACTGAGGTCAATGCCGCCTTTGTCGCCCAGCTCAAACCCGACACGGTGGTGGTGGCCAGCGGTGCCCGTCGCGGGGCACCGGCCATTGCAGGCGCAGGACAGCGCCATGTCTGGAGTGGCGACGAATTGCGCCGCCTGATGACCGGCGACCGCGCCGACGAGATCGCCCGCGCCAAACTCAACCTGGCCGAGCGCGCCATGTTCAAGGTGGGCGGCGTGCTGCGCGTGACCGACAGCACCCAGGCGCTGCAAAGCCTGTCAAAATTGTGGATGCCTTTGGGCAAGCAGGTGCTGATCGTGGGCGGCGGCCTGGTCGGGCTGGAACTGGCCGAGTTTCTGCTGGCACGCGGCCGCCAAGTCACCGTGCTGGAGCCAACCGACAAGGCTGGGCGTGAGCTGTCCATCGTGCGCCGCTGGCGGGTACTGGAAGCAGTGACCCAGCACGGTCAATTGCACTTGAACGCCACGGTGCAGGAAATTGGCCGTAATGAAGTTACTTGGCTTGACGCGCAAGGCGAGCAACAACGCACAGCTGCCGACTCGGTGGTACTGGCCATTGGCGCCGAGGCCGACGACAGCGTGGCCACTGCGCTGCTCGACTGCGGCATTCCGCTGCAGCGCATCGGCGACTGCGCGGGCGTGAACTACATTGAAGGCGCCATGCACGAGGGCAACCGGGTAGGACGCGAGGTCTGAGACGCTCTATTGATTAGCCGGTTCTGGTGGCCGCAGGCAACCCATGGCCATGGCGACCAAGCTGTCGAGAAATGCTGGAGATTCGAGCTGCACCGGCATGTCCTCCAGCACCGACCGGATCACGCTGCGCAAGCCCTGCCCGAGCAAATAGGCCGCCAAGGCGGGATGCGGCGTGGTGATTTCATGCGCATACATTTGCAGCAGCGGCAGCCAGGTCGCTTCGATGAATTCGCTTGTCGTCTGGTACGGGCCGCGCCACATCCCCAGATGGAGCGCCGTGTGGTAACGCAAATGAAAGGCCTGGTTCAATTTGAAAAGCCGCAGCTCAACACGAATGATGTTGCCCAGGATCTCGCGCAGGGCGCTGGTCAGCGGCGCGCCGACCAGCCTTTCGCGCACCAACAGCAGCTGCCCGGCCTCCTCGTCGAGAACACGCTCGTACAGCATGGCCACGATGGCGTCCTTGTTGGGAAAGTATTGGTAGATGGAGCCGACGGCGGCGCCTGACACCTCCGCGATACGGGCCACGGTCAGCGCCTCCTCACCTTCTTCGTCCAGGATGCGCAGACAAGCCTGCGCCACAGCGTCGACCAGCGCGCGTGAGCGCGATTGGTTCGGTCGCTTGCGGGGTGTGGGAAGCTGCGCCGGCGGCGGCCAAGTGCCCGTGATGGGGGTGTTGCGATTCTTGTGCATGGAAATGCGAGTGTCGTCTCCGTGGGTTGCCAATAATCCCATATTTATCAATTAAATCATCGACTTGGCTTGCTGACTTGTTGTCCGGAAAAGCGACTATCGCAATGCCGGCAAGCTTCCTAAACTTCCTGCCTGCGTTGATTCGCGCAGCGGGTCCATCTGGATTCATGTGCCCCGTAATTTTAAAGATTCCAAATTCATCAGGAGACTGTCATGTCATCACCCCTCACGGTCCGCCCGCTCGGCCCTGCCATTGGCGCCGAAGTGCTTGATCTCGATCTTAGCCAAGGACTTTCACCAGACACGCTGGTGGCGATCGAAACCGCACTCGTCAAGCATGAAGCCCTCGTGCTGCATGTTCCAGCGTTGACACCCGAGCAACATCTGGCCATTGCGGCGCATTTTGGCGAACCCGAAGTGCACACCTTTTTTCCGAATCTCGGTGCAGGCCTCGAGCAGATCACCATCATCGACTCCAAGCTGGGCGACCGGGCCGATATGTGGCACCACGACGAAAGCTTTCTCCCCAGTCCACCCATCGTCACCATGACGCAGGCCAAAATTCTGCCGCCCTGCGGTGGCGACACCTGCTGGATCAGCATGAGCACGGCTTATGACGCGCTGTCCGGGCGCATGAAGCACTACCTGGACAGCCTTGAGGCCTGGCACGACATGAATCGCCCGATGACGGCCGCCTTGCGCCAAAACGTCGTGACGCACGAGCGCTACCTCGAAGTCATCCAGATGAACCGGCGCCACCTGCACCCGATGGTCATCACACATCCGGTGACGGGCCGCAAGGCGCTCTTCATCAGCCCGACCTACACCACACACATCGAGGGTTTGGCCCATGCTGAAAGCGAAGCGATGCTGGCCTTTTTGCATGCGCACTGCCAGCAAATTCAATTCGGATTCCGGCATCGCTGGACGCTCGGCGACATGGTGCTGTGGGACAACCGCAGCGTGCTGCACAACGCCATCCTGGACTATCAGCCGCATCAGCGGCGCATGCAGCGCGCCTCGGTGTTTGCGCGCGGGCCGTGGCACGCATGATGGCCGGCGAACCCCACTGCTTTTTTTGCTTAACAAGGAGACAGCCATGATCGATGGTGTGAATAACAATTTGCTGGCCCGCTATGCCCCGCGCCCGGGTCGGCATGCGCTGCTGCCCAGCCTGACGCCGCAACAGCAGGTCGCGCTGCAGTGCCGGATGCTGTATCGGGAGGGCTACAACGACCACATTGCCGGCCACATCACGGTGCGCCAGGACGACGGCACTTACCTGGCCAACCCCTGGGAACTGACCTGGGGTGAAGTGACGGCCTCCGACATTTTGCGGCTCGACCAGCAAGGCAAGGTCATCGAAGGCGAGTGGAACATCACCCCAGCCATCAACCTGCACATGGATGTGCATGCCGCGCGCCACGATGTCAGCGTGGTGATTCACAACCATCCCGAGTGGGGCTCGGTGTGGTCGGCGGTGGGGCGGGTGCCACCGATCTACGACCAGACCTCGGCGCTGGTCGACACCGATCCGGTGCGTTATGACGAATACCGCGGCACGGTGGAGGACGGTGCGTTGGGCCGCGCCGCAGCAGACGCGCTCGGCGCGGACAAGTGGGCGCTGCTGGCGAACCACGGCGTCTTGCTGGTGGCCAATGGACTGCGCCAGGCCCACCTGCGGGCCATCACGCTGGAGTGGCGTTGCCGCATGGCGTGGCGCGTCGAAATGCTCGGCGGTGGCGTGCCGCTGCCCGCCGAGGTTGCCACCGCGACCGGACAGCGCACCGATGCAAACGGTTTTCCTTTCTTGTGGGAGGCCATGGCCCGCGAGGAAATCCGCCGCGACCCCACCGTGCTGGAATGAACGATGAAGCCCAATGTCCTGCTGCTCTCCCGCTTGCCCGAAACCTTGATCGAGCGCCTGCGCGCGCGTTTCGATTGTCATGAACATGAGCAACTCGACGCCGCTGGCCTGCAGGCGCTCGCACCCCTGCTGCGCGGCATGGTGGCCACTGGCGAGTCGGTGGTCACGCGGGAACTGATGACCCGCTTGCCGGCGCTTGAGATCATTTCGGTGCTGGGGGTCGGCTACGACGGCATCGACATCGAGGCTGCGCGCGAGCGCGGCATCTGCGTCACCCATACACCGGGCCTATCGACCGAGGACATTGCCGACTTCGCCATGGCGCTGTTGCTTTCGGCCGCGCGTCAGGTGGCAAGCGCCGACCGGTTTGTGCGGCGGGGGGACTGGTCAGCAGGGCGGCACCCGATGACGCAACGTGTCTTTGGCGCTCGCCTGGGCATCGTCGGTCTGGGCCGTATCGGCCGGGCGGTGGCGGTGCGGGCGCTGGCGTTTGGCATGCGCATTGCCTACACCGGGCGCACGCCCAAGACCGACGTGGCCTATCGCTGGTGCGACGATGTGCTGACCCTGGCGGCCAGTGTTGACTTTCTTGTGGTGTGCGCCAGCGCGGGCCCTGCCACGCGCGCGTTGATCAACGCTGAAGTCCTTGCCGCGCTTGGCCCGGCGGGCGTTCTGGTCAACGTGGCGCGCGGCGCCATCGTCGATGAGGATGCGCTGGTGCAGGCCCTGCGCGAACGCAAGATTCTGGCCGCGGGCCTCGACGTGTTTTGCGACGAGCCGCGTGTTCCTGCCGGACTGCTGGGGCTCGACAACGTGGTGTTGACACCGCACATGGCGAGCACCACGGGTGCCACCGTGCAAGCCATGCTGGAGCTGACATTTGACAACCTGGCCGCGCATTTTGATGGGCTGCCTGTGTCGGCGCCAGTGGTTTAAGTATTTTTTGAATGGCGTGAGGCTGCCATGTGTTGCGCCTCTTCCATGAACATGGCGTTTGGACTCGTTGTGAGGTCGACTTCAGTCGACCATCTCAGACTGAAGTTGCCCCACAGGGTTCAAGGTCAGTGCGCGGTATTGAGCCGGGTACGGGCCTCGTAATGACCTTTGGACGCGCCCGATAGGGCGCGTCGTTCATCTCGGCGATCAACCACCGCTTACGTTACCACTTGAGTGCAGCGGACAAGCCAACCATGCGTGGCTGGTTGAAATAGGCCTGGGTCAGATTGCCAAAGCCAGGGCCGAAGTCGATGAAGTTGTCAATGTGGTCGGCGTTGGTCAGGTTGCGGCCCCACAGGGACAATTGCACCTTGCCATAAGAAGTCTTCATGTCACTCAGGATCAAACGGGCGTTGAGCATGCCATTGGACTCGACCCGGGTGTTGCCAGCGACGGCAGCGGCCGGGTTGTAGTTCGGACCACTGGACTGCAGCTGGTAAGGGTAGGCGTAGAACGCGTCGGTGAAGGTGTAATCACCCTGCAGGCGAAGCGGGCCCCAGCCGGTTTGTGCCACCAGCCAGTCCAGTCCCAGCATGAAGGAATTCTTGGGGGCATGAACAAAGGCGCGGTTGTCGGCCACGTTCACACCAGCGTCGATGAATTCCTTGTACTTGGCATCCAGGTAACCGTAACTTGCCTGCAAACGCAAGGCACTTGAGGGAGCATAGGTCGCTTCCAACTCAAAACCGCGCGTGCTCGCCTTGCCCGCATTGCGAATCACCGAAGCCGCTGCACCGTTGGCGGTGAAGATGGACAACTGCAGGTCGTCAATTTCGTTCTGGAAAACCGCCGCGTTGAACTGGCCACGGCCACCAGCAAAATTCGTTTTCAGACCCAACTCATAGGTCTTTTGCTTCTCAGGGCGGAACGGGGTCAGGACCTCGGCAATATTGGCTGCTGTCGACGAACTCAGATCACCGTGCTCACCGTTGAAGCCGCCACTCTTAAAGCCTTCGGCATACTTGGCATACACATTGGTGCTGTCGTTGACCTTGAACGCGGCCACCAGCAGCGGACTGGTGGCACTGAAGGTGGCCTGACCGTGGGTACCCACGGGAATCAGCGGGTTATAGGGCGCGCTGGGGGCAAAGCTGAAGGCGATGTCACGGTCAATGGTCTTGGTCTCGCGTGTGTGACGCAAGCCACCGGTCAAAGTCCAGCGGTCCGACAGCTTGTAATCAACCTGGCCAAACAAGGCCTGCGACTTGGTGCTGAATCCATAGTTGGAGTCAGCATTGAAATTGCCGCCAAAGTACTGCTGAGGGTTCTTGGTGGTGCCGTCATCGCCAAATAAGTACCCCCCCATCACATAATTCAGGTCACCCGAAGAACCAACCCATTGCAGCTCCTGAGACCACTGCTTGTAATCCGAGATACGCTCGGCGTGCGCGATCGGCAGCGGCGACCCGTCGAGATCCAGGCCGTTATCCCACTTCATGGTGCGCAGCGAAGTAATCGATTTGAGGCTGTTGTTGCCATTAAGCTTCCAGTCCAGCGTCAGGGAGTGCCCTTGAACGTCCGATTTTTCCTGCTCCGGGCCATCGACGCTGGCGACCGTCTGGCGATTCTGGAATACATAGGGCGCCAGCGCCGGGATGTCGGCACGGTACAACTGAGAATGCATCGACGTGGCATCGACCTTGCTGGCATCGAAGCGGTAATCGACTTGCAGGGTGGGCGAGATGTCGAGGTTCACCGCCAGGCGGGCCTGGTTCTGGTGCGTGCCATTGAGCTCGCTGACACTGCTGCCCGGAGTGGTCTTGACCCAACCGTCTCGGTCTTCGGTACGCAGGCCCAGGGAAATGCTGGCAATGCCGGCCTTGGGCAGATCAATCGCGGCTTTTACGACGCGTTCGTTGAAGCTACCCAGACTCACCGACACATCACCACCGAACTCACCCGAAGGCTTGCGCGTGATGAAGTTGATGGCGCCCGACATGCTGTTGCGACCATACAGCGTGCCCTGTGGCCCGCGCAACACCTCGACACGCTCGAGGTCGACCATCTTGAACACCGAGCCCTGGCTCTTGCCCATGTAGACGCCGTCGACATACATGCCCACCGAGGTGTCCCAGTACAGGGCCGGGTTGATCGTGACGCCACCGCGGATCGCCACTTGGGACGCTGTGGCGTTACCGGGCGTGGACGATACCGTTAGATTGGGCGAAATTGAGCCCAAATCAGCCACGCTACCGATGTTGCGACTTTCGAGCTGGCTGCCTGACAGCGCTGAAATCGCAATTGGCACGTCCTGCAGGCGCTGACTGCGCTTTTGCGCAGTCACCAGCACTTCATCGACCTTGGGTTCGGGCGCTTCCTGAGCTTGCGACACCGAGGCCAGCAAGGCCACGACGCACGCGGGCACGGCACGCCGCGCAAAATGTCGGCTGGGCGTTTGATTGAAATTTCTCACTTTAGTCTCCTGGGTTTTACGATCAACGGGAAAAATGAATCAAGCGGGCTTCCAAGGCACGACATCAAGGTGCAACAGCCAAAGTCGTGCCAGCGCCGCTTCGGCGGATGAACCTGTCAACGTTTCAAAGACGGCGCGGGACTTATCCCGCTGGCCAGCAATGTGGTAGGCGTAGGCCAGGCGCAGGCGCGCCGCGTCGGGCTGGCGCAGTCCGCCTTTCTCGATGCCTTGCGCGATCAGTTCAGCCCCGCGCGACGCGTGGTTTCCAAAGGCAAGGTTGAGCCCCATGTTGACGAATGGATTTCCGTCGCGAGCCTTGGCCAATTGCGCGTCGACCTGGGACAATTGCTTGTCATCCTCGATCTGCGTATGCATGGCCTGGGCCAGCAGTGTGTTGAGCTTGGCGTCATCCTGCGGCGCGGCCGGCTTGTCGACACCCCTGGCCGCCTCCAGCACCTTGCGCGCCTCGACTGGGTAACCCGCGCTCAGCGCGAGCTGGGCGTAGTCCAGGAAGTCGGCGGCACTGCCCATAGCACCAACAGCCAACATCAGCCGGCGCACATCGATCTCAAGATAGCTCGGAAAATCCGGCCGTTGCATCACTCGATAAAGCAAATCGGCCCAGACTTCCGGCCCCGGATAAAAATGCACCAGTGTCTCTAGGGTCTCCACGTAGCCGGTCTCGTTTTTCAGTTGCTGGTAGGCGCTGGCGAGTAGCCGGAGCTCAACTTCCTCAGGCACCCGCCGGGCCGCCAAATCAGCCTGCAGACGCTGCTGAAGGACCTCGACAGCTTGCTGATATTGGCCTGACAGGTACAAGGCCTGGGCCTGCACCTGGCGCAACTGCTCGCGCTGACCACCCAAGGCGAGGTAACGCCCTGCCCACTGGGCAGCATCGGAGTACATACTGGCACGGTACTGGATAAGCACCAGATGCTCCATCAGGACCAGACGGTCGGGCAAAGCGCCGCGCCCGGTTTGTAGCGCCTTGTCCAACGCCCTGGCTGCGGCCGCTGAATCCCCGACTGCCACCAGCACGACCGCGCGCTGGCGTTCGATGGTGAAGACTTCAAGTGGATTGACGGCGGCAAGCGCATCGACCTCGGCAAAACGTCTGATTGCCTCAGCGTTCTTGTTTTGCCTGCTTAATTCCTGGACCGCCTGCAGGGGCAGCAACACCTGGGCTCGCAGCGTTTCCTGCTGGGTGTGCCCCGGCGCCAGATAGACTGACAGCGACAGCAGGAAGGCGAGCGTCAGTGCTGCCAGTTTTCGGACATTTGTCATGATTGAAAAGCTCAGGGAATGAATCGTTCATTACCCACAATGCCGATCCTTGTAACACCTATGCGCTGGGCAGATGCCATGACTGCGGCCACATGACGGTATTCGGTGAGTTTGGTGGGTTTGAGATGGACCTCGGGCTGATCCGGCATTTCGGCGAGTTGCAGCATCATCCGGTCCAAGGGTGGGCCAAAGGGCACCGGCAAACCATCCCACAGGATACCGCCCTGGTCGTCAAGATTGATTTTCACGACCACCGGAGGCTGGGTCGGCGGAACATTGCTGGCTACCGGCATGTTCATCTTCACCGAATGCAACTGGACCGGAATGGTAATGATGAACATGATGAGCAAAACCAGCATCACGTCGATCAAGGGTGTGGTGTTAATTTCGGACATGATGTCCGCTTCGCCCGGTTTGTTTTTTTTCTTGCGCATCAGTGACTCCTGATCAGCCCTTCGGCGGTGGCTCGGTAATGAATCCCACTTTTGCGATGCCAGCCCGCTGGCAGGCCAGAATCACCTTGGCGATGTGCTCATAGGGTGTGCGCTGGTCGCCACGTATGTGGACTTCCGGTTGCGGCTGCCGGGAAGACACCGACTTGAGCCGCTCCAGCAAGTCCCCGTCGCTTTTCATGTGCAGTTCGTTCCAGAACAGCTGACCTTCCCGATTGACGGCGATGTTGACGTCATCCGGCTTGGTCAGGCGGGGATGATTGACCTCCTGCGGCAAGCGCACGTTCTGGGTCTGCACCACTACTGGAATCGTGATCAAAAAAATGATCAGCAACACCAGCATCACGTCCACCAGGGGTGTGGTGTTGATAGCCGAGATCACCTCGTCTTCGCCTTCGTCAGAGCCGATATTCATGCCCATGATGGTGTCCTTGAAAAGCGGCGCATCAGCTCTGGCTCTTCGGCTTGCTACCCCCGAGCAGACACTTCTCCAGGTCTGCGGCAAAGGCATGAACCTGTGCCAAGGCGCTCTTGTTGCGCCGCACCAGCCAGTTGTAACCCAGCACTGCAGGTACAGCTACAGCAAGACCAATGGCGGTCATGATCAATGACTCACCCACCGGTCCGGCGACCTTGTCAATCGAGGCCTGTCCCGCGATGCCAATGGCAGTGAGTGCGTGATAAATGCCCCATACGGTACCAAACAAGCCAACAAACGGTGCCGTCGCGCCGACCGTACCCAGAAAGGCCAGACCCACCTGCAGACGCGCCTGGATCTCTTCAAACGCACGGTCAAAAGCCATTTCAATCCAGTTGTTTAATGCCACTTCCTTGGCAAGTGCACCCTGGTGCTCATTGCGCGCCTCCACAGCGTTCTTTGCAACATAACAAAAGGCACCCTCCTGAGGCAGCGCATCAACGCCCTGCTCCAGCGTGTTGGCGGTCCAGAACAGTTGGCGTACTTTTTTGGCATCGGAAAACAACTTGCGCTGCTCCAGCAGTTTGGTCACCAGGATGTACCAGCTACCCATGGACATGATGATCATGATGAGCAAGGTGCCCCTGGCAACAAAATCGCCCTGCGCCCAGATGGCGCTCATACCGTAGGGGTTATCCACCACTTCCATGGTTTTCTTTGCCGGCATTGGCGGGGGCAAGGGGACCGACTCGCTAGCTACGCCATTCGTCGGGCCAGCAAGGGCCGTCATGGCCGGCTGAGCTGCCGAGTTAGCCGTTTGGGCATGCGCGGAAGCAAGCGAGCCCCCATACAAGCCCATAACCAGCGTCAATGTAGCGATGGATCGCTTGCCAAGATGATTGATTTCAAACATGTTTTTCTCCAAGAAATGAGTAATTCGACTGCTGCTGTGTGGGCACCCGAGGGTCACTCGAGCCGCCACACATATTTCAGACTGGCCCAAGAGCGCTCCGGCGTCCCGTCCGCTGTTCCTGGTTTGAACTGACACCGACTCAGTGCCGCACGGGCCGCCTCATCCAAGCGGGCGTAGCCACTGGAAGTCTCGATACGACTTTCAATGACCTTGCCACCCTCATCGATCATGAAACGCAACAACACCAGACCCTCCTCTTCAAGCCGTTTAGAGGTGGCGGGATACTCGGGCTTGACACAGTTTTTTGCTGCGTCAATGACCGGCGCAATGCGCTGCACCGGCTTGGGTGGCACAGGCGGCGCGGGTGGCGCCTCCACTGGCGCAGGCGCAACGACAGTTGCCGTAGCGGTAATCGCCGGGGCCAACAGCACCGGCGCGACGACGGCCACCTCGGCGGGCGGGACAAAAGGAGGCGGATCCACCTTTTGACGGGGTGGTGGTGGCTTGTCCGGCGGCGGGAGTTTTTTCAACTCCTCAATCAACTTGGTTTCAATCGGTCCCCGGATGACTTCCACGGCCTTGCGAGCCAAGCCTGTAACAAGCGCGTAGGCCGTGACAAGGTGCAGCACGACCACGAAAAAAATCCCGAGACTTTTCCGACCTGACTGGCGCTGATTTTCTGCGTAACTCATAGTCAAAAGCCCGTCAAGGGCAAAGACACAACTCGGACGATGACCGTGGTATCAGACAGCGACAAAAATCCGGCCAACATCACAGTACAAAGCCTACGGGGCATTGATTTGATTTTTTCCCGATTCGGCACATCAGTCGACTTCATCATGCGGGGATCTCCTTCTCATTGTTTTTAGCCCTGAGGCTGCAGAGTTTTTCTGCAGCAAGTTCCAGAGACTCCAATGTAGAAGTGCGCGACGCCAAGCACCTAGTCTGCATGGACGAGAAGTTGGTTTAATCCAATTAAATCAACTAGGGGTTTTCCACGAGACTCAGAAGTTGGGCGCTTCGACACCCCCATCGACGCCCAGGACCTTGCCCGTGATCCACGAGGAGGCTGGCGCGACCAGAAACAGGGCGGCCGCTGCAATGTCTTCGGGCTGGCCCAGGCGACCCAGGGGCGTGGTGGCACACATGCGCTCCTTGCGCTCGGGCGTAAGGAAGGGCGCCAGCGCCTCGGTCATGATGGTGCCCGGTTCAATCGCATTGATGCGCACCGTGGGGCCAAAGTCCTGCGCCAGGTTGCGCGTCATCTGGTTCAGCGCCGCTTTGGCCGCGCCATAGGCGCTGAAGTGCTTTTGCGCGTAACGCGCCGCCACCGAGGAGATATTGACCACTGCGCCGCCACCGGCCTCGCGCATGGCCTTGGCCGTCTTCTGGATCAGCAGGTAGGCCGGGGTGACGTTCCAGGCCAGCACCGCGCTGAAGTCGGCGCCGCCCATCTTCAGCGGGCTGTTCGGACCGGCGCCACCCGCGTTGTTGATAAGGATCGAGATCTTGCCGAGTTCTGCCAGGGTGCGGGAGACCAGGATGTCGAGCACGGACTCGTCACTGACATCACCCGCCACGGTGATGGCACGCCGACCCATGGCGCGAATTTCTTCGGCGACTGCGTCCAGGTCGGCCTGGGTGCGCGCAGCCAGTGCCACATCGGCCCCGGCCTGGGCCAGCGCCAGGGCGCAGGCGCGGCCGATGCCTTTGCCGGCACCGGTCACGATGGCCACCTGGCCCTGCAGGGAAAAAAGCTGTGAAATGGTTTGCATGAAGGACTCCTCTCAGGGCGTGACGGCGCCGCGAATCATCTGCGCGAATTGTTCGGTGTAGGGTGGCAGCATGCCCCATTCACGGCGTGGGTCGTGGGCCGAGTGGCTGTAGACAGCGCGCGCATGGCTGAACTCCAGAAAGCCTTCGTGACCGTGGTAGTGGCCCATGCCTGATGCGCCTACTCCGCCAAAGGGCGCGTCGTGCAGCGCCGGATGCATGGTCACGTCGTTGATGGAAACACCGCCCGACAAGGTGTGGTCCAGCACCCATTGCTGTTCGCTGGCGTCCTGGCCAAAGTAGTAGAGTGCCAGCGGACGCTCACCGGTGTTGAGCTGATCGACCGCCTCGCTCAAGCTGCTGTAGCTGCGCACCACCAGCGCCGGGCCAAAAATTTCATGGCAGGAGATCTCGGCCTCCGCAGGTGGATTGACCACGATGCGCAACGGCATGCGCCGCGCGGCAACGCCCTCGGCGCTGGGCCAGTCACCGGCCATCACGACGCGCGCACCCCGGGCACCGGCGTCGGCCACATAGGATTCGATGCGGGCGAAATGGCGCTCGTTGACCACCGGCGTCACATCCGGGTTGTGGGCCACGTCGGGGTGCAATCCGCTGTAAAACTCCTGCAGGCCCGACAACAGCGGCACCAGTTGTGATGCATGCACCCAAACGGTGTCTGGTGAGACACACAACTGGCCTGAATTCATGGCCTTGCCGACCGCGATGCGCTCAGCGGCATTGCGGATGTCGGCACTTTGGCCAATCAGCACCGGCGACTTGCCGCCAAGCTCCAGCGTCACTGGCACCAGGTTCTCGGCCGCTGCCTTCATGATGAGTTTGCCCACGGCCGTGGAGCCGGTGAAGACCAGGTGGTTAAAAGGCAGCCCAGAAAATTCCGCCGCCACGTCCGGCCCACCGGTGACCACGGCCAGCTCCTCGGGGGCAAAAAATTCGGCCACGGCGCGTGCCAACGCTGCTGCGGTGCGGGGCGCAATTTCGGACGGTTTGAGCACCGCCCGGTTGCCCGCCGCCAGCACGCTGGCCAGCGGCGAGAGCAAGGTGAACACCGGGGCATTCCAGGTGCCAATGATGCCGACCACACCCTTGGGCTGGTACCTGACCCAAGCCGTGGCGCCAAAATTATCAAAGGGCGCCACGCTGGGCCGGGCCTGATCAGGCATCCACTGCGCCAGCTTGTCACGGGCATGCTTGAGGGAACCCAGTGAGCCGGCGATGTCGTTCATCATCGAAAACACCGTGGAGCGCCCGCCAAAGTCGTCTCCCATGGCCGCGCACAAGGCGTCGTTGTGCTTGACCAGCATGTCGATCACGCGCTGCAAGCGCGCCTGACGGGTGGCCGCGCTGACCGGGCCTTCGGCCCGAAAGGCCGCCTGTTGGGTCGCCAGTACAGTGCGAAGAATTGGGGAGGTAACTGTTTCGGACATGGGAACTCCTGAACCAAAAAAAAAGAATAGTCACGTCACTGACCAAAAGATCGCATCCTAACGGCATGATTTTTCTCAACTTCGTCCAAAAGGACGATGGCGGGCACTGAGGAAATATTGCACCATTGGGCATGAACACACCCAACCCACCTCGCGTCAACTGGCGCACCCACCTTAGCCTGGGGCTGCTGGCCCTGGTCTATATTTTTTCTTATATTGACCGGCAGGTGATTTCGATCCTGATCGAGCCGATCAAACAGGAGTTTGGCGCCTCTGACACTCAGATCGGCTTGCTCACCGGCATCGCCTTCGGGCTGCTGTATGCGCTGATGGGCATCCCACTGGGCCGACTGGCCGACCGCAGCAACCGACGCAACATCATTGCCATTTCCTGCACCTTGTGGAGCCTCGCCACCATGGCCTGCGGCATGGCGGCGCAGTTCTGGCAACTGCTGGCGGCACGCATGGCGGTGGCGATTGGCGAGGCCGGTGGCATGGCACCCTCGATCTCGCTGGTGTCAGACCTGTACCCACCCAAGCGCCGCTCGCTGGTGATCAGTTTGTTCATGATGGGCCCCCACCTCGGGGTGCTGATCGGGCTGGCCCTGGGCGGCTGGATTGCGCAAAATTACGGCTGGCGCACCACCTTCATCGCTTTTGGCATTCCCGGGATTGTGCTGGGGCCATTGGTGTGGTTGCTGGTGCGTGAACCCAGGCGCGGTGGCTTTGACGCGCCCAAAGCGGGCCCGGTGGCAGCCACCGAGCCGCTCTGGACGCAGGTGCGGCGCCTGCTGGCGATCAGCGCCTTTCGCAACGTGGCGCTGGCCTGCGGTATGGCCGGGGTGGCTGGCTACGGTTATGGCATCTGGACGCCCAGCTTTTTGGTGCGCACTCACGGCCTGAGCATTGCCCATGCCGGCCTGATGTTCGGGGTCGCCAGCGGCGTCGGCGCCGTGGGTGGCGCCCTGTTCAGCGGGGCCCTGTGTGACCGGCTCACACCACGCGATGTGCGCTGGCAAATCGGCCTGCCGCTGATCGGCGTGGCACTGAGTGTGCCCACGGCGCTGACTTTTCTGCTCTGGCCCACCGGCTCGCCCTGGGTGCTGGGCCCGCTGCTGGTGCCCAAGGCCATGGTGTTTGCCATGCTCTTCGGTTTTTTTGCCAGCTGGTGGGCGGCCCTGTCTTACAGCGCGGTCAGTCAAATGATTGCCACCAGCGAGCGCACGGTGGCCGCAGCGCTGCTGAACCTGTTCATCACCTTGCTTGGCGTTGGCGTCGGCCCCCTGGTGACCGGTGTGTTCAGTGATTTGTTGACGCCCAGGTTTGGCGCCGATGCGTTGCGCTGGGCACTGGTGGCTGTGGTGCTTCTTTTCCTGTTGACCGTGCTGTTTTTTGCGCTGGCAGTTAACCCTTACCGCGAGCAATTGGCGCGCAACAGAGAAACCGAATGATTCCGGCCTATCAGCCCGTCGTCCTGATCACCGGCGCCAGCCGCGGCATTGGTGCGGCTTCAGCTGAAGCCTTTGCCCGCGCCGGCTGGCGCGTGGCCATCACGGCGCGCACACAAACCGACAAGCAGGCGCTGAACCACCAGTTGCGCCGCCCCGACGGCAGCCTGCTGGCCGGCAGCCTGGCCAGCACGGCAGCACGCGTGCAAGCCCAAAGCGGTGAGGTCTTCACCCAGGCCATGGACCTGATGCAGCCCGACTCGCTCGATGCCGCCGTGGACGCCACACTGGCGCACTACGGGCGCATTGACCTGCTGATCAACAATGCGGTCTACCAGGACCGTGAAACCAATTCACTGGTGCGCGAACTGCAAGGGGATGCGCTCGGGCGCACACTGCAAGCCAACGTGATTGCGCCTTTTCTGCTGGTGCGCCGCGTGCTGCCCGTGATGCTGGCACAAGGCGGCGGGCAAATCATCAACGTGTGTTCCGGCGCCGGTCAAAATGACCCGCCGGTAGCCGCCGACCAGGGCGGCTGGGGCTTTGCTTACGGCGCCTCCAAGGCCGCGTTGGGACGCCTGGCGGGTTGCATCAACCGCGAGCACGGGCACCAGGGCCTGCGCGCCTTCAGCGTCAACCCGGGCCTGGTCACCACCGAAGCCGTCACCGCAACCCTGGGCGATGATGGCGTCCTCGCCAGGCGTTTTGGTGCCATGCCGCCGCACGCCATTGCCCGGGCGCTGCTCTGGCTGGCGACCGAGCCGCAGGCCGCCGAACTGAGCCAGAAACCCAGCCTGATCGACCTGCAAAAGCTGGTGCGGGAACAAAACCTGGCGTCAGCCTGACCTGCTCAGGGTGCCAGCCAGGGCATGGCGCACAACACTGTCTGTTGCATTGAAATTGGCGCCCCGGCGCCAGCCATCGTCCAAATAGGGTATGCAGCCGGTCAAACAGTCCTTGAAGATAGGCCTGTCTACAACACCCAAATCTGGAGAACACATGGCGACCACAAAAGACTATCGACTTGGTGAATTCACCTACCCACGCGGCTGGTTCATGATTGCCGAGTCCTGCGAATTGAACACCCACCGGCCGCTGGCGGTGCGGTTTTTTGGCATGGATTTCGCCCTCTACCGCGGCCGCACCAGCAGCCAGGTGGTCTTGCTCGATGCCTACTGCCCCCACATGAAAACCCACCTGGCCGCGCCCAACAAGACCAGCTATGTGGTGCAAGACGGCATGGGCACCAACCTGGAAGGCGATGGCATTCGCTGCCCTTACCATGGCTGGCGTTTTGGCCCGGACGGCAAGTGTGATGACATTCCGTACCACGAAGGCGCCATTCCGGCGGCGGCCTGCGTCAAGAGCTGGACCGTGGTGGAGAGTCTGGGTGCGGTGTGGGTCTGGCACGACCCCGAGGGCGGTGCACCCGAGTGGGAGCACCCCAGCCTGCCGCAGTGGAGCGACCCCGCCTGGGTGCACCCCAAGTGGGATCACCTGGGCGTGCTCAACCAGCACCAGCAGGAAGTCATCGACAACATTTGCGACTACGGCCACCTGAGCCCGATCCACGGCTCCACCGTGGCCCGTTTTGAGAACGAATTCAAGGGCCATTTGGCCATTCAGCGCCAGTGCGGCGGCCACCGCACGCTGGTGTCGGCCGACGGTGTCAGTGCCGAGCTGCACACCATCACCACCTACAACGGCCCGGGTTGCCTGATGTCGGACCTGACCGGCATGTACGAAGCGGTGATGCTGATCACCAACACCCCGGTGGAAGATGGCACCGTCAAGGTCTGGCACGCCCTGGTGGTGAAATCACCCACCGGCAGCGCAGTGGCCACGCCGGCCGATGCCGTGAGCGCGGCCCATTTTCAGGAAATGGCACTCACCGCCTTCGTCCAGGACATGGAGGTCTGGAACCACAAGGCCCCCTGCCTCAACGGCCTGTTCATCCCCAGCGACGGCGCCTTCATGAAAGCACGTGTCTGGCTCAAGCAGTTCTACAACCCGCGTGTGAAAAAGAACGAATACCTGGAGCAATGCGAAGGGGTCTATGTGCCCAGGGGTATCCCGCCGTACACGCAGAGCCAATAACCTCCCAACCTGGCACGGGCCGTGCCAGGTGGCGCACTCGGGTCGGGTGCGGGAATCAACGACGACAGAAGCTCAGGGGCGGCTGTGCGTTACTTGGGTCAGCAAAAACACCGAGCCGTTCACGTCCAGCAAACCTGTCAGCGTGTCGGGCAGTTGATCCTGCACGGTGTGCTTGCCAAAGGCCTGCGCCACCTCCTCCACGGACGCAAACCACCACTCAACGATGACATCGAAGGCATAACCGGGCGGGGGCGTGTCAATCACCTCGTTGACCACCACGCGGCCTGCACAGCCCATTGGCCCCTGATCCAGCGCACGCGCGGGGTTGGCAGCCTGCCAGGCCAGGTGAAAATCATCGGCAGCAAGATCTGCCCGGCGACGCAGAAAACCGTGCAGCACCACCTCGCTGCGAGGCTGCTCGTGCAGCACCTGCTCGCGACACACCAGCGAGAAGTGGCGCACGTAGGTCGAGAAGACACGCGGCTCGTCCGGGCGCATCACCGCCAGGGTTTCGGGATCGCTCCAGATGGCGGCGGCCGACTCGCGGTCGCTCAGCACCAGCAGATTGACGCCGTCGTAGCTCTGATCGGTTCCGGCCAGCCCGGCGGGTGCCAGCACGCGCGAACACTGCGCCACACTTTTGACGCGGGTCGCCACGTTTGTGCACTGCCTGCCCAGCGCCGAGTGCTCGCGCCAGGCTTGTGGGAAGTCTTCAGCGCGCAATTGTGGATTGCGCCGTGCCAGGTAAATCATTTTCCAAACAGCCTCGGTCATGGCAATTTCTTTCTAATGCGAATGGTCATTCGACAACGGCGCGACTGACCTCGGCCTGCGCGGGATGGGCGGCAGCATAAGCCGCGGGATAGGTCGGCAACACGCGCGCGAAGGCGTACACGCCCGGTGCCAGCATGGCCACCATGCAGGCCAACGCGTACCGCAGGCCATCGCCGGGCAGGGTCACGCTCAGCAGGTCACTCAGCCAACCGGTAAAAATGGGGCCAAATCCATTGCCCACAATGGCGCCTGCCAGCAACACCATGGCGCTGGCCGTGGCACGTCGTGATGCCGGCACCACCAGGCTCAGTGCCGCATAAGTCGGCGCCACCCACCAGACAATAAAAAAGGCGTAGGCCACGATGAGGCAAGCGGCCGCCACCACAGCGCCAGGTGGCAGCATCAGATAAGCCAGGCCACAAGGCAGGGCAATGCCCAGCCCGATCAAGGGCACACCCTGCTGCCAGCGCTTGTCAAGCCGCGTCAGGCGGTCCGTCAGCGCACCCGACCAGAGGCCACCAAAGACCGACACCAAGGCGGCAGAGCCCGAGATCCAACCCGCGTTTTGCAATGACAGGCCGTGGCGGCGCACCAGCAGCGCGGTGTTCCACGCGCCAAAAGAGTAGCCAGCGACCAGCGCGCAGGCAGCACCAATGATCAACCAGCGAGTGACCGGCTGGCTCCATATTTCACGCACTGCGCCGCGTGGTGTGGCCTGATGGATCGAGGCGTGGGGTGCCGTCGCTTGCGCCAATGCGCGCAGCGGCTCACGCACGGTAAAGCGCAGCAACAGTGCCAGCACCAGCGCGCTGAAGCCCACCAACCCCATGGCCCAGCGCCAGCCGTAATGCTGGGCCAGCCAGCCACCCAGCACCATGGCCATCAGCGCGCCGATGCTGCCCCCCGTGCCAAAAACGCTCATCACGCGCGAGCGCTGACTGGCCGGATACAAGTCTGCCAACATGGCCATCGAGGCAGGCCCGCCGCCAGCGTCGCTGATGGCGCCACCGGCCCGCGAGAACAGCAGCGTCCAGAAACCGGTGGCTGCAGCACCTGCGGCCCCCAACACACCACCCAAGCCACGGCACCACACCACCAGGCCGCGGCGTTCGCCACAGTCAGCCAGTCGGCCCAGGGGGATGCCCAACAGCGCAAAGGTAAGCGAAAAACCCAGCCCGGTGATCAAGCCAATCTGCAAATCCGAGAGCAAGAACTCCGCTTTGACCGGCTGGATCAAAACCGCCAGTATTTGACGGTCCATGTAGGCCAGCGCCGCCAAGGCGGTCAGCAAGGCAAGCGTGTAGCGCGGCCGTGTACCGATATCTTGTTGTCGATCGTGCATGTAAACGGTCAGGCCGTCGTTGACCCGCCGTTGAGCGCCATGACCTGGCCACTCATCCAACTGGCTTCGTCGGACACCAGATAAGCCACCGCCGCACCCACGTCGTCGGGCGTTCCGGCGCGGCCCACTGCTGTGGTGCGTTTGGCGATCTCGTCGTAACCAAAGTTGTTCATGGCCCCAAGCGACACCGCATTGGCCGTAACCCCCTGGCGCCCAACCTCATGCGCCAGATGCCGCATGAAGCCCAGGGCGGCGGCCTTGGCCGCAGCGTAGTTGGACAGGCCCATGGGCATACCGAGGCGCCAGGATTCAGAACTGATGATGACAATGCGGCCAAAGCCACGCTCACACATGCCGCCCACCAGCAGCCGTGTGAAACCCAGAATGGCGCGCAGGTTCAGGTCCAGTTGACGCTCAAAGTCTTCGTCGGCCAAATCCTTGAACTGACGCAGCGAGTTGGGCATGCCCGGTGGTACACCAGCGTTATTGACCAATATGTCGATCTCACCAAACACCTGGCGCGTCGTGGCCACGATCTGTTCGCGCACAGCGGCGCTGGTGATGTCGCCCGGGGCGGCGCACACGGTGAAACCTTCAGCGCGCAGGGCTGCTGCTGCGCTTTCTGCGCGTTCAGCATAATAATCGTTGATCACCACGCGGGCACCCTGGCGCAGCAGCGCCCGCACCACGCCCAGACCCATGCCCTGGCCCGAGCCGGTCACCAGCGCCACGCGGCCATCGAGTTTGAACAACGGGGAAGTTGTTGTCGTCATCCTGAATCCTTGGAGTAGAGGTTGTGCAAATCACGCGCTCCAGTATGCGTGACTTGTTGCGCATCAACCTACTTCAAACAGACGAGACGCTAGGTCGCAGCGTGCGGGCAAGAACAACGCCTGAACGGCGCGCTCAGTCGTGTGTGCCGAGCCAGGCCACGCTGTTGAGGAACAGGCGCACCAGTTCGGTTTGGCGGCGCACGCCAGTTTTGGAAAAAATGGAGCGCAGGTGCGCACGGGCCGTGTTGCGCCGAATGTTCAGCGCATCGGAGGCTTCGTCCAGCGACAAGCCGTTGGCGAGCTGAATGGCCAGCGCGGTCTCGGCGGGGGTGAGCTGAAACAACTGCTGGGTCAGGCGAATCGGCGGCTGAGCTTTGCCCTCGGTGTCGCGCACGAACACCGCCACCGTGGGCCGCTGCTTGCCTTCGGTCCACTGATCGGACGCAATGCTTTGCACCACCAGACCCCAACTGAGCTGCCCCGAGGGTCGACTGATGGAGAGCGCGTCGGTCAGCGATATCTTGGACGCTTTGGGATGGGCCAGTGCATCGCGCACCAGGCGTTGCAGGCTGCGGTTTTCGTTGGGATAAGTGGCTTCGAGGTTGCCGCCAACGATGCGCAGGCCATCCGACATGGCAAGAATGGCCGTGGCCGCCGGGTTGCATTCGATGACCTGGCGGTTCTGGTCGAGGATGAAAACACCCACCATCAGCTGCGCCATTGCATGGCTGTAAAGCGAAATCACCTTGCGATCCTGATGGGTCGACAGGTGCAGATTGAGCGCGCGCTTGATATGGGGCAACAGACGCCGCCCGAGTTCAAGGTCCTGCTTCGAGAATGCCGGCGCATCTTCCGGGCGGGTGATGCGAAAGCCATAGACGCCACCATTGCTGGTGCCGATGTCAGCCGCCATCACGTGAAACACGTTGCGCGGTTGGCACCAGTCACGGTAGTAGGAAGACTCCCGCCATTTGGCTTCTGACAGCACGTCGGTGATAGTCACCAACCGGTCCGGCGGCATGCCCGTGAACGGACTGAACATGATCAAGGGGTTGCCCAGCCCCAGGTTGCGGCTCTGCTCGGAGGTCGACACAATGAGGCCAATGTCGTCGGCCGTGCCCGGCTGCACGATCAACGAGGCAAAGTTGCCTGCCAGTTCCCGACGTATCTCTTCCAGGCAATCAGACCAGTGACTCGAATCCAGCGCTGCCTCGTAGATCTTGTCAAGAATACGGCTGAACCGGTCAAGAGATATCTCAGTCGTTGCACCCGCAGGATGCATCGGCTTCGAGGTCGCGGAAGGTTCAACGGACGGTCTGGTCATGAGAGTTTAAGTATAAGAGTTGACGTTCCTGAACCGCAAGCCATTCACGACGTAGGGCCTCTACATCGGATCGAATCGAATCGAATCAGTTCAGTTCAAACAGGCCCGCCGCCCCCATGCCACCGCCAATACACATGCTTACCACCACATACCGCACCCCACGGCGGCGGCCCTCCAGCAGGGCATGGCCCACCATGCGCGCACCCGACATGCCGAATGGGTGGCCAATGGCGATCGCACCACCATTGACATTGAGGCGCTCGTCGGCTATGCCCAGCGTCTCACGGCAATGGATCACCTGGCAGGCGAAGGCCTCGTTGAGCTCCCACAGATCGATATCCTTCACCGTCAAACCGTGGCGCTGCAGCAGTTTGGGGATGGCAAAAACCGGGCCGATGCCCATCTCGTCGGCGCCGCAGCCCGCCACCGCAACACCACGGTAGGTGCCCAGCGGAGTGAGTCCACGGCGCTTGGCCTCGGCCGCACTCATCAGCACCGAGGCGGAGGCGCCATCCGATAACTGCGAGGCGTTGCCGGCCGTGATGAATTCCCCCTCAGGCACCCACTGGCCGTTTTTCCAGACCGGTTTGAGCTTGGCCAGGCTTTCCAGCGTGGTGTCGGCGCGGTTGCCCTCGTCCTGGCGCAGCGTCACCTCTTCGCTGCCGGTGACATTGCCCTCCTTGTCAAAGAGCTGCTTGCTGGTGGTGAGCGGCACGATCTCGTCGGCATATAAACCGGCTGCCTGGGCCGCAGCCACACGCTGCTGGCTGCGCAGCGCATAGTCGTCCTGCGCGCTGCGACTGATGTTGTAGCGGCGGCTGACAATTTCGGCCGTTTCGATCATCTGGATGTAGGCCGTGGGCGAAGCCGCCAGCACCGCCCTGGACTGGGCGCGGTAGCTGTTCTTGTGCTTGTTCTGGACCAGGGAAATCGACTCCAGGCCCCCCGCGACGGCGATGTCCATCTCGCCGGTCATGATGCCTTTGGCTGCCGTGGCAATACTCATCAGGCCTGAGGCGCACATGCGGTCAATGACCATGCCGCCGACGCTTTCGGGCAAGCCGGCGGTGTAGCCGCACAGGCGGCCCAGGTTGTAACCCTGCGTACCCTGCTGTGCGGCGATGCCCAAAATCACGTCGTCCACCTCATGGCCGGCGACCCCTGCCTTGTCGAGCGCAGCGCGGATGACATGGCCACCCAGCACGGGCGCCTCGGTGTCGTTGAAAGCGCCGCGGTAGGCTTTGCCAATGGGCGTGCGGGCGGTGGAAACGATAACTGCTTCATTCATGATCAATATCCTTATTCAAAATACAAGCGACTGATGGTGTCGACCACACAGCCCGGTTTGTCCTGGCCCTCGATCTGGACTGAGATGCGCACGGTGACCTGCACGCCATCACCCTTGATGGACTCCGCCGCAACCACCTGGCCGCAACCACGCACGCGTGAGCCGACCTTGACAGGGGCCGGAAAACGCACTTTGTCGCAGCCGTAATTGACGCCCATCTTCAAGCGGTCATAACTGACCAACTGCGGCAAAAAAAGATTGGCCAGCGACAACGTCAGATAACCGTGCGCGACACAGGCGCCAAAGGGCCCGGTCTTGGCCCGCTCGGGGTCCACATGGAGCCACTGGTGGTCGCCCGTGGCATCGGCAAAGGTGTTGATGCGGTCCTGGCTTATGTCGATCCAGTCGGTGGTGCCCAGGTCCTGGCCCACCGCCGTCAGCACTGCGGCCACGGAATCAAACTGTGTTGCCATGTCGGCGCGCCTCAAGCGTGCTGCGAGCTGACCGAGACCACCTCGCCGGTCATGTAGCTGGAATAGTCGCTGGCCAGGAACACCATCACATTGGCCACCTCCCACGGCTCGGCGCCCCGGCCAAACGCCTCTTTGGCCGACAACTCATTGAGCAATTCTTCGGAAGCCGATTTCTTCAAAAAGGCATGGATGGCAATGGACGGTGCCACCGCGTTGATGCGTACGCCAAACTCGGCTGCCTCCATGGCGGCGCAGCGCGTCAGCGCCATCACCCCGGCTTTGGCGGCGGCGTAATGGGCCTGCTCCACCTGGGCACGCCAGCCCAGCACCGACGCATTGTTGACAATCACGCCCTGGCCGCGCGGCTGCATCACCTTGAGTGCAGCGCGCACCATGCGGAACGTGCCGGTCAGCGTGACATCGAGCACCTTGTGCCATTCGTCGTCGGGCATGTCGACAATACGTTTGCTGGTGCCCAGACCGGCGTTGTTGACCAGCACATCGATGCCGCCCATACGCGCATTGGCGGCATCCACCAGCGCCTGCACCTGTGTTTCCTGACTCACATCACAGAGCTGGCCAAACACCGCCTGCAGGCCAGTGTCACGCTGGATGGCCTCGACCGCCTCCTGCAAGCGCCGCTCGTGCACATCTGAGATAAACAAGGCGCGACAGCCTTCTTCAGCAGCGCGCTTGGCCACCGCAAAACCGATGCCGGCGCCAGCAGCGGCGGTGACCAGAACCGATTTACCTTGAAGGAGGGCATGCGCAGGAACATAGTTGGGAGCGGGTTTCATGGACGACTCTCTTTGGATTGGATGTCAAAGAGCCCATGGTCGCCGACGTCGCCCCCTGGCGCATCGTCTGGATGGACGACGAAATTATTCAGTCATCCCGGCCACTTACCCAGGCACGCACCTGGGCATAAGGGTAAGTCTCCAGTGCGGCATAGCCGCTCAGGCTGCGGGCTTTCAGGCGGGTCAGGAGCGGTGCAGTGATGCCGCATAAAAAGCGGGTCAGCAATTCCGCACTGGCGGGCTTGCCTTGCAGCGCTTGGTGGCGGGTCGTCAACTCGCCGCACAGGGTGAAGAAGTTCATCCTGTCCAAAGGCGGCTGTTTTTCAGGCTCGGGCCACTGCGCCACCTGCCCTGCGCACACCGAGCAGTGGCCACAGCGCTGCGGTGCAGCTTGGTCACCAAAGTAAACCGCCAGGCGCTGACTGAGGCAGGTTTCGCTGGCAAACAAGTCCAGCACCGCCTGGATGCGCGCCACCTCGCTGGTTTCTTTGCTCTGAAAATAGTCGCTGAGTTCACGGCAGACGGCCTCTGCATCAAAGTGCGGCAGCAGCACCGCATAGACCTCGGTCATTTGCCTGGATTCGAGTTCAATCCAGCCTTTTTCGGCCAAATAATCCAGCGCCTTGACCACCCGGCTGTGTTCGCTTGGGTAGCTTTTGTGCAGCGCGTCAAAGTCCATCGTGCACCAGGTGCGGGCCTGAGGGGCGCAGCGCAACAGCGCCTCCAAAAATTGCAAGCGCTCGCCGCTGAAATGGGCCAGCAGCGTGGCTGGCTCGACCAAATATTTGAACCGGTACTCGGCAAAATAAGCGTAGCGCGATGCGATGATGCCGCGCAACTCCAGTTGCACCAGCAAGGTTTTGAGCGGCAGCAAGCGGATATTGCTTTGGTTGGACAGCGCAGTCAGCGTCAGCTCCCAGGCTTGGCCTGGCGGCACAGCCTGCAAGGTATTGAGCACATCGCGAATGCCGTCTGGCTCGGGCGTGTCACCATAGACAAAGTTTTCCAGCACTTGCAGACTGTCCTGATTGGCCAGCACCAGACAGTCAGAAGTTTGCCCGTCACGCCCGGCCCGGCCAATTTCCTGGCTGTAACCTTCGATGGACTTGGGCAAATCAAAATGCACCACGTTACGAATGTTGCTCTTGTCAATACCCATGCCAAAGGCGATGGTGGCCACCACGCAGTTCACCTGGCCCGCCATGAACTGCTGCTGAATCGCCACGCGCTGCTCATGCGCCAGCCCCGCGTGGTAGGCCTGCGCCGCCACAGCGCTGCGGCTCAAGTACTCCGCCACTTGCTCGGCAGTTTTTTGTAGCGTGACATAAACAATCGTCGGCTGCTCGGCGCGTTGGGCCAGCCAGTCCAGCAAGCGGCGCAATTTGTGGTGCGCGTTGACGGGCTCCACCGTCAAATTGAGGTTGGGCCGGTAGAAGCCGGTGCACACCACGTCGCTGGGGTGAATTGCAAATTTGCCCTGCATGTCGGCCACCACTGGCGGCGTGGCCGTGGCGGTAAGCAGCAGTGTTTGCGGGATCGCCAATTGCTGCTGGTAGGCGGGCAGTTTCAGGTAGTCCGGGCGAAAGTTGTGGCCCCACTCCGAGATGCAATGCGCCTCATCCACCACCAGCAGCGAGATCGGCACTTGCGCTATGAAGTTGCGAAAACGCTCATTATTGAGTCGCTCCACCGAGATCATCAAAACCTTTAACTCACCCGAGCGGGCCAGCGCCATCACCGCCTGGGTTTGCTCGCGGCTTTGGGTCGAGTCGATGCTGGCCGCCGCGATTCCCAAGCCTTGCATCAAGGTAAGCTGGTCTTGAATCAAAGCCAGCAGCGGCGACACCACCAGCGTCAGGTGCGGCAGCAGCAGCGCTGGCAACTGGTAGCACAGTGACTTGCCCGCACCGGTGGGAAAAATGGCCGCCGCCGAGCGCCCGGCCAGCACGGCTGAAATCACCGATTCCTGGCCAGGGCGAAACTGGCCATAGCCGAAAACGCGTTGCAGGGTGGGGACCATGGGCTTGGGGATGCTGCTGAATGAATGCGGGCATCTTAGCGGTAAAAAAGAAGGTAACGCGCGAAGGAAGAGTGCCGGCGGCTGTGCCAGAGCCGTCACGCAAGACCGTCGAATTTGCCCGTGAGCGCCAGCGCGTCACGATCGGCGATGCCATCAAATTGACGGGAGTCAGCCGAAACACGCTCAAGCTTCATTTCCGCAACCTGGTCGAGCACGGTCATTTGAATCAGCAGGGCAGCGGGCGTGGTGTTTGGTACGAACTCAATTGAGACGACCTCAGCGCGGCATCCCCAACGCACGCTCGGCCATGACGTTGAGCTGGATTTCGTTGGTGCCGGCGTAAATGGTGTCGGCCAGACTGGACAGCCAGAGCTGCTGCAAGGACCTGCACAGTGGGTCTGCATCGGCGATGTCACCCTCAACACCCAGCACGTCCATGGCCAGCGCGCCCAACGAACGCCGCCAGTTGGACCAGGCGTATTTGGAGATGCTGGCGGCACGCCCCGCTGCCGATGACGGGGCCACGTCGTCCTGCCCGGCCACCCGCAAGGCATGGCTGCGCAAGGTCAACAAACCCAATTCGGCTTGCGCCAGACGCTGACGCAACAGCGGGTTGCGGGCAGCGCCATTGCGGCGTGCCACGGTGATCACCTGCTCCAGCTCACGCCGGAAATGCGCTTGCTGGCCCAGCGTGGACACACCGCGTTCGCAGCCCAGCAGGTACATCGCCACCGCCCACCCCTGTCCCGGCTCACCCAGATGCAGGCTGCCCTCGGTGCGTGCACCGTCGAAGAAAACTTCGTTAAATTCCGAGCCTCCGGTGATCTGGCGGATCGGCCGCAACGTGACCCCAGGCTGGCGCAGCGGCACCAGCAGCAGCACCAGGCCTTTGTGACGTTGTGAGCCCGGATCACAACGCGCCAGCACAAAAATCCAGTCGGACTCATGTGCCCAGGAGGTCCAGACCTTTTGCCCATCGATGACCCAGTCGCCGCTCTGCGGGTCGCGCTGCGCACGGGTGCGAACCGCCGCCAGATCCGACCCGGCCCCCGGCTCGGAGTAGCCCTGCGCCCAATACGTCTCGCCTGCCAGGATGCCAGGCAAAAAACGCTGTTGCTGCTCCGGGGTGCCGTGTGCCATCAGCGTGGGGGCCAGCAACTGCTCGCCAATGTGACCCAGTCGCCCGGGGCCACCACAGCGCACATATTCTTCGTGAAAGATCACCTGCTGCGCCAAAGGCATGTCACGCCCGCCATGTGCAGGTGACCAGCCCATGCCGATCCAGCCGCCCGCCGCCAATTGCTGCTCCCAGCGTTTGGCCAAGACCGGGTCATAACCCGGCGCGCCCAGGCCGCTGGCACCATACAAAGGCTGAAATTCGCCGCACAAATGCGCCGCCATCCAGCTGCGCACCTCAACGCGGAAATCCCGCTCCATCTGTGTCTCAAGCAAATTCATGCCAATTCTCCTGCGGGTGCATCCAGCAGCTGGGCAGCCACCTGCTCCAGCCAAACGCTGACGGAACCAAGCCGCTGGCTGTTGGCCTGCGACCGGCGCAGAAAAAAATGCGGGTCGTATTCCCAGGTAAAACCAACCCCACCATGCAGCTGGATCGATTCCCGGGCACAGAACTGCGCGGCCTGCGTCGCTTCAAGACGCGCCTGGGCGGCATACAACAGCAAGGTCGCCGCATCGGTCGTGGCATCGGCCATACATGCGGCGCCATACACCGCGGAACGGGCCGCCTCCACCATCACCAGCATTTGGGCACAACGGTGCTTGACCGCCTGAAATCCGGCAATGGTTTTGCCAAATTGGCTGCGCTGTGCGGTGTAGGCCAGTGTCAGGTCCAGGCATTGCTGGGCCACGCCTACCTGTTCGGCCGCCAGGGCAATGGCGGCCAGACAGCGCACCCGCTCCAGGGCTGCACCCAGCTTCGCACCACGGGCCAGACAGGCCGAGGCGGGCAAGGCCAGTGCCTGGGCGTGAACGATGGCGCCGTGGCGTGTGGCATCGAGCGTGGGTGTGGCTTGCACCTGCAGGCCAGCTGAGCCCTGGCCCACCGCAAACAGCAGCCACTCACCAGTGGCTGCGCGCGCGGGCAGCAACAACAGATCTGCCGAGCCCGCCGCGCTGACGTGTGACCAGCTGCCGTCCAGCAGCCAACCGTCTGGGGTGGCGTGCGCCAGCGCCGCAGTGTCAGATTCGGGCGGCATGGCCAGCACCGCCCGCAGCGCACCGCTGGCCAACTCGGGCAGCAGGGCTTGAGCCTCGGCACTGTCGGGCAGCTCCCGCAGGAGCGTTGCGGCCATCGCGATGCCTTCAAAAAAAGGCACACACGCCAGATGGCGGCCGAGTTGCTCTTGCAGCAGGCAAAGCGCAATCCAACCCAGACCCAAGCCACCCACATCCTCGGGCAGATGCACCCCGCACCAGCCCATGTCCACCATGCCGAGCCAGAGCGCGTGATCGATGCCATCCTCGGTTTCACTGACCGTGCGCACCCGGCTCATGGGACTGGCATCGGCCAAAAAACTGATCGCGCTGTCCACAATCAGTTGCTGTTCGTCATCCAGCAAAAGGTTCATGCCCATCGCTATCTCAGGTTCCGTACACTTTTTGGGGGGGCCGTGCCTCGCGGATAAGCTGGTCGACCACACCTGTCAATTCGGCGGGCAACCAGCGCGCAGCCTTGTCGTTGATCGTGCCGGTGTGCCAGCCGTCGGCCACCGACAGTTCACCGCCCTTGGCTTCAAAACAACGGCCTGTGACATGGGCCGACAGCGGGCTGCCCAGCCAGACTACGATCGAGGCCACATTCAGCGGATCCCAGACGTCAAAGCCGCTTTCCGGCTTCTTGACCATGTCGGGCATGCCGGCTTCGGTCATGGCGGTACGTGCCGCTGGCGCCAGGCAATTGACGGTGATGCCGTAACGCGCCAGCTCGGCGGCCTGCACCAGCGTCAGGCCGGCAATGCCCGCCTTGGCCGCCACGTAATTGCTTTGCCCAATGGAGCCTTGTAAGCCCGCGCCGGAGCTGGTGTTGATGATGCGGGCATCGACCATGTTGCCTGACTTGGCCGCATCGCGCCAGCGGCGACCGAGCACATTGGCCAGACAAAAGTGGCCCTTGAGGTGCACTCGCATTACCATGTCCCAGTCCTCTTCCGACAAGGACAGGAACATGCGGTCGCGCAAAATGCCCGCATTGTTGACCAGCACATGCACTTCGCCAAAGGTGGCCAGTGTCGAATCCACAATGGCCTGCGCGCCAGCCAGGCTGGTGATGTCGCCGTGGTTGGCCATGGCGCGGCCACCCGCTGCCGCCACTTCGTCGGCCACGGCCTGCGCCGCGTCCAGACGAATGTCGTTGACCACAACATTCGCGCCCTCGGCGGCAAAGGCCAGCGCGTAGGCGCGGCCCAAGCCGCCGCCAGCGCCGGTGATGATCACGGTTCGGTTATCACAAATACCCATTTCAGTCCCTTAAGTTGCTTGCTCGGCCACCCTGCTTAAAACAAGGCCTGCCGGCAATAATTACGCTTTAAAAATCGATACGTCAGGCAGGCGCTGTGCCCACGGCACGGCTTGCTCCAACTGGACGGCCAGGCGAAGCAAACGTCCTTCGCGCCCATAAGGCGCCACAAAATGAGCGCCCACGGGCAGCTTTTCGGCCGTCCAGTGCATGGGCACCGACATGGCGGGATGCCCACTGATATTGAACAGCGAGGTAAACGCGGACGACTTCATCGCCTCCGCGGCATAACTCTCGAAAGGCTGGTCCAGCCGAAGCACCCCAAGCCGCTGGGCCGGCACGGCGGTGGTCGGTGTCAGGATCAAGTCGTACTGGCTCAAAAATTTGTCCAGCAACTGCCCGGCCTTGTCAAAGCCGGCACGCGCCTGGTAGAGCTGCTGGGCGGTGGTCTTTTTGGCCGCCTGCAAAGTAGCCCAATTCAGCGGCTCCATTTCATCTTCACGCACGGCACGGCCGAGCAACTTTTCGCGCTGTTCGATGCTGCTCTGCATGCCTGCCGCCATGCCCGCAGACATGCCGGCGTAGATGTCTCGCACCGGCAACTCTGGCATGGCCTCTTCCAGCACATGGCCCAGGGCCTCGCAGGTCTTGATGGCCTTGTCCAGCGCGGCCAGACAATCGGTGTGAACGGGAACGCCGAAGTAATTCTTGCGCCAGACGGCAATACGCAGCTGGCGCTCCGGCTGCGCCAGCGCCTGAACATAGCTGCCAGTTACATCAATGGGTGGGCGCACGCGCGAGCCCCATTCCGGGCCCGCGCTCAGGTCCAGCAGCAGCGCACTGTCGCGCACGCTGCGGCTGATGACATGGTTCACCGACAGCCCCACCGCACCATCGAGCGCATCGGGGCCGGCAGGCACGCGGCCACGGCTGGGCTTGAGACCAAACACACCACAGTGCGCCGCCGGGATGCGGATGGAGCCGCCGCCATCGCTGGCATGCACCACCGGAAGAATGCCGCTGGCCACCACCGCCGCTGCACCACCAGACGACCCCCCGGTGGTGAACTCGGCATTCCAGGGGTTGGGCGTGAGGCCATAGAGGCGGGATTCGGTGGTGGTGGTCATGCCGAACTCTGGCGACGCTGTCTTGCCAAAAATATTGAGCCCGGCGGCCTTGTAACGCTGCACCAGCGTCGAGTCATGCGTGGCCACTGCGCCCTTGAAGAAGGCACAGCCATGGGTGGTGACTGTGCCTTGCATGCTCTGGCCCAAGTCCTTGAGCAAAAAGGGCACACCCCACAGGGGGGCTGCTGCCACGGCTTGCTGGCGCGCCTCACGGCCCAGGGCCGATGATTTTTTGGCCTGTTCCCGGGCCAGTTCAAAGTCGCGCAGCACCACGGCATTGAGCTTGGGCAGGGCTTCGATACGGGTGATGACCCTGTCCAGGACTTCCAGTGGTGTGATCTCACCACGGCGCATTTGCCTAGCCAAGGCAACCGCATCTTGAGGTGCAGCATGGTCTGAAGCCACACCCACCGCTGTGGCCGGAAGAGCTGCCGCCGCCGCAGTGGCGGCTGCGCCCTTCAGAAAAAGGCGACGCTCCAGGTCATTCACGTTGTTATCCATCGTGTTACCTCATGGTTTGATAGTTACAGCCGCTCGATGATGGTGACGTTGGCCTGGCCGCCGCCTTCGCACATGGTTTGCAGGCCATATCGGCCACCGGTGCGCTCCAGTTCATGCAGCAGGGTGGTCATGAGTTTGGTGCCAGAAGCACCCAGCGGATGGCCCAGCGCGATGGCACCGCCGTTGACGTTGGTGCGTTCGTGTGAGTAACCGGTTTCCTTGAGCCAGGCCATGACCACCGAAGCAAAGGCCTCGTTGATCTCAACCAGATCCATGTCTTCGAGCTTCATGCCGGATTTTTTTAGTGCGTGGGCGGTGGCGCTGATCGGGGCCGTGAGGTGCCAGATCGGGTCATCGGCGCGCACGCTCAGGTGCGCAATGCGGGCGCGTGGTGTCAATTGATAACGTTTAAGCGCAGCCTCTGAGACCACCAGCACCGCCGAGGATGCGTCACATGTGGAACTGGAAACCGCCGCCGTTATTTTGGGATAGTTTGGATCCACCGGCGTCAGTGTGGCCAGCTTTTCCAGCGTGCTGGCGCGGGCGGTTTCGTCCATGCGGAAGTCGCCACCGGGCAAGGCAAAGGGCACGATCTCACGGTCAAAACGCCCCTCGGTGATGGCCCGCAACGCGCGGTCGTGGCTTTCTTTGGCAAATCGTTCCATGTCCTCGCGCGACAGGCCCCAGTGGTCGGCAATGCGCTGCGCTGCATAAAACTGGTTCACTGGTGCATCGCCAAATCGCGCCTGCCAGCCCTTGCTTTCGGCAAATGGCGTGGTAAAGCCCAAGGCTTGCCCCGCCAGCATCGCCGAAGAAATCGGGATGCTGCTCATGGTTTGCACGCCACCGGCCAGCACCACATCCTGAGTGCCGCTCATGACGGCTTGGGCGGCAAAATGGACGGCCTGCTGGGACGAGCCACATTGGCGGTCTACGGTGGTGCCGGGCACGCACATGGGCATACCGGCAGCCAGCCAGGCGGTGCGCGCAATGTCGCCGGCCAGTGCGCCGATGGTGTCGACACAGCCAAAGATGACGTCGTCGTAATCTTCGGCGGGAATCGCGTTGCGCCCGACGATGGCGCGGATGACGTGGGCCCCCAGATCGGCACCATGCACTTGGGCAAGAGAGCCGTTACGTTTGCCCGTGGGTGAACGCAAGGCATCAACAATATAAGCTTCGGCCATGAATTCAGGCTCCGGTTGACAAAGAGAAATCGAAGGCATCGCCAGGTCCGGGTACGCTGGCGCTGGCCTCACCCAGCAAAAATTCCGACATGCGGGCCTGGTGGAAGGTGCGGTCACCCCAGGCGGCATCGAGCACCCAGGCACGCTTCATGAACATCTGCAGGTCCACCTCCCAGGTGTAGCCCATGGCACCATGAACATGAATGCCCTTGCGGGCCGCAGTCCAGGCGGCATCGGCGCAGGCCAGTTTGGCGTGGGACACCCAGGCTGCCAGATTAGCCTCGCCATGCGCCAGGGCATGGACCGCACGGTAAAACACGGGCTTGGCAAATTCAATCTTGGTCACCACATCCGCCAGGTGGTGCTTGACGGCCTGAAACGAACCAATCGGCTTGCCAAACTGTTTGCGCTGGGCCACATAGTCCACCGACAAATCCAGCATACGCTGCGCCAGACCGATCAACTGCCCAGCCACGCACAAGGCACCGCGCTCCAGGGCTTCGTCCCACAGAAGCTGACCGGCATCCCCTTCGGCCACCAGGGTGAGGGGGCTTGGGGTCCAGTCCACTTGGGCCAGGCGACGCGATGCGTCGATGCTGCGCAAGGGTGTCAGGTTGACCGCATCCCCGGCCACGGCATGCAACGCCAGTCCGTTCGGCGTGGCCTCTGCCAGCAACAGCAAATCGGCCAGATGGGCATCCGCCACATAGGGGTTGACCGGATGGCCGACCGCAATCCGGCAGGTGCCATCCACAATGCGTGGCAACCAGGTAGCGCGTAGCGGGTGTTCTGCCGACAGACCCGAAAGCAGGCCGGCAGCCACATAGGCGGTATCGCCCAGAGAGTCAGGAATGGCGTAATAACCCAGTTCTTGGGTCATCAGGGCCCAGTCGATGTCATTCAGGCCCAGGCCGCCTTCGGCTTCGGGCACCGAAAGCCCCATCAGGCCCTGCGCCGCAATCTTGCCGCGTAATTCGGGCGAACGGCCAATGTCGGTTTCCCAAATCTCGCGCAGCATTTCCGGCGCCGCTTCGGTCATCAGAAAACGACTCACCGAGTCGCGAAAGGCGATCTGGTCGCCGCTGAAAGTGAAGTCCATGGTCAGGCCCCCTTCAAGATTTGGGCAAACCGAGCATACGCTCGGCGATGATGTTGCGCTGGATTTCGTTGCTGCCAGCGTAGATCGGGCCGGCCTGGGCAAACAAGAAGCCTTCGAGCCAATCGTGCGCCTCGGGGTCGTCACAAAGCTCGGCGTAGGGCCCCAGGATGCGCATGGCGGTCTCGTGTAATTGCAAGTCCAGTTCCGACCAGAAGATCTTGTTGGTGCTGGACTCGGCACCAATGGTGGCGCCGTGCGCCATGCGGCCCACGGTGTGGTAGGTGGCCAGGGTATAGGCCTGCGCGCCCATCCAGGCCCGCGTCACCGCTTCACGGATGGAAGGGTCACGGTCGGCGCTGGCCTGATGGCGGCGGTACAGCGCGACCAGCTTCTGGGCACTGCGCTGGTAACGCGCGGGTGAGCGCAACAGCAGGCCGCGCTCGAACCCAGCCGTGGCCATGGCCACGTGCCAGCCCTGGCCTTCCTCACCCACACGATTGCTGGCAGCCACCTTGACATCGTCAAAGAACACCTCGGCAAAGGCCTGCTTGCCATTGAGCGCGCGGATGGGCCGAATCGTGATGCCTGGCGCATCCAGCGGCACCATCAGATAGCTCAGGCCATGATGGCGACTTGACGCCGGGTCGCTGCGGAACAAGCCGAACAACCAATTGGCAAACAGGGCACGGGTGGACCAGGTCTTCTGACCGTTAAGCACATAGTGTTCACCATCATCACTGCGCAGCGCGCGACTGGTGATGGCGGCCATGTCGGAACCGGCATTGGGTTCGCTCCAGCCCTGCGCCCACATGTCATCACAACGCGCCATGCGCGGCAGGAAGCGCGCTTTTTGCTCGGGCGTGCCGAACTCCATCAAGGTCGGACCCAGCAGATTGATGCCGTTCTGGTTGACACGTTGCGGCGCATCGGCCGCCCAGTATTCCTCTTCGAAAATCAGCCACTCAGTCAGGCTGCAACCGCGCCCACCCAGTTCCTTGGGCCAGGTGACGCTGCTCCACCCCGCATCGGCCAGCTGGGCCTCCCATTGGCGGTGCTGCTCGAAGCCATCGCGGGTGTCATAACTGGCAAACGCCGCGGAGGGAACGTTGGCATGTAACCAATCGCGCACCTCGGCGCGAAAGGCGTGCTGCTCAGGGGTATAACTCAGTTCCATGGTGGATTCCTTTGCAATCAGAACTTGGCGTCGCGCTTCGCAACGAAGGCATCACGGGTTTCAGCCGAGTCCGGGCTCATGTAGGCCTGCAGCGTGAAGCCCTGCTCCCAGCGGTATTTGTCTTCGAGATTGCCGTCTTCAATGCCGGTCAGGGCTTCCTTGGCAATCCGGATCATGGCCGGACTTTTGGCGGCGATTTTGGCGGCAATGGCCAGCGCCGTATCGCGCAATTCGGCGCGCGGCACCACCCGCTCAATGGCGCCCAGACGGTAGGCCTCGGGGGCACCAATCATGTCGCCGGTGAAAAACAGGTAGCGGGTTTTCTGTACGCCAAACATGCGCTGCAAGTGCGCTGCGCCGCCCATGGCACCCCGGTCCACCTCGGGCAAGCCAAAGCTGGCATCGTCAGCCGCGACCACGATGTCGGCCGCGCCACAAATGCCAATGCCGCCACCCAGAACAAAGCCTTGCACGGCGGCGATCACCGGCACCTTGTTGAGGTGAACCGCCTTGAAAGTGGCGTAATTGCCGGCGTTCACATCAATGATCAGCTTGTCATTGGCCGCCAGCTCCTTGATGTCAACGCCGGCACAAAAACCGCGGCCCTCGGCGCGAATGACGATCACACGCACGTCCGGACGTTCGCCGATTGCTGCAATTTCAGCGGCCAGGCCAGACCAACCGGCGGCATTGAGCGCATTCACGGGGGGGCGATCCAGCACGATTTCGGCCACACCGTTGTCATGAAGTTGGGTATGAAACTGTTGTGTCATGGGGTGAGGTTTCCTTTGTGCCGATCAGGCGGTCATCATGTTCAAGGCAGCGCGGCGCTCGCAGGCCAGTGCCACCATGCCGTCAATCACTTCTTGGCAGGTGTCCAGGCGGCCAATCAGCGCGGCCACCTGGCCGGCAGACATCACGCCCTCGGCCGGCTTGCCGTCGACCATGGCACGCTGCAGGAGCATCGGTGCATTGGCAGCCATCACCGTCTGTGCAACGCTGGACGCATCGTCGCGAAAAGCCTGCCACAACACACTGAAGGCGTGCTGCAGGGTCATGCCGGTTTGGGCCTTCCATTGCAAGGCCAGGCTCAGGGCGATGCGCAAGCGCTTGAAGGCCGACGCTTTTTCCAGCATTGCCAGGTATTCATTCGGGATCATGCGCTGCGGCATGCCGTCCACCAAGTGTGAAATCTGGATTTTTTCAGCATCTTTGGTCGCCAGGTAACGTTGCAATGTCACCTCGGGCACGCCCGAATCACGTGTCATCATGAAACGCGTGCCCATGGCAATGCCTTGTGCCCCGAAAGCCAGCGCTGCCACAAACCCACGGCCGTCGTAAAACCCGCCTGCAGCCACCACCGGCACCTTGACCGCATCGACCACCTGGGGCAACAGCACCGTGGTCGGCACCGAGCCGGTGTGGCCGCCACCCTCCCCACCCTGAATGGTGATGACGTTGGCGCCCATCTCGATGGCTTTTTGAGCATGCTTGAGTGCCCCGACGGTTGGCATGCAAACGATCCCGGCATCGCGCAGTCGGCCGATCACCTTCTTGTCAGGCCCGCGGCCATAACTCACCGCGCGCAGCTTGTGTTTGACCGCCAGGTCCAGCAATTGCTGCGCGTTGGGCTGGAACATGTGAAAGTTAAGGCCAAAAGGCTGGTCCCCAGTGAGCTCTTTGACGCGCAGAATTTCATCTTCGATGCGGTCCGCCGCAATGGTGGCCCCAGCCAAAAAACCAAAGCCACCGGCCTTGGTGGTGGCCGCGACCAAGGACGAACCAGCAACCCAGCCCATGGCGGTCTGGACGATGGGGTACCTGCACCCGAGCAGGTCACAAAGGGGGGTGTACAGTTCCGATTTGGCTGCAATGGCGCCCAACATATCGTGGAGTGGGCTATTCGGATCAGAGTCAATGCTCACGCTTGGTTTTCCTTTTTATTGGCTTGTGCCATTGTCTTGGCATCATGGCCACCGAGCGCACCCGTGCCCAGCACCTGGCTGTGCGCGTGGGCAAAATGGTGGTACCCAAATGCCAAATCCATCGTTGTGCGCAAGCCTTGCAGCTCTTCGACCCGGTTGATCACCTGCTTGGTCAGTGCCAGACCCAGGCGTGGTTGTTGCGCGATGCGCGCGGCAATGTCCAGCGTTTGCGCCTCAAGTTGCTCACGCGAGAACACCCGGTTGACCATGCCCATCTGGTAAGCGCGCTCGGCACTCATACGATCCCCCAGAAACAGAAACTCCTTGGCGATGCGTGGGTTCAGCTCATGGGCGTGGGCAAAATACTCCACCCCCGGGATACCCATGCGCACCACCGGATCCTGAAAGAATGCGTCGTCGCTGGCAATGATCAGATCGCAAACCCAGGCCAGCATGAGCCCGCCCGCCACGCAGGCGCCCTGCACCATGGCGATGGTGGGCTTGGGCAGGTCATGCCAACGGCGGCACATGGCCAGGTAAACCTCTTGCTCACGCACAAAAAGCTGCTCGGCGTCGGGCTTGTTGGTGTGGTCCCACCACAGGCTCTGGCGCTCAAAGGATTTGTTGATGTCGCGGCCCGGCGTGCCAATGTCGTGACCGGCGCTGAAATGCCGACCCGCACCTTTCAACACGATGACCTTGACGCTGTCGTCATCCACCGCACGGCGGAAGCCGGCGTCGAGCGCATAGGTCATCTGCGAGTTCTGCGCGTTATTGAACGCCGGTCGGTTCATGGTCAGGATGGCAATGCCATCCATGACTTCATACAGCACAGGCTCAGCGGTCTCGTAAACCGACGCATCCTCACGCGCCACAAAACCATCGCCGGGGTCAAGACTGCTCATCGCCGACACCTCAGCCGAGCGCCGAGGCGCGCACATTATGAGGATCCAGCCGGTCCAGCAGGGCCAGTTGCACCTCGGTCGGTGCCGCGGTCTCTGGCACAGCGTCTGGCACGAAAAGCGCGAAGCCGGTGGCGTCTTGCACCTGAGCCGCCGTCACCCCGGGATGCAAGGACACCAGTCGAACCTGACGCTCGGGTCCGCCAAAATCCATAACGGCGAGGTTGGAAAAGATCAGGCGGATATCGATCTCATCCAGACTCCAGCCGCGGGCCAGGCGCGCCGGGTTGTAACCCACAGACGCCACCATGTCGACCTCGCCCGCCACAAACACCTTGGGGCTGTGGTTCGGCACAAAAAAAGAGTTGGCATGGTTGATGGAGTTACCCGGGAAACCTCGCACCCCCAGCATCATCGATTTGGGCTTGGCGTAGTCGCTGCCAATCATCGAGATGTTGGCCTGACCAAAGCGGTCGATCTGGGTTGGCCCCACCATGGCGTGGCGTCTGCCACTCCAGACATTGTCGAAAATTCTGGAAAAACCCATCCAGGACTCGCGCTTGGGCACATAAGCGCCGCGCGGCCCCACAGGCACCGGCTCACGCACCAGCCAAGCCTCGGAATCGGTCATCATCAAATCCGTGTTGATGGATGCCATACACAGCGAGGCCGCCAGCCGCGGCACGATGCCAATGCCCGTGGCGAGCACTTCTCCGTCGTCTTTCCAGGCCTGCGCCGCAGCACAAATGATCCGGTCAACCAATGTAATTTCACGCATGACTGCTCCCATCAAAACACCGGCAGTGGCAACTTGCGCACCGCCTCCAACCCGCCCAATTGCGCCAGGTACGCCTGCTCGCCACAGCTCACGTATTGCTCTACATACTGCTGCCAGCCACCCGCCTCCTTGGCACTGGCCACGTAGTCCTTGAAGTGCTTGGCATCAAAACCGTACAGCGGCGCACAGGAACTCGGGTGCGCACCACCGGGCATGTGCACGACACCGCTGGTGTGCGAACGCTCCCAGAACACATAACGCGCCTCGTCCCCCTGCTCGAAATAGCTGCTGTCAACCAATTCGTCGCAACTGACAAAAGTCTGCCTGGCCGCGCGCGCGAACAGGTCATCCATGTACAGGTCAGGCCCCTTGATCTGGCAGACACCACGCACATCAGCCCGGTCCACATGCAGCAAAGCCACATCCAGCGGCAAAGCCGGCATCGCCACCCAGTCTTTGTCGTCATAGGGTGAACCGGTCAGCTTGAGACCGGGATTGCGCCTGAGCACATCGGTCCCCAGCCCAACCCGCGTGGGAATGTAAGGCACACGCATGCCGGCCGCCTTCAGGCCCAGCATGAACAGGCCCTCATCAACCTCCATGACCTCGAGCGCACCACTTTGGCGCGCCATGCGGAAATAAGGCTCCAGCGGGATGAAGTCGAGCGAAACGAAGGCGAACACCAGTTTTTTGACCTTGCCCGCAGCGCACAACATGCCCACATCGGCGCCGCCATAAGCCACCACCGTCAAGTCCTTGAGTGGACTGCGCAGGATCTCGCGCACCAGCGCCATCGGCTTGCGCCTGGGGCCCCAACCACCGATACCCACCGTCATGCCGTCTTTCATTTGGGCGACCACCTGGGTCGCGCTCATCTGTTTGTTTGCCATGGTCGTTCAAGCCTTCGGGCGTGCAATGCTGAAATCGTGGCCCCACAGACTCACGCGGGTGAACTCGTGGGTGATGTGCTCCTGCCAGTCGATCACCGCGCCACCGTAGCCAAACTCGATGTCAAAGTTCGACGGGCTGCGCATGTAGAAGGAGGTCACCCGGTCGTTGGTGTGCTGACCCAGCGTGGCGGTCTGCAGCACCTGGTGCTGCTGCATACGGTCCATGGCTCGCCCGACTTCGGGCATGTTTTCCACCTCCACCATCACATGCACACAACCACTCTCCACCGGAAATCCAGCCACCGCCAGGCTGTGATGGCGCCCGTTGTTGCAATGGAAAAAGTGAATCGGCAGGGTAGGACCGGCATCACCTGCTGGCTGAAAGTTGTAGATGTCCGACAGGCCAAAACCCATCACATCCTGATAAAAATCGGCTGTTTTCTTGAAATCAACTGAAGGCAGCACGGTGTGCCCCATGCCAATGTTGCCGGTCACAAAACGGGAAACCCCGGCCGGCGAGGCGAAATGCACAAAATCAGATTTGAAGCCCCAGACCAGCTCATGGCAGTTGCCCGACGGGTCCTGAAAACTCGCCACCTGCTGCGCGCAACGCAGGCGGCACAGGGCGGCATCACCCAACGCCACTGCAACACCGGCGTCAGCCAGATGATCCAGGGCAGCCTGGAATGCCGGCTGATTTGCCACCTCCCAGCCCGAGGCAACATAGGCATCACGCGCGCCGACCTGCACGGCAAAGCGGAACTGCCGCTCGTCCATACGCACATACAAGCCCCCGTCGGGTGAGGGCGCCGTCATCATGCCGAGGACGCCCTCGGCATAGGTTTGCCACTTTGCAAGGTCAGTGGTTTCGGCCACCACATAAGCCAGTCCGCGGATGTCGATCATTGATTACTTTCTTGGCCCCACCCATTGAGGCTTGTGAGCTGAATTTTCCTGACTTCGACCGGCAGAAGCATCGTCCGTTGAGACTAACGCCAACCCCTCGTTGAAGATCGCTGCGTGCAACAATCCAGGCCCGTGACCGAGCAGAGACCAGAAAAATGAACCCCACAGACGCACCGCCTCAGGCCAGCAAGCACCACATCAGCGGCCAAACGCTGTCACGTGCAGCGCTGGAAGAGCTCCTGACACAAAACCCGCGGGCCGTGGTGTTTGATGGCTGCAACTTTGACAGCGCTGACCTGTCGCGGCTCGAACTGAGCGGGTTTGAATTCAGGAGCTGCTCTTTGGTGGAGGCGTCGCTTTACGCGGCCGGCCTGTCGCAGACCCAATGGCTTGGCTGCCGCGCGCGCCAGGCCGACTTTGAAGCTGCGAACCTGAGCGACGCACGCTTCCAACATTGCGACCTCAACAACAGCCAATGGCGCCGTGCCAGACTGTCATCGGCTTCGTTCATGGCGTGCAAGCTTACCGGTGCCAGTTTTCAAGAAGTGGCACACCTCGGACTGTCGTTTGAGGACAGCCTGCTCGTTGGCGCCGACTTGCGCAAGATGTCGTTCCGAAAATTGCACCTCAGGCAGCTTGATTTCTCCGAGGCAGACTTGTCAGGCTGCGATTTTCGCGACGTGGTCTTTGAGGGTGGCAGCCTGCGCCATGCCCAGCTCAAGTTGACACGTTTTGACGGTGCTGACCTGCGCGAAGCCAAGCTTGATGGCCTCAAGCTGATCGATGCCAAGCTGTTCCGCGGCGCCACCCTCTCGCACCGTCAGGCGGCGCAGCTGATTGCAGAACTTGGCATCATCGTGGCGTGAGCCGCAGTCATTTAGGCGATCAAGCCAAGGGATAGTCTGTGTAGCCTGCTGCCCCAGGCGTGTACAGCGTCTTGCGATCAAAGCGCGCCAGTGGCAGGTCGGCGCGCAAGCGGGTCACCAGGTCTGGATTGCCAATAAAGTGCCTGGCAAAAGACAAGGCAGCATTCGGATACACCTGCAACGCAGCCTCGGCATTGTCCGCACCGAAGCCGTCATTGAGGATCAGCCTATCGCCAAAATAGGTTTGCGCCAGTGCAAAGGCATCAAGGTCCGTTGCCGGTGCGCGCATCACATGCAGGTAGGCCAGATCCAGCGTGGCCGCCTGGCGCATCAACTCACCATGCGTCGCCGCAGAGTTTTCGTCGCTGGTGTCGTTGTAGGTGTTGCCCGGATTCAGTCGCAAACCGACACGACCCGCACCTATCGCCGCCGCCATCTCACGCAGGCATTCAAAGGCAAAACGCGCCCGGTTTTCCGCGGAACCCCCGTAAGCATCGGTGCGCCGGTTGGTCGAAGAACTCAGGAACTGCATTGGCAGATAGCCGCTGGTACCGTGTAATTCGACGCCGTCAAAACCGGCCTCGCGGGCACGGCGCGCCGCTTGCGCATGCTCTTGCACGATCGCCCCGATCTCCTGCAGGCCGAGTGCACGAGGAGTGTCATAGGGCTGCAGGCCCGCGCTGTCGGTCACAATTTCCCCAGCGGCCTGGAGCGCCGTCGGCGCCACGGTCTCAACCCCGGCGGGCTTGATATGGTGGCTGCCAATGCGCCCGCCGTGCATGATCTGCAACACGATCAGACCGCCGCGCGCGTGCACGGCATCCGTGACTTGTCTCCACCCGGCGATTTGTGCTGGCGTGACGATACCGGGCTGGCGGCAGTAAGCCTGCCCCACTGCGCTGGGCCAGGTGCCCTCGGCGACGATCAACCCCGCGTCACCGCGCTGGCCGTAATAGTCGACCATCAGCGGGCCCGGTGTGCCATCGCTTGCGGCGCGGTTGCGCGTCATGGGCGCCATCACGACCCGGTTGGCGAGATGCAGTTCGCCGAGTTGCAGGGGTTCAAACAGTTTGCTCATCTCAACGTACCCGCATTTTGGGTGCGGCTGTGCCGCGCCGCATGGTGATCAAAAATTGCTCAAGCGGCGCCGGTGCTGCCACCTGGGGCAGTTGGTCCTTGTCAGGCCGCTCAGCCCAGAATTCCTTCCAGCTCGGAAACAAGTCGTGAAAGCTGCCGCTGTAGGGTTCGCGCCCGGGCCAGCGCAACTTCATGTCGCCAATCGGTGGCTTGTTCAGATCGGTGGCATACCAGTAACACGGCAGGCGCCGGCGGAAATACCAGACACCCCCGATGCGCTCGTAGTCGTCCCAATACAGCATCTGCATGATGACCCATTCAGGGCCACATTCGTGCTCGTTTTTGGAGTAGACAACGCCGGTTGCGTGGTCCGCATCCGCGAACTCGATGATGTGCTGACCCAGGTGGTGCGAGGTGCCCGTGAACTGGTCGCGCAGGGTTTGATCCTGCCAAGCCTTGAAGTGCGCACGGCCGACCTTGTCACGGCCAACCCGGATGTCCGGTGCAAACAGGTTCACATGGGCATCCATGTCGCGCATGTCAAGCGACAGCGAATACTTGCCAACCAACTGGCGAATCGCATCGAGCGACTCCAGCCGGTCAATACGTTGATCGAGGGAATTTGGCCAGGTCATACCTTGGCTCTCACAGCGCAGTGACCAGCACGGCCGAACGGCCACCATCCACCGGCAGGGCAGCACCCGTGACGTAGCTGGCCTCATCGCTTGCAAGGAACAGGATGGCGTTGGCCAACTCTTCGGGCTGTCCCACGCGGCCCATCGGAATCAACTTTTCGGTGTTCTTGCGGCTGGCTTCGTCAGCCAGCATACCGGCGGTTGCCGGAGTCTCGACCACGGCGGGAATCACCACGTTGACACGAATACCTGCGGCAGCGCCTTCGGCAGCCGCAGCGCGCGAGAAATTGATGATCGCAGCCTTGGCCGCAGAGTAGCCCGCCATATAGGCAGTTCCCAGCAGGCCGCAGATGGATGAGACGTTGATGATCGCGCCACCGCTGTTTTTCATTAACTTCATCGCTGCACGGGTTCCCCAAAAAGTGCCGTCCACCGAGGTGCTGAAATTGCCATGCCAGTCCTCCGTGCTGGTGGATTCAATCGCACCCCAGCTGTAAGCCATCGCGTTGTTGACCAAGATGTCAAAACGACCGTGGCGCTGCGCAGCAGCGTCCAACGCGGCCGTAAAGCCGGCCTCATCGCTGACATCGGCCTGTACCGCCTCTGCCTTGCCTCCGGCAGCAACGATTTGCGCCGCCACTGCGTCCAGCGGCTCCTTGCGGCGCCCGCAGATTACAACCGTCGCACCCTCCTGGGCGAAACGGATTGCCGTAGCCGCACCGATACCTGTGCCAGCGCCGGTGACAAAAGCCACCTTGCCTTGAAGTCTTCCTTGTGTCATCCTCATCTCCTTACAAAAAGGCGCTACCGCCATTGACGGCAAGGTTCTGGCCAGTCACAAAACCGCTGTCATCGCATGCCAGGAACAAGGCCACTCGGGCGATATCTTCTGGCTCGGCCATGCGGCCCATGGGAACACCCTTGATGATGGCATCGGCCCACTCCTGCGGGATACCTTGCATCATGGGCGTGTTGGTCGGCCCAGGTACCAGGGTGTTCACGCGGATACCGTGGCTGGCCAGTTCTTTGGCCATGCTTCGAGTCAAACCCATCAAAGCCGCCTTGGACGCGCAGTAGTGGGCTGGGCCGTCACCAGAAGCGGCAGCAGTGCTGGAAATGTTGACGATCACACCCGGCTTAGCCGTCTTCTGCATGGCGCGCACGACTTCACGGGCACAGTGAAAGGCCCCGGTCAGATTGACACCAATCACTCGCGCCCAGGTTTCATCGGTGATGTCGGCAAAAGCATCCACAGCACCCGTGCCCGCGTTGTTCACCAAAACATCCACCCGCCCAAAAAGGGTCACGACTTCGTCCACCACGGCTGCAACCGCAGCACTGTCAGCGACATTGAGGCAGCGAGCAATACTCTTGCCACCCAGGTCTGCCAGCGTCTGCTGCGCCGCCTCCAGATTCAAATCAAGCGCAACCACCGTCGCCCCTTCGGCAACAAAACGCTGAGCGATTGCGCGCCCCATACCCTGACCCGCACCGGTGACCAGCGCCACTTTGTCTTTCAATTTCATGTTGCACTCCTGTTTCTTCCAACGAACCATAACGTCGTTAGATTACGTCTGGCGTGACAGGCCACCATCCTTTAATCGGACTAGGCATCCGTGACTTGCCGGCAGCGCGCAAGGGGGCCCTCAGCCACGCCGATCAAAGCGAAGGGAGGGTAAGTACTTAGTTCGATAGGACTAGGACAACGCGATCACAAGATGCGATTCTTCACGCGAGACGCACCGGGAAGACAGCATTTCGGAAAACATATTTCCAAGGTTCTTCGATAGACGTATGCAAGGAGACAAAAATGAAAATTCACTTTTTTACCGTCAAATTTCTGCTGCTGTCGTGCCTCGTCGGATTGACAGTTTTTTTTACTGTTTTCAATGATGAGTTGATGTCGACCTCCATCAACAGTCGTGGAACATCAAGCGTTGGCACCTTCCATGCCGAAGCCCTCAAGCCAACGCAGTCATTTCTGCAAATCATATTTGCATCACACTGATTGTGAATGACCCCGCGAATTGCAAAGGCTCCAATCCTTGAGAAGATGGCGCCAGGATCGGCCACGCCGATAGAGATTCCCAACATGTTGTCCTGATCTTGCGGTCAAGTGGAAAGAGTGCGTTTGAGGAAGTACACCTTCGGGGCAAACTTGCAATAGTCGCGCAGTGATGACACGCGGTCACTTACAGCAAGCCACAAAGTGTGTCTTTGGATCGCATAAAAAATAAAACCCCAAGCAAATCAATCACTTGGGGTCAAATCCTGGCGGAAGCGGTGAGATTCGAACTCACGAACCCTTGCGGGTTGCCGGTTTTCAAGACCGGTGCAATCGACCACTCTGCCACGCTTCCAGGGGACGGATTCTAACCCGGCAACTCAGGCCACATTGCACTCGCGGCGCAACAAGGCCAGGGCGTCCAGCAGTTTGCTGTCACGATCGCTGATCAGGGTGGCTTGGGCCTCGTGGGCAAATTCCTGCCAGAGCCCGATAAAGTCGTCCTGGTGCTGCTCTGGCGCATGCGTCTGCAGGTACTGGGTGGCCAGTGCCGGCTGCCAGCTGTGTTTGCGGATTTTGCGCACCAGCGCGGCGGCGCTCTTGTCGGTCAGCAAAGTCTTGGGCGCGTTGCCGGCGGCCACGCACAGGCACAGGGTGAGCACGGTGCCGTCGTCACTGTGGCCCTGGGTGAGTTTGTCCCAGGCCGAGGACCGGTTGCGGTCATGCTGGCTGACTTCGCTCAAGGCGTCTTCAAGCCAGAAGTAGCGGCCCATGAAGGCCGGGGTCTGGTCAAACAGCTTGCGCGCAGGCAGGCGCGCGTCCAGCAGGCGGGGCCAGTCTGCCAGCACCGTTTGGCGAACGGCCTCGACCACCGTACGGTAAGCCGCAGGCAGATGCTCGGGCAGGGTCAACTGCGCTGCATCCAACTGCTGTTTGCGCAAGCCGGCGATCATTTTCTCGAAAGTGACCCAGTCAGGCAGCTCCTTGCGCCGCGTCAGGTTCAGCAGCAAGGCGGTGCGGATCACGGCCTCGGCGTCGGGCTCAGCGTCCTGCAGGTCATCAGGCGACAGGCCCAACTGGTCGGCAAACCAGAGCGCCGCCTCGACCACCTGCACGGCGTGCTGGCGTGCCAGAAACTCCGCCTGGTAGTCGGCATAACTGGCCAGCGACCAGCGTGCCAGTTGCGGAATATGACGGTCGCTGAAACCACCGCGCTCGTTCATGCCGAAGTGGGTGTTTTGCGGCATCACAATGAGCGCCTTGAGCAGGTCCGAGCCGGCCTTGGAGCGCGACAGCAGGGAGTAGTCGCGCAGCAGCACGGCGGCCGCGTGCAGGTCGCCTTGGCTTGCGTCCTGCAGGTGCAGACTGATCAGGTTGACCAGCCGGTCGCGCGCTTTTTCCAGCTCGGGGCGCAAATACTCGCTGCCGAAATAGCGCGCAATCTGCACCATGCCCTTGGGCGCGTCCTCGGCTATCGCCGCCAATTTTGCCTGGTCGATCAGGCCATGCTGCACGCCGTGAATCAAGGCTTTTTCAAAAAACGGGCGCGCGTCGAACAGCGACACACTTTGGGCGGATGCAGACTGGGGCTGTGTCATGTCAAATGGCGGATTCTTCGTCGGGGTCGATGGCGGCGGGGGTGGCTTTGCCGCGGTCGGTGTCGCTGGTTTCGAACTTGCCATCGTCCTCGGCCAGGTCCTCTTCGTCCAGACCGAGCTCGAAGGCGCGCGCCTTGGCGCGCAGCACCAGCAGCATTTCAATGAACAGGTCGGGGTTTTCGTAGCGCAGCAACCAGGCCAGTTGCATCCAGTCGGAGTCGGCCACCTCGTCCTGGTCCAGCCGGGCGCTCGCGTAGGCGTTGGCGCGAAGTTCGTCTTCGGACACCATGTCGCCGTCGTCTTCAACCGTGTCAAAGGTGCCGGTGCGGGCAAAGGCCTCGACGCGGCTCCACTTTTCTTCAAAATAATCGGCCAGCGCTTCGCTGCCGCCTTCCAGGTCGCCAATGGCGTTGATGAAGGCCAGCGGATCGGCACCGTCGCGGAAAATGATCGAGTTCATCATGCCGCGCAAATGGCTGCGGGTCAGGTCGCGGTACTGCTTTTCGATGACCACGGCGCGGGCAAACTGCTCGGGTGTGAGCATCAGGTTGATGATGGAAGCACGCGAGTTGTCGTACTCGCGAATCACCGCCAGCACATCCTTGGGCGGCAATTGTTCCAGCACTTCCATCAGCGCGCCGTCACCTTCGCGGTCAGCCAGTTCAACCAGGGCCGACTCGGCGCCCACGATGTCGCCCGCGGCAATCAGGGACTGCGTTTTTTCGATCAAAGCCAAATGCTGCATGTAGGATTCCTGTGGAGTCGATGAGGTCTTGCGGATGCGGATTCGGGCGCGAATGTGGAGGCTTTAGTCCTTGCGGTCAAAGCCGTGCTCTTCCAGCCAGTCAGCGCTGGATTCTTCGTGGTCATGGTGCTGTTCGCCGTCCTTGTCAAAGTCGTCAGCGTGGCCTTGCCGGCCCACGGCGCCGTGGGCACCATCGGCCTCATGGCCGTGGGTTTCGTGGCTTGCAGCCTCGTGGTGGTGCGACGAGGGCCGGTGATACACATACTCCAGCGCAGCCGCCACCACCATGAACCAGTCGCCCTGCGGCTCCTGCAGCAGCTGATCGGCCAGCTCCTTGGCCCACGGAGTCAACTGCACGGCGTCGCTCAGGCTGGTCCAGTCGGGGAACTCGTCGGACTCCAGGGTGAGCACCTGCTCCATTACCGCCGGCAGTTCAAAGTGAAATCCGTCGTGGAACACCACCGCCACCATCTCGGGGCTCAGTTCCATCATCTGCTTCAGGAACGTGATCTGGCCCCGCTTTTCCAGCAGACGCTTGCGCAGCACGTTGCGCCCCTCCGAGTCAAATGCGAGGTCGTCGATCTCGGCCTGGTAAGACGTGCGCAGTGCGCGAAAAAAAGCAGACATGCTCATGGCGTTCTCGAAGGTGGGGGTGGGTTTCAAAGGATGCGGCTGACGTAATCTTGCCAAATCAGGCGGGCGGTGTCGATCGGACTGTCAAGCAGGTTGCGCTGGCGGTTGTCATCATAAGCCTTGCGTTTGTCCGGGTCCGACAACACCTCATAGGCCACTTGGACCAGCCTGAAGCGCGCCGCGGCATCAAGAGCGCTATTGCGGTCCGGGTGGTGAATGGCGGCCTGCTGGCGAAAGGCTTTCTTGATATCGGCCAGCGTGGCAGACGGGCTCAGGCCCAGGGCAGCGTAATGGTCTTTCATGGGGTGGCTCTTTGACCCGCGCCTCAATGGCCGGAAAAATCGACCAGCGTGAACAAGGTCAGGCCGGTGGCGCGCAGCTTGTTGGAACCGCCCAGTTCCGGCAAATCGACAATGACCGCGCCTTCCATGACCTCGGCGCCCAATTTCTCCAGCAGTTTCTTGCCGGCCATCATGGTGCCGCCGGTGGCAATCAGGTCGTCAATCAAGAGCACGCGCTGACCCGGCTTGACGGCGTCGGTGTGCAGCTCCACGGTGGCGCTGCCGTACTCCAGCTCATAGGTTTCCTCGACCGTGGTGAAGGGCAGCTTGCCTTTCTTGCGGATCGGCACAAAGCCCACGCCCAACTCATAAGCCACCACCGCGCCCAGGATGAAACCGCGCGCGTCCAGCCCGGCGACCACATCGGGTCGACGCTCGGCGTCCATGTAGCGGTGCACAAAGGCATCAATCAGCACCCGGAACACCTTGGCGTCCTGCAGCAGCGGCGTGATGTCGCGAAACTGCACACCGGGCGCGGGCCAGTCGGGCACGGTGCGAATGTGTTCACGCAGGTATTGGTTCACACTGATGTTGAGCATAAAGAGTCCGGATCAATCAAAGTGCCTTATTGTGCCCCGCACGGCAAGCCTCTGGCGTCAAAAGCCCCCTTTGAGCAACAGGCGCTCGGCCTGCTCCAGCATGTCGGCCTTGCCCGAAAGCAGCAAGGAATCACCCTCCATCAAGACCAGGTCGTCCGCCAATTTGATGACTTGCCCGGTCTTGCGGCGCAAGCTGACCAGTTGCACGCCCAGGTTGTCCCAGTCGATGTCGCCCACGGTGCGGCCCAGGGACCTGGCTGTGAGCGACAACAACACCGAGGCCAGGCGTTCCTGTTGCAACTCGTCTGCCGTGCCGTCATCGGCACCGCGAAAGAAACCGCGCAGCAACTTGTAGCGCGCTTCACGCTGCTCCTGCACCAGGCGCAGCACCCGGCGCATGGGCACACCGACCAGCGCCAGCGCGTGACCGGCCAGCATCAAGGAACCCTCAATGGCTTCCGGCACCACTTCGGTGGCGCCGGCGAGTTGCAGGGCTTCCAGGTCATGGTCGTCCTGGGTGCGCACCACCACCGGCACCTGGGGCGCGTGCTCCTTGATGTGGGCCAGCACCTTCATGGCGCCAGGGGTTTCCAGGTAGGTGATGACCACGGCACTGGCGCGCGCCAGGCCGGCCGCCATCAGCGCCTGCAAGCGTGCCGCATCGCCAAACACCACAGAATCACCCGCGCCGGCGGCCTGGCGCACCCGATCGGGGTCGAGGTCAAGGGCGATGTAGGGAATGGCCTCCTTGTCGAGCATGCGCGCCAGGTTTTGGCCGCAGCGGCCATAGCCGCAAATGATCACGTGCTTGTTGGCCTTGATCGACTTGCGCGCAATGCTGGTCATGTGGACTGACTCCATCAGCCATTCGTTGCTGACGAGCTTCATCACAATCTGACTGCTGCGCATGATGATGAAAGGTGTGGCCAGCATCGACAACACCATCGCCGCCAGAATCGGATTGAGCAATTCAGGCGGCACCAGCTTGTTGCCTTGCGCCAGCGTCAGCAGCACGAAACCGAATTCGCCGGCCTGCGCCAAGTAGAGCCCGGTGCGCAAGGCGACGCCCATGGACGCGCCCAGAGCCCGCGCCAGAAAAGTCACCACCACCGCCTTGTAAAGCACCGGCACCGTCACCAGCAGCAGCACCAGCGGCCAGCGGTCCAGCACCAGGCGCCAGTCCAGCATCATGCCGATGCTGATGAAAAACAGCCCCAGCAACACATCGTGAAACGGCCGGATGTCGGTTTCCACCTGGTGCTTGTACTGGGTTTCCGAAATCAGCATGCCGGCAATGAACGCGCCCAGCGCCAGGCTCAGGCCTGCCAGCTCGGTCAGCCAGGCCAGGCCCAGCGTGACCAACAGCAGGTTCAGCACAAACAGCTCCTCGCTCTTGCGCCGCGCCACCAGGGTCAGCCACCAGCGCATGACGTGCGGCCCGCCCACCATCAGCACCGTGATCAGCACCGTGGCCTTGAGCAGCGCCCAGGCCAGGGTCTCCACCATCTGTTCCGGCGGTGCCCCCAGTGCCGGGATCAACACCAGCAGCGGCACCACAGCCAGGTCCTGGAACAACAGCACGCCCATCACGCGCTTGCCGTGCTCGGATTCCATTTCCAGCCGCTCGCTCATCAGTTTGACCACAATGGCGGTGCTGCTCATGGCCATGGCACTGGACAGGGCCAACGCGGTGTGCCAATTCATGCCCCAGTATTGGGGTGCGAGCACGGCAAAGGCCATGCTGGCCAGGGTGGTGACCAGCATGGTCAGCGCCACCTGGAACAGGCCCAGGCCAAACACCTGGTTGCGCATGCTGCGAAGTTTGGGCAGATTGAACTCCAGCCCGATCACGAACATCAGGAACACCACGCCAAATTCACCCAGATGGCGCACACCGTCGGCGTTCTTGGCCAAGGCCAACGCATTCGGGCCAATCACCACGCCCACGGTCAGGTAGCCCAGCATGGGCGGCAATTTGAGTGAGCGGCAAGCCACCACGCCAATCACGGCGGCCAGCAAGTACAGCAGGGTTAATTCAAGTGGATTCACCCCCTGATACTACCAAGCGAATGCGTGCTCCAAGTGGCCTGACCGATAGAATGCAGCCATGACTATCTTGCCCCCCACCGCTCCCGAACTTGATGCCAACCGGGCCATGGCGCTGGCGCGGGAAACGCTCGACATCGAGGCCGCTGCGCTGCTCGGCCTCAAGCAGCACATTGGCCCTGACTTCGTGCAGGCGGTGCGCCTGATGCTGGCAGTCAAAGGCCGCGTGGTGGTGACGGGCATGGGCAAAAGTGGCCACATTGGCCGCAAGATTGCCGCCACGCTGGCCTCCACCGGCACGCCTGCCATGTTTGTGCACCCGGGCGAAGCCAGCCATGGCGATCTCGGCATGATCAAGCCGGTGGACGTGGTGCTGGCCATTTCCAACAGTGGCGAGTCCGAAGAGCTCGTGGCCATCCTGCCCATGATCAAGCGCCTGGGCGCACCGCTGGTGGCCATGACGGGCCAGGCAGGGTCCTCGCTGGCACGCCATGCCGACCTGTTCCTGAACAGCAGCGTGGCCAAGGAAGCCTGCCCGCTCAACCTGGCACCCACGGCCAGTACCACGGCGCAACTGGCGCTGGGCGACGCACTGGCAGTGGCCTTGCTCGACGCCCGCGGCTTCAAGGCCGAGGACTTTGCCCGCTCGCACCCGGGCGGCGCGCTGGGGCGCAAGCTGCTCACGCTGGTCAGCGACGTCATGCGCAGCGGCGACCAGGTGCCCCGCGTCGGGCTGCAGGCCAGCTTCAGCGAGCTGATGCGCGAGATGAGCGCCAAAGGCCTGGGCGCCAGCGCGGTGGTGGACGCCAGCGGACAGGTGCAGGGCATCTTTACCGATGGCGACTTGCGCCGCTTGATTGAAAAAGGCACCGATTTGCGCAGCAGCACCGCGCAGCAGGTGATGCGCCCGCAGCCCGCCACCATCCACCGTGACGCGCTCGCGGTGGATGCCGTTGAACTGATGGAACAGCGCCGCATCACCAGCGTGCTGGTGCTCGATGCTGAGGGCAAACTCTGTGGCGCACTCAACAGCAACGACCTGATGCGGGCCAAGGTGATCTGATGTCGCCCGCGCTCAATTTCTCCCCCGAACTGCTGCTCCAGGCGCAGGGCATTCGCGTCGTCTTTTTTGATGTCGACGGGGTGCTGACCGACGGCGGACTGTATTTTTCGGAGCACGGTGAAACCATCAAGCGTTTCAACACCCTCGACGGTCATGGCCTCAAGCTGCTGCAGCGTGCCGGCATCACGCCAGCGGTGATTACCGGGCGCGACTCCCAGGCGCTGCGCGTGCGGCTGGCCGCGCTGGGGATTGCGCACGCCCACTTTGGCACCGAGGACAAACGCCCGGCGGCCGAGCTCACCCTGAAGGCGCTGGGTCTGGACTGGTCCCAGGCGGCCGCCATGGGCGACGACTGGCCCGACCTGGCCATGTTGACGCGCTGCGCCTTTGCCTGCGCGCCAGCCAATGCCCAGGCCGAGCTGCTGACGCACGCCCATTACGTGACCAAGCGTCAGGGCGGCGACGGCGCGGTACGCGAACTGTGCGACCTGCTGCTGGTGGCCAGCGGGCGTTATGTGGATTTGCTGCAGGAAGCCATGCGATGAACAAAGTACGTGACTGGTTCGACCGGCTCACGCTGTATTTTCCGGTGCTGTTGATGGGCCTGCTGGCGCTCGCAAGCTATTGGCTGGTGCGCAGCACACCGGGGCCGGAGCAAAAACAGCCCGCCGCGGCCGTCAAGCACCTGCCCGACTATTTCATGCACCAGTTTTCCGTGAAGACCTTTGGCACCGCTGGCCAGCTCAAAAGTGAGGTCATGGGGCTGGAGGCACGCCATTTTCCGGACACCGACACGCTGGAGATTGACCGGGTGCACATCCGCTCCTTCGGCGTCGACGGGCAGCTGACCACGGCCACCGCGCGCCAGGCGCTCGTCAACAGCGATGCCTCCGAGGTTCAACTCATGGGGCAAGCGCTGGTGGAACGCCAGGCCAGCCTGGACAAAGACGGCAAGATGACGGCTGCCCTGAGCTTTCGGGGCGAGTTTTTGCACGCCTTCATGGACACGGATCGCATCCAATCGCACAAACCGGTCGAGCTCACCCGGGGCTCGGACCGTTTTACTGGCAACAGCATGGACTACGACAAGCGCGCAGGCCTGATGCTGCTCACCGGGCGCGTGCGCGGCCATTTGGTACCCAGCAAGGCGCCTTGAAAGCACTCCGTCCATGACACCACCCCTGGTCCTGATCACTGGCGCCTCAAGCGGCATTGGCCAGGCGCTGGCCCTGCACTACGCGCAGCAAGGGGCCCGGCTGGCCCTGGTGGCGCGGCGCAGCGAGGCCATGCAACGCTGGCTTGACGCGCACGCCATCGCGCCAGAAAACTACGCCATTTACTGCGCCGATGTGGCCGATGCCCAGCAAATGGCCGATCTGGCGCAAGCCTGCATCGCGCAGCAGGGTCTGCCCGACGTGGTGATTGCCAACGCCGGCATCAGCATCGGCGTCGACACCTCGGTGCCGGACGACCTGGCGGTGATGGCCCGGGTGCTGGCCACCAACGTGATGGGCGTGGCGGCCACCTTCGGCCCGTTCATTGCGCCCATGGTGGCGCGCGGCTCGGGCTCGCTGGTGGGTATCGGCAGCGTGGCGGGCATCCGCGGCCTGCCCGGGCATGGCGCCTACTGTGCCAGCAAGGCCGCCGTCATCAGCTATTGCGAAAGCCTGCGCGGCGAGTTGCGCCAAAGCGGCGTCAAGGTGCTGACGTTGTGCCCGGGCTACATTGCCACGCCGCTGACGCAAAACAACCAGTACACCATGCCGTTTTTGATGCAGCCCGAAACCTTTTCACGAAAAGCGGCACAGGCCATTGCGGCCGGCAGCAGCTACCGCGTGATTCCCTGGCAAATGGGTGTGGTGGCCAAACTGCTGCGCGTGCTGCCCAACCCCCTGTTTGACCGCCTGTTTGCCGGCCGGCCCCGCAAACCGCGCGCGACGGGTTGATAAACAAAAAAGGCCCCGAAGGACCTTTTTTGTGCTCGCCAGAAATGTATCTGGCGAAGTTGGTAAGCGCTTAGTAGCTGCTACGGCCACCGCCGTAACCACCGCCACCGCCGCCACCGGAACGGCTACCGCCGCCACCAGCGCCGCCGCCGTAGCCGCCGCCACCGGAACGGCCGCCGCCAGCGCCACCGCCGTAACCGCCGCCACCACCACCGCCGCCGCCGCCGAAGCCGCCGCCACCTGAACGGGGAGGACGAGGCTCCATCGGACGGGCTTCATTGACCACGAGGCCACGGCCACCGAATTGTTGGCCGTTCATGGCTTCGATGGCAGTTTGTGCTTGCGCATCATCGGCCATTTCGACAAAACCGAAACCCTTGGAGCGGCCGGTGTCACGTTCCATCATGACTTTGGCGCTGGTGACGGTACCGTGGGCTGCGAACGCTTGTTGCAGATCATCATCACGGAAAGAATATGGCAGATTGCCGACGTAAAGTTTGTTGCCCATGAAAGGACTCCTCAAAATAACTCAAAACGCGATGGAGTCCATAACCGCAATCAACAAACCAGTAAAGACTTAAGAAGCAGACGCGAAACTGACATTCACCGCAAAACATGTACCGTTTTAAAAACAATACGGGCTGCATGATACGACAAGTTTCCGTTTTTCCAACATTTATTTTCAGACACCCTTAAATTGTCCTGGTTTGCTCCAGAAAATGAAGGTTTTCTGGAATTGCCCCATGAGCCTGCTTTTTTCTCCCATGACCCTGCCCTCGCCGCGTGGCGGCCTGACACTGGCCAACCGGCTCGTGGTGGCGCCCATGTGCCAGTATTCGTCCCAAAACGGTTGCGCCACCGACTGGCATCTGATGCACTGGGCCAACCTGCTCAACAGCGGTGCCGCGCTGTTCACCATCGAGGCCACCGCCGTGTTGCCCGAAGGGCGCATCACGCCCAGCTGCCTGGGCCTGTGGGACGATCGCACCGAAGCCGCCCTGGCCGACCACCTGCAGCGTGCCCGCGCCCTGGCGCCGCACACGGCGGTGTGCATCCAGCTGGCGCATGCCGGGCGCAAGGCCTCCAGTGCGGTACCTTGGCAAGGTGGCCAGCTGCTGGCGCCCGCGCAGGGCGGCTGGGAAACCTTTGGCCCGTCGGCGCTACCGCATTTGCCGACCGAACCGGCGCCCACAGCCCTTTCTGGCACCCAGTTGGTCGAGATTCGTGATGCCTTTGTGGCCGCCGCCCAACGCGCCGCGCGCATGGGTATCGAGGCGGTGGAGCTGCACAGCGCCCACGGTTATCTGCTGCACCAGTTTTTGTCGCCGTTGGCCAATCAGCGCAGCGATGCCTATAGCGGCTCGTTCGAGAACCGCATCCGCTTTCCGCTGGAAGTGTTTGCTGCCGTGCGCCAGGCCTTTGATGGCGTGCTGGGCTTGCGCCTGTCGGCCAGCGACTGGGTGGATGGCGGCTGGGATTTACTGCAAAGTGTCGAATTTTCAAAACGCCTGAAAGCCGCTGGCTGCGACTTCATTCACGTCTCATCGGGCGGCGTGTCGCCACTGCAAAAAATTGCGCTGGGTGCGGGCTACCAGGTGCCGTTTGCCCAGGCCATCCGCGCTGCCACCGGCCTGGTCACCACGTCGGTCGGCTTGATCACCGAAGCCCAGCAGGCCGAGGCCATCTTGCAAGCCGGCGACGCCGACCTGATCGCCCTGGCGCGCGCCTTTTTGTACCAGCCACGCTGGGGCTGGCAAGCGGCCGCTGCCCTGGGCGGCACAGTGGAAGCCAGCCCGCAGTACTGGCGCTGCCTGCCGCGCGAGGCCCAGGCGGTGTTTGGCCAGGTGGCCGTGGGCCAGCGCTAAAGCGGGGGTAGCCAGGCCGTCAGTTGCTCAATCGCCTGGTCGCTGGCCGCCGTCAGGGCGCGCACGGCGCCTTGGGCATCGGGCGTTGATGCCGCTTGTTGAACCACAAAACTGCGCTGCGCCAGCAAGGTCTCGCCGCTGCCACTGCGCTGTGTCAAGGTGGCGCGCAGGCGCAGCAGGCCATGACTGTCGGTTGCGGAAGCAAATACGTGGCTGAATTCCTCCAGCACCAGCCGCAGGTTGAGCTGCGCCGTGGCTTCACCCGGCGCCACCACGGCGCGCTGCGCGCCCAACTGCTGGCGCAGGCGCTGGCCGATGAGCTGCGCGGGTGGCATGCTCCAGCGCGCCAGGGCGTAAGGCTTGAGCTGCTGCGCGTCGGCGTAGGCCAGGCGGTACAGCAGCGCGTTGCCCTCGAGTGCCGGGCTGACCTGAGCCTCATACAGCACCAGGGTGGCCAGGGCGGGCTGCGACGCCGCTACCGGGGTCTGCAGCGGAGCGGGGCCAAAGTCGTAGACCTTGATCGCAGCCTCCGGCCTTGTTGCGGTGCAGCCGGCCAGCAACAGCATCAACACCAGCAACAGACCGTATGGCCTGAGCAAGTAAATCGGAGTGGCAGTTTTTTTCATGTTCATGGCACAGAAAAACCGGGTTCACCCGGCCCGGGCAGGGGGGCGGGGGCACCCAACAGCAGGGCCTGCGGGGTGTCGCGCAGGGTCTGGGCCAGCTCACCAATCTGGCGCGTGCTGCGCGCCACATCCTGGGCCAGCAGGTTCAGGCGCGGCAGGGCGACACCTTGCAGCACATGGTTGGTGGCCACCCAGACCTCAACGCCCTGCCCCAGCTGGTCCAGCGTGCCGCCGGGGGCCGCCATGCGTTCGGTCAAGCGCTGAAATGCGCCGGCCGAGGTGCGGGCGACATCGGCGCTGTCGCCCAGGCGCACCGAGGCCGCTTTCAACGCGGCCAGGCTGTCGCGCGTTTCCTGCGCCACCGTGGGCAACAAGCTCCGGGTTTGCGCCGTCAGCTGCTGAATCTCCAGGGCGGCCTTGCCAAAGTTGTCCATGGTGGTGATCAAGGCCTGCTGGTTCTGGCTTGACAGCAATTGGTTCAGGCGTTGGGCGGCTTCGTCCAGCTGCCCCAACACCCGCTCGCCGCGGTCGGTCAGCTTGCTCATCAAACCGGGCCTGAGCGGAATGCGGCTGTTGTTGGCCAATTGCATCCCAGGCGCTTGCGTGCCATCGGCGGGCACGCTGTCGTCAAGCTGAATGAAAGCCAGCCCGGTCACGCCCTGGTAAGCCAGCGTGGCAAACGTGGTGACGCTGATGGGCGCCAGCTCATCCACCGCAATGCGCACCAGCACCTGGCCGCGGGTCTGGGGGTCCAACTTGATGGCAGTCACCTTGCCCACCGGCACGCCCTGGTAGCGCACATTGGCCTGCGGCTGCAAACCGCTTAAATTAACCTGCCCGGCCAGTTCGTAGCTGCGCAGTTGGCGTGTGTCGCGCGTCAGCCATACCGCCAACGCGACCAGCAAGGCACTGACAAACACAACAAACAGGCCGGCGGCCAGTGCGTGTGATTTGTTTTCCATGGGGTGTGGGATCAGGCCATCAATGTGACCGGATCATGGTGCCAAAGGCCTGGTCGGTCAAAATTTCCAGCAGCAGCACGTGCGGCACACGGCCGTCAATGATGTGCACCGAGTTGACCCCGCTCTTGGCGGCATCGAGTGCACCGGCAATCTTGGGCAGCATGCCGCCGCTCAAAGTGCCATCGGCAAACAGCGCGTCAATCTGGCGCGCCGTCAGGTCGGTGAGCAACTCACCGGCCTTGTTGAGCACGCCGCTGATGTTGGTCAGCATCATCAGTTTTTCGGCCTTGAGCACGGTGGCCAGCTTGGCCGCCACCACGTCGGCGTTGATGTTGTAGCTTTCGTTGTTTTCGCCAAAGCCGATCGGGCTGATGACCGGAATGAAGGCGTCGTCCTGCAGCGCCTTGACCACGCTGGGGTCGATGCTGACGATATCGCCCACCTGGCCGACATCGTGCTCGATGCTGGGGTCGGCGTTGTCGAGCATCTTGAGCTTTTGGGCGCGGATCATGCCACCGTCGCGCCCGGTCAGGCCCACCGCCTTGCCGCCGGCCTGGTTGATCAGGCCCACGATGTCCTGCTGCACCTCGCCGCCCAGCACCCACTCCACCACCTCCATGGTCTCGGCGTCGGTCACGCGCATGCCCTGGATGAATTCGCCTTTTTTGCCCAGCCGCTTGAGCGCCGTTTCAATCTGCGGCCCGCCACCATGCACCACCACCGGGTTGATGCCCACCAGCTTGAGCAGCACCACGTCTTCGGCAAAATCGGCCTGCAGGGCGGGGTCGGTCATGGCGTTGCCGCCGTACTTGATGACCATGGTCTTGCCATGGAATTTGCGGATGTAGGGCAGCGCCTGTGCCAGGATTTCGGCCTTGTCACGCGGAGAGATGTGGGATACGTCGGTCATGGTGGGATTTGGGGGTTTTTGGGGATGACAGGCAAATTGTGCACCATGTTGCAGTCATGGATGGCCGCGCTTCGCTCGCAATGATGAGCAGGATGCAATGACACCCAAACCGTCATTGCGAGGCGCGCAGCGACGTGGCCATCCATGACTTCAGTGCTGCGCGTCCCCATAACCATGCACGCAGGTTTGCAGCACGGTCTTGATCCGGGCCAGGTCAGCCTGCTCGGCGCCGGTGCGCAGCGTGTTCAGGTGGGGCAGCAAATCGTCCCAGGCCAAATAATCTTCGTGCGCTTTCATGATGCGGGTGTGCGCGGTGGGCTTGGGGTTGTCGCCTATCAAAAGCTCCTCGTACAACTTTTCACCCGGGCGCAGGCCGGTCACGGCGATTTCGATGTCGCCATCGGGGTGATCGGCATCGCGCACGCGCAGGCCCGACAGCTCAACCATGCGCCGGGCCAGGTCCAGGATCTTGACGGGTTCGCCCATGTCCAGCACAAACACGTCACCACCCACGGCCATGGCACCGGCCTGCAGCACCAGCTGCGCGGCTTCGGGGATGGTCATGAAATAGCGTGTGACCTCGGCGTGGGTCACGGTCAGCGGGCCGCCCTCGCTGAGCTGGCGCCGGAACAAGGGCACCACGCTGCCGCTGGAGCCCAGCACGTTGCCGAAGCGCACCATGGTGAAACAGGTGCCAGACTGCTGCATGGCCAGCGCCTGCAACACCAGTTCGGCCATGCGCTTGCTGGCGCCCATCACATTGGTGGGGCGCACCGCCTTGTCGGTGGAAATGAGCACAAAGCGCCTGGCACCGCTGGCTTGTGCCGCACGGGCGGTATTGAGCGTGCCGAACACGTTGTTCAAAACGCCCTCGCCGGGATTGTCTTCGACCATCGGCACATGCTTGTAGGCCGCAGCGTGGTAAACCATGGCCGGGCGATAGACCTCGAAAATTGCCTTTAAACGGGCCGGATTGGCCACACTGCCAAGCAGGGGGATCAACTCGACACCCAACTGGTGGGCGGCACAAATGCCCTGCAACTCCTGGTGAATACTGTACAGACCGAATTCATTGTGGTCCAGCAGCAGCAACTGACGTGGCCGCTGCAAGACAATCTGGCGCGTCAGTTCACCGCCAATGCTGCCACCGGCGCCGGTCACCAGCACCACCTGTGCCGCCAACTCGCGTGCCAGCAGCGCGGCGTTGGGCGGTACCGGGTCGCGGCCCAGCAAATCTTCTAAATCCAGCTCGCGAAAATCCTGTACCGTGACACGGCCACTGGCCAGGTCTGACATGCCCGGCAGCGTGCGAATGTGCACCGGTAGCGGCCGCAAGCTGCTCAAAATGGCGTTGCGCCGGTCGCGCGTGGCGCTGGGCAAGGCCAGCAGGATGTCGGTCACGCCCTGTTTCGCCACCACCTGCGGCACCTCATGGGGGGAAAACACAGGCACGCCATTGAGGCTGCGGCCCGCCTTGGTCGCGTCATCATCCACAAAACCCAGCAAGGCATATTGATGTGACATGCGCAAGGCCGCGGCGGTTTGCACACCAGCCGTGCCGGCGCCGTAAATGAGCAAGCGGCCTTCGCAATGGGCTCGAGCCCGATTCACATCAGCCAGCCAAAACCGCGCAAATGCCCGACTGGCGCCAATCAAAACCAAAAACACCAAGGGCTGCAACACCCCCAAGCTGCGCGGCACGGCTGGCCATTGTTGCCAAGCCAGCACCGACATTAACAGGCATCCATAAATGAAGACCGCCATGCCCGTGGCCTGCAACGCGGCCTGACCGGTATAGCGAAAAATGGCCCGGTACAGGCCAAAACGAACAAATACGGGTATGGAAATAACGGGTGCCAGCGCGTAAACCCACCACTGGGCACCACTGGGCCAGTGCGGCGCATCCAGCCGCAAGCTAAATGCGATCCATGTGGCCAACAAAGCCAACACCACGTCAAGCGAAAGCACCACCAACTGCTTGACGGTGCGCGACAAATATAAAACCCGACTTTGCAAACTAACCCCCTAAAGTTCCATAGCGCCTTTCAAGACGCTTTTCTTGACTGGAAATTAAGTTAGATGGCAAACGATTCTTTGCTTTGTCCTTGTGCTACCAAAGCAGCCAGCCAGCGCGGCATCAAACCACGGCCGCTCCAGGTTTCGCCGTTGGGGCCGCGGTATTTGGCAGGTGCCGGAGTGCCCGACTTGGCTGCGCCGGCTTTGCGCACACGCGTCTTGCCGCCACCATTGAGATCATCAAGGGTAATACCAAAGGCCGCCATTTTCGCCTTGATTTCCTGCACGGTTTTATTAAACTCCTGAGCCTTGATTTCTTCGGCTTGTTTTTGCAGGATGGCGATCTGGTTTTGAATATCGATCAAATTGGTCATGGTATTAAATAAATATAAAGGTTGAAACGCCTGTCGGCCCGTTGTTGTGGCTCTTTTGGTGGATCGTATTATCTCTTTTTAATAACTTCAAGTCAGTTATTAAAATAATCCATCCGCCTTGCCTGCGGATTTCAAATTCAGTCCCCATACCCTTCTCAGCGAAAGCAATGCGGTCCGCGCGCTGGATGATGAAAGAGCTGCTTTGCCGGCCAGGGGTGAAAGCGTGGTTCGGACGCGCTACCGGCGTGCCATGTGACACCGCCAGCAGGCGCCGTTAGTCAGGGTGATGAGATCAGGCTTTGCGCGCGCCAAACGCTGCACGCAGGCGCGCCATTTTGGGAGCCGTTTCGGGATCTTGCGACGCGTTGCGCCAGGCTTGACGCATGAACACAAACAACAGCAGCGCAAAGCCGGCGCCCAGGGTGCTCATGACGGCAATCAGCGCTTTTTTGTTGGAGACCGGCTCGGTGGGCAAGGTGGGGGGCTGTTTGACCACGTCGCGCGACAGGCCTTGCAAGCTGCGCGGAATGCCAAGTACATCGTTCAGGTAGCGGGTTTGCAGCTCGCCCAGGCCCACCAGGCTGGTGCCGGCCTCGCCGCGGGTCAGGGGCTTGCCCAGGCTGACCGCGCCGTCCACACTGAGCGTGTTGAGCAGGGTGGTCACGGAGGCCAGCGCATTGCTGGCGTAGCTGAGGCGTTTTTCCAGGTCGGCACGGTCTTGCGGGCCAGGCACGGTGCTTTTGAGCCAGTTGTCAATGACCGCATTGGCCAGCGCCTGGGCTGCCTGGGGTTGCGTGGCGGTCGCGTCCAGCCGCAGCAGGCCGTCTTTGGCGACAGCCGCCTTGAGCTTGCCGGCCAGAGCAATGCGGGCGGTCTCAATGGGCTTGGCGTTGAGTTCGGGGTCGGTGGCGATGATGGGATCAAGCACCAGCGGCGAGGTCATCATGGCCGCAGCCTGCGCCGAGTTGGTCGAGTTGGTCGAGTTGGTCGAGGGTAGCAGCAGGATGGCCTGGCTGACGTAGTTTTGCGGCAGCGCGTATCCGATGCCCAAGGCCACCAGCCCCGCCAGCAGCGGCCCCAGCAGGAGCAGCTTGATGTTTTCCGCCACCACCACCAACAAATCCAGCAGACTGATTTCTGCCTCTTGCGCTTCAACGTCCATTATTCAATTACTCCCGAGTGCGGTGGATTCTAATAGGTTGGCAATGCTTGGGGTTTGAGGACTTCCGGGCTCCATGGATTGCCGCGCTTCGCTCGCAATGACAGTCATTCATTGCGCAATGGCAGTCGAGGCACCGTCATCGCGAGGAGCAACGCGACGTGGCGACCATGACCACCCTAAAAATGGATTCCCCGCATCATCTGCTGCATCGCCACGGCTTCCGGTGAGAGTTTTTGCTTGTCGGCTTTGGCACCCTTGGCGGCCGAGGAGTCCGGGAACATCCTGAAGCTGGTGTTCATGGCGATTTGGGCCACGCGCGGCAGCGCGGCGTGCAGCACCTGGCCAAAAATGCCCATGCGGGTGGCGATGCGCACCGGCTTGAAGATGCAGGCCTGGGCGACCAGGTCGGCGGCTTCTTCGGGGCTGAGGGTGGGCACGTTGTTGTACAGGCCGGTGGGCGCGATCATGGGGGTGCGCACCAGCGGCATGTTGATGGTGGTGAAGGTCACGCCCTGGTCGGCAAACTCGCTGCTGGCACAGCGCGTCCAGGCGTCCAGCGCGGCCTTGCTGGCCACGTAGGCGCTGAAGCGCGGCGCGTTGGTGAGCACGCCGATGCTGCTGATGTTGACCACATGGCCGTGGTGCTTGGCCACCATGCCAGGCAGGAAACCCATGGTGACGCGCAGGCTGCCAAAGTAGTTGAGCTGCATGGTGCGCTCGTAGTCGTGAAAGCGGTCGTAGCTGGATTCGATGGCGCGGCGGATGGAGCGGCCCGCGTTGTTGACCAAAAAGTCGACCCCGCCGTGTTCAGCCACCACCTTTTGCACAAATTCCTCGCAGCCGGCTGCGTCAGAAATGTCGACCGCGTAGGCCACAAACTGGTAGCCGCGCGCCTTGGCCTGGGCGCATGCCTCGTCGAGTTTGTCCTGGTCGCGCCCGCAAATCAGGGTGATGGCACCGGCCTCGGCAAATTTGTGCGCGGCGGCCAGGCCAATGCCGGACGAGCCCCCGGTGGCCAGCACCACCTTGCCGCCCACGGTGCCGCGCAGGCTGCGGTCGATGTGCAGTTCGGGGTCGAGATGACGCTCCCAGTAGTCCCACAGGCGCCAGGCGTAGTCCCGCAGGTTCGGGCATTCAACACCGGTGCCTTTCAGTGCGGCCAGCATGTCGCGGCAGTCAAAGCGCGTGGGGTAGTTGACAAAGGTGAGCATTTCCTCGGGCAGGCCCAGGTCTTTCATGATGGCGGCGCGCACCCGGCGCACCGGCGCCAGCGTCATCAAGGCCTTGGTGATACTGCGCGGGATGAAGCCCAGCAGCGCAGCATTGATGAACAGGTTCATCTTGGGCGCATGCGCCGCCTTGCTGAAAATGTCGAGGACATCGCCCACGCGGTAACCCACCGGATCAACCAGGTGGAAGCACTTTTGCGCGATGCTTTTCTGGTGGCTGATGGTTGCCAGCGCCGCCACCACAAAGTCCACCGGCACGATGTTGATGCGCCCGCCCTCCAGGCCAATGGACGGCAGCCACGGCGGCAGCAGCTGGCGCATGCGCTGGATCAGCTTGAAGAAGTAATACGGGCCGTCGACCTTGTCCATTTCACCGGTCTGGCTGTCGCCCACCACCATGGCCGGACGGTAAACCGACCAGGGCACTTTGCACTCGGTACGCACGATTTTTTCGCTTTCATGCTTGGTCATGAAATACGGGTGCTCGTAGTTCTCGGCCTCATTGAACATGTCTTCGCGGAACACGCCTTCGTACAGGCCGGCGGCGGCAATGGAGCTCACATGGTGGAAGTGCCCGGCATCGATGGCGCGGGCCAGCTCAATGGTGTTGCGGGTGCCTTCCACGTTGACCACGATCTGGCTGGCGGCGTCGGCGCTCAGGTCGTAAATGGCCGCCAGGTGGTAGAAATGGTCGATCTGGCCTTTGAGTTGCTTGAGGTCCGCGGCTGCAATCCCCAGTTTCTTGCTGGTCAGGTCACCGGTCACCGGAATCACGCGCGCCGCGCTGGCGCCCCAGAATTCACGCAGGGCCTTGACCTTGCCTGCGCTGCCCGGTCGCACCAGAAAATACACCACCGCGCCCTTGCGCTCCAGCAGCTTCTTGACCAGCCGTTTGCCAATGAACCCGGTGGCCCCGGTGACGAAATAACGCATGGGTGTCTCCAAAAGAATGGGCTATTTTTGCCTGAATCGGGTTGGTCGCGCTGTATCGTAAACCCGTGGAGGCCCCCGTCGACGCGAGGCCGCAGACCGTGGCGATCCATGCATTTTTGACGTCAACCAACAGACCAGGGGTTCATCAGCACAACCGGGGCTTGCGCGAAGTCGCGCACGTTGCGTGTGACCAGAGCCAGGCCATGCTCCAGGGCAGTCGCAGCAATGATGGAGTCGAAGGCGGCCATGGGTTTGCCCTCGGACTCGACTTTGGCGCACATGTGAGCCCAAACACTAGCGGTCTCGATCGTGAACGACAGCATACGATTCTCAAACCCCATTTTGAGCTGCTGCAGCCAGGTCGAGAGCTCAGCTTGCCGGCGCGACGGCGCAAGTTTCTCGATACCGCGCTGAAGCTCTGCCATGGTCATTGCGCTCACGAATAATTCGGTCTCGGTGCGCTCACCCATCCAACTCAAAACCGCTGGCGCGGGCGCTGGCTTGACCAGCTCGGACAGGAAGCAGGTGTCAAGCAGGTAATTCACAGCTTGACCTCGCGAATGGGCTCCTTCGCGCGCGCCAGATCAAGTGGCTCGCCTCGTGGCGCGCTGAACAAGGTGCTGAGCAATGACGGCGCACCGCTCATGCGTCGGTAGTCCTTGGCCGCAAGAATGACCACAACGTCCTGCCCCCGGCGCGTGACAAGCTGCGGCCCCTCATTGAGCGTCATGTCCACTATTTCGCTGAAGCGGTTCTTCGCTTCCTGTAATTGCCATGTATGCATTATTAACTCCTGTCTAGTCTGTCTAGATTGTATTGTTACCGGAACGATGGATTGAGGCAAGCATGCTCGTAATCAAGTTGAGACCCCTGTCCGTCATCGCGAGAAGCACAGCGACGTGGCAATCCATGGCTTGGGGTCCTGGTTTTAGGAAGCTGCCCCTACACATTTGCGCGCGTCGTCCTTACAGTCACCCCCATGCACCGACGACCTTGGTGCAACAGTTTTACCCTTTACCCACAGGAGTGTCACATGGTCACCAAACTCAAAAAAGTCAGCGCCGCAGCCAAACCCGCAGCCAAATCCAGCGTCAAGTCGGCCAGCAAAAAGTCTGCCAAATCGGCGGCGTCCAAGTCATCCATTTTGTCGGGCTCGGTGAAAGATTCGGCCCAACAGATCTGGCAAGCTGGCCTGGGCGCTTTTACCAAAGCGCAGGTGGAAGGCACCAAGGCGTTCGAGGCACTGGTCAAGGAAGGCGTGAGTTTTCAGCGCAAGACCCAGTCGGCCGCCGAGGAAAAAATCAACGAGGCCACCCACAAGATGACCAGCATGGCCAGCGACATCGGCAGTCGGGCTTCGGGCCAATGGGACAAGCTGGAAAACATTTTTGAAGACCGCGTGGCCAAGGCACTCAACAAGCTGGGCGTGCCGTCGGCCAAGGACATCGACGCGCTGATTGCCCGCATTGACGCGCTCAATGCCAGCGTGCACAAGCTGACCCCGGCCAAAGCCAAGCCAGCGGCCAAAAAAGCCGTAGCCAAGACGGTGGCGGCCGCGCCCGTGGCCAAAAAAGCCCCGGCCCGCAAAGCCCCAGCCGCCAAAAAGGCAGCGCCCAAGGTCGCGCCGGCGCCTCAGGTAAACCCTGAATAACAAAGGGCTGCGAGCGCCCTACACTGGCGTGGTATGACGCGTCAAAAAGCCCACGCACCCAAGATCGCCCTGGCACTGGCTGGTGGTGGCCCGCTGGGTGCCATCTATGAAATTGGTGCGCTGTGCGCGTTGCAGGAGTCGCTGCAGGGCATCGATTTCAACCGGCTGCAACATTACGTCGGGGTGTCGGCCGGCAGCTTCATTGCCGCCGGTCTGGCCAATGGCGTCACGCCACGCCAGCTGTTTTCCCTGTTCATTGAAGACCGCAAACATCAGGCCGAGGCGTTCGATCCGGCCTGGTTGCTGCGGCCTGCGTTTGGCGAATTTTTTTCGCGCGGGCTGCTGGTGCCGGGCTTGCTGCTGGCAGGCACGTGGCAGGGCACGCTGGGACGCAAGTCGCTCATGCGCGCGCTGGAATATTTGAGCCCGAGCCTGCCGACTGGCGTTTTCTCCAATGACCAGATTGACATCGAGCTGGCGCGGCTGTTTGCCAAACCCGGCCGCAGCAACGATTTCCGCCAACTCAAAAGCCGCCTGACGCTGGTGGCCACGCATCTCGACAGTTGCCAGACGGTTGCGTTTGGCCGCCCGGGCTGGGACCATGTGCCCATTTCCAAAGCCGTGCAAGCCAGCGCCGCCCTGCCGGGCCTGTTTCCACCGGTCGAGATCGACGGCCAGCATTTTGTCGATGGCGCCCTGATCAAGACCATGCACGCCTCGATTGCGCTGGAAGAGGGTGTGGACCTGATGCTGTGCATCAACCCGCTGGTGCCTTTTGACGCTTCCAAGCGGCAAGCCACCACCGAGCCCAACACGCCCTGGGCCGCGCCCGAACCCATTCCGCGTATTGCCGACGGCGGCCTGCCCGCGGTGCTGAGCCAGACCTTCAGGTCGCTCATCCACTCGCGCCTGGTACTGGGGCTCAAAAGCTACCAACAGGCCTACCCCAACACCGACATTCTGCTGATCGAGCCCGACCACCGCGACCCCGAGCTGTACCTGGCCAACACCTTCAGCTACAGCCAGCGCCGCCATCTGGCCGAACACGCCTACCAGCAAACCCGCCAGTTGCTGCGCTCAAACCAGGCCGGCCTGGTCACCCAGCTCGGCGACCACGGCATCACGCTGAACCATGCGCTGCTGGACGACACCAGCCGCCACCTGTGTCGCCCCCAGCGCGAACCCACCCGGGTCAGCCATGCCCTGACCAAGCTGCACACCACCCTGAACACCCTGAACCAGGTGGTGCAGGTGGCAGCCCCCAAAAATGGTCAGCCGACATGGTAAAAAAAGCCCCGCGGCGCACCGCCGAGCGCATCCTGGAGGTCACGCTGGGGCTATTCAACCGCTTTGGCGAGCCCAATGTGTCGACCACGCTGATCTCGGCCGAACTCAACATCAGCCCCGGCAACCTGTACTACCACTACCCGGCCAAGGACGAGCTCATCAACGCGCTGTTTGACCGTTTCGAGCGCCCCTTGAACGAGTTGCTGGGCGCCGGTGATGATGTGCGCGACGTTGAAGATGCCTGGTTTTTCATGCACACGCTGTTTGAGCTGATCTGGCAATACCGGTTTTTGTACCGTGACCTGAACGACCTGCTGAGCAAGAACCGGCGTCTGGAAACCCACTTTCAGTCGATCCTGAAAAACAAGACCCGCTCCATCAAGGCCCTGCTCGACGGCATGCGCCGCGGCGGTGCCCTGCACATCGACTCGCGCGAGATCGAGGCCACCGCGACCAGCATGGTGGTGGTGCTGACCTACTGGTTCAGTTTTGAGTACGTGCGTGACCCGCGCAATGCCCTGGAAGAGCAGAACGCGCAGGCAGCGCTGCTGCGCGGTGCCCAGCATGTGCTGAACCTGCTGGCGCCCTACCTGGAGTCGTCGCAGCGCAGCCACCTGCTCAAACTCTCCGATGCCTACAATAAGGAAAACAAATAAAACAACAAGGCACCGGAGAAACCAATGGCCAAATGGACACCTTTCCCCTTTGCGGGCGATTACAACTTTGACGCGGAAGGCGTCAAAAGTTCGTGGGCCAGACTGCATGCGGGGGATCTGGAGCCGCTCCCCCAAGACCCCAAGTTGTTGCAGGCCTGGGCTCATTTTCACAATGGTGACTTTTACAAATCCATGTCCATGGGGCTCGATCTGGGGCTGTCCGGGCTCAATGTGGCCAACAAGGCCGTCTGCGTGTACGCCACTTACCTGGAGCGGCAGGAAGCCATCCGGCAGGCCCTGTTTGTCGAGGTGGCCGAGCGCACCGAGGCGCAAATCAAACAGCAGCCCGACAACATCAACGCCTATTACTGGCGCGCCTACGCCCTGGGGCGCTACAGCCAGGGCATCAGCGTGGCCAAGGCGCTGGCGCAAGGCCTTGGCACCCGCGTCAAGACCGACCTGGAACACGTCATCCAGAAGCAACCCATGCACGCCGACGCCCACATTGCGCTGGGTGCCTTTCATGCCGAAGTGATCGACAAGGTCGGCGAGCTCATTGGCGCGATGGCCTACGGCGCCCACAAGGCCACCGGGCTCACGCTGTTTCAGCAAGCGCTCAAGTTCAACATGGCGTCGGCCATGGGCATGGTCGAATACGCCCACGCGCTGCTGATGCTCGACGGTGATGCCGTGGTGCACGAAGCCACCCGCCTCTACCAACAAGCCGCCAGCGCCAAGCCCATCGACGCCATGGAACGCCTGGACGTCGAAATGGCCAAGGCCGAGCTGGAAGACTGAAGTTCAATTCTCCCAGGGCAGCATCAGGGTCAGCAGACGGAGTTTTTCGAACTCGGGCTCAAACTGGTCAATGATGGCCTGCGGGTTGGGGCACAGGGTGGCGTCGCTGACGATGCCGAACTGCACGCCGCCGCCGTAGCTCAGAATCGACACGCCCAAACCCACGCTGCCCGACTGCGGCACCCAGACCAGCGGCTGCTCCAGGGTGGCACCACAGAACTTGAGCTTTTCCCGGGGCCCGGGCACATTGGTCATGACTGCCGTGGTTTTTTTCGAGAACAGGCTCAGCAAGGCGTCCTGGGCCGGCTTGACCAGCATGCCCGCCAGCGCCAGCAGGGCAAAACTCAGCAGCGGTTGCATGCTGCCTTTGAGCTCCCCCATGCGCCGGCGCACTTCAAACACCCGCGCCAACGGGTGCTCCAGGCCGATCGGCAGCACCACCGGTGCCAGCCCAAACTGGTTGCCCAATTGGTAGGCTTGCGCCATGGGCCGCAAGTTGACCGGCACCATGGCGCGAATTTCCTTGCCCGCCACCGCATCGCCCTGCGCTTTGAGGTACTGGCCGATGGCGCCCGCCACGCAGGCCAGCAGCACATCATTGATCGAACAATGCAGCACCTTGCTCACGGCGCGCACTTCATCCAGCGGAATCGGCTGGCACCAGGCCACCCGCTTGGCGTGGCCCGGGCTGCCTTTGAGTCGGGTGGGGGAGTCGTCGGGCATCAGGGCCAGCGCGGCGCTGTCGCGCAGCACCTGGTAGGCCAGTTTGGCGATTTCTGCCGACCCGTCCTTGCCCTTGCTCACGCCCTTGGTGATGAGTTTGTCGAACAGGGTTTGCGGGTGACCCATGGCGCCCAGTGCTTGCGCCGCGCTGTCGCCCGCAAAATCCAAGGCCTTCACGGCCGCCCCGGTGAACGGTTCGATCACCGTGTGCGACAGCCATTCTTCCGCCGCCTCCCAGCCAGAAGCCGAGTCGTGCCTGACCTGGCGCTGCGGTGGCTCGGTGCCGCCATCCACCAGCGACTGAATCACGGCGATCAGCGCCAGGCCGTCGGCAATGCAATGGTGAATGCGCACCAGCAGGACCGAGCCGCCCTGGTAATGTTCCACCAGCCTGAAGTCCCACAGCGGGTAACGCGGGTCCAGCGGCTGCAAGGCCAGCTCGGCCAGGCGATCCTGCAGCGCTTGCTGCGGGTGGCTTTTGGCCGAGGGCGGCAGCTTGTCGCGCAGCACATGGCGTTGGATGTCAAAGCCGGTGTCGGTCACCCAGCTGGCACCGGTTGCATCCTGCACCACTTTTTGGCTGAAGCGCGGGTACTTCAACAAACGTTCTTCGATGCGCTGGCAAGTAGCCTCATAACTGACCGCCGGCTTGATGATCCAGACGCCCATGATCATCATCAGGTTGCTGGCGCTGTCCATGCGCAACCAGGCGGTGTCGACCTTGCTCATGCGCTCGTGCACCGGGCTGGCAGACAACTGTTGCGGGGCAGTTCGGGAACGGGAACGAGGCAAACGTGTGACCATGAGAACGCTTTCGGGAAGGTTCTCTATTTTGCGATCAAAACGCCCATTAAGATCAACCCTGATTACCCTGATGCCCCCTCTTTTTAATGGATAGAAATTTCATCATGTCTGACCTGCAAACCCAATTTGAAGCCGCCGTGGCCCACTCCAAAACCTTAAGCGAACGCCCCGACAACATGACCCTGCTCAAGCTTTACGCACTTTACAAACAGGCCAGCGCCGGGGACAACGCAGAAAAGAAACCCGGCTTTACCGACATGGTGGGCCGCGCCAAATGGGATGCGTGGAACACCCTCAAGGGCACCCCCAGTGCCGATGCGATGCAGCAGTACATCGACCTGATCAAATCGCTGAGCTGATCAAGCCTTTGGCACTGGCCGCTTTTTAGGAACTGGCGTGGGCGCCGCCAATAAGGCATCGAGGTTCTTCACAATCTCAGCCTCGATGGTGCCCTTGAACGCACCGAGCAAAAAGCCCAATTGAGCGCGCAGCTCGAAGTGCGTTTTGGTCACCGTCAAACTGCCCTTGACACCTGAGCGCACAAATTCAACTTCGTCGATGTGCTTGCCCTGGGCGTAATTGCACTGCATGGCAAATTCCTGCTCGACCTGTTCCGCCCACTGAAAGGCGATCTTGCGCGCCTTGGCCAGGCCCAGCGTGTGTTCACGAACGATATTGAGTTCAGCCATGGTCTGTCAGCCTTTTTGTTCTGCTGCTAATTGTTTCAGTTGTTGCGCCCGCTCCTTTTGGGGTCGCTTGGCAAGGTCCTTGACCGCATCATAGAACGTGGGCCACTGGCGGCCTTCGCGCACAAACAGCGCCTCGAAGCCGGGCACCAATTCGTCGTATGCCGCCTGCGCACCAAAAGTCGCGTTATTGGCCTGAGCCACCCAGGCATCAAAGCCGCTGTAACCACCCCAACTCGCCTTGAGCTCGGCATAGGCGGCCCTGAAGTCCCGCATGGTTTGCTGCTTCAGGGCGGCCTGGTTTTTTTTGGCCGTGGCTTGCGGGCCATCGGTGCTGTAAATTTCCTTCAGTCGGTCACGCGTGTTACGCGTCAGAAGCCTGAACTGCTGGCGGCGCGCGTCAAAGTCGGCATAGGCCTGGCGCGCCTCAGGGCTGGCTTGTTGCGCCAGCCAGAGGGCGCCGCCCAGCCGTTCCACCGCGGTGGCAAATGATTCGTTGAAGACCATGTCGTCGGGCACATACAGCACCTGGTGCGACAGCTCATGGAAAAGCAGACGCGCCACCTCGCCTGCGGGGTAATGGATGAAGGTGTTGAGCAGCGGGTCGCCGCCCACCCAGTTCATCCAGCCCAGCGTGGAATAGGCAGGCACACCATAAACGCTGGCCTCCAGCCCGGCGGCACGTTGCGCCTGGGCCTCGGCCTGCGCATCAGCCTCGGAAAAATAACCCCGGTAACCCACACAACCCGCCACCGGGAAGCACCAGGTTTTCAGCGTCAGGGAAAACTCGGGCGCGGCCACGACGTTCCACACCACATGACGGCGCTGCAGGTCGGCGTAGCGCTGGTAACTGGCGTTGTCGGGCAGATGGAGTTCAGTCACGGCAAATCGGCGCATGTCCCGGGCCAGCTTGAGGCGCTGCTGCAACGCCAATGGCGTCGTCGGGTCAGCCAGCCAATGGTCTATGGGCCGCGCCGCCTGCATCAGTTGCCAATGGCCCGTGACCGACTGCCAGTAATAACGCGTGTCGGCGCAGCCGGTCAGCCCCAGCAGCAGGCAGGGGACTAACATGAGCCCCTTGAGACGATTCACCAACGCGAGGAAACGCATGCTGTACAAGTTCAAATCCAAAGTCACCGGGGATGTGATTATGTTGCAAGCCAACGGCCAGCGCGTGCTGGAAATCATCGGCAAACACTCGGCTTCCGAGCCCAGCACCAAGGGCATTTTGCTGCCCGAACACATGCCGCAAGCGCTGGCGGCGCTGAAAGACGCGGTGGCGCTTGAAGAGGCGCAACAAAAGGAGGCCATCCATCAGGCTCACGCAGAAAACCTGCCTGCGCCCCGTTTCGAGGCCATCGGCCTGCGCCAGCGCACCCTGCCTTTCATGGACATGATCAGGCAGTGTCTGAAGGACGACGCGGCGATCACCTGGGGGGTTTGACCCGTTATTCCGTTTCCAAATCATTTGTGTCCAGGCGCGAAGCCGCAGGCAGTGCTATCGCACGACAAGGCGAAGCAACAACGACACGGATGATTTAGAAATGAAATTACTGGTAGCTGCGCGCGTCTTCGATCACCTTGCCATCATTGGGCAGACTGCCCGGCGACACGACCTCGACCTGGCCGCGCAACTTGGTCACGTCGCGAATCGCTTCCATCACCTTCACAGCCAGACTGTCTGGGCCACTGCAGGCGGTTTCAACCTTGAGCGTCATCTGGTCGTTGGCCATTTCGCCGGTCACCACCAGACGGGCCTTGGTGATTTCGGGGAAGCGCTTGGCGATGGTGTCAACCTGGCCGGGGTGCACAAACATGCCGCGGATCTTGGTGGTCTGGTCAGCCCGGCCCATCCAGCCCTTGATGCGCACGTTGGTACGCCCACTGGGGCAAGGGCCCGGCAACACGGCCGACAAGTCGCCCGTGCCAAAACGAATCAGCGGGTAAGTGGGGTTGAGCGTGGTCACCACCACCTCGCCCACTTCACCCTCGGCCACTGGGTCGCCCGTGCCGGGGCGCACAATTTCCAGCAGCACACCTTCGTCAAGCACCAGACCCTGGCGCGCCGAGGTCTCATAAGCAATGGAGCCCAGGTCGGCGGTGGCATAGCACTGGTAACCGGCCACGCCGTGTGCGGTAAACCAGTCGCGCAGGCTGGGCGGAAAGGCCTCGCCGCCGAACATCGCCTTGGTCAGGCTGGGCAGGGCCACACCCATCTCGGCGGCTTTTTCCAGAATGATTTTTAAAAAGCTCGGTGTGCCGATGTAGCCAGCGGGTTGCAGTTCAGCCATGGCCTGCACTTGTTGCTCGGTCTGGCCGGTCCCCCCCGCGAACACGGTGCAACCCAGCGCATGGGCACCGGTTTCCATCATCGAACCAGCCGGCACAAAGTGGTAGCTGAAGCTGTTGTGGATCAACTCACCCGGACGGAAACCGGCGGCAAAAATGGCGCGCGCCATGCGCCAGTAGTCGCGTGCCGTGCCTTCGGGTTCGTAAATGGGGCCTGGGCTGGCAAAGATGCGCGGCACATGGGCGCCCAAACCGACGGCGCTGAATCCGCCAAACACGCTGCCGCCGTGATTGCGACTGCTCAATTGCAGCGCCAGCAGTTCATGTTTGCGCGTGACCGGTAGCCGGGCCAGTGCGGCACGCGTGGTGACCTCGGCCGGATTGACGTCCTTGAGAATTCCGGCGAAAGCCGGCGCGGCCAGTTTGGCGTGCGCCACCTGCAGCGGCAGAGCTGCCAGCAAAGCTGCTTCGCGAACAGCGGGGTCACGCGTTTCCAACGCATCAAAATAATCAGCCATGGGAAAGATCCATTCAAAACAAATTCACGATGACAGTTGGCCCTACGCCAGCCAGCGTTTTCGGCGTTTGTAGCTCTTGACATCCTTGAAGCTCTTGCGCTCGCCACCGCCCATGCCAAGGTAAAACTCTTTCACGTCTTCGTTGTTGGCCAGGTCGCTGGCAATGCCGTCCATCACGACACGGCCTGACTCCATGATGTAGCCGTAGTCGGCGTATCTGAGGGCCATGTTGGTGTTTTGCTCGGCCAGTAAAAAGGTGACCTTTTCACGCACGTTGAGGTCTTTCACGATCTCGAACACCTCCTGCACAATCTGCGGCGCCAGCCCCATGGAGGGCTCATCGAGCAGCACCATGCTGGGGTTGGTCATGAGCGCGCGGCCGATGGCGCACATCTGCTGCTCGCCGCCCGAGGTGTAGGCCGCCTGGCTGCTGCGGCGGGTCTTCAGGCGCGGGAAATAGGTGTAGACCTTCTCCAGGTTGGCGGCAATCTCGCCTTTGTCCTTGCGCGTGTAGCTGCCGGTGAGCAGGTTTTCCTCGATGGTGAGGTGGGCAAAACAATGGCGCCCTTCCATCACCTGCACCACGCCGCGCTGCACCAGGTCGGCCGGCGACAAATTCTCGATGCGCTCGCCGCGCAGCTCGATCGAGCCCTTGGTGACCTCGCCACGCTCGCCGCGCAGCAGGTTGGACACGGCCCGCAGCGTGGTGGTTTTGCCCGCGCCGTTGCCGCCCAGAATGGCCACAATCTTGCCCTCGGGCACGTTCAGGGACACACCCTTGAGCACCAGAATGACATGGTTGTAAATGACCTCGATGCCATTGACGTTGAGAACGATGTTTTTAGCTTCCATATTTCCTTGCCTTCACCAATAGGCAACCCTGCACGCAAGGCTGCCTGTTGGCATCCCGACACACGCCGGGATGCGCAGTTGACATCAGGACTGGCAGTCCGCCGGCGTGCGTGGCGCCAGCTTTTTGTCAGCGGCGTACTTGGCAGCGGTCGACTTCACCAGAGGCTTCAGGACCTGCTCGTCAGCCTGCAGCCAATCCGACGAAAACGCCCATTTTTTACCGTCCCAGGTGTGGATGCGGGCCCAGTTGGCGCCCATATGGTCGGCGCAGGTGGTCTGCACTGGGCGCATGACGCCGGCAAAACCCAGGGCGTCAAGCTTCTTCTGGTCCAGCGCCAGGTTTTCGTAACCCCAGCGCGCCTGCTCACCCGACATCCACTTGCCCTTGCCAAAACGCTCCTGCGCGCGGCGCACACCCTCGACCGCAAACATGGCGCTGATGGCACCGCGCATGTAAAGCACCGAACCCACTTCTTCTCTGGGGCCAGTGCCCTGGCCCTTGTCGTGCACCTTGACCAGCATCTCCTTGACCACGGCCGAATCAGGCTCGGCACCGTGCTGCATGGTGACCGCGCTGTAGCCCTTGGCGCCTTCGCCCACGTCTTTCACATCGGGCTCGGCACCCGACCACCAGACGCCATACATTTTGTCGCGCGGGTAACCCGTGGCTTGGGCTTCCTTGAGCGAGGTGGAGTTCATCACTCCCCAGCCCCACAGCAACACATAGTCAGGGCGTGCCTGGCGCACTTGCAGCCAGGTGGCTTTCTGCTCTACACCGGGGTGGGCCACCGGCAGCAGTTGCAGGTTGAAACCGTGCATGGCGGCACGCTCCTGCAGCAGGGCAATGGGTTCTTTGCCATAAGGCGAGTCGTGGTACACCAAGGCGATTTTCTTGCCCTTGAGCTTGTCGAATCCGCCTTCTTTCTTGGCAATGGTTTGCACCAGCACGTCAGCGGCCAGCCAATAGGTGCCGGCGATCGGGAAGTTCCATTTGAAGACCAGACCGTCCTGGCTTTCGCTGCGGCCATAACCCGCCGTGATCAAAGGAATCTTGTCGACCGGGGCTTTCTCGGTCAGGGCAAAGGTGATGCCGGTGGACAGGGGCTGGAACACGGTGGCGCCGCCATGTTTGCCTTTCAGGCGCTCGTAGCATTCCACGCCGCGGTCGGTGGCGTAGCCGGTTTCGCACTCTTCGTAAATGATCTTGACGCCATTGATACCACCGCGGGCGTTCACCAGCTTGAGGTAGTCAGCGTAGCCGTTGGCCCATGGCACGCCATTGGGGGCGTAGGCGCCGGTGCGGTACGGCAAACCGGGGAAAAACTGCTCCTTGGCTTGAGCAAACGCCGTGGCGCCCACCGAGGCCATAAGAGCCGCTAACGCAATGTGTTTAATTTTCATGCAAGTCTCCTGGTTGTAATGCACCGCAGTGCTTTGGTTAACGAAAAACGAATCAACGACGCCATCAATGCGGGAATGGCCACAGGCGCAGCTTCTGCTTGGCCGTAGACCACAGTTTGGCCAGCCCATGCGGCTCCACAATCAGGAACCACACGATCAGCGCGCCAAAGATGATCAGCTCGGCATGGGAAATGCCAGAGGTTGAAATTTCTATGCCAAACAGGCTGCCCAACATTGGTAAAAACTGGTTCAGAAAAATTGGCAGCACCACAATGAAGGCAGCGCCAAAGAAGCTGCCCATGATGGAGCCCATGCCGCCAATGATGACCATGAACAGCAACCGGAATGACAGGTCCACCGAGAACGCGGCCGGCTCCCATGAGCCCAGGTGCACGAAGCCCCACAAGCCGCCCGCCACACCAATGATGAACGAACTGACCGCGAAGGCCGTGAGCTTGGCGTACATGGGACGGATGCCGATGACGGAGGCGGCCACATCCATGTCACGGATCGCCATCCACTCGCGGCCAATGGCGCTGCGCACCAGGTTCTTGGCCAGCAGCGCCAGCACCACCAGGATCGCCAGGCAAAAAAGGTACTTGGAAATCGGGCTGGCAATCGGGTAACCCAGCACCTGCAGGTTGGACACCGACACCGACCCCGAGGTGCTGTTGTTGGTGAACCAATTGATGCGCAAAAACATCCAGTCGCTGAAAAACTGTGCCGCCAGCGTGGCCACCGCCAGGTACAAGCCCTTGACGCGCAAGCTCGGCAGACCAAACAAGATCCCGAACGCCGAAGCACACAGCCCCCCCAGCAGCAAGGCCAGCAGCACCGGCATGCCGTCAATACGGACAAAGAAATTAAAAGCCGCATAGGCCCCCACGGCCATGAAAGCACCCGAACCCAGTGAAATCTGGCCGCAATAACCCACCAGGATATTCACCCCCAGGGCCGCCAGCGACATGATCAGAAACGGAATCAGGATGGCCCTGAACATGTACTCGCTGGTGACCATGGGCACCACCAGAAATGCCGCAGCGATCAGCAGCAACACGGCCACCCGGTCCTGGGTGATGGCAAATATCTGCTGGTCAGCCCGGTAAGAAGTTTTGAATTGGCCGTTTTCTCTGTAAAACATATGCTTCTTTTTTAATCAGTTGAGGACAGCGCAAGTCAGACCCGGTCAATGATCTTTTCGCCGAACAGCCCTTGCGGGCGGAACAGCAAAAACACCAGCGCCAGCACATAGGCAAACCAGATCTCGATGCCGCCGCCCACATACGGCCCCAAAAACACCTCGGACAATTTTTCGCCGACACCAATGATCAGGCCGCCCACAATGGCGCCCGGCACCGAGGTCAACCCCCCCAAAATCACCACTGGCAGGGCGCGCAAGGCGACGGTGGTCAGGGAAAACTGCACGCCCAGCTTGCTGCCCCAGATCATGCCGGCCACCAACGCCACCACACCGGCCACGCACCACACAATGACCCAGATCCGGTTCAACGGGATGCCGATGCTTTGCGCCGCCTGGTGGTCATCGGCCACCGCGCGCAGGGCGCGGCCAGTGACCGTCTTCTGGAAAAACAGTGTCAGCAGGCCGACCAGCACCGCCGCAATCAGCGCGGCATACAGGTCTTCCTTGTTGATCAGGATGCCGCCTTCAAACACGCTCTCGAAAGCGATGATGGGGTCTTTGGGCATGCCGATGTCAATCTTGTAAATGTCGCTGCCAAAGATGGTTTGGCCGATGCCGTCCAGAAAGTAACTGATACCCAGCGTGGCCATCAGCAGCGTGGTGCCTTCCTGGTTGACCAGATGGCGCAAGGCCAACCGCTCAATCAGCCAGGCCACCCCGAACATCATGATCCCGGCGCCAATGAAAGCCAGCAAATTGGCCACGAAGAGGTTGTCAATGCCGGTGTAGAGCGGGATCCACTCCGAGAACCGCGCCATCGCCAGCGCCGCAAACAGCACCATCGCGCCTTGCGCAAAGTTGAACACGCCAGAGGCCTTGTAGATCAGCACAAAGCCCAGCGCCACCAGCGAATACAGCATGCCGGCCATCAGACCGCCGAGTAAAGTTTCAAGAAAAAATGCCATGATTAGTGTCCTGTTCCAAGGTAAGCGCTGATCACTTCTTCGTTGTTGCGAACTTCTTCAGGGGTGCCGTCACCAATCTTCTTGCCGTAATCGAGCACCACCACACGGTCAGAAATGTCCATCACCACGCCCATGTCGTGCTCGATCAGCACAATGGTGGTACCAAACTCCTCGTTCACGTCCAGCACGAAGCGGCTCATGTCCTGCTTTTCTTCCACGTTCATGCCGGCCATGGGTTCGTCGAGCAACAGCAGTTGTGGTTCCATGGCCAGTGCGCGGCCCAGGTCGACGCGCTTTTGCAGGCCGTAGGGCAACTGGCCCACCGGCGTTTTGCGAAACGCCTGGATCTCCAGGAAGTCGATGATGTGCTCGACAAACTCGCGGTGCATTTCTTCCTCGCGCTGGGCCGGGCCAATGCGCAGCGCCTGCAAAAACAGGTTGCTTTTGATCTTGAGGTTGCGCCCGGTCATGATGTTGTCGATCACGCTCATGCCCTTGAACAGCGCCAGGCTCTGAAAGGTGCGGCCAATGCCCATGCTGGCCACCTGGTAGCTGTCCATGTGGCTGAAGGTCTGGCCCTTGAAGGTGATCGCGCCGTCTTGCGGCCGATACACGCCGTTGATGCAGTTCAGCATCGAGCTCTTGCCGGCACCGTTGGGGCCAATGATGGCGCGCACCTCATGCTCACGCACGTCGAACGAAATGTCGGTCAGCGCCTTGACGCCGCCAAAACTCAAGGAGATGTTTTTGACGTCGAGAATGACATCGCCAATTAGTTTGCTCATGCTGCCGCCTTGACGGGGGTGAAGGTTTTGGCATCGTCAATCGCCAAGGTGGCGCTGACGCTGCCGGTACGGCCGTCTTCGAACTTGACCTGGGTTTCGATGAACTGCGAAGTTTTGCCGCCATACAGGGCGTCAATCAGCACGTCGTATTTCTCGGCGATGAAGCCGCGGCGCACCTTGTTGGTTCGCGTCAGTTCGCCATCATCGGCATCGAGTTCCTTGTGCAGCACCAGGAAGCGGCTCACCTGGCTGCCCGCCAGCAGGGTGTCCACGCTCAGGTCGGCATTCACCTTTTCGACGCATTCCTTGATGAGCTGGTAGACCTCGGGCTTTTGCGCCAGGTCGGTGTAACCGGCATAGGGCAGGTTGCGCCGCTCGGCCCAGTTGCCCACCGCGTCAAAGTCGATGTTGATCATCACGCACACTTTTTCACGACCGTCGCCATAAGCCACGACTTCCTTGATATGCTGGAAAAACTTGAGTTTGTTTTCGACGTACTTGGGGGCGAACATGGCACCGTCGTTGGCGCCGCCCTTGATGCGGCCCACGTCTTTCACGCGGTCGATGATCTTGAGGTGGCCATGGGCATCCAAAAAACCGGCGTCGCTGGTGTGGTACCAGCCGTCGGCCGTCAGCACCTCGGCCGTGGCCTCGGGATTTTTGAAGTAGCCTTTGAGCAGGCCTGGCGACTTGACCAGAATCTCGCCGTTGTCGGCCACCTTGATCTCGACGCCCTTGCACGGCACGCCCACAGTGTCGGCGCGCGCTTCATGGTCGGGCTGCAGGCAGACGAACACAGCGGTTTCGGTGGACCCATAGAGCTGCTTCAGGTTGACACCAATCGAGCGGTAAAAGCTGAACAGGTCCGGCCCGATGGCTTCACCGGCGGTGTAGGCCACACGCACCCGGCTGAAACCCAGGCTGTTGCGCAAGGGGCCATACACCATGAAATTGCCCAAGGCGTACAACACCCTATCAATCAAGCCGATCGTTTTTCCGTCCATCAGCGTCGGCCCGACGCGCTTGGCCACACTCATGAAGTACTGGAACATCTTGCGCTTAATGAAGCCAGCGTCTTCCATGCGGATCATCACGCTGGTCAGCAGGCCCTCGAACACCCGTGGCGGTGCAAAGTAGTAGGTGGGGCCAATTTCCTTCAGATCGATGGTGACCGTGGCCGCCGACTCGGGGCAGTTCACCACATAACCGCAACTGAGCCACTGGGCATAGCTGAAGATGTTTTGCCCGATCCAGGCCGGCGGCAGGTAAGCCAGCACGTCTTCGGTGTGGGTCAGCTTGTCGAACTCGGCGCCGGCGCGCGCGCGATTGAGCAGCGAGTCGTGCGTGTGCACCACGCCTTTGGGGTTGCCCGTGGTGCCGGAAGTGAAAAACATGGCACCCACATCGTCAGGCTTGACCCGGTCAACGGCGGACTTGAAAAAATCGGCGTTTTGCGCGGCAAAGTTCTTGCCCTCGGTGATCAGATCGTCGAGCGACTGCAGACCGGGTTCGTCGTAGTTGCGCAGGCCGCGCGGGTCGTCAAAGTAGATGTGGCCGAGCTGTGGGCACTGATCACGAATTTCCAGCAACTTGTCGACCTGCTCCTGGTCTTCGGCAAAGGCAAAGCACACCTCGGCATTGTTGAGCGGGAAAACACATTCCAGCGCCGCGGCATCCTGGTACAGCGCAATCGGCACCGCACCCAGCGACTGCACCGCCAGCATGGTGGCGTACAAGCGGGGCCGGTTGGCACCGATCACCACCATGTGATCATGTTGACGCAAACCGGCCTGGTGCAAGCCGCAAGCCAGATGCTCCACCAGCGAGGCCATGTCGCCCCAGCTGATGGCCTGCCAGATGCCGTATTCTTTTTCACGCATGGCCGCGTCCCGGGGGCGCTGGGCAGCGTGGTCTAACAGTAATTTGGGAAACGTCGTTTGCATCACAACACCTTGTCTCTGAATCATCACAGCCGGGGTCACATGTCCCTGCAGCTGACATGGCCGAATAATAGAACTCGATTTGACGTTATGTTGTCGTTTGGACGACAATTCAGGGCGTTCCAGATAGGTGTTTTCCCTGCACCCCCTGGCCCTTGATTGACCCACGGAGTGCGCCCACATGAAGCCTGACGTCACCCTGTTTCAACGTCGCCGCCCCTTGACCGCGGCTGAGCTTGACGTGATTCCGTGGCTTAGATTGCTCTCTGCGTCAGAGCGGGAGCGCGCGGTGGAAGACCTCAAAATCACCGATGCCGAGGCGGGTGATTTTGTCTGCCGCACGGGTCGCCCGGTGACTTATTGGTTTGGCGTGGTCGATGGTTTGCTGAAAATGAGCACCGACAACATCGACGGCCAGACCATGACCTTCACCGGCATCCCGCCCGGCGGCTGGTTCGGCGAAGGCACGGCCCTGAAGCGCGAGAGTTACCGCTACAACATCCAGGCGCTGCGAAGGAGCCTGGTGGCGGGCCTGCATGTGGACACCTTTCACTGGCTGCTGGACCACTCGATTGGCTTCAACCGCTTCGTCATGAACCAGCTCAACGAGCGCCTGGGCCAGTTCATTGCCGCGCGCGAGATCGACCGCATGACCAACCCCAACATCCGGGTGGCGCGCAGCCTGGCGGCCTTGTTCAACCCGGTGCTCTACCCCGGCCTGGGCGCCGTGCTGCGCATCACCCAGCAGGAGCTGGCTTACCTGGTGGGCCTGTCGCGCCAGCGCGTCAACGAGGCGCTCAACACGCTGGCGGCACAGGAGGCGATCCGGGTCGAATATGGTGGCCTGCGCGTGACTGACCTGCAGGCGTTGCGCAGCCGTGTCTTCTGAGCCGTCGAGGACGCTAAAGAGACGCAAACAGCCCAACTAAAATGAGCACAACTAGCTACCAATTGAATAGCACATGAGCAATACACCAGATATCCCCAAAGCCCCAGCCTTTCGCCGCGCCGCGCCACCCCCTGCCAAAGCGCCCATTCCCGCCGGGCAAAGCAACACCGCGGCCCATGGCGCGGGCGGCACGCTGCGCCTGAACAAGCGCATGGCCGAGCTTGGCCTGGCGTCGCGCCGCGAGGCCGACGAATGGATTGGCAAGGGCTGGGTCAAGGTCAATGGCCGGGTGGCAGAAATGGGCATGCAGGTGACGCCCGATGTGCGCATCGAGATCGACAAACAAGCCACTGGAGCGCAGGCCAAACAGGTCACGGTGCTGATCAACAAGCCGCTCGGCCTGGTCAGCGGGCAGGCCGAGGACGGCCATGAGCCCGCCATCACTTTGGTGCAGCCGCAAAACCGCTGGGCCGAAGACAATTCGCGCTTTTTCTTTCACCCCAGCCAACTCAAAAGCCTGGTGCCCGCGGGACGGCTCGACATCGATTCCACCGGCCTGCTGGTGCTGACGCAGGACGGCCGGGTGGCGCGCCAGCTGATTGGTGAAGACGCAGTGATGGAAAAAGAGTACCTGGTGCGCGTGATGTACACCGGGGTGCTCAATACCGCGGCGGCCAACTCGGCGGCCGCCACTTACGCCGCAGCGCCCCGGCCGGCGCAACCTGGTCAGATCACCCAGCTCAGCCGCATCGACGACGATGACCCGGTGAGCCAGGACGTGCAGTCGATTTTCCCCGCTGACAAGCTGGCGCTGTTGCGCCACGGCCTGAGCCTGGATGGCCAGCCTTTACAACGCGCCAAGGTCGAATGGCAAAACCCCGAACAACTGCGCTTTGTCCTGACCGAGGGCAAAAAGCGCCAGATCCGCCGCATGTGCGAACAGGTGGGCCTGAAGGTGGTGGGCCTGAAACGCGTGCGCATCGGCAAGGTGATGCTGGGCAATCTGCCGGTCGGCCAATGGCGCTACCTGGCGCCGCATGAGCACTTCTGACAAGCCCGGCCCGCATTGGCGCGCCTCCGACCTGCGCGCCGTCACACTGCTGGCCACGGATGCCACCGCGGCGGTGACGCGCATGGCCGAAGGCGTGCACCAGTCGGTCTGGCGCACCTTGGGCGCCCCCAGCGGCGCCACCCCAGAGCAGGCACGCGGCCTGACCGGGCTGATTTACCAAAGCATCAACGGGCTCACACAGCGCGTTGGGCGAGGTCTGAGCGCAGCCCTGACACGGTTGGAGCCGGTGCTGCAGCGTCTTGAGGTCCAAGGCGAGGAGTCGCTGGAACGCGCAGCCATGCTGGCGGCCCTCAACGGTGTCATGGGCGACCGGCTGCAAGTCGCAGGCAATCCGCTGGCAACACCGATGACGCTGCGTTTTCAAAACACACACGTCACCGGCAAGCTGCTGATCGTCATCCACGGCCTGTGCATGAACGAGCGGCAATGGGCCAGCCAGCAGGCCGGTTTAACCGTCAACCACGCAGAAACACTCGCCACCACGCTGGGCTACACCCCGGTCTATGTGCGCTACAACTCCGGCCTGCATGTGTCAGAAAACGGCCACTTGCTGGCGCAGCAGCTGGAAGACCTGGGGCGCCACTGGCCGGTGCCCGTGACCGAACTCAGCGTGCTGGCGCACAGCATGGGCGGACTGGTCACGCGCAGCGCGCTGTTTTCCGCCCGCCAGTCGGGCATGCGGTGGCCTGACGCGCTAAAAAACATCGTCTTTCTGGGGACGCCGCACCACGGCTCACCGCTGGAGCGCGCCGGCCACTGGATCGATGTGATTTTGGGCAGCACCCCCTACAGTCGCCCGCTGGCCAAGCTCGGGCAATTGCGCAGCGCGGGCATCACCGACCTGCGTTATGGCCATGTGCTGGACGCCGACTGGCAGGGCCATGACCGATTTCAAAGCAAACCCGACAGCCGCGTCCCACTGCCCTTGCCGGCAGGTGTGGCCTGTTTTGCCGTGGCCGCCACCACCGCCGCCAAACGCAGCGCGCTGGCGGACCGGTTGTTGGGTGACGGCCTGGTGCCGCTGCACAGCGCGCTGGGCCAACATGATGATCCCAAGCGCTGCCTGCACTTTGCCGCCGAAAACCAATGCATTGTCTACCGCACCAGCCACCTGGCCCTGCTCAACAGTCCGGCAGTGGCGCAGCAACTGATAACCTGGTTATCGCCATGACGATTCTGTTCGTGGCCCCCCTTGAAACCGCCGCCATCGCCCCTACCTAGCAACTTCTCAGAAGGGCCTGATGCTGTCAGGCAGTGACCCATTTTTTTGAAACCAAGCACCTCCCATGACCAAACAAACCCTTTCCTTCCAGGCCGAAGTCGCGCAACTGCTGCACCTCGTGACTCACTCGCTGTACTCCAACAAGGAAATTTTCCTGCGCGAGCTCATCAGCAACGCGTCAGACGCCTGCGACAAGCTGCGCTTTGAGGCCATCAACGACGGCGGTCTGTACGAAAACGACACCGAACTCAAGGTCAAGGTCAGCTTTGACAAGGACGCCAAGACGCTCACCATCACCGACAACGGCATCGGCATGAGCACGCAGGAAGCCATCGACCACCTCGGCACCATTGCCAAGAGCGGCACCAAGGACTTTGTGAGCAAGCTCAGTGGTGACCAGAAGGCCGACTCGCAATTGATTGGTCAGTTCGGCGTGGGCTTTTACTCGGGCTTTATCGTGGCCGACAAGATCACCGTCGAATCCCGCCGCGCCGGCATGAAAGCTGATGAAGGCGTGCGCTGGATCAGCGGTGGCGCCGGCGACTTCGAGGTGGAAAACATCACCCGTGCCGAGCGCGGCACCAGCGTGATTTTGCACCTGCGCGACGATTCGATGGATTACGCGAGCGCCTGGAAAGTCAAGGGCATCATCAACAAGTACTCGGACCACATCAGCCTGCCCATCCTGATGGAAAAGGAAGAGTGGAAAGACGGCGAACTCATCAACCCGAGCGACGAGAACGGTGGCCGCCAGCCGGGCGCCATGGTCAAGACCGGCGAATGGGAAACCGTCAACAAAGCCAACGCCATCTGGGCACGCGCCAAGAAAGACATCACCCAGGAGCAATACGACGAGTTCTACAAGCAAATCAGCCACGACTTCGAGGCGCCCCTGGCGCACACCCACAACCGTGTCGAAGGCAGCACCGAGTACACCCAACTGCTGTACATTCCCGGCAAAGCGCCGATGGACCTGTACAACCGCGAAAAATCGGCGGGCGTCAAGCTGTATGTCAAACGCGTCTTCATCATGGACGACGCCGAGGCGCTGTTGCCGACCTACCTGCGTTTTGTCAAGGGCGTGGTCGACTCCAGCGACCTGCCACTCAACGTGAGCCGCGAACTGCTGCAGGAAAGCCGCGACGTGAAAGCCATCCGCGAAGGCTGCACCAAGCGCGTGCTGGGCATGCTCGAAGACCTGGCCAAGAACGACAAGCTGCCGGAGGCCACCACCACGGCAGAAGGCGTGACCGATGTGGTCAGCGAGGAAGGCAAGGCTGAGGCTGCCGCCAATGCGGGCAAATACACCAAGTTCTACAACGAATTCGGCGCCGTGCTCAAGGAAGGCCTGGGCGAGGACTACGCCAACAAGGACCGCATCGCCAAGCTGCTGCGTTTTTCCAGCAGCATTTCGGACGCTGCAAGCGTCTCATTTGCCGACTACAAGGCGCGCATGAAAGAGGGCCAGGAAGCCATCTACTACATCACCGCCGACAACGCGGCCGCTGCCAAAAACAGCCCGCAGCTGGAAGTGTTCAAAAAGAAGGGCATCGAAGTGCTCCTGATGACCGACCGCGTTGACGAATGGGCGCTGAACTACCTGCAGGACTTCGACGGAACCCCGCTGCAAAGCGTGGCCAAGGGCGCCGTCGACCTGGGCAAGCTGCAGGACGAAACCGAGAAAAAAGCCGCCGAAGAGGCCGCCGAGACCTTCAAGCCGATGCTGGCCAAACTCAAGGAAGCGCTGAAGGACAAGGCCGAAGACGTGCGCGTGACCACGCGTCTGGTCGACTCACCGGCCTGCCTGGTGGTGCAGGACCACGGCATGAGCACGCAGCTGGCGCGCATGCTCAAGCAGGCCGGCCAGGCCGCCCCTGACGTGAAACCGGTGCTCGAAGTCAATGCCGAACATCCGCTGGTGAAAAAGCTCGACGGCTCGGTGCACTTCAATGACCTGGCTCACATCTTGTTCGACCAGGCCCTGCTGGCCGAAGGCGGCCTGCCCGCTGATCCGGCGGCTTATGTCAAGCGGGTGAACGCGCTGCTGGTGTAAGGCAGCCCGGCTGTCTGCCCCAGACACCTAAGCCATCAAAACCCCCTCGGTCCTGGCGACTGACGGGGGTTTTTTGCTGCCAGGGTGTGTTACCAAGCATAGCGGTGACCAATTTGCGCGCTCCACAGCAGGCACTCGAATTCGTTCAAACCGTGCCACCCAAGCGCCCAGCGTATTACCTGTGGGCGGTGATGCGCCGATGGATGACGGGGTGCAAAACGAGCCGGACTGGGATCTGGCGGCGCAGCCGGCAATTGGCTGCGCGTGTTCAGAATTTAGGACACCGCAGTAATTTCACGCCCAAAACCCGTACCATGCTTCGCCTCATGCGGTTGAATTTCCTATCCGCTTGATAGGATGCCAGCATCAACCCTCTGAACCCAGCACCCATGAAGATCAAACCCCACCTCGCCGGCATCCTGTTGATGCTTGGCGGCATGTTTCTGTTCACGCTCAACGACGCCATCGGCAAGTGGCTGGTCGCGGACTATCCCGTCGGCCAGATCCTGGCTGTCCGCAGTGCCGCCGCCTTGCTCATCCTGCTGCCCTACCTCTGGCGCCAGGGTCTGCTGGCTGGCCTGTTCCGCATCGAACAGCCCGGGCTGCAAGCCCTGCGCGTGACGCTGGTGGTGGCCGAGGTTGCCTTGTTCTATCTGGCGGTGCGCCACCTGCCGCTGGCCGATGTCTTCATGTTCTACCTGGCCTCGCCGATTTTCGTCACCCTGCTGTCGGTGGTTTTTCTCGGTGAACGGGTCGGGCTGGCGCGCTGGGTGGCGGTGGCCGTCGGCTTTGCCGGGGTGGTGCTGATCTTTCCGCCCAGCGCCGCCGCCCTCACGCTGCCAGCCCTGATGGCGCTGGCCGGCAGCTTCTCGCTGGCCCTGATGATGATCCTGGCGCGTCGCCTGCGCGCCAGCAACGGCTTTCACCTGATCACGCTGCAGACCTCGGGCGTGGCCCTGGCCGGCGCAGTCACGCTGCCGCTGAGCTGGGTCTCGCCCAGCCCGCTTGCGTTCGGCCTGATCTGCCTGCTGGGCGTCGTCGCCACCACGGCGCACTTCATGCTCAACCACGCCGTCAAACTGGCACCGGCCAATGTGGTGGCGCCGTTCCAGTACACCGCCATCGTCTGGGCCATGGCCCTGGGCTACCTGGTCTGGGGCGATGTGCCAACGCCCGCCGCTCTGGGCGGCGCCGCGCTCATCGTCAGCGCGGGGCTGGCGATTTTCTTCCACGAAAACCGGGCGCAGAGGCAGGCCGAGCTGAGCGAAAAAGTCGTGAGCGAGGTGTAAGGTTTCATCCCTCTGGAAGAGGGTTAAGGCGAGGGCTATTGGCGCTACCTCATGCAGCGCGACCGGGCAGTGCTAAATATGTTGCTGCCAATTTTTTCCGTGTCATTGCGCAAAACCTGCAACCAAGCAACCCTGGTGCAGCCCAGCGGACAAGGCGACCTTGCACCTTGGTGCAGTGGCTTCCATCCACCGCATCGGCATCAGCTTGAACGAACATATGCTTTTTAGCGTGAAAGATCATCGTTATTGCGAACGCAGTGAAGCAATCCATGGCCCCAGATTGCCTGTTTTGCCGCGTCGCTGCGCGACTTTCCATGAACAGCTTGTCATTGCGGGCTACGACCCGCAATCCATGAACCCCGGACTTCCTGGATGCCGGGTCGAGCCCGGCATGACAACGCATGTTCAAGGTCCGTGTGCGGTAGCGGGCCGGATACGGGCGGCTCGCAATGACGTTTTTCTTTCATCACCCAGACATACGTTTTGGTGAGCAAAAGAATAATGTATTTTCTAAACAGCGAGTTTAGAATTGACACTAATGTTAGCCCGCCATCTCCAAAAACACCTTGAGACCTTGTTGACGCATTTCCCGTGCGTGGTGCTCACGGGCGTGCGCCAATGTGGCAAGACGACCCTGCTACGCACACTGGGCGACGACTGGCAACGCTTTGACATGGAGAACTCGGCCGACCGCCAGCAGGTGCTGGCCGACCCGGACCTGTTCCTGCGCCTGCACCCGCAAAAACTGATCGTGGATGAAGCGCAATTGGCACCGTCCTTGTTTGCCGCGCTGCGAGTGGCCATTGACAGCAATCGCTCGCAAAAAGGCCGTTTTTTGCTCTCGGGCTCCAGTTCACCCCAACTGGTGAGTCAGATTTCCGAAAGTCTGGCCGGTCGCGTGGCCCGGGCGGAAATGGCGCCCCTGTCTTTATCGGAAGCCTGGCAACAGGCGCCATCCAGGCTCTACGGCTTGCTCACCCAAGGCGCCCCGTTGGCAGACGTGATGGCCGCCGCCGCACCCAACTTGAGCGCACAACAGGTCAGTGACTACTGGTTTGCCGGTGGCTACCCCGAGCCATGGTTAAGCACCAGTGACGAATTCCGCGCACTGTGGCAGCGCAATTACCTTGATTCGTATTTGCTGCGCGACATTGCCGCCTTGTTCCCCGGGCTCAATCGGGATCGCTTTCGCCAATTCATCACCGTGCTGAGCCAACATTCCGGCAACATTCTCAACAACGCCGACATCGCCCGAACCCTGGGCGTGAGCGAACCCACGGTGCGCGACTGGCTGGCCATTGCCAACGACACCTTTCTGTGGCGGCACATACCCGCCTGGGATCAATCCACCGCCAAGCAGTTGGTCAAACATCCCAAGGGCTATTTGCGCGACAGCGGCTTGCTGCATCGATTGCTGCGCATTCCTGATGCGCAAATGTTGCGCACGCATCCGGTGGCGGGCAAATCGTGGGAGGGCATGGTGGTGGAAACGCTGCTCAGAGGATTCGAAAATGCGGGGCTTGAAGTGCAGCCTTATCACTACCGCACCCGTGGTGGCGCAGAAATTGACCTGATTCTGCAGGGTCGGTTTGGCCCCAGTGACCTGCTGCCCGTTGAAATCAAACTCAATCAGCATGGCGACAAACGCGCGCTGCGGTCGCTATCTGAATTTATCAACACTCACAATTGCCCCTTGGGCCTGGTCATCAACAACGACGACCGCCCGCGCTGGCTGGATGAACGCATTTTGTCCATGCCGGCGGCCAGTTTGTAAACCCTGTCATTCCCATTTTTTTACACAAGTACCTCAACCCGCAAGCGCCAACCCCATGAAAAACTTTCTTCCCCTCGCCCTTCTGACCGCCACCCTGTCTTTTGCCACTGCCAGCCACGCCACTGACGCCACGCTGGCGGCCGCCGCCAAGGAAGCCGGTGCCGTGGTCACCGCCAGCGGTCTGGTCTACAAGTCGGTCAAGGACGGCAGCGGCGCCAGCCCCAAGGCCAGTGACACCGTCAAGGTCAATTACCGAGGCACCTTCCCGGACGGCAAGGAATTCGACAGCTCGTACAAGCGCAACAAGGCGATTGAATTCCCCTTAAGCAACGTCATTCCGTGCTGGACCGAAGGAGTGCAGCGCATGAAGGTCGGCGGCAAGGCCAAGCTGACCTGTCCCGCGTCCATCGCCTATGGCTCACGCGGTGCCGGTGGGGTGATTCCGCCCAACGCGACGCTGCTGTTTGAAGTCGAGCTGCTGGCGATCAACGGCAAGTAGCCCGGGTGACAATCCGGGCTACCTGAAAATCTTGCCCGGGTTCATCACGTTGTCGGGGTCCAGCGCCTGCTTGATGGCGCGCATCATGGCAATGGCCCCGACACCCGCTTCCTGCACCAGGAAGTCCATTTTGTGCAGGCCCACGCCGTGCTCGCCGGTGCAGGTGCCGCCCAGGTTCAGTGCGCGCTGTACCAGCTGACTATTGAGCTGTTCGGCGGTGGCGCGCTCGGTGGCTGAATCGGGGTCGATCAGGTAGCCCATGTGGAAATTGCCGTCGCCCACATGGCCGACCAGAAAGTACGGGATGCCGCTGGCTTGCGCCTCAAGCACCGAGTCCAGCAGCGCGTCGGCCAGTTTCGAAATCGGCACACAGGTGTCGCTGGTGATGACCTTGCAGCCCGGGCGCGACTGGATGCCGGCGTAGTAGGCGTTGTGCCGCGCCGTCCAGAGCTTGGTGCGCGCCTCGGGCGTGCTGGCCCACTCAAAGGTCTGGCCGCCAAAGTCGCTGGCAATGGTCTGCACGGTGTCGACCTGCTCCTGCACGCTGGCGGGCGAGCCATGAAATTCCATCAGCAGCATGGCACCCTCGCGCAGGCTCAGATTCGAGTGCTTGTTGACGATACGAATGGTGTTGGCGTCAAGCAGCTCGCAGCGCGCAATTGGTACACCCATCTGGATGATGTGAATGGTGGTGTTGACGGCATCGGCCAGGCTGTTGAACGAGCAGGTGGCGGCCATCACCGCCTCGGGCAGCGGAAAGAGTTTGACCGTGACTTCGGTGATCACGCCCAGCGTGCCCTCGCTGCCCACCATGAGGCGCGTGAGGTCGTAGCCCGCGCTGGACTTCTTGGCACGCGTGCCGGTGCGCATCACTTCGCCACGGGCCGTGACCACTTCCAGCGCCAGCACGTTTTCGCGCATGGTGGCGTAACGCACGGCGTTGGTGCCGCTGGCGCGCGTAGCCGCCATGCCGCCCAGCGTGGCATCGGCCCCCGGGTCCACTGGAAAAAACAGGCCGGTCGACTTGACCGCCTCGTTGAGCTGCTTGCGCGTCACGCCAGCCTGCACTGTCACCGTCAGGTCCTCGGCGTTGATGGCCAGCACCTGGTTCATGCGACCCACATCAATGCTGATACCACCCTGCACCGCCAGCAAATGGCCTTCCAGCGACGAGCCGACGCCAAAAGGAATCACCGGCACCTTGAACTGCGCAGCCAGCTTGACGGCATCCGCCACATCCTGCGTGCATTCGGCAAACACCACGGCTGCGGGCGGTGGCACGCTGAAGGACGACTCGTCCCGGCCATGTTGCTCGCGCACCACCAGCGCCGCGGAGTACTGCGCGCCAAAGCGCTCTGAAAGAGCTTGCAACAAGGCGGCGGGTACCGGGCGGCTGTCAATTTCCGGGTGTAACGAAGGGGCGGGTGCGTTCAAGATGGGTCTCCGTGATAATCAATCATTATCCTCAAATGCGCCCTCACCAGTGCGTTACACAAAGCGTCTTTCCACTTTTTTGAGAGCTGAACCATGGGCAACCGACTGACACAAATCGCCACCCGCACCGGGGACAACGGCACCACCGGCCTGGGTGACAACACCCGCGTTTCCAAAAACAGCTTGCGCGTGCACGCCATGGGCGACGTTGACGAGCTCAACTCCAACATCGGCGTGCTGCTGTGCGAGGCCATGCCCGACGACGTGCGCGCCCTGTTGGTCGAAGTCCAGCACGAGTTGTTCAACCTGGGCGGCGAACTGTCGATCCCGGGCTTTGAGTTGCTCAAGGCCGACGCGGTACTGGTCTTGGACAACGCGCTGGCGCAGCACAACGAGGCCTTGCCGCGCCTGCAGGAATTCATCCTGCCCGCCGGCACCCGCGCCGCCGCCCTGGCCCATGTCTGCCGCACCGTGGCCCGCCGCGCCGAGCGCGCCGTGGTGGCGCTCGATGGCCAGGAGGCGCTGAAAGACACGCCCCGGCATTACCTCAACCGCTTGTCGGATCTGATGTTTGTGCTGGCCCGCGTGCTCAACCGCTACCGCACCGACGGCAGCGTGGGGGATGACGTGTACTGGAAGAGCGAGCGGATTTTGCAGGGCAGCTAAAGCTTCTCGGTCTCCCCGGACTTGGGTTGCCACTTCATCAGGCGTTTTTCCACCTTGCCCACCAGGCTGTCAAGCACCAGCGCAAAGGCGGTCAGCACCACGATGCCGGCCATCACGGTGTTGATGTCAAAGCTGCCCTCGGCCTGCAAAATCAAATACCCCACGCCCTGGCTGGAGCCCAGGTACTCGCCCACCACGGCACCCACAAACGCCAGTCCAACGCTGGTGTGCAAGGAGCTGAAAACCCAGCTGGTGGCGCTGGGCAGATAAACGTGGCGCAGCAGCTGGCGCGCATCCGCACCCAGCATGCGGGCATTGGCCAGCACCACCGGGCTCACTTCTTTCACGCCTTGGTAAACATTGAAAAACACGATGAAAAACACCAGCGTCACACCCAGTGCCACCTTGGAGCCCATGCCCAGCCCGAACCAGACCGAAAAAATGGGCGCCAGAATGATGCGCGGCATGGCGTTCATGGCCTTGATGTAGGGCTCCAGAATGGCGGACGCCATGGGCGCCAGCGCCAGCCACAGCCCACCACCCAGGCCCAGCCCGGCGCCCACGGCAAAGGCCATCATGGTCTCGGCCAGCGTCACGCCCAGGTGCTGGTAGATGTCGGCATCCGTGACAAACCAGGCCCAGATGCGTTCGGCCACCTTGAGTGGTTCACCAAAGAAAAAAGCGGCCTGACTGTCGTTGTCAAACATCATCGGCGGGATCAGACCCGGTACCGTCATCACATGCCAGAAGGCAAACAGCGCCAGCAGCAGGCCCACTTGCCAGAGCCACAAATTACCGCCGTGCGGCTTGATCAATTTCCACATGGTTTCAGGCCGCTTTCAACTGTTGCTGGTAACCCTTGAGCACCTCTTCGCGCAGCACGTCCCAAATCGCCTTGTGCAGTTGCAAAAAGCGCGGCGAGGTCTTGATCTCGGCCACGTCGCGCGGGCGCTCGATGTCAATGGGGAAGTCGCCTATCAGGCGGCTGCCAGGCCCGGCGCTCATCACCACCACGCGGTCGCTCATGGCAATGGCCTCGTCGAGGTCGTGGGTGATGAACAACACGGCCTTTTTCTTGGCCTGCCAAATCTCAAGCAACTCGTTTTCCATGAGCTGACGGGTCTGGATGTCCAGCGCCGAAAACGGCTCGTCCATCAAAATGATGTCGGGGTCGAGCACCAGAGTCTGCGCCAGGCTCACGCGTTTGCGCATGCCGCCGCTCATCTGGTGCGGGTAGCGGTCACCAAAACCACCCAGACCCACGCGGCGCAGCCAGTCATCGGCCTGGGCGGCGGCCTCGCGCTCGGCAACGCCGTGAAACTGCAAACCGGCCGACACGTTGGCCAGCGCGGTGCGCCAGGGCATCAGGCTGTCGGCCTGGAACATGTAACCGGCGCGTTGGTTGATGCCGGTCAGCGGCTGGCCGAACACCGTGACCGAGCCGGTGCTGGGCACCAGCAGGCCGGCGCCCACATTGAGCAGCGTGCTTTTGCCGCAGCCGGTGGGCCCGACCACGCTGACAAACTCGCCCGCCGCCACCGTCAGGTCCACCTGCTGGACCGCGGTGTAGCGCTGGCCGGGCTGGTCCTTGCTGACAAAGGTGCAGGCCACGTCCTGCAACGCCAAGGCCGCCGTCATGTCAGCCCTTGGGGTATTTGGCGTTGGCCTTTTTGACAAAGTCGTTGGTGTAAACCGCCTTCAGGTCAAGCTTGGCGGCAGCCAATTTGGCGTCCACGCTGGCCAGCGCATTGAAGGCCGTTTGCGCACCTTTGTCGGGAATCGTGCCGTCAGGCGACAGCGCGCCCTTGGCCGCCAGAAAGGCGTCGATGTAGACCGCCCGGTCGCCCAGTAAAAAGCCCTCGGGCACGGTCTTGATGATGTCGGCTGCACCCGCGTTTTGGATCCACTTGAGCGCGCGCACCATGGCATTGGTCAGCGCCTGCGTGGTGGCCGGGTTCTTGTCGATGAAGGCTTGCGGTGCGTACAGGCAACCGGCGGGCATGGGGCCACCAAACACTTTTTCGGACTCGGACACCTTGCGCGTGTCCGACACAATGTTGAGGTCGCCCGAGCGCTGCAGCAACGTGATGACCGGGTCGAGGTTGCTCATGGCATCGATCTGGCCCGAGCGCATGGCAGCCACCGCACCGTTGCCGGTACCAACACCGACGATGCTGACATCGCCAGGTTTCAGGCCCACCTTGGCCAGCGCAAAATTGACCATCACATTGGTCGAGCTGCCCGGTGCCGAGACCCCCACCTTTTTGCCCTTGAGGTCGGCCACCGTCTTGAAGTTGGGCATGGTCTTGGGGTTGACGCCCAGCACAATTTGCGGCGCCGCGCCCTGCAGCACAAAGGCGCGCATGGGCTGGCCCTTGAACTGCATGTTGATGGTGTGCTCGAACGCACCTGAGACCACGTCGGCACTGCCACCCACCACCGCCTGCAGGGCCTTGGAGCCGCCGGCAAAGTCAACAATGGTCACATCCAGCCCCTCGGCCTTGAAGTAGCCCAACTGCTCGGCAATGGTCAGCGGCAGGTAATACAGCAGGTTTTTACCGCCCACGGCCAGCGTGACTTTCGGCTTTTCCAGCGCTTGCGCCAGCGCCCAGTGCGGCAGGGTGGCAGCAACGAGGCCGCCGGCAATCAGGTGTCTTCTTTGCATGAGGTATGTCTCCAGGTGGTTAAAAGCAGGGCCTCTGAATGAGCCCTGTCAGAAGCGAATCATAGCGGCTGGGTCACAGGGAATGGAGCGGTGCGGCTTGGGGCCGCATCTTGAGCCAAACCAGGGCTGCGCCAGTCAGGGCCACCGGGATCAGCGAGCCTGCATTGAGCAGCTGCCAGCCCTGGGTGGTGACCAGCACGCCCGAGGCAAAAGAGCTTAAAGCGGTGACGGCAAACACAAAGAAATTCAGCGCCCCCTGGGCCCGGTCTTTCTCGGCCGGGGTGTAGGTTTGCAGCGACAAGGTGGTGCTGCCGGTGAACAAGAAGTTCCAACCGACGCCCAGCAGGAACAGCGCGATCAGGAACTGGTGCAGGTCCACGCCCGACAGGGCCACGACAATACACGCGGCATTGAGCAGCACACCCACCCCCATGATCGGCAACACGCCAAAGCGCTTGATCAGGTGGCCGGTAAAAAAGCCCGGCGCAAACATGCCGATCACATGCCACTCCAGCACCAGCGCCACATCGGAAAACGGCAGGCTGCACTGCTGCATGGCCAGCGGCGTGGCCGCCATCAGCAGGTTCATCACGCCAAAACCCAGGGCACCGCAGGCCGCCGCGACGATAAACACCGGCTGGCGCATGATCTCGCGCAGCGGCCGGCCCTCGTTATTGGCTTGTTTGGCCGGTGAAGGGGGAAAGGTGATGAAGGCCAGCACGGCCATTGACAGCAGCGCCACGCCGGCCAGCGCCAGGTAAGCCCCCATGAAAGGCACATCGGTCAGGGTGCGCGTTTGCGCAGCCAGATTGGGTCCGGCCACGGCACCGATCAGGCCGCCGGCCATCACCATCGACACCGCTTTTTCCTTGTAACCGACCTTGGCCAGTTCGGCGGCGGCAAAGCGGTACAGGTTGGCATTGGCGTTGTAATAGCCGGCAATCAGCGTGGCCGTGCACAGCAGCCAGAAGTTGCTGCTCCAGGCGGCATAGGCGCACAGCAGCGCGCTCAAGGCCGCCACCACCAAGCCCATTTGAAACGCCGTCTTGCGGCCAAAGCGGTGCTGGCTTTTGGCCACCAGCCCGGTCGAAAACGCGCCGCCCACCACGTAGCCCATCACCGGCAGCGTGGCCATCCAGCCCAGCGGCGCCAGGCTGAAACCGACCAGGCCATTGATGGCGATAAAAGTGACGTTGTTGGTCAGGAAAAGGCCTTGGCAGATGGCCAGTAGCCAGAGGTGTCGGTTCATGGGGGCGAAGACCAGAATATAAGGAGAGACTGATTGTCACCAGTTTTTTATTTTTTTGAATAGCTTGACCTGCATCATTTACTTGGAAGCCAAGCATGGTTACGCTCTGCCGCTTGACTTTGCCTTCGCGCCCAAGGCGCTTTTCAAATCTCCATGAACACAGTTGCTGACCCCATACCCCCAACACGACCCGCCGCGTCCACGCCCATGGAACTGGTCTGCCCCGCCGGCAGCCTGCCCGCGCTCAAGGCCGCCGTGGACAACGGCGCGGACTGCGTCTACCTGGGTTTTCGCGATGCCACCAATGCACGCAATTTTGCCGGCCTGAACTTTGACGAAGCCGCCATTGAGGCCGGCATTCGCTACGCGCATGACCGCCAGCGCAAGGTGTTTGTCGCGCTCAACACCTACCCGCAGGCGGCCAAGGCCGAACTTTGGCAGCGCGCCGTGGACCGGGCCGCCCACAGTGGTGTTGATGCCGTGATATTGGCCGACCCCGGCATGATGGCCTATGCAGCCCGCCACCAGCCGCAACTGCGCCTGCATTTGTCGGTGCAGGGCTCGGCCACCAACTACGAGGCGCTGGACTTCTATTACCAGCACTTTGGCATTGCGCGCGCCGTGCTGCCACGCGTGCTCTCCATCACCCAGGTCGCCCAGGTGATCGAAAAAACCCCGGTCGAAATCGAGGTGTTCGGCTTTGGCAGCCTGTGCGTGATGGTCGAAGGGCGCTGTGCCCTGTCGAGCTACGCCACCGGCGAGGCACCCAACACCAATGGCGTGTGTTCACCACCCAAAGCGGTGCGCTGGGTCGAGACACCGCAGGGCCGCGAGTCGCGCTTGAACGGCGTGCTGATCGACCGCTACGCGCCCGGCGAAAACGCCGGTTACCCGACGCTGTGCAAGGGCCGTTTTGACGTCGGTGACGAAAAAAACTACTACGCCATCGAAGAGCCCACCAGCCTGAACACACTCTCGCTGCTGCCTGACCTGATGAAAATCGGCGTGCGCGCCATCAAGATCGAGGGCCGCCAGCGCAGCCCGGCCTACGTGGCACAGGTCACCAAGGTCTGGCGCGCGGCCATTGACAGCTGTCAGGCCAACCCGCACCACTACAACGCCAAAACCGCCTGGTTCAGCGCGCTCGACAAGGTCGCCGAAGGCCAGCAGCACACACTCGGCGCTTACCATCGCCCGTGGAAGTAACCATGAAACTCTCTCTAGGCCCCATCCAATACTACTGGCCGCGCGACGAGGTGCTGGCTTTTTACGACGCCGTGGCACAGTCGCCGATGGACATTGTTTACCTGGGCGAAGCCGTCTGTTCACGCCGCCACGAGGTGCGCCTGAGCGACTGGCTCGACATTGCGGCGGTGCTACGCGAGGCCGGCAAGGAGGTTGTGCTGTCGACCCAGGTGCTGATCGAATCAGGTGCCGATGTCACGGTGCTGCACAAGATCTGCGCCAACGGAACTTATCTGGTCGAAGCCAACGATATGGGCGCGGTGCATTGCCTGGAGGGCAAGGTGCCTTTTGTCGCCGGGCCGCACCTCAACATTTACAACCTGCCCACGCTGCAATGGATGGCGGCCTTGGGGCTGCAGCGCTGGGTCATGCCACTGGAAATGGGCAGGGACGACCTGAGCTTGCTGCTGGCTGGCAGCCCGGCGGGTCTGCAAACCGAGGTCTTTGCCTACGGCCGCATGCCGCTGGCGTTTTCAGCGCGCTGTTTTACCGCGCGGCACTGCAATCTGCCCAAGGACGACTGCCAGTTCAAGTGCATCGAACACCCCGATGGCCTGCTGATGCGCACCCGCGAGAACGAGGAATTCCTGGTGCTCAACGGTATTCAGACCCAATCCGCGCGCGTGCACAACCTGCTGCCCGAGTTGCCTGCCATGCAGGAAATGGGGGTGGACGTGGTGCGCATCAGCCCACAGTCACAACACACGCAGCGCATCATCGACCTGTTCAAGAGCGTGATGCAGGGCCGTGCCGACCCAGCCACGGCCAACACCGAGCTGCTGGGCCTGATGGTTGAAAAGCCTTGCAACGGTTACTGGTACGGCAAACCCGGGCTGGAGCTGGTCAGCCCCCAGGCGGTGGCGGTTCCGGCTTAAAGGAGTCTTTGATGAGCGAAAAAACATGGCTGATCCCGAAACCTGTCGGACAACTGCTGGGGCGGCTGCCTGGCTTGCCTGGCTCGATGTTGTTTGTCACGGCCCTGAATCTGGCGCTGGCCAAGCAACTCAATGCCGACGTCACGAGCATGCTGATCGGCAAGAAATTGCGACTGTGTGTGCTGGACGCGCATTGGGCCTTTGACTTTGAATGGCGCAACGGCCGTTTTGTCGCCTGCCAGAACGCCGGCACGGCCGATCTCACCATCAGCGCCAGCGCGCATGATTTCGTCAAGCTGGCACGCCGCGAGGAAGACCCCGACACGCTGTTTTTCAACCGCCGCCTGGCCATGGAGGGCGACACCGAACTCGGCCTGCTGGTGAAAAATACCATCGACGCGATCGAGCTGCCGGTCATGAACCTGGCGTCATTCAGGCCGCCGCATGTGCTGGCGCAGGCCCGGGCACACTTCAAGTCGCTGTTCGCCAACCTGAAGCCGCGCTAGTTCACCATGCCCACAACAGTCGAGCCCAGCAAACGTATCGTCGTCGCCATCTCTGGCGCCAGCGGTGCTGTCTACGGCGTGCGCCTGCTGCAAGGTTTGCGCGAGCTGGCTGATGTGCAAACGCACCTGGTGGTGTCCGACGCGGGCTGGCTCAATGTGCAGCAGGAGCTGGGCCTGCCGCGCGCCGAGGTCGAAGCCCTGGCCGATGTGACCTACCCGGTGCACGACATTGGCAGCACGATTGCCAGTGGTTCCTTTCGCTGTGACGGCATGGTGATCGCCCCCTGCTCGATGCGCACCCTGGCGGCCGTGGCCCTGGGCCTGTCGGACAACCTGATCACGCGCGCAGCGGACGTGATGCTCAAGGAGCGCCGCAAGCTGATTTTGATGGTGCGCGAAACACCGCTCAACCTGGCGCACCTGCGCAACATGACCAGCGTGACCGAAATGGGCGGCATCGTTTTTCCGCCAGTGCCGGGTTTTTACCAGCGGCCGCAGACGATTGACGAGATGGTGGGTCACACGGTGAGCCGGGTGCTCGATTTGCTGGACCTGCCGCAGGCCGATGCCGTTCGCTGGAACGGGCTGTAAATTCCGCTATAAAACCCGCAAGGCAGGCAGTCCGCAACGCTACGCCCAATTTAATTGGAATCTGACCCCCATTCATTTCATCACCATGGCCTACCGCGACCTCCGAGACTTCATCACCCAACTCGAACAATTGGGCGAGCTCAAGCGCATCCAGGCCGAGGTGTCGCCACACCTGGAGATGACCGTCCTGTGCGACCGCACGCTGCGCGCCGGCGGCCCGGCCCTGCTGTTCGAGCAGCCCACCGGCCACCACATCCCGGTGCTGGGCAACCTGTTTGGCACCACGCGCCGCGTCGCTTTGGGCATGGGCGTCAATGACGTGAGCGAGTTGCGCCAGTTTGGCCATGTGCTGGCCACGCTCAAGGAACCCGAGGCGCCCAAGAGGTTCAAAGAACTCATGGGCATGGGCAGCCTGGTCAAGACGCTGTGGAGCATGGCACCGAAGGAGTTGCACAGCGCGCCGTGTCAGGACGTGGTGTGGGAAGGCACCGACGTCGACCTGGCCCGGCTGCCGATCCAGCACTGCTGGCCCGGCGATGTGGCGCCACTCATCACCTGGGGCTTGGTGATTACCCAAGGGCCGCATAAGGCGCGGCAAAACCTGGGGATTTACCGCCAGCAGGTGCTGGCCCGCAACAAGGTCATCATGCGCTGGCTGCCGCACCGCGGCGGCGCGCTCGACTTCCGCGACCACACCCAGCAGAACCCGGGCCAACCCTACCCGGTGTGCGTGGCGCTGGGTGCCGACCCGGCCACCATTCTGGGCGCGGTGACGCCAGTGCCCGACAGTTTGAGCGAATACCAGTTTGCCGGGCTGTTGCGCGGCAGCCGCACCGAACTGGTCAAAGCGTTGGGCAGCGAGTTGCGCGTGCCCGCCTTTGCCGAGATTGTGCTGGAGGGTCACATCTACCCGGACGCCAACCACAAAAGCGGCTTCGAGCATGCGCTGGAAGGTCCGTTTGGCGACCACACCGGCTACTACAACGAGCAGGCCGAGTTTCCGGTCTTCACTGTTGACCGCATCACGCAGCGGCGTGAGCCCATTTACCACTCCACCTACACCGGCAAGCCGCCCGACGAGCCGGCCATGCTGGCGCTGGCGCTGAACGAACTCTTTGTGCCGCTGCTGCAGCGCCAGTACCCCGAGATCACCGACTTTTACCTGCCGCCCGAGGGCTGCAGTTACCGCATGGCGGTGGTCAGCATCAAAAAGGCCTACCCCGGCCACGCCCGGCGCGTGATGTTTGGCATCTGGAGCTTTTTGCGCCAGTTCATGTACACCAAGTTCATTGTGGTGGTCGACGACGACATCAACCCGCGCGACTGGAACGACGTGATCTGGGCCATCACCACCCGGGTCGACCCGACGCGTGACACCCTGCTGGCCGACCACACGCCCATCGATTACCTCGACTTTGCCTCCCCGGTGAGCGGGCTGGGCAGCAAGATGGGGATTGACGCCACGAACAAGTGGCCCGGTGAGACCAGCCGTGAGTGGGGCCGGCCGCTGACCATGAGCCCGGAGGTCACCGCCAAGGTTGACGCACTCTGGCAGACGCTGGGGCTGTAAGGCCAATCACGACACCACGCCGTTGGGCATGACCGTGTTCAGGGTGTCGGGTAATCAAACCGCTGCAACAGATCGACCGTCTCAGACAAGGGTAGCCCCATCACACCCGAATAACTCCCTGCCAGATGCTCAACAAAGGCGCCGGCCAAACCCTGCATCGCATAGGCACCGGCCTTGCCGGCATATTCGCCACTGCGCAGATAGCGGCTGATGCGGTCTTCACTGAGCCTGGCAAACCGTACCGAAGAGACCGACAGCGCAACTTCAGTTCGATTGCCCAAGGCCACCGCAACGGCACTCAGAACCTGATGCTCATGGCCGGATAACTGACGCAACATGTCAGCTGCCTGATTGGCGTTGACCGGCTTGCGAAGAATTTGGCCGTTGAACACAATGACGGTTTCAGCGGCCAACACCGGAAAAAGCGGCAGATTACGCAAGCGCAGCGATTCCGAACCTGCACGGACTTTTTCTTGACAGAGGCGTCGCACATAAACTTCTGCCGACTCATCGTGCAACGGCGTTTCGTTGACATCCGAACTGCGGCGAGGATCACAGCGCAACAGCAGCACTTCGAAATTGATGCCGATCTGTTTGAGCAATTCGCGACGACGCGGATCTTGCGAACACAAATATATTCGGCGCTGGATGGTGCCCATAAAAAGAAGCGCTACAGCCAGCGCACTGACCCCCGATAGGCATGCCAGGTAGCGTGCCCGAGCAGCGGTCCGACCAGCACCAGACCGATCGCCCAGGGCAGCAGCAAGGCCATCGCCACCAGCGCCACAATCAGCGCCCCCCACAACAGCATGACACCGGGCTGCGTCACCACCACCTCAATGCTGCCAATGGCCGCGGTAATGGCATCAGTGTCGCGATCCAGAATCATCGGAATAGAGACCACGGTGATGGCAAACACCAGCGCCGCAAAGGCGCCCCCGACCAAGGTGTAGGCCAGCACAAATTCGAGGTTGTCCGGATTGAAGACCGCCTGCACCACGCCCACCGACGACGGCATGCCGGTGTTGAAAAACACCGCGATCACCACCAGCGAGGCCCGGCCCCACAGCAACTCCAGCACGATCAGCACGCCCACCAGCAGGCCCATGCTGCGCAAGTGGCTTTTCCAGCAGGTCATGGAACTGGCAAAACCGGCCGCCAGACCGAGTTCACGGCGGCGGCTCACCTCATACAGGCCCATCGCCAGGAACGGCCCCACCAGCAGGCAGCCCGACGCGATGGTCATGGTGTATTCGGGGTTGGCGCGGAACACCGCGCCCAAAATGAGCGCCATGCACCAGAATGCCAGGCCGTAAAACAGGCTGATGGCCGGATGCGCTGCCATATCGCGCCAGCCCCGTAGCAGCCAACCCGGCGGCGCAGACCAGGCCATGGCAATGACTTCCTTGGGGGGTGCCTCGGAGGGCGGCGGCACATACAGCGGGGGCGGTACTTCGGGGGGAAAATGACTCATGGCACAAGCTTAGCGGGTCTGCACTCGTCCGACCATTAAGGAAAACACCCATGCAAACCGTGCAATAAAGCGCTTTGACGCTGCAGTTACAACACAAATAATTCAAATCACAGCTTTAAATTCAACAATATTTATCAAAAAGTGATAATTATTGTATAATTTAGCGAAACCGGCACGCACACTCATGTCCACCATCACCATTGAAAAATCGTTTTGCACCACCCGTGAGGCCGCCAAATTGCTTGGTGTGTCGGTAGGCACCGTGCAGCTTTGGGTAGAAAGCGGCCTGCTACGGGCCTGGAAAACCGCAGGCGGCCACCGCCGTGTGATGCGCGACTCCATTGCGCAACTGCTGCGCCAAGAACCAGAGCTGCCCGTCAAGTCGGTGTCGGCCGAGCCCCTGTTCAACCCGCCGCGCCAGCTCGACGTCATGGTGGTCGAGGACGATGCAGACCTGTTGCGTTTGTACCAGGCCAAGCTGACGCGCTGGCCCATGCCCACCAAAGTCACGGAAATGAGCAGCGCCATTGCAGCCCTGCTGGCGATCGGCCGGCGCAGTCCGGACCTGTTGATCACCGACCTCAGCATGCCGGAGATGGACGGCTTCAGCATGCTGCGCATCCTGCAACAAGCGCCCGAACTGGCCCACACCACCATCGTCGCCGTGACCGGCCTTGATGAGGCGGCCATCGCCGCCCACGGCGGCCTGCCACCTGGGATCCTCGTCCTGGCCAAACCCATTCCGTTCGACCGGCTGCAAGAAATTGCCGCCGTCATCGTCAACCAAAGCCGTTATTTGCTTAACACCCCTGCGTAAAGTGCCCTCATGAACACCGTCCTCATCGTCGACGACCACTCCGACATCCGCCGCCTGATCAGCATCACACTGGGCAAGGAGTACCATATTCTTGAAGCCGAGGACGGCGTGAGCGCGCTTGCCGCGGTGCGCCATCACCACCCCAAAGTGGTTCTGCTCGACATCATGATGCCGGGTGAAATCGACGGCCTGCAGGTGCTACAAGCCATCAAGGCCGACCCCGACACGCGCGACACCCTGGTGGGCATGATCACCGCACGCGGTCAAGTCGCCGACCACGACGATGCGCGCGCGCGCGGCGCGGATGCCTATTTCATCAAGCCCTTCAGCCCGCTGCAAGTGGTCACCTGGGTGCGCAACCACCTCAAGTAAACAAGCGTCAGCCGAATATCCCTCTCCCCGAAAGCCTGCCGTGCCTGCCAGCATTTCCCATTACCGACGTATTGTGCTGCTGCTTTGGCTGGCTGCGGCGGTGCTGCTGGGCCTGACGTGGTGGCACGTTTTCTCGCTGGTGAACGACAGCCACACCAGGGAACTTGCCAACGCCAGGCGTGACCTGGCCAACCTGACCCGCGTCAGCCAGGAGCACGCCGACCGGACCTTTCGCGGCGCCGACCAGGTGATTCGCTTCATTCAGTCGCGCTACCTCGAGTTGGGCGACCAGCTTGACCTGACGGCGCTGACCACACAGGGTGTGATCGACGTAGAGATTTTTCCGCAGGTGGGCGTCATCAACGCCAAAGGCATTTATGTTCTGGCCAACCGGCCCATCACAAGCAACATCGACCTGTCCGACCGGGAGCACTTCAAGGTGCATGTCACCACCCCCAGCGATGCGCTGTTTGTCTCACAACCCGTGCTGGGGCGCGCCACCGGCAAGTGGTCGATCCAGCTGACGCGCCGCATCAGCCGCCCGAATGGCGACTTCGCCGGCGTGGTGGTGGTGTCGGTCGACCCGGGTTACTTCACCCGCTTCTACAAAGAACTCAAACTGGGCGACCAAGGCTTGATGGCGCTCTACGGTCTCGATGGTGTGGCTCGTGCCCGAAGCGTGGGCACCCGCGAAGAGTTTGGCAGCGAGGCCAAAAGTTCCCTCGTTTTTGCGCGCATCGCCGCGGGCGAGCAGGAGGGCCAATTCACCGCCCACTCGCCGGTCGACAAGGTCGAGCGCATGGTGCATTTCCGAAAGCTACCCGGCCATTCCCTGGTGGTGGCAGCGGGTCTGGATACCAAGACGGTGCTGGCCAACCACAACACGGCCAAGCAGGCCTTGTGGCTGCAGGCCGCCATTGTGAGCCTGCTGGTGCTGGCGCTGGCCACGGCACTGACGCGCCATCTGCGGCAAATCCGCAGCGAAATGCGCTTGCGCGAGCGGGAACAACATCAGACCGAAGAGCTCAACGCCCAGCTCAACGCCATTTTCGATTTGAGCCCCGACGGCTTTGTCTCTTTCGATGCCAAAAAACGGGTCAATTACATCAGTCCGGCTTTCAGGAAGCTGACCGGCATGGGCAAGGAGGCGCTGGAAGGCGTGGATGAAAACGATTTCTCGATCTGGCTGTCGTGGCGTTGCTCCGCCAGCACGCCTTTCCTGGGCGTGGCCGCGCTGCGCACAGCCGTCAACAGGGGCCGACCCGACCAGCGCGTGCTGATTGAACTCAACCAAGACAGCAAGCGCGTACTGCAACTCGGTCTGCGCTCCAGCCAATCCACCAGCGTGTCTCAAATTTTGCACCTGCGTGACGTCACCCATGAGGCCGAGGTCGACCAGATGAAGAGCGAATTCCTGGCCACCGCCGCTCACGAACTGCGCACCCCCATGGCCAGTATTTTTGGCTACGCCGAGGTCTTGCTCAACGATAAGTTCGACGAGGCAACCCAGCACGAGTTCCTGAATACCATTTACGTCCAGTCCAAGCTGATGAACAACATCCTCAACGAACTGCTGGACCTGGCCCGCATCGAGGCGCGCCGTGACAAGGACTTCCGCTACACCCGTGTCGACCTGCAATTGCTGGTCACCGACCTGGCCCGCACTTACCCCGTGCCCAATGGCCGCAGGGGCCTGGAACTGACGTTGCCCGAACACCCCCTGTACCTGATGGCCGACGCCGGCAAGCTACGCCAGACCCTGCTCAACGTGGTCTCCAACGCATTCAAATACTCGCCGAACGGTGGTCCGGTGGTGCTCAAGGCGTGGGTCAGGAACACGGCCGCCCAGGCTCCCGGCGTGTGCATCGAGGTCACCGACCGCGGCATCGGCATGAACGCAGCGCAACGGGCGCGCGTGGGTGAACGCTTTTATCGCGCCGACCCCTCGGGCAGGATTCCCGGCACCGGTCTGGGCATGAGCATCGTCAAGGAAATCATTGCGCTGCACCATGGCACGCTTGAGATTGACAGCGCGCCCGGCGCGGGCACCACGGTACGCCTGTGCCTGCCCACCTACACCACCCTGCAGGACAGCTTTGACGCGGCCGGTCCCAGCCGCTCAGAGCTGGACGACACAATCCAGGACACCCGCCCCGTCGTGCTGGACTGACGCCTGTGAGTGCAATCAAGTCACAGCCTCTCCTGTTGCACAGCGGCATGGACTTTCTTGAGCGGCTCACGCTGGGCTGCAAGCTTCGTTTCGGACTGGGTGTCCTGCTGGGCATTATTTTGCTGCTGGGTGCGCACGCCATCTACGGCGAGCGCCAGCAGGCAGCGCAGCTGCGCGACATGTACACACTCAAGCTGGTGGGCTTGTCTGTGACCAAGGAGGCCCAGACCCACCTGATGGAAGTTGGGCGCAACCTGCGGCAAATGCTGTTGGCCCGCAATGCCGGTGAGCGCGACAATGCCCGGCGCGCGCTGGACCTCGCGCACCAGGAGTTGCGGCGCAACATGGAAGAGAGCAAAACTCGCTTCCGTTCGGAAAAAGGCCAGCGCCTGCTGGCCGAGACCCTTGACACGCTGGAGCGCTACCTGCAGCGCGTGAACCAGATCACCGATCGGGTGGCAACCGACCAGCGCTTTGACCCGGCGGCAGCGGCCTTGCTGTTCGAGCCGGGCAACCTGGCCTTGTTTGAGGAAGTTGACCGCCGGCTGGATGCGCTGGTGCAGCACAAGGAAAGCAACGCGCTCCAGGCCTGGGAAAACGCCGAAGCTTTTGCCACAGCTTATGAGCACCTGAGCTTGCTGCTGCTGGTGCTGGGACTGCTGGTGGCCCTGGGCACCGGCCTGTTGCTGATCAGATCCATCAGCCAACCCCTGGAGCGCCTGCGTTTGCGCATTGAAGCCATGGCGCGCGGCCAGCTGGACAGCCCCGTGCCGCACACCGATTTCCACAACGATGTGGGCGCCATGGCCCGCGCCCTCACCGTGCTGCAGCATGCCGCGCGCGAGGTGGAAGTGCTGCGCTGGATCAAGTCCAACACCGCTGACATTGCCTCCAGCGTGCTGTCGCTGGAAACGCTGAACGCGTTTGCCGACACCTTGCTGGCCCGATTGATCGCGCTGTTGGGCGCCCAGGCCGGCCTGCTCTATATTCTGGACAGACCGAGCCAGCGTTATGCCCTGCTCGGCGTGGCCGGCGTGGCGGACCCTGCGCCACTGGTAACCAATTTTGCCAACACCGACGAGCTGGCCGAGCTGCCGGGGTTTGAAGCAGGCTCGGTACTGATGGTTCCGGTGATACCGGCAGGAAAAAAACAGGTGCTGGCGTACCTGGTGCTCGCCACCCATGGCGCCCTGGACCCGCGCCACCGGGCCCTGCTGGACGAACTGCTGCCGCTGGTGGCGCTGAACCTGGAAATCTTCGAGCGCAACCGGGTCACCCAAGACCTGATGGCGAAAACGCAGGACCAGGCGCACGACCTGCAACAGTCCGGGGAAGTGCTCCAGGTGCAGCAACAGGAATTGATCCAGCAGGCCAGTGAACTGCACCAGCAATTCGAACTGACCCGCGCAGCGCGCCAGCAGACCGATGAGGCCAACCGCGCCAAGAGTGAATTTTTGGCCAACATGAGCCATGAAATCCGCACCCCGATGAATGCGGTGATCGGCCTGTCAGGCCTGGCGCTGGAAACCGATCTCAATGCCAAGCAGCGCGACTATCTGCAAAAAATCAACACCGAGGGCAAGGCGCTGGTGGGCATCATCAACGACATCCTGGATTACTCGAAGATTGGTGCCAACAAGATGAACCTGGAATCAGCGCCCTTTAGGCTGAACCAGGTGCTCGACAGCGTGACCACGCTGGTGGGACAACTGGCGCATCAGAAGCTCATCAAATTTTCGATCGAGGTGCAGCCCGACGTACCGCAAACCCTGATGGGCGATGCCACCCGCCTCAAACAGGTGCTGACCAACCTGAGCCACAACGCGATCAAATTCACCGAGCACGGCCGCGTCAAGGTGACTGTTGTGGCGACGCAGCGCCAGCGTCAGCGGGTGCAATTGACGGTGTCGGTGCAGGACAGTGGCATTGGCATGACGGCGGAACAGCGCAGCAAACTCTTCACCGCCTTCAGCCAGGCCGACAGCTCGACCACCCGCCGTTTTGGCGGCTCCGGGCTGGGCCTGACGATTTCAAAAAGCCTGGTTGAAATGATGCGCGGCCATCTGGTGGTGCAGTCTGAGCAGGGGGTGGGCAGCACGTTCACCTTCACCGCCTGGCTGGATCTGCCAACCCATAAAGCCCGCACCGACGTGGACGACAGCCCGACGCAGGACGCCCCACCAACGGCCTTTGAAGAGTTGCCTGCGGCGCTGGCAGCATGGCCGGAGCCCGTGACGCCGGGTGAATCGAGCTTGTCGGCCACTGGCAGGCACCCATTGGATGGCTTGGCCGTGCTGCTGGTCGAAGACAACGAGATCAACCAGCAAATTGCCAGCGAACTCATGACCGCGATGGGCGTGCGCGTGACGCTGGCGGACAACGGCCAGCAGGCGCTGGACATGCTGCAAAACACAGCCCAGCCCCTGCCCTGGTCGCTGGTGCTGATGGACTTGCAAATGCCAGTCATGGACGGCCACCAGGCCACGCTGGCACTGCGCCAGCAAGAGCGTTTTAAAGATTTGCCGATCATCGCCTTGACGGCGCACGCGGACATCGAGGTCGCGGCCCGGTGCCTCGAAGAGGGCATGAACGACCACCTGAGCAAACCCATCGACCCCGAAGCACTGCATCAAAGCCTGGCCCTGTGGGGCCAACCGGCGTCACCCCGGCCCACTGCCAGTGCATCGGCCGTGCCCGACGCGCCGCAGCGGCCACGCAACACGCTGCGCGTCAGCGGCATCGACACGGTGCAGGGCTTGCGACTGTGCGGGGGCAACCAGACGCTGTACCACGGCGTTCTGAAGAAATTCTTGAACACCATCAGCCGCCTGCCGGACCAGCTGGCAGAACTCGCCGATGCCGGCCAGTGGTTACAGGCACAGCACCTGGTGCACAACCTCAAGGGCGTCTCGGCCAACGTGGGTGCCGTCCGTTGCAGCGCGCTGAGCAGCGAAGTCGAGCACACCCTGCACCAGGCGGTGCAAGCGGGCCAGCCACCCATGGCCGTACAGAGCCTGCTTGCGCCGCTAACGGCGCACCTGGCGCATCTGGCACTGCGTCTGCGCAAGGCCTTGCCTGACACGCCAGACCCGGTCCAAGCCGGGCAGCCAATGGATGCCCAGCGACTGTCGGACACCTGCAGCACGCTGGCCAGGCTGCTGGCGGCCAACAATGCGGAAGCCGAGTTATTGCTGCAAACCCAAGCCGGCTTGCTGCGCAACGGACTGGGTGTTAAATTCGAGCTACTGGCGCAACAAGTGCAGGAGTTTGAATTCTCGGACGCACTGCAAACGCTCCAGCAAGCGGCAGCCGACGCGCGCATCGCCCCAAACTAGAGTGGCCATGGACCTGTTTCTCCCCGTTAAACCCACCATTTTGGTCGTGGACGACTCGCCGGCCAACTTGTCCCTGCTGTTTGGCCTGCTGCACGGGTCCTACACCGTCAAGGCAGTCAACCATGGCGCCAAGGCGCTCGCCATGGTGAGCCAGGACGAGCCCGACCTGATCCTGCTCGACATCATGATGCCCGATATCAACGGCTACGAGGTCTGCCGCGAGCTCAAGCGGAACCCGCGCACGCAGCATATCCCGGTGATTTTTTTGACCAGCAAGAACGAGGTGGAAAACGAGGAAATGGGCATGGCCCTGGGTGCGGTCGACTACATCACCCGCCCGATCAGCCCCGAGATCCTGCTGTCCCGGCTACGCGCGCACCTGGTCGATGCCACGCACGCCCGGACCCTGCGGGTCAACAACGAGTATCTGGAATTCGAGGTGGCCAAACGGGCGCGCGACATGGCAGCGCTGCAAGAGGTCACCATTCTGGCGCTGGCCTCGCTGGCCGAGGTGCGCGACGTGGAAACCGGCAACCATTTGCGGCGCACCCAGCACTACATCCGGGCCCTGGCCCGACACCTGAGCGGGCACCCGTGTTTTTCCAGTTTCCTGAGCCCCAGCGTGATCGACATGCTGTTCAAGTGCGCGCCGCTGCACGACATCGGCAAGGTGGGCATTCCAGACCGCATTTTGCTCAAGCCCGGGCGCTATGAGCCTCACGAGTTCGAGATCATGAAAACGCATCCCCGGTTGGGTTATGAAGCCCTGATGCAGGCGCAGGTGGCGAGCATGGAGTCGCTGGAATTCATCCAGATTGCCAAGCAGATCGTCTATTCGCACCACGAGAAGTGGGACGGTTCGGGCTATCCACAAGGCCTGGTGGGGGATGCGATTCCGATCCCCGCGCGCCTGATGGCACTGGCTGACGTCTATGACGCCCTCATCAGCCGTCGCGTTTACAAGGACGGCATGGACCACGACAAGGCCCGGGCCATTTTGGTGAAGGGCCGGGGCAAACACTTTGACCCGGACGTGGTCGATGCCTTCCTGGCGCTCGAAGATGAATTTCGGGACATCGCTGCGCGTTATGCCGACAGCGACGAAGCGTTGCAGAAAAAGGCGGCCCACCTGGCCACGATCGTCGGCAACTGACCCGCTTACAGCGCCAACTTCAGCACTCCCAGTCATGACAACACACCGTAGACGCAGCACCGACACGCTCAACAGCCACTTGCAGGACGCCAACACGCTGCTGCGCACCGTCATCGACGAGAACCCCAACATCATCCTGATGAAGGATTGGGATGGCAAGTTTTTGCTCGGCAACCGCGCGCTGGCCCAGCTCTACGGCACCACGCCCGACCAGCTGGAGGGCAAGGACGATGGTGCCTTCAACCCCAACGCCGAGCAGGTGGCGTTTTACCTGCAAAACGTGCGTGACGTCATGTCGCAGGGCGAGACCCGGGTGGTCATGGAAGAGTCCACCGACGCCACCACCGGCGAGACCGTTTACTACCAGTCCATCAAGATCCCCCTGACCACGCCCGAAGGCAAAAAGCAGATCCTGGTGATCGCCAATGATGTCTCGGAACTGAAAAGGGTGCAGCTCAAGCTGGAAGAAAGCGAGCGACGTCTCAACTATGTGCTTGACGCCACGGGTGAAGGCATCTGGGACTGGGACATCCGCAGTGGCGTCGTCACGCACAACCGGCGCTGGTGCCAGATCACCGGGCTCGACGAGGCCTACCTGCAGCACCCGCTGCACGAATTTGCCGCGCTGTTACATGCCGACGACAAAGCCGGGGTGATGGCCCGGCTGCGAGACTGCCTGGCCGGCAAGGGACGCTACCAAAGCGAACACCGCATGCGTCTGAGCGGCCAGCAGGAAGTCTGGGTACTGGACCGTGGCGACGTGGTCGAGCGTGACGCCGACGGACAGCCGCTGCGCATGGTCGGCAGCTTTGTCGACATCAGCCAGCGCAAGGCCGCCGAGGCGCTGCTGAGCGAGCACAGCGCACAACTCGATGCCATCTTTGCCCTGAGCCCGGACGGCTATGTGGCCTTTGATCACAGGCGCCTGGTCAAGTATGTCAGCCCGGCGTTCACCACCCTCACCGGACTGACTGCCGCCGAGGTGATCGGGCTCGACGAGCTGGCGTTTTCACACAAACTGGCGGCCTTGTGTCTCCCAGAGGCACGTTTTCAGGATCTGGCCGCGCTGCGCAGCGCGGCGCACACCGGCCGTGGCCATGAGTCGCACCAGGTGTTCGAGTTGAAGCAGGCTGCAGGCGCCGCCGCCGGCCGGCGCGTTTTGAGAATGAGCTTGCGCGAATCGCAGGAGCAATCGGTCTCGCAGATTCTCTCGCTGCGCGACATCAGCCATGAAACGGCGGTGGAGCGCATGAAGAGCGAATTCCTGTCCACCGCCGCGCACGAGTTGCGCACCCCCATGTCGGGCATTTTCGGCTTCGCCGAGGTGCTGCTGACCGAGCAGCTGAGCGAGGCGGAGCGCAAGGAGTTTCTGGAAATCATTTACCGCCAGTCCAAGCTCATGGCATCCATCCTGAATGAACTGCTGGATCTGGCCCGGATCGAAGCCTTGCAGGGTAAGGACGTTGTCTTTGAAACCATACCGGTGCAATCCCTGATCGAGGACGTGGTGCGCGGCCTCAAGCTGCCCAAGGACCGGACGCCGCCCACCATGGCGCTTACCGCCGAGCCGGCATTTTTGCGGGCGGATCAAAAAAAGGCCCAGATGGCCTTGCTCAATGTACTGTCCAACGCCTACAAGTATTCAGCGCCGGGCCAGCCGGTGCACATTACGGTGCAAAGCCTGCCGGGCCAAATCGCCATCCACATCACCGATCAGGGCGTAGGCATGACGGCGGAACAGGCCGGGCGCGTGGGCGAGCGCTTTTACCGCGCCGACACCTCCGGCAAGGTATCGGGCACGGGTCTGGGCATGAGCATCGTCAAGGAGATCATGGCGCTGCACTATGGCAGCATGGACATCTGCAGCGCCCCCGCAGAAGGAACCACCGTGAGCCTGATATTCCCAGCCGGAGTAAATTGACGCAGCCGCACACCGTGCGTCACCACACAGACAGGCCTCTGCCGCAACTTTAGTCTTGGCCCCTCACTTCAAGAGGCGCCATCATGACCGTTTTCCTTCTCCCATTTCGTTCTCTTACCGCCATTGCGGCGGTCAGCCTTTTGTGCTCCGCTGCGGCACTGGCTGCGCCGCCAACGGCAGCCACCGAGGCCCAGGCACGGTATCGCCAGGACATGACCGCTTGCAACAGCGGCCAAAGCCATCAGGACCTCGCCACCTGCCGCCGCGAGGCCGGCAACGCCTTGGCGGAGGCCCGACGCGGCCAGCTGAACGATGCACCGGGGCAGTACCAACAGAATGCGCTGCGTCGCTGCCAAGTGCATGAAGGCGAGGACCGGCTGGCCTGTGAAGCGCGCATGGGCGCCGAGGGCAGCACCGAAGGCAGCGCGGCCACCGGTGGCATCCTGCGCCAGGGCGTGACCGTCACACCCGTCAAATAAGCCCGCCACACACGGTTATCAGGCTTGCCGGACAATCTGGCATCTTCAGCCTGAACCGACACATGACCGCTTCTCTCAAAATTGATTTTGTCTCCGACATCTCCTGCCCGTGGTGCGCCATTGGTCTGGCCGCGCTGGAGCAGGCCATCACCCACGTGCAGGGCGACGTGGCGGTGCAGTTGCACGTCCAGCCCTTTGAGCTCAACCCGCAGATGCCGGCCGGCGGCCAGGACATCACCGAACACCTGACGCAAAAATATGGCTCCACCGCACAGGAGCAGGCGCAAATCCGCGACACCATCCGCCAGCGCGGCGCCGGTGTCGGTTTTGTCTTCAACCCGTCGGGGCGCGGTCGCGTCTACAACACCTTTGCCGCGCACCGCCTGCTGCACTGGGTCGGGCTGGCATCGTCCGAGCGGCAACTGGCCCTGAAGAAAGCCCTGCTGGTGGCCTGCCACAGCCACAGCCAGGCCATGGAATCAGCCGAGGTGTTGCTGGATGCGGTGGCGCAAGTGGGTCTGGATGTGGCGCGCGCCAGCCAGATTCTGGCCAGCGACGAATTTGCTGCCGAGGTGCGCGCGGCCGAAGCGTTTTACACGGGACTGGGCATCCATTCGGTGCCCGCCGTCATCATCAACGACCGCCATCTGATTTCAGGCGGCCAGCCGGCGGCAGTCTTTGAGCAGGCGCTGCGCCAGATTGCCGCGACCACCAGCCCCGCCCTGTAGCACTCTGACGCTCCGATTTTTACCGGCTGGCCACGGCCAAGGCGGGCTTGTCCGCGCGCGGACTGTGGGCGGCACCAAACTGGATATCGCCAGAAATTTGTCCGCCTTCTTCAATGACCAGTTTGCCGTAACGGATCTTGCCGGTGACCTTGCCCGTGGCATAGATCACGAGTTTCTGGCGCACCGTCAAATTGCCGTCAAACTGGCCGTAGATCTCGGCCACGTCAATTTCCGCAGAGCCCTTGAAAGCCCCTTGTTCGGCAATTTCCATGACCCGCGAATCCATCGTGGCTTCGACCAAGCCCTCAACCACCAGCGTGTCACAGTCGGTGATCTCCACGCCCTTGAGCTTGATGTTGGGACCCACGATGAGCTTGCTGCCGCCCGCCGGCGCGGCTGCGCTGGCATTGTTGGCAGCCACGACCGCAGAACTCGCCACGGGCGGGGTTGCCGCAGCAACGGGGGCACCGTAAGTCGTGCCTTGCGCCGGCAGAGGCACCACATGCCGCGCGGTGGCAGATTCGGTTTCACGTTTATTGAAGAAATTCGGTGACATGGCCATGGGGTTCCTTTTAAAACCCTCATGCTAGGCGTTTGGGTGCGCCAAGTCGCCACTGAAAATGCAAGTTCTGTAACAGATTGAATGGCCGACAAGTCGAGCCCGGCACCGACCTCAGGTGGCCTGGTAGGCACGCACCAGTTGCTGCACGTTCACGCGCGCCTTGAGGCGGGCCGCCAGCAGGTACAGACCGCCAAGCTTGCGGTGCAAAAAAAGCGTGTCGATGGGAGGAATGTGCCAGAAGTCGCGCTCCAGACCCAGGGCCATGCCGGCTTCGCGCAGGCGCGGCACCAAATCAGAATTGGCAAAGTCGAAGTGACCCTGATGGCGCAACGGCGTCAGCGCCATTTCACACAAGGACAACACGGCCTCCTGGTGCTTGGGCTGCGTCTGCCCGGAGAAATAACCAATCGCCAGCAGCGCCCGCCGCATGGCGGCACGGTCGCCTGCCATGGCAGCCGTCATCAACGCGCGATAGCCTTGACCAAAGCCAGGAGCAAAACTGCGCGTGGCGCCAAAGTCGAGCAGGATCAGCTGTCGGGTCGCCCGGTCATAGCGGTAGTTGGCAAAGTTGGGGTCGGTCTGCATCAAACCGAACTCGAACAATTCCCGAAACAGCAAGCCTACCAGCAGGCTGACGATGCGGTCGCGCTCGGCCTGGGATGCATCCACCATCGACTCCACCGGCACACCGCCAACAAAAGACATGGCCAGCACGTTTCGGGTGCTCAGGTCGGCGTGATGAGCGGGCACCACAAATTCCGGTGCATCGGCCAGAAGCTCGGAAAAGCGCTGCAGGTGGGCACCCTCGGCCAGGTAGTCGGCTTCTTCGCGCAGTTGGCGCTTGGCCTCAGACAGCAGCGGCGCCATGTCCAGCGTCTTGGGAATCAGGCCCGACAGGCGCAGCAGCGACGCCACATTGTTGACGTCGCTGCTGATGCTGCGGCGCACGCCGGGGTACTGGATCTTGATGGCCAGGTCGCGCCCGTCCAGTGTCCTGGCGCGATGCACCTGGCCAATCGACGCGGCGGCAATCGGGGTGAACGAGAACGGCTCAAAACGCTGTTGCCAGCCTGCTCCCCAAGCGGCGCTGAGCACCGCCTGCACCTGGCGCTGCGGCATGGGCTGGGCGTCGGAGCGCAAACGCCCCAGAATGGCGGCCAATTCGGGCGGCAGCAGGTCGCCGGCATCCATCGAGACCAACTGCCCCAGCTTCATCGCCGCACCACGCATTTGCGCCAGTTGCTGCGTCACCCGGCTGACATTGGCAGGGGTCAGCAGCAAATCGCTCAGATTGGGCCGTTTACCCTGGGCCAATTGGCGTGCACCTGCCAGCAACATGTTGCCAGCCACCCCCGTGGCCATTTGCCCGAGGCGCGCCAGTCGGCCCAGACGGCTGCTGGGCACGGGCGAGCTGAGAGCGTCAGGGGGTGTTTTCAAGGCGAAGGTTCACAGGGCAACGATGCCGGATTAGGGCACAACAGCGGAAGCCTTGCAGCTTGACTGACATTGCGGCCATGGTCCGAACTTCCTGAACAGCCAGCAAGGTTTTCGTTAAAGCACAACAATGCAGCATCTTTTCACGCCATCAAAGGTTTCCCGCCATGAACCAACAGCAACGTTTTGTCCAGTCCACGCAATGGCTGCGCCCGGTGACGCGCTGGGCAACGCGTTTCTCATTGAATGCGCCGCAGTGGCTGCCCGGGCCGCTGCGTCATGCCCCACTGCGCCTGACCTCGCTGGTGTTGAAGGCCTATCACCGGATACTCTGAAAACTTACGGGTCAGACCACTCGCGAGGCGACGTGCGCGGACCCCAACAAGACTGATACTTTGCGGGTCAGACCACTCGCGCAGCGACGTGCTCTGACCCCAACTGATCAGGCAAGGACATCGTGAACGTGGTGACCCCCTCATTCGATGCCGCCGAAATCCTGCCGCCATGCGCTTGCACAATCGACTGGGTAATCGCCAAGCCCAGGCCGGTGCCCTCGGAGCTGCGCTGACGCGCCGGGTCGACCCGGAAAAAACGGTCAAAGACGCGCAGCAAATGTTCGGGCGCTATGGGTTCGCCCTGATTGGCCACGCTGATTTCCACGCCCCGCTCCAGCATCTGCACGCGCACCGTCACGGTGCTCGCGGGGTCGGCGTGGCGCAGCGCGTTGGACAGCAGGTTGCCCAGCGCCCGGCGCAGCATCAGGCGGTCGGCACTGACCGTGCCGTCCCCCAGAAGGCGCAGCGTCACATTTTTTTCCTCGGCCAACGCGTCAAAATAATCAAACAGGGCGCGCACTTCATCGGCCAGTGACAGTTCTTGCCGCTGCAACAACGCCAGGCCGTGGTCTGACTTGGCCAGCAGCAGCATGTCTGAAATCATGCGTGCCATGCGCTCGAATTCCTCCGCGTTCGACTCCAGAATCTGCCGGTAGTCGTCGGCGCCGCGGGCGCGCGACAAGGTCACCTGGGTTTGCGTCAACAGGTTGCTCACCGGCGTGCGCAACTCGTGGGCAATGTCCGACGAAAACTCGGTGAGCCGTTGAAAAGCTTCTTCCAGGCGCGCCAGCATCTCGTTGAGCGACTGCGCCAGTTCGGCCAGCTCGCGCGGGATGGTGTTCACCGGCAGACGCTGGCTGAGCTGCTGCGCGGTCACGCCCTGTGCTTGCCGGCGCATGGCGCGCAGGGGCGCCAAACCCCGGTGCACCGCCACCCAACCCAGCATGCCGGTCAGCAAGGCCGCGCCGGCCACAAACAGCCACAGGGTTTGCAAAAAAGACTGCATGTAGGCCTGGTGGTGGCCAATGTCGGCGGCTACCGCCACATAGACCCGCAGCGGCTGCCCGGCGGCATCCGCGATCGCCGTGGGGAATCGGGCGGCCAGGCCGCGGTAAGTCTGTGCGTCGAGCTGCCACAGCGCCGGTTGATTTGACGCCTGAGTGGCTTGCCGGATCACCAGCGCAGGATCAAAACCGGCGTGACCGGTGGCAAAAATCACCGCTTCATCGGCGTCGATCACCATCACTTCCATGCCGTGGTGGCCCACCAGGGAATAGGCCAGCTGGTGGGTGAATTCGGTCAGGCCTTGCTGGGAATGCACGCGCAGCAAAGCCTGGCGGGTGAGTTCCATCTTGCCCGAAAGCACCTCCATGTCAAGGTCTTCAAAGTGCTGCTCCACCGACGCGGCAACGACAAAACCCAGCCCCAGCAGCACACTGGAGGCCGCCAGAACGAACATCAGCGTCAGGCGCTGCGTCAGCGAAATTCGGTTCAGGGCGCGCAAGTGGGGTCTTCCAGCACATAACCCATGCCGCGCACCGTGCGGATCAGTTTCGGGCTAAAGTCGTCGTCCACCTTGGCACGCAGGCGGCGCATGGCAACCTCGATCACATTGGTGTCGGAATCAAAATTCATGTCCCACACCTGCGAGGCGATCAGCGAGCGTGGCAGCACCTCGCCCTGACGCCGCAGCAGCAGCTCAAGCAGAGCAAATTCCTTGGCGGTCAGGTCAATGCGTTGACCCGCGCGGCTGACACGCCGACGCATCAAGTCCAGCTCCAGATTGGCCGCGCGCAAAAAGGGGTCGGTCGGGGCTTTGCCACCACGGCGCAACAGCGTGCGCACGCGCGCCAGCAACTCGGAAAACGCAAAGGGTTTGAGCAAATAGTCGTCGGCGCCCAACTCCAGTCCCTTGACGCGATCATCCACCGCATCGCGGGCGGTCAAAAACATCACGGGCAGGTCTTTGCCGGAACGTCGAATGCCGGCCAGCACGCCCCAACCATCGATGCCGGGCAACATCACATCCAGAATGGCCATGTCGTGGTGCTCGGTCAAGGCAAGGTGGAGCCCGTCGACACCATCGCGCGCCAGGTCCACCGTAAAGCCGGCCTCGGTCAGGCCTTGTTTCAGGTAGTCCCCGGTTTTGACTTCGTCCTCGACGATGAGGATTTTCATGGTGGTTTTTCTTTCAGGATCAAGCTGTGGCTATTCTGCCCTGATTGGTGCAATCGGGTTTACGCACCAACGCGGCGACCACAACCCGAGCAGCGTGTGTTGGGTGTTTGGCGGAGCGAAGTCAAGGAGGAGGTTCGGGCGTCAGCCCGAACCGGGGGACATGAGCGCAGTCAGATACCCAATGCGCGCCGCGGCGCAAACAGTCACTCGTATTTTCATCCGGGCGGTTTGCAATCCCGTCACGCATAGCTTTGATAAACGGAAGTGCTGCCGTCGCGCCGCACCAGCAACACGTCATACGGGTCCTTGCGGCCCTGGTAGGCCGGGCCATCCATGCCGGGTGAGCCCACCTTCATGCCGGGCACGGTCAGCCCCAGGGCGTCGGGCTTGTCACGCAGCAGGCGTTTGATCTCGCGCGCCGGGACATGGCCCTCAACCACGTAGCCGCCCACGCGGGCGGTGTGGCACGAGCCCAGTGAGGCCGGCAGGCCCAGCCGGGCACGCACACCCTTGTTGCCGATGTCGGACACCCGCACCGAAAACCCGGCCTGCTCCATCGCCGCAATCCAGTCCTTGCAGCAGCCACAACTGGGGTCTTTCCAGACTTCCATGGGAATGCTTTTCGGTGCGGCGGCCATGCCCGCCAGCGGCAACATCAGTGCCCCCATGAGCCAAAAGCGACGGCCTGTCATTGAGCTTGCATGCATTTTCTGGTTCCTTTGTCGTTGTTGAAACTGTAGATGGAGTGTGTGACCGGGGTGTCGACTTCGACATGACCGCGACATTACTTTTTTGTAATTTGCGCGACATCGGGCTGATACCGAAACACCAGCAAAATAAAACTTGTTTGATCTATATCAAAAGGATTGGAAATAGTGATTCTCAAATTTAAACCACAAAACATGTGGCCGGCCATGGCATTGGGCCTCGTGTCGGTGCCGTTGGCGCTGGCTGCACAGACGGCAGCCCCCGGCGCCGAGACCGACTGGCGACGAGCCAACGAGGCGGTGGGCCAGCTCAAACGCGGCCATGCGGACGTACTCAAATGGGAGCAAGCCAATGTGCCGCCCCCGGCGCTGCAAGGGCCGGTCGCAGAGGGGATCAAGTTGTTGACGGTGGAGGATGTCACGCGTCAGGCCTGGCGCAACCACCGCGATCTGGCACGGCCGTTGGCACGCCTGGGCACGGCCAATGAGGCACGGGTGGCAACCGGTCGCTGGACCGACATCGACCCTGTCCTGCAACGCAAGGTGGACGACATGGACGAGGTCTTGCACGTGGCGGTGCAAGCCAGGAAAGCGTGGTTGCAGGCACTTGCCGCACGTCAGTCCCTGGCCCATCACCAGGCCATCGTGCTTGCTGCTGACTCAGCAAGCGAACTGGGACAGCGCATGGTGAACGTGGGCAACTGGAGCGCGTTGCAACAAGCCCGGGTGCAGCTGGTGCAATCATCGGCGCAGATGGCCCTGGCGCGCGCGCAGTACGCCGCCACGCAGGCCCAGGCCACTTTGATCAGAACACTGGGCCTGACTGGAAATGTCACCAACGTGACGCTGCCCGAAGCCCTGCCAGAGCTGCCGCCGGAACTTGTCCTGCCTGACGTATGGCGACAAAAGGCACAGGCCGTGCAGGCGCAACTGCCGGAGGCCGAGGGCCTGCGCAACCAGGCCAACTTCAGCTTGGCGCTGGCGGCTTACCAGGCCAGCCACGCGCTGGCCAAGGGCACACGCGATGCGCAGAAGACACAAGAATTCATCAGCGAAGAAACCGTGTTGCGCTACAACGGCATGCTCAGCAGCGTGTGGGATGTGCTGGACGCATCGCGCAACCAGTCCCAGGCGGCGATCGATGCCATCGCTGCGCAGCGTGACTTCTGGATCGCCGAGGCCGACCTGCAGTGGGTGCTGCAAGGCGGCGCACCCGACAGTTTTGTAGCACTGGGCGGTGGCGGTGAGGCAGCTACCCCCGCTGCGCATTAACAGGAACGAACAACATGCAACTTAACTCACGCAGACAATTTTTTGCCGGTGCAGCCGCATCGGTGGCGGGCCTGGCCGTCGCGCGCTCGGCGCTGGCCGGCTTGCCCGAGCCGGTGATCCAGAACTCGGTGGCCACCGCGCCACCGTTGGTTCCCAGCACGGGTCGGCCCTACAACCCGGTGGTCACCCTCAACGGCTGGACCCTGCCCTGGCGCATGAACAACGGCGTCAAGGAATTTCACCTGGTGGCCGAGCCGGTGGTGCGCGAGGTATCGCCGGGTTTCAAGGTCAACATGTGGGGCTACAACGGCCAAAGCCCGGGCCCGACCATTGAAGTGGTTGAAGGCGACCGCGTGCGCATTTTTGTCACCAACAAGTTGCCAGAGCACACCACCATCCACTGGCACGGCCAGCGCCTGCCATGCGGCATGGATGGCGTCGGCGGACTCACCCAACGCGCCATTCCTGTGGGCAAGACCTTTGTCTACGAGTTCGAGGCGCGTCGCCCCGGCACCTTCATGTACCACCCGCACGCCGATGAGATGGTGCAAATGGCCATGGGCATGATGGGCATGTGGGTGACCCACCCCAAGGCCAAACACCCGCACATCAGCGACGTGGACCGGGATTTCTGCTTTTTGCTCAACGCCTTCGACGTCGAGCCCGGCAGCAAAACACCCAAGATCAACACCATGACCGACTTCAACATCTGGTGCTGGAACAGCCGGGTGTTCCCGGCCATCGACACCTTGAACGTGCGTCTGAACGACCGCGTGCGCATCCGGGTGGGCAATCTCACCATGACCAACCACCCCATTCACCTGCATGGTCATGAGTTTCTGGTCACCGGCACCGACGGTGGACCAACCCCGCCCGGCACACGCTGGTACGAAGTCACCACCGATGTGGCGGTGGGGCAAATGCGCCAGATCGAGCTGATCGCCGACGAAGAAGGCGACTGGGCCATGCACTGCCACAAGAGCCACCACACCATGAACGCCATGGGCCACGACGTGCCGACCATGATCGG
>NZ_JAURYQ010000034.1 GCF_030653815.1 Rhodoferax sp. | reverse complement strand
ACACGGCTCCGGCCTTTGTGGACAACAGCGCTACCAACCCGACCGAGCAGTTCAGCTACACGATGCGGGATGCAGACGGCACGACCAGCAGCAGCACGCTGACGATCACGATCACGGACACGGGTCCGACGCTGACGGTTGCCGATGCAATTGTGGCGAACGAGGCGAGCGGCTTTGCATATTCCTCGATGATTGCTTCAGCAGTTGACGCACAAACAGCAATGAAGGCAGATCTGACGAGTAATATCACCGGTTGGTCTTCAGATCTCACATATGCTGCCGTTGCTGGTGCTACTGCAGAGGGTGGCAAGACCTTGTACTACAGTGTTGATCCATCGAACAAGGGTGTACTGCACGCGTATATTGACAATAATTCTAGCCCCAGTGCTTATGGCGCGGCTGAGAACCAGAAGTTGATCTTCACGTTGACGCTCGATCCTGTTGCTCAGCAGTATATGGTTGACATGAACGGAAAGCTGGATGCGGATGTTACCGATGTCGGAGCAACGTTTACTCAGAACATTGGCTCCAATATTGACTACTTGATCATTGGAACCGACGGAGCCATGTACAAACCTGGTGCGGCATTGCCCATTGGCGTAACGGAGGCGGTGCGGGTTGATTCCACTTTGGGCGCTATCAACACCAGCACGCAAGGTATCAGCGGGGATTCTCAATGGATTGACAAGACAACGGAACTTGTTACCTTCGATGTCGCCGGTGTTGCGCTCAAAGCTTCGGTCTCGATTGATATCAAGTCTGTGAATCCGGGTGCGGGTTCGGGCTGGATCAAATGGGAAGTATGGAATACAGACGGTACAGCCAAGACGGACAGCGGGTACTTGCAGGTGACCGATGGTGTGATGACCCAAATTCCGACCACGCAAACCAGTTTTGGTGAGATTCGAATTGGTTATGCCGATCCCCTTGGTCTGGCCACCGCACATTCTGGTGCGACACCAGCTGAATTTCGGATTACTGGGGTTGGTCTTGTGACAAGTCAGATTGAAGGCGATAAAGTCCTCACGTTCACTGGCACGGTGGTGGATGGTGACGGAACAGTCAGCGCTAAAGACACCTTTGCGGTTCATTTTGAGGGTTCAACAACTCTTTCCGATCCGACCGGTTGGAATTCGGGCGGGGTAGGCGGAAGCGACTTTGCGGAAACCATCTACGCAGGGGTTGGTGACGACATTCTGACTGGTGGCGGTGGTTCCGACACCTTCAAGTGGAGCTTGAACGACACCGGTTCCGACAAGATCACAGACTTCAATTTGACACCAGTGGCGCTCGGTGGTGATGTGCTGGATCTGAAAGATCTGCTGGTGGGTGAACACTCGACTGCGGCCAGCCTGGATAGTTATCTCACCTTTAGTGCTAACACGCTTGGGCAGACGGTCATTACGGTGGACGCAAACGCTGGTGCCACGGGTGGTACCGGTCAAACCATCACCCTTGAGAATGTGCAATTTACAGCGTTGCAGACTTATGCTAATGGAGCTGATGATGTAGCCATCATCACCAAACTGCTGAATGATGGAAATCTGAAGACTGACATCTGATCTTCAACCACCTCGGCCTGTTTTCCAGGCTGAGCCAAAACCAAAGGGCAGTCCGCGCAAGTGGCCTGCCCTTTTTCAAGAGTGCGCATGACGGACAAAATCCTGAATTCCTGGATCGCCGCGCTGCGATTTCCAAGAGAACAGCGTTTGGGCACGTTGTGGGGTCGACTTGCATCGACCTGGCAGACTGAAGTCTGCCCCATAAGGGCGGGCATGCTCAGACTTTCAATTTGTTCGTCTGCATCATCGATTGCCTCGCCAGAAACTCTGAGGGCCTCAGGCGGTAGCGCGCTACGCTGCCTTCGTGGCCCGATAGCGCTGGCATGTGCGTCAGAATCCTGAGCGCCTTCGGGCTGGATGTCGCCCAGTCAACGATTGCAAGGTTCGAGGTGGCCCGCCGCTTACTCAGGTCCCGCACGCAACGGCAACGGGCCGGTGTGCGTCTGTTCCCGGATGAGTTGCCCGATGAACGCAGCAAACCCTGTAATGTCGTGGCCGGCGCTGGCTGCTTCAAGGGCCTCCATATAGGTCTTGCGTTGTTCCACCGGAACGACTGTCCACACATAGCCGCCTGTGGCCAGCATCGCATTCATCAAGAAACGCCCCAGCCGGCCATTTCCGTCCATGTAGGGGTGGATGTAGACGAAGAAAAAGTGCCCGAGAACAGCACGAACTCCCGGATGTGGCTCCGCGGTAATCAGATCAAACAGCACGGGCATGCAGTCGCGCACCGCTTCTTTCGACAGAGGGACGTGCATGGCCCCACGGATGTAAACCTGCTCATTTCGCCATCCTGCCAAATCACTGGGCTTGAGTAGGCCGGCCTGAACGCTGGGACTCAACAGCGCTCGATACCAACTGCCAAGCGCTTCATGCAAGGCATAACTCGGACTTGAACCTTTGAGCGTGCGCTCGATAAACGTGCACACCTCGGTGTGCGCTTCAAAGTAACCTTTGGCGGCTATGGCATCACGCGCATCCTTGTCCTGGCCATCGGGGTCCCAATTTCCGGAGCGCACGCGCTCGATCAGCTCCGGCGTCACCCGATAGCCTTCAATCGACAACGAGTGGTACGCATCGCTGACATAGCGGTCCTCTACGTCCTTGAGGGTCTGCACGATGTCAGTTGGCCGTGCATTGGGCGCAGGCAGGTTTTCAATTGCGATTTCTCGCATTTGCTCCCAAGTGACACGGAGGCGCTGCACATAGGGGGACTCCGGCCTGCCCCCTGGCAAAGCTGACGGAATGACGTCAAACGGGGAGGACTCAAGCACCACGTAAGCTGCGCTTTTCATCGTCTGCACGATGTTGTCTGCCAGTGCGGTGCGACCCAATGCTCGAAAGGCACCGGCGAGACGGCCTGCCACCACAGAGTGTGATCCGTTCAGTAGCACGGTCAGAAGTTCTGTCGAATCCTCGACCAAGCTCATGGCGATGCGCGCGGCGACATGCTGTTGCCGATAGAAACCAGCGCTGACGGTGACCAAAGCTGGGGCCAATTCGACCAGTCGAAGGCCGCCTTCGTCAGGTTCTGCCTTGGAAGGCAACAAACCCGGCGCGCGATAAAGAAAGAGCGAGCAGCCGTGCGGTAGCGTGACCAACTGGTTATGGCCGCCTTTTGTCCAGATTTGCAGCTGCAACGGGAGCGCACGTTCACCAGAACGCAATTGCAGGGATTGTTCTGGACTGAGGTGCCAGTCATTGCCGAAACGCGCATCGCAATAGCCGCTGATGAAGTTGCGCATGCCGGCAAACCAGGCGGAGGTATTTCCAAGTGGCTCCCCTGGCCTGCCTGGCAGGTACCAGCCTTTGAGCACTTCTGCTAGGAACCCACTTTGTATCAAACGCTCTCTGTGCGTGCGGGAGAGCTGGCTGCTGCGAATGACCCGCGCCCCTTGACCTTGTAGCTTGGCCAGTTCGGCCAGCGATTGGGCCAATTTTTCGTGAGGTGCTGCGTCAAGACACTAGTATCGTGTGATTTATTCGCCCCACAGGCGGTAACGCGCGCCGGCACGTCGATGAAATTTTCCTTTGCAGGCTTGGGCAAAGGCGCGATAAGAGACGTCATAAATAGATCTTCAAATTTGTACTTTAGTCCAATTGCTACCCGGTTTGCAGAGGACTATTCTTCGACCCATACAGTTTCATTCCTCAAGTGCGCTGGCTCAATTTACTTTTTATAACTGGAGATCATCATGGCCCAAATTGCTACCGTCGCCGCCATCACCGGCACTGGTAAAGCCTTCGCAGTCAACGAGCAAGGCGTCAGCCGCGAGCTCAAGGCCGGGGATGTCCTGCAAAAGGGCGAAACCATCCGCACCGTGGGCGATGTGCGTGTTGAACTTTTAATGGAAGACGGCCGCCTGATGGCCGTAGCACCCAACCAGGTGTTGCGCCTGGATGAAAACGTGTCCGAGTCAGACCAGCGCCCCACCGCGCAAGACAGCGCAGTCGGCGCGCCCGCAGACACAGCCGACACCATTTTGCAAGCCCTGGAACGCGGCACCGACCTGAGCACCGAACTAGAAGCAACCGCGGCCGGCCTGGGTGGCGGTGGTGGTGCAGACGGCGGCAGCAGCTTTGTGCAGTTGTTGCGCATTGTGGAAGGCGTTGACCCGCTGGCTTATGACTACGCTTACACGGCGCCTGACTTGCCGCCTGATTTGCAGTCGGATCCACTGGTGGAAGTGCCTGAAGTGTCTGAAGAGCCTGCCGTCAGTGTTGGCGTCACGGTTGGCACCGGAATTGGCGTGGGCGGCGACGGTAGCGGTCTTATTACCGGCGACATCATCAAAGGCGCGGTCTCCACTGTGAACGTAGTGGAAGGCTCCGGCGGCGGCACTCGGGCCGTTACCTTCCTGATTACCCTGGACAAAGTATCCAGCACCGATGTCACTGTCACCTACACCATTGTGCCGGGCAGCGCCAGCCGTCCGGACGACTTTAACGACGGTGCCATTACCGGCACCATCACCATTCCAGCGGGCTACATCGGCTTTTCCCTGACCGAGTACGTTGTGGAAGACACCTTGGTTGAAGGTAACGAAACCTTCACTATTGTGCTGAGCAACCCGGTTGGCGCCACACTGGTCAACGACACCGCCACCGTCACCATCATTGATGATGACCTTGCTACCGTCAGCCTGAGTGTGTCGCCGGCAGACATTACGGAGGCCGGCAGCGAAGTCATCTATACCGCCACCCTGAGCGGTGCCACATTCAGTACTGACGTTACCGTCACGCTCAGCAACGGCCAAGTCATCATCATTGCCGCAGGCCAGACCAGTGGCAATGTCGCCTTTATATTTGAGCCATCCGATGACGTCTATGTGGATCCATCCAGTGTCAACGTAGTTATTGATTCGGTGGATGCGGGCGCATCCACAGGCAAGCTGACCGTGGATGCTTCGCCAGCCACGGTGTCGATCAACGACACCATCACCCCGGTGAGCGCCACGCTGACCTCGGTGCTGGTGGGCGACGAAGACGGCGCCACGGTGACCTACACCATGACGCTGGGCACCGCCCCGACCGTTGCCGAGACCTTCACCTTCAAGGTGGGTGGCGTTGACAAGACGATCACGGTGGCCGCCGGTGCGACCAGCGGCACGACCACGGTGAGCTTCACCGAGTCCGACGTGTTCGTGGACACCGACAACATTGCTAAGCCGACCGATCTGGCCGGCAGCAACAACAGCAACTACGAGCAGCTCAACCTGGTCAACAGCGCGACCAGCCACGACGTGCTCGACACGACCGACACAGTTACCGCGACCCTGACCACCGCAACGACCTTGATTGGTGAAGGAGGCGGGGATATTGTTTACACCGTCACCCTGTCTGGTGGGCCGGGCGCAATTGCTCCCAAGACCGATCTGGTCTTCAACCTTGCCAATGGTGAGCAAGTAACGATCAAGGCGAACGAAACGGTCGGCTCAGTCACGAAGACTTACTCCGATGCGGATATCACCAACCAAGCCAATATCGGCAACGAATTCAGCTCGACCCAGCCGGTGGCGTCCGGTGGAACAGAGTACGAAAATCTTGTGACCACGGGCACCACGCTGGTTGATGTGGATTACGGCGTCATCATCACTGACCTGACGCCCCAGGCAGACGGCGGCGATGTCACTGTGAACGAAAACGACCTGCTGGCTACCCGGGGTACGGGCGAGTCGGCAGGTTCGGACACCGTGCCGGAGCCGATCACACAAGGCGGCACCTTCACGATCACGGCGACCGACGGGGTGAAAACCCTGGCGATTGGCGGGCTCGCGGTGATCACGGATGGTGTGTATGCGGGCAACGGCACCAGCGGGACCACACCGCTGGGCAACACTCTGACCATCACCGGCTACGACGCCGCGACGGGCCAGGTGAGCTACACCTACACACTGGGCGACAACGAAGCCCATGCGACGGCGGGCGGTACCAACTCGTTGTTTGAGGACCTGACGGTCTCGCTGACTGACCGTGACGGCGACAACACAACGGGTACGCTGAGCGTGCAGATCGTGGATGATGTGCCGCAATTCACAATCGTCAACGATGGCGCCGACAGTGGTACGGTCGTTAACGTGTCTGCCCCCAATGTGGCGACGACTTACGTTACGCCGCAGCTGGCTGACTGGAAGTTCGGCGCCGATGGTGCCCAGGGCGTGCCGACACTGTCGGGCGTGACGGGCGCTGTGGCTGTCAACGCGGCTAGCACATCGTCGAGCATGGTTATTGACCTTAAGGACGCGAGTGGAAATGTGGTCGGCAAGCTCACGCTTAATGCCGACGGAACCGATTCGCTGGAAGTTTCCTATAGGAAAGGTGAAACCGTGTTCACCTCTGTTGCCGCCACTTCAGCACAGGCAGGCGGACCAGAGGGCGCACTTTTGGTTGACTTGGGTTCGTCAACCGACTTCAACATCATCGTTTCAGGGAGTGATGGTGATGCCAGCCTCACGGAATTTGGAGGCGGCCGAGGTGCCAGTGACGATGACTTGGTGAACACCAGTGCCAATGGCTGGGCTGTGAAAGGTCAGCAAGGGCAGACTAATGAGCAGAATGAATCCATCAAGTTCTCATTTGTGGATGACGCCAATAATTCGAATGGTTACGGTGTAGGCGACTTCAAATTCAAAGCCGAAGGTTACACAGGCGGAATTTCAATTGCCACAATCACGATCAGGGTTTACTTAAATTCCACTCATACAACATACGACCAGGTGACGATTGATGCAACTTCTGGACAGGTTTTGCAGATCAGCGCGCTTGACTGGACGGCTAACGCAGGTACGGGCAACTACGTTCCAGGTTCCTCTATCTACGGCGTTGAGATCATCAGTGCCGAGCCCGATGGTTCATTCCGAGTAAATGGTGTTGAGGTCGGCACGTCTTCGGATGTGCCGCCGCCGGACCTGGATTACAACTTCACGCTCAATATGGTGGATGGCGACGGTGATGCCGTTGCACAGAGTTTCAGCGTTCACCTGGACGGCAGCGCGGCAGGCAGTCTGGTGGTCGAAGCGATTGCCGGTACGTCAGGTGCCGATACGCTGACGGGCACGACTGGCGCTGACTTCCTGATCGGTGGTGCCGGCGACGACACCCTGACCGGCGGGGCAGGCTCTGACACCTTCAAGTGGAGCTTGAATGACACCGGTGCCGACAAGATCACGGACTTCAATCTTGCGCCTGTAGCCAGTGGTGGTGATGTACTCGATCTGAGCGATCTGTTGACCGGCGAAAACGCGAATGCGGCAAGCCTGGATGCCTATCTCAACTTCAGTGCCAATGAGTTAGGTCAGACGGTTATCACGGTGGATGCGAACGCGGGTACGGCTGGTGGTACTGGGCAGTCCATCACGCTGGAGAGTGTGCAATATTCCGCCTTGCAGGCTATTGGTGATGGGTCGGATGGAGCCATCCTCGCCAAGTTGCTGACCGATGGCAATCTCAAAACCGACGTCTGATCGTCAATCCGCTCGGCCTGCCCCCCCAGGCTGAGTCAAACCAAAGGGCAGTCCACGTAAATGGCCTGCCCTTTTTACTGACTCCACTGGGTTGTCGGCGCCAATTGAATATTGAGCCAAGGCAAACGACTTCACGTCTTCCAGCTTGAACGCATCGCCAAATGCCATGGCCAGTTCATTCGGAACTTCCGGTTGATAGCCATGGTCACTGACTTTTCAACTTCATCGGATTTCCCGGTTGATGGGTGCGTGGATTACACCGGCGAGTGGTTGCGCAACCAGTCTTTCAGTGCCAAATCTATGCGTGTCTGCCAGCCGTCCCCTGCGGCACGGAAGGCTTGCAGCACATCAGGTGACAAGCGGATGGTGGTGGACACCTTGGGTGGTGCCTTTTGTGGCCCACGCCCACGCAGCTTGGCTTGCAATGAAGTGGGCAGATCGGAAATGCGCTTGGCCTGCGCGAACATTTCCGCCGTCCACTCTGGGTTGTCGGAGTCAATCAGTTCAGGATTTGGTTTCTTGCTCATACCGTGTCACCTCGCGTTTGTTGGCTTTACGAAAGCTGATGACCCGAATGCCTTTGGCAGTTTCGGTGAACACCAGAGAATGGGTAATCCCCCCTTTTTCCACTGGCGCCAGAAGTAGAGGGTTATGCAGCCTTGAGTAGCCGCTGATTTGGGGTGATCCCGCCCAGAGCCATGTGAGGGCGGTCGTGATTGTAGGACCAGGCCCATTGGGTGGCATGCTCC
>NZ_JAURYQ010000020.1 GCF_030653815.1 Rhodoferax sp. | reverse complement strand
GGAAGTGGTGGTCACCACCTTGGTGCCGTCAGCGCTGGCCGTGTCGTTGGTCAGCACGTTGCCCGATGTGGTGCTGCCCTCCACCGAACTGCCCGTGTCAACGACCGCCACCGGACCCGTGTCCGTGATCGTGATCACCAGGTCAGCCGTGGTCTCGGTGCCGTCGCCGTCGGTCAACGTGTAGCTGAAGGTCTCGGTTGGGTCGCCTTGCGAGTTGTCCACCGAGGCCGGGGCCGTGTAGGTGTAGCTGCCGTCAGCGGCCAGCACCAGCGTGCCGCCCAACGAGCCCGTGAAGGTGCCCGCTGTGTAGGTCGCGCCTGCCGAGTCGTTGCCGGCGCTGTCGCCACCGGCGACCGTGCCGTTGAGGATCTTGCCATTTTCTGCCACCGTGTTGGTGTCGTCACCGGCTGTCGGGCCGGTGTCGGTGATGGTAATCACCAGGTTGGCCGTGGTGGCCGTGCCGTCGCCGTCGGTCAGCGTGTAGGTGAAGGTCTCGGTCGGCTGTGTGCCGGTTTGTGGGTTAGTCACCGAGGCCGGGGACGTGTAGGTGTAGCTGCCATTTGCGGCCAACACCAGTGTGCCACCCAGTGAGCCCGTGAAGGTGCCTGCTGTGTAGACCGCGCCTGTTGCGTCGTTGCCGGCACTGTCGCCACCGACGACTGTGCCTTCCAGAGTGTTGCGGCCTTCTGCCACCGTGTTGGTGTCGTCACCTGCCGTCGGGCCGGTGTCGGTGATGGTGATCACCAGGTTGGCCGTGGTGGGCGTGCCGTCGCCGTCAGTCAGCGTGTAGGTGAATGTCTCGGTTGGGTCGCCATTTGAGTTGTCCACCGAGGCCGGGGGCGTGTAGGTGTAGCTGCCGTCAGCGGCCAGCACCAGTGTGCCACCTAGTGAGCCGGTGAAGGTGCCCGCTGTATAGGTTGCACCCACGGCGTCTTTGCCAACGCTGTCGTTACCAGCTACCGACCCGGTCAAAACCCCGCCGTTTTCGGGTGTGGAATTCGTGTCATTACCAGCCGTGGGCGCGCTGTCTGGCGCCAAGGTAACAGTGGCCGTAGCCGTTGACTGGTCACCATCACCGTCGGTGATGGTGTAGGTGAAGCTGTCGGTGCCTTCCTGACCCGGTGTGGGGGTGTAAGTGAAGGTGCCATCACCGTTGTAAACCACAGTGCCTTTGGTGGGCGCACTGGCCAGTGCAACACCAGTGGCCAGGTTCACACCGTCGGCGCCGGCCACGTCATTGGCAAACACGTCGATGATGACGGGGGTGTCTTCGAGTGGCGATGCTGCGTCGGCTCTTGCCTCGGGCACGTCGTCAACAATGTTGAGCGTGATGGTGGCTGTGTTGGACGTGAATTCACCGTCGGTGGTGGTGAACGTGAAGGTTTCTGTCTCAAGCTGGTCAGGCACATCAACCGTGGGGCCTGACAGCTTGTATTCAAAGGTGGCGATCCCGGTTGCCGGGTCAAAGCTGGTGATGGTCAAAACACCGCTCTCGCCAGGCACTTCGGTGCCCACCAGGCTACCCATAGGGATCACCTGGCCATTGATGGTGACAGACACCAGTGAGGCAACGCCTTGGGGGTCTGACACCAAGAACCGGCCCTGAAGAGTTTCACCAAGGCCATCCGCATTGGAGCCGCCAGCGCCGAGTGCTGCCTCGAAAACATCACCTTCAGCATTGTCAGCTACCAGCCCGCCGTTGCCCACCAAAATGGTAGGGGGGGTGTTGGTGAGGATTTCCGGGTTACCTTCCAGGTCAGGCAACGGGTCTTGCGCTGTGTAATCGTATTGGTAAGACAGCGGATCAACGCCTTCGGTAACACGCAGCAGCTGCACAAAGCTGCTGCCGCCGTCGGCACCACCACCGCCACCCAGGCCGGCCGCGGTTGCTTCAAGTTCGGTGCTCAGGTCGGTGCCGCGCTCCAGGGCTTGCAAAATGGTGTCGGCGGTTTCAGCAGGTGCGCCCACGGCGCTGTCTTGCGCGGTGGGGCGTTGGTCTGACTCAGACACGTTTTCATCAAGGCGCAGCACTTGGTTGGGTGCCACGGCCATCAGGCGGCCGTCTTCCATGAGGAGTTCAACACGCACATCGCCCACGGTGCGGATGGTTTCGCCCTTTTGCAGGACGTCCCCGGCCTTGAGCTCGCGGCTGACGCCTTGCTCGTTGACTGCGAAGGCTTTACCAGTGCCGGTGATGGCGGCGACAGAAGCAATTTGGGCCATGATGATCTCCAGTTAAGAAATTGGGTCCGAGCACATGCGCTCAGGGAACATAAATGTACAAGCACGAGAATAGGAGGATCAAAACTGATTGCCTATTGGACTTAAGTACATATTTGAAGTGTTTGGCTGGGGTTTACCCGGGGGGAGCTGCATGGATTGCCGCGCTTTGCTTTCCATGAACACCGAGTTTTGGTTTGTTGTGGGGTCGAATTTATTCGACCATGGCGGACTAAAGTCCGCCCTACAGGGTTCAAGGTCCTTGGTCACCGAAGCAGGGTTTGACGACGAGAACCTAACTCCCTATACTGTACAGCCTAGCTAGTTTAAGGAGTTCTGTCATGATCACCGTAAGTTCTATGGATGCCCAAAACCGTTTTGGGCAATTGCTCGACACCGTGCAGCGCGAGCCGGTGACCATCACCCGGCATGGTCGCACAGCGGCGTTCATTATTTCGCCTCGCGACATGCAAGACCTTCAGAATGCCCGGCACAAGCGCAGTGCCGCGGTGGACGCTTTTGAAGCCTGGAGCCAACAGGCTACAGCCAGTGCGCTACCGGCCGCTGCGCACCTGACCGATGAAGAGGTGGTGGAGATGGTGAAGGCTTTGCGGTGAGCCGCTTGCATCGGGTTGTGTTTGACACCAGCACACTGGTGAGCGCAGCGTTGCGAGTAGGGTCGACACCCCACAAGGCCTTGGCGCTGGCGTTGACGACAGGTGAGGTTTGTGTCTCAGCGTCCACGTTGTCGGAGTTGGAACAGGTGTTGATGCGGCCAAAGTTTGATCGGTATCAAACTGCGGACGTGCGCGAGGCGTTTGTGGCCCTGGTGCGCAAGCATGCTGTATTGGTCCCGGTCGCCATGACAGACGAGGCCACCGTGACCCCACCGTGCCGAGATCCAAAAGACAACCAATTTTTAGCGCTGCTCCTGGCGTGTGAAGCCGAGGTGCTGGTGAGCAGCGACGCGGACTTGCTGGTTTTACACCCGTGGCGGGAGGTGCCAATTGTGACGCCAGGCGACTTCTTGGGTATGTTTTAAGACCGCATGGAATGCCTTGGTACGACCGTGCCTTTCACCAAACCCAGCAGCGAGGTTGTTGTAGGGTCAGCTAGCACCGGACTGGCCGATGCGTCAGTGTTAAGATGTTTTCAATTAAAAAACGTTTGTTTTTATTTTGAAAACACAAAAATCCGTTTCTGACCTGCTTTTCCCGAACCAGTATCGGCGAAAGGTGCTTGGGCTTTTGCTCATGAAGCCGGGCCAATGGATTCATTTGCGAGAACTCGCCAGGATGACCGGCGCCGTTCCCGGCACCCTCAAAAAAGAAGTCGATGCCCTTTGCGATGTCGGCTTGTTGCAAAGCCAGCGCATTGGAAACCAAACCCAGTTCAGCGCCAATACGGCACATCCGGTGTACCCGGAACTGCAGGCGCTGATTAACAAAACTATCGGACTGGCCGATGCGCTCAGAGCGAGTCTGTTACCACTGGCAGACAAGATAAGTGCCGCCTTTGTGTTCGGCTCCATTGCCAGTTCAAATGAAAATGCGAACAGCGACATCGATGTGATGATCATTGGCGAGGTGACTTTTGCTCAAGCGATCCATGCGCTGTACGACGCGCAAAACGCACTGGGTCGCGAAATCAACCCAAAAGTCATGCGCCCCGGCGAATGGTTGGAAAAAAAATCAGGCGGCAACACCTTTGTTCAAGACGTGATGGCCAAACCAAAAATCATGCTGATCGGAGACGCGCTTGGCCTCTGATGCGCTTGAAAATCTGGCACGAATCGGGCAACTTGACAAAGTGCCGTTTTCCAAGTCGTTGATGGACAAGATGCTGGCCACGGCGCAAAGCAGATTGCACGATGCCCAGCGCACCGAAAACAGTGCCGAAAGCCGCGCGGATCGGTGTCACAACGGGGCCGTCACTTGCCAGAAGAGTTTCTGTTGAAGATCGCATGGTTTCATTATCTGTGAGATGAACACATCCCCTTGTGGGGTATGGCAGACTGAAGTCTGCCCCACAAAATACACCAACTTAAACCAGGTCGTTGTCGCTGTCCATGGGCAGCAGTTGCAGGCGGTTATTGAGGCTGGCCCGGGTTTCGCGGCGCTCGAGCAGCTTGGCCTGGGCGGGCTCGGGCAGGTCGGTGAACTGGATGACACCGCGGGTGATGAGCACGTCGATCAAATCCTCCAGCACCCGCACCAGGCTGGTGTCGGTCTGACTCAGGGCGGCGGCTTTGTCGGGCTGGCTCATGACTTGGGCTCCGCCGCTGAGGTGGACGCCGGCTCTGGCGAGGCGGCCAGGCGCAACACCAGTTGCAGGCGGTCACGCACACCGAGTTTTTCAAAGATGGCACCCAGATGGGCCTTGACGGTGCGCTCGGAAATGAACATCTTGTCGGCCACTTCCTTGTTCGACCGGCCAGCCGACACGGCGCGGGCCACCTGCACCTCACGCGCGGACAGCAAGGCCCAGGCGTTGGGGGCGGCACCAGCTGTGGCAACTGCGGGCGACTGGGCTTTGCTCACGGCTTGCTGGGCGGCCAAGGCGGCATTGGTGGAGCCCACCAGGCGCTGCAGCAGGTCGGGGCCGACCCACAGGCCACCGTGTTCAATGACCAACGCCACTTCTTGCAGCAGCGCGGGCACACCATAGGCATGGGTGTAGCCGCGCGCGCCGTCGTTGAGGGCGCGCAGGCCCTCGGCGGGCTCGGGCACGCCCGAGAGCAGCACCGCGCGGGCATCGGGCTTGGCCTGCAGAATCTGGCGCAGGGCCTGCGGCCATTGCGCGTCAGTGGCGCTCAGCCAGATCAGGCTTTGCGCGGCGGGCAAGGCAGGCAGACGCGCCAGCAGGGCCTCAGCGCTGAGCGGCGCGATGTCTGCAAACGCCTCACGCAGGCGCTCAGGCAAGGTCGAGGCCGGACTGGAGAGAAAGAAGTGTTGAGTACTCATCGTTCAGTCATTGCGTTGGATTTGGCTCGCAGCACCGGTTTGAGCAGGTAAGACAACACGGTTTTCTTGCCGGTCATGATGTCCACCTGCGCCACCATGCCAGGGATGATGGGCAGGTTGGGTCCCAAACTGGACTTGGCCGTGCGCACGCGTACATGATAGAACGCGTTGCCTTTTTCATCAAGCACCGAGTCGGCGCCAATCAAAAACACCTCGGCTTCCAGACCGCCGTAAATGGAGAAGTCGTAGGCGCTGAACTTGACCATGGCGGGTTGTCCCGGGCGCAGGAAGCCGATGTCCTTGGGCGTGATTTGCACTTCCAGAATCAACGCGTCGTCGAGCGGCACCACCTCCACCACTTCCTTGCCGGGCTGCACCACGGCGCCGATGGTGTTGACCAGCAGGCGCTTGACGGTGCCGCGCACCGGGGACTTGATGTCGGCCTGCTTGACCTTGTCTTGCAGCGCCACACCGCCCTGTTCCAGGCTGGCGAGTTTGCTCATGGTGTCGGACAACTCGGCGCTCATCTGGTTGCGGCTGGTGAGCTGAACCTCGTTGATCTCGCTGTTGGCTTCCTGAATGGCCGATTGCACCCTTGCAATCTGGGCGGTGGCTTGCTCGCGGTCGCCACGCAGGCGGGCCATTTGTTGGTCCAGCCGCATCATTTCGACCTCGGACACAGCGCCGGTGGCCACCATGGGACGGGTGGCGTTGATCTCCTGGGTCATCAGGGCCATGCTGCGCTCGGCCTGGTCGCGCCGCGCCCGCACTTCGTTGAGCTCCTGCTGGCGTTGCACCAACTGGCTTTGGTAAATGGACGTCTGGGCACTGATTTCGGCCTTGCGTGATTCATACAGGCGGCGCTCCTGCTCCACCACGTCGGGCGCGTCGCGCACCAGTTCCTTGGGCGGGTTGAAGGGCGTGCCGCGCGTGAGCGCCTGCAGCCGCAGCGCTTTGGCCTGCAGCGAGGCCTGGCTGGCCTGGCTCTCCATCAGGGTCGACACAAAGCGGGTGGGGTCGACCCGCAGCAGCAGTTGCCCGGCTTCCACAATCTGCCCCTCTTTCACCAGCAGGGCCTCGACCACACCGCCGTCCACACTCTGGATGATTTGCACCTGGCTGGTAGGCACCACCCTGGCCTCGCCGCGGGTGACTTCATCAATGTGGGCAAAAGCCGCCCAGATCACCAGCAGCACCAGGGCACCGGCGGCCAGGCGCAGCAGGCTGCGCGCACGCAAGGGCTCTTGCTGCAGGCGCGCCCAGTCGGCGTCTCCCGCCCAATCGAGGTTTTCCTTTTCGTCGGTCGGCGTGAGCCGCTTGACCAGGGGGCCAAAGGTGAGGTCGCTGGCCTTGCTGGCCTGCTTGATGACCTCGCCGGTATTGTCAAAGGCTTTTTTATTGAACAAAGCCATCATGCAGCCTTTCCGATACGACCCTGGCGCAGCGCCGTGATCACTTGCTCTTTCGGCCCGTCGGCCATGATGCGGCCACCGTCCATGACGATGATGCGGTCCGCCAGGTCGAGCAAGGACGTGCGGTGGCTGATCAGGATGACCGTTTTGTCTTTGGAGAACTCGGTCAGGCGGCGCTTGATGTCGTCCTCGCTCGAAAAGTCCATCGAAGAGGTGGGTTCATCAAGCAGCATGATGGGAGGGTCATTGATGACGGCGCGGGCAATGGCCACACCCTGACGCTGGCCACCCGACAAAGACTCGCCGCGCTCGCCCACCAGCATGTCGAAGCCCTTGGGGTGCTGGTTCACCAAGCTCAGGATGCCGCCAATTTCCGCCGCCTTGACGATGTCAGCGTCGTCGGCCAGCGGCGCACCGAGCGTGATGTTTTCGCGCAGGCTGCCATAGAACAGCATGACATCCTGCTGCACGTAGCCGATCTGGCGGCGCAGCTCGGCGGGGTCGAGTTGGCGCAGGTCGATGCCGTCCACCAGCACCGCACCCTCGGTGGGCTGGTACAGGCCCAAAATGAGCTTTTCGAGGGTGGTCTTGCCCGAGCCAATGCGCCCCAGAATGGCCACTTTTTCGCCCGGCTTGAGCTTGAACGAGAGGTTGCGCAGCGAGGGCGTGCTTTGGCCCGGGTAGCTGAAACTGACATCGCGAAACTCCACCTCGCCCTTGAGGCGGCCGCGGCTGATGAACGTGGTGTCGGCGGGGCGCTCGACCTCGCGCGCCATCATTTCATTGAGTGACGTGAGTGCGGTGGCCGCGGTGTGGTACTGAACCAACAAGCCCGCCACCTGGCCCACCGGCGCCATGGCGCGCGAGGCCAGCATGGTGCAGGCAATCAGGCCGCCCATGGTGAGCTCGCGCTCGGAAATCAGGTACACACCAATGATGATGATGGTCAGGTTGATGAACTGCTGGACAAAGGCCGAGGTGTTGCTGGCGGTGCTGGACAGCAGCCGCAACTGGGCACCCACACGGGCCAGCAGGGCGGCGCTTTTTTCCCACTTGCGCTGGATCGGCGCCTCGGCGGCGAGGGCCTTGATGGTCTCGAAACCCACCAGGCCTTCGATGAGGGTGGCGTTGCGTTGGGCACCGGCGCGGTAGGTGGTTTCGGCCAGCTCGTGCATGCGGCCCTGCACGATGAGTGCATACAACACCATGACGATGGCGCCAATGATCAGCGGGATCAGCATGTACCAGCTGATCCAGCCGATCACCAGCATGAAGATCAGCGCAAACGGCAGGTCAATGAAGGCCACCACCGTGGCCGAGCCAATGAAGTCGCGCACCGACTCGAAGGCGCGCAAATTTGACGCAAATGAACCCGCCGACACCGGCCGCTGCTCCATGCGCGTGCCCAGTACGCGCTCCATGATGAAGGCCGACAGCTTGACGTCGGCGCGGCTGCTGGCCAGGTCAACGAAACGGCCGCGCATGGTGCGCAACACCAGGTCGCTGATGAGCATGATCATCAGGCCCAGGGCCAGCACCCACAGCGTCTCGAAGGCCTGGTTGGGCACCACGCGGTCGTACACGTTCATAACGAACAAGGGCATGCCCAGCGCAAAGGTATTGGCCAGCAGCGCGGCCAACAGCACGTCGTTGTAGAGCGGGCGGCTTTCGGCAATGACGCCCCAGAACCAGTGCTGGTGCTTGCCGGCGCGCACCTGCGGCGTGCGTGCGTCGTAGCGCTGGGTGGGTCGGGCATAAATGGCAGTGCCGATGTAGCTGGCCTCCAGGGTGACCAGCGGCACGGTGACGGTGGCTTCGTTGAGCTCTGGGTAAATCACCTGGACTTCATCACGCGCTTCGTTGAAACCCAACACCACGCAGGCCTTGCCGTCTTGCAGCAGCGCCACGGCAGGCAGCAAGGCATCGTTGAGCTGGGCCAGGGGCGTTTGCACCAGCTGGCTGCTCAGGTGCGCGCGCAAGGCAGCGCGGGCAAACAAACTGGGGGTAAGACGGGCATGCTCGGCGGGCAGGCCGGCCATCAAGGCATCGCGGGTGGCGGCCTCACCGTGGGTACGCGCCAGAATCTGCAGACAAACCAGCAATTCGTCGACGCCCGTATGCGTGACCACTGGCTGGCCAGAAACTTCCGAATTCGGCATGTGTATTCCCGAGGTTTGATGACTATTATTTTTGTCAGTGTATCAAATACTTACATTTAAATTGACAAATATCAGACAACAAAAAACCCGACGGTTTGACGGTCGGGTTTTTAATGATTCGGCAGTTTCAACTCTGCCCCCCAGGGCTCACTTTTTCTGGCGGTATTTGCGCAGCGCGGCAATTTGTGCCGCCATGACGGCGAGTTCGGACGAGGCGCGGGCCAGGTCGAGGTCGGTCTTGGCGTTCTTGACGGCTTCTTCTGCGGCCAGCTTGGCTTCGTTGGCTTTTTCGTCGTCGAGGTCCTTGCCGCGCACGGCGGTGTCAGACAACACGGTGACGCAGTCGGGCTGCACTTCGAGGATGCCACCGGCCACAAACACGAACTCTTCGCCACCGTCAGCCAACTGGATGCGCACCGAACCCGCCTTGATGCGGGTGATCAGCGGCGTGTGGCGCGGGTAAATACCGAGTTCGCCCGCTTCACCAGGCAAGGCGACAAAACGCGCCTCACCCGAGAAGATGGACTCTTCGGCACTCACCACATCAACGTGAATAGTGTTCATTTTTTTCCTAGTCAGTTGGGGACAGCGCTAAAGATCTGCCCCGCAAGGTCATATCAGTTGGGGACAGAGCTAAAGATCTGTCCCGCAAGGTCATCAGACTTTCTTGGCTTTTTCGAAGGCTTCGTCGATGGTGCCAACCATGTAGAAGGCTTGCTCTGGCAGGTGATCGCACTCGCCGGCCACAATCATCTTGAAGCCGCGGATGGTTTCCGCCAAAGACACGTACTTGCCGGGCGAGCCGGTGAACACTTCAGCCACGTGGAAGGGCTGCGACAGGAAACGCTGGATCTTGCGAGCGCGCGCCACGGTCAGCTTGTCTTCAGGGGCCAGTTCGTCCATGCCCAGGATGGCAATGATGTCGCGCAGCTCTTTGTAGCGCTGCAGCGTACCCTGCACGGCACGGGCGGTTTCGTAGTGGTCCAGGCCAACCACGTTGGGGTCAAGCTGGCGGCTGGTGGAGTCCAGCGGGTCCACGGCGGGGTAAATACCCAGCGACGCGATGTCACGGCTCAGCACCACAGTGGAATCCAGGTGGGCGAAGGTGGTGGCAGGCGACGGGTCGGTCAAGTCGTCGGCAGGCACGTAAACGGCCTGGATCGAGGTGATGGAACCCACTTTGGTGGAGGTGATACGCTCTTGCAGGCGGCCCATTTCTTCGGCCAGGGTGGGCTGGTAACCCACGGCAGAAGGCATACGACCCAGCAAAGCGGACACTTCGGTACCGGCCAGTGTGAAACGGTAGATGTTGTCCACAAAGAACAGCACGTCCTTGCCTTCGTCGCGGAACGACTCGGCAATGGTCAGACCGGTCAGGGCCACGCGCAGACGGTTGCCCGGGGGCTCGTTCATCTGGCCGTAGACCATGGCCACTTTGGATTCTTCGAGCTTTTCGAGGTTCACCACGCCGGAGTCGGCCATCTCGTGGTAGAAGTCATTGCCTTCACGGGTACGCTCACCCACGCCGGCAAACACCGACAAGCCGCTGTGCGCCTTGGCAATGTTGTTGATGAGTTCCATCATGTTCACGGTCTTGCCCACGCCGGCACCACCGAACAGACCGACCTTGCCGCCCTTGGCGAACGGGCACACCAAGTCAATCACCTTGATGCCGGTTTCCAGCAGTTCCTGCGACGGGCTGAGCTCGTCATAGGTGGGGGCCTTGCGGTGGATGGAGGCCATCTTGGTCGATGCCACCGGACCACGCTCGTCGATGGGCGCGCCGAGCACGTCCATGATGCGGCCCAGGGTGGCGGTTCCCACCGGCACCATGATGGAGCTGCCGCTGTTGGACACCATCAGGCCACGGCGCAAACCGTCGCTGGAGCCCAGCGCAATGGTACGGACAATGCCGTCGCCCAGCTGCTGCTGGACTTCCAGGGTAAGGGTGGAGCCTTCGAGCTTGAGCGCGTCGTAAATGCGTGGCATGTGCTCGCGCGGAAACTCCACGTCAACCACAGCGCCAATGCACTGAACAATCTTGCCTTGAACGCCGGCGTTCGTATTTGTGTTTTCCTGAGCCATTTGGTTTTGCTCCAATAAATTTGAATCTTGCTGCTAACTGAGGCTTATCCGCTGATGGCGGCTGCACCGGAGACGATTTCTGACAACTCTTTGGTGATGGCGGCCTGGCGGGTCTTGTTGTAGACCAGCTTGAGTTCGCCAATCACGTTGCCTGCGTTGTCGGTGGCGGCCTTCATGGCAACCATGCGCGCGGCGTGCTCGGAGGCCATGTTCTCGGCCACAGCCTGGAACACCAACGCTTCCACGTAACGCACCAGCAGTTCGTCAATGACGGTCTGCGCATCGGGCTCGTAGATGTAGTCCCAGCCATGCTTGTCGCCGGTGGCGGCTTCGCTGGCACGGGCTTCGGCCTGCATCTGAACGGCCGACAAGGGCAACAGTTGCTCCATCACCACTTCCTGCTTCATCGTGTTGATGAAGCGCGTGTACGACAGGTAGACCGCGTTGACTTCGCCCTTGGCGTAGGCGTCGAGCAGGACTTTGACCGGACCGATGAGGCGGTCCAGGTGCGGACGGTCACCCAGCTGGGTCACGTGTGCCACCACCTTGGCGCCAATGCGGTTCAGAAAACCCAGACCCTTGTTGCCAATGGCGACCGCTTGCGTGGTCATGCCGTCGTTTTGCACGTCACGCAGTTTGTGCGTCACGGCGCGCAACACGTTGGTGTTGAGACCGCCGCACAGACCCTTGTCGGTGGTGACCACAATCATGCCCACCACTTTGGCATCGTTGCGCTTCATGAACGGATGCACGTACTCCGGGTTGGATTGACCCAGGTGTGCCGCAATGTTGCGCACTTTGTCGGAATAAGGCCGGGCAGCGCGCATGCGCTCCTGCGCTTTACGCATTTTGGAGACGGAAATCATCTCCATGGCTTTGGTGATCTTCTTCGTGCTTTCGAAGTTTTTGATCTTGCCGCGTATTTCCTTGCCAGTTGCCATATCAGTCTCCTTGTCTGTTACGAGGTGACCTTAAGCAAACGACTTTTTGAAGTCGGCGATGGCGGTGTTCAACTCGGCCTCAGCGTCCTTGTCCATGGCGCGGTCGGCTTCCAGCTTGGCCAGCAGGGCTGCGTTTTTGTCCTTGAGGTAGCCATGCAGGCCGTGCTCGAAGGCCAGCACCTTGTTGACGTCGATATCGTCGAGGTAACCCTTGTTGACAGCAAACAGCGTGGCACCCATCAGCGAGATCGGCAGCGGGCTGTACTGGGCCTGCTTGAGCAATTCGGTCACGCGGGCACCGCGGTCGAGCTGCTTGCGGGTGGCTTCGTCGAGGTCGGAGGCAAACTGCGCAAAGGCAGCCAGCTCACGGTACTGGGCGAGGTCGGTACGGATACCGCCAGACAGGTTCTTGATGAGCTTGGTCTGGGCGGCACCACCGACGCGGGACACCGAGATACCGGCGTTGATGGCGGGGCGGATACCGGCATTGAACAGGCTGGTCTCCAGGAAGATCTGGCCGTCGGTGATGGAAATCACGTTGGTGGGCACGAATGCCGACACGTCACCCGCCTGGGTTTCAATGATGGGCAAAGCCGTCAAAGAACCGGTCTTGCCTGTGACTGCACCCTTGGTGAAGTCTTCGACGTACTTGGCGTTGACACGCGCGGCGCGCTCCAGCAGACGGCTGTGGAGGTAGAACACGTCGCCGGGGTAGGCTTCGCGGCCTGGCGGGCGACGCAACAGCAAGGACACCTGACGGTAAGCCACGGCCTGCTTGGAGAGGTCGTCATAGACAATGAGCGCGTCTTCGCCGCGGTCGCGGAAGTACTCACCCATGGAGCAGCCCGAGTAGGCAGCGACATATTGCATGGCAGCAGATTCGGAAGCCGTGGCGGCCACCACAATGGTGTACTCCATGGCGCCGGCTTGCTCCAGCGAGCGCACCACGTTTTTCACGCTGGACGCCTTTTGGCCGATCGCAACGTAAACGCAGGTCATGTTCTGACCCTTCTGGTTGATGAGGGCGTCGATGGCCACGGCCGTTTTACCGGTCTGGCGGTCACCAATGATCAATTCGCGCTGACCCCGGCCCACGGGAACCATGGAGTCGATGGACTTGAGACCGGTTTGCATGGGCTGGCTGACCGATTCGCGGGCGATCACGCCGGGAGCGACTTTTTCGATCACGTCGGTCATCTTGGCGTTGATCGGGCCTTTGCCGTCGATGGGCTGACCCAGGGCATTGACCACGCGGCCTTTGAGCTCGGGGCCCACCGGCACTTCCAGAATACGACCGGTGCATTTGACCGTGTCGCCTTCGGAGATGTGCTCATAGGAGCCCAAAATCACGGAACCGACCGAGTCGCGCTCGAGGTTCAGCGCCAGGCCATAGCTGGGCTGGCCGTCGGCGTCAGCCGGGAATTCAAGCATTTCGCCCTGCATCACGTCAGACAGACCGTGGATGCGGCAAATACCGTCGGTGACGGAAACAACTGTGCCCTGGTTGCGGATGTCTGCAGTGGCAGACAAGCCTTCAATACGGCTCTTGATCAGTTCAGAAATTTCTGCGGGATTGAGTTGCATGACTCTTTCCTTCTTTCATTAGTGGGGCCAACGGTCCGAGGCAAAGCCTCAAGCCGTCAAAGCCATTTTCATTTGTTCCAGACGGGCCTTGACAGAGGTGTCAAGAACTTCGTCACCCACGACCACCCTGATGCCACCAATGAGCTCGGGCTGCAACTCAACAGACACATTGAGCTGACGTGCAAAACGCTTTTCCAGCATTTGCGACACCTCGGCCAGCGCGGCTCCCTCAATGGGGAAAGCGCTGAAAATGACGGCGTCGCTGGAGCCGCTCTGGGCGTTCACCAGTGCCCGGAACTGCGCAGCGACTTCGGGCACAAAGGCCAGGCGGTCGTTGGCAATCACGGTGCGGATGAAGTTTTGCGCATGGCTGTCCAGCACAGACTTCATGACACCCGCAATGACCTCGTACACCTGGGCAGGCGTGGCCTTGGGGCTGTCAGCGAACTGCTGCAACTGGGCTTGCTGTGCCACGCAGGCCAGCTCGTCAAGCCATGTCAACACGGCTTTGGAGTCGGCTGCGCTGGCCTTGAACAAGGCCTCAGCGTAAGGACGGGCAATAGTGGCGAGTTCAGCCATGGCGTTCTCTTAAAGCTCGGTCTTCAGACGAGACAACAAATCAGCGTGCACGCCGGCATTGACTTCCTTGCGGAGAATCTGCTCGGCGCCCTTGACGGCCAGGGCCGCGACCTGCTCACGCAGGGATTCGCGTGCCTTGACGGCCTGCTGCTCGGCTTCGGCCTTGGCGGCAGCAACAATTTTGTTGCCTTCGTCAGCGGCTTTGGCTTTTGCCTCTTCGATGATGGTCAGGGCACGACGCTCGGCATCTGCCAGGCGGCTCGCGGTTTCGGTGCGCGACTGGGCCAGTTCGGCTTCAACCCGCTTGTTGGCGGATGAGAGCTCGGCCTTGGCCTTGTCAGCGGCAGCGAGGCCGTCTGCTATTTTTTGTGCGCGCTCGTCCAGTGCGTTTGCAATGGGTGGCCAGATGAATTTCATCGTGAAGACCACCAACAGGAAAAACACCACAAGTTGCGCGAAGAATGTTGCGTTAATACTCACAACAACCCCTTTCTAGTGGATGAAAGGCGAAGAGAATTACTTCAAAACGAACGGATTGGCAAACGCAAACATCATCGCGATACCGACACCAATCAGGAAAGCAGCATCGATCAGACCAGCCAGCAAGAACATTTTGGTTTGCAGTTCGTTCATCAACTCAGGCTGACGAGCGGCGGCTTCGAGGTATTTGCTACCCATGATGCCAATACCGATACAGGCACCGACAGCACCCAGACCAATGATCAAACCAGCGGCCAGCGCCACAAAACCAAGCACGTTTTCCATTTAAAAGCTCCTATGGATTCAAGTTGAAAAGAAAAAAGAAAGAAAGAAACCGACTGACAAACCGTTAATGGTGCTCATGCGCCTGACCCACGTACACCAGGGTCAACATCATGAAAATAAAGGCCTGCAAAGCAACAATCAGGATGTGAAAGATCGCCCAACCCAGCCCCGCCACCAAATGCCCGAACCACAGGGCAATGCCCGTGGCTGAACCAAAACCGACCGCACCCATGAGCGCGATCAACATGAACACCAATTCACCCGCATACATGTTGCCAAACAGCCGCATGCCATGCGACACGGTTTTGGCGGTGAATTCAATCATTTGCATGCCGAAGTTCAGCACACCCAGAATCAGGGCAAACAAGGGGTTCTTGCTGGTGCCAAAAGGCGCGGTGACGAGCTCATGAACCCAACCGCCAGCACCCTTGATCTTGATGTTGTAGTACAGGCAGATCAGCAACACGGACGAGGACATGGCCAGCGTGGTGGACAAGTCGGCCGTGGGCACCACACGCATGTAGGCATGGTGCGGGTCGCCACCGGCAGCACCGTAAATCATTTCCCATGCCAGGGGCAGCAGGTCGACCGGCAGGAAGTCCATGGAGTTGAGCAAGAACACCCAGACAAAGACGGTCAGGGCCAAGGGGCCGACAAATTTGCGCGACTCGGCGTTGTGGATGATGCCCTTGGCCTGGGTGTCGACCATTTCGAGCAAGACTTCGACGGCGGCCTGCATGCGACCGGGCACGCCGGATGTCACGCTTTTGGCGACACGCCACATGACAAACAAACCCAGCACACCCAGCAAGACCGACCAGAAGATCGAGTCAATGTTGAAGACGGAAAAGTCGATCACACTCGTCTGCTTGCTCGTTTGCAAGTGCGTCAGGTGGTGACCAATGTACTCACCTGCGGTGGGACCGTGTTGCACAGCGTTTTCTTCAGCAGCCATCAGTTACTCTTTGATCAGTTACTTTGCCGTTAAGCGTTAATGTTTTGCACTGGTTTGGCCTTGCGTTTGAACGCCAGCGCCAACCAATACACCTTCAGAGTGACGATGAGACCAACCAGCATGGCTGGCCAATTCAAATCCTTCACCAGACGATGGGCCGCAAACAGCAAACCAATCGTCACAAAAATCTTGACCATTTCCCACACAAAGAAGCTCATCACCGCCATGCCCGCATTGGCCCTGGCAAACTGGCTGGTCAGACCGCGCGCAAACAAAGCCGCAGGCAACACCACCGCCAACACACCACAAGCCACCGACTTGGCAACAACTGCCCCGAAAACCAACCAGGCCAGCAGCACCAGCAACACGCCGAGCACCACCTGCCCCAACACCACCCACCAGGGAGAAACCACCGGATTGGCCTGCGCCAGCGCTTGCGCCTGCAAGCGGGTTAATGGCACAAAAACTTCTGGCTCACTGTCGAACCCGGAGTCTCGCGCCTTTGAAGGTGGTATTGTCACCATTTAAATTACGCTTACTTTACAGTTCGTCGAGGTCAGAATAGCCTCGCATTATACGTAGAAACCACCCTTAATTAAGTCAACGCTGCATCATGTCCGATACGCCACCCAGTACGCCAGTCCCCAGCCCGAGCCCAGAGCCGCCATCGCTGATCATCTACCCCTGCGCCTTTCCGATCAAGGTCATGGGCCTCAAGGTTGAGGGTCTGGTGCACGCCATCAGCCACATCGCCCTGCAGTTCGACCCACAGTTCGATGCCGCCACGATCGAGTTGCGCGAAAGCAAGGGCGGCAAGTACATCGGCGTGACCATCACGATCAACGCCACCAGCCGCGAACAACTTGACGAAATCTACCGCACGCTGTCGACCCACCCGATGGTCAAGGTGGTGCTCTAGCCATGCCGATAGAGGTGAAGTTTTTAGGCCGGGTCGACTACGAGCCCACTTACGCGGCCATGCAGACCTTCACCGCGGGCCGGACTGAAGACACGCCCGATGTGGTGTGGGTGTGCGAGCATGCACCGGTGTACACGCAAGGCCTGGCGGGCAAAAAAGAACACATTTTCAACCCCGGCGATATCCCCGTGGTGGCCACCAACCGCGGCGGCCAGGTGACCTACCACGGCCCCGGCCAGGTGGTGGCCTACCCGCTGATGGACCTGAAACGCGCGGGCTACTTCGTCAAAGAATACGTCTACCGCATCGAGGAGGCCGTGATCCGCACGCTGCTGCATTTCGGCGTGACCGGCCACCGGGTGGCGGGCGCGCCAGGCATTTACGTGCGGCTGGACGACCCGGCAGGGCATGCACTGCTGCCGCAACGGCCCGTTAAATTGGGGTCGGATCCGGCCGCGCAGCGGAACGGCTCTGACCCCAATTTAACTGCCCCAAACTTTCACGGCCTCGGCAAGATCGCCGCTTTGGGCATCAAGGTCAGCCGCAACTGCAGCTACCACGGCGTGGCGCTCAACGTGGCCATGGACCTTGAACCCTACTCGCGTATCAACCCCTGCGGCTACGCCGGGCTGCAAACGGTGGACCTTTCTACAATCGGCATCTTTGTCAGTTGGCAAGACGTGGCTGCGGTATTCAGCCAGAAACTTGCCGTGTACCTCGAACCCTGACGCCGTCATTGCGAATGCTGTGACAACCTACAAAGCAGTCCATGAACACCCTCAAAGAATCCAACACGGTGCGCGAACCCCAAAGCGCAGAAAACTACGACGCCACGGCCAAGCAAAAATCGGCGGCCAAGTTGTCGCGCATCCCGGTCAAGGTGGTGCAGGGCGAGATCTTGCGCAAGCCCGAGTGGATCCGCGTCAAGGCGGGCTCGCCCACCACCCGCTTTTATGAAATCAAGGACGTGTTGCGCGCCAACAAGCTGGTCACCGTGTGCGAGGAAGCCAGTTGCCCCAACATTGGCGAGTGCTTTGGCAAGGGCACGGCCACCTTCATGATCATGGGCGACAAGTGCACCCGGCGCTGCCCGTTTTGTGACGTCGGCCACGGCCGCCCCGACCCGCTCGATGTCAATGAGCCAGTGAATCTGGCCAACACCATTGCCCAGCTCAAGCTCAAGTATGTCGTGATCACCAGTGTCGACCGCGACGACCTGCGCGACGGCGGCGCCGGGCATTTTGTGGCCTGCATCCAGCACATCCGCGCCAAATCACCACAGACGCAAATCGAGGTGCTGGTGCCCGACTTTCGTGGTCGTGACGACCGCGCCCTCGACATTCTCAAGGCGGCGCCACCGGATGTGATGAACCACAATCTGGAAACCATCCCGCGCCTGTACAAAGAAGCCCGCCCCGGCTCGGACTACCAGTTCAGCCAGAACCTGTTGAAAAAATTCAAGGCGATGTTCCCCGACGTGCCGACCCAGAGCGGCCTGATGGTCGGCCTGGGTGAAACCGACGAGGAAATTCTGGAAGTGATGCGCGACATGCGCGAGCACGGCATCACCATGCTCACCATCGGCCAGTACCTGGCGCCATCGACATCCCACCTGACCGTCAAGCGCTACGTGCACCCCGACGTGTTCAAGATGTTCGAGACCAAGGCCTATGAGATGGGCTTCAAGCACGCCGCCGTGGGTGCCATGGTGCGCTCCAGCTACCACGCGGACCAGCAAGCCGGCCACGCCATGGGCCATACAAGGGCTTGATGCAAACCCATTGGCACAGCGCCAATCTCTGGCTGGACCTGGCCTCGCTGGTGCAGCGCTGCGACGCCGCCACTTACACGCGTGGCCTGGAGTTGTACCGCAACCAGCGCGTGCTGAGCCTGTCCATCGAACCGCTGGAAGACGAATGGTTGCTGCTGGGCGAGGTGCAGGGCAGCGTACATCAGCCCTACGAGGTCAGCATCGAAGTCAAGCGCAGTCCCGAGGGCCGCGTGCTGGAATGGGACAGCGACTGCAGCTGCCCGGTCGGTTACCAGTGCAAGCACGGCGTGGCACTGATGATCAAGGCGGCTTACAAGGGGCAGCAGATCCTGGGCGCCAGCGCGTCCGCGCCCAGCTTCAAACCGCTCACCGAACAGGAGCTGGCGGCGCAGCGTCAGGCTGATCTGGCGCGGCGCCAGGCCGCCGCCCAGCTCGAAGCCGAGAACCAGGTGATCCGCTGGCTCGGCGAACTCGAACGCAGTGGCGCCAGGGCTCCCTTGGCAGCCGGGCGCAACGATGCCAACCCGCGCCACGAGGTGTTTTTGTACCTGCTCAATGTCATTGCACCGCAGGGTCCACACCCGCTGCTGACACTCGAAGCGGTGGTGTCCTACCCCAAGGTCAACGGTGCCTGGGCCAAGGCCAAGCCCATCAAGACCATGCCCGCCAGCGGCCAGCCGGTGTACGACCTGGCCACCGAGGTCGACCGCGACGTGCTGCAGCTGATGCACACCATGCCGAGCGCCGCCAGCGCTTACTTTTACAGCTACGGCGCCAAGTCACGCGTCACGGTGGAAGGCAAATACGGCGTGCAGGCGCTCGAGCTGGCCGCCAGCACCGGGCGTCTTTTCATCGGTGACAAAAACGGTCAACCCGCCACACCCGCGCAATGGGGCGCGCCGCTGGATGTGCTTTGGCAATGGCATGAGGTCAAACAAGCCCAGGCCGATGACAGCAGCTGGGTGTTGCGCGCCAGGCTCGACCAGTCCATGGCCCAGCTGTGCCTGAACAACCCGCCGCTCTATCTGGACAGTCAGCGCGGCCTGTGCGGCCCGGCCCGCGTCAAGGACATGAGCCTGGGCCAGGTGGCGGTGTTGCTGCGCAGCCCGCCGCTCAAAACGTCGGCCCTCAAAAAGCTCCAGGTCGAGCTGGCCGAGCGGCTCGGGCCGGTGCCCTTGCCACCCGTGCTGGAGCCACTTCAAACGCTGACCGGCATCGTGCCCAAAGCCTGCCTGCATCTGACGCCGACGGCTGTGGCCGACGTGCCGACCCAGGGCCTGATGCAAGCCACGCTGCGCTTTGAGTACGCCGGCCATCGCGGCTGGTGGGTGGGCCAGGGCACCACCGTGCTCATCGACAACGCCCAAGGCAGGCTGCTGCTGCACCGCGACCCGCCAGCCGAGCTCGAAGCCATCACCAGTCTGATGCAGCTGGGCCTCACGGCCACCGGCCAGGGCGTGTTCGGCATCGCTGGCCGCGCCTCCCAACAGGTCTGGCTGCAATGGGCCGACACCGACTACGCCACGTTGCGCCAGGCAGGTTTTGACATCACGCTGGACGCAGCGCTGACGGGCTGGATCCAGCACGGTGAGGCACTCGACGTGCGCCTGCAGCCCCAGGGCGATGATGAAGCCACCTCACCCTGGTTTGATTTGTCGCTGGGGATGGAGATCAACGGCGAGCGCCACAACATCCTGCCGCTGTTGCCTGAACTCATCAAGATGGCGGCCGGCAGCCCGCGCGATGCCGTCACCGGACTGCCCGAGCTTGCGCCCTTTGTTTACCTACCCGCCCCCGCGGGTGGCTTCATTCGCCTGCCCACCGACAACCTCAGGCCCTGGCTGGGCGCGCTGCTGGAACTGGTGGGTGACCGCGACCATGACTTTGCCGGCGAGAGCCTGAAACTGTCGCGCCTGGACGCCATGCGCACCACCGCCTCGCTGGGTGAGGGCGCCGTCTGGCAGGGCGCGCAACACCTGCGCGAGTTGGTGCAGCGCCTGCAAGGCCGCACCGAATTGCCCGAAGCGCCCGTTCCAAAAAGCGTCAACGCTTCGCTGCGCCCCTACCAGCAGCAGGGCGTGAACTGGCTGCAGTTCTTGCGCGAGTACGGTCTGGCGGGCATTCTGGCCGACGACATGGGCCTGGGCAAAACACTGCAGACGCTGGTGCACATCCAGATCGAAAAGGACGCCGGCCGCCTGACGCATCCGGCGCTGATCATTGCGCCGGTGAGCCTGATGGGCAACTGGCAACGCGAGGCCGAGCGCTTTTGCCCCGGGCTGCGCAGCCTGGTGATCCACGGCAAGGACCGCCACGAGCTGGCCGGCAACATGATGGACCACGACATCGTGATTGCGCCCTACTCGTTGCTGCACCGCGACCGCGAACGTTGGCTGGAGGCGCAGTGGCACCTGGTGGTGCTCGATGAAGCGCAAAACATCAAGAACGCCAGCACCAACGCCGCGCAGGTGGCCAGCGGGCTCGACAGCCATCACCGACTGTGCCTGTCGGGCACGCCGATGGAAAACCATCTGGGCGAAATCTGGAGCCTGTTCCACTTTCTGATGCCGGGTTTTCTGGGCAGTCAGAAACGTTTTGCCGAACTGTTTCGCGCCCCCATTGAAAAGCAAGGCGACCCCGAGGCGTTGCACCAGTTGCGCGCCCGCGTCACGCCCTTCATGCTGCGCCGCACCAAGGCGCTGATCGCCCATGAGCTGCCGCCCAAGGTGGAAACCGTGATGCGCGTCGAGCTGTCGGGCAAGCAGGCCGACCTGTACGAAACCATTCGCCTGGGCATGGAAAAGACGGTGCGCGAGGCGCTCGATGTCAAGGGCCTGGCCAAGTCGCAAATCACCATTCTGGATGCGCTGCTGAAACTGCGCCAGGTCTGCTGCGACCCGCATTTGCTCAAACTCGACGCGGCCAAAAAGGTCAAGACCTCGGCCAAGCTGGCGCAGCTGATGGAAATGCTGCCCGAAATGCTGGCTGAGGGACGGCGCATTCTGCTGTTTTCGCAGTTCACCAGCATGCTGACGCTGATCGAAGCGGAGCTGAAAAAACGTGGCATCCGATGGGTCAAGCTCACCGGTCAGAGCCAGGCGCGCGATGCGCTCATCGACCAGTTCACCAGCGGCCAGGTGCCGCTGTTTTTGATCAGCCTGAAGGCCGGCGGCGTGGGTCTGAACCTGCCGCAAGCCGACACCGTGATTCACTACGACCCCTGGTGGAACCCGGCGGTGGAGGCCCAGGCCACCGGCCGTGCCCACCGCATCGGCCAAAGCAACAGCGTGTGGGTGGTGAAACTGGTGGCGCAAGGCACCATCGAAGAACGCATCCTGGCGCTGCAGGACCGCAAGGCGGCGTTGGCCGAGAGCATGTACAGCGGCGCCGTCGGGCGCAAACAAGCGCTGTTTTCGGAAAGCGATCTGGCGGAACTGCTCAAGCCGCTGTCGGCTTGAACTCAGGGACAGCCATCGGCCCGGAGGCGGGCCTCCTACAAGTGAACAGCGCCACCCGGCCGGGCGAAGCCGCCCTCGGCCCACGCCACCGCGCTGCTGCGGTTGAGCTTGAAGGACGGCGCCACGCGTACTTCGGCCAGCAATTCGTCGCCCTCGTCCCTGGCACTCAGCACGGCATAGGGGTTGTCTTCATCGGGCACGATGTCCAGACACACGGTGACGCGGCTTGAGCCGGCACTCACGGTGATGTTCTGGTGCAGCGAGGCATGCAGTTGCTGCTCGCTGCGGCGCACGAACTCGCGGGCGGTTTTGACCAGCGTGTTGAAGGCATTGACGTCGAGCGGCTTGGGGTTCTTTTTGTCGCGCCCCATGGTCCAGGGCCCGACCAGCGCCGGCTCCGATTCGGTGTCCTTGAACATGGCCACGGCCCAACCGTCGTCGTCTTCGTTTTTAATCACCCGGGCGGTCCAGCCGTCGCCACGCCACAGGCGCGGCTCCTGGATTTTTTCAGCAAATTCGCTCATGCCCGAAAGCGCTTGCGCGTGAGCGCCAGCGCCACCCAGAAACCCACGCCCGCGTAGGTGGCCAGTACCACTACCGGACGCAACCAGTCGGCGGGCCACTGGTCCATGAACAGTGGGCGCACCAGGTCGACCGCGTTGGTCAGGGGCAGCCAGCTGGATATGGCTCGCACCACCGGCGGCAACTGCTCCAGCGGGAAAAAGATGCCACTCAAAAACATCATGGGCGTCAGGAACAACGTGAAGTAATAAGTGAAAAAGTCATAGCCCTTGGCCAGCGCGTTGAAGATCAGCGCGACACAACTGAAGGTCATGCCCACCCCCAGCAAGACCGGCCAGGCCACCAGCAACTTCGGTGAATAGCTGATGCCCAACGCCAGCATCACGCCCAGAATAGCCGTCACGGTAAAAATCGCCTTGAACGCCGCCCACAGCATCTCGGCGAGCACGATGTCGTCCAGGTTGACCGGCGCGTTCATGATGCCGTCCCAGGTCTTTTGCACGTGCATCCGGCTAAAGGCCGAGTACAGCGCCTCGAAACTGGCGGCATTCATGGCGCTCATGCAGATGCTGCCGCTGGCCAGAAACAAGATATAGGGCACCTGCACGCCGTCCACCGTGACCTTGCCCACCAGCGCGCCCATGCCGTAGCCGAAGGCCACCAGCCACATCAGCGGCTCGGCAATGTTGCCGACCAGGCTGGGAATGGCCAGCTTTTTCCAGACCAGCCAATTGCGTCGAAACACCGGCCACCAGCGCATGGACAGTTGCGGTGCGCGCCAAGGCGATGGGTTGATGGCAGTTGTCATGCGTCTTCCCGGATTTGCCGGCCTGTCAATTTCAAAAACAAATCTTCCAGATTGGCCGGACGGTGCAAGGTGCGCAACTGCGGGTAGGCCGCCAGCGCCTGCAGCAGCGGCTTGGCGTCCTGGGTATAGAAAAACACGGTTTCGCCACTGACCTCGACCCGCGCCGCCATGGCTTTCAGAGGCGAGTCAGCCAACGCCAGCGCACCACTGCCGTAAACCTCCACCACATCGGGTTCCAGGTACTGCCGGATCAAATCACGCGGCGCACCTTCGGCGATTTTCTTGCCATGGTCCACCACCAGCAAGCGGTGACACAGGCGCTCGGCTTCGTCCATGAAGTGCGTGGTCAACAAAATCGACTTGCCTTGCTGCAGCAGCAATTGCAGGCGCTCCCACATCAGGTGGCGCGCCTGCGGGTCCAGGCCGGTGGTGGGCTCGTCGAGCAGCAGCAGGCGCGGGTTATTGACCAGGGCGCGCGCCAGGCTCAGGCGGCGCTTCATGCCGCCCGACAACTCGCCCGGTTTGGCATGGGCCTTGGCTGATAGCGAGGCAAATTCGAGCAGCGACGGGATGCGCTCGCGAATCTGCGCGTCTTTCATGCCGAAATAACGGCCGTACACCAGCAGGTTCTCGGCGCAACTGAAGTCGGGGTCGAGCGTGTCCAGCTGGCTCACCACCCCCAACTGCGCCTTGATGGCCAGCGCATCGCGCGGCATGGGCAGGCCAAAGGCAGTCACCGTACCTTCGTCGGGCACCGTCAGTCCCAGGCACATGCGGATGGTGGTGGTTTTGCCGGCGCCGTTGGGGCCGATGACACCCAGGCATTCGCCCGGTGCAATGGCAAAAGAGAGGTCGCTGACCACAGTCGCGTCACCATAACGCTTGACCAGGTTTTGAACAGAGAGGATGGATTCGGGCATGGGGGAATTGTCGCTGAGTCACCTTGCCTCACAATCAACGCATGACATTCAAGCGCACGTACCTCTTCTGGATCGCAGCTCTGCTGGTGGCGGGCTTGGGCTTCTACGCCTGGTCACAGCGCGGCCTGGCCGTGGAATTGGCGCGGGTGTCACAAGGGCCGATGGTGCAGTCGGTGGTGACCAGCGGGCGCATTGCCAGCGTGGCGCGCACCGACGTGATGAGCCAGAGCACCGCGCGCATCGAGCAGATGCTGGTGCGCGAAGGCGACGCGGTGCAGGCCGGCCAGGTGCTGGTGCGCCTGCGTGACGACGAAGCCAGTGCCAATGTGAAAGCGGCCCAGGCCGCTGTGGCGGAAGCGCAAGCCCGCTTGCGCCAGCTCAGTTCGGTGCAGTTGCCGGTGAGCGAGCAGCAACTCGCCCAGGCCCGCGCCGCAGCCGTGCAGGCCGAACAGGAACTGGTCCGCGCGCAAGACCTGCTCAAGCAGGGTTTTATTTCGCAAGCGCGCCTGGACGACGCGCTGCGCCAGGCGCAAACGGCGCGCGCCGCCGTGCTGGCCGCCAACGCCCAGGCGCAAGGCAACCAGACCGGCGGGGCTGAGGCCGCCGCCGCCCAGGCGCGGCTGGCGCAGGCGCTGGCCAGCGCAGCGGCGGCAGCCTCGCGGCTTGACAATTTAAGCCTGCGCGCGCCGGTCGCCGCGACCGTGATCAGCCGCCAGGCGGACCCCGGTGACACGGCCCAGCCCGGACACGTGCTGCTGACGCTGGTCAGCGGCGCCGAGACCCGCATCGAGACCAGCGTCGATGAAAAGAACCTCAAATACATCCGTCTGGGCCAGGCGGCCCGCGCCAGCGCCGACGCCTACCCGGACCAGCCTTTTGCCGCCACCTTGAGCACCATTGCCCCGGCGGTCGACGCGCAGCGCGGTACCGTCGACTTGAAATTGCAAGTGCCCCAGCCGCCAGCCTTTTTGCGCCCCGACATGACCGTGAGCGTGGAAATCATCACGGCGCAGGTGCCCAATGCGCTGCGGCTGACCACCGACGCGCTGCGCCGTGATGCCAGCGGCAAAACGTTTGTGCTGGTCGCGCGTGATGGTCTGGCCGTGCGCTTTGATGTCACACTGGGCCTGCAGGGGGTGGGCACGACGCAAATCCTCACCGGCCTGGCCGACGGCGAGTCCGTGATTCTGCCCACCACCAGCGCCGCCGCAGGGGACCGGGTGCGGCCCAAAAGCGAGGCCAAAGCGCAAGGCAACGCCCAGCCCATTCCCGGACTGACCCAGTAACACGCCGCATGTTGCGCCTGCCCTTTGCCCTGATGGTGAGCCTGCGCTACCTGCGCGAGGGCCGCATGCAAACCGTGCTGATCCTGGCCGGGGTCACCGCCGGCGTGGCGGTGATCATTTTCCTGACCACGCTGATCAGCCAGTTGCAAGCCTCCATCATCGACAAAACGCTGGGCAGCCAGGCCCACATCGTGCTCAAGGCGGCGCAGGCGGTCAACCGCACCACCCTGCCGGCGGACCAGACCGCCGCCATCATCCAGCCGCGTGCGCAACGCCTGCGCGCCATCGACCAATGGTCGGCCGTGGCGCAACTGGCCGCGCAAACGCCCGGCGTGCTGGCGGTGTCGCCCACGCTCTCGGGCGCGGGCTTTGCGGCGCGCGCCGACGCCAGCCAGCCCATTGCCATGATGGGCATCGACAGCCAGGCCTACCAGCGCATTGTGCGGATGGAAAAATACCTCAAGGCCGGCCGCTTCGAGGTCAGCGGCGCCAACGCCGTGATCGGCGTCGAGCTGGCCAAGGACCTGGGCGTGACCGTGGGCGACAAGGTCAGGCTGGTGACCATGGACGGGCGCAATGACTTGTTCAGCATTGCCGGCATCTTTGACATCGGCAACCGCGATCTGAACCGGCGCTGGGTGTTTATCAGCGTCAAGGTGGCACAAACGCTGCTCGACCTGCCCGGCGGCATCACCCAGATCGACCTGCGCGTGGCCGATTTGTTTGCGGCCGAAGCCATCGCCCGGCCGCTGCAGGCGCAAACCGGCTTGCAGGTGGAGAGCTGGATGCAAAGCAACGCGCAACTGCTGTCGGCGCTCAACAGCCAGAGCATCTCCAACAACCTGATCCGCGCCTTTGTCACCGTGATCGTGGCGGTGGGCATTGCCAGCGTGCTGGTGGTGTCGGTGGTGCAAAAACAAAAGGAGATCGGCATCTTGCGCGCCATGGGCGCCAGCCCGCAGCGCATCATGGCGGTGTTTTTGCTGCAGGGCGGTTTTTATGGACTGTTGGGCTCGGCGCTGGGCTCGGGTCTGGCGCTGGGCTTGCTCAATTTTTTCTCACGCATCACGCGTAATGCCGACGGCAGCGTGCTGGTGAGTCCGGACCTGGATATGGCTGTGGTGCTCAGCGCCTGCGCGCTGGCGCTGGGCGTGGGCCTGCTGGCTGCCGCCCTGCCGGCGCGGCGCGCCGCCAAGCTCGACCCAGTGCAGGCCATCCGGGTCTAGCACAGCAACACCATGGGCAACATCGTTGAACTCCGCCAGGTGCGCAAGAGCTACGGCGAAGGCACGCCGGTGGTTACCGAAGTGCTGCACGGCATCGACCTGGCCATTGCCGAGGGCGAGTTTGCAGCCCTCACCGGCCCGTCGGGCTCGGGCAAAAGCACGCTGCTCAACATCATCGGCCTGCTCGAGCACGCCAGCAGCGGCCAGTTGCGCATCAACGGCCAGGACACGGCGCAACTGAGCGATGCGGCCATCACCGCTTTACGCGGGCGCAGCATCGGTTTCATTTTTCAGTTCCACCACCTGCTGCCGGGTTTCAGCGCGCTGGAAAACGTGATGATGCCGGCCATCATCGACAGCGGCTGGCCCAGCACCCAGGCGCACGACACCGCCATGCAGCTGCTGACGCAGGTCGGCCTCAAAGACGCGGCGCACAAGCGGCCGGCGCAACTCTCGGGCGGCATGCAGCAGCGCGTGGCCATTGCCCGCGCGCTGTCCCTGTCGCCGCGCCTGATCCTGGCCGACGAGCCCACCGGCAACCTCGACACGCACAGCGCCGACGAGGTTTTCGAATTGCTGCAGAGCATCAACCGCGAACGGCAATCGGCCTGCCTGATCGTCACCCACGACGCCGGTCTGGCGGCGCGCTGCCAGCGCCAAGTCCGGATGGTCGATGGGCAGTTGCTGGTTTCATAAAATCAAGCATCATCCCTCCCATACTCAACGGACGCCCATTCGCGCAAACACCATGACCACCATCGGCACCCCCCTGTCCCCCAACGCCACCCGCGTCATGCTGCTCGGCAGCGGCGAACTGGGCAAGGAAGTCATCATCGCACTGCAGCGCCTGGGCGTGGAAACGATTGCCGTGGACCGTTATGACAACGCGCCGGGCCAGCAGGTGGCGCACCACGCCCGCACCGTGGTGATGAGTGATCCGGCGCTGCTGCGGGCGCTGATCGAAGAGGAAAAACCCGACCTGGTGGTGCCCGAAATCGAAGCCATTGCCACGCCCATGCTCGAAGTGCTGGAAGCGACCGGCGTGGTGCGCGTGATCCCGACCGCCCGCGCCGCGCGCCTGACCATGGACCGCGAGGGCATCCGCCGCCTCGCCGCCGAAACCCTGGGCCTGCCGACCAGCCCCTACCAGTTCTGCGACTCGCTGGCCGAGTTGCAAGCCGCCATCGACGGTGTGGCGGGCAAGCCGGGCATTGGCTACCCCTGCATCGTCAAACCGGTGATGAGCTCCAGCGGCAAGGGACAAAGCAAGCTCAACGGCCCGGCCGATGTGCAGACCGCTTGGGACCATGCCATGGCGGGGGGGCGCGTCAGCCACGGCCGCGTGATTGTGGAAGGCTTCATCGACTTCGACTATGAGATTACCCTGCTCACGGTGCGCGCCAAGGGTGCCGACGGCCAGATCGAAACCCATTTTTGCGAGCCCGTCGGCCACGTCCAGGTCAATGGCGACTATGTGGAAAGCTGGCAGCCGCACCCAATGCACCCGGCAGCGCTTCAGAAGGCTCAGCAGATTGCCAAGACCGTCACCGACGACCTCGGCATCGAGCTGGACGGCCAAGCCTCGGGCCTGGGGCTCTTCGGTGTCGAGCTGTTCGTCAAGGGCGAGCAGGTGTGGTTCAGTGAGGTGAGTCCGCGCCCGCACGACACCGGCCTGGTCACGCTCACCACCCAATGGCAAAGCGAGTTCGAGCTGCACGCCCGGGCGATTTTGGGGCTGCCGGTCAATACCGCGCTGCGCAACCCGGGTGCCAGCGCGGTGATTTACGGCGGCATTGACGCTGAGGGCATTGTGTTTGACGGTGTTGATGAGGCCCTGCGCGTGCCCGGCACCGACATCCGCCTGTTCGGCAAGCCCGAGAGTTTTGTCAAACGCCGCATGGGCGTGGTGCTGGCGGCGCACGCGGACATCGGGCAGGCGCGTGTCAATGCCAAGCTGGCGGCGTCGAAGGTGAAAACTCGGGTCTGACCCGCAAGCTGTCTAATTTGTTGGGGTCAGAGCACGTTTGCTTCGCAAAGTGGTCTGACCCGCAAGGTTTCAAATTTCGCCATCTGTGTTGAACTGCCGCGCACCGGGTCGAGCGGGCCGAGATCGGAAAAACTGACACTGTAGCCATGGCGCTGCGCCACACCGCCGGCCCAATGCTGAAACTGGGCCCGGGTCCACTCAAAGTGGTGGCCCACATGGCGCTTTCGCCCGGCGGCCATGCCGTGCAGCACGTTGTATTCCTGATTCGGCGTGGTCACCAACACCAACTGCGGGCGCATGCCGGCAAACACGGCGCGCTCGACCCTGGGCAGATGACCCGGCGTGATGTGCTCAATGGTCTCCAGCATCACGGCGGCATCAAAGCCTTTCAGCTCGGCATCCACTTCTTCAAAGGAGCCCAGCCGCACCGCCAGCCGCGCGTCGGGCTGCAGCCAGTTCAGGCCCAGTACCGCGCGCGCATCGGCCAGCGCACGGGCATCAATGTCGATGCCCAGCAGGCGCTCAAACTGCGGGTGTTCGCGCAGGCGCAGCAACAGTTCGCCGGGGCCGCAGCCCAAGTCCAGCACGCTGGTCGCGCCACTGTCCTGCAACGCGCGCACCACTGCGTCCAGGCGTTCAATGTGCAGCAAGGTGGACACGGTTCAATGACTTTCTGCTAAAGTTCTCTTACAAGGTAAGAAATAGGAGTCGACATGCAAACTGTAACCGTTTCCGAAAAAGGTCAGGTGGTGATACCGGTGCAAATCCGGCGCCGCCTTGGCATTGCCCCAGGCTGTCAACTGAACTTCAGCCTGGAAGGGCAAGTGATCCACGTCGAGATGAAGCGCCAGGTGGTACCCTCCAAAGTCGACGACGGTTTTGGCATGCTGGTGTGCAAAAAACCGGGCCAGCGCCAGCTGGCAGATTTTGACGTGGCGCAGGCCATGCGCGAGGCAGGCAATGATCGCCCTTGACACCAATGTGCTGGCCCGTTTTTATGTCGACGATCCCGCCGACGCGGAAGCGGCCAGCCAGCGCCCGGCGGCACGCCGCCTGCTGGGCGAGTCAGCCCAGATCTTTGTCCCTTTGACGGTGGTGCTGGAGCTCGAATGGGTGTTGCGGGCCTTTTACGGCTTTGACGCTGAAGATTTTGTCCGGGTAATCAGGCACTTGCTCGGCCTGCCCAACGTCAGCGTCGAAGAATGGTCGCGCATCAACGATGCCCTGGCATGGCACAGCGATGGGCTGGACTTTGCCGATGCGCTCCACCTGGCAGCCAGCAGCCATTGCGCCGAATTCATCAGCTTTGATGACCGGCGCTTTGCACGCCGCGCCAAGCGTCTGAATCTGGTGCCGCCTGTCGTGGTGCCAGCAAGCTGACTTTTTACTGAAACGCCACCTCGGCAAAGCTGCGCAATTTGCGGCTGTGGAGCTGGTCAATGCCCTGTTCGCGCAGCAACTCCAGCGCGCGGATGCCGATGCGCAGGTGCTGGTCGACGCGCTCACGGTAAAAGTGGTTGGCCATGCCGGGCAGCTTGATCTCGCCGTGCAGCGGCTTGTCGCTGACACACAGCAGGGTGCCGTAGGGCACGCGAAACCGGAAGCCGTTGGCGGCAATGGTGGCACTTTCCATGTCGAGCGCCACCGCGCGACTCTGGCTGAAACGGCGCTGCGGGCCGTTGTCGGGCAGCAGTTCCCAGTTGCGGTTGTCGGTGGAGGCTACGGTGCCGGTGCGCATGATGCGTTTGAGCTCCGGCCCCTTGAGCCGGGTCACCTCCGACACGGCAGACGCCAGCGCCACCTGGATTTCGGCCAGCGCGGGGATGGGCACCCACAACGGCAGTTCCTCGTCAAGCACATGGTCCTCGCGCACATAGCCGTGCGCCAGCACGTAATCGCCCAACTGCTGGCTGCTGCGCAAGCCGGCGCAATGGCCCAGCATGATCCAGGCATGCGGACGCAAAACGGCAATGTGGTCGGTGATGGTCTTGGCATTGGCCGGGCCCACGCCAATATTGACCATGGTGATGCCGCTGCCGTCGGGGCGCACCAGGTGGTAGGCGGGCATTTGCGGCAACCTGGGCGGTGGTGGCATGGATTGCCGCGCTTCGCTCGCAATGACGGCTACTTTTTCAGTCACCACATTGCCCGCCTCGACAAACGCGACATAGTCGCTGGCGGGGTCCTGCATGGCCTCATGGCCAAGCCGGACAAATTCGTCAATGTAGAACTGGTAGTTGGTGAACAGCACAAAGTTCTGAAAATGCTCGGGGCCGGTGCCGGTGTAATGGCGCAAGCGCTGCAATGAATAGTCTACCCGGGGCGCGGTGAACAGTGACAAGGGTTGTGGCTCGCCAGCGCGCGGCGCATGGGTGCCGTTGGCAATGCCGTCGTCCATGGCGGCCAGGTCGGGCAGGTCGAACACGTCGCGCATCAGCTGGCGCCGCTGCTGGCTCAGGCTGCCTTCCACATGGCCGTCCTCGGCAAAGGAAAAATGCACCGGAATCGGCTGGTTGCTGGTACCCACCTCCAGTTCCACGCCATGGTTGTCCAGCAGCAGGGTGAACTGCGCCAGGTAGTAGCTGGCGAACAGGTCAGGCCGGGTCAGGGTGGTCTCGAAACGGCCCGGGCCGGCCACAAAACCATAGCTCAGACGCGCCGACTCGCTGGAGGTCTGGCGCGTCACGGTGTCGGTCTGCACCCGCACAAACGGGTAACAGGCGCGCACGTGGCCGGGCAGGTCTTCACCCGCCACATAACGCTGCATGGCCTGGCGCAGGTGGGCAATGCTGTTGTCATAAATCAGCCGGGCCTGCGCCAAGGCAGCCGCCGGGTCGGTGAAGCGCATGGGCGCAATGAAAGCAGGCAAATAAGACATGTTCACATTGTTCCACGACCGGGTGACATGGGCGCGGCCGGGCATTTGGCAAAACTGCCATACTCTGCGTCCAAGAATCCGATAACAACATAGTCATGCTGAAATTTACCTGTTGCAACGAAGTCCGCCAGTTTTCCGAAGGCGCCCAGGCCCTGCTGCTGCGTGGTATCCAGCGCGGTTTTGAGCGCGAATGCCTGCGCATTGACCGCAGTGGCCAGTTGGCCAAAACGCCGCACCCCGGCGCGCTGGGCTCCAAACTGACCCACCCCTGGATCACCACCGACTACGCCGAGGCGCTGCTGGAGTTCATCACGCCGCCGTCCAGCGCGCCTGGCTTTCCGATGGAGTTTTTAAAAGACATCCACCGCTTCAGCGCCCAGCAACTTGAAGGCGAGTTTCTCTGGGCGGGCTCCATGCCCTGCCGCATCGGCCCAGACGCCGACATTGCGATTGCCGACTACGGCCCCACCAACGCGGCACGTTTCAAGATGGTGTACCGCGAAGGCCTGGGGCTGCGTTATGGCCGCGCCATGCAGACCATTGCCGGGGCGCACTACAACTGGTCGCTGCCGCAGGAATTCTGGCTCAGCCTGCGTGACTGCTGCGGCGGCGCGCCCAACTTGCAGGACTTCATCGACCAGCGCAGTTTTGGCCTGATCCGCAATTTCTTGCGTTATGGCTGGCTGGTGCCCTACCTGTTCGGTGCCTCCCCGGCGCTGTGCCAGTCGTTTTTGCAGGGGCACCCCAGCGATTTGACCGAACTCGTGCCCGGTACCCTGCACGGCGCCTATGCCACCAGCCTGCGCATGAGCGACCTGGGGTACCAGAACCACGCGCAAGACAAACTCAACATCAACTTCAACTCGCTCGCCGAATACACCGATGGGCTGGAGGCAGCGATCCGCACACCCGACCCGTATTACGCCGAGCTGGGCGTGCGCGAAGGCGAACACTGGAAGCAGCTGAGCGACAGCCTGCTGCAGTTGGAGGCCGAGTTTTATGCCCCGATGCGGCCCAAGCGCATCGCCCCCAACGGCGAGCGCCCGGCCAAAGCGCTGCGCACCCTGGGCGTGCAGTACCTTGAAATGCGGCTGTTCGACCTGAACCCCTTCATTGACATTGGCATTGCGCCCGAGCAAAGCCTGTTTGCCGACGTATTGATGCTGATGTGCCTGTTTCGCGCCAGCCCACCCATCACCAGCCGCGAGCAAAGCGAAAACGACGAAAACAAACGCCGTGTGGTCACGCGTGGCCGCCAGCCCGGCCTGCAACTGCTGGTGCACAACCACGAACAACCGTTGCGCGCGCTGGCGCATGAGTTGTTTGACGACATGGCGCCGTTTGCTGCCATGCTCGACACCGCCTATGGCGGCCAAAGCTACCAGGCAGCGATGCAAGACCTGCGCCTGCGCATTGACGAGCCCGAACGCACGCCCTCAGCCCAGGTGCTGGAGGCCATCAAGCAACACGGCGGTTATTTCAACTTTGCATTTGCGATGTCAAAAACCCACACCCAGAGCCTGCAGGCCAGCGCCCTGTCCGCCGACGCCCTGGCCCGGTTCAAGACCAGTGTGCAGGCGTCACTGGCGGCGCAACGGCAGCTGGACGCGGCGCCGCAAGAACCGTTTGAGGATTTTGTGGCGGCTTACTTTGCGTGAGCCTGCCCTTATTCCACCACCTTCACCAACTGTCCCACCCTGGGCGCACCGCCGCCGTAGAAGCCGTTGATCAAGCGCAACTGCGCTTCGGCCTGGGGCAGCGGGGAGCGCTGGGCCAACTGGGCAAAGCCACCCGCAGGGTAAGCCGTGGTGCGCAGGGTCCAGGGTCGGGCAGCGGTGCGGTCTGGCGCCGTCATGGCGCGAAAACTGCCCTGCGCCTGCGCCAAACCCGCTCGGGCCTGCTGCAGCGCAGCGGCATTTTTGCCAGCGGGCACCATCACGAACACCGTGCCTCGAGGGCCCGTCACCAGCGTGGCATCGATCGACTGCTGACCCTGGTTGGTGGTACGGCTGCCAACAAAGCGGGTGGCCTGGAGTCCGTTGATGTTCAGACGCTCTGTGCGGCCCTGGCTGGGCTTGAGCAAGTTGCGGATCACCTCGTCATGGGTGCTGCCTGCCTTCGGGGGTGCCACCTGGATCATCAAGGCGGCGTCCCGGGCGGCATTGACCAGCGCCAGCTGGCTGGCCTCGTTCTGAATCTTCCAGCCCGTGGGGGCGGTGATGGCAATGCCCATGTCGGCGTGGTAAAAATTCTGGCCGCGCGTCACGCCCTGGTCGGCACTTTCACCATAGGCCATGCCGGCAATGGCCTGCAGGTAGCGGGCGCGGCCATCATCGGCGTACTGACCCTTGAGCTGCGTGGCCTGCTGGCTGATTTGCTGCAGGCGCTGGTCGTTGCTCGGGTGCGACGACAACCAACTGCCCGACGCCGGGGCTGCACGGCCCTCGGCACGGGCCTGGTCGGCGGCAAAACGCTCCTGGCTTTTCAGCGAGTTGATCACGTTGACCATGTTGCGCGGGTCATAGGCGGTGCGCGCCAGGTACTCGGCGCCCAGGGTGTCGGCCTGCAGTTCCTGGTCGCGGCTGTACGAGGCAATGTAGCCCGAGGCCACGGTTTGCGAGAACTCACTGGCCAGCCGTCCGGCGCCACTCATGCCCCGGCTTTCCAGCACGGCACCCAGCACGCTCGCCGCCAGCACGCCCAGCCCGGCATCCTGCTGGCGGGTGGCGCGCTGGGCGCCGTGACGGGCCGTGACATGGCCGATTTCATGGCCGATCACACCCGCCAGTTCCGCCTCGTTTTGCAGGTAGGCCATGATGCCGCGCGTCACGTAGACATAACCACCGGGCAGCGCAAAAGCATTGATCTCAGGGCTGTCGAGCACAGTAAAGTGCCATGGCAATTGCTCGCGGTGCGACTGTTTGGCCAGGCGCTGGCCCAGGTTGTTCACATAGGCCTGTAGCCGCGCGTCCTTGACCACGCCGTATTCCTGCAGCACCTCTTGGTGTGCCTTGGCGCCCTCGGTCAACTCCATTTGCTCGCTCATCACCGAGCGCTCGGCTTGGCCGCTGACCGGGTTCACGATGGCGCTGCCACAGGCCGAGAGCAGCGCCACCAGCAGCAGGGACGTGCCGAAACGGCACTTTGGTTTTTGCAACATGTCAGGTTCTCCTTTTCGGCCAATCACAGCGTCCATTGTGCACACTTGGGTAAAAACGATAATCCTGCCATGACAAACACCATCTCCCTGGCTTTCAGCACCCTGCCGCTCAACCCCGCCACGCTGGACAACCTGCAGCAACTGGGCTACCTGGCCATGACCCCGATTCAGGCCGCCAGCCTGCCCACTGCGCTGGCCGGACGGGACCTGATCGCCCAGGCCCAGACCGGCAGCGGCAAGACCGCCGCCTTTGGCCTGGCGCTGCTGGAGCGTCTCAACCCGCGCCGCTTTGCCGTGCAGGCGCTGGTGCTGTGCCCCACGCGCGAACTGGCCGACCAGGTGGCGGTGGAAATACGCCGCCTCGCCCGTGCCCTGGACAACATCAAGGTGGTGACCCTGTGTGGCGGCGTGGCGCTGCGCGGCCAGCGCGCGTCACTGGAGAACGGCGCGCACATTGTGGTCGGCACGCCCGGGCGCGTGATGGACCACTTGGCGCGCGGCTACCTGGCGCTGGACGCGCTGACCACGCTGGTGCTCGACGAGGCCGACCGCATGCTCGACATGGGGTTTCTCGACGACATCGTGACTGTCACCAAACAGTGCCCGCCCGAGCGCCAGACCCTGCTGTTTTCCGCTACCTACCCGGAAGGCATCGAAAAACTGGCGAAGCAGTTCATGCGCTCACCCGAGCAGATCACGGTGGCTGACAGCACCGAGAAAAGCCTGATCGAACAGCGCTTCTACGAGGTCACCCGGCCCACCCGCTTTGAGGTGGTGGCCAAGCTGCTGAACCACTTTCGCCCGGTCAGCACGCTGGCGTTCTGCAACACCAAGCAACAATGCAAGGACCTCGTCACCACCCTGCAGCAGCAGGGCTTCAGCGCGCTGGCACTGTATGGCGAACTTGAGCAGCGCGAGCGTGACCAGGTGCTGGCGCAGTTTGCCAACCGCAGCGCGTCCGTTCTGGTGGCCACCGACGTGGCGTCGCGCGGCATCGACATCAAGGAACTCAGTGCAGTGATCAATGTCGACATCACGCCCGACCCCGAGGTGCATGTGCACCGCATTGGCCGCACCGGGCGGGCTGGCGAAACCGGCCTTGCATTCAGTTTGGCGGCCATGTACGAAATGGGCGCCGTGGGCAAGATCGAGCAATACCAAAAACAACCGTCCACCTGGCACAAGCTCGACGAACTCACGCCTACCGGCAAAGGCCCGTTGTTGCCGCCCATGGTCACGCTGCAAATTCTGGGCGGCCGCAAGGAAAAAATCCGCCCCGGCGACGTACTGGGCGCCCTGACGGCCGACGCCGGTTTTAGCCGTGAACAAATCGGCAAGATCGTGGTAACCGAGTTCACCACCTTTGTCGCCGTTCAGCGAGACATTGCCAGAGAAGCCATGCAAAAACTCAATGCAGGCAAGGTCAAGGGCAAAAGTGTCAGGGTGCGGGCGCTTTAGCCGCCAAGTGCGGGATAATCGCCGTTTTTATTCACTCACTGGAGTCCACTCATGGCCAAAGAATTCCGCACCGAAGCTGACCGCAAGGCAAGCCCCCGTCCTGTCGCCCCCAAGGGCGTGTGTTTTACCGCCCCGCACGGCCAGATGCGCAGCCTCGAGCGTGGCGTGGCCACCAACAACAAGAAGAACCCCGGCAAGCGCTGCAAAAAGGGCGGTTGATTGGTTCCATTGCAAAAACGGCCCTTTCGGGCCGTTTTGCTTTGATTAGTTGGGGTCAGAGCACGTCGCTGCGCGAGTGGTCTGACCCGCAAGACATCTACATATTGCGCCGGTACTGCCCACCCACCTCGAACAAGGCGTTGGTGATCTGGCCCAGCGAGCACACGCGCACGGCATGCATCAGCACCTCGAACACATTCTGGTTGTCGATCACGGCCTGCTTCAGACGCGCCAGCATGGCGGGGGCTTCTTTGGCGTGACGCGCATGGAAGTCGACAAGCCGCTTTAGCTGGCTCTGCTTTTCTTCTTCCGTACTGCGCGCCAGTTCCAGCTTGTCATTGACCGGGTCGCCGTGCGGGTTGCGGAAGGTGTTGACACCGATGATGGGCAACTCGCCGGTGTGCTTGAGCATCTCGTAGTGCATGGATTCGTCCTGAATCTTGCCGCGCTGGTAGCCAGTTTCCATGGCACCCAGCACGCCGCCGCGCTCGGTGATGCGCTCGAATTCCAGCAGCACAGCTTCTTCGACCAGTTCGGTCAATTCCTCGATGACAAAGGCGCCCTGT
>NZ_JAURYQ010000008.1 GCF_030653815.1 Rhodoferax sp. | reverse complement strand
TTCACTGTGGCAGAACCCGACAAGGTCTGGGTGGGTGATATCACGTACATCGCCACGGACGAAGGCTGGTTGTTCCTGGCCGTGGTGATTGATCTGTTCAGTCGCCAGGTGGTGGGCTGGTCATTGCGCCATGACATGACGCGCGACATCGTCATCGATGCTTTGCGCATGGCATGGTTCAAGCGGCATCCGGGCAAGCAGGCTGGCCTGATGTTCCATAGCGACCGCGGCAGTCAGTACGCCAGCAAGGACTTCCGGGATGTGCTCACGGAGTACGGCATCACCAGCTCCATGAGTCGGCGCGGCAACTGCTGGGATAACGCCTGCAGCGAGACGCTGTTTGGGTCATTGAAGGTGGAACGGCTGTATGGGCAGAAATTCAAGACTCGGCGGGAGGCCAAGGACGAGACCATTGCGTGGCTGCTTTGGTATAACCGGACTCGACTGCATTCGACGCTGGCCTATGTCAGCCCGATGAAGTTCGAGCAGAACTGGCTTGCTAATCAGCCCAAGCAAGCCAACTCATGATCTCGGTTATGGGATACGGATTCCAGGGGCAAGGTCAATCTGCAGCGTTCACCCAGCCAAGCGCTTGCCCGGCTTTTGGCTCATCGCCGGAAAATCCTGGAGCATAAACGAGATGGACTCGCCCAGTTAACCCGTCTTGACCTTCAGTGAAAAAGCTGCTGAAGGTTTTAAGAGTCCCAATCGGCGTCATGGTATTGCTCTCTCGGAACACAGGTATCGGCCGCTCAAATTCGAGCCCCTGAGGCGTCTGCCTGCTCAAGCCCACCACGCAAGACCCTGACTCAATAGACGGGAAACTTCCTGGCGCGGGCAAGGCAGGCTGAATATCGGGCGAAGCGACTTGAGGCAATGGCGCGCTTTTCACGGGTACGGGTTCCGCCTCAGCTATTAATTTAGCCAGCTCCTTATTCACCTCCGCTGTCGTCGCTTGCCTAGGGCGACCATTCTGCATGTCATATCCCAGATAGTTTTGCATGAAGCCGTTAGTGGCAATAATTCCGATGAACCACCCTATCGCTTGAGGTCCAATGGACCAAAAAATCTTCTTCTTAATTGAGTCGGCGAAACCTGTAGTCAGGTACGCATCCGGCATGGCCATGTTCCTCAGGACATCGCCGATCACGACGCCAATAGTCGTAAAAATGGACCCAACAATAAACAGCGCGATGAAGCCAAAAAACCCCAGATGCACGTTCGACGAGAAGGCAGCCACGATGGTGATCAGCGCGATGATTGCTGTGCAAATCGCTGCGTGAAAGATGACCTGTCCTTTAAATCCCTGTTCCGTTTTCATTTCGTATTTCTCATTTAATTGCTGGTTTAGTAAAAACGCGGTCTGCGAGCCCCTGACTCGTCCAGACCGCTCATTTCCCGCGTCGGCGGCAGAGCCCCTCACCCATAACTCCCTTTCCATCGCTTCAACGTCAAAAGAATCAACTCCGGGCTGTAAAAATTCTACGTTAAACGTAGAGACGGGAGCGTGGATATTTACGAATATCGTAGGATGCTGGCTACGTCTCCCATGCCCCCCGCCTTCGCTCGACGCTTACGTCAGGCGCGGCAGGCCGTGGGCTTACCCCAGGACAAGCTTGGGGTACTTGCTGGATTGGATGAGGGGACGGCTAGCGCACGAATTTCCCGCTACGAGAGCGGAATTCATGAACCCAACATCGCATTCGCTGAGAGACTGGCCTCCGCACTCAAAGTGCCGACGGCCTACTTCTACGCTTCTGATGACCGCCTGGCCGAGCTGATCCTTTGCTTTGGGCAGCTGGACGCCAGCCGTCGCAAAACACTTTTGACCTTTGCCCGGGAGCTTTCCGAAGGCACGTGATTACGCCAGAGGCGTTCATCTGTTCCTGTCACGCTGGCGCCTCGCCGCGCTGGAGGAAAGCTCAGATAGGGACTATCCGCGCCGTCATGCACCCTCACCTCCCCTTAAGCCGTATTAAGTTGTGCCGCCCTGTGATGCAGCTTATCCCCCAAGTTGGGCTTTTTCCCTGTTCCCATCGAACTGCCTTGCTGGTTGCTACCAGATTCATCTGGGTAAAACTCCTCCACCAGATCCGCGCCCTCCTCCTCCGACTCCTCGAACGCCCCATTGGCAAAGCCCTGCCGGGCAGCGTCCTCCAGAGCCACCTGATCAAAACCCGCACCCTTGCGGTGCCCATCCTCAGCCCGGGCACCCGCAATAGCCTCTGCCAGCGCCATGCCAGATCGCACCGTCAAATCGACGTAATAAATGGGCGCCCGGTGCGACTGGGTGGTGGACTTCCCCCGCAGACGCAGCTCCAACGGCAGTGTGGACAGCAAGCCGCCCGATACCGCATGGAAGTACTTCAGCCGGGTCGAAAGCGTGCGGATGCTGTTGTAGCCCGTGGTGCGAAACAGAAAGCTGCCCAGCTCATCTTCATCCCCGATGCGCACATTCAGCCGCCCGCAGGGCTTGCAGTTCCCGCCTACGGCCAGCTCGCATCCTTGGGGTGAGGGGCAAGGCAGGGTCTCTATGCCTGCCAACGTGGAACGCCGGCAGGTCTCGCCATTGCCAACACAAAGAGGCCGGCCGGTTTTACGGTCGAAGAGGCTGTAGTTGGCCCGCAGGTTGAGGTCCGGGTCATTGAACAGCAGCCTGACCGGGATGCCGCGCAGCTTGGCGCCTGGTGCGCTGCGCAGGGTTTGATCCACCGGATGGTTGACCCAGCCGTCCTTGTTCTGCACCTGGCTCGTGACCGTGAACTCGTCATCCTTCTCCGGGAGCCTGTGGCCGTTCTTTTCCACGACCTTGCCGATTGATATCCGGCCGACGACCGGTGGCGTCAAAGCCAATCCTTTAAGCATGTTGTTTCCTTCTGGTTTGGTTGATTTGATTTGTCCAGGCCTGCCCCCTTCACTCCGCATAGGGGCAGGCCATAAAAGCCCCAGCGGAATGGGGCGAGGGTTTACACGTTCACAAGAAATCGCCGGGAACCTGGCTTGACCAGGGGATAACGCTGCGGCAGGTCCGGTTGGTCCACCAGGAGCTTTTCAAGATCCAGCCCGAGGCCGTCCTTGCTGCGCTTCCAGCTCACCTCCCCGCCGTCGAACACAGCCTTGGTCACGTCGCCCATACGCTGCTGGATACGCTGCTTGAGTTGGGCTTCCAGCTGCGTTTGCGTGGTCAGCAACTGCCTGACCGCCAACAGGTCCGAGAACGCCGCCGACATCTCCAGGTCGTGAACCAGATCCAGGCACTGCCCGTTGTCATGGGGATAGAGCGCGCGCAAGGCCACATCCGCGGAATCTGAACCATCGGCCGGTGGCGCCAGATCCAGTTCGACGAAGCGCCAGAAATGCCGCTCCAGTTCGATCAGCTGGGCGATCATGGCTTCATCGCGCTCGATCCGGTGCACCTGCAGCTCTTGGCCGCAGATCAGTACCGCCACGTCCGCCGCCTGCTTGCCGGTGACGGCCAGCTGGTGCATGACCTGAAGCTGGACGTACTCTGGAACGCCCTCCTTCCACAGCCTGGCGCCATTCATCCCTGCCGTCTTGCATTCCAGGATCTGCACGTCGGGTGAGCCGACGATTTCCCGATCCAGGTTGGCACGCATCCAGGGCTCGCTGGGATGCTGTAGAACGGCGTTGACCCGCCGCACACGGTTCCCGGTGCGCTTGGTGTAATGCGCCGCCACAATCGGCTCCAATAGCGTGCCCCAGTACATCGGGCTGGTTTCGTCGTTGGGGTCTGTTTTGGGCAGGCCGGCGTCTTTGCCGGTCTTTTCCATCCAGAGTTCGAGCGGGGATTTGTATGGGTTTAGACCCACCGCTGCCCCGGCATCGGAGCTGCCGATACCGCCCTTTCGGACGTTCAGCCAGTCGTCACGCGACAGTTCGTTGGTTTTGACCAGCTTCAAAGCTGGCCTAGACCTGAGTGGCTTGTCAGCCGTTGCGGTATTGCCCATGGCAATTCCTTTCATTTGGTTAGATTGGTTCGCCCAATGACAAAACCCCGGTCCATCCGAAGATGGGCCGGGGTTTATGCTGGCGCTGGTCCTTTGACGGATTGCAGCGGATAGCCTGTTCAGGCCGCGAGTTGCAGTGCGTAGTCAAGCGCCCGTTGCTTGAGGTTGGCCCCCTGACCGAACCAGGCGCTGTCGAGCCGATACTCCTGGCTGCGGGCGCGTTTCTCGTGGTCCACAAACTCGGTGACCGCGCTGAGCAATCCCCAAGCCGTACCGCTGGCGGCAGACAGTTCTGCTCCCCTGCCGTGGCCGTCATAAAGCGCCTGGACCTTTTTCAAGGCCCGCTCATTCGTCAGGCCCCGCGTTGCGTCGGCATGGCTGTCGGTTTCGCAAAGGACACGCAGGAAGTAGTTCATGGACTCATGGGTTTTGACTTTGCGCTCGGACAGGGTTTTCATGCTGTACATGAAACTGTCCCAGTGCGACACAGCCACTCCCAGCAGTTTCTTCACCGCTTGGGCGTCGAAGCTGGTGCTGTGCGGCACCTTAATGGCGCTGCTGACGCCGTTCAGGGCGATGGCCAAGGTGTTATTGCAGACCACCCGGATGGTCGTCGGGGTTGCCGTGGTGGCAAGCGTTCCGTCGCAGGACGTGGCCAGCAGGATGTAGCCCTTGACCACGTCGTTGCCTTTGAGCACCGTTTCCTTGCCGGTGCGCGCCAGGGCCCAGAATTTCTTGCCTGCTTTGAGGACGCCAGCCGTTTCCAGCTCAAAGCCCGAGATTTCAGTCAGATCCCGGTAGAACTCCAGGACGGCCTTGGGCTGGACCACCTGGTAGCGGCCACTGACCACGGACAGAGGGGCCTCGGTGTCGCTGCGGTACAGCACCTGTTGCTCGTCAAACGACATGATGGAGCCGAGTGAGCCGGCCTGCTCGGTCATGTAGCGGACGGGCGTGGCGCAGATGTCCCAGTTCATGCCGGCTTTTTCTGCCCAGACCTCGATGGGTTGTTTGGCGGGAAGCTGGTTGCCCAGCTGGTGCCAAGGGGTTTCGCCGGTGTAAGCCATTTTTTCAAGTTGGTGTGCCATGTGATGGTTTCTTTCGTTGGGTTGGTTTTGAATGGGCGTGACCGTGCCTCTGCGTCAAAATGCAGAAACGGGCTGCGCCCGGGTTTAGGGAGACTTGGGGAGAAGGAAAACGATGCCGAGATTTCGGCGGGGAAGGTCTAACGCTTGGTGGCATTGGACTTGGGGGACTCGGGGGCTGAGGCGTGTGCCACGTTCAGGACGGCCTGCCCCATGGCACCGGGTTCCATGGCTTCGTTACGTCCAAAAGAGTGACCGCAGGTGATGCAGGCGTAGTTTTCCAGCAGATGGTCATCGACCATGCCGCCGACGGTGACGCCGACTTCACAGCCAACGGCGGCACCGAAGATGCCTCCCAGCGCAGCGCCGGCCAGCGAGCCGGCAAAGGCACCTACTGGCCCAGCTGTGACGCCGACTAAAAAACCCAGTCTTGCGCCGCTCATGGCGCCGGCTATGCCGCTGGCACCGCCTGCAACTGTGCCTATGGCTCCGCCTGTCTTCCTGGCGATGTTCTTGATCCTGATGTGCTCAGAACCGCAATTTGGACAAATGAGAGATGTCACGTTGAAACTCCTTCGGTTGATGAAAAATTAAACTTGGTCGTGTGCGGTTGGATTCGATGATTTCTCCTTTGGGGTTGACGCAAACAGAAACCGGCCGATCCTGAAACGGCTCGGCGCGGAATTCTCTTTAGGGGTGGTGAAAAAACAAGCGGCAATCACCCGATGGGGCCGGCGACCGAAGATCACCTACCGGCAGAAACGTGCGGCATAGAGTCCAACCCGACCATTCAAGCCAGATTGGACGGATAGCAAGCAGTTGGTGCGAAGTACAGACTATCAGCTTGCGTACGCTGCAGTCGCGGGATAGAAGCCTTGTCGGCCTAGTTCAGATATCTTATTTGCCAGGGGCAGATGAACCTTGACGTGGCAGATCTCCAAGCTCAATGGCTTGCATCTAGCCGCTGGTGCAACACGAAGGGTGCTGCGACTTGCGTAACGGGTGACCAGCTAACAAAGGCTCCCCAGTTCACGTTGGTGATATGTATTTGAAAACTTCTGGATTCCTCTTTGGCGATATACGCTCAGTCAGAAACGAAGCCTACATGCAGCTGGCGCAAAGTCCAACTCCTCTTCGCTGCCAAGCGGTGGTTGATAGCCAACCTTCCCCATTGGAATGCGCCTTTTTGTTGCGCTCAAAAGACACGCACAAAGAAAATCTCTGAAAGAATTTCGAGCACTGTCGCGCCCTTGCTCAGCAAACTGGCGTCCTACCAGGTCCAGAGAAGTCCAACTAAATCCAACAAAAAAATCATCGGCCACTTAGATCACGCCACCTGATTTTTATGGCCTGCAAAATCGCCGTTGACGTCTCGACCTACAAGAATAAGAATTCATTCTTTTAGGCCAGCACTGATACACAGGAGACTTTTATGTATGATTTCGACGAAGACTTTACAGAGGAAGAAGCGGTTGACGATTATGGAGATTTCATTGACTGGGACGATGCGCGCCAGGAGCGTGAATTTCAGGAACGCATGGGTTCAATATAAGAACGCTGCGTAGCTGCAGGCGCCCCATGCATGCAATTGGACCCAATCGCACTCATGCGACTTGCCGGGGCAATTCAAATACATCGGCCCCCTTGCGGAGTTTGTCCAGATAGTCCGCCCATCGCTGCATCATTTCAGTGCGGTGCTTCAAGTATTGGGTACGGTTGTATGCGCGTCCATTGGCGTCCTTCACCGCGTGGGCAAGCTGCGCTTCAATGATCAATGGATCGCAGTCCAAGCGTTCGGCCAACATGGTCCGAGCAGTTGCTCTAAAACCGTGCCAAGTATGCAACTCCGATGTGTAGCCGAGCGTGATTAAAGCTGTTCGTACAGAGTTTTCGGAAATGGGTCGGTCATGGTTGCGCTCACCGGGGAAAATCAAGGTTCCATGTCCGGTCAGCGGGTGTAAGTTGCGCAGGATTTCCACAGCCTGCCTTGGCAATGGAACCAGATGTGGGTCACCGTTTTCTTTCCCATCTTTGCCGCGCTTCATTCGAGCCGCCGGAATAGTCCACAAAGCAGCATCTAGATCCACTTCAGACCATGCAGCGCCCCGCAATTCACCAGGCCGCTGGAACAGCAATGGCGCAAGCTGCAGGGCGGCGCGCACAGCCGCACTTCCACGATAAGCCGTGAGTGCCCGCAACAACTCACCAAACTTTACAGGCTCCGTAATGGCCGCAAAGTGTTTGCCCCGATATGGAGATAGCGCTCCCTTGAGGTCGGCTGTAATGTCACGGTCAACTCGACCGGTTGCCACCCCGTAACGCCAGACTTGACGCGCAAGCATCAGACCTCGATCAGCCGTCTCCACTGCGCCCCGTTCCTCCACCTTGCGGAGGGTGGCCAGAAGCTCCACAGGCTCGATTTCCTTCATACGTCGCGCACCAAGCCAAGGGAAAAGGTCGCGCTCGAACTGACGCAACGAGCGATCAGCATGCGCAGGACTCCACTGCGGCGCCTGTTTGGCATACCACTCCAGGGCAACCACCTGAAAGGTGTCGCCAGCCGGATTGCTGGCCTTGAGCTTTTCCACCTTGCGCGCTTGCACCGGGTCATGCCCTCCGGCCTTTTGCAGCCTGACCGTATCCCGAGCTTTGCGAGCATCTGCCAGCCCCATCGCCGGGTAGCTACCCAAGGCCATGCGCCCTTCTTTGCCATTGGCGTACAGCTTCCAAAACCAACGCTTTGACCCAGCGGGACTCACTTCCAGGTACAACCCCCCAGAGTCAGTGAAACGTGCGCGCTTCTTGTCTGCGGGGCAGATCGCATTTTTACAATGCTTGTCAGTCAACATGGGAACTCCAAAGCCGGGGAACAGAATTCCCAGCAAAAACCGGGGAACAACTCTGAATTTACCATAATTCTCCCCGGTTGTTCCCCGGTTTGTTCCCCGGTCATCGTTTGGATGCAATCACATCACTTTGGACAACATTGGACATAAATTATTGATTTTCCAAAGAAAAAGGCCGTTTACTGGATGTCAGCAAACGGCCTTGGACGTTATAGTGGTGGAGCTGGCGGGATTTGAACCCGCGTCCGCAAACCTTCTTCGAACAGTTCTACATGTGTAGCCGTCTGATTTGGATCTCGCTTTTCACATCGCGCAGTGGCACGCTATGCAAATCGCCAGTAACCTATTTTCTTGAATCGCCCTAAGTTACCCAAGGCGACCCCAGCCGAATTAAATTACCCCACAGCCTGGACAGCTTGCGCTACCCTTGCCCAGCCGATCGGCTGACTGTTGTGAGGCTCACGTGCAATTAAGCAGCGAGTGCGAAACGTTCGTCGTTTGCAGTTAGTTTTTTTGAATCTGTTTTACGAGCCCATTCAGCTCGACATGCCCTGCCGCGCGTCCGAATCCACGTCGAAACCAGTGCAGCCCCTCAGTTTCCTATTTTAGGCCACACTGGAAAATTGCAAGAGCGGCAAGAGTTCATTCACACAATTAATTGTGGCATTTGCGCCCCACCGGCTGGTGTCGGCCTGCGCCCCAAGGTAACCATAGGTGACCGCCACGGTCGCCATGCCGGCCGCCAGACCGGCCACGATGTCACGTTCGTCGTCACCCACATAAACACAGCGACTGGCATCCACGCCCAAGCGGCGGGCGGCTTCCAGCAAGGGTTCCGGGTGCGGTTTGGCATGCGGTGTGGTGTCGCCGCTGACAATGGCGCCGGCGGTGGCAAACAAAGGCATGGCGCCCGTCAGCGGCAAGGTGAAGCGTTCGGACTTGTTGGTCACCACGCCCCATTTCACACCCTGAATGGCAAAACTCTCCAGCAACTCGGGCACGCCATTGAAGATCCCGGTGCGCTGCGTCAGGCTACGCTCATAGTTACAAAAAAACTCTTCGCGCAATGTCTCGTAATCTGCGTGCTCGGGGGTCATGCCAAAGGCCACGCCCAACAGGCCACGGGCTCCGGCGCCCGCCATGGGGCGGTACTGCGCCAGCGGCAGGGACGGCAGACCGCGCGCAACACGCATGGCGTCAGCGGCGGCCGCCAAGTCAGGCGCGCTGTCAATGAGCGTGCCGTCCAGATCGAACAGCACCGCCTGCACTTGGGAAAACAGGGCGGCTGGGTGCATCACGCTGGAGAATGGGCTGGTTTTTGCGTGGCCAGCAGGTAATTCACGCTGGTGTTGTTGTTGAGCCAATAGCGCTGGGTCAGCGGGTTGAACGACAATCCCCGCGTCTGCAGGACATTCAGGCCGGCACGACGGCAAAAGCCCGCCAGTTCGCTGGGGCGGATGAATTTGGCATATTCGTGGGTGCCACGTGGCAGCATGTTGAGCACGTATTCAGCCCCCACGATGGCCTGCACAAAGGACATGGGGTTGCGGTTAAGGGTGGAGAAAAACACCCAGCCACCCGGCTTGACCAGCGTGGCACAAGCCTGCACCACCGACGCCGGGTCGGGCACGTGCTCCAGCATTTCCATGCAGGTCACCACATCAAAGCCTGCGGGCTGCTCGGCGGCCATGGCCTCGGCGCTGATCTCGCGGTAGTGCACGTTTTTGGTTTCAGCGTCCATGGCGTGCAGTTGGGCAATGCGCAGCACCTTGGTCGACAGGTCGATGCCGGTGGCGTGGGCGCCAGAGCGGGCTAACGAGTCGGCCAGAATGCCACCACCACAGCCGACGTCGAGCACAGCCTTGTCCTGCAGGTCGCAGAATTCTTTCATCCAGCCCAGACGCAGGGGGTTGATCTGGTGCAGCGGGCGAAACTCACCCTCGGCATCCCACCAGCGGTGGGCCAGGTCGGAGAATTTGGCCAGTTCGGCCGGGTCAGCGTTGATTGTTGGGTTCATGACCCGATTATCCGAAATTTAGCATTGCCCTGACTGGCAGAGCCCAAAAACAAAACCCACCGCAAGGGTGGGTTTTGTGTGAACTGGACGGATCCAGCGAGGCGCTTAGGCTTTCTTGGCCCAGGCGCTGCACCAGCCCTTGGCGGCCACTTCCTTGCCGGCAAACAGCGGGCAACCACCTGCGGTGGAACCCGCCTTGCCTTGGTACAAAGCGCAGTTGCTGCACAGTTGTGTGTCAGCGTGCTTAGGGTACTTCTTGGCATCTGCCTTGGCCGTGTCAGCCACGTAACCCAGACCCTTGGCGTTGGCATCAGTCTCAGCCACCATGGGGGCCGCAGCCATTGCCGCACCTGAGGCCAAAACGCTGGCACCCAAAACCGATTGCATCATGAATACGCGACGTGTTGTCATAGGAAAGTTACCTTTAAAGTTGAACAAAAAATTGGCAGCCGGACCTGCTGTAAAGGGAGTTTAACGCTTAAACCTGAACAGACGCTGAACGAAAACCCTAACACCCAAAGCTGGATCAAGTATGTAAACCCTTGCTTCAAACTACGGCGATGTGCCGGGCGAAGTCGGCTTTGATGCCATTCATGTTTTCCTGGCTAAGGCGATTGCCATATTGCGACACCACACGGCCAGCGGCCTGATTGGCCAGCCAGGCCGCCTGGGCGTGGCTGTGGCCGTGCGTGACCGCGTACAAAAAGGCCCCGGCAAACATATCACCGGCCCCGTTGGTATCGACGGCTTTCACCTGCGCTGCAGGCACCTCGGTCACCTGGCCGGCTTCGATTACCAGACAACCCTTGGCGCTTCGCGTCAGACACACGATTTTTGCCTGTTGCCCAAGTTGCTGGCATATCTGCGCCACATCCGTGGTCCCGCACCAGACCTGGGCTTCTTCCTCGTTGCAGAACAAAAAGTCCAGGTCGGTACCGACCATGGCATCCAGGCCGGGACGGCAGAAATTGATCATGCTCATGTCGCTTAGCGTGGTGGCCAGCTTGACGCCCGCCTGCGCCGCAATGGCACGCCCCTTGATGGCGGCGGTCAGCCCGGTGGGCGAGGCGGCCAAGTAGCCTTCCATGTAGTAAACACGGGACTTGACGATGTCGTGCGGGTGCAGTGCGGACTCGTCAATGTCGGCCGTGGCCCCCAAAAAAGTGCTCATGCTGCGCTCGGCATCGGGCGTGACCATCACCATGCAGCTGCCGGTTTGACCCGCGGGCGCTTTGGTGTGCGTGAGGTTGGTGGCGACGCTATTGGCGAGCAGGTCTTTGGTATAAAAATCGCCCAACTCATCATCGGCCACGCGACAGGAGTAAAACGCCTTGCCACCCAGTTGTGCCAGCGCCACCACGGTGTTGCCGGCCGAGCCGCCACCGGTTCGGTGCGATTTGACATTGTGCACATGGCTGAGGAGTTCGGCACGGCGCGCGGTATCAATCAGCGTCATGTGCCGTTTTTCGACGCCTGCCGCCTGCAACTGGGCATCAGAGACTTCGTATTCGGTATCGACCAGCGCGTTGCCGATGGCGTAGAGGTGATAACTCATGCTTACTGCTCCACAAAGGCGCGTTCGACCACAAAGTCACCCTGCTTGGTGGTGTTGCCTTCCAGGAAGCCACGTTTTTCCAGAATGTGTTTCAGGTCTTTCAGCAACGCCGGGCTGCCGCACATCATGGCGCGGTCATTGGCCGGGTCGAACTTGGGCAAACCCAGGTCGGCTTGCAACTTGCCGGATTCGATCAGGTCGGTGATGCGGCCCCGGTTTTTGAATGGCTCACGCGTGACCGTGGGGTAATACAGCATTTGCGCGCTCACCATTTCGCCCAGAAACTCGTGCTTGGGCAGGTCCACGGTCAGGTAGTCGTAGTAGGCCAGTTCGGCGACCTGCCGCACGCCATGCACCAGAATGATTTTTTCAAATTTTTCATAGGTTTCAGGGTCGCGCACCACACTCAAAAACGGGGCCAGACCAGTACCCGTGCCAAACAGGTACAGGTTTTTCCCAGGCAGCAGGTAGTCAATCAACAAGGTGCCGGTGGGCTTTTTGCCCACCACAATCTTGTCGCCCACCTGGATGTGCTGCAGCTTGGATGTCAGCGGGCCGTCTTGCACCTTGATGCTCAAAAATTCCAGGTGGTCTTCGTAGTTGGCGCTGACGATGCTGTAGGCGCGCAGCAGCGGTTTGCCATTGTCATCGCGCAGGCCGATCATGGTGAAGTGGCCATTGGAAAAACGCAACGTTTCGTCGCGCGTGGTGGTGAAGCTGAACAGCCGGTCGGTCCAGTGGTGGACGCTCAAAACGGTTTCATTCAAAAAAGCACTCATGGGATGTTGTTCCTGTTGAATCGGAAAAAGAATAGAGGCAATCGCGACGGGGGCGCCGCTCCTACAAAGGCATGGTTTCAGCGCTTGCGTTCATCAAAGCTTGGTCTCCACCCAGCCCTGCACGCTGGCCAAGGCGGCGGCCAGTTTGGCGGGGTCGGTGCCGCCAGCCATGGCCATGTCGGGTTTGCCTCCGCCCTTGCCGCCCACTTGACCGGCAACGAAGTTAACCAGCTCACCGGCCTTGACCTTGGCCGTGGTGTCGGGCGTCACGCCGACAGCGATCTGCACCTTGGCGCCGTCGACCACGCCGAGCACGATGACCGCGGTTTTGAGCTTGTCCTTGAGCTTGTCCATGGTGTCGCGCAGGGTTTTGGCGTCAGCGCCCTCCAGTTGCGCGACCAGCAGCTTGACGCCCTGGATGTCTTGCGCCTGCAAGACCAGATCGTCACCTTGCGCCGAGGCCAGTTTGCCTTTGAGTGCAGTCAGCTCTTTTTCAAGATCACGCACTTGCGACAGCAGGGCTCCGACGCGGGCGTGGACCTCACTCGGGGTGACTTTCAGACTACCGGCGACCCCCCCCAGCATGGCTTCCATCTCCTGCATATAGGTCAGGGCGTTGAAACCGGTCACCGCCTCGATGCGGCGCACGCCCGAGGCCACGCCGCCTTCTGCCGTGATGCTGAACAGGCCAATGTCACCGGTGCGCGCCACATGAGTGCCGCCGCAGAGTTCGCGGCTACTGCCAATGTCGAGCACCCGCACCGATTCGCCATATTTTTCGCCGAACAGCATCATGGCACCGGTTTTTTGCGCCGATTCGATGTCCATCACCTGCGCCTGGGTGGCGGCATTGGCCAGGATCTCGGCATTCACGCGGGCTTCGATTTCGCGGATTTCAGCGTCTGTGACCGGCGCGTTGTGGGCAAAGTCAAAGCGCGTGCGCTCGGCATTGACCAGACTGCCTTTTTGCTGCACATGGCCGCCCAGCACCTCGCGCAAGGCCTTGTGCATCAGGTGCGTGACCGAATGGTTGCGCTGGGTGGCGGCGCGCTGCTCAAGGTCGACGCTGGCGCTGACCGAATCGCCCACGGCCAGCGTGCCCTGTGCCACCGTGCCGTGGTGACCAAACACGTCGGCCTTGATTTTCTGCGTGTCACCCACGGCGAATCGGGCCGAGCCGCTGGTGATGACACCTTCATCACCCACCTGGCCGCCGCTTTCGGCATAGAACGGCGTGGTGTCCAGTACCACCACCCCTTGCTGACCCACTTTGAGTTCGGCCACCGGCGTGCCGTCCAGGTACAGCGCCACCACTTTGGCCGGCGCTTCCAGCTTGTCGTAACCCACGAAGGTATTGCCCGCACCGCTGTACTCCAGCGTCTTGTCCATTTTGAACTTGCCAGCGGCGCGGCCCTGGGCCTTTTGCTTTTCCATGGCGGCCTTGAAACCGGCCTCGTCCACCGTCAAGCCGCGCTCGCGGCAGACATCGGCCGACAAATCCAGCGGGAAGCCATAGGTGTCGTGCAGCTTGAAGGCAACCTCACCGGGCAAAACCTTGACACCACCCGCCAGGGCTTCGTCCAGGATCTGCATGCCCACTTCCAGGGTCTCGTAAAAGCGCTCTTCCTCGACGCGCAGCACGTCCATGATGCGGTCCGCCTGGGCCGCCAGGCTGGGGTAGGCAGCGCCCATGAGAGCCACCAGGTCGGGCACCAACTTGTGGAAAAACGGCGTTTTTTGGCCCAGCTTGTAGCCGTGGCGAATGGCGCGGCGGGTGATGCGGCGCTGCACGTAGCCGCGGCCCTCGTTGCCGGGCAGCACGCCGTCGCTCACCAGAAAGGATGTGGCGCGGATGTGGTCGGCAATCACCTTGAGCGAGTTGTTGCCAAGGTCAGCGCAACGGGTTTCGCGGGCGGCGGCCTTGATCAGGGCGTCGAACAGGTCGATCTCGTAGTTGCTGTGCACATGCTGCAGAATGGCAGCCAGGCGCTCCAGGCCCATGCCGGTGTCGACGCAGGGTGCGGGCAGCGGCGTGACCGAGCCGTCATCCGCCATGTTGAACTGCATGAACACGTTGTTCCAGATCTCGATGAAGCGGTCGCCATCCTCGCCCGGGCTGCCGGGTGGGCCGCCAGGAATGTGGTCGCCGTGGTCGTAAAAAATCTCGGAGCACGGGCCGCAGGGGCCGGTGTCGGCCATCATCCAGAAGTTGTCGGACTTGTAACGCCCGCCCTTGTTGTCGCCGATGCGGATCACACGCTCGGGCGGCAGGCCAATCTCTTTGGTCCAGATGTCATAAGCCTCGTCGTCCTCTTCGTAGACGGTGGCCAGCAGGCGCTCAGGCGGCAGTTGGTAAACCACGGTCAGCAGTTCCCAGGCCCACTTGAGACTTTCACGCTTGAAATAGTCGCCAAAGCTCCAGTTGCCCAGCATCTCGAAAAAGGTGTGGTGGCGTGCGGTGTAGCCCACGTTTTCCAGGTCGTTGTGCTTGCCACCGGCGCGCAGACAGGCCTGCACCGAGGCGGCGCGCACGTAACTGCGCTTGTCGGACCCCAAAAACACGTCCTTGAACTGCACCATGCCGGAGTTGGTGAACATCAGCGTGGGGTCGTTGCCCGGCACCAGCGGGCTGCTGGCCACCACGGTGTGGCCTTTGGAGGCAAAGAAGTCGAGGAAGCTCTTGCGAATGTCGGCAACGGTGACCGGAACAGCGGTTGAATTCATGGAGTGAAGAGACCTGGGGTGTCAAAGCTGATGATTTTAGGTGATCAGGGGGGTTGGCACTGCGCCTGCAAAAAAGCGAACAAGGCGGGCTCATCACAAAAGATCACATTGAAACGCAGCCATGGACTGGTCTGCAGGGCGGGGCTGAACAGGTGACCGGGGCCCAGCAAAATATCCTGCTCGGCCGCTTTGTAGGCCAGTTCGGCAGAGTCGGCAATGCCCGGATGGCGAGCCCACAGAAAAATGCCCGCCTTGGGTTCACAAAAGATCTCAAAACCCACGTCAATCAGGCGCGAGGCGGCATCGACATGCGCTTTGGCCAGGCGTTCGCGCAGCCCCTTGACGTGCTTGCGACAGCGCCCGTCTGTCAACGCGCCATGCGCCAGTCGCTCGCTGAATTCCGACGAGGTTAATCCGGAGATCATTTTGAGTTGCGCCAGGTCTTCCAGCAGGTCCGGGTTGGCGGCCAGGTAACCGACCCGGATGTTGGGCGAAATGGTCTTGGAAAAGCTACTGATGTAAATCACCCGGTTCAATTGGTCCAGACTGGCCAGGGAAGGCCGTGGCTCAGGATCCAGGTCGGCATAGATGTCGTTCTCAACCACCAAAAAATCATGCTTGTCCGCCAGTTGCATCACGCGGTGCAGATGCGCCAACTGGGCAATCGAACCGGTCGGGCTCTGCAGCCTTGGCTGGGTAAAGAACACCTTGGGCTTTTCTTCGATCACCAGACGCTCCAGCGCGACCAGGTCGTAACCCGAAGGGGTGCGCGGCACCCCAATCAGGCGCGCACCCAGAAACCGCAATGAAAACAACAGGTTGGGGTAACCCGGATCATCCACCAGCACGGCGTCCCCGGGGCGCACCAGGCGGCGCGCCACCAGGTCCATGGCCTGGCTGGAACCCTGGGTCAGGAGCACCTGCTCGGCGGTGACCGATATCTCCTGCTCGGCCAGCAGGTCGCGCACCTGTTTTCGCAGTGGCGGGTAGCCTTTGGGTTCACCATACCCCCCCACGTCCACGTCGTCGGCAGCCAGGCTGCGCAGCCCGCGCCGCACGCCGTCCTGAAACAGCCAGTCGCCCGGCAGCCAGCCGCAACCGGGTTTCATGCGCAAGGCCCGGTTCTCAAAAATGCGCCGCAGGTACCACATCGAATCAAAACTGAAGTTGGGCCCGTGTCCTGGCAACTCGGTCACCGAGGTCGGCCGCTGTTTGACAAAAAAGCCCGAGTGCGGGCGTGACGCAAGGTAGCCTTGTGCCACCAGCCGGTCATAGGCATCCACCACGGTGAACACGCTGACGTTGTGTGCATGCGCAAATTGGCGAATCGACGGTGCCTTGGAGCCTGCGCGCAACTCGCCCTCATCAATGGCGGTGCGAAAACCTGCCACGATTTGCAAAACCAGGGGTGTGGAACTTTGCGGATTAAGCGTGAACATGATGAGGCATAGGGTTTCTGTGTATTGGCTCCAGAGGCTGCACAGTACGTCTTGAAAAAGACCCAACTGTATATGGTTGCAAAGCGCAATCGCCAATACAGTCACGCCACTTTATCAACGCCTATCTACTGTTCAGGAGTGTTCCCCATGCTTACCAAGACTCAAAAAACCAATGCTGCCCTGATGGAACGTCGCCGCGCTGCCATTCCCCGCGGTGTTGGCCAAAGCCATGAGGTGTTTATTTCGCGTGGCGAAAACGCTGAGGTGTGGGATGTGGAAGGCAAGCGCTACATTGATTTTGCCGGGGGCATAGCGGTGCTCAATACCGGCCACTGCCGTCCCGAAATCATGCAGGCCGTGAAGGATCAGATTGACCTCTTCACCCACACTTGCTTCCAGGTTCTGGCGTATGAATCCTACGTGGAACTGGCAGAGCGCTTCAACGCACTGGCGCCAGGCAACTTTGCCAAAAAGACCCTATTTTTGACAACCGGTGCCGAAGCGGTTGAAAACGCCATCAAGATTGCCCGCTCGCACACCAAACGCAGCGCCGTCATTGCCTTTACCAGCGGCTACCACGGCCGTACCCTGTTGACCTTGGGTCTGACGGGCAAGGTGGCGCCCTACAAGCTTGGCTTCGGGCCGTTCCCGAACGAGATTTTTCACGCTCAGTTCCCCAACGCCGCCCACGGCGTGAGCGTGGACGACTCGATTGCCTCGATTGAGCTGATCTTCAAGAACGACGTGGAAGCCAGCCGGGTGGCGGCCATCATCGTCGAGCCAGTGCAAGGTGAAGGCGGCTTCAATGTGGCGCCCACCGAGTTCTTGCAACGCCTGCGCGCCTTGTGCGACCAGCACGGCATTTTGCTGATTGCCGACGAAATTCAAACCGGCGCCGGTCGCACCGGCACCTGGTTTGCCATCGAGCAAAGCGGTGTCGCACCTGACATGATCACCATGGCCAAATCCATGGCCGGGGGTTACCCGATCGCGGGCGTGGTGGGCCGCGCCGAGGTGATGGACGCCCCGGCAGCAGGCGGTTTGGGCGGCACTTATGCGGGCAGCCCGATTGCCTGTGCGGCGGCGCTGGCGGTGATGGACGTGTTCGAGAAAGAGAATCTGCTGGAACGCAGCCGCACGCTCGGTGCGCACATGATGGCCAAGCTCAAAGCCATGGCGGCCAAAGACAAACGCATTTGCGACGTGCGCGGTTTGGGTGCCATGGTGGCGATCGAGTTGTGCAAAGACGGCGACCCACACCAACCCAGTGCAGAGTTGGCCAAAGCCTTGGCATCCGAGGCCACCAAACGCGGCCTGATCTTGCTGACTTGCGGCACTTACGGCAACGTGGTGCGCATTCTGGTGCCATTGACCGCCAGCGACGCGATCGTGGACGAAGGCCTGGCCATCATCGAGGCCTGCCTGGCAGCAGTGGCCTGATTGGCACGGTATTTGCATAGTTAAAACAACTTGCAGCCCAAATAACACGGGTATCAAGTGCTTTAGAAAGAATAGCAAATAATGGCTTTGTCTGACCCCCTCGTTCGCTTCTCCAGCGTGCAAAAAACCTATGACGGCAGCACCCTGGTGGTGCGTGACCTGAACCTGGACATCCAGAGTGGCGAATTCCTGTCGCTGCTGGGCCCGTCGGGTTCGGGCAAAACCACCACGTTGATGATGCTGGCCGGGTTTGAGTCGCCCACCTCGGGTGAAATTTTCCTGGCGGGCAAGTCCATCACTAAAACACCCCCGCACAAGCGCAACTTTGGCATGGTGTTTCAAAACTACGCGCTGTTTCCGCACATGAGCATTGCCGACAACGTGGCCTACCCGCTCACGGTGCGCAAAATGGGCAAGTCAGAGCGTGAAGACAAAGTCAAACGCGCGCTGGACATGGTGCATCTGGCTGACAAGAGCGACCGCTATCCAGGCCAACTCTCGGGCGGGCAGCAACAGCGTGTGGCCTTGGCGCGTGCGCTGGTGTTCAACCCGCAACTGGTGCTGATGGACGAACCCTTGGGCGCACTCGACAAGCAGTTGCGCGAACACATGCAGATCGAGCTCAAAGAGCTGCACCGCAAGCTCGGGCTGACCTTTGTCTACGTGACGCACGACCAGTCTGAAGCGCTGACCATGTCGGACCGGGTGGCGGTGTTCAACGATGGGCTGATCCAGCAGATTGACACCGTCACACAGCTTTATGAGACACCTGTGAACCGTTTTGTGGCCAGCTTTGTCGGCGACAACACCGTGTTGGACGCGCAGATTACCACCACCGAACGCGGTGCCGGCGGCAGCTGCCAGTTGCAAATGCCCTGCGGTACCGCGCTACAAGGGCTGGACATCAACGGCGCGCCATTGAATTCCCCGGTGCAGGCCTGCATCCGGCCCGAACGCGCGCTGATTTGCCCTGGCACACAGCCAGCGCCGGCCAACAGCCTGAGTGCCCGGGTCAACGACGTGATTTATTACGGCGACCACCTGCGCATGCGCTGCCAGGTGGCCCAACAAGCCCCGGCCACCGTCAAGATTGCGCTCTCCGGCCCCAACATCCCGCAAGCCGGTGATGCCATCTGGCTGGTTTTGCCCCCCGAGCATTTGCGGGTCTATGCCTGACCCGTGTGCATTTTTAGTTCTGTTTTACCCCTCAAAAGAAGGAGCCTATCGATGAAACTTACCCCCCTGGTCGCGGCCTGTGCCGCACTGTTTACCGTATCAGTCCAAGCGCAGACCCAGTTGACCGTGGTCAACTTTGGTGGCGCCAACGGCAACGCCCAAAAAATCGCGTACTTTGCCCCGTTTGAGAAAGCCACGGGCAATAAAGTGCTGGGTGTTGAATACAACGGCGAGCAAGCCAAGATCAAGGCCATGGTCGAAGCCAAGAAGGTTAACTGGGACGTGGTGGAAGTGGAATCCCCCGACGTGGCGCGCGGCTGTGACGAGGGCCTGTTCGAAAAGCTTGATTACAGCAAGATCGGCAACAAGGCCGACTTCACCCCTGCTGCCATTCATGAGTGCGGCATCGGCACTTTTGTGTGGTCCACCGTGATGGCCTATGACGGCGACAAGCTCAAGACGGCTCCCACCACCTGGGCCGATTTCTGGGACGTGAAGAAATTTGCTGGCAAACGCGCCATGCGCAAGGGTGCCCGCTACAACGTTGAATTTGCCCTGATGGCCGATGGTGTGCCAGTGGCAGACGTTTACAAGGTGCTTAAAACCAAAGAAGGCGCTGACCGCGCCTTCAAGAAACTGACCGAACTCAAGCCCAACATCCAGTGGTGGGAAGCCGGTGCGCAGCCGCCCCAGTTCCTGGTGGCGGGTGACGTGGTCATGACCACCGCCTACAACGGCCGCATTGACGCCGCCCAGCGCGAAGGCAAAAACCTCAAGATCACCTGGACCGGTGGCATTTATGACCTGGACTACTGGGTCATGCCCAAAGGCACACCCAACAAGGAGGCCGCCCTGAAGTTCATCGCCATGGCCAGCAGTGCAGACGCCCAGGCCGAGTACGCCAAAAACATCGCTTACGGCCCGACCAACACCAAGGCGCTGGCCAAGCTTGACGCCAAGGTGCTTTCAGGACTGCCCACCGCACCGGCCAACGCCAAGACCGCATTGCAGTTCAACGTGAGCTTCTGGGCTGACCAGGGCGAGGCGCTGGAGAAGCGTTTCACCGCCTGGGCTGCGCAGTAAGTTGAACCTGGAGAGATGGCAATGACTGTCGCTACGACCCTGATTCCTGGCAACCTGGCGGCACAGTTGCGACGCTCGCAGCGCCGCAAAAAGGTCTTTGCCATCTCTCTGACTCTGCCGCTGCTGATTTTTTTACTGGCGACCTTCATCGTGCCGATCGGCGCGCTGCTGATGCGCGCCGTCGAAAACCCCGAGGTGGCCAGCACGCTCGCGCAGACCGTGAAGGTGCTGGACAAATGGGACCGCACCTCCAACCCGCCAGATGAGGCCTACGCGGCACTGGCGACAGACTTCGCCCACATTGCCGAACAGTCTGACGCAGGAAACCTGGCACGCCGCCTGAACAGCGAAATTAGCGGTGCCCGCTCACTGGTCATGGGGACTTTCCGCGCCCTGCCATTCCCAGCGGATTTGAACCCCGCGCAAGTCAAGGCGCACATGCTGGAACTCGACCCGCGTTGGGCCGAACTGGACTACTGGCGCGCCATCGCAAAAAATGGTTCGCGCTGGACACCCGACTACCTGCTGGCCTCGGTCGACCTGAAACGCGACATTCAAGGCGAGATTGTCAATGTCGACCCCGAGTCAGCGGCTTTTTTCAAAATCCTGATGCGCACCTTCAGCGTCAGCGCTGTGGTGACCGTCTTCTGCCTGCTGCTGGGTTACCCGCTGGCCTATTGGCTGTCGACCCTGACGCCGCGCCAGGCGAACATCCTGATGATTCTGGTGTTGGTGCCGTTCTGGACATCGGTGCTGGTGCGCTCTGCCGCCTGGATCGTGCTGCTGCAAACCAACGGCGTGATCAACCGATTCTTTCTGGACCTGGGCCTGATCAACGAGCCGCTGCCGCTGCTGTTCAATCGGGTCGGTGTCATCATCGCCATGGTGCACATCCTGCTCCCGTTCATGATCTTGCCGCTGTACAGCGTGATGAAGTCTGTGCCCCCCACCTATTTGCGGGCGGCCGTGTCGCTGGGCAGCTCACCTCTGGCGGCGTTTTTCCGGGTGTACATGCCGCAAACTTTTCCGGGCATGGGCGCCGGCGGCTTGCTGGTGTTCATCCTGAGTATTGGGTACTACGTGACACCGGCCCTGCTGGGCGGGCCCGATGACCAAATGCTGAGCTACTACATTGCCCAGTACACCAATGTCACCGTGAATTGGGGCATGGCCTGCGCGCTGGGCGCCGTGCTGCTGTCTGCCACCTTGGTGCTGTACGCGGTGTACCGCCGTGTGGTGAAGTCCGAACTCAGCCTGGGATAAACCACATGTCACTTCCCGCCCGCCCCATATTCCCAGCCTACGCCACCCTGCCCGACAAGATCGGCTGGTATTTACTGCGCGGTGTCGGCGTGCTGGTGCTGCTGTTTTTGCTGCTGCCGATCCTGGCCATCATGCCACTGTCGTTCTCAAGCAGTTCATTCCTGGCTTACCCCATGCCCGGTTGGTCCTTGCAGTGGTATGAAAACCTGTTCACATCGGATGCCTGGAGCCGTGCCACCCGCAACAGTTTCATCGTGGCGCCTTTGGCCACCGTCCTGGCCACCATTCTTGGTACCATGGCCGCAGTTGGCCTGGCACGGGCCAATTTTTGGGGCAAGGGCCTGCTGATGAGCCTGCTGATCGCACCCATGGTGGTGCCGATTGTGGTGGTGGGGGTGAGCACCTATTTGTTCTTCGCAAAAATTGGACTCAATGACACCTATCTGGGACTGATTTTGGTGCATGCGGCCCTGGGGGCGCCCTTTGTGCTGACCACCGTGCTGGCCACGCTGCAAAGTTTCAATGAGAATTTGATCCGCGCATCTTTAAGCTTGGGCGCCGGCCACCTCACCACGTTTTTCCGCGTCACCTTGCCGATCATTGCGCCGGGCGTCATCTCGGGTGCGCTGTTTGCCTTTGCCACCTCATTTGACGAAGTGGTGGTGACCCTGTTCATCGCCGGTCCCGACCAGGTGACCCTGCCGCGCCAGATGTTCACCGGCATCCGCGAAAACATCAACCCAACCATTGCCGCCGTGGCCACCCTGCTGATCATCTTCACCACGTCGCTGATGCTGGTGCTGGAGTGGTTGCGCGGCAGAAGGCATTGAGCACGACAATGAAAAATCAGCCTCTGTCAGGCAACGCCATGCCACGTTTTGGTGGCATTGCCAGCATGATGCGCCTGCCTGTGGTCGAGTCGGCGCAAGGACTCGATGCGGCGTTCATTGGTATTCCGCTCGACATCGGCACCTCGCACCGTCCTGGTGCGCGTTTTGGGCCACGCCAGATTCGCGCCGAATCCAGCCTGATCCGGCCCTACAACATGGCCACCGGCGCTGCGCCCTTTGATACCCTGCAGGTGGCCGATCTGGGTGATGTGCCCATCAACACCTATTCCCTGGAAAAGTCGCTGGCCATCATCACGGCGTTTTACGAACCCGTGCTGGCTGCCAATTGCATTCCCTTGACGCTGGGTGGTGATCACACCATCGCCCTGCCCATTCTTCGCGCCCTGGCCACCAGATACGGCCCGGTAGCCCTGGTGCACGTGGACGCGCACGCGGACGTGAATCCGGACATGTTTGGCGAGCGCATTGCGCACGGCACGCCGTTTCGCCGCGCTGTTGAAGAAAACCTGCTGGATTGTCACAAGGTGTTCCAGATCGGCCTGCGCGGCAGCGGCTACGCCTCTGACGACTTCGACTGGCCGCGCCAGCAAGGTTTTACCCTGGTGCCCGCGCATGAAATCTGGTACCAGTCGCTCGCGCCCCTGATGGCCAAAATCCGCGCCCACATCGGCACCACGCCCTGCTACCTCAGCTTTGACATCGACGGCATCGACCCCGCCTATGCAGGCGGCACCGGCACGCCCGAAATTGGCGGTCTGAGCGTGCCGCAGGCGCTGGAAATCATTCGCGGCTGCCACGGGCTCAACCTGGTGGGTGGCGACCTGGTGGAAGTCTCACCCGCCTACGACACCTCCGGAAATACCGCACTGCTCGGGGCCAATTTGCTGTACGAAATGCTGTGCGTCCTGCCCGGAGTCACCAGACGTTAATATTCAACAGTCACCCCACATTTTTTGGAACACGCACCATGTCATCTCCCCTGTCCCTGCTGAAAGACCCTTCCCTGCTCAAGACCGACGCCCTCATCAACGGCCAATGGGTCGCTGGCGCCAGCCGCTTTGCCGTGAACGACCCCGCCACCGGTGCCCATCTGGCCGACGTGGCCAACCTGGGCCCGGCTGAGGCCGAAGCTGCAATCGCCGCCGCCAATGCCGCCTGGCCGGCCTGGCGCAGCAAGACCGCCAAAGAGCGCAGCATCATTTTGCGCAAGTGGTATGACCTGCTGATGGCCAATCAGGACGACCTGGGCCGCATCATGACCGCCGAGCAGGGCAAGCCGCTGCCGGAAGCCAAGGGTGAAGTGGCTTACGGCGCCAGCTTTGTCGAGTGGTTTGCCGAAGAGGCCAAGCGCATCAACGGCGAAACCCTGCCCCAGTTTGACAACAACCGCCGCCTGATGGTGCTGCGTCAGCCCATTGGCGTCTGCGCCGCCATCACGCCCTGGAACTTTCCCATTGCCATGATCACCCGCAAAGTGGCGCCCGCGCTGGCCGCCGGCTGCACGGTCATCATCAAACCGGCGGAGTTGACCCCGCTGACCGCCCTGGCGGCGGCCGAGCTGGCGATTCGCGCCGGCATTCCGGCCGGCGTGCTCAACATGATCACGGCCGACGCCGACAACTCGATTGCCGTGGGCAAGGTGCTGTGCGCCAGCGACGTGGTGCGCCACATCAGCTTCACCGGCTCGACCGAAGTGGGCCGCATCCTGATGGCGCAAAGCGCTCCGACCGTCAAGAAACTCTCGCTCGAACTCGGCGGCAACGCGCCTTTCATCGTGTTTGACGATGCCGACATCGACAGCGCGGTGGAAGGCGCCTTTGCCTCCAAATACCGCAACGCCGGCCAGACCTGCGTCTGCTCCAACCGCCTGTACGTGCAGGCAGGCGTGTACGACGAATTCGTCACCAAGTTTGCCGCCAAGGTCAAAACCGCCAAGGTCGGCAATGGTTTTGAGGACGGCGTCAACCAGGGTCCGTTGATCGAAGAAGCCGCGCTGCTAAAGGTGGAGCGCCATGTGAACGATGCGGTGGCCAAGGGTGCCCGCTTGCTGGTGGGCGGCAAACGCCTAAGTGGCCAGTTCTTCGAGCCGACCGTGGTGGCTGATGCCACCGCCGACATGCTGTGCGCCAAGGAAGAAACCTTTGGCCCATTCGCCCCGATCTTCAAGTTCCAGACCGAGCAGGAAGCCGTGGATGCCGCCAACAACACCGAATTCGGTCTGGCGAGCTATTTTTACAGCCGCGACGTGGGCCGCATCTTCCGCGTCAGCGAGGCGCTGGAATATGGCATGGTCGGCATCAACGTGGGCATTCTGGCAACCGAACATGTGCCATTTGGTGGCGTCAAGCAATCCGGCCTGGGCCGCGAAGGTTCGCACCACGGCATTGATGACTACGTGGAAATCAAGTACCTGTGCATCGGTGACATCCTGAAATAACGGGCCTATCGCTGCGAGGCGCCGCTCCCCAAAGGGGTGGCTGCGAGCATGTACACTAGCGCCTCTTGAAGACCTTTCAGGTCATACGCGGGTGTAGTTCAATGGTAGAAATCAATCTACCAATGAAAACATACCTGGTAGATCAAAAACCTACGCCAAAACCTACGCCAAACATAAGATCACTTTGGGAATTTTGCGTCGAAACAAAAATGTTGAGGCATTCACAATCAGCTTCAATCCAGCCTGACCGCTCCAGGACGTAGACCACGCCACATCCGCCGATCAAGCTCAAGATACGGCTAAAAGGAAACAGCAAGACCACCCAACCCACCTTCAACGAAGTCACGAAAGGCAAGCGCAGCGCGCAGGCCAGGAACGAAGTAGAGGCCGGAGGCGTCAGGGATCAAAGCCGCATGGGCGCAACTCGGTACGAGGCGTGGGGCAACGCCCGCGAGCCCGACGGCGGCAACGCCGGGATGCCCTGCGTGGGTCAACAAGATTCACTGCGCAGTAAATATTGCTGCTTTGTCGAATATCGATGCGAACAAACCAGTCCGGATAGCAAGTGGCGCAGCCTGCCAACACCGCCGCCCTTACTGGCGGACGCTCGGGGCCAGCCGGGCACGTTATGCAATGTGCCGCCAGCATGACTCGCCTGAATTCGGCACCAGATCCCCACACACCTTCACAGTCGCTTCAAAACGTGAGATAATTTTCTTATTCCACTTTTAAATTATATTTTTTCTTTTAAAATCAATTATTTACATAAATGTTGGACGAAATGAACGAAGTTCAATCAGATTTAGCCCAAGTCATTAGACTGGCTCTTGCCGAGCAGAGCGAAGATGTACGCCTGTTCGTGGCCCGGCTAGTCCGGAAGTACCGCAACACCGACCCAGAGCTGGCTGAACAGTTAGACCTCTATCTACGCACTAAGACGCATCGAGCAAGCGCCCCCATGCGCAAGGCCATGCAGCCTGCCCTACCCACCCAAACATTGCCGGTCGATGACGAGTCACGACTTTCACTTCTGAAAGTCTTCAAGGACACACCAGATCGAGAGCAGCCGTTGTTGTCAATCAGCCTCGAAGAGACGTTGAGTCAACTCATTCAGGAGCGTCGACAGACGGAACGCCTCGCCTCAATGGGATTAAGCCCGACGCGCTCGGCAATCTTTGTCGGACCACCAGGCGTTGGCAAAACATTGACAGCACGCTGGCTTGCTGCGCAATTGGAGGTCCCGCTGTATGTATTGGACCTGACCGCCGTCATGAGCAGCCTGCTCGGACGAAGTGGGAGCAACCTGCGCACTGCACTTGATTTCGCGAAACGCAGTCCCTGCGTACTCTTGCTGGATGAAATCGATGCCGTTGCCAAACGCCGTAGCGACGAGACCGACATCGGCGAGTTGAAGCGCCTTGTCACTGTCATTCTGCAGGAGGTCGATGAGTGGCCTGCCACGGGCCTGCTGCTGGCGGCCACCAACCATCCGGAGCTGATCGATCCGGCGCTGTGGCGCCGATTCGATCTGGTCGTCAATTTCAAGACGCCAGAAACACCAGCCGTCAAAGCAGCCATCAAGCGATTTCTCGGTCCAGACTTTGCATTGTTTGGTCGCTGGATTGACATCCTGACTTTCGCCTTCAATGGCGAGTCGTTCAGCGACATTGAGCGCGACATCCAGCGCTTCCGACGCGCGGTGGCACTTGGAACGGCATCAGATGCCGACCTGATTGAAGAATTCGTCAAATCACGGGCTCTTGTGCTGGATCGTCAGGCGCGCATTGATCTGGCCGTACTGCTGGCTAAACAGACCCGTCTGTCACAGCACACGGTCTCCGAGCTCACAGGTGTAAGCCGAGACACCATCCGTAAGTACACCGCCGAACAGCCGTCAACCACAAAGAAAACATCGAAAAGGGAACTTGAAGCATGAGCCAAACCAATTTTCTGATCGGACGCGGCGAACTGCTCACACACGATATCAAGGGGCCAAAACGCATGCCGGGCAAGGCTGAGGTCTATACCTTGCAGCAGGCCAGAGAGCGACTAACACCCCAGTTTTCTGACGCAGCTGCGGCGCTGGACGCATTGCCATCGCAAGCATGCCCCGGTGACTTTGGCGTTGCACGCCTGACGATGAATCCCAGCTACATCGCCCGATCGTTCTTTCCAGTGGCGATGCTGCGTACCGTCGGCCTGGAATCAGTAGGCAGCAGAACCGTCAAGTTAACCCCGGACGGCTGGACAAAGAAAGGCCCCACCAGGGAATGCACAACAACTGAGTTGTTTGTCGCCGGCAAGCGTCAAGCATTTCGCCATCTCAAAGCCTGGACCAAAGGCATCGAACCCGAATCAGACGAAGCCGGTGATCTCGCGCATATTGAGAAGTTCTCTGTATTCGCCCCCCAGGAGCGAATCGTCAGCCACGGGCACAAGAAGGATCGCTTCTTTGAAGTAGGCCTTCACCTGTTGCCCGACGAGAACCATTTGTTTGTCCAGCGGGCGTTCGCCAAATACGCGAAAGATGTAGACGTCAAAATCCACAGTGACCTCGGCTTCACGGCAGGCAACATGTGGTTCGTTCCGGTCGAAGGTAAGCATGACAGCATTGATCGGCTGGCGGAGTTTGTATTCGTGCGTGTGATCCGGCCAATGCCCAGGCTGCGCGGCATGCGCCCCGTGCATCGCACGGGCAGCGTGACGGTCAGTTGCAGCCTGCCGACCGAACAGCCGTTTTCGTCCGAGCCCAAGGTGGCCATCCTGGACGGCGGCTTGCCGAAAGAGCATGCGATCGGTCCCTGGCTGCGGTCATACCGGGTTCTTGATGAAAATGCCGAAGACGATCCACAAGGCTTGGAACATGGTCTCGGGGTGACTTCTGCATTCCTGTTCGGCCCCATCCAGCCAAACGGCACCGCGCAACGCCCGTTTGCCTATGTTGATCACTTACGTGTACTCGACAAGGATGCCGATGCGGAAGACCCCCTGGAGCTGTATCGCACTTTGGGCTTTGTCGAACAGGTTCTGCTGTCGCGCCAATACCAGTTCGTCAATCTTAGCCTTGGGCCTGACCTGCCCATCGAAGACACCGACGTTCACGCCTGGACCTCGGTAATTGATGATCTGTTAGCCGACGGCGATACCTTGATGACCGTCGCGGTCGGTAACAACGGCGAAATGGACCGCTCTGTCGGCAATGCCCGAGTACAGGTGCCGTCGGACTGCGTGAACGCACTGGCCGTTGGTGCCACCAACGGTACCGAAGCGGGGTGGGCAAGAGCACCCTACAGCGCCATCGGCCCCGGCCGCAGCCCAGGTGTAGTCAAACCGGATTTGATGGCTTTTGGCGGAGATGCGGCCAAGTATTTTCATGTGCTGTCCCCGGGAAAGAAACCGCTGCTGGCCCCACAACTCGGCACCAGTTTCGCCTCTCCTTACCTGCTGCGTAATGCAGTGGGCGTCCGCGCCATTCTGGGTGCCGAGTTGACACCACTGGCAATCAAAGCCTTGCTGGTCCATGCGGCCGATGCATCAACCCACGACAAAGTTGAGGTAGGTTGGGGCAAAGTGCCAGAAGACCTGATGGAGATCATCACCTGCCCTGCGGGCGTAGCGCGTGTGGTTTACCAGGGCGAGTTGAAACCCGGCAAGTACCTTCGTGCCACGCTACCCCTGCCAGCTGGGGGTTTGAACGGCAAAGTGCGCCTCAAGGCAACATTTTGCTACGCATCGCCAACTGATCCGCAGGATGCGGCGGCCTATACGCGCGCAGGGCTGGAGATTGTGTTCCGGCCCAGTGACAAGAAAATCAAGGACGGCAAGGCCAATGCCGACACCAAGGGCTTCTTCGACATGAAGAAGTACGCCACCGAGGAGGAGCGCCGCTCAGACCTCGGCAAATGGGAAACCGTCCTCCACGGTGCCAAAGGCATGCTCGGTAGCAGTCTTGACAACCCCGTCTTCGATATCCACTACAACGCTCGCGAGTCAGGGGGCCGCGCCACAGGTGCCGAGAAAATCCGCTACGCGCTGATCATCACGGTGGAAGCCCCGAAACATGCCGACCTCTACAACGACATCCTGCGCGCCTACGCCAAAACGTTGGTGCCGATCCAGCCGCAAGTGTCGCTGCCGATTCGTATTCGATAGCGCAACCCGCCAAGCCCCATTCACCCCACCTAACCAACATCACTGGAGAAGGAATGCCGGAAGCGCTTAAACGCAAGGACAAGGACGGAACGCCTTACCAGCGCCCTCCCGCAATTGAGGCCTGGATCAAAAAACTGGAGTCTGTTGACGCGGCATCACGAGTTCTACAGTTCGCTGGTGTATCAAGAACGGCCCCAGAGCATGTGCCAACGGAGGTCCTGCTTTATTTCCTACGGCGAGCCTGGGCAGATGGCGAACATGGCCAGTTCGAGAAGATATATCGCCTCCTGATGAAACGCGTAGACCAGTCACTACGTTCGAAAATCTGGAGCTCTCGTATCGGCAGCGCAACCGATATTCGTGACGAAGTCATTAACCGATTTGTCGTATTGGTCACAAAAGATTGCGCTTCACAAGCTGATATGCTGGATTTTTACGAAGTTCACTTCGATCAAGCGATGGTCGCGCTTCGAACGTCCGTTTTGCGCAAATTCAAAGCGGTAGTCGGTGACGTAACAACTGTCCCCCTGAGATCCCAGGATGCGGATGGCCCCGAGGTTTCGCCCGAGGTCGAAGTTGCTCTGGAGAACTTTTTGAGCGGCGACCCTCAAAAAATTGACGATCCTGCTTTCCGGTCGGTGCTTTTTGCTGCGATTGACCGCTTACCCCCGGATCAAAAGCAAGTCATCGGTCTTCTTTTGAAAGGAATTCCGATTGATGCCAAGGAACAAGATGTCATGACAATTGCACGTATTCTGCAGTGTGACGAAAGGACGGTTCGTAACCGCCGTGATCGTGCCTGCAAAGCTCTCAAGGCCATTCTTGAAGAGGAGGCTGAACTATGAGCGTCAAACATTCGAAACTGAATGAAGAAGAGGTTCTTCTTGCGTTCTCCGTTGAACCCTCACATGACCGCACAACATTGGAGCAATATCTGAGCCTGTATCCAGAACATGCAAATGCACTGGTGGACTGCTCGATTGAATTGATGATTGATGCCTCCCGAGGCGACGATGAACTGCAGGTGTCGTCTGAACAGGTTGTCGAAAAGGCTTGGCAGCAATTTCAGACAGCAATTGGCTCGGCACAGAACGCTGCGGTCGCGGATCCATTTGTTCAATTGACTCGCTCTGCGTTTAAATCTGTAGCTCAAAGACTGAACATCAGCAATTTATTGTTGATGCGTTTTCGTGACCGAGCAGTGGACGCAAGTACCATTCCGAGGCAACTCGTTCAACGGCTCGCCGGCGAACTAGGTGCGACTGTCGACGCCGTGTCTGCGTATTTGAACAATCCACCGACCATAGTGTCCGGTCTGAGTTTCAGATCGAGCGTGAAGCCTGCGGTGACCGAGCAGATATCGTTCGAGCAGGCCGTTGAGACTTCCCAACTCACGCCAGCCCAACAAGAGGCGCTGAAGGCACTGCGGGACTAGCTATGGATGCGACCGAAGCCACACGGCGTGAGGCAGAACGCATCCATCAAGCGGCGGTCGCAGCGGGCGACGATCCATGGAACCTGCTTGAACTCGTCAGCCGCGAAGCGGCTCGGCGAGACCTTGATGTGTATGCTTTGCCACAGGGCGACTCCGCACTGAAAAGCGGGCGTGCGGTATTCGACAGCCAAGCCGGAAGCATTTTGTATGAAGATACTGGTGCGGTGTTCGACCGCGCCTTTCTGATCGCTCATGAACTGGGGCATGTCGTCTTGGAAGGTGGCGTTCAGGACGTGGTAACGGAGGAAGTCGAACCAGACCGTTCGGTGGAGGATGCGCCAGTCGGCATCGAAAGAGTGCTTGACTATGGCGCCCGGGAACGCCGTGAGGTCCGTATGGACCTCTTCGCCCGCGAACTCTTGTTACCGCGCTCGGTCGCCCGTCATCACCACGTCGATGGTGGCTGCTCTTCTGCCGACATCGCCAATCGCCTTGGCGCACCCTTGCAGGTAGTCCAGCAACAGCTTCTGGATGCACTGCTCCTGCCGATGGAGCCAACCGCATCCATGCAGCCTGCCGCCGCAGCGGCGGTATTGACTCCAGACCCGACCCAGATTGCGGCTGCCAACCATCGCAACACTGCGTTCCAGTTGCAGGCCGGTCCAGGCACAGGCAAGACCAGAACGCTGGTGCAGCGTATCCAGAGTCTTCTGACTGACGGCGTGGACCCGATGTCCATTCTTGTCCTCACGTTCTCCAACAAGGCGGCGAACGAGTTGAGCGAGCGACTCGCCGCAAGCAACCCAAAAGCTGCCGCAGCGATGTGGATCGGTACGTTTCATGCATTCGGCTTGGATATCGTCCGCCGTTTTCACGACAAGCTGGGACTACCTGCAGGCCCTCGTCTCATTGATCGATCCGAAGGCATCGAATTGCTGGAAGACGAGTTGCCGCGACTCCCGTTGCACCACTATCGCAACCTATGGGACCCAGCGCTCGATCTCAGCGACATGCTCAGTGCGATTTCACGCGCCAAGGACGAGGTGATTGACGCTGTTGGCTACCGGGCATTGGCCCAAGCCATGGCACAGAACTGCGCTGATGATGCCGATGCGGCGATGCGTGCTGAGAAGTGCCTGGAAGTCGCTTTGGTCTACGAAACCTACGAGCGCCTGATGACTGCAAAGCAGTTGATCGACTTTGGCGATCTCGTCGCCCAGCCTGTACGCCTTGTCGAAGCCGATGCCGAAGTGAGGAATGCACTAAGGGCACGGCACACGCATGTCCTCGTCGACGAATACCAAGACGTGAACCGTTCTTCCGTACGTCTTTTGAAAGCTATCGTCGGTGATGGACGTGACCTCTGGGTTGTTGGCGATGCCCGTCAATCCATTTATCGCTTCCGCGGCGCATCGGCCACCAACATGGCCCAGTTCGCCTTGGATTTTCCCGGTGCTCAAGTTGATCAACTGGGTATCAACTATCGGTCTCGACAGGAAGTCATCGATGTTTTCACGGCCTTCTCCGGCACGATGAAGGCATCGACTGGCGCATTGCCATTGCATTTGAAAGCGAGCCGAGGCGCCTCTGGTGTCGCACCAGAGTTCAGGGTTGTGAGCACAACGGATGATGAAATCTCGACGGTGGCCGCTGCGATCCAGGCCCAACGCGACGCGGGAACGGCTTACCGCGAACAGGCCCTTCTGTGCGCATCCAACGCCCGTCTGAGCGAAATCGCTGAGGGCCTGGAAGCCAGAGGCATCCCGGTACTCCACCTTGGGAGTCTGTTCGAGCGACCTGAGATCAAGGATCTCCTCGCCTTGCTCTCCATGCTGAGCGACCCCTATGTCGTCGGATTGGTGCGGGCCTCCACGATGCCGGCGTACAAGCTGCCGCTGCAAGATGTCGTAAAGATCATCGAGCGACTGCGCGAAAGCAAAGTTGCGGCGCTCGACTGGCGGTTCGCAGGGAGCTGGCCACCGGAACTCGCCGGAACGAGCAAAGCCACATTGGCGCGCGTGGCCGAACTTTTCGATGGGATCAGCCCGACCGGCAATCCTTGGACCATTTTGTCCACCTGGGTGATCGACCATCTTGGACTCGCCAAGGCCCTGTACCTGGCAGGCGACGCCCAAAGCAGAATGAAAGGTCTGGCGCTGTGGCAATTCCTCAACTTCTGCCGTCAACAACCATCGGGTGCGGGTGCCCCCTGCACGCGCCTTCTTGATCGAATTCGCCGACTCGTCCTGCTTTCGGAGGACCGCGGCTTGCGCCATTTGCCAGGAGTCGTCGACGGCATCGATGCGGTACGTCTCATGACGATCCATGCCAGCAAGGGACTGGAGTTTCACACCGTGCACATACCCGGCATGGTGACCTCAGGTCTGCCGCGCAACAACATGGCACCGCGCTGCGTGCCGCCAGACGGTCTGATTCATGGCTCAGATGGAATCACCGGATTGGAAGCGGTGAAAGCTGGGCACGATGAAGAAGAGGAATGCCTGTTCTTCGTGGCGCTGTCCCGCGCCCGTGATCGGCTCTTTCTCTATGCATCATCGGTTCAGTCCGACGGCAAAGCGCGCAATCCATCGAAGTTCCTGGCCTCCATCCGACACCTTCTGATCCACTCGCCCAATCCACCGCAGCGGCGTGTCAAGCCGCGGCCGAATTCATGCTTGCAAGTTGCCTGGGCGCAAAAGCCGGTCTGGACCGATAGCCAGGTCAACCTGTTCGAGCGATGTCCACGTCGCTTTTTTTACACCCACGTCCTGAAACTCGGAGGTCGCCGTACGGAAACGGCCTTCATGAAGATGCACAACGTTGTCGGGGACGTATTCGATTGGTTGAAGATCACGCATGAGATGACGGTGCCAAACGAAGCCGAACTCGGCGCGCGCTTCGACCAGGCATGGCAGGCCAAGGGAGCAGTCGACCATGGCTATGCGGAAGATTACCGGTGCATCGCGCGCCGGCTGGTGGGCTACCTCATCGAAACTCGAAGTCGCGGCGTACCTGCACCGGCAGCGCCGATCTCGCTCGGGTGGGTGGAAGGCGAAATTCTCGTCCGGCCGGACAGTGTCGCCCGGGGCGACAAGGGGCAGATCGTCGTTCGGCGGGTAAAAACCGGCAAACCAAGGTCCAACGCTTTCGATGACATCGAGTACACGCTGCTCCATCTCGCGACCATGCAGACTTATGGTGGGTCGGCCCAGGTCGAGGTCACATACCTGACCAGCGAGACGACGCAGCCGTTGGAGATCACCGAGCGAAAGCTCAAAACGCGCAGTGAGAAGGTCCAGGAGATCGTCAGGCGCGTCCGCGCCGGCGAATTTCCTGTGAAGGAAGAAGCGCGCGCTTGCCCACGTTGCCCCAGCTTCTTCATCTGCGGCGACCTTCCGGCCGGCGCGATCACCATAAAAAATGTTTGAATCGGCTTTCCGGTCCTGGAATCCGCCGCGATTGACTTATTGAAGGCCAAGAAAACTGCAATCCCGCAGATGGCCGACAGAAAGTCAATCAAATGCAAACGAAAAATCCTGGCGATGACAGCCATATCCCTCTCGAAGATGTTGGTGCCGCCATCCGCGAAGGCCGCAGTCTTCGTCTGGCACACCTCTATCGCATCGTGGTGGCCGATGAACAGCTCAACGAGCGCCATCTGGATCTGCGCGATCCGGTCCCTACCGGCCGCCAGATCCTTCAAGCCGCCGAAGTCCGTCCTGTGGCGGACTACAGCATCTACGCAATCCTGCCGTCTGGCGAGTTCGAGGACCTGCGTCTCGACGAGACTTACGATCTGCGTGGACGCGGTGCAGAGCGCTTCGTCATTTTTCAGACCGACCGCGCCTTCAAGTTCACGATCGACGATCGCCAAATGGAATGGGGTAAGCCGTCCATCAGTGGCAAGATCTTGAAGGCGTTGGCTGGCGTCCCTACCGACACCTATGACGTCTATCTCGAAGTGCGTGGCGGCGGCCAGGATGTGCTCATCCGCGATACCGACTTGATCGACCTCAGCAAGCCGGGCATTGAACGCTTCATCACGCTCATCCGCGACACGACGGAAGGACTGGCGGCCCTGCCGGAAGCCGATCAGCGCTATCTCGACAGCCACGGCTTCACCGTGGCTGTCGTCAGTGACGGCCCGCACACGGGTGTTGTGCTGAAGCAGATGCAACTGCCTCAAGGCAAGTTCAATCACCCGGCTGCCGACGTGCTGGTGATTCTGCCGCCCGGCTATCCCGACGTGGCACCGGACATGTTCTTCTGCAACCTCTGGTTGACATTGGTGTCCGCAGGTCGCTACCCGACATGCGCGGATCAGCCGCACGCTTTCATGGGCCACAACTGGCAACGCTGGTCTCGCCACAACAACAGCTGGCGGCCGGGTGTCGATGGCCTGCACACGATGATCAAGCGCATCGAGCACGCGCTGGCGGAGGCCAAATGATGTCGGCCGTAGCGTTGGACATCATTTTGCTGGAATCCCATGAAGCGGCGCTGCGCGCGCTGCTTCATCGAGAGAACGGTTCGGAGGCAGCTGCCTATGTGCTGTTTGGCAAAGCCGAAATTGCGGCCGATCCTTGGTCCAAGCAGCCGCGCATCCGCCTGATCTCGCACGAGGTGGTGCCCATCACATCCGACGAGATGGTCTCGTCCTCCTCGGTGCACGTGACGTGGTCAACGCAGGGATTCATGCGGCTGCTGGGCCTGGCACAGCACCGTAACCTCGTCCCCGCACTGGTTCACACGCATCCAGGCGCGGGTGCGTTTTTCTCCGACCAGGACGATCGCAACGAAGCTGAGCTGGCGCGCACCACCTTCAACAAGGGTGCACAGGGACTTGCCAGTATGGTCTTCGGTCAGCACGATGCCATCGTGGGGCGCCTGTGGAAATCAGCCAAGGCATCCACGAAGGCGTCGTCCATATCCATTGTCGGAAGCAAGATCAAGATCTGGCGCGCGGACGCTGAACGCGAAGATACGGAGTTTCTAGCTCGGCAGGCAGCACTGTTCGGCAAGGGCTTCAATCCCATCGTGCAGGCACTGCGGGTAGGGGTGATCGGTTGCGGCGGAACGGGCAGTGCCGTCGTTTCGCTGCTGACTCGGCTGGGTGTCGGGCATCTCGCATTGATGGACAACGACACGATCGACACGACCAATCTCAACCGTGTCCACGGATCGCGCGCCGCCGATGTACCCGCGAAGCTGGCCAAGATAGACATCCTCGCACGTGAAATCGAGGCTTGCGGCTTGGGCACCCAGGTTGTTACTCGGCGTGCATGGGTGGGCGACCCATCGCTACGTGACGTTCTGCGGTCTTGCGATGTGCTTTTCGGCTGTACCGATGACAACCAGGGTCGGCTCACCTTGAACCGACTTGCCCACTACTACGGCATTCCGTTGATCGACGTAGGGTTGCGCATGCGGTCGGCCAAAAGCGGTGTGGACTACGATATGACTGGCCGCGTCACGACAATCAGGCCGGGTAACCCTTGCCTGATTTGCCTTGGCGTCGTCAACGCCCAGCGTGCTGCAGCTGAAGGATTGCAGCGCAATGATCCGGCAGAGTTTGAACGCCGCAAGGCCGAGGCGTATGTGGAGGGAGGTGGCGACCCAGCCCCAGCAGTGGTCACGTTCACTACCAGTATTGCTTGCGCCGCAGTGGATGAGTTGATCCAGGGTTTGACAGGTTTCCGCGGCCAAGGTGGAATGACGCACAACCGCATTCGCCGATTCGACCGTGTGGAGGATCGTTCAATGACGTGTCGACCGATTCCGACATGCCCTGTTTGCGGAACCGAGGCCACCTGGGGCCGCGGTGACGTGAACCCCTTTCTTGGCGTGATCGGGTAACTGTATGAACCGCTTCTTTGCGTTGATGCTGCGCCGCCTCGGGCTTCTGGACTTCAACTTTCTCGTGAAACGAGTCGATCGGCATCCGGGCAAGATCGAGATACCTGCCGGCGAACTTTGGTTAGTGGTGGCCGGTGGGGTAAAAAAATGGGCGTGCTTGAGTTGCCCAGGCGGATGCGGTGTTCAGATATCGCTTTCGCTAAATCCCGAACGTCGTCCACGTTGGGAGGTTGAGCATGATTTTTGGAGGCGCCCAACGGTTTCCCCCTCGATCCATCAGCAGAAAATGTGCAGATGTCATTTTTGGATCCGGAAGGGACTGATCGAATGGTGCAAGGCTTGAGTACTTGGAAGGTTAAAACCAGATCGGAGACCATGCGGAACCCAGCCGTCGACGCCACTACGGTGCCGTTAAAGTGGGCGCACGACGCGCAAACCGGCGAGCCGCGTTACATCCACGATCCCGAAGTCGCGCAAGGTGGGTGCGTATGCACCTGCCCCGCGTGCAAACTTTCGCTGATCCCCGTGATGGCAGGCCAGCCGCTTCGAACACGCCCCACGGCGCATTTCCGTCATCCAGCAGGCGCGCAGAAGGATGACTGTTCTGTGGTTGCAGCACGCCTTGCCGCCACGCGACACCTGCTGGAGACAGGCTTTATCGATCTTCCACGGCGGAGAATGTCGGCGACTGCCAAGGGCTTCAGCGGCCAGGGCTATGAGGTCTGGGTTGAAGCCCCGGCCGCACGCGTTTCCATTGTCAGCGCGGCATTGCATGACTACGCGACGGCCCTGCTGACGCTCGACGATGGACGAGAGTTGCTGGTCGACCTGACAGGTCTTCGCGAAACCGACAGCGACGGCAGCGGACGCGCCATCGTCACGCTGTCGCTTTCCGATCCAACTATCGCGATGCTCGGACCCGAGGAGATTCGCGCCCGGCTGCGCATCCTTCCGGACATCCGGTGGTGCGCCCATTGGAATGATCAAGAGCTAACCACAGAGGCCAATGCAGCGGCCACGCAGGCCGCACGAGATGCTCTGGACGGCTGGCAGGAGACCGACGAATCGGACTTTCGCTCGCACCTGCCGCTCGACACGGACGCCGCAACCATACAACGCTGGCGCCGCGAAACGCTGCTTCACCGCGAAGTCAAGGCTATCCTTGAGCAAGCCTCGTCGATTGCGACGCCCGGCCTCGAAGTCGAGGTCACCCGCGATCCGCCCGAGGAGTTCGGTGGCGACTGGGAAGAGGACAGAATTCGTAAACTTTGGATGACGGCCTCTCGCAACCTGGTGTTGGATGAGGTACGACTGGAGCGGCGCCTGGGCAGCATCGTGCCTGACGTGATCGCTACGCTCGGAGGACGCCAGATTCATACCCACGGCGGCACCATGACGATGGTCAGCGGAGACTTCGAGGAGGATGTCGAAGACACCTACAGCCAAGCTTGGCCGCTGACCTTATTGGCCGAAGTCACGGTGACCCATGGAATCGACGAAGAAAAACTACGCCGCATCCGCGAACTCGATCTGCCAACACTGGAGATCAACATCGGCTCATTCGGGGGGCGAGTGACCTTGGACGGGCTGCGCACCCTGATCGTCGACCAGACGATAGGCAAACGCTGGGTTCACCATCCCGTCTGGCGCATCAAGCGGAAGATGCTCGAAGCAGAAATGGACCGACACCCGATCACCGTTCGCTATCAAGAGCGGCTGCTTGAATTGAGACGCCCTCGCCTCCTCGCCACACCGGCCTCAGAGTGGGCCGTCACCTACCTCTCGGCGGCAATGCGGTTCTACGACGCCAACGCCCGCATTAAGAAAGCACGACGGACACATCGAGGCAACGAGCCAAAGCCCTCGCTCCTCGGGCCAGACAGCGAACAGTGGGTGCAACTCATGGAAGCCGCTGAGGCCCTCGCGGCACATGGCATGCCAGGCGCTGCCGATGTGGTCATGGTAGAAGATGCTGGCGTCATTCCACGCATCCTGTCCATTCAGCAGAACCGCGGCGTCGGCTACGCAGTCGACACCGGGTTTCAGGTTCTCAACGCCGTCATGCAAAGCGGCACCGATACCCAGCAGTGGAATACGCTCTACCCTATGGCAGTCAAGGCCTACGGCCTTGAGGCGCAGTTCACGCAGAAGCAGGCCGATCTCTATGCAGCATGGCGCCAATCCATCATCGACAAAGTAGCGTCAGGCGATGAAGCATGTCTCCGACCCGCGCGGTATGACGCAGTGCTGAGCTTGCTGTTTCCCGAACTTGCTTCTCGCATCGCCACCGGCTATGGGCGTATGCAGGAAACGCACTAGCTACAACTCGGGCAGAAGCTCAAGTCATCCCCCCGCGAGCGCCAAAGATGGCGGGCAAGGCAGTGCAACATGGGACTCAGTCCCTCAAGCCAAGTGCACACAACCAAGCATCGGGCTGACTAAAGCATCCTGCTGCCACCGCTCGCCGTACCAGGTGAACCGCATGATCCGAGCGATCACCGTCATGCACTTCACAGCCCACGATCTTGCGGCTGGACAACTCCAGAATCAGGTACAAATGAAACCAACGACCCATCACAGTCGCAGGCAAATAGGTCAAATTCCAACACCAGACCTGGCGTGCTGCGCTGGCAAAGTGTGTCGTGGGCGGTCGCACTGTTTTGGGCGCTTTGGCGCGTCCTCGGTGAGTGGTTTGTCCTTGTGCCCGTAGTACCCAGTTAAGCTGGACTCGCTGGCCAGATGCACGCCTTCGTAAGCCGACATGGGAACGATACGGGCAGGTGGTACTACGCAGAAGCGCGACTCATTGGTCACGCTAAGCAAGATGGCGCGATCGTCTAATCTCAATGCATGGCAGGGTGTGGGACGCACCGCTTGTGGTCCACCATCGCCCTTGACCAATCCCTCATGGGCTTGCCAGCATTGCAAGGTGCGCGCGTCAATGCCTGCGATCCTGCAGGCTAGGAGAAGTCTCGCTCCAGCCTCAGTGACCGTCGTGATGCCCAACTTCAAGTCAAGCGAAGCGCGACGCGTGGTGTTTGAGTGCGGGTCTCGGGGCAACGCCCTGAGCAGGGGGCCGCTGCCAAGTTTTTGTGCAGCAAAAAAACGTGGGCACAAGGCCCTTACCCTGCACACTTCAGTTGCGGCTACCCCCCACGTTGCTGGTGAATTGATTCGCCTGTCAGCGTGCCTGTCATGCAGGTTGTGCCTGCTGTCGTGCCGCCTGTCGCACCACAACTTGCACCCTGTCGGTATGGGGATTATGCAAAGCATCAGCTCAGAAATCGATTCAATTCTTCGTGAAGAAATTGAACTTGCCCAAAAGGACGACCCCGCTCTGATCGTGCGGTCGGCCTTCGAGGTCATTGAAGATTTTTTGGGTCAGGGCATGTCGCTGGAGAGAATCGCATCTGCGCTTCAAAAACATGACATAAAGATCACCAAGGGGCACCTTGTTCGCCACCTTGGCATAGTTCGGGAAGAGCGCGGGCTGAAGCCATTAAAAAGAGGCAAAAAACCCAGGTTCCCCGGTGCAGCGGCTCCGGCCCCATCAGCGTCATGTCTTCAAATTCAACCGCTTACGCCTGCCAAAGCTCAAGGTGATACGCCCTACTCTGCTCTTGCTGCCGAGACGGACTCCGCGCCCATGGCAACCGAACTGACTCGCAACCCTGATGAACAGGCAAAGCCGGTGACCACAGATACGGCGCGGTCAGGTGGAAAACATGGCGCAGCCCAACCAATTGGGGCAAGTCAAACTGTATTTCCAGACGAAATCACCAGGCTCAAATTCATCGAAGTGAAAGGCGAATTGCTGGACGTCACCAGGATGAATATTGATGACTATTTGACCGTCTCCAAGACTATCCCTGACAACGCAAAAATCCCCGACGGCATGTTCGAAATCATTGCCGCAGAAAACAGGATACGAGGCATGTACGAACGCGCGCTACTCCAGTATGACGAAGCCATCGCCAAGTGGAAATCAAGCCAATAGCTTCTTGCACGAATTTAAACAACTCAAAGGATGGTCATGATCAAATCGTATTTTGTGGACGGCGACAAAGGCGGCGTGGGCAAAAGCTTCGTCTCCCGGTGCCTGGTAGACAGCTTCATCAACCATGAAGTGTCGGGAATGCCAAAGATTGACAAATTGATTGTCATTGACGCGGATCCCATGAACCCGGATGTGGTGTGTGACAACGGCTACAAAAATGAGGCTGTCAACAACATCCATGTCATAGGCCTGCAACGCCCAATCAAATCAGAAGACGACTGGCTGAATCTGATCAACGAATTGGCTGAAACCCAGATCAATGAAACGGACAAAATCCGCCTTGTTTTTTCCTTGCCGTCTGCGGCCGGTCTTTACATCACGGAGTCAGTGTTAAGCCTGATGGCATTGATGAATCCGACACCGATCTGGGTGATGGGCATTGATGCATCGAGCACGAATCAACTGGAGGCCCGCGTTGGCAAAAGCCCCATGTTTTACCAAAACGGGGTGGTGCTGATCAATCTGAAGCACGGGCCCGGCAAGTCTTTTGAATTCTGGGACAAATCAAGCATCCGGAAGACCCTCTTAAGTGGCGAGGACTATGCATGGTCGGAGCTGGAATTGCCTGCCATGATGCCGCGCGCGGCCGAGTTAATCGGTTCGATGCCCCTGCACACGGTGATCGACAAGGGCAATTTTCCGGGATCCGGTGTGGCCATCGGCACGCGCACGGTCGCCCAAACCTACCGTGGCATTGCCGGACGCAAACTGGCTGCCCTTGAGTCTTCCAGATGAGTGGTGCTGATGATGAAGATCGGCGCATCGGCAACTCCATTTCCGGGGTCATCTCGCCTTTGCCCGCCGCGGCGCTTGCACGCCGCGCTGGCACCTTGATTGATGAACTGGCGGCCCGGCTCGCGCCCTCTGGCCTGCCATCTGATGTGCAACACATTGTTGACGTGGCGGTGCGTGCCGGCATGGGTGAGAGTGATCCCAACTGGATCTGGCTCTTGCCAGTATTGTTGCGCCAGGTGCCTGCTGCAGCCATGCGCATCGAATTTGAAGCGCTGTCTGGCGCATTGGTCAAAGGTGCGCCGGGGCAGGCGAAAGGACCTGGTCACGATGATGACAGCCTTGAGTCGATTGTGGTCATGATGACTGCCATGCGTGGGGAACTGCAAAAATTCCCGCGCCGTGTCGGTGAGACGCTGAAACCTGCAGTTGCTGAGGCGGTAGTGGATGCTTTGGAGGCTGCGCCTGGGCGGGTCAAAGTTGACCTGGATGATGCCAAGCTCCTGGCTGCAGCCCGCGAGGCATTCATGTCGCTTTACGTGTTGGCCGCTGTCGGGTTGGGTGCGTTTTCAACCGTGGCGGCTTTCATCATCGGCTCCAAATTTGGGTGACGGGGGCGCCGTGCTTGAGCTCTTGATGATGTGTGCACCCGCCGTCGATACGGTCACCATGGCCGCTGTTGTGAAGCAGGAATCCGGCGGCCAGTCCTGGCTGGTCAACAACAACACGACAAGAAAATCAATGGCCTTTGAGTCCAAAGCTGTGGCCGTGGCCGCTGCGGTGGCGGCTGTCGGCCGTGGCGAAAGTGTTGATATGGGGTTGGCGCAAATCAATAGCAAAAATTTGCCCGCGCTGGGGCTGACTGTGGAACAGGTGTTCGACCCCTGCACCAACATTGCTGCCGGGGCAAACATTCTGGCTGCGAGCTATGGAAGAGCCGGCTCGCTCGGCGGCGCCCTGAGCATGTACAACACCGGCCGGTCGGATTCAAAAATCGGGGCTACCTACGCCCAAAAGGTGTTTGGACAAGCCGGAGTGAAGGTGCCAGCGATACCCGGTGGACATCTGGCAAAACTTCCTGAAACATCTTCTTTTGCAGCCAACCCTGCCGCCATGGCGGCCGTGCGACTGACGGTTACGCCGTCGCCGTTTGCTGCCGGGCTTTCGCCCGTGAGGACGGCTTTACAGCCCGCAAATTGGCGTTGAACCGCTTTTGTGCGCTGGCGACAATTTGCTTTTTGAGTTGGGACAAAACGGCCCGGCCATTTGCACCCGTGAAGCCAAAGGCATCGCCCAAGTCGCTACCGGCCAAATTGTTCAGTTCATCAATTTGGTCCAGTTCCTGGCAGAACACCTGCTCAAATTGCAGCCGCTTGTCGAGCTGATCGGCCTTTTCATTTGGCGACTCAAACTCGTCGTGAATGTCGATCTCGCCAGCATCGTCTTCGTCACCCACGCCACCCAATCGTCTGCCACTGCCACCCAAGCTTTCCAGGTTGTTGCCCCTGATTTTGTGCTTCAGTAGCTCAAACAGTGCGCCTTCATGGCCGGGTCGAAAGATATCCAGGTTCTTGTTTTCTGATTGCCGAGTGAGATAAAAAACAATAATTTCCTGCTCAATATCCCGTGCATCTTCACGCAGTTTGAAAGCCCATTTTTTCGACAAGGATCTGAAGTGTTTTGTATCCATCAAGAACCACCTTTGCGGATTTATTAAGCTATTCACCAAGCAGGCGATATTTGCAAGCTATTCGTCTTGATTAGTTTCTCAATCTGCCTTTTCAATGAATCTGGCAACTCGGCAAATTCTGTCAAGCGTTTGAACCCGGCCACCATCGCCTTGAGTGCGGCCTGCAGCGCTTTGATGGTAATTTTCCATGTACGGGCTTGACCTAATTTCTGCCAGGTTCGGCTCAGCAAGAATGCCTTCTGTAGCAATTTTTGATACGCTTGGTATTTCTTGACTGCCGCCACAAACGCAGAGTCACTGTTGCAAACCGTCTTCAAGGTTTGAAGACTTTTGAGTTCATCCGAATTGGCCGTTTGAACGATGTGGTTGGCAACTTCCGATACCTTCATTTTGATCCCCTGCGAATGTGTTGATGTCGGTAAATGTACCGAGTGGCCACAATTTCACAAGCAGAATAAATACCTCGAAATAAGGCCAGTGTCTGGCCAATATTCAGACAGCCGACAGCCAGTATTCAACCGCAATACCCCTCAAATTCAGTCGTCTTTACGGGTTGACTTACCTCAAAAAGTGGTTGCGCCGACTGATTGCGGATGTGCGGTATGCCCGCATGAGCCCACACCAAAACACGTCCAGCCATGAGTTCCACCGCAGGTCGGATGATGCGCTGCGGCGCGCCCTCGGGACTGACATCCTGGCCGCCCTGGCTGATGACCAGGTGGTGGAGATCATGCTTAATCCGTCTGGCGACCTCTGGACCGATTCCCATGTAGGTGGGATGCAATGCATTGGCAAGATTGACCGTGTACGAGCCATGTCCATTGTTGCCACGGTGGCGGCCATGCTGGGTACCACGGTCAACGCGGACAACCCGATTCTGGAATGCGAGTTGCCCTTGGATGGTTCGCGGTTTGAAGCCTTGATTCCACCGGTTGTGCCAGCGCCAACTTTTGCCATCAGAAAAAAGGCAACACTGATTTTCAGCCTGGCTGACTATGTTCGCACGGGAGTGATGACTGAGCTGCAAGCCACATTGATCAAAACGGCGGTTGCAGACAGAAAAAATATCCTGATTGCCGGGGGCACTGGCTCTGGCAAAACGACTTTGGCGAACGCCGTTTTGAATGAGATTTCCAACATTACCCCGGATCACCGGATCGTGATCATCGAAGACGTACTGGAGCTGCAATGCAGCGTCAAAAACACGGTATTTTTAAGAACGTCTGCCAATATTGACCAAGTCAGTTTATTGCGAGCCACGCTTCGCTTACGGCCAGACCGGATTGTTGTGGGTGAAGTCAGGGACAAGTCGGCTCTGGCGCTGCTCAAGGCCTGGAATACAGGACACCCTGGCGGCATTGGCACTGTGCATGCCAATTCCACTGGTGCGGCTTTGGTAAGAGTCGGCCAACTCATTCAAGAGGCTGGCGTACCCGCAGCGCCAAAGTTGATTAGCGAAGCGGTCAACCTGGTGATTTCAATCAAAAGAAATTCAACTGGTCGGATGATCGATGAAGTCGCCGAAGTTACCAATTGGTCGAGCGCCATTGGTTTCGAGCTGAGACGACTTGGATGAGTCAGAAAAATCATGCGTGACCTTGCGATATTCAATCACCGTCATGACAAGCTCATCAACACCATTTTTATTCAAAAAACATATGGCAAGTTAATGTTGGCCCTTGAGTTGCTGCTTGTCTGCGCCATGCAATTCGAAATTGTTTCCGGCAATTTTTATGGTCAAGCTGCATGTCTTGTGCTTGGCATGATATTTGTCAAATTGGCACACCTCGCAACACAATCAGGAAACGGTAAGGCGGCTCAAATAGAGTACGTAATCAAACAAAAAAACAGGGTCAGGGATGAACATCAACAAAATATTGTCAGGATACTGCGGCGCGCTGCAATCGCAAGGGTTGTGGCGCAATCATCGGTTCTTTGGTCGGCCATAAAAGCAATCGTTGCAGCAGAACTGCACGTGCGTTCAATCGTCAAATCGGTCCTGTGCACGGTGACCGACACGCTCACGCCCAAGCTTTCTCCGTGCCCGCCAACCGCCTGCGCGTGAGCGTCGGCGGGTTATCGATCCCGTCCGCCGACTGCGTGGGCGCGCAAAACCTCCAAGAATCTCGCTGGGATCAACTTTCAAAAGTTGATCAGAATGCAAAGTTTGGAACTCCTGGCTGCTGCTGATGTTGCGGCAATACTCAAGATCAGTGAAGCATCTATTTGGAATTGGCAATACGGGCGAAAAACACCGCCAGTCGGCTTCCCTCCCCCTGTAAAAATTGGCACATCGGTTCGGTGGCGGTCATCGGACATTCAGGCGTTTATCTTGGGTTTGCCACCCACGACCACCGGCCGCATCGCAGTGCCCGGACTGGCACAGGCAACCTCGACCACGGTCGTACTGACCAAGCCGGTACGTGGCCGTGGTCGGCCTCGCAAGAATCAGACTGGCGCGTCGGGTTGATGCGGCAAAAACGAACTTTTGAAGAAAACCTGGCACTGGCCAAGGCACGGGTGCAACAAGCTGCGGCACTGCAAACCGTCGTTGCAGAAAAGTCTTTGGAGGTGCAGTTGCCACTGTGGGCAGAGGTTTGCCGGGGAGTTCCCAACAGCGTCCTGAGATCGGCACTTTTTGGCGTGGTGCGACGTGGCCCAAGGTCTTTCCAGCAGCGCGTGCAGAAGGCCAGCGTCGAAGGTATCAAAATCATTCACACCGGTCCGCAACTGGATCAGCCTGATTTGGACGTCTGGGAACAAGCCCTGCAACTGGCCAGAACTGGCGGGCTGGGGTGCAGGATTCAGTTCACTGCTTCACAATTCTTGAAGTGCATTGGACGTGGCAACGGCAAAAGCCAGCATGAGTGGCTGAAAGGCGCATTTGCGCGCTTGGCGGCCAGCGTGGTAGAAATCAAGGATGGCCACCGGGCCTATTTTGGGGCCATCCTGAGCCATGGTGGCAGGGACGATCAGAGTGGCCGTTACGTGATTGAAATGAATCCGAAGCTCATCGAGCTCTATGGCCTGGACGGCTGGTCAAGTGTGGAATTTGGCCAGCGCATGGCACTCAAAAAGCGACCCCTTGCCCAATGGCTGCACGGGTATTACAGCTCTCATGCCAAGCCCTTCCCTGTCAAAGTTGACACCCTTCATCGGCTGTGCGGCAGTCAAAATTCAGCCATCAAAGGGTTCAAGCAGGACCTGAAGTCAGCCCTGGAAAGACTGGAAGAAGTCACCCACTGGACCTGGAAAATCGATGCTTCAGACTTGGTGCACCTGTCAAAACTGCCAACTGCAAGTCAATCAAGGCACCTGCTGAAGCGTGGTCGATTTCGCGGACTGCCCTGAGCCCGAGCGTCAAATCAAGTAACTGTGACCCAGTTGCCTGGCTGCAAGCCAGGCAACTTGGCAAACTCGCGGGTGTTGTCGGTGACCAGCAGGGCCTGTTGGCTCAGGGCGTGAGCGGCAATCATGGTGTCCGGCGAGCCGATGGGTGTGCGTGCCACGGCGCTCCGGGTCAGCCCGATGCAGGGGCAGTTTTGAACGCCGCAGATTAGAGATAGATTAAAGACAGATTAGCTGCTTTTTGCACCACCCCCAAGCCATTGATTTGCCTTGAGATTTTGACAATTTTCACTTTGTCGCGGTATGTGCTATGCCGTGCTCCGGTACCTGCTATGCCGTGGTTTGGTATGCGCTATGCCGTGCTGGTATCTGCTATGCCGTGTTCGCCGGTATGTGCTATGCCGTGGTTTTGTGGATAACTTTTGCCGTCCGGCTGCTGCTCTATCACTCCGTCAGACCCGAGTAGTTGAGCTGTATTGCACGGGGGCGCTACGCGTCGATTTGTTCATTTGCAGTCCAGCGGTATCAAGCACCAGCCAAACAGGCCGGTGTCTTTTTTCCAACTGGAGTAGATCGTGCATTTCCAAACAACCAAGCCTACCAAATCACTCAAAAAGCTGGTCACACCAGTCATCTCGGGCATGGCCGCACTGGTATCCCAGGTGGCCCACGCTGGCCCAGCCCTGCCCTGGGACGGCCCGATCACCACGGTGGTCAACAACCTGACCGGGCCAGTGGCCACCGGCATTTCGACCGTGGCCTTCCTGGCTGCAGGTGCGGCGCTGATTTTTGGTGGTGACGACTTGGGTGGGATTGCAAAGAAATTGCTGTACGTGGTGCTCGGCGTGGCACTGATCGTTTTTGGCGCCAACTTCCTGAGCATGATCGGTCTGGTCAACAGCGGCGCCTTGATCTGATGGTCCGTCGTTTCTAATCGCAAATCATGGCTGATCAAAGCAAAGATAGCGGAGCTGACTTTTCAGTACCGCTGCATCAATCCATGCTCAGGCCCATGCTGCTGCTGGGCGCTGAGCGAGAGCTGATCCTGGCACTGGGCATCGTGGCCGGTGTGTTCATTGTTTCCTTGTTTCAACTCTGGGCCGCCATTTTTGGTCTGATTTTGTGGGCCGTCGGCGCATGGGTGCTGACTCGCGCGGCCAACTTTGACCCCCAACTCTCCAAGACCTTTGCTCGCAGTTTGCAATACCGCAAGCTGTACAAGAGTGCCGCAACACCGTTTGCGTCGCCGCGCAAATTCGGAGGCTGAAAAATGCTCTTGAAAGAATTTCGCAGCCAGGCCCAAGGCCTGCCGGATCTGTTGCCCTGGGCGGCGCTGATCGACAACGGCGTGGTACTCACAAAATCTGGTGGCCTGCTGGCGGGTTTTGAATTTCGCGGCCCGGATCTGGACAGTGCCACCAAAGAGGAACTGGCGGCCGTGTCGGCTCGGATCAATGCGGCCCTGGCTCTTGATGATGGCTGGAGCCTGAATGTGGATGCCGTGCGCCGTCAATCCCCTGGTTACCCTTTGGACGGCGCTTTTCCGGACCGTACCACCCGACTGCTGGACGATTGCCGCCGTCTCGCCCATGAAGGCGATTGGGCTGGCTTTCAAAGTGACTACACGCTGGTCTTGTGCTGGCATCCGGACCGTGATGCTGCGGCAAAAGCCGAGATGCTGTTTGTGGACGGGGCTCAAAAGACTGGAGTGGCAGAGCGCAGTTTGACTCGCTTCAAAACTGTTCTGGCTGAAATTGAATCGCGGCTGGCAGGAACGCTCAAAATCCGTCGCCTGGTGGACACTGTCGACACTGAAACCGGATCGGTTGAGAGTCAGCTTCTGGCGCATTTGGCTTCTTGTGTCGCTCTGGCACCACGCGCCAGTTTTGTCATGGGCACGGTGCCAATGTACCTTGACGCGGTACTAGGCCAACACGACTTTGTGACGGGATTCGAGCCCCGGATTGACGACAAAACAGCTATTTGCATCGCCGTGACGGGCTTTCCTGGCGCCAGTTTCCCCGGCATTCTGGACTTCTTGTCACGCTTGCCGGTGGAATACCGCTGGTCAAATCGTTTCATTTTCATGCCGGTGCGTGAAGCGGACAAGGCCCTTGGCAACTACCGTTCAAAGTGGGCGCAAAAGCGGCTGTCACTGATGAACTTGATGCGCTCAAGCCAGGGTGGCGGCGTCACCCACGTGAATGCGGATGCGGACGACATGGCTGCCGACGCTGTAGCGGCGATGGCTGAGGCGAGCAGTGGTTTAGTGCGATTTGGCTTCTACACCAGCGTTATCCTGCTCTCCAGTGCCAACCTGCAGCAATTGCGTGATGCGGCGCAGTACGTGACCAAGATGATCGCCAATGCGGGGTTCTCAGCGCGCGTCGAGTCGGTCAATGCGGTGGAAGCTTATCTGGGCAGCATGCCTGGCAATCTGTATGCCAATGTGCGTCGCCCGCTGGTCAACACCTTGAACCTGGCGCACTTACTGCCCCTCACGGCCATTTGGGCCGGTCCGGATGCTCACCCGTGTCCGTTCTATCCTGAACATTCGGCGCCGCTGTTGCAGGCAAAAACTGATGGTGCAACGCCATATCGAGTTTGTTTGCACGCTGGCGATTTAGGCCACACGGCCATTATTGGACCGACCGGATCGGGCAAGTCCACGCTGTTGGCAACGCTGGTGGCGCAGCATTTTCGGTATCCAGGCGCGCAAGCCTTTGTCTTTGACAAGGGCTATTCCATGTTCCCCTTGGTGGCTGCGGCCGGTGGCCAGCATTACGAAATTGCCGGCGAATCAGACAGCATCACGTTTTGTCCCTTGGGGCAAATTGACGGTGAAGTTGAGCGCACCTGGGCGGCTGAATGGCTTGAAAGCCTGGCAGAACTGCAAGGTGTGGCCATGTCACCAGAACTGCGCAAAGAGCTCTTTCGCGCCGTCAACCAGTTGGCGGCCTCCACAGACTGCGCGGAGCAACGCACGCTGTCAAATTTTTTGCTGACATTGCAGGACAACCGTCTGCGTGAAGCTTTGGAGTATTACTCGCTGCGCGGATCAGCGGGGCGGTTGCTGGACGCCGAAAGCGATGGACTGCAGGCGGACATCTTCCAGGTCTTCGAGCTTGAACACCTGATGGCTCGCGGCGAAAAGATTGTTTTGCCCGTTCTTGCCTATCTGTTTCACCGGCTTGAACAGCGTTTTCTGGGTCAACCCACCTTGTTGGTGCTTGATGAGGCCTGGATCATGCTGGGGCACCCCGCCTTCAGAGCCAAGATTCGCGAATGGCTAAAGGTGTTGCGTAAATCGAATGTGGCGGTCATTTTTGCCACCCAGTCCCTGAGCGATTTATCTGGCAGTGGCATTGCCGATGTGATTTTCGAGTCCTGTCCGTCAAAGATTCTGTTGCCCAACCCGCAAGCGCAAACCGAGGCCTTGTGCGGGCTGTATCAAGCGATTGGACTCAACCGTCGGCAAATCCAGATCGTCAGCAATGCCATACCTAAGCGCCAGTATTACCACCTGCACCCGGACGGCTCCCGCGTTTTTGAATTGGGACTGACGCCACCGGAAATGGCCTTTGTTGGGGCCAGTGGACGCGAGGATTTGGCGCGGATTCGTCATCTGCAAAAGCTCGATGCGCTTACCTGGCCGTCTGCCTGGCTGCGGGAGCGCGGCCAGTTCGACGCCGCTCGTTTGTGGGATAGCTATTGACTGTGACAGGTCAGCAAAGAGCATCTGGCCCGACGCTCGCACAGACCTCCCCTGTGTCACCACGGTTTTACTGGTTGTTTGATCGTGGGAGGGCCACTTTTTGCGTCAACTTGCGTCTGGCCGGTATAGGGCAACCGTGTTCAATAAAGGAAATCCCCATGAAGCCCAAGAAGCTGCTTTCCAGCGCCGCAGTGGCAGCTGCCTTTGCTTTTGCGTCAATACCATCCGCTCACGCCGGTGGTGGCGGCTTTGTGGGTGCCATGGAAGCCACCCAGTGGCTGAACAACGCCGAGCTGGTCAATGTCTATTCAAGCAATCTGGAACAGCTGCAGCAGCAAATCCAGATGTACCAGAACATGTACCAGAACACGCTCGGCATTCCAATTCAGGCGTGGAGCGGCATTGCGGCGCGTTTGACCTCCTTGGTGAGCACGATTCAAAACACGCAAGGCATTGTGAATGCAACTGTCAATTCCATCACCGACATGCAAACAACCTACGGCAACGGCAATTTGCTTTCGAACCAACAGCAAAATCTGGTGAATTGGAACAAAGGCTTGAGCAACCAGATTGGCGCGGCGTTGCAGCAATTGGGCTTGAATGCCAACAATTTTTCGACCACCCAAAGTGCGTTGCAGCAAATTCAGTTGGCATCCCAGACTGCCGCGGGCCGGTTGCAAGCAATTCAGGCTGGCAATCAAATTGCCGGCATGATGGTCAATGAAACCCAAGCACTGCACGGCACCATCATTGCGGCGGAACAGGCCCGACTGAATGCCATCGCCAAACAGGAAAACGAAAAGTACCAGGACGAGCTTTTGTACCGCAACTTCTTTCGTAACCATTCCGGCCAATACTGAGCGGAGTGCTATCGATGCGGGTCGCCATTTTTCTGCTGCTGTGCGGCATCACGCCATGGGCGAATGCCGCTGGCATGATGGACACGCTGGTGAGTCAGGTTCAAGGGGCATCCGGCGGCTGGATGGCGACTGCTTTGGGTTACGCCACCAATTTGTTCTTTGGCCTGGCTGCACTTGAATTCGCCTGGTCGGCGATTCAGCTCACGCTCAAAAAGTCAGAGCTTTCGGAAATCATGGTGGGGACCTTGTTCAAGGTCATGTCCCTGTCATTTTTTGCCATGGTGCTGATCAAGGCGCCTGAGTGGATTCCCGCCATCATCAATTCCTTCAAGGCGGCCGGTGCTGGTGTGGGTGGCACTTCCGTGTTGTCGCCGTCCGCTGTTTTTGACCAAGGGCTGCAAGTGGCCGCCAGCCTGATGCAATTCTCCAATGATGCCGCGCCCAGCACGGGCAGCATGATCATCAACACTTTGACAAATTCGGGGCAAGGCCTGGGCAAATTCATGCTGAGCGCCATCATTGTGGGTGTTGCCTCAGTTTTTATTGTCCTTGGCTACGGGCTGATTGCGGTTCAACTGCTCATCACCCTGGTTGAGTCGTACTTGATCATTGGCGGGGGTGCGTTGATGCTGGGGTTTTCCGGCTCGCGCTGGACCCACAATTTATCGGAAAAATACTTTGGCTATGCGATCTCCGTTGGCGTCAAACTGTTCACCATCTACTTGATCATCGGCTTTGGTGACAGCTTCACCCAAGCGCTGAAAGATACCATTGCGGCTGCCTACGCAGCGCACCCGGAGGGTCCCAGTTTTGGTGACTATTTAGGTGTGGGTGGCGCATCGCTGTTCTATGGTGTGACTGGCTACATGGCACCCGGCCTGGCTGGGTCGATGCTGAACGGCACGGTGGCGATGTCGCTGCAAAGCGCAGGCACGGCGGCGGGCATGGTGGGCGGTGCGCCGGTGGCGGCGGGCCTGGCTGCAAGTGCAGCCGGTACACGGGCATTGGGGCTTGCTGGTGGCGCCATGGGCGCATTGCTGCCTGTGCAAAAGGCAGCGGGTGCGATTGGTGGCTCTTCTGCTGGTGTCGGCTTTGGCGGTGGCATCAGTGGTACGGTCAATGCCAATAACCCATTTCAGCCTGCTGCTGGTCCAAGCAATACCAGCAATACCAGCAACACCAGAAAATCCAGCAGCGCAAACAGTGGCGGCACCGGTATAGCGCCTTTCCTGGCTTTGCCGGGTCCATCCGTTTCACCCACTGCATCCAGCTCGGCTAGCCAGTCTGCTAGGGCTCGCACACCAAGTGAAGGCTCTGGCCCTGACAGCGCAGCGCCTGGTCCGTCTGAGAGTCCGATGGCTCGACGTGGCACGAATGCGAGCGGCCAAAGTTTGGGCCAGACCCAAGCGCCCGGTTTTGTTGACCCGCGTTTTGATCCATCTGCCACGCCGGGTGGTGGCGCAAATCAAAGCACCAACGAAACCGGCGGCACGTCTGCTAATTCATTCGATGCACGGTCTTTCCAACAGCGATTTGAGGCGGACTACAAGCAACATCCGGGCGGCATGGCAGACAAACTCAACAGCTTTTCGAAGCGTTTGCAACATGCTGCGGATCGAAGAAAACCGCATTGGGTGAGTGATGGTCATGTGGGTCACGCACCAGGCTTGCGCATGGGGCTCGATACCTGAGGTATCACGGTGCGCTCGCTACAAATCATTGAGAACTACCTCGTTGCACGTGGCTGCGAGATTCAAAAGGTCAAAGACCATTTGGTTGAATTTCGTTTGCCCGGCGAGACCAGTCGAACGCCTGGCGGGCGGCTGTCCGTGGCGCGCGATGGTTCTCTCAAAATGTGGCATCGCTACGCCGAGAAAGGACTGGCAGCGGGTGAGCCGTGGCACGCTGCTGGAGGCATCCGTCTTGGAGCCAAATCAACCCCGGCAGTTGGCACGCACATCCACCAATTGATGGTTAGCAACAAACTGACGGCGCTGACCAAAGTGCCGAAATTCTCTTCAGAACCCGAACAACGTCGCTGGTATGACCCAGAACAAGTGTGGCGGTCGGCTGATGCACTGCTGCAATCGGCGGGGTTTGTTGCGTCGCGGCTGCATGGGCGCTACAGCGATGGTACGGATCAAAAACCTGTCTACAAGTTGCTTGTCTCCAAAGATGGTCTTGCAACAGCTTTTTCATTCCGGGGCGATATTGCTCTTCCTGCGCCCTGGCGCGAAGGCCGGCAAACAAGCGATGGCAAGAAAACCATGTATGTCACGGGACGCGATTTGGGACTGGATGGTGATCTTGCGCCACCCCCGTCATCATCTGCTTCACCGCGCCCGGCGCCTGCTGAGTTGCGTACAACTGACCTGGATTTGAATCGAGACACTTGCAAGTCCTGGATGGCAGGTGTCACCCCGCCAACTGACCATCGTCACCTTGTCAAAGGCAATGCTGTTCTGGATGGCACGGAGTTGCGGGTGTACCCCCCAGGGCACAGATTTGCCGGCACGATCCTGGTCCCCATGTTTCGTCCTGATCCGATGGGCGGGCCAGACACGCTGGAACTGTGTGGTGCGCAACACCTGATGCGCAAAGTCGCGTTCAACACCGACAAAATCATGGCAAAAGGCTCTCACACCGTCGGCGCCTTTGTGCCTTTACCAGGGCTTGATTCATTGATGAAGACAATGGCCGCCGATGGCCTGGCGCCAATACAAGCTTGGCTGGCGGTTGCTGACAAAAGCAAACCGCTGGTAATCTGCGAGGGGGTGGCCACCGGACTCGCCATTCAACAAAGTGGTGCGGGCAATACGCTGTGTGCGTTGTCGTCGAACAATGTGATGGCGGTCGCAAAATGGGTCAAGCAAACGGGCATGTCGGATTTGTTTTCGGGTGTCGTCATTGCAACAGATCACGACATCGGCCGGACTGAGGCTGGAAGACTCAAATCAAACGCCATCCCACGGGCTTTGGAAGCTGCCAAGGTGACAGGGTTCGCTTTGGCTGTGCCGCCGGCGAACAGTCAAGTTGGCGCTGATGCACGGGACTTGCTCGGCCAGGGCGGTCCCCAGGCAGTGCGTAACTTCATTGCCAGCGCTGCATCGGCTGCGGAAGTGGAGAAAGCGAGGGCTGACATTTTTTTGCCTGTCAAAGAAAGTCAACAGGCTTCTGAGCCTGAATTCGAACGGTGAAACCAAACACCAACAGACCGAGCAGTGACCAGATGGGTATTCAGTTAACTAGCCGCGTGGCTTGCAACGCATTCATCGGGTGATGGTGAATTGAAAATGATATGAATCATAGAGTAATATCAGGTGAAATCCGATGTTTTGTATCAGTGAATTCCAAGAATCAACCATCCCAGCGAAATAGTGCTGTGGCCCATCTGCAGGCCACGGGCATGTCGCGCCTGAGTGAATTGACTGCAAAGGGCATTACTGCAGCGACGGTGTCGCGCCTTGAGCGAGAGGGCGTTCTCGTTCGCCTTGCCCGAGGGCTGTATCAGCTTGCAGACGCATCTCTCGATGTGAATCACACCCTTGCCGAGGCATCCAAACTTGTTCCCAAGGGGGTCATCTGCCTGACGTCGTCCCTGGCGTTCCACAGTTTGACTGACCAGATTCCACCCAAAGTCTGGATGGCCATTGGTTCGAAAGACTGGCACCCCACATTTAAATATCCGCCGGTTCGTTTCGCTCGTTTTTCAGGGCCGCGCCTGCTACATGGTGTTGAAAGCCACGTCATTGACGGGGTATCCGTTCCGATCTTCGGCGTGGCTAAAACCATTGCAGACTTGTTTCGGTATCGGCAGACCATCGGCATCAACGTCGCGCTGGAAGGACTGCGCGAGGCACTAAGACAAAAAAAGGCTTCGCCCGCCGAAATTGCAAGAGAGGCGGTTGACGCCAAAGTCTGGAAAATCATGGAGCCGTACATGAGTGCGTTGACATCCCATGGCTGAGCCCAAGAAACCGCGAGACGTCGGCACCTCGGTGCGCGCCCGCCTGCTGACGCTGGCACGCCAGAAGGGGCAGTCCTTTGACCTTTTGCTGACTCGCTACGCCAATGAGCGACTTCTGCATCGGCTCAGCCTGTCGCCCCATCGCGATCGGTTCGTACTCAAGGGTGCGATGTTGATGACGACGTGGTTCGATGATCCGCATCGTCCGACACGCGACGTTGATTTTCTGGGTTATGGCGATTCGGCTCCGGATGCGATGCTCGTCACGTTTCGTGAGATCTGCGCCATTGAGGTAAACGACGGCATGGTGTTCGACATCGATGCGATGCGCGTGGAGTTGATCCGCGAAGAGCTTGAGTATGGTGGCTTGCGTCTTCGCACCACCGGGGGGCTCGCTGGTGCGCGTATTACCGTCATCATTGACATAGGCTTTGGCGACGCCATTGAGCCCGGCATTGATGAGGTCAATCTGCCGGTCCTGCTCGATCTGCCGCAGCCTAGACTGCGCGTCTATGCCCGCGAGACGGTGATTGCCGAAAAATTTCAGGCCATGGTCATGCTCGGGTTGGCCAACAGCCGTATGAAGGACTTCTATGACGTGTGGATTCTGAGTCGGAGCTATGAATTTGAGGATGACCGCCTGCCTCGGGCCATCGCGGCTACGTTTGAACGGCGTGGCACGGCCATTCCGCGTGAGGCACCCTTGGCATTGACGCAGGCTTTTGCGTTCGACTCAGGCAAGCAGCTACAGTGGGCTGCCTTCGTTCGCGATTTGGCCATCGAAATCCCAGCGCTTGAAACGGTGGTGACAGACCTCGCCGGATTTTTGATGCCAAACGCGCGACGTGCTAGAGAGCGGTCTTAGCTTGATCGGCTGGGTTCTTGCAATTGCTGCAATTCTTTCAGCGTACAGCGGGTAGTTTTCCCGTCGGTTGGCACTGCGCTGCTTGCCAGAGCGATCGATGCTCATTTTGTGTTGCTTGCGCCAGATCGGTATTTGGCAACAGCACTCAAAAAGGACGCTTGCATGTCAAAACAGAATCCATACCTCAACGCTCGCCGGGAGTGGGATGAGCGATACGGTGGATTGATCTCACGCGCGCGCAATTGGCAACTGATGGCCGCCGGCTCTTTGGCTGTCGCGGTGGTGGCCGTGGTGGGCATAGCGTTCGTCGGATCCCAATCAAAGATTCAGCCGTTTGTGGTGGTCACCGACCAACTCGGCTCGCCTGTTGCTGTTGCCCGTCCTGCCCCGGTGGCACGGGCTGATTTGGACAAAAGGCTGATGGTTGCTCAATTGGCAGCCTTCATCAAAGACGTGCGCTCCATGTTGCCGGATGCTGTAGCCCAACAGGTCACACTGAACCGGGTGTATGCAATGGCGGGGCGCGACGTGGCCGGATTCTTGAATGAATTTTTCAAAGACAACTCGCCGTTCTCGGTTGATGGCTCTGTCACGCGTGTCGAAATTTCATCCGTCATTCCTCAAGGGGGCGAAACCTACCAGGTGTCGTGGGTGGAATCAAAAGCCAAGCCTGGCGCGGCTGCTGTTGCGGAGCATTGGAAAGCGGTCGTCACGGTTGGGATTGATGCCAAGCTGGCGGAAAGCCCAAAAGTTGCGCTTTGGAATCCCTTTGGTATTTACGTCAAATCCATCTCCTGGACAAAAGAAGTTCTGTAAAGGTCGTCCTCATGAAAACATCCCTCCTCACTGTTGCCATTATTTCCATGACTTCGGGCACATTTGCAGAGTCAACTTCGGCTGCACTATCCACCACACCAGCCACCGTCGAAGCCATGGGCGCCGACGTTTCGACCCCGACGTCCACGGCTGCGTTGAATACCCTGATACTCCCGGCAGTTCGTGCCCTGCCATTGCAACCTGCCCCTGCAAAGCAAACAATCGCTGCAACGTCAGAGGTGTTGACACCACCCATGCTGCCAACTGCCAAGGTGCAGATCAGAAAGCTTTCCGCCGCCGATGCCGCAAGGCTTTCAGCGGCGCAACGCTGGGAACAAACGGGCGTGGCTGAAGCGTTGGTGGGTGCCAGTGGTGCTGTCGAATATCCCTATGGCTATTCACGTCCGACCATTACCTGCGCACCCTTGCACGTCTGTTCGGTCGCGCTGCAGGACGGTGAGGCTGTGACCAGTGTTTCGATTGGCGACACGGTGCGCTGGCTAATGCAGAACGCAACCGCCGGGTCAAAGCCGGTGATGATGCTGAAACCCACTCAGGCAGGCCTGTCAACCAACCTGGTTGTGACAACTGACAAGGGCCGCATCTATTACATGCACCTGGTGTCCAGCAAAACCGAGTATGTTCCCATGGTGAGCTGGTATGACCCGGCAAACATGACGCGCGACTTGAGCGCTGAGGCACAAGCGACAGCACGGCAAAAGGCAGAATTTGAGGCAACGATTGCCGCCACCAAACTGGCCGCAGAACAAGCCAGGACCCAACGTGTCGTCGCAGACAAGTCTGTTGGCAAACTTGATCCAACCACGCTGGATTTTGGCTACACCTGCACGGGTGACGCGGCTTTCAAGCCGGCACGGGTCTTTGCCAATGACACGCACACGTTCATCCAATTGCCGCCCGGTACAGCAGCCAGTGATGCACCCGCAGTGTTCAACAGTTCGAACAATGAGACCGAGTTGCTGAATTCACGGCTTGTGAACGGCTACTACATCATCGATGGCAAGCCGGCCAAACTCAGTCTGGTGCTTGGTGTGGGTGCCAGCGCGCAAACCATTCAATGCGAAAAATCAGGGCAGAACAGTTTGTTCAACTGGGGTGCCAAATGATCTTCAGACTGGGCAAGAAATCCCCGACTGACGATCCGATGAGCGCTCAGGCGGACATTGATGTTGCGGCCATTGATGGCCCTGGTCAGCCGCTGGAAATTCATACGCCGCCACCCGGTACCAAACGACTCTCCAAAAAAGGGCAATTTTTACTTTTGGGTGGCGCCTCGACGGTCGCCTCGGCCATTTTGATCGGCGTGATGATCAGCGGCAAAAGTGGTGATCAGGCTGACTCAAACAAGCAGTTGACGGCCAGTGATGCGCCGGGTCAATCGGCGCCGTACAAGGAAAACGCTGAAGACATCAAGCGGCGAGCCGTTGCCATCAGGAGTCAAACAACTTTTCAAACGCCTGATGGTCAACAGACAGGGCCGCTAACAACCCGCTCGTCAGCTCAAAATGGCATTTCTGGTGGAGCTCAAGCGGCCAGCGGCGGTGCATCACCGCCGACACCCGCTGAGGCACACCGGTTGTGGCTGCAAAAACGAAAATACGAGCGACTCCAGGGTCTCATCATGGCTTCTGATTCGGCCGAAACATCCGACATCGGCAAGGGTGGCTCCGCGCTGGCTGCCAAATCGACTGCAGGGGGCATCTTGGGCGTGGGTGCTGAGGATGAGCGCCCGGTGGGGGGTCTGGATCAAAGGCTGTCAGCAGCCAATGGGCGCGCTGCGAATGCCCGCGCATCTGTCTCTGCCGAGACCGTGCGCACGGTGAATTCACCCTCCGGAATGGCAGGTACAAATAGCAATTCAGGATATTTGCCTGCCACTCCGGCCGCTGGCGGCCCTGTTGGTCAGGACCCGGCTGTGGTTGCCCAATCTCGCAACCGGGCGTTCATGAAGGAAGCTGCTGACAATGGCTACCTGCCGGAATTACTCAAGGCTCAAATGGGGGAGTTTGAATTGACGGCCGGCTCGGTCATTCCCGCGGTCATGCTGTCTGGCATCAATTCCGATCTGCCTGGCACCATCGTGGCCCAAACCCGCCAGACTGTTTATGCCACCAATGAACCAGACGCTGTGGTGATCCCACAGGGTTCGCGCCTGATCGGCAGGTACTCTGCTGATGTCGCCTATGGTCAATCACGGGTGCTGGCGGCGTGGGATGAACTGATCTTGCCCAATGGTTCGCGGATTTCCTTGCGCGGCATGTCGGCGGCCGACGGTCAGGGTCAATCCGGCATGGAAGATCAGGTGAATAACCACTTCTGGAAAACCTGGTCATCGGCTCTGCTGGTGTCGTTTTTGGGGGTTGCCGCCCAACAGTCGCAGCCGCAAAACCAGGGTGCGTTCAACACGCCGACCGGCTCGGCTCAAGCCTCTGCCGCTGCCATGAATTCCTTGAGCGATGTCAGCTCAAAGATTTTGCAAAAGAATCTGAACATTTCACCAACCCTGCAAATTCGTCCTGGCATGGCGTTCAACGTCATGGTCAACCGGTCGATCCTCTTGCCGATCTACCGCTGATTTTGAGCACATTAAAGCGAAGCCGAAAATCGTCATCTGGATGGCGCATTGTGTGGTCAAAACGCTTGTTCGACATCCGATAGATGACACCATCGTTGGCAATCAGAGATTTTCTGCTGGACAGTCCCATTTCAGGACTCAATGTAGAACTGAAGCTGCACCACAGCAAACCTTGTACTTTTTGTCACTGCCACAGGGGCAAGGTTCATTGCGCCCCACTTTTCCCTGCATAGACTTGGCAACCTGTCGCTCATAGACAGCGCGCCTGTATGGCAGCCAATATTCATACATGGCCACAACCGCCTCGGGGATCTGCAGTGCCAGCTTGCCGCGCTGGGCTGGTGTTTTTGTCTGCTTATCCTGCTCAGGCGAGAAGTCGTCTTCACCCAGCAATCCGATTGGCCGGTACCAGGCTTGCCCTTGAGGGGTTTTCAAAAGGGGTTCCCAATCTTTCCAGCACAGTTTCATACCTTCCGTGAAACCGTAGGCCCATCCTTCAGCGTCATCGTATTCTTTACCGCGATATTCACTGGTGCACCAGATGGGGTATGTCTCGCGTGGTAGTTGCTCCACTACAGCAATGATGCTGTTGAAGTGACGCATGATCAGGCTCAGGACGCGGTTAAGCTGCTCAATGCTTTTGACCGGTGGCATCATGCTGTCCCCTTCACCCCATATGCCTGGCATCCATTGTTGAGGCATCAGTGACGTAGGGCCAATGGCGATGGCATGCAAATACCCGTCAAGGGTATCCGAGGTCATGGATTCATCAGACTGCACCTCAAAGAGCAGGAATTGATCGAGTTCTTGCAACTCAATTTCTGTCAAAGGTTCGAATGGGGTGATCATGGGTTGGGTGGCATCAATTCGTTGCCCTATTATCCGACTGAGAAGCGTCTTTGTGAACCGGTCGCAGGATGCAGGTCGGACCACTGAATTTGTTGCCGTGCAACACCGGCGAAATCGAATGGCTGCTTTCTGACCATCATTTCATACATGTGGATTTTGGTTCCCAGCCAGCAGCAGTGGATCACAGAACGTCGCCATCGAACATCACCCAACCCGGTGCTGCCGGTTACGAAAGTCAGCTTACTGGCTGCCAAATCCATTGCCTGCCACACGCCATTCGTGACGGACTTCTTAGTGCCCTTATGCACAGTGCCCAATGAAGTCAGTCAGAGGTCAAGACTGGGGTCGGTAAAGCGGTCGTTCAAGCGAAGACAAAAATGCAACCTTTCATAATGGGTGAACGTGTCATCGCTATATTCCCACAGTGAAATTAACCCAGGCATCCGGCAACCACTGCAGAACCTGCGCTTCAAGCCATTTATCGCCGCCGGTCAAAATCGCAACCCCCATGGTACCGAGCAGCAGCGCAAAACCGTATCGCACGCTTTCGATTCGAGCCAAAACCCAGTCTCGCACGCGCATAAATCCACTTCGCGATGCGTAAGCAACCGCCACCAACGGGATCGCTGCACCCAGGCCAAAAATACCCAACACCAAGCCGCCACGTGCCACGCCACCTTCACTGGCTACCAGCGTCAGGGCCGACCCCAGCAATGGTCCGGAACAGGGGCTCCAGACCAGGCCGAGAACACTGCCAAGCATCAGCGCGCCCAACAAGGAGCCGCTGTCGAGCTTGGCTGATGCCGCGTTGGCCGAACTGGCAATCGGCAACATCCATTGCGTGAATCGTTCACCCAGGGCAGGAACAAGCATCACAGCAGCGAAGGCGATCAGCATTGCAGCGCCGCCTGTACGCACGGTGTCACCGTCAATGCCAAGAGCCGGGCCTAGCGCTCCGAGCACCATGCCAATCAGCGCAAATGAGGTTGTCATGCCCACGCCCATGGCGACAGGTGCGAAGCGGTTATCCTGCAAAGCGCCTCCCAATACCAGAGGCAATAGCGGGAATACGCACGGCGACAAAGTGGTCAAACTACCGGCAAACAGGCTTAACCCAACTTGTGGAACAGTCAATGCAAGGGACATGGTCGCACCGGGTCAAAGTGCCGACTTCAAGGCGCCGCGAAGACCCCCTGGTGAGGTATCGCCGACCACGCGATAGGTCTCTTTCTGACCATGCAACACCACCAGAGTGGACTGGGCTCGCACATTGAAACGGCGTTTAAGGTCTTTTTCCGTGTCGTAGTTGGCCACCAGCACTGTAATGTCCAGTCCAGCTTCTGACTTCAGGTCTTGCAAGACTTTCGTTTGAGCGCGACAAGTCGGGCACCAATCGGCATGAAAGTGCAGCGCCACCGGTTTGTCGGCCTTTTGCGCCTGCTCCAGCGCCGTTGCAGAATACGGTTTGATCTCTAACGCATGTGACACCAACGCACCGACGACAAGGAGCGTCGAGAGGATGAGTTTTCCAATTTTCATAAGAACCTTTCTAAAACGTATTTCACAGTCAAGTTGCAGCAATTTTGTTGGATTGACAACGGTGCCACGTTATCTGCCACGCCGAATGGACTCTGTCTCCAGTGCATCCATGTCGGCAATCCAGTCAATCGGCGTCAAGCTCAACACTTCAAGATCCCGGTCTTGCAGGGCTTTCGCCAGGCTAGATCGACGCCTCATGCGCCCGTCGCGCCGTATAAGCAGCTCATTGATCAACGGTCGATACAAGCGAACAAAGCCCGTCAACCAGTTGCATGAGTGTTCATAGCCTTCCATCTCGCCCATCCCAAACCGATCAACACAATCCATGGTGGTGGCCGCATCAAACCAGTGGCCATCGGTGACCCATTGGTTCACAGTGAACAGGCCAACGGGAAGACCTCGCGCATCAAGCGAAATCGCAAAAAGATGTGTCGGCTCGGTGCGATTCCACCTGGGTTGGCCTGGTTTCAAATACCGCCTACGTCCAGTCGCGGTGGCATGCCAAAACAAGTGCAAATGCCCGTGCTCCTGGTCACCATCGCGGTGCGAGTGGTAGTAGAACTGGGAGCCTTTGCGCACGTCTACCAGGTCATCCGGCGGGTAGTGTTCAAACTCCAATACCTCGCGACCTGCGATCCAGTTCTGAATCAAAGACCCATGCTCCGCTGTGGCTGTGGAGAACGCTGAAACGCTGGTGCGCGCGCTGCGCAACGCCAGATCGATCTGCGTGTCGGAAGCAGCGCGCCAATGCTGTCGGAGATGGGATGAAGCTGTCATGGATTGAAAAATCAAAACCGGTGACCAAGCAGTCACCGCGAATCAAAAGTGATGCAGACTATTGTTTTGCAGCACAAGCGCCACATTTGGCTTTGCAGGCGCCACATTTCTGCATGGAGCTTTTGGCACCACACTTGTTGCCGCCGCAAGCCCGGCACATCATGGAACAGCCGCCCAGAGCTGCCGTGGTGACCACAGCCATTGCCAGAGCTTTAGCGAGAGTTGAAGACATTGAATACATGGTGATGCTCCTGAATGTTAAGAAATGACGTTTGGCTTACTGTTTGACGGCTGCGCAGCCACCACTTTTGGTCCCGCATTTGGCTTTGCAGGCACCGCACTTGGCCTTCACCTTCTTGGCTTTATGAGCTTTGCTTGCAGCACATTGCGGCATCGCTGCTCCACACTTGGCTTTGCAGGCTCCGCATTTGGCCATGCTCGATTTGGTGCCACACTTGGAGCCAGCGCAACCAGCCGCAAAAGCACCACCCGAAAGGGCTGCGGCAGTGACGACGGCGGAGGCGATAGTTTTGGCTATTTTGGAAGAGAGATGGTTCATAAAAAATCCTTGAGAGGTGAAACGGGCGACATTTGCGGAAAAACTCAGAAGGTCAAGTAAATACAAGACTTTCATGGACATAGTCGTTTGACATTCAAAAATACTTACACAGGCATCAAAATCTTTTCCGCGCGCCCCCCGAAAGGGCCACACCAGCCATGCGCCTACGCCAATTGAGTCCGTGATGTGTAACAAATCTGGGTTCTGCCGCGACTAAACCTCACGTCACCACTTCAGAGAGAACCCAATGTCTAGAACTGTTCTTATCGCCCGCCGGCGCGCCTTTATCGTCTCGGTTATGAAACCGCATTTGCGTTAGGCGACCCAGTGACAAAGAGACTTGTTTTAGTAGGTGGTGGCCATGCGCACCTGTCGGTCCTTCGTGCCTTGGCAAAAACACGACCAGCAGGACTGGATGTTGTCCTGATCACGCCTTCAAAATACCAGAACTATTCAGGCATGTTGCCTGGCTGGGTTGCGGGACATTACACACAGGCTCAGTGTCGTGTTGACCTCGATCCATTGGTTCAGGCCGCTGGTGCCCGTCTGGTACTCGACCAGATCGTCGGCATGGACGCTGCGAGGCGCTGTATTGGCTTTGCCGATGGTCTGCACGTTGAATATGACTTGCTGTCGCTCGACGTTGGCAGCGAAACCGATACATCCTGGCTGGAAACCCTTGGGGACAAGCTGTTACCGGTGAAACCATTGGACAACTTCTTTGCCAGTTGGCCGCGTATTTTGGCGGCAGCCAAGGCGAAGAAGAACTACAAATTGGTGGTGGTCGGCGGTGGCGCTGCAGGGGTTGAGATGGCGCTTGCCGCACAACAGGCCTTTACACGTGCCGGCGTTGACGGGCATGTTGACCTGGTCGCCTCTGAGTCCGGATTGCTGCCCGGACACGCTAACGCGGTTCAAGCTCGGGTGCAACGGTTTGCTGTACGCGCCGGGTTGGGCTTGCATTTTGCACGCGGTGTGGGCTCAGAAGACGGCGTTTTATTGGCTGATGGTCACCTTGTGCCAGCCGACCAGGTGATTGCCGCGACGGGTGCACGCCCGGCCGTTTGGCTAGGACTGTCCAAACTTGGTCTGGACGAGCGTGGCTACATCCTGGTGGACAAGTATCACCGCAGTGTGTCGCACCTGAATGTTTTTGCTGTGGGTGATGTCTGCGCCCGCACCGATGCCGTTATGTCCCGCTCCGGGGTGCACGCCGTGCATGCGGGCCCCGTCTTGGCTGAAAACCTGATGGCGATAGTCAATGGCGGATCATTGCGGCCGTACAGCCCTAAGCGCCGCTCCTTGTACTTGCTGGCGTGTGGTTCGCGTTATGCAGTGGCTTCCTGGGGGCGCTGGTCGACTGAGGGACAATGGGTTTGGCGCTGGAAAGACTGGATTGATCAGGGCTTTATCCGGCGGTTTTCTGCGAATCCTCGCTCGCAAACACCCCAAATGCTGGAGAACACACCATGAGTTGGTTCAAACAAGTGGGCCGTTGGCTTGGAAGTGCGCAGCCTGAAGAAAAAGTTTCGACCGGGACAACGAGCCGGCATTTGCTGGCGACTTCAACCGCATACCAAGGGGACCATTGATGCGAACACTCTTTCAAGCCGACTGCTCTGGCAAGATTGTGAAAAATTCACTGCGCATCGCCTTGATGGTGGGCAGTATTTTGAACCTGGTTAACCAAGGCAGTGCCATCCTGGCGGGCACTGGCATTTCGTGGATTCATATGGCGTTGAATTATGTCGTGCCTTACTGCGTCGCAAGTTACAGCGCGTCTAAAAACGAATTGACACCGCGAGGAAACCAATGATGAACACTTCTCCCATTGAAGGCCTGGGCTTGGACGCGACTGACGCAACCATCTTGTCTGACACGGCATTTTTGAACGACTTGCGCCGTCAGATGGTGAAATTTGCAACGCTGCAACTCTCCAATAGCCACGCGGCAGAAGATGCTGTGCAAGAGGCGCTCATCGGCGCACTCAAAAATGCCAAGTCTTTTGCCGGTAGAGCGGCGTTGAAAACCTGGGTTTTCGCCATCCTGCGTAACAAGATTGCAGATACCTTGCGGCAAAAGCAACGCATGGTGGATGCCAGTAGCCTGCTACGAGAAGATGAAGAAGGAGAAGACTTTTCTGAGTTATTTGATCAAAAAGGCTTTTGGCAGGCCGATGAAAAGCCCGCCACCTGGGGCAACCCACAAAGCGCCCTGCAGCAGAACCAGTTCTGGCAAGTGTTTGAGGCGTGCCTGGAAGGCTTGCCTGGCCACCAGGCCAGAGTGTTCATGATGAAAGAGTTTGTCGAGCTAGACGCTGCTGAAATTTGCAAAGCAGTCGGCATCACCACCACCAACCTGAATGTGATGATGCACCGCTCCCGGCTGCGCCTGCGCGAGTGCCTGGAAAACACATGGTTCCTCAAGGGAGAACGCGCATGATGAATTGTCAGCAGGCCACACGCCTGATTTCGGAATCGCAAGAAAGATCACTCTCATTGACTGAAAAAATGACTTTGAAAATGCACGTGATGATGTGCTCGGGCTGCAAGAACTTCAGTTTGCAGGTGCCTTTCCTCAGTAAGGCCATGAAGGCGTATGCCAACCGCGAAGATGATGAGCTAAAAAATTGAGGCCTTTTAATATTTCTGGATGAACAGTACCTTGCGCCATACGAGCTAACTTCTCTCATTGCAGATGTACCGTGATCCCGCCAAATTTCATTACTCTTGGTCCCACGGCTTCATGCATGTCGATACAGCAATCACGGAGGTGCCTCAAGTATCAAAGCATCCTTCCGTTGCTTGATTGCGCGCCTGATGTTGCTCAGATATTTATCTGGTTGACTCGCCTTGGCCTATGGCTAATTTTCGCAATTTCAGTTGCAGCACCTAACTTAGATAAAACCCAAACTTTGGCACTGGAAAGATATGGTCCACAAGCGGCGGCCGTCATCGATGGCTGGAAGAGACTTATCGCAGAGTCTCGTGATCTTGAAGAAATTGAACAACTCAAAAGAGTGAATCTATTTTTCAATCGACAGATGTTGTTTCGGTCCGATAAAGACATTTGGCAACAGGAAGATTACTGGGCGACACCACTTGAATTTGTGGGGCGGGGGGCGGGAGATTGCGAGGACTTCACGATTGCAAAATATGTCACTCTTCAGATGCTGGGGTTCAAAAATGATCGATTACGGTTGATCTACGTTCGTGCAAAAAGCAGCTCTATTTCTGAAGCCCATATGGTGCTTGGATTTTATCCTCAGCCCAATGAGGAGCCCTTGGTACTTGACAATCTGATCAGCAGTATCCGCAAGGCCAGTCAGCGCCCAGACCTGCAACCGGTCTTTAGCTTTAACGATTCTGGTCTTTGGGTTGGTGGGGCTAGCGCGTCTGCTGCCGACCCTGTGGCCAGGCTATCACGTTGGCGCGACGTCCTGGAGCGCATGCACGAAGACGGAGTCCGGTGAGCAACGCACTCATTTTCCGTTGACATCACGCCAAACCAGGCTTTGATAATCGAATCCGGCTTCTATTGTGGGCTTGATCACTTCAAAATATGGAGATACATCAAAGTCACGTGGTGCGAACAAGCTATGGTGGCGCACGCTCAGAATTTCATTGACACATGCCGGGCAATCCGGCCTGTCGTCGTTTTGAACTGATGTGATGGGCAGAATTGGATAGCGAATGGATTGAAACGCCTGGGCAATCAGTGTTGAGCAAATGGCGCGTGTCGGGTCGCCGCTGCCAAGCGCCAACATGTTGCGCCGAAAGCTTAGGGGCACCGGCGGTGTGGGAAACAGGTAGCGCGCCAGATCGATCACGTTGCGCAAATCGTATTGGCTGCCTATGCGGTCGATAGCGAAGGCAGTCAACTTTTGGCAGTCTTCTGGAGTTAAGCCAACGGGGCGACAAATACGGGAATGCAGTCCGGCGAACGCGCTGATGCCGACACTGCGCACACCCGCTACGGTGTCAGCCTCCACAAAACAGTGTTCAGAGTTTGTGCCTGGTTTGGCCAGGGCATTGCCGACATAAAGCGCCGCGTGTGACCAGGTGGACTGCGTCAGGTATTTGATGGCGGTGCTGACCCGGCTATTGCCTTCCACCAGCAACACGTCGCCAGGGCGCAAAGTGGCAAGCAAACGTTCGGGTCGTGTGGCGGGTACCGCAGAGTGAACGTGCACCTCGCGCGCCAGATAGCGTGCCAGATGACCGCCCAGCCAACCCAGTACCGTGTTCATGCTGATAGCCTTGGGCTTAACTCCAAACAATCGCTAAATGCTTACTGGTAACGCCGGGCAATCCAGTGGTCCAGCGACAGTTTGCCCGGCCCATGCACCATCAGGTACAGCAGCACGGCGGCCCAGGTGCCGTGGGTGGGATAGGCATCGGGGTAGACAAACAGCTGAATCGTCATCGTCATGCCTAGAAGCGCCAATGCCGACAGACGGGTCGCAAAGCCGAGCAGGATCAGAATCGGGAAAAGGTGCTCGGCCGTCGCCGCCATGGTGGCTGCAATCTCGGGCGGAACAATGGGCAAACGGTATTCATCCCTGAACAAATCCACCACCGAATCAGACAGGCGTGGCCAACCCAGGGTGAATTCGAGGTTGACGATGTCAATGGCAAAGCCCTGAATCTTGGTTTCACCCGACTTCCAGAACACGGCAGCGATGGAGAAGCGCGCCACAAACGCCACCAAGGTGTTGGGGATGCGCTCTGCGATGCTGATGAACTGCCGGATCAGGCCGGGTATCAAGCCCTCATTCGCAGGCATGGCTCGGCCCAATTTTTCAGTGCGTGTGTTCATGGTGTGTCTCTCCAGTGTTCAAGTGGGTGATGAGCTGTAAGCGAAGCAGCAGCGTCAGAGCGTTGGTTAAATCAAATTCTGGGTCCATGCTGCTTGCCGCTTGTGCAGCATCGGCTAAGGTTTGGCCAGCTAGCAAGGTGTTGACAAATGTCCGGGTCCCGGTGGTAAGTTCCACGGTGTCCACATCCAGTGCGGCTCGGTACACCAACATCGACTGGGCCAAATCTGGATCGACTGATGACGCGCACACCGCACCTTGGTGCGCCGCCCAAATGGAACAAATGGCGAAAGTTGATTGGATGACATGCACTGACGGGTGCAACACCAATCGCAAAGACATGAGTTGTTCTGGATCGGCCAATGCAGCTTGTAAAACCTCAGGGTGAATAGGTACGACATCTGCCGCGTGATAAGCCAGCACCCGAACCAATTCCAGTCGCGCCACGTCGGCCAGATAAGGCACAGAGGCAGCTGGCGGGAAGGACTCCACAAACTCTGCAAAGCCGCGCCCGTAATAAGCCATAACCTTTGATTGCGGTGGGCTGCTCTGGGCAAACACCCGTGCCATGGCCCGGAAAAATTCTTCACCCACCAGCGTTTGCACGACTGGGTAAGTATCAGCCAGTGCATCAATCAAGGACACCATCACGTTGTTGCGGTACACCGCAAAACGAATTTCAGGGTCTGATCCGTTCCAGGTGGTCAAGCCGCTGGGGCAAGGCAGTTCGGGGTTGAGCAGTGCGTGGGCAAACGCGGTTTGGGTGTTCATGCGTGTACCTCCTCAAGCACAGCACACAACTGCCTATCTGCCAGATTCGCCTCAGCCAGCAAAACCGGCCAGGTAGGAATGTCGTTGTCGCGTTCCAGCAAAGTTGCAACGGGGCCGGTCAGCCCCAGCGTGAAGGCATACAAGTCCCACACCGCCTGCGCCACTGGGGAGCCGTGGCTGTCAATGAGTAGTCTGTCATCTTTGCCGTCGACCTGCTCTGCAAAACCTGCCAAGTGAATTTCGCCCACTTGCGCCAGCGGCAGTGCTTGGACGACGGCTTTCGCGTCGCGCTGATGGTTGACGCTACTGACATACACATTGTTCACATCCAGCAACAGTCCGCAACCTGTGCGTCGAACCACTTCAGATAGAAAAGTGGCTTCGTTCCAGGTGGATGCAGCAAATTCAATGTAGGTGGCTGGATTTTCCAGCAACATGCGCCGTCCCAAGTGCGACTGCACCTGGTCAATGTGATCACACACGCGCTGCAGGGTCGCGGTGTTGTAAGGCAGCGGCAGCAAATCGTTCAGAAATACATCACTGTGTGTCGACCAGGCCAGATGCTCGGAAAAGGACTCTGGCTGGTAGCGTTTGAGCAAGACTGTCAATGCATTTAAATGGTCAAGATCCAACGGCGCGTCCGCCCCGATGGACAAACCCACGCCGTGAATCGACAACGCATAACGTTCACGGATGCGGGTGAGGTAATGGTGAAACGGGCCACCGGGAACCATGTAGTTCTCGGCATGAACTTCGAAGAAACCGATGTCTGGCTGGGTGGCCAGAATCTCCTTGAAATGTTCCGGCTTGAGCCCCACACCCGCCCGAGCGGGCAAGGTGTGAGCCCGAGCAACCTGGGGCTTCGTCAGTTTGTTGGTTGGGTTCAACATGCCAGGTGCTCCGTTCGATACGTGTGGATCAGGCCTTGACTTCCTTGAACTCTTTGGTTTGCCCAAAACCGGTAGGAGACGTTTTGGAGACGGTCTTTTCGCAAGTTCCCTTGGGCACCATCGACCAGGCATTGCCCTGGAAATCGACCTTGGAAGTGCCTGCGCACGTGGTGCCTGCACCCGCTTTGCAGTCGTTCTTGCCTTTCAGGGCAACGCCAAAGCACTTTTCGGTGTCAGCCGCTTGTGCCGCAATGGGTGAGGCAGCAATGGTCAAGGCAGCGCTCATGGCCAGAGCCAGTCCGGCAACGGTGGCGTAACGGGAAGTTGTCGATGTAGCTTTCATTTGAATGTCCTTTAGGAGGTTAACGGTCAGTAAAGAGTAGGTGACGCAACGCACGGAACGTGTTGTGATTACCGTGCTGCTTCTATAGTCGTTGTGGCTGCCAGGTTCTTACACACCACAAAAATAAAAAATAAATTGCTATGTAGTCCGCAGCTAGTTTCGCAATATCAATTTGAGCTAGGGGCCTAAATGTCTTGTAGCTCCCGGTCCCAGCTTTAAACCAAAGACAATCGTTCCATGACAACAGAATTGCTTTACTTTCACGATCCGATGTGCAGTTGGTGCTGGGCATTTCGGCCGGTGTGGACCGACTTGTGCAACCAGTTGCCAAGGGATTTGACGGTGCGGCGCGTGGTGGGCGGCTTGGCTCCAGATAGTGACGAGCCCATGTCACTTGACATGCGCCTCAAGCTCAAAGGCATCTGGCAAACGATTCAAGAGCGCGTACCCGGCACTCGATTTAACTTCGCCTTTTGGGACAACTGCTCACCCAGGCGTTCAACCTACAACGCTTGTCGCGCTGTGCTGGTTGCTGCGCGGCTCTCGCCCATGCATGAAGACCGGATGATCCACGCGATCCAGCAGGCTTATTACCTTGAAGCTCGCAATCCGTCTGACATTGGCACCCTGGTGGATCTGGCAGTTGAGATCGGTCTTGACCGCACGCTGTTTGCGACTGAACTTTCAGGTGCAGCCGTGCAGGCGCTGCTGCTTGATGAGGTCACCTTTGCGCGCAGTGCACCCATCAACGGTTTCCCAAGTCTCGTTTTGCGTACTCCCCTGGGGCCACACCCGCTTAGCCTGGACTACTGCGATGCAGCACCCATTCTTCGGCAAATTGAAACGACCTTAAGGAACACCGCCGCAGGTTAAGCCTCCTTCGCCACTCATCAAGGGTAAACCAGACGACTCAATCTGCCATGCCAAATCGCCTGCGCAGTTGAATGCCAAGCCAGGTTCCCGGCAGCGCGGCAGCAATCCATAACCAGCCATGCAAGCTACCGGATGCCACGCCCGAGACGAAGGCACCAATGTTGCAGCCGTAGGCAATACGTGCCCCGTAACCCAGCAGCAATCCACCCAGCGCTGCGGCTGCCAGAGATCGCCAGGGAAAGTCCCACTTGGGTGCAAAACGCCCGGCCAGCGATGCCGCACACAGCGCCCCGAGCATGATGGCCATGTCCATTAATGAAGTGGTGTCCTCCAGCAAACCACCCGCCAGCGCTTCACTCTGAAACTCGCCCTGCCAGAAGCCGCTGGAAGATGCTTGCCAACCCAGCGCCTGCGCGGCCTTGGCACCCCAGAGCGTAAAGCCCCAGGTGATCGACCAAGGGTGACCAGCGGTGACCAAGGTGCCCAAGTTACCCAAAGCCAAGACCACTGCCGCTGCCAGCACCGGCCACGGGCCAGAAAGAAGTCGTGACAACGGTTTACGCACATTTAACGGCGCTGGTGACGGCACCGGCTCGGCCAGTGCGTCCAACAGCCAGGCCAGCGCACCGATCACGCCAAGTTGCAACACCAGCGCAGATTTCCAATCCATCACATCGGACAACGCCACGGCCTCATGTGATGGTAGTTGCTGCCACCAACCCATGTGCAAGCTGGCCCAAAACGAGCCACCACAGGCGCAGAGAAGTACCACCACCATGCGCAAACTGCCTCCGCCTGCGGTGTAGAGCGTGCCTGAGCCACAAGCACCGGCGATCTGCATACCAATGCCAAACATGAAGGCACCCACTGCCACCGAAACACTCAATGGAGCCCCGGCACCACCAACTTCCTGACCCAGAATGGAGCCATCCGCCAGCACTGGCGCAATGAACAAGGTGGTCAGGCCCAACAGCAGCAGTTGAGCCAGTACACCGCGCATGTCGCGCGCCACGATCATGCGCCGGTAAGCACTGGCAAAGCCAAAAGAGGCGTGGTACAGGGCCACGCCCAGCATCAAACCAATGAACCAAAGCGCGACCAGCCGCCAGTCGTTTTTCCAGAGCTCTCCAGCAGCCAGCGCCAAGGTGGCCATACCCAGCACCAGTGGCAAAGACTGGCGCGTCGGCGTCTGCCCAACCTCAGTGAACTGTCGCTTACCCACCGACTGCATCGTGCACGATGCGATCGAAGATCGGGTCAAGTTCCGCAGCCATATCATTGAGCTTTTCAGACTTGTACGGTGCAAAAACAGTGCTGGGTGTGCGGTACGTCAGGCTGGCGGTGCCATCCGGGTTTTCGGTTACATAGAGGCGGATCGGAGCCTCAATGCCTGCGGGCACACTGGCTCGCAACATGCGCACGGCATAGTCGTTGCGAAACACCATGAGAACGACATTTCCCGGGATTTTGATGCCGCGCCCTGCCGCCCCTGCGCTGGCGCTGGCCTGGGCGACCATACCCATTTTTTGCTGAGTTACAGCCGCTTCAACGCGTGCGACCAAGGAGCCAAAGTCATGCTTGCTGGAAAAAGTGAGTGTCCCTGGCAGTGCAGCCGATTCGGCCATTGCCGTGTTGGTGGTTGCCAGAATGGCAACCAGGGCCAGAGTCGATGTGAAAGTTCGTTTGTTCATGGTGAGGTTCCCTGTGTGATTGATAAGACATCGGGGGTATTAGGGCTGTTTGTCTTCGGTCAAAAGAGCATCCACGCTGCTGATCTGTCCTGCCACCGAGATAGCCACCCAACTGGTGATGTCCAGTGCCCGGTCCTCAAACACATCGGTGCCCGGATGCTGCGCGGCCCACTGTGCCACGGTGGCATCGCGTTGCGATAACAACTGGCGCATTTGGGGACGAAACAGCACAAACATGGCACTGATCCAGCGGTTCACCGGCCACGATGGGGCGGCGTGGTCAATCTGAAAGCGCTCCAGCAGTTGCATCACATCCGCGGCGCTGTACCAGGCCTCATTGGTCACCCAGCGGTTGGTGGTGAACAGTCCGATCGGAAAACCATAAGAATCCATCGAGATACCTATCAAATGTGATAGCGCATCACGTCCGTCTGGCCATGGCTCAGTGGCATTTTTGTGCTCAATTGGTTGCATACCGTCGGGCATGCCGGGCGGGCGCAAAAACGTGTGAAAGTGGCCGTGTTCGCCGTCGAGTCCACGGTGTGCATGGTAGTAATACTGTGACTGGGTGTCGCGGTCAAACACATCGTCGTCGGGGAAGTGGTTCAGCTCCACAAACTCGCCTTCCCCGCGCAGCACCTCGCCCACAATGTTGCGTTCGGCCTTGGTCAGCACGCGGTAACACTCGGTGATTTCCGCACCGGCAGCGCGCATGGCCAGCAAATCGTCATGCGACAAGGGTTGCAGATCGTTCACAACGACAGCCTGTCAGTCATCACATCTTGGCTGTGCAGGGATTCTTTTTGGCGGCACACGGGTTTTTTGCTGCACATGGGTTCTTAGCAGCACAGGGGTTCTTGGCCGCACACGGATTGTTAGCTGCCGCACCGGATTTGTACTTGAAGGTTTTTTGTATTTCGGCGGTGTACGCTGTCAAGGCCGCCAGCTCGCGAGAATCCCAGGCCAGGGGCTTTGCCGCCATCGGTGCCACGATGCAAAACTGCACCATTTCGTCGAGGGCAATCTTTTTCAGACCACCTTTGTCATCAGCCATTTGAACGAAGTGGGGATAGGGTTGCGCAAATGTCTGGGCAAAGGATGCGCCACCGGTGTGACAAGTATTGCAAGACAGCCCGTTGCTGCTGAGTTTTGGGTCTGAAAATAGCTTTTTTCCTTGCGCAATCAGTTCAACAGAATTACCTTGCGCCAACTTCGTGCCAGCGGGTCGTGTCACCAGTTTCGGGTTGACTTTGTCGCTGGCGGCACATGGATTCTTGGCGGCGCAAGGGTTTTTTGCCGCGCAGGGGTTCTTGGCGGCGCATGGATTTTTCTTGCGCGCAGTGCAGGGCGAACGCGGGGCACACGGGGTTTGCGCAAAGACAGCCGGTGCACCACAGGCCAAGCCAAACACAGAGGCCAGAATGGCGGAACGAATGGCGGACGGATTTTGTTTCATGAATGTCTCCTCAAGTGGGTTGGGTGTCGGACCAAAAAAACGGTCCTACTTGCTTAGACGTTGCCAGATCACTGTTTCTTACACAGCACCTCAAGCTTGCAACAGCGCATCCAGCCGCCCCGCCTTGTCCAGCGCGTTCAAATCATCAAACCCACCCACGTGCAAATCCCCAATATAGATTTGCGGCACGGTACGCCTGCCGGTTTTTGCCGACATGGCTTCCCACAAGCCGGGCTCGGTGTCAACACGAATCTTGTTGATATGCGCCACCCCCTTGCGGGTTAGCAAACGCTCAGCGCTTTGGCAATAGCCGCAACCCTGTGCGCTGTACATCGTGATGTCTGCCATGGTGTTCTCCGGTTCGGTTTGAAAACTCAACTTTACCGGGCGAATCGATACGAAAGGTGTTTCAAAGTATCATCAAGATAACCATTCGTATCAAAAAAAGCCATGGACAGACTCACCACACTGCTCTCACATTTTTCCCTGCATGCTGGCGTGTTCTATACCGGCAACATCTGCGGCATTCATGACTTTGCGCAAGACAGTTTGCGCGGACACATTCACTTGATCCGGCGCGGTCCGGTGCAAGTCATCGGCGTGAAGCATGAGGTCTTTGACATCACCGAGCCCACCTTGTTGTTTCTACCCCGCCCCGATACGCATCGTCTGGTGGCGGATGACCGCGCGGGCGCTGACGTGGTCTGCGCCACGGTTCAGTTTGGCGGTGGTGGTCGCAATCCAATCACCGATTCTCTGCCGAGCGTCGTAATGGTCAAGTTGACTGAACTGGCCGGTGTCGAATCACTGTTGGGGTTGATGTTTGAGGAAGCCTTTGCCAACCACAATGGCCGCCAGGCGGTGCTGGACCGCCTGTGTGAAGTGCTGATGATCCGGCTCCTGCGCTACTGCATTGACCAGGGTTTGACGCAAGGCGGCACCTTGGCAGGTTTGGCCGATGCCCGATTGGCCAAAACCATCACCGCCATTCATGACGACCCTGCGCAGGAGCGTGATTTATCCAGCATGGCTGCATTGGCGGGCATGTCACGGGCGCGCTTTGCTGTGCGCTTTCGTGAGGTCACCGGCGTTACCCCGGCTGACTATCTGGCATCCTGGCGCGTGATGACGGCGCAGGGGCTGCTCAAAAAGGGGCGGCAACTCAAACATGTGGCAGACGACGTAGGCTACGGCAGCGCCAGCGCGCTGACGCGGGCCTTCGTACGCAAGTTAGGGTGCTCACCCACTGAATGGCTCAGGGGTGAGGAAGAAGCCATAACTGCCGTGTCTGCATGAGACGATCGGTTCATAAAACGAGACGTAGGGTTCAAATTACATCTGTGCGCCTGTAATCATTGCGTGCAGAGCATCGACTAACTTGAAGAAGCATCGAACGCCCGTTTGATGTCAGGCCAGGCCGTGAACACGGCCGCAATTCTCTTCAAGGAACCCCTCATGTTCACAGGAAAAACAGCACTCATCACCGGATCAACCAGCGGCATTGGCCTGGGTATTGCCGAACAATTTGCCAAAAGTGGGGCCAACATCGTGCTTAACGGCATGGGTGATGCCACCGAGATCGAGGCCACCCGAGCTCGCCTGGAGGCCACTTACCCGGTCAAAGTGCGTTTCCATGGGGCCGACATGAGCCAACCCGAGGCGATTGAGGCCATGTTCGCATCCGTGAATACCGAGTTTGGTGGCGTGGACATTCTGGTCAACAACGCGGGTATCCAGTTTGTGGCCCCGGTGGACGAATTTCCAACGGCCAAGTGGGATGCCATTCTTGCCATCAATCTGACTTCGGCTTTTCACACCACACGGCTGGCCTTGCCGCATATGAAAAAGAAACAGTGGGGCCGCATCATCCAGGTGGCATCCGCCCATGCATTGGTGGCCTCGCCCTTCAAGTCGGCCTATGTGGCGGCCAAACACGGCATTGCTGGGTTGACTAAAACGGTGGCGTTGGAAGTGGCCGAACAAGGCATCACCGTCAATGCCGTTTGCCCCGGTTATGTCTGGACCCCCCTGGTAGAAAAACAGATTCCAGAAACGGCCAAAGCGCGCGGTATCACCGAGGCCGAGGTTATTCAGAACGTACTGCTCGCCGCCCAGCCAACCAAGAAATTTGTCACCGTCGAGCAGGTGGCAGCCCTTGCAGGCTTTCTGGCCAGCGAGGCGGCCGCCTCTATCACCGGGGCGGTGATTCCGATTGATGGCGGCTGGACGGCCCACTGAAGGCACCCTTCCACATGAATAGCCAGGACATTCTTCAATTGCCGTCGATGCCGGCAGCATCGCCATCGTATCCCCGTGGCCCCTACCGCTTCATTGACCGCGAATACCTGATCATCACTTACGAGTCAGACCCACAGGCCATTCGTGATGCCTTGCCAGAACCGCTGGAGCCCGACGGTAGCAATACCGTGCTCTACGAGTTCATCCGCATGCCCGACTCTGCCGGGTTTGGCAGTTACACCGAGTCAGGGGTCGTGATCCCGGCGCTGTACCGGGGTGAACATGTGAACTTCACGGCTCAAATGTACCTCGACGATGAGCCGCCGATTGCCGGTGGGCGTGAGATTTGGGGCTTCCCGAAAAAGCACGGTCAGCCCAAGTTGGCCGTGGTGCAGGACACGCTGACAGGCACGCTGGATTACGCTGGTGTTCAAGTGGCCGTGGGCACCATGGGTTACAAGCACCAGCATTTGCTCTACGACGTGGCGGGCAAGAAGCAGTGCTCCTCGGCATCCATCATTGAAAAAATGAGTAAAACCCAAGTCAACCTCAAACTCATTCCTGGCGTGGACGGTGAACTTGCCATTGCCCAGCTGGTGGCCTATAACCTGACGGACATTGCCGTGCAAGGTGCCTGGTCAGGCCCGGCGCGGCTGCATCTGGTGCCCCATGCCAATGCGCCGGTGGCTGATTTGCCGGTACGCAAGGCCATGGGTGGCCTGCATTTCATCGCCAATTTGACGCTGCCGTACGGCCGCGTATTGCACGACTATCTGGCCCCCGTAGCGGCCCTACCCACAGGAGCATGAACCATGACAAAAACCACATCAAACAAACTCCCTGGCCAAGTCGTACTGGTCATGCAAGGCGGCGGCGCACTGGGGGCCTTTCAGGCCGGTGTGTATGAGGCCATGCATGAGGCTGGCATTGAGCCTGACTGGGTGGTGGGCACCTCGATTGGGGCCATCAATGGAGCCATCATCGCGGGCAACAAGCCCGCCAATCGGCTGGACCGCTTGCGCGAGTTCTGGCAGCAAGTGGCCAGCGCCCATACCTCCTCGGAGATTTGGGACGCCTTTGGCCTGGGCAAGCTGGTGCACAACTTGGGCGCTGTGTCGTCGGGGATCCCCGGCTTCTTTGCGCCCAACCTGCCTGCGCACTTTGGCGCACAGGTGCCACTTGGCATTGCCAATGCCAGTTATTACAACACTGCCCCGCTGCGTGACACATTAGATCGACTCGTCAATTTCGGACTGATCGCGCAGGGAACAACCCGCTTGACCCTGGGCGCGGTCCATGTCGCGTCCGGGCGCATGCGCTACTTTGACAGCCGTGATGACGCCATGGGGCTCGAGCACGTGATGGCATCCGGTGCGTTGCCGCCGGCTTTTCCGGCAGTAGAGATTGAGGGGGAGCATTATTGGGACGGCGGCATCTACTCCAACACCCCAATCGAGGTGGTTATGGACGACAACCCACGGCGCGACGCGGTCATATTTGCGGCCCAGTTATGGCAACAGGCCGGTGACCTGCCAGTGACCCTGGCGCACGTCAGCAGCCGCATGAAAGACATCCAGTTTGCCAGCCGCGCCGAAAGTCACACAGCGCGACAACAACAGATTCACCACCTGCGCCATGTGGTGCGCGAGTTGGGGCGCTTGCTGCCAGCGCAGGCACGGGGCACGCCGGAGGCCAGGGAATTGCTGGGGTGGGGCTGCGGCACGGTGATGCACGTGTTGCCCATGCAGGCGGCGGCACTGCGCGGCGAGGATCACACCAAAGACCTTGACTTCACGCCAAGTGGTATTCGAGAGCGTTGGAATGCCGGGCGCGAGTTTGCAAAGCGCAAAATTTCAGAAGCACCGTGGAATGATGCGATTGATCCGGTGATGGGCATTGTGGTCCATCCCTGACGCGAGCACACGACAGATGGCTCAGCGCACCATCCTTAACCTCCTGACAACAGGCCTGGTTGCCCTGGCAGCGGCGACGCTGCAAGCGCAGGAAATGAACGGTTTTGATCTGCGGGGGGCGTCGATTCCGGCAGATCAAATTCACGCGGGCGGCCCGCCCAGGGATGGTATTCCGTCCATCGACAAACCCAGGTTTTTGCCGGCAGCACTGGCCACCTTCATGCGTGCGGACGACCAGGTGCTTGGTCTGGTGCGCAACAGCGTTGCACGGGCCTACCCGATTCGTATTCTGAACTGGCATGAGGTGGTGAACGACCGTTTTGGCGATGAGGTGGTGACCCTCACGTTTTGTCCACTTTGCGGTACTGGTGTTGCATTTGATGGTCAGGTCGATGGGCATGCCTTGAGTTTTGGGGTCTCCGGTCTGCTCTATAACAGCGACGTGCTGATGTATGACCGACAAACCCAATCGCTGTGGTCGCAACTGCTGGGGCAGGCGATCAGTGGACCCATGAAGGGTCGGCAATTGCGCATGCTGCCATTGACCCACACCAGTTGGGCGGATTGGCGCCAAAGCCACCCGGCCACGGTCATTCTTTCAACCGATACCGGTGCATCACGCGCCTACGGACGCGACCCCTATGCCGGCTATGACAGCAGCAACCAGATATTATTTCCGCTGGCCTTCCGCTCCGCTGGTTTTCACCCCAAGGAACGGGTGCTGGGGATTCAAATTGGCACCATCGCCAAGGCTTATCCGTTTGTCGAGCTCGGTAAAACGAGCGGCGTCGTGACCGACCAGCTTGGCGGCACCCGGTTGACAATCCGCTTTGACCGTGCCGCCGCGCGTGCCACCGTTCACGCGGCGGATGGCCGGCAATTGCCGGGCGTGGTAGGGTACTGGTTTGCGTGGTACACGTTTCATCCGGACACCAAAATATTCCGGGCAAAATAAATCCGCCGACCATGACGATCCACTTTGCATCCATTCGCGCTCGCCTGATTCTGGCGTTCTCGGTGCTGCTCGGACTGTTGTTGGCAGTCGCGGCGGTGTCCTTGCAACGGCTGGAAGTCCTGACCGCCACCACCCAGGAGATTGTCAACTACCAGGCGCGCCGTGTGTTTATGGCCCAAAGCATGAATCTGCACGCGCAAGCCGCGGCAATCGATTTGCTCAAACTGTTGCAGACCCCCGAGCGCGACCAACGCGTGCCGCTGTATGCCGCCATGGATGAAGAGATGGCGGCATCCGCCAAAGCGGTCCATGACCTGGCTCAAACCGGGCTTGCCGCCGACCTTCAGAGTTACATCGGGCAGGTCACCGACTTGCAGCAGCGCTATGCCACGTTGCTGCAGGAAACAGTTGAATTGCTGGAGATCGAAGGACCGACCAAAGCGCGCACCCACTTCGAGGACCGAACCCACAAGGTCCTCAACACCTTGCTTTTTGAATCTCGGGCGCTGGAAACCCACTTGCAGCAAATGATGCAATCCAGACTGGAACAGCTCAGGGAATCAGCGACCCAGGCCACACATCTGGTGGTTTTGTTGGCGCTTTGCGCGCTGGTCGCCGGCACCGGCCTGGCCTGGGCTGTTGCGCGCGGCATTGTCTTGCCTTTACAAAAAGCCGTGTCCATTGCCAAGGTAATTGCCAGCGGTGACTATCGCCAGGATGTGCCGAACGGACGTCGCGATGAAGTCGGCGCTCTGCTGCGCGCGCTGCGCGTGATGCGTGACAGCATCTCCAACCGAGAAGAAAAAATTCTGCGCCTGGCCTATATCGACCCATTGACTGATCTGCCCAATCGCACCCGTTTTATGGAATTGTTCGACGCGCGTGTCAGCAACGCGTCGGGCGCCTTGATGTTGCTGAATGTGGACCGCTTCGCGCCGATCAACAACGCGTTGGGCTACAAGGTGGGTGATCACCTGTTGTGTCAAGTAGCCTTGCGCATCACGCGCTCAGCAGGAGAATCCAGCCTGGTGGCCCGTCTTTGGGGTGACAAGTTTGCCATCATGTTGGCTGGCGTTGACCAGCTGACGGCGGCAGACAAGGTGCAACAAATTCTGGCAGCCGTGCGGGCGCCCATGACAATCACTGGTCAGCGCCTGGACATTGACGCCAGTGTGGGTGTCACGCTGTACCCACAGGATGGCACCGAGATCACCACGCTGCTGCGGCATGTCAATGTGGCCATGACTGTTGCCAAGCATCGCCAAGATAGCATGGTTTTTGTCTCCGAACTGGACAACGAACCCGATCATCAACAACTCTCCCTGCTCGGCGAGATGCGCGATGCCTTGGTGCAGGGTGAATTTATCATTTACTACCAGCCCAAGCTGAACCTGAAGCAGAACAAAGTTACCGCGGTTGAAGCACTGATCCGCTGGCGGCATCCGGTCAAGGGCCTGATCCCGCCGATGCAATTCATTCCATTTGCCGAGCAGACAGGTTTTATTCGCGAGATCACGCCCTGGGTGCTCCGCCAGGTGATTGAAGATGCAGCCGATTGGCGGCACTCAGGAATTTCACCGGTGGTATCGGTCAACCTGTCCACCCGTGATTTGTTGAATCATGGCTTGGTGGAAGATATCCAGCGCTTACTGATGCAGTCGGGCATGTCTGCGGAGCAACTTTGTCTTGAAATTACTGAAAGCGCCTTGATGGATGAGCCGGAATTGGCGCTCAGGCATTTGAATGAACTTTCAGCCTTCGGACTCAAACTGTCCATTGACGACTACGGCACAGGTCAGTCCTCGCTGGCCTACGTCAAGACTTTGCCGGTGGATGAACTCAAGATCGACCGTACCTTTGTCACCGCCGTTGATGTCACCCCCAGAAACGCCGCTATCGTTCGTTCCACCATTCTTTTATGCCGGGAGTTGGGGCTATCGGTGGTTGCCGAGGGCGCCGAGACCGCCGAAGAACTGGCCTGGCTCAAGTCCAATCAGTGCGATTTTGTGCAGGGTTACGGCGTTGCCAAGCCCATGCCCCTAACTGACTTCATTCCCTGGGTACAAAAATTTAACCATTCCTGATACTTGCGGGAAAGATCTTTAGCTCTGTCCTCAACTGATTGAAAAATTATGACTTCATACGACTACCAACTCTTCGTCATCGGCGGCGGCTCGGGCGGTGTGCGCGCAGCGCGTATTGCCGCAAGCCTGGGCGCACGCGTGGCCATTGCCGAGAACTTTCGTTATGGCGGCACCTGCGTCATTCGCGGCTGTGTGCCGAAAAAACTGCTGGTCTACGCGGCCCACTTTGCCGAAGACTTTGCCGATGCCCAGGGCTTTGGCTGGACCGTGCCCGCTGCCGAGTTCTACTGGCCCAAACTGATCGAGGCCAAGAACAAGGAAATCACCCGCCTGAGCGGCCTCTACGAAAACAACCTGATCGGCGCCAAGGTGGCGGTCATGCATGGCGCAGCACACCTGCTGGATGCACACACGGTGGCGGTCAACGGGCAGCAGCTCACGGCCGAGCACATCCTGATCGCCACCGGTGGCACACCCTTTGTGCCGCAGATTCCTGGCATTGAACATGCCATCACCTCCAACGAGGTGTTTGATTTGCCGCAGTTGCCCCAGCGCGTGCTGATTGTCGGGGGCGGCTATATCGCCGTCGAATTTGCTGGCATCCTCAATGGTCTGGGCGCGCAGGTCACCCTGTGTTACCGGGGTGAGCAGGTGTTGCGCGGCTTTGACGACGACGTGCGGGCGCACCTGTTTGATGAGATGGTGAAAAAAGGCATTGCCGTGCTGCTGCACCAGGACGTGGCGCGTATTGACAAACTCGCTAATGGCAGCCTGTCTGTGGATGTATCAGGCGCACACGCTTCAAGCCACATGGTGGATGCCGTTTTATACGCCACCGGCCGTGTACCCAACACCATGGGCCTGGGTCTGGCCGAGGCGGGCGTGGTGCTGGACAAGGCAGGCGGTGTGATGGTGGATGTTTTTGGCCATAGCAGCATCCCCAGCATTCACGCGGTCGGCGATGTCACCAACCGCATCGCGCTGACGCCGGTGGCCATTCGCGAAGGCGCGGCGCTGGCCAACACGCTTTTTGGGCCAAGCCCGGTCAGCGCCGACCTGACCACCGTGCCCTCGGCCGTGTTCAGCCAGCCGCCCATTGGCACCGTGGGGCTGACCGAAACCCAGGCGCTGGCGCAGTATGGCGAGGTCGACATCTACAGCAGCAAGTTCCGCAACATGCGCCACACCCTGTCGGGACGCGACGAACACACGCTGATCAAGCTGGTTGTGGACAGTGCCAGCCAGCGCGTGCTGGGGGCGCACATGGTGGGGGCCGATGCACCCGAGATCATCCAGGGCCTGGCCATTGCAATCCGCATGGGCGCGACCAAGGCCGACTTTGATGCCACCGTAGCGCTGCACCCCTCCGCGGCGGAGGAGTTTGTGACTCTGCGTGAAAAAACCACCCGGACAAAGAACCATTGACCGGTGCTGCACAGCCGACAACTTCACGGCCCTTTCAAAGCGGCAATCAGCGGACAAGCCACCTCGCCGGTGGTGGCGCAGCATTGCCTCACCAGCGCAGCCAGCACGGCTTCCATGCGGGTCAGCTCGGCCAACTTTTGTTGCACATTGCTCAATTTGAGCTCGGCCAGCCCACGCGCCTCATCGCAGTGTGTGCCGTCTTGCAACCGCAGTAGCTCAAGAATTTCGTCCAGGCTGAAACCCAGTTGCTGTGCCGACTTGACGAACCTGACCCGCGCCACGTCCCTGTCGCCATAGCGGCGAATGCTCCCCAAGGGCTTGTCGGGTTCCGATAGCAGGCCCTTGCGCTGGTAAAAGCGTATGGTCTCCACATTGACCTCGGCGGCTTGGGCAAATGCACCAATGGTGAGACTGTTTTTAAGACGGCCCAGTTTATTTTCCATAAAGTGCTTGACTCCGTACTTGACTACAGACTTATCTTACGCTGTCCGCAACCTCACACTGATCAACCGGAGACACTTTATGACCCTGATAACCCGTATCGCCGACAAAGCCGGCACCTTTGGCAGCGTCGTCTCGGCCTTTGGCTGCGCCGCCTGTTTTCCCGCCATCGCCAGTATCGGCGCTGCCCTTGGTCTGGGCTTTTTGCAGGGATACGAGAGCTTGTTCATCAGCCGCCTGATGCCCTTGTTTGCCGCGCTCGCTCTTTTAGCCAATGCGCTGGGCTGGTTGGGCCACCGGCAATGGCACCGCAGCGTGCTGGGCATGATCGGCCCGACGCTGGTGTTGGGTGCCCTGGGATGGCTGGGAGGCGAAGGCTGGCCAATCAGCCTGCTGTATGCGGGCCTGGGACTGATGCTTGCGGTCTCCATCTGGGACTTGCTGTGGCCCAGCAACCGCCGCTGCGCCCGAGACGGCTGTGAACTGCCGACGACTCCAGCCTGAAACCTTCCATAGAAAGAACTCCGCATGGCTACTGACACTTGTACCAGCTGCACCTTAGCGCCAGTGGATGCCAGACTACACATTGTCATCATCGGCAGTGGTGGCGCGGCCATGGCGGCGGCACTCAAGGCGGTGGAACACGGCGCCCGCGTGACGTTGATCGAGCGCGGAGTGATCGGCGGCACCTGCGTCAACGTGGGTTGTGTGCCGTCCAAAATATTCATCCGTGCGGCGCACATTGCGCATCTGCGCCAGGTCAGCGCGTTTGACGGCGGCATCAGTCCATCCGAGCCTCACATCAATCGGCCGGCCTTACTGGCACAGCAGCAAGCGCGCGTGGATACGCTGCGCCAGGCCAAATACGAGGGCATCCTGGCCGGCAACGCGGCCATCGCGGTGCTGCACGGTGAAGCGCGTTTCAAGGACGACCAGCACCTTGTCGTTCATTTGAACGAGGGTGGCGAGCGCGTCGTAACGTTTGACCGCTGCCTGATTGCCACCGGTGCCAGCCCGGCCGTGCCGCCCATCGATGGCTTGACGGCCACGCCGTTCTGGACTTCCACCGAGGCTTTGGTGTGCGAGGCGATTCCGCCCCGGTTGGCGGTGATCGGCTCTTCGGTGGTGGCATTGGAGCTGGCGCAAGCCTTTGCTCGCCTGGGCAGCCAGGTCACCGTGCTGGCCCGCCACACACTGTTTTACCGCGACGATCCTGCCATTGGCCAGTCGCTAACCGCCGCTTTTCGGCTTGATGGCATGACGGTGCTGGAGCACACCCAGGCCAGCAAAATTGCCTACGTCAACGATGAATTCGTACTCAGTATGGCGAACGGCGAAATACGTGCCGACAAGCTGCTGGTCGCCACTGGCCGGGCGCACAACACGGCCGCTCTAAATCTGTCTGCTGCAGGCCTATCCACCACCGCGCAAGGTGCAATCCAGATTGACGTGACCCTGCGCACCAACGTGCCGCACATTTTTGCGGCCGGTGACTGCACCGACCAGCCACAGTTTGTCTATGTGGCCGCCGCTGCTGGCACGCGCGCTGCCATCAACATGACGGGGGGCGAGGTGCGGCTGGATCTGACGGCCATGCCCACTGTGGTATTCACCGAGCCGCAGGTTGCCACCGTTGGTCTGGACGAGACACAGGCGCAACGCGCCGGACTGCACTCCGAGAGCCGAACCCTGTCGCTGGACAAGGTGCCGCGCGCCCTGGTCAATTTTGAGACGCTGGGCTTCGTCAAGCTGGTGTCGGAGGTGGGCACCGGGCGCCTGCTGGGCGCGCAAGTGGTGGCCCCTGAGGCCGGGGAACTCATCCAGAGCGCGGCCCTGGCGATCAGGGCAGGCATGACGGTGCAAGAGCTGGCCGACCAGTTGTTTCCTTACCTGACGATGGTGGAGGGCTTGAAGCTGTGCGCGCAGACGTTTTTCAAGGACGTGACACAGTTGAGTTGTTGCGCGGGTTGAGTCAACGTTGTGACACCAGGCACGGGCATTCATCCGGCCGAATTTCCATGAGGAAGTGGTACGTCCGCGGAGTCATCACACACATCGATCGTGCCAATTTGCCCGCCCATTTTGTGGATCAGGTTGAGCTGATCCTGCACGTTTCGGCAATTGCCGCACATGCTCAGGTGCATGCGCAAACGCAGCTTGTCGACCATGTCCAGGGGCTCGTCCAGTGACTGGGAAATCAGTTCGGCTGCTCTTTGGCAAGAATGTAGAAATGTCATGGGTTGATCCCGGTAGTGTGTCCTTGGGTTGTCATGCACTGGCGCAAGCCCATGCGGGCTCGGTGCAAAATCATGCGGCAGTTTTCAGCGCTCAGGTTCAGGCGCTCACAAATTTCCGATGTCTCGAATCCCAACCATTCGCGCATCATAAACACCCTGCCGGTCTGCGCCGGCAAACGTTTCAGGCAGGCCTCCATCACGGACATCATCTGGCGCTGGGTCTCCTGTTTTTCGGGCTGCTGCCAGGACGGCACGGCTTCCTTGTAACTGCCCTGCTCGTCGTAAAGCCCCTCGGTTGGATCGGAGTCCACATCATTTTCATCTGCGTCAACCCAGGCGCGGCGCCGCTGATGGGGTGAGCGGTACCAGTCGGCAATTTTGTGCTTGAGGATGGCAACGGCCCATGTCATGAGGGATGCCTCGCCGCGATGGGCTTCGGGCTTTTCCAGCACCGCCACCAGCGATTCCTGCACCAGGTCTTCGGCCAGCGCGGGCTCGAACACCATCATTCGGGCATGGCGCAGCAGGCGTTGCCGAAGCCGGACCCACAAGTCCCCGGATGCATCGGGGTGAGTGGCTGACGTTGGCAACGCAATGGATTCAGTCTGGCTATTCATGGACGCACTTTGAAAAATTCGACATGGACGGGTATGGCAGATTTCTAAACATGCGAATTAGTCGCAGAGCTCACTTGGTTCTTACACTTTATGAAGCAGCACGAAGGTTGACCAGGCCTGAACGTGTCAGACCTGGTCTCCATGCGATGAAGTGGGTGCTGGAGGTTTGAACACCATCATGATCTGACAGAGTTGCGTTGGTGAACATGCCATGGCAGCAATCGCCCCAGCCTTCAACGGTGATCGCCCTGAATTTCGAGCAGTCCCTGCTGGCGCAACGCGATGACTTCCTGCTTAACCTGCGCACGCGTCAGAGTCGACGATTGGTTTTGCAGGCGAAAACTTTCTGCTTGCCTCATTCCATAGTCACTGAGTTGAACCAGCCCTGCTGCCTTTGCCACCTCCAGCTCGGCGATGACCTCGGCGCGCGTTTTTCCGGGGCCGGAAGTTACCTCGCTAATGGAGTCATGGTGGTCAGCCGATGCAGCAAACGAGGTGGCGAGCAGAACGGCGGCGAAGAGCGCGGTTTTCATGATGTTTCCTTTCGGGTTTGCGACGCTGCGGACTGCAGTGCCGTCATAACCTTGGTCGCATGGCCGCCGTCAAACGTGACAAAACTTTTTTTGGGAGCACGAGAAAGATATCACCCACGCTTGCGTGGCGATGCGGGTATTGCAAAAAGTGAAACGACGGGTAGCAAAACTGAGACGCACGCACACCCGTCAGCACACGGCGAGGCCTAACATTGAAGTCTGCGGCGCGATGATGCGCGCCACATGCAAAACCTTGTCAACCCATCCGGAGAAACCCCATGCCAAGCACCCCCATCATCAAAAACCTGCAACCAATCGACCACGCCAGCGCCCAGGGGCCGCAAAAGGAAGTTCTCGATCTGGCACTCAAGCAGGTCGGCTTCATCCCCAACATGTACGCCAACATGGCGAACGCACCGGCGATGCTCAGCACCTACCTGCACGGCTATGCCCTGTTTCGCAGCGAATCGGGCTTCAGCGCTACTGAGCAAGAAGTGCTGTTTCTGGCCGTGAGCCAATACAACGGCTGCAACTACTGCACGGCAGCCCACAGCATGATTGCCGACAAGATGTCGGGCGTGCCTAAAGATGTCTTGCAGGCGATTCGAGCACGCCAGCCGATTCCTGACGCCAAGCTCGCTGCGCTGGCGGCCATGGCGGTCGAAATGGTCGCGAAGCACGGCCAGCCGGACCGCGCGGTCGTGCAGGCGTTCCTGGACGCCGGCTATCAGGAGCGCGACCTGCTTTACATAGTGCTCGCCTCGGCGGTCAAAGCGCTGAGCAATTACAGCAACCAGGCGTTCGGCACCACGGTCGATGAAAAATTTGCTGCCTACAAAGTTGATTGAACGCTGCCGCTGATGACACCCAGTTTTGTACCTGAGAAGTTTGAACATGTCATGGGTTGCACGTCGGCCGATTTGCTGTCGTGGTTGCCAGGGGCATTACCCGAAGCAGCCTTGACTGTGGATGCAGGCCATGCAGATTGCACCGCCATACTGCCTGACGGCATCTTAAAAATCCGATGGTCACCTTTGCCCGATGCACGTATTGCCTTATTGACGATACCGCGTTTGGGCGTTTATTTTGAGTACAGCGGGCTCTCCGATGAGCGTCGCTACACCGTACAAAAGCGCTTTGATCTGGGTACCCAGCGCGGCGGTGGCTGAACTTTACACGGGACACAACATGCAAGTCAAGGCACTCACTTTCGACACCGGCGGCACTATCCTGGACTGGCACAGTGGCGTGTGCAGCGCATTTCAGAAGATGGGACAACACCACGGAATATCACGCGAATGGCACATAGTGACCAACGACTACCGCCGTCTCGCGATGAAGGGTATCGTCGGCGAGGTTCAACCTGCGTTCAACATGGACGATTTACATTGCACGGCGCTCGATGAAGTGTTGACGAAACACGGTCTGCTTCAATTTGACGCACAAGAGCGTTGGCAGATTTTTCGAGCCTGGCACGAACTCGTCTGCTGGACAGAATTCCCGGCTGCCCTGGCGCGAATCCGGCAAAAGCTACCGGCCATTTCGTTCACCATGCTTCCGTTATCCCTGGTATTGGAAGTTTCTCGAAGAAACGATCTAGATTGGGATGCCGTGATCTCGTGCGAAATGATCGGTGTTTATAAACCCAACCCACAGGCCTATTTGAAAGCGGCGCAATGGCTAGGCATGGAGCCATCTGAGATTTTGATGGTTGCCTGTCACAACTTCGATCTGAATGCCGCCCGTGCCTGCGGTTTCAGGACAGCCTTTATCCGCAGACCGGATGAATGGGGCCCAGAGGGGCCACCCGACCCAACGCCCCACCCGGATTGCGATATCGTTGTTGATAGGTTTGACGAATTGGCCAAGCTTCTGGGTGTATGAATCTGACGGATGGCTTAAGTATTTTGCTGGTTTTTTTGATCGGCTTTGCGGCTCACCGTGCCAGTCTGTGTACCGTTCGGGCTGTCATGCAATGGCTGAATGACCGTAAGGCCAGCGTCCTCATCAGTTTTATCAAGGCGGCAGCCTGGTCATGTTTACTGGCGGGTGTGTTTGTCTTGCTGGGGCTGCCCATCAACGGCGTGCCAGTGACCCACGGTGTCTGGTGGCTGGGTATTTCCGGTGGTTTCCTGTTTGGTATGGGGGCGGCCATCAATGGTGGCTGCTCGCTCTCAACCGTGCAGCAACTTGCGGACGGCGACAGTACCATGATGCTAACACTGCTCGCATTCGTGTCAGGCGTCGCTGGCACCATGACGCTAGAAAACCTGTGGCTTCCCCATGTGGTGCAGCCTCAAGCTTTGTGGTGGCAACAGCTGACGTTTTGGCAACATGTCACCTTGGTTTCAGTGCTTATGCTATGGGCCGTGCGAGAGTTGGTGATGCAGTGGCAGCGCCGCGACCAGAGCTTGTCTGGCCTGCAGCGGTTGGTGGCACCAAGCTACCGCCTGTCTTTTGGTGCCTTGCTACTTGGTGTGGCGAGCGGCTTGCTATTTTTGCTGGAAGGCACCTGGACCTACACCAACTACTTGCGTGAACAAACCAATAGCTGGTTTTTTGACGGTATTTCGTCCGGCTGGCTGCGGGGCATGCTGGTGTTGACCTTGTTCGTCGGCATGTTGGCGTCTTCGTTTCACCGAGGTTCGTTTAGTTGGCGTTGGCCAAATAGCAACCACTGGCAGCGGCGCGTTATGGGGGGACTTCTGATGGGCTCTGGCGGCGCCTTGGTACCTGGTGGCAATGACACCTTGATTCTGGTGCTGATTCCAACCTTGTCGCTGCAAGCGCTGGCCAGCTATGCTGCCTTGCTTGCGGGCATAGGAACCGTTTTGATGATCATGCGTTGTCAGTAGTGTCCCAACGTTGTTACATCGGAACGTCGTAAGTTAATGAATTACTTGTCAAATTTGGTGTTTCAGTCTGGTCTCGATTTGAACGTCGTCGAGAGGCAGACTTGTGGTTTTTTGCGGGTTTCCCCCCAAAACCACCATGCACCAAGGCAAGCTCGTATTCGCGCAACTCATGCTCTACCTGCCACTGAGCACATTTCGTCGCTGTGTGGCCAATCATCGTGGCGAACACAAGGTCAAGGACTTCTCGTGTCTGGACCAGTTCTTCGCCATGGCCTTCGCCCAGTTGACCTACCGCGAGTCTCTGCGCGTCATCGAGGTCAACCTGCGCGCTCAGGCGCGGCGGCTGTACCACATGGGCTTTCGCTGCCAGACGATTTCGCGCAACACGCTGGCCAATTCGA
>NZ_JAURYQ010000004.1 GCF_030653815.1 Rhodoferax sp. | reverse complement strand
GCGCTGGCCACCCGCCTGCAAAGCCAATGGGGCAGGGTGGATGTGCTGGTCAACAACGCGGGGGTGGAATACCCCACCCCGATCGACAGCCCGGCGCCGGACGCCATGGCGCGCTGGGCGAGCCTGCTCGACAACAATGTGGTGAGCATGGTGCGCCTCACACGCGCGCTGCTGCCGCTGATGCCGGCAGGTGCCAGTGTCATCAACCAGTCGTCCATCTGGGGCAAGACCGGCGTTGCCGACTTTTCGGCCTATGTGGCAAGCAAACACGCGGTCGTCGGGTTGACCCGTTCGCTGGCGTTTGAGTTGGGCGCTCGCGGTATTCGTGTCAATGCGGTGTGCCCGGGCTGGATCCGCACCGAGGCCGCCATGCGCTCGCTCGCCAGCATGGCGCAGCAGCAGGGCCGCAGCGAGGCCGAGGTCGAGCGCGACTTGCTGGCGCATCAAGCCTTGCCCGGCATGCTGGCGCCCGCTGACATTGCCGGCATTTACCTGTTTTTGGCCAGCGCCGATGCCGCCCCGCTCACCGGCCAGGCGCTGGTGGTGAGCAACGGCGAGGTGATGAACTGATGGCCGCTGCCCTGAACCTGTCCCTGACCGGGCGCACCGCCCTGGTCACCGGTGCCGCGACCGGCATTGGCCGTGCCATTGCCCTGGCCTTTGCGCAAGCCGGTGCCGCCGTGGTGGTGAACCATCTGGGGCAAGCGGCGCAAGCCCAAGTCTTGGTGCAGGAGTTGCAAAGTTTTGGCGTGCCGGCCTGGGCGCTGGAAGCCGATGTGAGTCTTGCCGCGGACGTGGCCCGGCTGGCGGCGCAAGTGAAAAATGTCTGTGGTGCGCTGGATATTCTGGTCAACAACGCCGGCATCATCCAGGAAAAACCGTTTCTGGAGACGACCGAAGCCGACTGGGACCGTATGCTGGCGACCGACCTGAAATCGGTATTTTTGACCTGTCGTGCTTTCCTGCCCGCCATGGTGGCGCGCCAGCACGGCGTGGTCATCAACGTCGCTTCGGACCTGGGCATTCTGGGGCGCGCCCAGTTGGCCCCCTACTGCGCGGCCAAGGCTGGCGTGATCGGCCTGACCCGGTCGCTGGCGCGCGAGTTTGCGCCAGCCATACGCATCAACGCCATTGCGCCGGGGCCGGTGGCTACCGCCATGGTGTCGCTGGCCGCCATGAGCGCCGAATCGATTCAGAAAGAACTCGACATTCCCCAGCAGCGTTTTGCCGAGCCCGAAGAGATTTCGGCCACGGCGCTGTTTTTGGCGTCGGATTTGTCCCGTTTTTATTGCGGCCAAGTGCTTGGGCCCAATGGCGGCTCGGTGATGCCATGACGAATGCTGCCCGATCTCCGGCCTTGCCTTTGCTGGTGCTGCTGTTTTCGTCCTCGCTGTGGGGTCTGTCCTGGTGGCCCTTGAAACAGTTTGTCGAGGTGGGCTTAAGCGGTCCGGTACTGTCGATGCTGGTGTATGGTCCGGTGGGGCTGGCGCTGGCCGCCTACCTGTGGCGCGAACGCACGGCCTGGCGGTCGCAGGCCGGTCTGCTGGTCGCACTGGCGCTGGTGGGCGGCTGGGCCAACACCTCGTTTGTCAACGCGCTGATGCTGGGCGACGTGGTGCGGGTCATGTTTTTGTTTTACCTGTCGCCGGTGTGGTCGGTGCTGGGGGGCTGGCTGTTTTTGAAGGAGCGCGTCAGCACCCGGCGCAAGCTGGCCGTGGCGGTGGCGCTGGCCGGGCTTTGGCTGGTGCTGGGCGGGGCGCAGGCCTTCAGCGCCGCCTTGAGTGTGGCCGATGTGCTGGCACTCACGGCGGGGCTGGCGTTTGCCGGCAACAACGTCATCGCACGGGCCGGCCAGGCGATTCCGATCCGCTCCAAAACAGCGGCCGTGTTCCTGGGCTGCGGCGTGCTCTCCGGCCTCTGGGTGCTGGGCTTGGGCTCGCCTGTTCCGGCTGTGTCACTGCCGGTGTCGCTGGCAGTCATGGCTTACGGTTTTGGCTGGCTGCTGCTGGCCACCGCCACCTGGCAATTTGGTGTCACCCACATGGAAAGCGGTCGCGCCGGGGTGGTCATGCTGGCCGAACTGCTGGTGGCCGTGCTCACGGCCACCTGGTGGGGCGGCGAAGCTTTGTCGACCCTGGAATGGGTGGGCGGCGCGCTGATTGCCAGCGCCGCACTGATCGAGGCCACCGACACCGGCATGCCAGCCCCCGTCATCCCCATTTTGAAAAAGGAAACCCCATGAGCACTGTCTGGATGAACCAACTGTCCTGGCTCGACTACCAAAGCCGCATTCAACAAGACCAGCCGCCCATCTTGTTGCCAGTGGGTGCGCTGGAGCAGCACGGTCCCCATTTGCCGCTGGGCACCGATGGCCTGCTGTCGGCCTCGGTGGCGGCGGATGCGGCTGCGCGTGTGGGTGGCCTGGTGGCACCAACTTTGTCCTACGGTTACAAGTCGCAGCCCAAGTGTGGCGGCGGCCAGCATTTTTGCGGCACCACCAGCGTCGATGCGGCCACCCTGATTGGTTCGGTGCGTGATGCCGTGCGCGAATTTGCCCGCCATGGCGTCACCAAGTTGGTGGTGGTCAATGGCCACTACGAGAACCAGTGGTTTTTGATCGAGGGCATTGACCTGGGGCTGCGCGATGCAGGACCCGGCACCCAGCTTGAAGTCATGCGGCTCGAATACTGGGACTTCATGACCCCCGACACCCTGGCCGATGTGTTCCCGCAGGGTTTTCCCGGCTTTGCGCTGGAGCATGCCGCCGTGCTGGAAACTTCGATGATGTTGCACTACCACCCGTCTCTGGTGCGGCTGGACCTGATCCCCGACGATGGCCCGGCCGACTTTCCGCCGTACGACATGTACCCCACGCGCACCGACTGGGTGCCCGCGTCGGGCGTGTTGTCGTCGGCCAAAGGGTCCAGCGCGGAGAAAGGCCGTTTGCTGGCGCAGGAAGTCGCGGTGCGCATCGCCCAGGCGATTGAAAACGGGTTTTCCCCGGCGAAGTGACGACCATGGAACATGCGTGGACTAGTGACCCTGCCGCCACAGCGCTGCTGGTGATCGACATGCAGCGGGACTTTTGCAGTCCGCAAGGGTACGCGGCGCGCGCCGGGCTTGATGTCGCCCGGCTGGCCCGGCCCATCGCCCAAATTCAGCGCCTGCTGACAGCAGCGCGCGCGGCCGGCCTGCTGGTGGTGCACACGCGCGAAGGCCATCTGCCGGATCTGTCGGACTGCCCGCCGGAAAAAATGCGGCGCAGCATGCGGGTCGGGGCGCCCATTGGCAGTGCGGGCCCCATGGGTCGCCTGCTGGTGCGTGGCGAGTATGGGCACAATTTCATTGACCAATTAAAGCCGCAGGCCGGTGAAGTGGTGATCGACAAGCCGGGTTACGGTGCGTTCCACCTGACCGATCTGGAAGGCGCGCTCATTCGTCGCAGTATTCGTCACCTGATTCTGTGCGGCGTGACTACCGAGGTCTGCGTGCACTCCAGCTTGCGCGAAGCCGTGGACCGTGGTTATCGCTGCATCACCGTGGGCGACGCGACCGCCGCCAGCGACCCCGCTTTGCAGGCGCCAGCACTGGCAATGATCGGTGTCGAGGGCGGCATCTTCGGTCAGGTCGCCAGCACGGATCAAGTGCTGGCGGCGTTTCAAGCCACCACTGCACGGAAAGCCATCGCATGACCCAAGTCAAAAAAATGTGGCCGCTGCTCACCGCCACGCATCGCTACGACAAATCCATTTCGACCCTGAACCGGGGGCATGGGCAGCAGATCGAGGCGCCCATCCTGGCCTACCTGATCGAAACCGCGAATGGCCGCATCCTGTATGACGTGGGCTGTGACCACGCCAAAATCCACGACCCCATCGCCCGCGCCCGTTACTACAACCCGGACGTGTTCGCGTTCGGGGCGCCCGAGATGCTGGAGCAGCAGTGCATACCCCATCATCTGGCGCGTTTGGGGCTGACACCGGCGGATGTGGATGTGATCTTCATTGGCCATCTGCATTTTGACCATGCCGGTGGTTTGAAGGAACTCAAGCGCTGCGGCTGCGGCGCCGAGATTCATGTGCAGCACGACGAGGTGATTGCTGCGCGCAGTGGCGCCGACCCTGCGGTCTTTGCCGATGACCTGTTGGACGATGCGGGTGCGCCCTTGTCTTTTTGTCTGCAGCAGGGCGAATACAGCGTGCTGCCCGGGGTGCAGGCTGTGGCCACGCCGGGACACACCATCGGGCACATGTCGCTGCTGATCGAGTTGCCCAAGGGTCCGCCTGTGTTACTTGCGGGGGATGCCGCCGACCTGCAGGAGAACCTGGACGATGAGATCGCCCCGGGCACCCTGTGGCAAGGCCGTGAAGCCCAGGCGGTGGCGAGCATCCGCAAACTCAAGGCGCTGGCGTGCAACACCGGCGCGGTGATTTGGCCCAACCATGACATGGCGTTCTACCGCAGCCTGCCGCCGTTTCCAGGAGCCTGCGAATGAGCCCGGTGCCGGACCATTACCGCGGGGTCTGGGCGCGCACGTTGCTGGAAACCCCGCAGCAGCGTGATGAAAGCACTTTTGTGCGCTGGTTGCAGACCAGTCTTTGGCACGCCGACCTGCGCATTCCGGTGACTGTGCCGGAAATTGGCACGCAGCATCAGCTGGCGGGCCAGCAAGGATTTTGCGGCGTGACCCAGGTCGAGCGACAAGCCGACGGTGAGGTGTGCACCTGGCAGCGCCGTCTTGATTTTCAGCCAGCGCGCGCCGAGGTCGATGCCGGTGTCATGGTGTTTGAAACGTCGGAACGTGTGATCGAGACCGGGGTTCATTCGCCTTATCTTGAGATTTGGGAACGGCTGCCGGACTCCACCGGGCGTTTCATCGCGCTGGCCGGGCTTGATGAGGCGGGTGGCGACACCCGGGAGCGCTTCTTGGTGGCGGGTCGTTACGCCATGCATGTGCGGCCCCGGCGCCTGGCCTGGCCGGCCGACACAAGCGCCGGGCACACCCTGCTGGAGGTGATGGCCAGGCACCCCGGCATGGCCCAAGCGCTGCTGGACTTTGAAATTTCGTTTGGCACGCTGGAAGGCGGTGATTGGACCATTGAGCAGTCGACCTTGCCGGCGCTGACTGGGGCCTGCATGCCTTTTGCCGTGGCGCGCGTCAACGGGACATGCGCAACAGTTGGCAGTCCGGGTTTGGGAGAACAGTGGCAGGTGCTCGAATGGTCTGGCCAAGAGGCGCCTGTGTGAGTTACCGGTGCACCATGTGTGGACTCATTCACCATTTTGGTGCAGGGTGCCCCTGACTTTCGGCGCATACAAGGCGCGGGCCTGTCTCGCGGCTGATCGCGCCAACTGATTTCTGTTTAAACGCGCTGAATGCCAATATTTGCAAGCTGGCATCCAAGTTGCTTAGTTAACTCCAAGAGAGGGCGCTGTGCATGGCACGCTGCCTGACTTGCTAGACCGCTAGGGTTCCGGGCGCCAAATTTCCTTGGCGCTGTCTGGTCCGAGAGCTGTCGGCCGCTTTTCGTTGCGGCTCCACGGAGGGACAAAAGCCCGGGAGATGATGGTCTGTTGCACCGTCCTCTCTTGCTTTGTTTATCTGACCACTGGAGCCCGCATGACAGACACTTTTTCGCACCCGGCCCGTCCAGGCATCTGGCGCATTGCAGGCCAGTTGTCGCGCCGCCAATACTGGCTCTTCGCCATCCTTGGCTTGTTCGTCCCGTTTGCCGCCTGGGCGATGTTGTCCGCCTCGGGCTGGGTCGATCCGATGTTCCTGCCCGGCCCCTGGAATGTGCTGACGCGTTTGGTCACTTGGCTGCTGGAAGACGACCTGGCCGGTGATGCGCTCATCAGCACCTACCGCGTCGCCGCCGGTTTTGCGCTGTCGGCCGCGCTGGCCTTGCCGCTGGGTTTGCTGATTGGTGCCTTTCGCCCGGTCGAGGCCCTGCTCGAACCCCTGACCGACTTCATCCGTTACATGCCTGCGGTGGCTTTTATTCCGCTGGTGATGTTGTGGCTCGGCATTGGCGAAAGCGCCAAGATTTCCATCATCTTCATCGGCACATTTTTCCAGATGGTGCTGATGGTGGCCGACAACGTGCGCCTGGTGCCGCTGGCGCAGATCGAGGCGGCCTTGACCATGGGTGCCACCCGCTTCGAGATGATGCGTCTGGTGCTGGCCCAGTCGGCTCGCCCCGCCATTCTGGACACCCTGCGCATCACCATGGGCTGGGCCTGGACCTATCTGGTGGTGGCCGAGCTCGTCGCCGCCAATTCGGGGCTGGGTTACGCCATCCTGAAGGCGCAGCGCTACCTCAAGACCGACACCATCTTCGGCGGCATCATCCTGATCGGCCTGATTGGTCTGGTCATTGACCAGGGCTTTCGCTGGCTGCATCGCCGCCTTTACCCCTGGGCCCACACACGCGGTTAATAAGAGATCACACCATGTCCAAAGTCACCATTCAAAACGTCGGCAAGGTGTTCGAGCGCGCGGCCAGTCCGGTCCCGGCGCTGGAAAACGTCAACCTCAGCATCGACAACAACGAGTTCATCACGCTGGTGGGGGCCTCCGGCTGCGGCAAGTCCACGCTGTTGCGCATCCTGGCCGGGCTCGAATACCGCACCAGCGGCGAGGTGCTGTGCGATGGCCGCAACATCGCCGCGCCGGGCGCTGACCGCGCCATGGTGTTCCAGCACTACAGCCTGTACCCTTGGTTGACGGTGATGGAAAACATCAAGTTCAGCCGTCGGCTCAAGGTCAACCGTGAAAACCTGAGTTCGGCCGACGTGGAAGCGGCGTCGGGTCGTGCCGACGCCTTGCTCAATCTGATTGGCCTGAACAAGGTGCGTGACGCCTACCCGAACCAGCTCTCGGGCGGCATGCAGCAGCGCGTCGCCATTGCCCGCGCGCTGATGGGGCGGCCGTCGATTTTGCTGATGGATGAGCCGTTCGGCGCCCTCGACTCGCAAACGCGCGAGGTCATGCACGACCTGATTTTGCACATCCACCGCATCGAAAAAACCACCATTGTGTTTGTTACCCACGACGTGGAAGAGGCGGTGTACCTGGGCCAGCGTGTGGTGCTGATGCAGCCGCGCCCCGGGCGCATCCACAGCATTTTCCCGGTGCCGCTGCCTGCGCGGCGCACCCAGGACATGAAGCACAGCGAGCCGTTTCGGGCCTTGCGTGCCGAGATCCTGGCGCGTATTCGCGAGAGCACCGGTATCAGCACTGACCTGGACATGCTGGAGCAGTTGAACCTGCAAAGCGCCGATGTTTGAGTCAGTCAGAAACCATTTTTATCCCCCTTCTTCAAGCGAGTCCACCATGTCCCTTACTTTTGATGATTTACCAGCCCTGGCCCGCGCCGCCGTGCCTGTAACGTCTGCCCGCTTTTCGCCCGAGCTGGTGCTGTGGGAGGAATCGCTACCGGGGGGGTGTCACTGGTCGGGTCTGCTGCGCCGCGGCAACACGCTGCGCCTGACCGACCTGAATGGCAAGGCCAATGTGTCGGCGCTGTTTTTCAACCAGGAAGAAAAGACCGAGCGCTACAACATGCCCGACACGCTCAAGGCGCAGCACACGGCTTTCCTGACGCAAGCTCATGTGTGTTATTCGGACATGGGGCGGGTGCTGTGTTCCATCACCGAGGACACCTGCGGCTGGCACGACACGTTTTCCGGGGTGCTGGATGCAGCCGGCGTCGCCAGGAAGTATGGCCAGGCGCGGTACCAGGAGCACCGTAACGGCATGTTCCGCAGTGGCCAGGATGGACTGGTGGTGGAGCTCAACAAATGGGGTCTGGGCCGCCGCGACCTCAATGCCAATGTCAACTTTTTCAGCAAAGTGACCGCCGATACGCAAGGCCGCCTGCAGTTCGAAACAGGACACCGGCAGGCCGGCCAGCATGTGGACTTGCGCTTCGAGATGAATGTGCTGGTGATGCTGTCCGCCGCGCCGCACCCGCTGGACCCCGCGCCGGCCTATGCGCCCGGTCCGGTGCAACTGACCGCCTGGCGTTCGGGCACCGCCGGTGCCACCGACCCCTGCCGCCTGTTGTGCCCGGAAAACGGCCGCGGCTTCATCAACACCGAGCGCTGGTTTCTGTGAACCCGTGCACGCCACACCGCCCATTCGTCTGAACCCTCATTGCAAGGAAATCCACCATGTCTGCCAATCTTCACTTTAGCGATCTTGACCCGGCGCAGGCCGTTGTGGATGCCATCGTGCCAGCGGGCGAGCCCTGGCTGCAAAAAATCGCCAAAGGCCAGATTTTTCGCATTGTCGACCTCGAAGGTAACCAGGCCGTGGACACGCTGTTCTTCAATGCCGATGACCCCGAAGAACACTACAGCCTCACGCACACCATGCAGGCCCAGGGCGCTTTGTACCTGAGCCTGGGCAGCGTCTTGATGTCCAGCGAGGGCCGGCCCATGCTGACCATCGTGGCCGACACCTGCGGCCGCCACGACACGCTGGGCGGTGCCTGTTCCTGTGAAAGCAACACGGTGCGTTACGCGCTGGAAAAGCGCGCCATGCACAGTTGCCGTGACAGCTTCATGGCCGCCATTGCCAACAGCCCCTATGGCCTGCACAAGCGCGACATTGCCTCCAACATCAACTTCTTCATGAACGTGCCGGTCACGCCCGAGGGCGGGCTGACATTTGAGGACGGCGTATCGGCCCCCGGCAAATATGTCGAGATGCGCGCCGAGATGGATGTGGTGGTGCTGATCTCCAACTGCCCGCAACTCAACAACCCGTGCAACGCCTACAACCCGACGCCGGTGCGCTGCCTGGTGTGGAACCCGGCCTGACACCCCAACTTGCAGGCCGGACGACCGGTCCTGTGTTCATGCCCGGCTGGACGACCTGCCCCTGATCTGATCTGACCATGTTCAAAAAAGTACTTGTAGCCAATCGCGGTGCCATTGCCTGCCGCATCATCCGCACGCTGCGCCAGATGGGTGTGGGCGCGGTGGCCATTTATTCCGAGGCTGATACCGAGTCCGCCCATGTGGCCATGGCCGACGAGGCGGTGTGTGTCGGCTCGGCGGCGGTGGCCGGCAGTTACCTGGCGATGCAGCGCATCATCGAGGCCGCGCAGGCCACGGGCGCGCAGGCCATCCATCCCGGCTACGGTTTTCTTTCGGAAAACGCGCAGTTTGTCGAGCTGTGCGAGGCGGCCGGGCTCGCCTTCATCGGCCCCACGCCGCAGCAAATGCGCACCTTCGGCCTCAAGCACACGGCGCGCGCGCTCGCTGCTGAGGCCGGTGTGCCCTTGCTGCCCGGCACCGGCCTGTTGGCTGACCTGGACGCCGCGCTGGCACAGGCCAACCTCATTGGCTACCCGGTGATGCTCAAGAGCAGCGCCGGCGGCGGTGGCATTGGCATGCAGATGTGCCCCGATGCCGATGCGCTGCGCAGCGCCTTTGAGTCGGTGAAGCGCCTGGCGCAGTCCAATTTTTCGGATGCCGGGGTGTTTCTGGAGCGATTCATCAGCGATGCGCGCCACATCGAGGTGCAGATTTTTGGCGATGGCGCGGGCAATGTGCTGGCGCTCGGCGAGCGCGACTGTTCGCTGCAGCGGCGCAACCAGAAGGTGGTGGAAGAAACACCGGCGCCCAATTTGCGCACGGAAGTACGCCAGGCGCTGCTGGACACCGCACGCAAGCTCGCCAGCAAAGCCTGTTACCGCTCGGCCGGCACGGTGGAGTTTGTCGTGGACGCGGCCACCCAGGAGTTCTTTTTTCTGGAAGTCAACGCCCGCCTGCAAGTGGAGCACGGCGTCACCGAGGCGGTGACCGGCATCGATTTGGTGGACTGGATGGTGCGCCTGGCCGCCGGTGACATGCCGCCCTTAAGCACCCTGCAGGTAGTGGCGCGCGGCCATGCGGTGCAGGCCCGCCTGTACGCCGAGGACCCGGCCAAGAATTTTCAGCCCTCCACCGGCTTGTTGACCGAGGTGCGTTTTCCGGGCGACATCCGGGTCGACACCTGGATTGCGCGGGGCAGCGAGGTCAGCGCCCATTACGACCCGATGCTGGCCAAGCTGATCGCGCATGGCGATGACCGTGTGCAGGCCCTGGGCAAGCTGGCCCAAGCCCTGGACGAGACGCGCATCGCCGGACTGGAATCCAACCTCGACTACCTGCGCGCCGTGATGCATTTCGCGCCATTCACACAAGGGCGCCACACCACGCGCAGCCTGGCCACGTTCAGCGCGCCCAGCCATGCCATCGACGTGCTGAGCCCAGGCGTGCAAAGCTCGGTGCAGGACTGGCCGGGCCGCCTGGGTTACTGGGATGTGGGTGTGCCGCCTTCGGGCCCCATGGACGCGCTGGCGTTGCGCCTGGCCAACCGCCTGGTGGGCAACCCGGAAGGCGCGGCGGCGCTGGAGATCACCGTGGCCGGTCCGGGTTTGCGCTGCCGCAGTGCCATGCAGGTCGCGGTGACCGGTGCGTCCATCGAGTTGACGCTGGATGGTGCGCCCGTGCCCATGAACGTCCCCCTCATGCTGGAGGTGGGTCAAACCCTGCGCCTGGGTCGCATCACCGGTGCCGGCTGCCGCGCCTACCTGGCCGTGGCCGGCGGCATCGACGTGCCCGATTATTTGGGCAGCAAAGCCACTTTCACGCTGGGCCAGTTTGGCGGCCATGGCGGTCGCGTGTTGCGCGCCGGCGATGTGCTGCACGTCGGCCAGCTCGCCAGTTTGCCTGCCATGCAGCCCGAGACCGCTGCGGCCCTGATCCCCAGTTATAGCAGCCATTGGGATATCGGGGTGTTGGTCGGGCCGCATGCCGCGCCCGACTTTTTCACCGCTGACGACATGGCCATGTTTTTTGCCACCGACTGGCAGGTGCACTACAACTCCAGCCGCACCGGGGTACGCCTGATCGGCCCCAAGCCCGGCTGGGCGCGCCGCGATGGTGGCGAGGCCGGGCTGCACCCGTCCAACATCCATGACAACGCCTACGCCATTGGCGCCATTGATTTCACCGGCGACATGCCCGTCATCCTGGGGCCCGACGGCCCGAGCCTGGGTGGCTTTGTCTGCCCGGCCACGGTGGTGCAGGCCGAGTTGTGGAAGCTGGGCCAACTCGCGCCCGGCAACACGGTGCGCTTTGTGCCCTTGCGCCACGCCGATGCCACGGCCCTGTTGCGCGCACAACAGCAGGCACTGGCGGCACCAATCATCGATGTTCATGAGGCCACGCCAGTTCCGGCCGCCAGCAGCCAGCCACTGGATGGCCCGGTGCTGCACCGCGTGCCAGCGCAGGGCGACAGTGTCGAGGTGGTGTACCGACGCGCCGGTGATGCCTATGTGCTGGTGGAGTTTGGCGAGTTGCAGCTCGACCTGACGCTGCGTTTTCTGGTGCACGCCCTGATGGCGCGGTTGCAGGCGCTGCGGGATGCCGGCCAACTGCCCGGCGTGATCGACCTGACGCCGGGCATTCGCTCCCTGCAGGTGCATTACGACCCGCTGGTGTTGCCGCTGGCCCATTTGATGGACCACTTGCTGCAGGCGCAAGCGGGCCTGAGTGCCAGCACCGACATCGAAGTGCCCAGCCGCACGGTCTGGCTGCCCTTGTCGTGGGACGACCCGGCGACGAAACTGGCGATTGAAAAATACATGCAGTCGGTCAGTGCCGACGCACCCTGGTGCCCGAGCAACATCGAGTTCATTCGGCGCATCAATGGCTTGCCTGACATTCAGGCGGTCTACGACATCGTGTTCGAGGCCAGCTACATGGTGCTGGGCCTGGGTGACGTGTACTTGGGCGCGCCGGTGGCGACACCGCTGGACCCGCGACACCGGCTGGTCACCACCAAGTACAACCCGGCGCGCACCTGGACCCCGGAAAACGCGGTCGGTATTGGCGGCGCCTACCTGTGTGTGTACGGCATGGAGGGCCCCGGCGGCTACCAATTTGTCGGTCGCACGGTGCAGATGTGGAACCGCTGGCGCGAGACCCGTGAATTTGTTGCCGGCAAGCCCTGGCTATTGCGCTTTTTTGACCAGATCCGTTTCTACCCCATGGGGGCGCAGGAGTTGCTGGACTACCGCAAGGACTTCGTTGCGGGACGCGTCGGGTTGCGCATCGAAGAGGGCAGCTTCCGCCTGTCCGACTACCAGCGTTACCTGGCTGACAACGCGCAATCCATTGCCCAATTCAAGCAGGGCCAGCAAGCCGCCTTTGAGTCCGAACGGGAACGCTGGCGGCTCGCCGGGGTGTCAGAAGCGCCCGATACCGGAGCCGCCGACGACGCTGCCGCCCGGGCCGCAGCGGCCCAGGTTTTTGACGGCGAGGTGGTGGCGTCCCAGGTGTCGGGCGGGGTCTGGTCGGTGCTGGCCACGGTGGGCGCGCAGGTCAAGGCCGGCCAGGCGCTGCTGGTGATCGAGTCGATGAAGATGGAAATCACCGTGTATGCCCCGTGTGACGGTTGTATTGAACAGCTGCTGTGCACCGAGGGCCAGGCGGTGACCGCCGGCCAAGCGCTGGTGCTGATGCGTCAGTCCTGAACCCCATACTTTAGAAGGAGATGAAGATGCTTGATTTGTCCATTCCCGCGCTGCGGGCCCGCTACCTGGATGGCAGCCTGACGCCGAAGGCGCTGGTGGAGGCCTTGCATGCGCAGATGCTGGCGGAAGATGCGCTGCTTGAGCGCCATGTCTGGATTCGCCGCCTGACGTTGGATGAAATGCGTGCCTATGCTGCGGCACTGGACGGCCGTGATCCGGCCACCTTGCCGCTGTATGGCATTCCGTTTGCCATCAAGGACAACATTGACCTGGCCGGCATTCCCACTACGGCGGCCTGCCCCGAATTTGCCTACACCCCCGAGGCCAGCGCCACGGTGGTGCAGCGGCTCGTTGCGGCCGGCGCCATTCCCGTGGGCAAGACCAACCTGGACCAGTTCGCCACCGGTCTGGTGGGGGTGCGCTCGCCCTATGGCGCATGCCGCAACGGCATTGATCCGGATTACGTCTCGGGCGGCTCATCGGCTGGTTCGGCCGTGTCGGTGGCACGTGGTCTGGCCAGTTTCTCGCTCGGCACCGACACCGCGGGTTCCGGCCGTGTGCCGGCCATGCTGAACAACCTGGTGGGCCTGAAACCCACCTGCGGCCGGCTTCCCGCCACCGGTGTGGTGCCGGCCTGCCGCACGCTGGACGTGGTCTCGGTGTTCGCCCTCACCGCCGGTGATGCGGCCGCCGTGCTGGCGGTCGCGCAGGGCGAAGACCCGCTGGATGCGTATTCGCGCAACCTGCCCCCACACGGCCACAACTTTGGCGCCGCCAGTGCCTTTCGTTTTGGCGTGCCGCGTGACGCCGATCTGGAATTTCATGGCAACCCGGAAGGCCCGGCCCAGTTCGCCCAGGCGGTGGCGCAGCTGGTCGCCCTGGGCGGCACGCCGGTGACTGTGGACCTGAGGCCGTTTCGTGCCGTGGCGACCCTGCTTTACGAAGGCCCGTGGGTGGCCGAGCGTTACCAGGCCATCCGCGCCTTTATCGAGGCCCAACCCGAAGCGCTGCACCCGGTGACACGCGCCATCACCGAAAAAGGTATCCAGATATCCGCCCCCGACACCTTTGCCGCGCTGTACCGCCTGAAAGAACTACAGCAAGAAACGCTTCCCGTTTGGGACAACATCGACTGCCTGGTCACGCCCACGGCCAGCACGGCCTACACCATTGCGGCGGTGGAAGCAGACCCGATCCGGCTCAACTCCAACCTGGGCCACTACACCAATTTCGTCAACCTGCTGGATCTGGCGGCGGTGGCCGTGCCCACCGGCTTCATGAGCGCCGCCATGGCGAACATGCCCTGGGGCGTGACGCTGGTGGCACCCGCAGGTCAGGACCTGCCGCTGCTGTCGCTGGCGGCGCGCCTGCACGCGAGCGCCGTGCCGACCGTGGGTGCCACGCTGCACGCACCGCACCGCTTGCCCAGTGCCACGCCCGACACGGCGGTCTTTCCGTCGGGCCTGGTGCGGGTGGCGGTGTGTGGCGCGCATTTGAGCGGCCTGCCCCTGAACTGGCAACTGACGCAGCGCGGCGCCCGGTTGCTGCAGACCACCCACAGCGCGCCCTGCTACCAGTTGTTTGCCTTGCCTGGCGGCCCACCGTACCGGCCCGGCATGGTGCGGGTCGCCGAAGGGGGGACTGCGATTGAGCTGGAGGTGTGGGAGTTGCCGGCGCAGAATTTTGGCTCGTTTGTGGCGGGTATCCCGGCACCGCTGGGCATTGGTTCAATTGAGCTCGCTGACGGCAGCCAAGTGCAGGGCTTTGTCTGCGAGGCCTATGCCACCTTGATGGCCAAGGACATCAGCCACCTGCGCGGCTGGCGCGCCTACCTGCGCAGCATCTCGCCATAGAGGATTGACGGTGGCCCCACGGACCGAGGCCACCGGAAAGAAACCAGAGGATCAGGCGCCGTGCATGGCGCCGTCAGTCTCCGGTCGGGCCGTATGCCACTGGACCGGTTGCGCCAGATCGGCCGGGCGCGTGGTGTGCTCACAGGGCATGCGGCACATGCGGCCATCGTGTTGCGGGCAGTCGCGGTTGAAGGTCACCACATGGTCGACCTGGGCCCGAATGCCGATCCACTCGCCCAGAGAATGGTCGTGGTGGCTGGGCACCAGCGCCATCACGGTTTCGCCGGTGGCCAGGCGCAAGGTGTAGAGAAATTCGGCGCCGCGAAACGCCTTGCGCATGATCTGCGCCTTCACCGGTGCATCGTCATCGTGCACGATGTCGTCGGCGCGCAGCAGCACGTCGCAGGCACCGCCCGAATAGGCGCAAGGCAGCGGGCACTCGGCCATGTCGGTCAGGTTGCCCAGCGGCGTCTGCACCACCACCTCCCCCGCCACGTCGCGGATCACGGCCGGGGTAAAAACGCCGTGACCAATGAATTCGGCAACAAAGCGCGAGGCCGGCCGGTGGTACAGCGTGTAGGCGCTGTCCCACTGGTGCAGTTCGCCCTGGTGCATGACGCCAATGGTGTCGCCCACGGCAAACGCTTCCAGCTGGTCGTGGGTGACAAACAGGGCGGTGGCGTTGGCGGCTTTCAGGATGCCGCGTACCTCGTAGGCCAGCCGCTCGCGCAGGTCCACATCGAGGTTGGAAAAGGGTTCATCCAGCAACAGCAGGCGCGGCCCGGGGGCCAGCGCCCGCGCCAGCGCCACGCGCTGTTGTTGCCCGCCTGACAACTCATGGGGGAATCGGTTTTCCTGGCCTTCCAGCCCCACCAGCGCCAGCACCTCGGCCACTCGGGCTTGGCGCTCGGTGCGCGGCAGGTGATCAATGCCGAAGGCCACGTTGCGGCCAATGCTCAGGTGCGGAAACAGCGCGTAGTCCTGAAACACCATGCCCACCTGGCGCGACTCCGGCGGCAGCGACACACCGGCCTGGCTGACCACCTCGCCACCCAGGCGGATGACACCGGCACTGGCCTGCTCCAGCCCGGCCACTGCACGCAGCAGCGTGGTTTTGCCGCAGCCCGACGGTCCGATCAAGACGCCAATGTCGCCGGCCCGCAAGCCGAAGGACACATCATGGACGGCCGGGACCTTTTGGCCGGCATAGGTGACGCTGAGTTGGGAGACTTCGAGGAACATGAAAAACATTCTAAATGATTACAATTCTCATTTGATTTAACTTTGCCCATCAATGCGCTTGCTCAGACTGCGTCAGTTCCTGTTTTTGCTGTTGACCGCAGTCTTCATGCTGCCGGTGCTGGCGGTCATGGCGTCCTGGTTTTCCATGGGTGGAGCCGATGGCACCGCCCGGCAGATTTTGCGCGAGATGGCGCAAACGGTATTGCCCGATTATTTGGGCACCACGCTGCTGTTGAGCGCGCTGGTGGGCGTGGGCGTGGTGGGGGTGGGCCTGTCCTGTGCGGCTGCGGTGACGCTGTTTGACTTCGCCGGCCGGCGTTTTTTTGAATGGGCGCTGTTGCTGCCACTGGCCATGCCGGCTTATGTGGTGGCTTACGCCTACACCGACTTTTTGCAGTTCAGCGGGCCGTTTCAAACCATGGTGCGTGAGCTCACGGGTGGGCAGGGCAGGGTGTTCCCCGAGGTGCGCAACCTGGGTGGCGCCGCCTGGGTCTTCGTCTTTTCGCTCTACCCCTATGTTTATTTGCTGGCGCGCACGGCCCTGAGCGAGCGCGCCGCGCACTTGATGGAGGCGGCCCGCCTGCTGGGTGCGCCCATGCGCCGGCGCATGTTCGAGATCGCCTTGCCCTTGGCGCGCCCGGCGGTGGCGGCCGGCACAGCGCTGGCCTTGATGGAAACCCTGGCCGACTTTGGCGTGTCAAGCTACTTTGGCATCCAGACCTTCACCGCCGGCATTTACAAGGCCTGGTTGTCGATGGACAATCGCCTGGCCGCTGCCCAATTGGCCACCGTGTTGCTGGCCCTGGTGGCACTGCTCCTGTTCCTGGAGCGCCGGTCCCGGCAGCAACTCCGTTTTGCTGCCAGCCGGGGTGCCCGGGCCGGGTCCATGGACGCGCGGCCGCTCAAGCTCACAGGCCGGCCACTGCTGCTGGCCTGGTTGCTGTGTGGCGTGCCGGTGCTGGCCGGTTTTGTGTTGCCGGTCCTGTTCATGCTGCGACCGCTCATCGCCGACTGGTCGGTGCTGTCCTGGGGTTCATTTTTGGGCTGGGCCGTGAACAGTGTGCGTCTGGGGCTGATCAGTGCGGTGTTGGCCGTGGCGCTGGCTTTGGCGCTGGCCTTCAGTGCGCGGCGCCACCCCGATGCACCCACGCGCTGGGCGGTGCAGCTGGCGGGCCTGGGTTATGCCGTGCCCGGTGCGGTGATCGTGGTCGGGCTGCTGTTGCCGGTGGGCTGGCTGCAGGCCCAGTGGCCTGACAGCGGCGCGGGTTACCTCATGACGGCCACGGTGTTTGGCCTGGTGTGGGCTTATCTGGTGCGTTTTTGTGCGGTGGCGCTGCAATCGGTGCAAAGTGGTTATGCCCGCATTCCAGCGAGTTTTGATGATTCGGCGCGCATGCTGGGCAGTGGTGAATGGGGCTTGTTGAAGCGGGTGCACTGGCCGCTGTTACGGCGCTCCACCGCAGTGGCCCTGTTGCTGGTGTTTGTCGATGTGATGAAGGAATTGCCCGCCACCCTGGTGCTGCGGCCTTTCAACAGCGACACCCTCGCGGTCGTGGCCTACCAGCTGGCACGCGATGAGCGCCTGGGCGAGGCGGCGTTGCCGTCGTTGGCACTGGTGCTGGTGGGTCTGATTCCGGTGATCATGCTCAGTCGCACGCTCCGGTCCAGCGCGGGCTGAACGTAAAATCGCTAATATAAGCGCGTTGAAATCCATGAAGTCACTTTTAACCGTGCCACGCAAGGGCTTCAAGCGAGCGCCCTAAAAAAACAAGGACCCAGCGTCATGCCACTCCAGCCGACCACCCCTGACACAGCAAAAGTAGTCAAAACCGACCAAACCTACGAGTCGGCCGCCGACCTGTTTCGTGTCATGTCGGCACCCATGCGGCTCAAGATCATCAACTGCCTGTGCGACGGCGAAAAAAATGTGAGCTACCTGCTGACGCAGGTCGACACCACCCAGCCCAACATGTCGCAGCACCTCAACACCTTGTACCAGGCCGGCATCCTGGGCAAACGCCGGGACGGGGTGCAAATTTTTTACCGCATCATTGACCAGCGCATTGTCTCGATCTGCGAAGCCGTGTGTCACGAAGTCGACCGCAAGATCACCAGCATGCCGACCTGAGCGCGCCGGCTTGCGCATAACCCATATGGGTTACCTGGCCCCATCCTTTGCGGTGATAGACGCATGGGGCCGGCTCATCAAAAATCGCCCAGTCGCAACACCGTCTCCTTCGCAAGAAGTGGGTGGTGTTATGAAATGAATATTCGGCTTCAAGCCATTAACTCACGGAGATATCCCATGGAATTTAACAAAGAATTTGACGCGTCCGGTCTTTCCTGCCCACTGCCCATCGTCCGCACCAAGAAGGCACTGGCCGACATGACGTCGGGGCAGGTATTGAAAGTGATCGCCACCGACCCCGGCTCGGTCTGCGACATGGCGGCCTTTGCCGAGCAAACCGGCAATGCCTTGCTGGAGCAGGGCAGCGAAAACAGCAAGTTCGTGTTTTTCCTCAAGAAAGCCTGATCCTCCGGGATCTCCCCAACCTTACTCGGAGCGCACACATGGCAGCTAAAAAAATGGCCTTGATCGCCACCAAGGGTACCTTGGACATGGCTTACCCCCCGTTCATTCTGGCCTCCACGGCCGCCGCGCTGGGCTGGGAGGTGCAGATATTTTTCACCTTCTATGGTTTGCAACTGCTGCGCAAGAGTCTCGATGACATCAAGATCAGCCCGCTGGCCAATCCGGCCATGCCGATGCCGGTGCCGATGCCTGTCATGGTGCAAATGTTGCCGGGCATGGAATCCATGGCGACCATGATGATGAAAAACAAGATGAAGTCCAAGGGTGTGGCCTCTTTGCAGGAACTGCGTGACATCTGCCTGGAGTCGGAGGTCAAGTTTGTCGCCTGCCAGATGACCGTGGACCTGTTCGAGTTCGAGACCAGCGAGTTCATCAAGGATGTGGAGTACGGCGGTGCCGCCACGTTCATGAAGTTTGCCGGCGAATCCGACGTCTGCCTGTTCATTTAAGCCATGATCAAACGACTGCTCCTGGGCGCTGCCCTGTTGTGCGCGGCCCAGCTCAGCCTGGCCCTGTCACCCTACACCCACGCCAGCAAACTACCGGCGGCAGAGCTGCCGGCGCAGCTTTCTCAGGTTGAGAAAAAACTGCAGGCCGAAGGCTTCAGCGTGCTTGGGCAGCACCTGCCCAAGGGGGTTGCCGGACGTGCCAGCCTCGTGGTCGCCGACCCGGCCATGCTGGCGGCCATTCGCGCCAGCGGTCCCAGCAGCAGCATTGTGGCGGCGGCCATTCGCGTAGGCGTTGACAGCGAGGGCAATGTATCCTACATGAACCCGGACTATTGGTACCGGGCTTATTTGCGCGGCAAGTTTGCGGTCTCGCAAGAGGCGGTCAAATCGGTGCAACAGCGCCTGGTCAAAGCCTTGGGCGAGGGCACCGGTTTTGGCGGTGACGTGCCGCAGGCCGAGTTGACCGACTACCGCTACATGTTTGGCATGGAGCGTTTTGACTCGGCCAACAGTGAACTCGCCAGCTACGCCAGTTTCGACGAGGCGCTCAAGGCGGTGAAGGACAACCTGGCCAAGGGTGTGGGCGACACCCGGCAGGTGTATGAGGTGGTCATGCCCGACAAAAAAATGGCGGTGTTCGGCGTGGCCATGAACAGCAGCAGCGACGGCGAAGGCTGGTGGGTCAACAAGATCGGCACGGACCATCCTGCAGCCCTGCCCTACGAATTGTTCATTGTCGACAACAAGGTCTACGCCCTGTACGCACGTTACCGCATTGCGCTGGCCTGGCCGGCCCTGGGCATGGGCCAGTTCATGACGATCATCAACGCCCCCGAGGCCATTCGCACAACCATGGTGCGACTGGCCACTGCTGGCAAATAATTTAACCCGTTTCAGGAGCCCATGATGACTGAGCCCAGCGACTTGAGCAGCATGGTGGTGTGGGGCGGTTTCGCCCTGGCCTTCATTTTTGGTGCCGTGGCCAACAAGACCAATTTCTGCACCATGGGTGCGATCTCGGACGTGGTCAATATGGAACACTGGGGCCGCATGCGCATGTGGCTGCTGGCCATTGCGGTGGCCATGATCGGCACCAATCTGTTGTTCCAGTTGGGGCTGATTGATCTGTCAAAGTCCATTTACGTCCGCCCCAGTTTGCCCTGGCTGTCGCTGGTGCTGGGTGGCGTGATCTTTGGCGTGGGCATGACCATTGCGGCCGGCTGCGTCAATAAAAACCTGGTGCGCCTGGGCGCGGGCAGCCTGCGTTCGCTGGTGGTGCTGGTGTTCGTGGCGATCTCGGCCTACATGACCCTCAAGGGCCTGTTCGGTCAGTGGCGTGCCAGCTACCTCGACCCGGTTACGTTGGACCTGGCGCAGTGGGGTCTGGCAGGTCAAACCCTGCCCCAAATTCTGGCCAAGCTGACCGGCCTGGCTGCCCAACCCGCGCTGCTGGCCAGCGTGGCGGTGCTGAGCCTGGGGCTGGCGGCCTTTGCCCTGAAAGACAAGCGCTTTCGCGGCAACCCGGTGCAATGGCTGGGGGGCGTGGTGCTGGGCTTGCTGATCGTGGCCGGCTGGTACCTCACCGGCCACCTGGGTCACGGCGAAAGCCCCGAGACCATGGAAATGGTTTACTTTGCCACCAACACCCGCACCCTGGAGTCCTTCAGTTTTGTCGCGCCCACCGCCTTCAGCCTGGAATTGTTGATGCTCTGGACCGACCAGTCCCTGCGCGTGAGCTTTGGCATTGCCAGCGCCATTGGTGTGGTGCTGGGTTCGCTGGCCTACGCCCTGGCCAGCCGCCAGTTTCGCTGGGAAGGTTTTGCCTCGATGGAAGACCTGCGTACCCAGTTGCTGGGTGCCGTGCTGATGGGCTTTGGCGGTGTCACCGCGCTGGGCTGCACGGTGGGCCAGGGCATGACCGGCATCTCGACGCTGGCGATCGGGTCCTTCATCGTGCTGGCCGGCATCATCGGTGGTGCCGCAGCCACTATGCACTACCAGAACTGGCGCGCTTGAATCCCATGCCCTTTGTTGTTGACGCCACCGAGTCCGATTTTGAGGATGCGGTGGTGCTGCGCTCCCACCAACTGCCGGTGCTGCTCGACATCGGCGCCGACTGGTGTAGCCCCTGCCGGGTGCTAACCCCCTTGCTGGAGCGTTTGGCGCAGGACTACGCCGGCCGTTTTGTGCTGGTCAAGGTCGATGCCGATGAAAACATGCGCATCGCCGGGCGCCATCAGGCCAAAGGTTTCCCGACCGTGATCGGCTACAGCCATGGCCAGGTCATCGACCGTTTTCACGGTATGCAGACCGAAGGTTTCTTGCGCCGTTTTCTGGACCAGCTGCTGGCCCACCACGCCAAATCACCCCAACCGGAGAACACACAATGAACTTGCCCGAACGCGACGGCGACGGTTATCTGACCGACATGGGGGACTGGACCGACGAAATCGGCCGCGCCATGGCCGAGGCCGACGGCTATGAGTTGGATGATGTCAAGTGGACGCACATCCTCAAGGCACGCGCATATTACGAAGAATTCGGCAGCGTGCCGCCCATTCGCAAATTTGCCAAGTACATCGAGGAAGACCAAAACGCCGTTTTCAAACTGTGGATGACCGGGCCGATGAAGCCGATCACCAAATACGGCGGCTTACCCAAGCCTACCGGTTGCGTTTAGGGTCGGTACATACTGACTCGTTGATCCGTTAATTTCCGGATTCGTTAGCCAAACCCGCGCAGCGACTGGCTTTGGCGGCTTCCTCATACTGGAGTACCAGAAATCGTCAGCCCCCAAAGCCAGCCACTGCGCTGGGCGTGGCCTCGGCCGTCATGGATTGCGGGTCAAGCCCGCAATGACAACCGTTTTCAGTTTGTCTTCAAAACCTCCGCATATTCACTCCATCGCGTGGTAATCCCCAGGGGTGGTCACCGATTTCTGGTACCCCAGTATGAGGTGGCCGCCCCTGGGGATTGCCATGCGCAGCAAATCACCGCAGTTTGAACGCGGCAAGCATCGCTCACCGTCGGACTTCTAGCGGGCGTCGGGATTGTTGTGGATTGGCGAGCGACGCCGAATCTGCCAAGCACCGATGTGCTCAACAATGGTTTGCCAGGGCAGGTCGAGCAGGCTGTCAAACCGGCTGTGCGCCAGTTGCACCATGGCGTGGACATCGGTGTTGGGCGCTGCCAATGCGGCTTGTAATCCGTTCAGGCCGCCACAGCTCAGCTTCATCGCGGCCTGATGCGGGATCTCGGTGGCCGGGCGCGGCAGCCGCAGCACAAAGGTGGCGCGCTCGTAAAACAGGTCCCTCAATGTACCGCAGTTGATGTGCGCCACCGGCACGGTGCAGGCCACGACCTCACGCTCGGCCAGGGCATGGCGCTGGGACAGACTGCAACTGGCGCAGCCTGACAGGAGCGCCTTGGAAAAAACGCAGGGGCTGGGGTTGAGGCGCTCGCGTGAGGCGTGAAAGGCCGCTTCATCCACCATCGTTTACCTTGCGACCTCAGTCGTCGCCCTTGGGACCGGCCGTGCGCACCTGGCACAACAGGTTTTCGGCCTGCAGGGGGGTGTCGGCAAAGATCACCTTGATCTTGTCCGTGGCCGGCAAGTCAGGTTGCAGGCGCAGCGCTTTGGCTTGGCTGGAGGCCTCGGCAAAGGTGTCATGGGCGCTGAGTTGGTCCAGTTGGGTAAAGGGTTTGACGCGGTAAATGTAATAAGGCATGGCAGGGGAGGGTGTTTGCCGTCAGACAAGGTCAGACGTAATGTTTGGAGGCGCGGCGCCGACCGGGCAGGGCCTTTTGAATGATGACGCCGTGGATGGATGACAGGTCAGGAATGGCGGCATCGGGAAAGGCTGGGTTCAGTGGGTGCAACATCCAACCGGCCTCGGTACGCAGCAGTTGCCGGAAGGTCCATTCCTGATCGTGCATGGCCAGCACGTAAGAGCCGTCTTTGGCCAGGCCTTCGGGTTCGATCAGGATGATTTCGCCCTCCAGAAATTCCGGCGCCATGCTGAAGCCCTGCACCATCAGTGCAAAAGACTCGCCGCCTGCGCATTCGGGCAGGGTGGCGTCAAAGGCGGATTGGGTCGCTTCAACATAGGTCTTGCTGACATCAGGGACTTGGGTTTGCATGGGTCTTGGGGGGTGAGAAGGGTCAAAGCACCAGGCTGGCGATCTGGGATTCGGCCACGCCGGAGGTGCGCAGTTCGTCATGCAGGGCGCGCACAAATTCAACGGGGCCGGCCAGGTAGAAGTCGCAGTCAATGTCAAACAAATCGGCGCGCATGGCCTGGGCGATTTGCCAGGCACCCAGGGCGGCGTCGGGGTGGGTGTCGAGTTCGTATTCGAACTGGTCCAGCGCCTCCGACCAGGCCCGGCACTGGTTGCTGTAGAAGTGACCGTCCGGGCGTGTCGCCAGCCAGAACAGCGACAGCGACGGTGCGGCGTCAAGCGACAAGGCGTGCTCGATCAGGCTCTTGATCGGGCCAAAACCGGCGTCGCAAGCGGCAAACACCAGCGGGCGGTGGCCTTCTGCCAGCACAAATTCGCCGCTCGGACCTACTACCGTCACGGTACTGCCCTGTTTGATGTCACCGGCAAACAGGCGCTGTGCAAAGCTGTCGGTGGCGTTGCGGGTGATGAAGAACAGCAGGTTGCGCTCGTCGCAGGGGCAACTGGCCAGCGGGTAGCTGGTCGAGGCGTCCTCATGTCCGGCCAGCGTCCAGCCCACTTGCACCGACTGGCCCGCCAGAAAGCGCAAGCGGTGGCTGCGCGGGGTTTGCAGGTGCAGCAACACGGTGTCCGGCGCCAGTTTGGTGATGGCACGCACCTGGGTGGCAATCATCTGCACAGGAATGTCACGCGGGTCGCAGGCTTCGAGCAACTCCAGCGTCAGCTCGCTGCTGGCGGCGGTGTGGCAGCACATCAAGGTGTAGCCCTGGGCTTTTTCGGCCTCGGACAGCGCATAGTCAAAGTGCTGGGTCTTGGCCACCTCGCCCGAAATCACACGCACCTTGCACATGCCGCAACTGCCGTTGCCACAGCCGTAATTGAGTTTAAGCCCGGCGTGCAAGCCTGCCTGCAACAGGTTGGCGCGCCCCTCCACCGGGAATTGGTGGCCGCTGGGGCGCACCGTGACCTGGGCCGTCATGATTTTGAGCATATCGTCCATCACCTCCAGCATGTCCACCGGCTCGGTGGCCAGCGCCTGGGCCAGCCCCTGCGTGATCTGTTGTTCCAGTGCCAGCCAGTCAGCGGCACCAGGGTGCTGGTCCAGTTGCTGGCGAATGTCCTGCTGCAGGCCGACCACCAGTTCATGGTAGCGCTGCAGGTGTTTGCGCACATCGGCGAGTTCCTGGCTTTGCGCAAACAGGCGCTGCGCCAGCACCTCCTGGCTCGGTAGCAGACGCTCGCGCAAGCGTTTGCCAAAGGCTTCATCGCGGATTTGCGAGACCCGCTCCAGCAGGCCCGATTCTTCCAGCTGGGCGTCGGGGTAAAGTTTCAGCAAGACGTCGGTGGAAACCCAGCCGTCGTTGAGCACCAGGCTACCGTCGCGCACTTTTTGCTGCAGCACGCCGCGCGCCACACCCAGCAACTGGGCGGCGCGCCAAACACTGACCTGATGACTCATGGTGTGAGGGCTCCTGTGGTGGGTCGGTCCAGCCGGTCCAGATAACGCGCCCGGTACAGCAAGCGCGGGGCCTGCGGGTCGTCGTTAAAGCCGGCGCGGTCATGCAGCACGTTGTTGCACACCAGGCCCATGCCGGCCTCCAGCCGCAGACGAAAAAAGTGGCGGCTGTCGCCGGCCAGAAAATCAGCCAGAAACGCCACCGCGTCGCGCGTGGTGGCATCGTCTTTCCAGACAATGCTGCGCGTGCGTGCGGTGTAGCGCATGTGCAATTGACCGCTCAGTGCGTCGACCATGAACACCGGGCCGGCTTGCTCCGGGCGGGCCATGCCGTCGTCGTCCAGCCGCGCCGGAATGGTCATGGCATCCATCGCCATCAGGGCGCGCACCCATTCCGGGTTGGCCTCCCGCAGCGCAATGTAGGCCATCTCATGGTTCATCAGCGCGGTGTCGCCACCCCGGCGCGCCGGGCGCACACAATGCAGCACCATGCCCTTGATGGGGCGGGTCTCGGGATGGTAATAGCCGTCGGTATGCCACTTGATGGGGCGGTTGGTGTAGGGGATGAACGCAGTCCGTTCACCCGTGGGTGCCGCCACCGCAATCGGCGAAATGCCGTCTTCGTCGGCCAGCCAGTTGCCATCGAGCTGGTGCAGACCGAGCTGGCGTGCCAGCTGGATCGGAATGGCTTTGTCCTCAGAAACCACCGGGCTGCGGTAGATGGCCATGTTGGCCACCTCGCAGCACTGCAACAACGCCTCGCGTTCCGGCGCGGACAAGGCACGCGGGTCGGCCACATCGACGATCAGGTCACTCGCCTGGTGCGGTTGGCGGGCCAATTTGGCGTCGCGCCAGCGCTGATAGGCCAGGGGCTGCGCCAGGTCGAACGGGTTTTGCATGGTGTGCTCTGCCTCAGTCGCCCGAAACGCCTGCGCGCGAGGCCCGCGAGGGCCGGGGCTCGGTGGATAAAACGCCGTCCATGCCGCGCTGGATCATGTCCAGCGCATCGGGTACTTCGCTGGCCATGATCTGGTCTACCACCCAGCGCTGGTCTTTTTGCGGCATCAGCGCCTCGATGCGGTGCCCGAGGTAACGCACGAAGGCAAAGTCAGGCCCCTTGGCATCAAAACCGAAGTCGGCGTAGTGCTCTGACAGTTCGTTGAACAGGTCGATGAACTGCGCGTAGTGGCTGGCTTGCCCGGCGGCTGGCACGCCCATGAGTCCGTCCTCGTTGTCCTGCAGGATTTGGGCCACGCGCTGCACCAGGGCGGTCATGAACTCGGCGCGTTCGTCATCCTCCATGCGGGCATGGGCCATGCGGTCGATCACCTGGGTCAAAAACACCAGCACCTCGTGGGTGAACGCAAAATACTGCGGCCCGATCTCGATATCGAACCGCGCCGTGCGCATTTGCTTGAGCGTGTTTTGCGCTACGCGCCAGGTGATGAAGGCCATGGCGCTGGCATTTTGCTGCGGCGTTTTGGTGCCGCTGTCGCGAAACCACTGGCTCTTGATCCTCAGCTTGGCCATACATCACCTCGAAATTGCCAAGGTCGCCAGTTGGACAAGCGCAGGGTCATGTCAGTAGCCGCCCTTGCCCAGCGGCTGCGGCAAGGCCGCCACCTTGGGGCCCTGTTTGGCCGGTCCGATGGGAAACAGGTCGTAGAGGTACTTGCTGTCCACCTCGGGGCGAATCTCGGCAAACCCTTTGAGCATGTTGCGGAAATTGGGGGTATGGCCATGTTCGCGGTATTGTTCACGCAGGTAGTTGATGACCTCCCAGTGCGCGTCGGTCAAGTTGATGCCTTCCGCCTCGGCAATGACGCGCACCGCGTCATCTTCATACAGTGGCTCCAATAAAAAACCTTGTTCATCGGTCTCGTAGTCGGTGCCATTGATGGTGTAAGCCATTGAATTTCTCCTTGGTTGCGTTGATGAATTGTTAAACCGCCGCAGCGGATTTGTGCGGTATGAAAATGCCGCAGCCGAGCAGCCGGTGTGGCCCGATGCCGTGCCGCTGCAGGTGCAGCGAGGGCTCGGGCGCCAAGCCGTGCAGCATCAGGCTGAACGTGGGGACCACGCCACTGGCCAGCGTCAGTTGCTGGCGTTTGCCGCAGACGCGTTCGCCGCCCACACCCAAGCCGGACAAGGCCTGCGTGACACTGGCCATGAAGGCCACCTCGTCGGCATCCGTTGCGGCCACATGAAAGGCGTACAGCGTGGTGTGGG